>NZ_BCXI01000001.1 GCF_001895025.1 Rhodococcus zopfii NBRC 100606 = JCM 9919
ATCGAGAGTCTTTAACGGAGAGTTTGATCCTGGCTCAGGACGAACGCTGGCGGCGTGCTTAACACATGCAAGTCGAACGATGAAGCCCAGCTTGCTGGGTGGATTAGTGGCGAACGGGTGAGTAACACGTGGGTGATCTGCCCTGCACTTCGGGATAAGCCTGGGAAACTGGGTCTAATACCGGATATGACCAAGGACTGCATGGTTTTTGGTGGAAAGGTTTACTGGTGCAGGATGAGCCCGCGGCCTATCAGCTTGTTGGTGGGGTAATGGCCTACCAAGGCGACGACGGGTAGCCGGCCTGAGAGGGCGACCGGCCACACTGGGACTGAGACACGGCCCAGACTCCTACGGGAGGCAGCAGTGGGGAATATTGCACAATGGGCGAAAGCCTGATGCAGCGACGCCGCGTGAGGGATGACGGCCTTCGGGTTGTAAACCTCTTTCAGCAGGGACGAAGCGCAAGTGACGGTACCTGCAGAAGAAGCACCGGCCAACTACGTGCCAGCAGCCGCGGTAATACGTAGGGTGCGAGCGTTGTCCGGAATTACTGGGCGTAAAGAGCTCGTAGGCGGTTTGTCGCGTCGTCTGTGAAAACCCGCAGCTCAACTGCGGGCTTGCAGGCGATACGGGCAGACTTGAGTACTGCAGGGGAGACTGGAATTCCTGGTGTAGCGGTGAAATGCGCAGATATCAGGAGGAACACCGGTGGCGAAGGCGGGTCTCTGGGCAGTAACTGACGCTGAGGAGCGAAAGCGTGGGTAGCGAACAGGATTAGATACCCTGGTAGTCCACGCCGTAAACGGTGGGCGCTAGGTGTGGGTTTCCTTCCACGGGATCCGTGCCGTAGCTAACGCATTAAGCGCCCCGCCTGGGGAGTACGGCCGCAAGGCTAAAACTCAAAGGAATTGACGGGGGCCCGCACAAGCGGCGGAGCATGTGGATTAATTCGATGCAACGCGAAGAACCTTACCTGGGTTTGACATATACCGGATCGCCTCAGAGATGGGGTTTCCCTTGTGGTCGGTATACAGGTGGTGCATGGCTGTCGTCAGCTCGTGTCGTGAGATGTTGGGTTAAGTCCCGCAACGAGCGCAACCCTTGTCCTGTGTTGCCAGCAAGTAATGTTGGGGACTCGCAGGAGACTGCCGGGGTCAACTCGGAGGAAGGTGGGGACGACGTCAAGTCATCATGCCCCTTATGTCCAGGGCTTCACACATGCTACAATGGCCGGTACAGAGGGCTGCGATACCGTGAGGTGGAGCGAATCCCTTAAAGCCGGTCTCAGTTCGGATCGGGGTCTGCAACTCGACCCCGTGAAGTCGGAGTCGCTAGTAATCGCAGATCAGCAACGCTGCGGTGAATACGTTCCCGGGCCTTGTACACACCGCCCGTCACGTCATGAAAGTCGGTAACACCCGAAGCCGGTGGCCTAACCCCTTGTGGGAGGGAGCCGTCGAAGGTGGGATCGGCGATTGGGACGAAGTCGTAACAAGGTAGCCGTACCGGAAGGTGCGGCTGGATCACCTCCTTTCTAAGGAGCACTTCTCCCGGCGAGGGTCCACACAGGTGGATTCGTCTCGGGCAGAGACTGTTTCGTTCCCACATGTGGAACGGCAGAAGCTCATGGGTGGAACGCTGACAATCATCATCGCGAATGCGTCATCCTCTGTGGTGATGTGCGGTGGTTATATCGGTGCACTGTTGGGTCCTGAGGGAACACGCGAGTGTTTTTTCAGCGACGATGCTCATCAAATCTTCTGCCGGGTGGTGGGGGTGAGTAGTGGGTGTTGTGTGTTGTTTGAGAACTGCACAGTGGACGCGAGCATCTTTGTTGTAAGTGTTTATGAGCGTACGGTGGATGTCTTGGCACCAGGAGCCGATGAAGGACGTGGGAGGCTGCGATATGCCTCGGGGAGCTGTCAACCGAGCTGTGATCCGAGGATTTCCGAATGGGGAAACCCAGCACGAGTGATGTCGTGTTACCCGCATCTGAATATATAGGGTGTGTGGAGGGAACGTGGGGAAGTGAAACATCTCAGTACCCACAGGAAGAGAAAACAACATGTGATTCCGTGAGTAGTGGCGAGCGAAAGCGGAAGAGGCTAAACCATGGTCATGTGATACCCGGCAGGGGTTGTGGTCGTGGGGTTGTGGGGTTCATTGTGTCGGTTCTGCCGGACCGGCCGACAGTAAGAAATCATCGTGTTAGTCGAAATGGTCTGGAACGGCCTGTCGTAGAGGGTGAGAATCCCGTAGACGAAAACATGGTGACTGTCGATGTGAATACCCAAGTAGCACCGGGCCCGTGAAATCTGGTGTGAATCTGTCGGGACCACCCGATAAGCCTGAATACTCCCTGGTGACCGATAGCGGACTAGTACCGTGAGGGAAAGATGAAAAGTACCCCGGGAGGGGAGTGAAATAGTACCTGAAACCGTGCGCTTACAATCCGTCAGAGCCTTCGAGTGACTTGTCACTGGGGGTGATGGCGTGCCTTTTGAAGAATGAGCCTGCGAGTTAGTGGCATGTCGCGAGGTTAACCCGTGTGGGGTAGTCGTAGCGAAAGCGAGTCCGAATAGGGCGTTCGTAGTGGCATGTTCTAGACCCGAAGCGGAGTGATCTACCCATGGCCAGGGTGAAGCGAC
This sequence comes from Rhodococcus zopfii NBRC 100606 = JCM 9919, assembly GCF_001895025.1. Taxonomy (GTDB): domain Bacteria; phylum Actinomycetota; class Actinomycetes; order Mycobacteriales; family Mycobacteriaceae; genus Rhodococcus; species Rhodococcus zopfii. The sequence goes on from NZ_BCXI01000001.1 coordinate 2,649, forward strand.
GGTAAGACGTCGTGGAGGCCCGAACCCACTTAGGTTGAAAACTGAGGGGATGAGCTGTGGGTAGGGGTGAAAGGCCAATCAAACTCCGTGATAGCTGGTTCTCCCCGAAATGCATTTAGGTGCAGCGTCGCGTGTTTCTCACCGGAGGTAGAGCTACTGGATGGTCTAGGGGGCCCACAAGCTTACCGAAATCAGCCAAACTCCGAATGCCGGTGAGTGAGAGCGCGGCAGTGAGACTGCGGGGGATAAGCTTCGTAGTCGAGAGGGAAACAGCCCAGATCGCCGGCTAAGGCCCCTAAGCGTGTACTAAGTGGAAAAGGATGTGGGATCGCTGAGACAACCAGGAGGTTGGCTTAGAAGCAGCCACCCTTGAAAGAGTGCGTAATAGCTCACTGGTCAAGTGGTTCTGCGCCGACAATGTAGCGGGGCTCAAGTACACCGCCGAAGCCGCGGCATTCGCATAAGCCCGCTTTTCTCCTACGGGAGGGGAGCCAGGTGTGTGGATGGGTAGGGGAGCGTCGTGCAGCCAGGGAAGCGCCGGAGTGATCCAGGTGTGGAGGCTGCACGAGTGAGAATGCAGGCATGAGTAGCGAAAGACGAGTGAGAAACTCGTCCGCCGAATGACCAAGGGTTCCTGGGCCAGGTTAATCCGCCCAGGGTGAGTCGGGACCTAAGGCGAGGCCGACAGGCGTAGTCGATGGACAACGGGTTGATATTCCCGTACCCGTGTGAACGCGCCCAGTGGCGAATCAGTTGTGCTAAGTGCCCAAAAGCGGATGGACCTCCTTCGGGAGGCCGGATGTGGCTGCGCACGACCCCGGCTGTAGTAGTCAAGCGATGGGGTGACGCAGGAAGGTAGTGGGGCCGGTCAGTGGTAATACCGGTGTAAGCCTGTAGGGCGAGACGTAGGCAAATCCGCGTCTCATGTGCCTGAGAGGTGATGCGTACCCGTTGAGGGGAATTCCATGATCCTATGCTGCCGAGAAAAGCCTCTAGCGAGCTTTCACACGGCCCGTACCCCAAACCGACACAGGTGGTCAGGTAGAGAATACCAAGGCGATCGAGAGAACTGTGGTTAAGGAACTCGGCAAAATGCCCCCGTAACTTCGGGAGAAGGGGGACCGGCCCTGGTGACGAGTCTTGCACTCCGAGCTGGGGGTGGTCGCAGAGACCAGAGAGAAGCGACTGTTTACTAAAAACACAGGTCCGTGCGAAGTCGTAAGACGATGTATACGGACTGACGCCTGCCCGGTGCTGGAAGGTTAAGAGGACCGGTTAGCCATTTCGGTGGCGAAGCTGAGAATTTAAGCCCCAGTAAACGGCGGTGGTAACTATAACCATCCTAAGGTAGCGAAATTCCTTGTCGGGTAAGTTCCGACCTGCACGAATGGCGTAACGACTTCTCTGCTGTCTCAACCACAGACTCGGCGAAATTGCATTACGAGTAAAGATGCTCGTTACGCGCGGCAGGACGAAAAGACCCCGGGACCTTCACTATAGCTTGGTATTGGTGTTCGGTTCGGTTTGTGTAGGATAGGTGGGAGACTGTGAAGCGGCCACGCCAGTGGTTGTGGAGTCGTTGTTGAAATACCACTCTGATCGTATTGGACATCTAACCTCGGACCATGATCTGGTTCAGGGACAGTGCCTGGTGGGTAGTTTAACTGGGGCGGTTGCCTCCCAAAATGTAACGGAGGCGCCCAAAGGTTCCCTCAGCCTGGTTGGCAATCAGGTGTCGAGTGCAAGTGCACAAGGGAGCTTGACTGTGAGACTGACAGGTCGAGCAGGGACGAAAGTCGGGACTAGTGATCCGGCACCGGCATGTGGAAGCGGTGTCGCTCAACGGATAAAAGGTACCCCGGGGATAACAGGCTGATCTTCCCCAAGAGTCCATATCGACGGGATGGTTTGGCACCTCGATGTCGGCTCGTCGCATCCTGGGGCTGGAGTAGGTCCCAAGGGTTGGGCTGTTCGCCCATTAAAGCGGCACGCGAGCTGGGTTTAGAACGTCGTGAGACAGTTCGGTCTCTATCCGCCGCGCGCGTTAGAAACTTGAGGAAGGCTGTCCCTAGTACGAGAGGACCGGGACGGACGAACCTCTGGTGTGCCAGTTGTCCCGCCAGGGGCACTGCTGGTTGGCTACGTTCGGAAGGGATAACCGCTGAAAGCATCTAAGCGGGAAGCCTGTTCCAAGATGAGGTTTCTCACCCCCTCGAGGGGGTAAGGCCCCCGGCAGACCACCGGGTTGATAGGCCAGAACTGGAAGCACAGTAATGTGTGGAGGTGACTGGTACTAATAGGCCGAGGACTTACCACAAAGAAGCTACGCGTCCACTGTGCGGTATCTGAAACAACACACTCAGGCACCGATCGATTCCGTTGCGGCGGTTCATCGGTCGGGGGTCTGCGTGGTTACTGTTTCATAGAGTTACGGCGGCCATAGCGACAGGGAAACGCCCGGTCCCATTCCGAACCCGGAAGCTAAGCCTGTCTGCGCCGATGGTACTGCACTCGACAGGGTGTGGGAGAGTAGGACACCGCCGAACACCCGTTACCGAAAGGGGACCCACTTACTGGGTCCCCTTTCGTGTTTTTTCGTGAAAGGATTTTTCTGTGTCCGACAACAGCGGTGAGCGTCGATCCTTCCGGGGCGGAGGATCCACCCCGCGGTCGGGACGCGACGACAATCGGGACCGGCGCCGGGACGAGAACCGTTCCGGTCGCAGCGACGATCGCCGGCAGGCTCCGCGCAGCGACCGTCAGGGCGACGATCGCCGGCAGGGTTCGTCCCCGGGCGACCGTCGTCACGGCGAGGGCGAACGGGGACGCTACGGGCGCAGCGGTGAGGGCCGTCCGCCGTATCGCGGAGACGATGCGCGTCAGGGCAGCGACCGTCGTCGCGACGACCGGGGTGATCGCCGCCAGAGCGGAACCGGTGACAACCGGCAGGGTCGCGGCGGCGATCGGCCCAACCGCTACGGCGACGACCGTCGGGCAGGCGACGACCGTCGCGGTAGCTTCGGGGACCGCCCTCGTGGTGAGCGTCCCGAACACGGTCGTGGGGAGCGCGGTCGCGACGATCGTCGCGGTGGCGACGATCGCCCCCGTGGCGACCGGCCTGAGTACAACCGCGGCGACCGTCGGAGCGGTGATGGCCGCGACCGTGGCCCTCGCGACGACCGTGGCAGCCGAGATCAGGGTCCCGACCGTCGCGACGGCGGCGCACCCCGTCGTCGCGGTGGCGAGGGTGGTTTCGGCCCTGCTCGCGGTCGCGAAGGCATGCCCCCGCAGCGTCGGGACGCTCGACCGGACGAGCCGGATCTGCCGGAGGATGTCGAAGCGTCGGAACTGGATCCGACGATCCGTCGCGACCTGCTGAGCCTGGACAAGTCGAACGCGAACACCGTCGCCCGGCACCTGGTGATGGCCGGCAAGCTCATCGACGACGAACCGCGACTCGCCCTCGCCCACGCCCGGGCGGCCCGGCAGCGGGCAGGCCGTATCGCCGTCGTTCGCGAGGCCGCGGGTATCACCGCGTACCACGCGGGTGAATGGGCCGAAGCCCTCTCCGAGCTGCGGGCCGCTCGCCGCATGTCGGGTGGTCCCGGCCTGCTCGCCGTGATGGCCGACTGCGAACGCGGCCTGGGCCGGCCGGAGCGTGCCATCGAGCTCGGGCGCAGTGAGGAAGCCCGCGCTCTGACCGGTGACGAGGCCAGTGAGCTGCGGATCGTGGTGGCGGGTGCCCGCATGGACCTCGGCCAGTTCGATCAGGCCGTCGTGACGCTGCAGAGCCCCGACCTCGACGACTCCCGGACCGGGATCGCTGCCGCACGCCTGTTCTACGCTTACGCGGATGCGCTGGTGGCAGCCGGTCGTACGAAGGACGGCGTCAAGTGGTTCCTCAACGCGGCCGCCGCCGACCTCGACGGTGACACCGACGCCGAGGAACGGGTGGCGGAACTGACCGGCGAGGATCTGTGACCGACCGAGGATCTGTAGCAGCGGAGGCCCGGACCGCGACGACGGCTGGGGCGACGCCGTTGCGGTCGGTGTACGACGTGCTGCTGCTCGACCTCGACGGCACCGTCTACCGCGGCGCCGATCCCGTTCCCGGGGCCGTGGACGCGTTGACCGTCGGTGGCGACCGGTTGTTCTACGTCACGAACAACGCCAGCCGCCGGCCCGGCGACGTGGCCGCGCACCTGCGCGACCTGGGCTTCCCGGCCGACGAGTCCACCGTGGTGACCAGTTCGCAGTCGGCGGCGCGCCTGCTTGCCGAACGTGTCCCCGCCGGTTCCCCGGTCCTCGTGGTGGGAACCGAGGCGCTTGCCGAGGAGATCTCCGGCGTCGGACTGACGCCGGTGCGGTCTGCGGACGAGCGACCGGTCGCCGTCGTGCAGGGGCATTCCCCCGACACGGGCTGGCCGATCCTCGCCGAGGCGACTCTCGCGATCCGGTCGGGCGCGTTGTGGGTGGCGACCAACGTCGACTCCACGCTGCCGACGGAACGCGGCCTGGTGCTGGGCAACGGTTCGATGGTCGCCGCGGTGCGGTCGGCAACCGGGGCGGAACCGGTGGTGGCGGGCAAGCCCGCTGCACCGCTGCTCGAGGATGCGATCTCTCGCAGCGCCGCCGGCCGGCCGCTCGTCGTCGGTGACCGCCTCGACACGGACATCGAGGGTGCGGTCGCCGTCGGCGCCGATTCGCTGCTGGTGCTCACCGGCGTGAGTACCGTCGCCGACCTGCTGCGGGCACCGGTGTCCCAGCGGCCCACCTATGTCGCGGACTCGCTGAGCTGCCTCGACGCCGATGTCGAGACACTGCGTGTCGGTTTCGACGTGTGGTGGACCGCGACCGCCGACGGGCGCGACCTGCACCTCGAGACGACCGGACCGGTCGACCCGATGGCGGCGCTGCGGGCCGTGCTTCCGGTGGCGTGGGCGAACCCGGAGTTCGAACGTGTCGTCGGGGTGAACGACTCGGCCCGGTCCTCGATCGAGGCGTGGAGCCCGGCGGCCTGATCCGGTCGTGCCGCGTGTCCGGTGGGTCGGCGATGCACTAGCGTGGTCAGCGATGAGCACGTCGATTCCACGCCCAGGCCAGCATTTCCCCGGTTCCCCGCCGAGGATCGAACCGGACCGGATCCACGTCGAGGTGGACGGGTTGCTTACCCGTGCCCGGGACGCCGCCTCCGCCGGGGACGCTCAGGACCCGGCTGTTGCGATCTCGCGGCAGGCCCAGTTGCTCGAGCAGGCACACGATGTGCTGGTGCAGGCCCTTGCCACCGTGGACAAGGTCTGACGTGGCGCGCCGAGCACGGGTCGATGCGGAGTTGGTGCGGCGGGGACTGGCCCGCTCCCGCGAACACGCCAGTGAACTGATCGCGGCGGGCCGGGTTCTGATCGCCGGCGCGGTGGCGACCAAACCGGCGACCGCGGTCGAGCCTGGCACGCCGCTGCTGGTCACCGAGATCACCGACGAGGTGTCCTGGGCGTCGCGCGGTGCGCACAAACTGATCGGTGCGCTGGAGGCGTTTGTGCCGCACGGGATGAAGGTCGAGGGTCGTCGCTGCCTCGACGCGGGTGCGTCCACCGGCGGATTCACCGATGTGCTGCTGCACGAGGGGGCTCGTGAGGTTGTCGCGGTCGATGTCGGGTACGGCCAGCTCGTGTGGCGGCTGCAGTCCGACGACCGCGTCCACGTGATCGATCGAACAAACGTGCGTAATATCGACGCGGAGCAAATCGGTGGTCCGGTCGAGCTGGTGGTGGCGGACCTGTCGTTCATTTCGCTGAAGCTGGTGTTGCCGGCGTTCGTGCGATGCGTCGTCGCCGGTGCCGACCTGCTGCCGATGGTCAAACCGCAGTTCGAGGTCGGAAAGGAACGGGTGGGCAGTGGCGGTGTCGTGCGGGATCCTGCGTTGCGGACCGAAGCGGTCCTCGACGTCGCCCGCGAGGCCCAGGTCCTCGGCTTGCGCACGATAGGCGCGGTGGCGAGCCCGCTGCCCGGCCCGTCCGGCAACGTCGAGTATTTCCTGTGGTTGCGTGCCGGTGAACCCGGACCCGCGGAACTCGAGCCGTCGGTGATCGAACTCGTCGAGCGTGCGGTGCAGGAAGGACCCCAGTGACCACAGCCACCGGCGACGCGAAGACCACCGCGCCGCGCCGGGAGATTCTGCTCGTGTCGCATTCCGGGCGGGGTGAGATCGCCGAGACGTCGCAGCGGGTCGCCGCGATTTTCGGGGAGGCCGGAATAGGGCTGCGGGTCCTTGCCGACGAGGCCGCCAGCACCGGGCTCGGGGCGTTCGCCGGACCGGACGGGCGGGTTCTCATCGTCGAGGCGGGACCGGACGCCGCGGTCGGTTGCGAGATGGTGATCGTGCTCGGCGGTGACGGGAGTTTCCTTCGGGCCGCCGAACTCGCGCAGTTCGCAGCGGTCCCGGTTCTCGGGATCAACCTCGGCAGGATCGGTTTTCTCGCCGAGGCCGAGGCCGAGCATCTCGAGGAAGCGCTGGCGCAGGTCGTGCGACGCGAATACCGCATCGAACACCGCATGACGCTCGACGTGACGATCCGGGTCAACGACGAGGTCGTCGATCGCGGTTGGGCGTTGAACGAGGCGAGCCTGGAGAACAAGTCCCGCCTCGGGGTGCTGGAAGTGGTGCTCGAGGTCGACGGCCGGCCGGTGTCCTCGTTCGGCTGCGACGGTGTCCTCATCGCCAGCCCGACCGGATCGACCGCCTATGCGTTCTCCGCCGGCGGTCCGATCGTGTGGCCGGAACTCGAAGCGCTGCTGGTGATTCCGAGCAACGCGCACGCTCTGTTCGCACGCCCGCTGGTGACGAGCCCCGAGTCGATCATCGCCGTGGAGACGTTGCGCGGCAGCCACGACGGTCTCGTGTTCTGTGACGGTCGCCGAACCCTGGACCTGCCGGCCGGGGGCCGCGTCGAGGTGGTGCGTGGCAGGAATCCGGTCCGCTGGGTCCGCCTGGACTCGGCGCCGTTCGCGGACCGGATGGTCCGCAAGTTCGAACTTCCGGTGAAGGGCTGGCGAGGAAGGAAACCCTGACGTGCTCGCTGAGATTCGGATCGACAACCTGGGTGTCATCTCCGAGGCGAGTGCCCAGTTCCACGACGGTTTCACGGTGCTGACCGGTGAGACAGGTGCGGGCAAGACCATGGTGGTCACCAGCCTGCATCTGCTGTCCGGGGCCCGCGCGGACTCGGCCCGGGTGCGGGTCGGCGCCAATCGCGCCGTCGTGGAGGGCCGCTTCGCCGCCGACACCGACGAGACCGCGGGCGCGCTGCCCAGCCACATCGAACGTGAGATCGCCAGACTGCTCGAGGCGGCGGGCGCCGAACGCGACGAGGACGGCAGCATCATCGCGGTGCGCACCGTCGGCAGCGACGGGCGTTCCCGCGCTCACCTGGGTGGCCGCAGCGTTCCGGTGGGGGTGCTCGCCGAGTTCACCGACCCGCTGCTGACCGTGCACGGCCAGAACGATCAGCTGCGGCTGCTGCGTCCCGACCAGCAGCGCGCCGCCCTCGACCGGTTCGCCGGCAAGGGCGTGCTGCCGCTGCTGGCCGGCTATCAGCAGAACCGGAGCAAGTGGTTGTCCGCCCGCGCCGAACTCGCCGAGCGTACCGAGCGGTCACGCGAACTCGCGCAGGAAGCGGACCGGCTGCAGTTCGGTCTGGACGAGATCGACCGGGTCGACCCGCAACCCGGCGAAGACGTCCGGATCGTCGCGGAGGTGCGCCGCCTCGGCGATCTGGATTCGCTGCGGGAGGCCGCGCTGGCCGCGCATGCCGTCCTGACCGGCGGCGACACCGGTGACGGAGACGAGACCGCGGCCGCCCTGGACCTGCTCGGTGAGGCACGCGCCCGTGTCGAAGGGTCGGACGATCCCGCCCTGCGGGAGCTGGGTCCACGGCTGGCCGAGGCGATGGCGGTCGTCACCGATGTGGCCGGCGACCTGTCCGGTTATCTCGCCGACCTGCCGTCGGACCCGGGCGCCCTCGACACGCTGCTGAACCGCCAATCCGAACTGAAGGCCCTGACCCGCAAGTACGCCGCCGACACCGACGGGGTCCTCGCGTGGGCCGAGGAGGCGCGATCCCGGCTGTCGAGGATCGACGTGTCCGCCGACGCACTGGCCGAACTCGCCGCGACCGTCGAGTCCGCGGCCGCGGCGACCGCTGCGGCCGCTGCGGCACTGTCCGAGGCCCGGCACAAGGCCGCGGCCCGGCTCGCGAAGGCCGTGAGCAAGGAACTGTCCGGCCTCGCGATGGGCCGGGCGACCCTCGACGTGCAGGTCCGCGGCCGGGAGGCCGCAGAAAAGGACGCGGCGCCCCTGCCGATCGGGGACCGTGTCCTGCACGCCGGGGAATCCGGTGTCGACGACGTGGAGTTCCGGCTGGCCGCGCACAGCGGTGCCCAGTCGCTGCCGTTGGCACGTAGCGCGTCCGGCGGTGAACTGTCCCGGGTGATGCTGGCGCTCGAAGTGGTGCTCGCCGCATCCGAGCGCGGCGCCACCATGGTGTTCGACGAGGTCGACGCCGGGGTCGGGGGGCGTGCGGCGGTGGAGATCGGGCGGCGGCTGGCCCGGCTCTCGCGCACCCACCAGGTCATTGTCGTCACCCACCTGCCGCAGGTCGCCGCGTTCGCCGACACACATTTGGTCGTCGACAAGGTCGACGACGCCGGCGGGGTCGTCAGCAGCGGAGTGCGCACCCTCGACGACACCGAGCGGGTCGCCGAGCTCGCGCGGATGCTCGCCGGTCTGGACGACACCGAGACCGGACGTGCGCACGCCGAGGAACTGCTGGCGATGGCGCACGCCGAACGACAGAGCTGATCGGACCCGAGGTTGACCGGACCGAGCGTACCGATCGGTCCGGTGCACGCTGTTCGGCGCGCCTCCGTTGCCCCGCCGTGCCCCGGGTTCATCATCGATGCCATGAAGATGCCGGCTCTGCTGTCACGCAATAACGAAACGTTGCCCGGAGTGAGCGGCATTGCCCGGGTCGACAAGAACACCGCGAAGCTGCTGCGCCGGGTCGGTCCCGGCGACATCGTCGTCCTCGACGCGGTCGACCTGGACCGGGTCACCGCCGATGCCCTCGTCGAGGCGGGCGTCACCGCCGTGGTCAACGCCTCGCCGTCGATCACCGGCCGCTATCCCAACCTAGGTCCGGAGGTGCTCGTCGCCAGCGGCGTCGCGCTGGTGGACAACGCCGGCGCCGACCTGTTCAAGAAGGTCAAGGACGGCGCGAAGATCCGCCTGCACGAGGGCGGTGTCTACGCAGGGGAGCGACTGCTGATCCAGGGGGAGGAGCAGACCGAGGCGGAGATCTCCGATCGCATGATCGAGGCGAAGACCGGACTGGTCGACCACCTCGAGGCGTTCTCCGGCAACACCATCGAGTTCATCCGCTCGGAGAGCCCCCTGCTCATCGACGGGGTCGGCGTCCCCGACATCGACGTGGACCTGCAGGACCGGCACGTGGTGGTCGTCGCGGACGGCCCCGACCACGTGCAGGATCTCAAGGATCTCAAGCCGTTCATCAAGGAGTACTCGCCGATCCTCATCGGCGTCGGGGCGGGCGCGGACACGCTCACCAAGGCCGGCTACCGACCGGATCTCATCGTCGGAGACCCCGAGCAGATCGGCACCGAAACCCTCAAGTCCGGCGCCGAGGTGGTGCTGCCCGCCGACCCGGACGGGCACGCCCCCGGCCTCGAACGCATCCAGGACCTCGGGATCGGGGCGATGACGTTCCCGGCGGCCGGGGCCCCGGCGGATCTGGCGCTGCTGCTCGCGGACCACCACGGTGCCGCGCTGATCGTCACCGTCGGCAGCACCGTCTCCCTCGACGAGTTCTTCGACCAGGGACGTCGCGACACCAATCCGTCGGCGTTCATGACCCGCCTGAAGGTCGGACCGAAACTGGTCGACGCGAAGGCCGTCGCCACGCTGTACCGCAGTCGGGTGTCCGGCGGCGTCATCGCGCTGCTCGTGTTCGCCGCGCTCATCGCCGTGATCGCCGCGCTCATCGTCTCGAATCTCGGCGGCGAGGTCGTGGACTGGGCCGTGCAGTTGTGGGACGACCTCGTCGAGTGGGTGCGGGGGCTGCGGGCGTGATCTCCCTGCGCCAGCACGCCGTGTCCATCGCGGCGATCTTCCTGGCACTGGCGGTGGGAATCGTCCTCGGCTCCGGGGTGCTGTCGAGCAGCCTGGTGTCCGGGTTGCGCGACGACAAGGCCCGGATGCGGGACGACCTGCAGGCCGAGCAGGATCGCAACAGCGTGCTCACCGAACGGCTCAACGCCGCGGACGGGTTCGACGCCGCCGTCGCCGGCCGGGTCGTGCGCGACACGCTCACGGAGCGCACGGTGCTGATGGTCGCCGGGCCCGACGCCGACCCCGCGGATCTCGATGCCGTCGTCGCCACGGTCGAGGCTGCCGGCGTGACCGTCACCGGGCGGGTGTCGCTGACCGAGTCGTTCGTCGACGCGGCCGGCGCGGACCTGTTGCGCACCACCGTCACCAACGTCGTCCCGGCCGGGGTGCAGTTGCAGACCGGCGCCGTCGACCAGGGCAGTCTCGCCGGGGATCTGCTCGGCGCGGTGCTGCTCGTCGACCCGGGCACCGGGCAGCCGCGCAGTACCCCCGAGGAACGGACGCTGGCGCTGACCACGCTGCGCAGCGGTGGGTTCGTGTCCTTCGAGGACGGCACGGTCGAACCGGCCCAGGCCGCGATCGTCGTCACCGGAGACGGCGGCGGCGAGGAGGGCAGCGGCAACCGCGGGGCACTGCTCGCCCGGTTCGCCGCGACCTTCGACACGCGCGGCGCCGGGACCGTCCTGGCCGGGCGGCCCGGCGCGGCCACCGGCAACGGCCCGGTCGCGGTGGTCCGTGCCGACACGGCCCTGTCGGCCGGCCTGTCCACCGTCGACAACCTCGACCGCGAAGCCGGCCGGATCACGACCGTCCTGGCATTGCAGGAACAGCTTGCCGGTGGCGCCGGCCGCTACGGTACCGGGCCCGGCGCCGGCGCCGTCACGGTGGGATCGGCGGCCCGCTGACCCGTGGGTATCCACCCCCGACGGCCACGGAAATGTGACGTCGGCACGGATACCAGCGAGTCGTGCACGGTATGGCGGCGCCAGGTGTTACGGTGAGGTTCCGTGGGTCCGCAGGCCCCAGCAGTACCGCCATCAGTCCGAAGTCCTGCACCAGACGTCACGGGAGCTTCTTTGCCACAGTCACGCCACTCGCGTACCGCTACCAAGCACATCTTCGTCAGCGGGGGCGTCGCATCCTCGCTCGGCAAGGGGCTGACCGCATCGAGCCTGGGTGCTCTGCTCACCGCGCGCGGCATGCGCGTAACCATGCAGAAACTCGACCCGTACCTCAATGTCGACCCCGGCACCATGAACCCGTTCCAGCACGGTGAGGTCTTCGTCACCGAGGACGGCGCCGAAACCGACTTGGACGTCGGACACTACGAGCGGTTCCTCGACCGCGACCTGTCCGCCGACGCGAACGTCACCACCGGCCAGGTGTACTCCACGGTCATCGCCAAGGAACGTCGCGGCGAATACCTCGGCGACACCGTCCAGGTGATCCCGCACATCACCGACGAGATCAAGAACCGCATCAAGGCGATGGCGGCCCCCGATGCCGAGGGCAACGTCCCGGACGTGGTGATCACCGAGATCGGCGGCACCGTCGGTGACATCGAATCGCAGCCCTTCCTCGAGGCCGCCCGCCAGGTCCGCCACGACATCGGCCGCGACAACTGCTTCTTCCTGCACGTGAGCCTGGTGCCGTACCTGGGCCCCTCCGGGGAACTCAAGACCAAGCCCACACAGCATTCGGTGGCGGCGCTGCGCAACATCGGTATCCAGCCGGACGCCCTGATCCTGCGCTGTGACCGCGACGTGCCCGACGCGCTCAAGGCCAAGATCGCGCTGATGTGCGACGTCGACGTCGACGGCTGCATCTCCACCCCCGACGCGCCGTCCATCTACGACATCCCGAAGGTGCTGCACAGCGAGGGCCTCGACGCGTACGTGGTGCGTCAGCTCGGCCTGCCGTTCCGGGACGTGGACTGGACCGTGTGGGGCGACCTGCTCGATCGCGTCCACAACCCTCGCGAAACGGTGAAGGTCGCGCTCGTCGGCAAGTACATCGACCTGCCGGACGCCTACCTGTCGGTCACCGAGGCGCTGCGCGCCGGAGGTTTCGCGCACCGCGCGAAGGTCGAGATCAGCTGGGTCGCCTCCGACGAGTGCGAGACCGAGGCCGGCGCGGAACGTCACCTCGGTGACGTCGACGCAGTGCTGATCCCCGGCGGCTTCGGCATCCGCGGCATCGAAGGCAAGCTCGGCGCGATCCGCTTCGCGCGCACCCGCAAGATCCCGCTGCTCGGCCTGTGCCTGGGCCTGCAGTGCGTGGTGATCGAGGCGGCCCGTTCGGTGGGCATCACCGACGCGTCGAGCACCGAGTTCGACCCGGACACCACCCACCCGGTGATCTCCACGATGGCCGACCAGGAACAGATCGTCGCCGGTGAAGCCGACCTCGGCGGCACCATGCGGCTCGGCGCGTACCCGGCGGTGCTCACCAAGGGCTCGGTCGTCGCGAAGGCATACGGCACCGAGCACGTCTCCGAACGGCACCGGCACCGCTTCGAGGTGAACAACGCCTACCGTGACCGCATCGCCAAGTCGGGGCTGAAGTTCTCCGGCACGTCCCCGGACGGCCGGCTCGTCGAGTTCGTCGAATACCCTGCCGACGTGCACCCGTTCTTCGTTGCGACGCAGGCACACCCGGAACTCAAGAGCCGGCCCACCCGCCCGCACCCACTGTTCACCGGCCTGATCGCCGCGGCGCTGCAGTACAAGGCCGCCGAACGGCTGCCCGTCGACGTGCACGGCGATGCGGACACCGCCCCCGCGGAACCGGCGGCGGCGGAGATCGACTAGTCCGTGGCGCAGCGACACGAATTCGAGACGCTGTCCTCGCGTCGCGTCTACACCGGCGCGATCGTGTCGCTGCGCGTGGACGAGGTGCGGATGCCGGACGGGCACGCCGCGCAGCGGGAGGTCGTCGAACACCACGGGGCCGTCGCGGTCGCCGCGGTCGACGACCGGGACCGGCTCGCGCTGGTGCACCAGTACCGGCATCCGCTCGGCCACCGGCTGTGGGAACTGCCCGCCGGTCTCCTCGACGCCCCCGGCGAATCACCGCTCGACGCGGCCCGCCGGGAACTCGCCGAGGAGACCGGGTTCGCCGCCGACCGCTGGAGCCTGCTTGTCGACATCGCCCTGTCCCCGGGGTTCACCGACGAGGCGGTGCGCGTGTTCGCCGCCCGCGACCTGCACCCCGTCGACCGTCCCGACCCCGAGCACGAGGAAGCGGACCTCGAACTGCACTTCGTCCCGGTCGACGAGGCCGTGGCGATGGTGCTGCGCGGCGAGATCGTCAACGCCACCGCCGTCTCCGGCATCCTCGCGCTGGCCGCGACCCGCAGCGCCGGCAGCCCGCCCCGATCACCGGACACCGAATGGCCGGACCGGCCGCGCGCCTTCGCCCGCACCCGCGCCGAGCACACCGAGCTGGGGAACTGACCCGGTGCTGTCCCGGCACATCGACGCGTACCTGAACCACCTCACCGTCGAACGCGGCGCCGCACCGAACACCCTCGCCTCCTACCGCCGGGACCTCGCCCGCTACCGCGAGTACCTCACCGACCGCGGCATCGACGACCTCACCGACGTCCGCGAAGACCACGTCGGTGACTTCGTGACCGTGCTGCGGCGCGGCGACCCGGACCGGAACAGGCGCGCCCTGGCGGCCGGTTCCGCGGCCCGCGCGCTCATCGCGGTCCGCGGTCTGCACCGCTTCGCGACCGCCGAGGGGCACACCCCCGTCGACGTGGCGCGCGCCGTGAAACCGCCCTCACCGGGCCGGCGGCTACCGAAATCGTTGGCCGTCGACGAGGTGCTCGCGATCCTCGACGCGACCGGCAGCGAATCCGCCGGACCCCGCGGGCTGCGCGATCGGGCACTGCTGGAACTGCTGTACTCGACCGGCGCCCGCATCTCCGAAGCCGTCGGCCTGGACGTCGACGACGTCGACACCGAAACCCGGTCGGTGCTGCTGCACGGCAAGGGCGGCCGACAACGCGTGGTGCCGGTCGGCCGGCCCGCCCTCGCCGCCCTCGACGCGTACCTGGTGCGCGGGCGGCCGGGCCTGTCCACCGGACGCACCCCGGCGCTGTTCCTCAACGCGCGCGGCGGCCGCCTGTCCCGGCAGAGCGCCTGGCAGGTCCTGCAGGCCGCCGCCGAACGTGCGGGTGTCACCGCGACCGTCTCGCCCCACACCCTGCGGCATTCGTTCGCCACCCATCTGCTCGACGGGGGCGCCGATGTGCGCGTCGTGCAGGAGCTTCTCGGCCATGCCTCCGTCACCACCACCCAGATCTACACCCTCGTCACCGTCGGTGCGCTGCGGGAGGTGTGGGCCGGTGCGCATCCGCGCGCACGCTGAGCACCACGCCCGGATGCGTGTCCGTCCACGGAACCCGGGGTCGAAGCGGTAGCGTCTGGGCAACGAATCAGTGACGCCGACAGAACCAGCGACGCCGACAGAGCCAGTGACGCCGACAGAGCCAGTGACGCCGAAAAGGGGGAGGACCGGACCGTGGGGACACCACACTCACCCGCAACGGACACGACCTACCCGGCTCCGCCCGCGTCGACCTCGCACGACGGGCCCGACCCGCGGCCGGTGACGCCCGCACCCGAGGCCGATCTCGGGCCGACCGGCCGGCCTCGCCGGCACATTCCGGAACCGTCGCCGCTGGCCGTGCACGGTCCCGCGAAGATCATCGCGATGTGCAACCAGAAGGGCGGGGTCGGCAAGACCACCTCGACGATCAACCTCGGGGCGTCCCTCGCCGAATACGGGCGGCGGGTGCTGCTTGTCGATCTCGATCCGCAGGGCGCCCTGTCCGCCGGGCTCGGCGTCGCCCACCACGACCTGGACCTGACCGTCCACAACCTGCTCGTCGAACCGCGGGTCGGCATCGACGACGTGCTCATGCGCACCCGCGTCGAGGGACTGGACCTGCTGCCCAGCAACATCGACCTGTCCGCCGCCGAGATCCAGCTCGTCTCCGAGGTCGGCCGCGAACAGGCCCTCGGACGTGCCCTGTACCCGGTACTCGACCGCTACGACTACGTGCTCGTCGACTGCCAGCCGTCGCTGGGTCTGCTCACCGTCAACGCCTTGGCCTGTGCGGACTCCGTGATCATCCCGATGGAATGTGAGTTCTTCAGCCTGCGCGGGCTGGCCCTGCTCAACGACACCGTCGCGAAAGTCCGCGACCGGCTCAACCCGCGGCTGACCGTCGGCGGAATCGTCGTCACCATGTTCGACGCGCGCACCCTGCACGCGCGGGAAGTGATGTCCCGCGTCGTGGAGGTCTTCGGCGACCTCGTCTACGACAGCGTCGTCAACCGCACCGTGAAGTTCCCCGAAACCAGCGTCGCCGGCGAACCGATCACCACGTGGGCGCCGAAATCCGGGGGCGCCGAGTCCTACCGGGCGCTCGCCCGCGAAGTCATTCACCGCGTCGGCCGCTGATCCGTGCACGCCGACACCCAGGGTCCGGTCGCCCCGGAGCCCGACGACACCGCGCTGCCCGACGACACCACACCCGTCGAGGAACCCGACACCGGCGGATTCCGGGTCCGGCTGCGCAACTTCGAAGGCCCCTTCGACCTGCTGCTCAGCCTCATTTCGCAACGCCGCCTCGACGTCACCGAGGTCGCGTTGCACGAGGTCACCGACGAATTCATCGCCTACACCCGCGCCCTGGGCCCGCACGCGGGACTCGACCAGACCACCGAATTCCTCGTCGTTGCCGCGACCCTGCTCGACCTGAAGGCCGCGCGGCTGCTGCCGTCCGGGGACGTCGAGGACCCCGAGGACCTGGCGCTGCTCGAAGCCCGCGACCTGCTGTTCGCGCGGCTGCTGCAGTACCGCGCCTACAAGCAGGTCGCGGAACTGTTCGCGGCCCTCGAATCCGCGGCGCTGCGCCGCTACCCGCGTGCGGTATCCCTCGAAGAACGCTACGAGGGGCTGCTACCGGAGGTCAGCCTCGGCGTCGACCCGCAACGGTTCGCGGAGATCGCCGCCGCCGCATTCCGCCCCAAACCACCACCCCAGGTCGGTCTGGACCACCTGCACGTCCCGAAGGTGTCGGTACCCGAGCAGGCCGCGCGGCTGCTCGAGGTGCTGCGCGCCCGCGGCGCCGGCACCTGGACCGGATTCGGTGAGCTCACCGCCGAATGCGACAGCGGACTGCAGATCGTCGCCCGGTTCCTCGCGCTGCTCGAGTTGTACCGCGAACGCGCCGTCCAATTCGAGCAACCCGAACCGCTCGGCGACCTGCTCGTCACCTGGACCGGCGAAACCGACGACGACCCCGTCGACTTCGAGGAGGACTACGGTTGACCGACACCCCCGACCACCCCGCCGACGCGGCCGCGAGCACCGCCGACCGCACCCTCGACGCCGAGCTGCTCGACATGACCGACGACGAGCTCGCCGCCGCCCTCGAAGCCCTGCTGCTCGTCGTCGACACCCCGGCCTCGAGCGAGCAGCTCGCCGCCGCGATCGGCGTCACCGCGACCCGCATCGACACCGCCCTGCACGACATGGCCGCGCAGCTGACCGCGCGCGGCTCCGGCATCGACCTGCGTTACGCCGCGGACGGCTGGCGGTTCTACACCCGCCGCGACTACGCGCCCTACGTCGAGAAGCTCCTCCAGGGCGGCGCCCGCACCAAACTGACCCGCGCCGCGCTGGAAACCCTCGCCGTCGTCGCCTACCGGCAGCCGGTGACCCGCAGTCGGGTCAGCGCCGTGCGCGGGGTCAACGTCGACGGGGTGATGCGCACCCTGCTCGCCCGCGACCTGATCGCCGAATCCGGCACCGATCCGGAGACCGGCGGCACCCTCTACACCACCACCGACCTGTTCCTCGAGCGGCTCGGGCTGGCGTCACTGCAGGATCTGCCGCCCGTCGCGCCGCTGCTTCCGGACGTGGATGTGATCGATGACATTTCCGAGAGTCTCGAGTCGGACCCGCGATTTGCGAGAATAGGAGGGAACTCGCGCACCGAGAACCTCCCGGTTGCGGAGTTCGAGCCAGACAACTGACAGGAAAACGTTGAATACACCCGCTCGCCGTGATGGCACACCGGACCGCAAGAAGAACTCCTCCCGCTCGGGCAAGACGCAGGGCTCGGGCAGGGCACAGGGACCGAAGAGGTCCGACGCCCCCGGCCGGTCGGACGCCCCGAAGAAGGCGCACCGCAAGGGCGGCACCCCGCAGGCCACGCTGAACAAGCGAGGCCGGCCCGCCGCCCCGAAACCGACCGCCAAGCGTCCCGACGCCGTCCCCACCATCAGCAACGCCAAACCCGCCCGGCATCAGCACAGCTCCGCCGCGCCCACCCAGCTTCCCGCCGGTGAGGGCGTGCGCCTGCAGAAGGTGCTCGCCCAGGCCGGGGTCGCCTCGCGCCGCGCCGCCGAGGAACTCATCGCCGCCGGCCGCGTCGAGGTCGACGGCAACATCGTCACCTCCCAGGGCCTGCGCGTCGACCCCGAGAACACCGTCATCCGCGTCGACGGCATCCGCGTCGTCGTCAAGAAGGACCTCGTCCACCTGGTCCTGAACAAGCCCCGCGGGTGGCAGTCCACCATGTCCGACGACCTGGGCCGCCCGTGCGTCGGTGACATCGTCTCCGAACGCGTCGCCGCTGGACAGCGACTGTTCCACGTCGGCCGCCTGGACGCCGACACCGAGGGGTTGCTGCTGCTCACCAACGACGGCGAACTCGCGCACCGGCTCATGCACCCGTCGTTCGAGGTCACCAAGACCTACCTCGCGACCGTCAAGGGAGTGCTCGCCCGCGGCGTCGGCAAGCAGCTGCGCGCCGGCATCGAACTCGAGGACGGCCCCGCCAAGGTCGACAGCTTCGCGCTGCTCGACGTCAACGAAGGCCAGTCCCTCGTGCGCCTGGAACTGCACGAGGGTCGCAAGCACATCGTGCGCCGCCTCCTCGACGCCGTCGGGCACCCGGTGGTGCGCCTCGTGCGCACCGACATCGGGCCCGTCGCGCTCGGCGACCAGCGGCCCGGCACCCTCCGCGTCCTCGGCCGCAAGGAAGTCGGCGGCCTGTACCAGGCGGTGGGCCTGTGACCGCGCTGATCGTCGCGATGGACGGGCCGTCCGGCACCGGCAAGTCCACCGTCTCCAAGCGTCTCGCCCGGCACCTGGGCGCCGCCTACCTCGACACCGGGGCCATGTACCGGGTCGCGACGCTGCACGCGCTGCGCCGCGGCACCGACCTGACCGACCCGGACGCGATCGCCGCCGCCACCGCCGACCTGCCGTGGTCGATCGGTACCGACCCGGAGATCGAGGACATCCGCCTCGACGGGCAGGACGTGCGCGACGAGATCCGCGGCGCCGAGGTCACCGCCGCGGTGTCCGCCGTGTCCGCGGTCCCGCAGGTGCGGGCCATGCTCGTGGCCGCGCAGCAGCGACTCGGCCGCGATGCCGGCCGCATCGTCGTCGAAGGCCGCGACATCGGCACCGTCGTGTTCCCGGACGCGGACGCCAAGATCTACCTGACCGCCTCGGCCGAGGCCCGCGCACACCGACGCAACAGCCAGAACATCGCCGAGGGGCGCGGCGACGACTACGACGCGGTGCTCGCCGCGGTGCAGCGCCGCGACCATCTCGACTCCACCCGGGTGGTGTCCCCGCTGCGCGCGGCCGACGACGCCGTGCAGGTGGACACCAGCGACATGAACATCGACGAGGTGATCGCCGCGCTGGTCGCGGTGGTCGCCGAGCAGACGGGAGCGGCGCTGTGAGCGACGACACCACCATCGAATTCGCCGGCGACGGCACCTGGTCCGAGGAATCGGATTGGGACATCGACCTGGGGGAGGGCGGCGACCTCGAGGAGTTCGTGCCGGTCCCGACCGTCGCGGTCGTCGGCCGCCCCAACGTGGGCAAATCCACCCTGGTCAACCGCATCATCGGCCGCCGCGAAGCGGTCGTGGAGGATGTGCCGGGCGTGACCCGCGACCGGGTGTCCTACGAGGCGAACTGGAACGGGCGGCGCTTCATGGTGCAGGACACCGGCGGCTGGGAACCCGACGCCAAGGGCCTGCAGCAGTCCGTGGCCCGGCAGGCGGAGGTCGCGATGCGCACCGCCGACGCGATCCTTGTCGTCGTGGACGCCACCGTCGGCGCGACCTCGGTCGACGAGGCCGTCGCGAAGGTGCTGCGCCGCTCCAAGACCCCGGTCATCCTCGTCGCCAACAAGGTCGACGACGACCGGGTCGAGGCCGAGGCTGCCGCGCTGTGGTCCATGGGCCTGGGCGAGCCGCACACGGTCTCGGCCACGCACGGCCGCGGCACCGGTGATCTGCTCGACGTGCTGCTCGAGGCGCTGCCGGAAACCCCGCGGGAGGGCACCGGCGGCGGTGGGCCTCGCCGCGTGGCGCTGGTCGGCAAGCCGAACGTCGGCAAGTCCAGCCTGATCAACAAGCTCTCCGGGGACGAACGCTCCGTCGTGCACGACGTCGCCGGCACCACCGTCGATCCGGTGGACTCGATTGTCGAACTCGGCGGCAAGCCGTGGCGGTTCGTCGACACCGCCGGTTTGCGCAAGCGTGTCAACAGCGCGTCCGGCGCCGAGTTCTACGCGTCGCTGCGCACGCGCGGCGCGATCGATGCCGCGGAGGTGGCGGTGCTGCTGATCGACGCGTCGCAGCCGATCACCGAACAGGACCAGCGGGTCATCACGATGGTTGTCGAGTCCGGTCGCGCCATGGTGATCGCGTTCAACAAGTGGGACCTCGTCGACGAGGATCGCCGCTACGAACTGGGCCGCGAGATCGAACGGGATCTGCTTCGGGTGCCCTGGGCTGCGCGGGTGAACATCTCCGCGAAGACCGGACGTGCCGTGCAGAAGCTGGTGCCGGCGATGGAGACGGCGCTCGAGTCGTGGGACAAGCGCATCTCCACCGGCCAGCTCAACACGTGGCTCAAGGAGGTCGTCGCCGCGACCCCGCCGCCGATGCGCGGCGGCCGGCTGCCGCGGGTACTGTTCGCCACCCAGGCGTCCACCCGGCCCCCGACCTTCGTGCTGTTCACCACAGGGTTCCTCGAGGCCGGTTATCGGCGATTCCTCGAACGCCGTTTGCGGGAGGAGTTCGGCTTCGACGGCAGCCCGGTCCGGATCTCGGTGCGGGTGCGGGAGAAGCGCGTGCGGAAATAGAGCTCGCGGCCCGAACGGGCCCCTGACCAGGCGATTGGTGCTTCGGTCCGTCACTGTTGTAATCTCAACGAGCGCTCGACGAGAGCGCGGACGGGCTGTGGCGCAGCTTGGTAGCGCACTTGACTGGGGGTCAAGTGGTCGCAGGTTCAAATCCTGTCAGCCCGACGCAGGAAGAGGCCCTATCCGATCATCGGATAGGGCCTCTTTCGCGTCCGTACCCGATCGGTGACCCCGGACAGTCCTGCGTCCGACCTGTCAGCGCCACCCGAAGTTGCTCGACTCCGGCCGGTACGACGCGACTACGACGCGACGATGGTCTCGTCGTGCTCCAGCGGTGACCTTCCGCACCGGCGGGTTCCAGTTTCCGAGGCGCGCGCCCACGGTAGCCCCGGGATCCGAAGACCGCTGTGAACGCCGGTGCGCGGGAGTACTGTCGCGGAAAGCCTCGTTCACACCGAGGATGGACTGCTATCTCCAGCGCGAGGAGCGATCATGTCCGACACCCGGATCGGCACCGTGTCCCAGGCTGTGAACCGTGCCGGTGACGCCGCCACGGCGGAGACCGCCCCCGCAGCCCAGGGAGATCCTGTCCACCCCGGCGAGATCGATCCCGGCGAGATCGACGCGGTGGTCGATGCCGCCGCCACCGCCGCGGAGGCCTTCCGCGCACTCGACCAGCAGCAGGTCGACACGATCGTCGAAGCGATGGTGCGTGCCGGGATCCGGGCGGCCGCGGAACTTGCCGCGGTGGCCATCGAGGAGACCGGCTTCGGCGTGTTCGAGGACAAGGTCGTCAAGAACTACGTCGCCACCGAGTTCCTTTACGACTACCTCAAGGACAAGAAGTCCGTGGGGGTGATCGAGGAGGATCTCGAGCGCAGCATCGTCCGCGTCGCCGAGCCGATCGGCGTCGTCCTGGCCATCACCCCGGTCACCAACCCCACCTCCACGGTGCTCTACAAGGCGATCGTGGCCGCGAAGACCCGCAACGCGATCATCTTCCGGCCGTCTCCGTTCTCGGTGCGCTCGTGTGAAAGAACCGTTGAGATCCTGCGCGGGGCCGCCGAGGCGGCCGGCATGCCGCCCGGCGCCCTGCAGGTCATCCCGGACGCCGCACACGAAGTGACCCATTACCTGTTCAAACATCCGCGGGTCGATTTCATCTGGGTCACCGGCGGGCAGAAGATCGTTTCCCTCGCCAACGCCGCAGGCAAGCCCGCCCTCGGCGTTGGTCCCGGCAATGCCCCCATCTACCTGCACCGGACGGCCGACATCAAGGGCGCCGTCGTCGACATCCTGATCTCGAAGACCTTCGACGCATCGGTGATCTGCCCCGCCGAACAGACCTGCATCATCGACGACGAGATCTACGACGCCACCGTCGCCGAATTCGAGAGGATGGGCGCGCACCTGCTCACCGAGGAGGAAGCCGACGCGCTCGCCGACTTCGCGTTCGGTTGCCGCGACAAGGTGAACCTCGAAGCCCTCGGCCAGCAGGCCCCCGAGCTCGCGGCACGCGCCGGCTTCACCGTGGACAAGTCGGTCAAGGTTCTCCTGGCTCCCCTGCCCTCGGATCTGGATCGACTCGCCGCGCACCCGCTGGTGCAGGAGAAGCTGATGCCCGTGCTGGGTCTCGTTCGGGCCCGCGACGTCCAGCACGGCATCGATGTCGCCGTCCTGGTCACCGAGCACGGCGGTCTCGGTCACACGTCCGCGATCTACGCGCAGGACCCGGCCGTCATCGACGCGTACGGGCTGGCCGTGCGCACCGGCCGGATCCTCGTCAACGCGCCCACCGCGGTCGGGGCGCTCGGCGGGATCTACAACAACCTGACCCCGACCTTCTCCCTCGGTTGCGGCACGTGGGGGGGATCCAGCACCACCGAGAACGTCAACTACATGCAGTTGCTCAACATCAAGACCGTTTCGCACCGGCGTACGCCGCCGCAGTGGTTCCGCGTGCCGTCCAACACCTTCTTCAATGCCGGCGCGTTGGAAAACCTGCGCGACGTCGCCTGCACCAGCGTCGTGGTGATCACCGATGCGCTCAGCGAACAGCGTGGGGTCGTCGACGAACTGCGCCGCCACCTGCGCGCGGAACATGTCAAGGTGTTCAGCGAGGTCGAGCCGGAGCCGGACGAGGCGACCATTCGCCGTGGCGTCGCGCTGCTCGAGGAGTTTCCGCCGGATCTGCTCGTCGCCATCGGCGGTGGCTCGGTGATCGACGCAGCCAAGGCGATCAGGCTCTTCTACGAACACCCCGAGAAGGAACTCGAGGAGCTGGCCCTGCCGTTCCTCGACCCCCGCAAGCGGATGGCCGACTACCCGCAGGATCCCCACCAGCTGCGGCTGGTGGCGATCCCCACGACCGCCGGGACCGGTTCGGAGGTGTCACCTGCGGCCGTCCTCACGGTCGCCGGGCGCAAGGAGACCCTGGTCGACTACTCGCTGGTGCCGGACATGGCGGTGGTGGACCCGCTGCTCACGATATCCATGCCGCCCACTCTGACGGTCGACACCGGCGTCGACGCGCTGACCCACGCGCTGGAGGCGGCCGCCTCGATCTTCGCCTCGCCCTACACCGACGCGTTCTGTGTCCAGGCCGCGCGCCTGATCTTCGAGGCGTTGCCGAGGGTGTACGACGATCCGCACGACCTGCAGGCCCGCACCGACATGTCCAACGCCGCCACACTCGCCGGTCTGGCGTTCTCGAACGCGTTCGTCGGGACGAACCATGCGCTCGCGCACGCCGTCGGCGCCCGGTTCGGCATCGCCCACGGCCGGGTGAACGGGGTGTTCTTGCCCCACACCCTCCGGTACAACGCGAGCCTGCCCACCAAGTTCATGCCGGCACCTGGCTATTCGGCTTATGTCGCGCCGGACAAGTATGCCCAGCTCGGGCGGATCGTGTTCGGTGGTCGAAAACCCGAGGAGAGTCGCCGCAGGCTCTTCCAGGGCGTCGAAGATCTGCTGCGCCGGGTGGGGATGCCGCGCACCCTCGCCGAGATCGGCGTCCCCGAGGAGGATTTCCTCGGCGCGCTGCCCCAGCTGGCGATGACCGCGTTCCAGGATCTCAGCAACCGCACCAACCCGCGGATGCCGCTGATCAGCGAGCTCACCGACCTGCTCCGGCTCGGCTACTACGGGGAGGGACGAGATGCCCACTGACAGCGCCACCAAGACCGTCCGGATAAAGGCCCCGCTGGGCACCGTACTCGCCACGATCCGCGATCTCGAGAGTCAGACCGAGTGGATACCCGAGATCCTCGCCGCCGAGGTGCTCGAAGTGGAGGAGACGACCGGGCTGCCCCACACCGCCCGGTTCAAGGCGTCCGCCACCGTCGGGACCGACAGTTACGTCCTGACCTATCGGCACCGTGACGACGGGATGAGCTGGACGATGCTCGAAGGACGCATGCAGACGGGGCAGGAAGGCGACTATCAGCTCGAATCGGTGGGACCGGACGCGACGTCGGTGACCTACCGGCTGACCATCCACCACAACCTGCCGCTGCCGGGCTTCCTGCGTAGCCGCGTGATCAAGGGATTGGTCGACAGCACCCTGACCGGACTGACCAAACGGCTCGAGTCCTGACCCTTGAATGCGTTTCATGTAATGAAATGAAACGAAACGCTCGACCGGGGGACATCGACTGCGGCACGGTCGATCGAGCGGCGGCGTCGTCCGGTGGCCGCGACGCCGAACTGTTCGAGCGTTCCCGCAATCGGCTGGAGGCGATCGCCTACCGCCTGCTGGGGTCGGCCGGTGACGCCGAAGACGCGGTGCAGGACACCTATCTGCGCTGGCACGCCGCCGCGCGCGACCGCATCGAGAACCCGGAGGCCTGGCTGACCAAGGTCCTGACCAACCTGTGTCTCAATCAGCTCACCTCGGCGCGAGCCCGGCGGGAAACCTATGTGGGCCAGTGGCTTCCGGAGCCGCTGCTCGCCGGCGACCGGATGCTCGGCCCCGCCGACACCGCCGAGCAGAAGGACACGGTGTCCATGGCGCTGCTCACGCTCCTCGAACGTCTCTCCCCGAACGAACGGGTCGTGTACGTGTTGCGCGAGGCCTTCGGCTACCCGCACCGCGAGATCGCCGGCATCCTCGGGCTCACCGAATCGAACTGTCAGCAGATCCACCGGCGGGCCCGGCAGCATCTCGCCGACGATCGGGTCCGCGCCGACATCGATTCGGTCACCGCAGCGACCATCACCGAACACTTCGTGGCCACGGCGCTGAGCGGCGACACCGAACCCCTGGTCGCGATGCTCACCGCCGACGTCGTCAGCATCGCCGACGGCGGCGGGCGGATGCCGGCCCGCCGGGGCCCGGTCACGGGAGCGGTCGCCGTCGCCCGGTACCTGCGTGGACTGTTCTGCCCGACCGACAGCAAGCGAGCCGTCATCGGCGGCAGCCCCGCGCTGTACGCCGCTGTCGTCAACGGCGGCCCCGCGGTGCTCGTCGAGCTCGACGGCCGGGTGGTCGGCGTGGTCTGCCTCGATCTGCGCGACCGCCGGGTCGCGGGACTGCACCTCCAGGTCAACCCCGACAAGCTCGAGCGGATCACGCGGAGCTGGGCTGCGACGGCACCGCGTGAGCCCCTCGTCGCACGGTGGTGATGCGGATCACAATTCGATGCTGTCAGGAACGGCGCGGCTGCTCGGTTCAGGAGGTGAACCCAACGAAAGGAGCGAGCCGTGAAGCACCGCATCGTCGTCCTGGGAGCCGGATACGCCGGAGCCAACGCCGCCGGCCGACTCGCCAGGCGGCTCCACCGCGACGACGTCGAGATCACGCTGGTCAACGCTGATCCCGATTTCGTCGAACGGGTGCGCATGCACCAACTCGCGAGCGGGCAGGACCTGCCGCGCCGCGTGCTCGGCGATATATTCGGGCACCGGGGTGTCCGCGTGTCGGCCGCGCGGGTCACCGCGGTCGACGTGGACCGGCACACCGTCGACCTCGCGCGACCCCAGGGGGCGGAGACCCTCGGATACGACAGCCTCGTCTACGCACTCGGCAGCACCGTCGCCGATCACGGTGTTCCCGGTGCCGCCGAACATTCGTACAACGTCGCCGGGAAGGACGCGGCGCTGCGGCTGCGGGCGCGACTGGCCGCACTGCCCCCCGGCGGGAGGGTCCTCGTCGTCGGCGGTGGCCTGACCGGCATCGAGACGGCCACCGAGATCGCCGAGTCCCGCCGCGACCTCGCCGTCGCGATCGCCGCCCGCGGCCGCGTCGGCGGCTGGCTCGGCGACAAGGCCCAGCGACACCTGCGCGCCACCCTCGACCGGCTCGGCGTCAGCGTCCGCGACCACACTCTCGTCACGCGCGTCGACTCTCGCGGAGCGGTCGCCGGTGCACTCGCCGATACAGGGGTGTCCGGCGGGGACGGCACGATCCCGGCCGACGTGACCGTCTGGACCGCAGGTTTCGCCGTGCATCCGATCGCCGCCGCCACCACGCTGACGGTGTCCGACACCGGCCGGATCGTGGTGGACGGCACCATGCGATCGGTGTCGCATCCGGACGTGTACGCCATCGGTGACGCGGCGGTCGCCGCAGGCGCCGGCGGAAGGCCGCTGCGCATGTCCTGTGCGTCGGGTATCCCGATGGCCTGGGTGGCGGCAGACGCCCTGGCCGCCCGCCTGACGGGCCGGAAGGTTCCCGAGACCACCATCGGCTACACGATCCAGTGCATCAGCCCCGGGCGAGCCGACGGAATCATCCAGCGCGTGACCCCCGACGACCGGGCCACCTCGACCGCGGTCACGGGCCGGACCGCGGCACGGCTCAAGGAGTTCGTCTGCGCGGGCGCCGCCTGGAGCGTGGCGCACCCGACCGTGCTGCCGCGCCGCCGTCACCTGGTTGCAGCGCGCACCGCCCCGGGGGTCGTCACCCGGTGACGTCATTACCGCCCCCGCGTCGACGACAGCGAGAAGAATCGGGTGGCGAACGAACCGACGAACGTCGATCAGGGAGGTCGTTTCATGGGTGCCCAGCTCAATCCGTATCTCAGCTTTCGCGACAATGCCAGGCAGGCGATGGAGTTCTACCGTTCCGTGTTCGGTGGTGAACTGACCGTCAGCACGTTCGGCGAGTTCCACGCCAGCGATCTGCCGGAGGAACAGGACAAGGTCATGCACTCGGCGCTGACCGCCCCCCACGGTCTCGTGCTGATGGGCGCCGACACCCCGAACGCGATGGATCTGACCCCGGGGAACAACTTCTCGATCTCGCTCAGCGGCGACGACGAGGCCGAACTGCGCGGCTACTGGGACCAGCTGGCCGACGGCGGAACGGTCGCGATGCCGCTGGAGAAGGCGCCGTGGGGCGACATTTTCGGGATGTGCACGGACCGGTTCGGTGTCCCGTGGATGGTGAACATCGCAGGCACTTCCGGGTAGTGCAGGCGGCTACTTCTCGATTTCCGCGAGTGCGGCGATCACGTACGACTCGGTGGCCTCGGTGGTGACGCCGAGGCCACCGAGCAGTTCGGAGGTCGAGCTGCCGGGGGCGAGCAGCGCGAGCAGCAGGTGTTCGGTGCCGACATAGTTGTGGCCCAGGCGCAGCGCCTCGCGCACGGTGAGTTCGAGGACCTTCTTGGCCGCCCCGTCGTAGGGGATCAGGGTGGGGGATTCGTCGTCGGTGCCGGCGGCGGGCTGCGCTGACTCGGCGGCGGCCCGGATCGCCTCCGCGGTGGCGCCCTGCCCGGCGAACGCACGCATCGCGAGGCTCTCCGGTTCCGTCAGTAGCCCCAGCAGCAGGTGTACGGGACTGATCAGGGACAGGTGTGCGGCGCGGGCCACCTCCTGGGACCGCACCACGGCGGTGCGGGCGCGGGGGGTGAACCGGGCGAACATGTTCGCGTCGTTCTTGGGGGTGAAGCGCTGCTGGGCGGCCTGCTTCGTCACGCCCATGCAGCCGCCGATCTCGGTCCAGGACGCGCCGCTCCGGCGGGCCTGATCCACGAAGTGGCCGATCAGATGGTCGGCGATCTCGCTCATGTGTTCAGCGGCGAGCACCGCCGCGGTGAGCTGGTCCAGGGGCTGGTCCGGGTATCCGGTGCGGATGCCGTCGATGAGGTCGTCCAAGCGTGGTGTCGTCATGCGTCAACGGTAGATTGACGGTCGCGCACCGTCAAGAGTGTATTGACGATAGGCGGCGGGCCCGATTCGCCACCGTCGCGCCCTCGCCCCGAATGGTCCGTATCGCCGAACCACCGGCGTGTCCCGCTCGAATCGGTGGGGCCCGACCGCGGGCGCGGCACAATCGTGGCGTGGCCCATCCGAAACCGCCGCTCGATCCCGTCGTTCGCCGCCTGCCGCCGCCCCCACCGCGCGCGGCGCGACGCACCGGACCCGACCCGTTCCCTCCCCACAGGCTCGTGCCGCTGAGCGGCCACGCCCCGGAGGATGTGGTCGTCGACGCGAACGGCCGACTCCTGTGCGGTGTCGACGACGGGCGAATCCTGCGCATCGACCCGGTGACCGGCGCCGAGGAAACTCTCGCGACCACCGGTGGTCGACCGCTCGGTCTCGAAGTGTGTCCCGATCACGCGGTCCTCGTCTGCGACGCCTACCGGGGTCTGCTCCGCCTGGACCCCGGCACCGGCGCTCTCGCCACGGTCGTGGACTCCGTCGACGGCACACCCCTGCGCTTCTGCTCCAACGCCACCATCGCCCGCGACGGCACCATCTGGTTCACCCAGTCCAGCACCCGGCACGATCTCGACCGATACATCGGGGCCGTTCTCGAACACCGCGGCAGTGGCCGCCTGCTACGCCGCGACCCCGACGGCACCGTGCACGTCGTGCTCGACGGACTGCACTTCCCGAACGGCGTCACCCTCACCGAGGACGAAACCGCCGTGCTGTTCGTCGAGACCGACGGATATCGCCTCACCCGCGTCCCCGTCGAGGCCCCGGACGCGCCCGAGGTTCTGCTCGACAACCTCCCGGGCATGCCGGACAACGTCTCCCGGGCGCACGGCGGCAGGCTCTGGATTGCGATGGTCACACCCCGGAACCGGTTGCTGGACCGGCTCGGAACCACCCCGCCGTGGCTGCGAAAGCTGCTCTGGCGGTTGCCCACCCGACTGCTGACCATGCCCGGTCGCACCACCTGGGTGTTGTGTGTGGGGGAGGACGGGCGCATCCTGCACGACCTGCAGGCCGACGACGTCGACTTCCACATGGTCACCGGCGTGGCCGAACACGACGGCGGGGTGTACCTGGGCAGCCTCGACCGGTCCGGGATCCTCGTTCTAGATCCGCCCTGATCGCCGGCCGCGCGGATCGGGTGCCCGCCGGTGGCAGGCAGGCAGGCAGGCACGGGAACGGTGATGACGGTCGAGAAAGCAATCCGGCCAACTCGGGAAGCGGTGCGGTGAATCCATTCTCGGAGTCGACGACCGCTCGGTGGAGACAATGGCGCAGGTGGGTCCAACCGGCTCTGCTCGTCGTCATGAGCGGGATTCCGATGGGCATGGGCATGTAACGCCACCCGAGTCGCGTGATGCGCCCTGATCAGGCTCGATCTCGATCACGGCAGTGGTGGGCGATGTGGGGGAACTCACGTTCCACGGATCGGCTTGCCTGAAAGGGCTTGATTCGGAACAAGATCGGATCCGCACCCGAACAGCACGCGGATGTGCACCGGACTGCACAATTCGTTGTATTTGCGAATCGAATGAGGGTCCGACACCCTTTGCGGGTGCGCGTGATTCGTGGTGTCCCCCCGTTGGCCCTCCTGCTGCTGGCACTGCCGCCGTCCGTGGCCCACGCCGACGACCTGCCGGCCGGGCCGATCACGGTGTCCACCGAGACCCTCGGGTTCGGCCGCGACATCGGCTTCCGGGGCCCCGACGACGCCGTCACCCTGACCCTGCCCGTACCGGCCGGGTTGAGCCCGGACACGCTGCAGGCCACCATCCAGCCACCCGGCAATCTCGACAGCGGCTGGATCGACGTGCTGTCCGACGGGGTGATCCTGCAGCGCATCCCCATAGACACCGGCACCCTCGCAGCCCCGCTGTCGGTGCCGCTCGATCGCGTACCCGTCCGGGGCGGTGCCGCGACCGTCACCTTGCACACCGTGCTCGACCCGGTCGGGGAGACCTGCCCCGCAGGGTGGACTGGGCGTGCCCTCGCGCTGCTCGACACCCGGATCGGCTACAGCGGGACCGTCCTGGACCCCAGGACGGTCGCTGAATTCGTGCCGCCGATCCTCGAACGGGTCGAGCTGTACCTGCCCGAGCAGCCCACGGCGGCCGAATCCGCCGCGGCGGCCTCGCTCACCACCACCATCGGCTCCCGCTACACCGGACGGGCGCCGGACTTCGTCGTCCTGCCGTCACCGCCCGCGCCCGGCGTCGACGGCGGAGCGTTCACCCGCCGGATCGTCGTCGACGAGGACGACGCACCGGCTCGGCTCCGTGTGCTGCCCGGACAGGCGACCCCGACGCTCGAGGTCACCGGACCCGCCGCGGGCCTGGCCGAACAGGTGCGGGCACTGCGCAGCACCCTGTCCACCCTCGCCGTGCAGGACTCGGTGACGCTCGGCGGTGACGCCCCGGTATCCCGGTTGGCGTCCACCGACCTCACGTTCAGCGACCTGGGGATCGGCACACCCTCCGCGAGCGCCGTCGGGGTCGCCGCCGTCGATTTCGGCATCGATCAGAGCCGCATCGGCCGCCGCGTGCACGACGTCAAGCTCGACCTCAGCGGCGTCTACACCCCCGCGACCTCCGTCCGGACCGGCATCCTCACCGTCTCGGTCGGAGGCCGGGTCGTCGATTCGTGGCCCGCCGACGCGAGCGGCCGCATCGACCGCACCATTGCCGTCCCCGACGACCTGCTGTCCCGCGTCACACCCGTCACGGTGTCGCTGCAGACCTCCGGCGGCACCAACGAGTGCGGCCGTGAACAGCCGGTGACCGTGCGGCTCGACTCCACCAGCCGGGTGCTGTCCGCGCCCGCCGGCGCCGGCGCGGACTTCGCGGCACTTCCACAGGCCTTCCTGCCGGACATGCAGGTCGCGACCGCGACCGCGAGCCTAGGCGACACCGCCCGCGCCGTCGGGATCCTCGCCGACCTGCAGGCGCTGAGCACCGCGCCGCTGGTCCCGGAATGGGTGAGCCTCGACGACGCGGTCACCGGCGACAAACCCGCGATCATCGTCAGCCCCGACGCGCCGCCGACCGGCCTGCCCCTGCCGCTGACCCTCACCGGAGGACGCACCCTGACCCTCACCGGCACCGACGGCGGAACCGGCACCGTCACGTTCCCGGCCGACATCGGCTTCGCCTCCCTGCAGGTGTTCGACGACCGCGGTCGCACCGTGCTCGTCGCCTCCTCCACCACGTCCGCGCCCGAGCTGGACCGCACCCTGGCATGGCTGCGGGCCGAACCCGGCCGGTGGGCCGGCCTGTCGGGCAACATCGTCTTCACCGCCCCCGGACAGGAGCCCGTGACGCTCGCATCCGCGACCGTCGCGACCGGCGCGGCCACCGAGTCCGACGACTCGGGTGCCGTCGCGCGGCTGCTGACGATCGGAGGTGCGCTCGTGGTCGTCGGCCTGCTCGTCGCAGGAATCGTCGCGCTCGTCCGCCGCGGACAGCACCGACCGCGATCATGACCGCGGCGCCGACGCTCCGCGCCCCCGAGGACGCGTTCGGCGTCCCGGCCCGCTGGGTCGTCCTGATCGGTGCGACCGCCCTGGCGTTCCACCGCACCGTCCTGCGGATCGTCGACGAGGCCCAGGCCGGCGTGGGCAGCGGCTTCGTGCTCGTCATCCCGGTGTTCGCGGCGTTCGCGGCGTGGGGACTGACCCGCCGGCGACACGGTGAACTGCCGATCCACGACCGCCAGACCGACCGCATCGTCGGAGGTATTGTGCTGGTCGTCGCACTCGCCGTGCGCGCTCTGCTCACACCCCGCTACTCCGAGCAGTACGTCATCATGCACCTGGACGTGCTGGCCATGTGGCTGTTCCTGCTCGGCGGCTGCATCGTCCTGTTCGGACTGCGCGGCACCGGCCGCTTCTGGCCGGTGTGGCTGATGCTCCTGTTCACCTCACCCCTGGCACTGCACCTGGTCGTCGCCGGGGTGGGCGGATCCCGATTCGCCGTCGGCGCGACCGTCACGGTGCTCGCGGCGGTCGGCATCGGCATCGGCACCGGCCGCACCCGGCGGCGGGGAATCGCCGCGGCCGCGGCCACCGTCGCGGTCGGATGGGGCGTCCTCGCGGTGCAGCTCGCGTGCTGGCCGGCGGACCGCGTCATCCTGATCCAAACCGTGCCGCCGATCACTGCGGCCGTGATCGTCGGTGCCGTCTTCCTGGCGATCACCAGGGACGTGCCGCGGCGACCGCGACACTCCCCGATCACACCGCGGGAGGCCACCGGAGCCCTGGCATTGGTGATCCCGCTCGCGGTCGTCGTCGCGGTCCTGCCGTTGCCCGAGCCCGGCGGACCCGCGACGGCGTCCGGCCCCGCCGCGACCACCGACCCCGGCCTCGTGGTGCCCGCGGGCTGGCACGAGACCGGCGTCGTCGACTACGACTGGCAGCGCCGGTTCTACGGACGCTCCGCGACCCTGCACCGGCAGATGCTGCGTGCCACCGAACCCGACCCCGAATGGGACGAGCTGTCCCGGCCACGGTCGGTCGCGGTGCAGACCCTCACGGTCGGCAACCCGGCCCTCTTCGAGGTGTACCCCGTCGAGACCGGCTTCGACCTCAGCCGGGCGCGCGTCGGTGCCGAACAGGTCGTCGACCTCGGTCACGGTGTCGAGGCCCGGTACTTCACCGTCGCGGACGACGAGATGCTCCTGACCTGGAGCCTGCTCTCGTTCAGCTGGACGCGGGGCGCGGACGCGGCCCAGCGGGTCACCCTCCTGACCGTCGACAACCACGAGCACGACGCCGTCTTCCCCGAGGCGTCGCCGAACATGGCATCGAACCTGGGGCGCCTGCTGACCGTGTTCCTCCGCGGAGGCGCCGCCCTCGCCGACACCGAATCCGAGGACAAGGACGTGAACCTGCTGACCACGCTGGGTCGAGAGATCGTCGCCGCGCAATGGTGACCGCCGAATTCCGGGCCGCGGCACTGCACGACGCCGTCAACGGCTTACGAGAGAACAACCCGTCCGCCTCGGCGGCCGTGCCGTTCGTGCGGTGGCAGAAGTGGACCGCGGCGACGGTGCTCGCCGCCGGGCTCGCCGCACTCGTCGCGTGGCCCGTCCCGACCCTGATCGCCGGGACCGCGCTGTGCACCCTCGGATACATCGCCACCCTCGCCGACCGGCTGTTGCTCCTGTCGCGGGGCCTGGCCCGCGACGCGATCATGACCGTCGACGACGCCGAGGCGCTCGCAGTCCCGGACGCCGAGCTGCCGAACTACACGGTGCTCGTACCCGCCTACAACGAGCCCGAGGTGGTCGGGGACCTGATCGCCGCGATGGGCTCGCTCGTGTACCCGGCGGACAAGCTGCAGGTGCTGCTGCTGCTCGAAGAGGACGACACGGTCACCATCGACGCCGCGGAGGCCGCCGGCATGGGGGAGAGCATCGAGATCCTGAAAGTGCCCGCCGCCGACCCGCGCACCAAACCGAAGGCATGCAACTACGGGCTGCACTTCGCCACCGGCGAGATCGTCACGATCTTCGACGCCGAGGACCGCCCCGACCCGCTGCAGCTGCGCCGCGTCGCGGTCGCCTTCGCCCGGCTCGACGACGATGTCGCCTGTGTCCAGGCGAAGCTCGCGTTCCACAACGGCGCGCAGAACATGCTCACGGCGTGGTTCACCGCCGACTACGCCCTGTGGTTCTCGTTCATCCTCCCCGGGCTCATGCGGTCGCGTTCCCCGATCCCGCTGGGCGGCACGTCCAATCACATCCGCAGGTCCGTGTTGGACGAGATCGGCGCCTGGGATCCCTTCAACGTGACCGAGGACGCCGACCTCGGTGTGCGCATCGCCGCGTCCGGAATGCGCACCGCCGTCCTGAACTCGACGACCCTCGAGGAGGCCAACCCCGATCCGATCAACTGGATCCGGCAACGCTCCCGCTGGTACAAGGGCTACCTCCAGACCTGGCTGGTCCACATGCGCGACCCGCTCGCGTTGTGGCGCAGCATCGGCACCGTCGGCATGCTGCGCTTCACGGTCCTGCTCGCCGGCACCCCGATCGTCGCGTGCCTGAACATGGTGTTCTGGCTGATCACCGTGAGCTGGCTGCTGGGCCAACCCGACCTCGTCCAGCGGATCTTCCCCTGGTACGTGTTCTTCCCGGCCCTGATCTCGCTCGTGTTCGGCAACTCCGCAGTGCTCTACATGAACATCGTCGCCTGCCGGGAGACCGGCAACGCCCGACTGTGGCTGTCGTGCCTGACGGTGCCGCTGTACTGGCTGCTGATGTCCGTCGCGGCGATCAAGGGCACCTATCAGCTGATCAAGGACCCCTCCTACTGGGAGAAGACATTCCACGGGTTGTCGTCGTGAGGAGCACCGGCGCACGCCTGTTCTGGGCCGCGACGGCCGTCTACCTCGCCATCGGGATCTGGCTCGCCGTCGACGTCCACTACCTCCAGGGCGACGCGCTCAGCCGCGCCTCCTCGACCCGGGCCGTGCTGTTCAGCAGGGACCCACACCTGGCCGCGATCGGATTCGTCTTCACCCCGCTCACCGCCCTGGTGCAGCTCCCGGTCGTCGCCCTGTCCGACTGGTGGCCGCCGATCACCCGCTGGGGGCTGTCCGGAGTACTGATGTCGGCGCCGTTCATGGCGGGCGCCGTCGTGCAGATCCACGGGATCGCCACCGACCGCGGCTGCCCGGCCTGGCTGCGGTGGACCGTGACCGCGACGTTCGCCCTGCACCCGATGATCCTGTACTACGGCGCCAACGGCATGAGTGAGGCACCGTTCCTGATGCTGCTGTGCTGGGCCCTGCGGCGCCTGATCCGATGGTTCACCACAGACGACGTCCACGACCTCGTGTTCGCCGGACTCGCCCTGGCCCTGGCCTACCTGGCCCGGTACGACGCACTCGCCGCCGCCGCTGCCGCCACCGCCCTCGTCGGCGCCGTGGTGTGGTACCGCCGCCGCGACTCGCGCGCGGCGCTGCTCGACGGGATCATCGTCGCGCTGCCGTCGGCGCTGGCGTTCGCGGTGTGGACGGCGACGAGCTGGCTCATCACCGGGGAGGCGCTGCAACAGTTCTCCTCCCAGTACGGCAACGCGGCCATCCTCGAGCAGTCCGGTGGCGGCTCGGACGGGGGAGCGGCGGCGCTGGCGTTCTCCGCCGCCGAGATCGTGGCCGTGGCTCCGGCACTCGCGTTGCTGCTGCCGGTGGTGGCGGTGCTCGCCTGGCGCCGCCGCGACCCCGAACCGCTCGCGGCGATGATCCTGCTCGCGGTGCTCGGTTTCGCGGCGCTGGCCTACTTCCGCGGCCTGACCTTCCCGTTCCTGCGGTTCTACCTGTGTGCGGTGCCGTTGCTCGCCGCCGCAGCGGTGTTCCTCGCGCCGAGATCGGGGCAGCCGCCGGCCCGCAGACCCGGCGCCCACATGCGACCTCGCCCCGCCGACCCGCCGAATCCGGCCGGTCTCCTGCAGGGCGTCGGCGCGGCCGGGCTGGTGCTCGGACTGCCCATCGCGTTGACGGCCATGTTCTCGCCGACCCTGTCGCAGGAGCAGCATGCGCTGGCCGCGATCTCCGTGCTCGGACAGGACCAGCCGGCAGCACTGCGCAGCGAAAGGGAGCGGACCCTGGGCACCTTCGCCACCGAACGCGCCCTCGCGGACTACCTCGACGCGAAGTCCCTGCCCCCGGGATCGGTGCTGATGGACACGGTTTACGGGTTCGCGGTGTTCGCCGCGAGCGACAACCCGCGCCAGTTCGTGCTTCCGTCGGACGAGGACTTCACCCGCATCCTCAACGACCCGGCGGCCTACGGGGTGCGGTACATCCTGTCCGTGCCGGCGACCGGGCGCGGAACGTCGGACGCGGTGAATCGGCGGTTTCCGACGCTGTACGAGAACGGCGCGCAGCTCGCCACGCTGGACGTGGAGGTGCCCAACAGCGGGCCGAACCAGCCGACCTGGAGGGTGTGGCGGGTCGTGGAGTGACCGGTCCGCGGGGCGGGCATCAGTTCATCTGCGGGATCGCCAGCACCGGATCGTCGGGGCCGATGTCGTACGTGCACAGGTCCGGGCGCGGGTCGGGCACGAACGCCCACAGCAGGGCCCCGGCGGCGCCGAGCTCGGCGTAGGAGTCGAGGCGGGCGCCGATGCGCTCGGCTCGCTCGTGCAGCGGCAGACAACTCCCGGCGTGGATGCCCAGCTCGGTGACGACGAGCGGTTTGGGTGTCTGAGACAGGCGCAGCGGCAGGAAACGGCTGTCGTCGTAGTCGTGGTACTGGACGAAGTCGACATAGGGCGAGTCGGCGATGAGCGCGTATCCCGACCCGGCCGTCCCACACTGATCGCCGCCGAGCAACCCGGCCGTGATCGGGTGGGCGGAGTCGTGGTGGCGGATAAGCGCACCCACCTCGTCGTGCCAGTCACGCAGCACCTGCGGCGCGTCGGCCGGGCACGTGCGCAGCTGCGGGCCGCACGTCGCGTCGTGGCACACCCCGGCCTCGGGTTCGCCGATCGGTTCCCAGGCGGCGATCGCCTGCGAGTCACCCCACCTGGATACCGCCGTGGCCACCCAGTCGCGGTAGCTCAGCGGCCCGGTGGTCTGCGCAGTCCATCCGGTGCGGTACCAGTCGCGGTCCTTGTACGTCTCGTCCTCGCACGCCCCGTCCTGTCCCACCAGTACCGGGATCACGAGCCGGGCGTGCCGCTCGGCGGCGGCGAAGACGGCATCGAGCGGTCCGAAGTCGAGCCGACCGGTGAACTTGTTCACCGCGAGCTGCTGGAAGGCATTGAATCGGGTCACCGATCCCGCCGGCCGCGAAGCGAAGTAGGCGTCGAGGTCGACCTCGGCCCCGCATCCGCGATTGACGCTCCAGTCGGTCGCGAGCTGATACGCATCGAGGCCGGTCGGCCACCACGGAGCGCCGTCGAGTGTCAGGCTGTCCCCGGAAACCGCGACCCGCGAGACAGGCGTGGTGCTCGGCGCCGCAGTGCACGCAACGGTGCCGAGCACCATCGAGAGCACGGTCGCCACGATGGTGGCCGCAATTCGCATGCGACGACGCTAACGGTCTCCGGGGACTCCCGCCGGGGGCGGCGGGTTTCGCCTCCGACGGAAACGAGTAACTATCCAAATTGACCATCCGGTTCCCGTGTCCGCCGACGAACCCGCACCCGATACGGCACCCTGGAACAAGACGGTCCCGGACGGGGCCGTCATCCTGCGTCGAGTCCTCGACCCGAAAGACGGTGACGCTCGTGGCGATCGACAACCACGTCTACGACCGCATCGGCGAGGGCTGGTGGGACGAGTCCAACCCGCTCAACCTGCTGCAGGGCAGCCTCACCCCGGCACGGTACGGCTACTTCCGCGACGTGCTCCGCGAGCGTGGCTTCGCGACCCTCGACGGACTGAGGGCCCTCGACATCGGCAGCGGCGGCGGATTCCTCGCGGAGCGATTCGCGCGTGCCGGATGCGACGTCGTCGGGATCGATCCCTCGACGGTATCGCTCGACACCGCCCACCGGCACGCCGCCGCGAGCGGGCTGAGCATCGACTACCGCAGGGGAGTGGGCGAACGGCTCCCGGTCGGCGACTCCACGTTCGACCTCGCCTACTGCTGTGACGTCCTCGAACATGTCGACGACCTCGACGCCGTCCTCGCCGAAACCGCACGCGCCCTCACGCCCGGAGGCCTGTACTTCTTCGACACGATCAACCGCACGTGGCTCGGCAGACTCGTCGTCATCAAGATCATGCAGGAATGGCGCTGGACTCGGATGTTCGATACCCCCGTCCACGACTGGTCCATGTTCATCACCCCGGCCGAACTGACCGCAGCGCTCGACCGCCACGGACTGCGCCTCACCGGACTCACCGGACTCGGACTGCGCACCGCCGACCCCCGGCGACTGATCGACATGCACCGCGCTCGACAGGGCCGCCTCACCTACGGCGAAGTCAGCCGGCGTCTCAACTTCGGTCGCGTCCCCTATACGGGGGCCAACTACATGGGCTACGCCGTCAAGACCGCCGCGCGCGGCTGATCGGGCGATCGGGCGAGGGGAGGGGCCCGAGGATCACGGTGCGGAGGCGTCCAGCTCGCGAACCAACGTCGCCGGCGCCGTCACCCGGAACGACATGTCGAGCAGTTCACCGATCTCGTCCCAGTCCACGTCGTCGCGGTCCAGGTCGTAGCCCACCCAACCCGCCGGGCCCAGGTAGGCGGGCAGATAGGTGTATGGCTCCTCGAGCAATGCGAGGCGCTCCTCGGGTTCCGGCTTGACGATCACCGACCGCGGATACGGGGTCCCGCCGGGCTTCGCGGAGCCGCCGTACACCGCGAACGCCGTCTTCGTATGGAAGAACGGGCGTCCGTGCGAAATCTTCTCGGCGGCACCGGGAAACGCGAGGGCGAGCGACCGTACGCGGGCCAGCAGCGGATCGGCCTCGTCGAACATGATCGGATGCGGCATGCGGGCAGCCTACCTGCGCGGTCATGCCGTCCCCGCGACCGACCGGAAAGTTTCGGACGATACGGAAACCCAAAATAATCCGAACTTCAAACCACGGCAACAGCACCAGGACTCCCGCGCCCCCCACACCGACGCCGTACTGTCAAGAACATGCTTGTGCCCGAACCTCTCGCCCGTGACACCCTCACGGATGCCTTCGCCGAGTTCGAATCCCGACGTCTCCCGCTCGACGGACGGCGCCACGCTGCAGTGGTCATCGCCGTCCTCGACGACGGGCTGGGCAACTGCGTCATGCCACTCACACGCCGCCCGACACGGCTGCGCGCCCACCCGGGGCAGTTCGCGCTCCCGGGCGGACGCCTGGACCCCGGCGAAACCCCGGAACAAGCAGCCCTGCGCGAACTGCACGAAGAACTCGGACTGCTCGCCGACCACACGCAGATCATCGGCCGCCTCGACGACTACATCACCCGATCCGGATACGTCATGTCCCCGTTCGTGGTGTGGTCCGACATGGCGGTCACCGACCTGCAACCCAGTCCCGACGAGGTCGCCGAACTCTTCGCCGTCACCACCACCGAGATCGACAGCGAACCCCGCTTCGTGCCGATCCCCGAATCCGACAAGCCCGTCATCCAATGGCCGTTCCGCGGCCACCTCATCCACGCACCCACCGCCGCTGTCGTCTTCCAGTTCCGCGAGGTTGCGCTGCACGGCCGGCACACCCGCATCGACGATCTGGAACAACCCGTCTTCGCATGGCGCTGACCCGTCGGACGGGACCCGATACGCGAATATGGAAGGCTGTCGGAACCCGACCATCACCCCACACGAGGCAGGTTCGACGATGAACGACGCGACGAGGACCGCCGGCACCGCGCCGGTCGCGTCCGATCGCATCCTCACCGTCCCCAACCTGCTCAGCTTCGTCCGCCTCCTCGGAATCCCGCTCTTCCTGTGGCTGATGCTCGTCCGGCACGCCGACGGCTGGGCCCTGGCCGTCCTCGTCGTCGGCGCCGTCACCGACTGGGCCGACGGCAAACTCGCCCGGTTGCTCGACCAGAGCTCCCGGCTCGGTGCCATCCTCGACCCGCTCGTCGATCGCCTCTACATCGTGGCCACTCTGGTCGCCCTGGTCGCCCGGGACATCGTGCCGTGGTGGATCGCCGCGATCCTCATCGGACGTGAACTGGTGCTGGCACCGACCCTGGCGGTGTACCGCAGACGCGGACTGCCACCGCCCGAAGTGCTCTACCTCGGCAAAGGCGCAACCTTCCTGCTCATGTGCGCGCTCCCGCTGCTGCTCCTGGCGCTCGCCGTCCCCGCGACCACCGACGTCGCCGAGCCATTCGGCTGGGCCGCGCTCGTCTGGGGAACGGCACTGTACGTGTGGACCGGCGCGCTCTACGTCTACCGCGCCCTCGCCACCGCCCGGGTGACGTCACCGATCGGCGGACACCGGGAACCCTGATGAACCAGCACTGGGAACAGATCCGCCGCAACCCGGTACCGTCGCTGCTCACTGCCCTCCTCGAGGACCACCTCGATCCCGGATATGCGGCGGCCGCCGAAGACCGCACCACGAAACACACCCGGCCCGCCCGCAAGGGCGTACTCGCCTGGCTCACCGTCGGCGCCCTCCTCACCGGCCTCACCATCGGCATCGCCTACTCCGAGACCACCGATCGCGGGCCCGGCTCCGGCCGGGTGCAGGCGGAGATCCTTGCCGGCGTCCGCGCGGCGTCCGAACGCGCCGACACCCTCACCGCGACCCGCGACGACCTCACTGCCGAGATCGACCGGCGCCGCGAGGAACTGTTCGCGGACAACGCCGCCGGCACCGGCATCCTCGACGTGCTCCGGCGGACCGAGGACGCCGCCGCAGCCACCGAGGTGCTCGGTCCCGGCGTAACCGTCACACTCAGCGACCCGGCGGCGAAACCGAATCTGTCGGACTCCGGGCAGCGCGGGAACCCACGCACCGCCGTCTTGCTCGACCGCGACCTGCAATCGGTGATCAACGCGCTGTGGGCCGGCGGCGCCGAAGCCGTCGCGCTCAACGACGTACGCATCGGTCCCGGAGTCACCGTCCGGCAGGCCGGTGGCGCCATGCTCGTCGACAACCGACCGGTGTTCTCCCCGTACGTCGTATCCGCCATCGGATCACCGAGCCGCCTGCAGACCACGTTCGTCGTCAGCGACGCGTACCTGCGGATGTCCGGTGTCCAGCAGCTGTACGGGGTAGGTTTCACCATCGCCGAAGCCGACGACGTGACCATGCCCGCCGCGGCGGTGCGCGACGTCGAATCTGCACTGGAGGGAGATCGTTGAAACGGAACGGCCTCAGGCACGGCCATGCGCTCTACGCGGTGCTGGCCCTCGCGATCGGGATCGCCGCGGGAGTGATCTTCAGCCCACAGGTTCCCGACGTGATCCAGCCCTACCTCCCTATCGCGGTCGTCGCCGCTCTGGACACCGTGTTCGGCGGTCTCCGAGCGTATCTCGACGACATCTTCGACGCCCAGACGTTCGTCGTGTCCTTCGTGTTCAACGTGCTCGTCGCCGCGCTGATCGTCTGGCTCGGCGACCAGCTCGGCGTCGGCACCCAGTTGTCGACGGCCGTGATCGTCGTCCTCGGCATCCGAATCTTCGGCAACGCGTCCGCACTGCGCCGACGCCTGTTCGGAGCGTGACCGATGCCCGAGGGAAGACACGAGTTTCACGACACACCCGAATCAGCGCCGCCGCGTCGTCCCCGACTGCTCTTCCCGGCGCTGGCCGGACTACTGATCGTGCTGCTCGGCGTCGCGATCGCCACCCAGGTCCGCACCACCGAATCCGGTGACGGGCTCGACGCGGCACGCCCGGCCGACCTTCTCGTGCTGCTCGACAACCTGAACCGCACCGAGGCCGCGCTGCGTCAGGAGATCACCGCGCTCGAATCGACACTGACCAGCCTGGAACAGAACGGATCCGAGGCTGCGCTCGACGAGGCCCGCGCGCGGCTCTCGGCCCTGTCCATCCAGGTCGGCACGGTGCCCGCCACCGGCCCGGGCGTCGTGCTGACCGTGACCGACCCGGTGCGCGGCGTCGGGTCCGATGTGGTCCTCGACATGATCCAGGAACTGCGCGCGGCCGGAGCGGAAGCCATCCAGATCGCGGGCGCCGGTGCCCCGCCCGTCCGCATCGGTGTGGACTCGTGGGTGACCGGACCCGGGGGTGCCGTGGTCGTCGACGACGTTCCGCTCGTCGCCCCGTACACGGTCACCGCCATCGGGGACGGGCCCACCCTTGCGGCGGCGCTGAACATCCCCGGCGGAGTTGTGGACACCGTCGCGCGGACCGGAGGAACATTGGTGATCGAACAGTCACCCCAGGTCGACGTGTCCGCCTTGCGGCAGATCGAAGCACGCCAATACTCTCAGCCCGGTAACTGAATCCGACGTTCGTGACGAATGTCGTCGCCGAAAGGACCCTGTCGTGAGTGAGTTCGAAACCCCCGC
The DNA here is from genome assembly GCF_001895025.1 of Rhodococcus zopfii NBRC 100606 = JCM 9919. GTDB lineage: Bacteria > Actinomycetota > Actinomycetes > Mycobacteriales > Mycobacteriaceae > Rhodococcus > Rhodococcus zopfii. The sequence continues at coordinate 44,144 of NZ_BCXI01000001.1, forward strand.
CGATTTGCGTTACACGGCGGAGCACGAATGGGTGCAGCGGACGAGCGCGACCACCGCGCGGATCGGCATCACCGCATACGCGCAGTCGCAACTCGGCGACGTGGTCTTCGTGCAGTTGCCGGAGGACGGGACCGAGGTGACAGCCGGCGAATCCTTCGGCGAGGTCGAATCGACGAAGAGCGTCTCGGACGTGTATGCACCGCTCACCGCGAAAGTGGTTGCCGTCAACACGGATCTGGAAGCGAACCCGGAGCTGGTGAACTCGGCTCCCTACGGCGGGGGCTGGCTCGTCGACGTCGAGGTCGGTAGCGAGGGTGAGCTGGATGCGGCGCTCGGCGAGACCCTGGACGCCGACGGCTACCGCGCCCTCATCGAGAACTGAGGGTTCCCGTGCGCGACAACCGCGTCCGCCTACGCCGGGAAGCCTGCGCAGGGTACGGTCGTGGCAGGCGTGTGCCGTTGTCGGGGGCGCGGGTCCGTATCGAAAGTGATCGTGGCTGAACGAAACTACGACCGGTCGGGGCAGTTACCCGATCGGTCGAACGGATAAGGAGTAACGGTGAGCGAGAACGGCAACGCGGGATACGAGGAAAGCCCTGCGGAAACCACTTCGGTGTTTCGCGCCGACTTCCTGAGTGAACTGGAAACCGCCGGCTCGGGGGCCGCGACCTCGGAAGCACCGGTCTCCGGTGTCGAGGGGTTGCCCGCCGGATCGGCATTGCTCGTCGTCAAGCGTGGACCCAACGCTGGATCGCGTTTCCTGCTGGACCAGCCGACGACGTCCGCGGGGCGGCACCCCGACAGCGACATCTTCCTCGACGACGTGACCGTCAGCCGTCGGCACGCCGAGTTCCGCCAGGACGAGGGTGAGTTCCAGGTCGTCGACGTGGGAAGCCTCAACGGCACGTACGTCAACCGCGAGCCTGTCGATTCGGCGGTTCTGGCGAACGGCGACGAAGTCCAGATCGGAAAGTTCCGGTTGGTGTTCCTCACCGGTCCGCGGGGAAACCAGGGCGCAGGTAGCTGATGACCGCTGCTGCCCGCCAACCGGCACCGGGCGGAATGTCGATCGGATCGGTTCTCGATCGACTCCGTCCGGAGTTTCCGGACGTGACGATCTCGAAGATCAGATTTCTCGAGGCCGAAGGGCTCATCAGCCCGGAACGCACGCCGTCGGGATATCGTCGTTTCTCGATCGGGGACTGCGAGCGCCTGCGCTATGTGTTGACTGCGCAGCGGGATCAGTACCTGCCTCTGAAGGTGATCAAGGAACAGCTCGAGGCGATCGACCGCGGTGCCGCAACGGTGGGCGCAGGAGATTCCCGCCCGAAGCGTCCACGGCCGCTGGCCGTGGCGCCGGGCGAGGTCTCGCCCGAGGTGCTGCGCACCGACCGTGAGGTCCGGATGAGCCGCGACGACCTGTGCCAGAGCGCCGGTATCGACGTCGCCTACCTGACCGAGCTGGTCCGGGCCGGATTGATCGTGCCGGGTGCGGCCGGTTTCTTCGATGGGGATGCGGTACTTCTCGCGCGCACCGCGAAGGCCATGTCGGAGTTCGGGCTCGAGGTGCGGCACCTGCGGGCGTTCAAGCTCGCGGCGGACCGGGAGGCGAGTCTGGTCGCGCAGATCGCGGGACCGGTCGCGAAGGGCCGCGATGCGGGAGCCCGGGCCCGGGCCGAGGAAATGGTCCGTGAACTGGCGGCGCTGTCGCTGACACTGCATACGTGCTTGGTCAAGGCGGCCGTGCACGGAGCGCTCGACCGCTGACCCGGGCCGTCCACGGCGACTCGCCTGATCCTGTAGACGTGACAGCGAACCGCCGATTTCGGCGGCGGTGAGGCGGCCGTGATCTCCGACGGCCGGGGGTACCTGACGGGTCTGCCGGATCGAACTAGAATTCAGGCAGGATTGTCATGCGGGGTTCATCCCCGGACGGCGGCGGGATGGAGGCACCGGCATGAGCGAGATGCGGATAGTGGGCATTCGGGTCGAACAGCCGCAGAACCAGCCGGTCCTGCTGTTGCGTGAGGCCGACGGCGACAGGTATCTGCCGATCTGGATCGGTCAGATGGAGGCGACCGCGATCGCGCTCGAGCAGCAGGGCGTCGAACCGGCACGTCCCCTGACGCACGATCTGATCAAGAATCTTCTGGAAGCGTTCGGTCATGCCCTGCAGGAGATCCGGATCGTGGATCTGCAGGAGGGGACGTTCTACGCCGATCTGGTATTCGAGGGCGGCGTGCGCGTGTCGTGCCGTCCATCGGACGCGGTGGCTGTAGCGTTGCGCATCGGTGTGCCGGTCTTCGTCGAGGAACCGGTGCTGGCGGAGGCCGGTCTCGTCATGCCCGATGAACGGGAGGACGAGGTCGAGAAGTTCAAAGAGTTTCTCGAATCCGTGTCCCCCGACGACTTCAAGGCGACGGACGGCTGAAATCCGGACGTCACCGGCTGTTTTGCCGCCCTCGGACCGACGCGGTTCGAGCCGCGGAGTACGACTCGAAGGTTTGGCGACCGGTCGGCGTGTTGCTGCCCAACGCTCGATGTGGAGCGTACGCTGAGTAAATCCGCAGTTCGGATCTGCTCGACGGGCCTGACTAGCACGCGACGATCGGATGGGTGGGGGGAATCCGCCCGTCTGTTGTTACGGGCGACGGATGGGCACGCGAGAGGGAGTCACACAGTGCGAGATCGGCCGCAGGGACAGGGGCACGTCGATATCGACGAAGGGAACCGCTCGACCTCGATGTCGTCGACGCACGACGCGGACGACATCCAGCCGGGTCTGTTCCCGGACGATTCGGTTCCCGACGAATTGGTCGGCTATCGCGTCCCCATCGCATGTCAGATCGCCGGAATCAGTTACCGCCAGCTCGACTACTGGGCGCGCACGAACCTGGTTGTGCCGTCGATTCGTGGTGCGGCCGGCTCCGGTAGTCAGCGGCTGTACTCGTTCAAGGACATCCTCGTCCTCAAGATCGTCAAGCGATTGCTGGACACGGGCATCTCGCTCCAGAACATCCGCGTCGCGGTCGATCATCTGCGTGAGCGCGGCGTACGGGATCTGGCGAAGATCACGCTGTTCTCCGACGGCACCACCGTGTACGAATGCACGTCGCCCGAGGAAGTTGTCGATTTACTGCAGGGTGGCCAAGGCGTGTTCGGTATCGCGGTCAGCGGTGCGATGCGTGAGTTGACCGGCAGCATCGCGGACTTCCCGGCCGAGCGCGCCGACGGTGGCGATGCCGAGCAGCGCCCGGAAGACGAACTGGCGTCGCGCCGCCGAAACCGCATCAATCGCCGTATCGGCTAGGTGACGCGGCCTTGGACGTGCGTCACACCGTGAAGCTGTCCGTGGCCGCGTCTGTGGTGGGTGCCGTGCACTAGAATCGCCAGTGCGTCGCCGTCGCACGGGAGAGTTCCGGATCCGATCCGGGCACCGAAGGAGCAGCACCTCCCCGTCAATCTCTCAGGTACCAGGACCGTGCGGGCTCCGACGCCTCTGGAAAGCGGTGGGAGCACCCACCCGCCCACGGGGAAAGGTGTCCGGGCTGTCCGGTCACCGAATCTCTCAGGCGCTCGCCGGTCGAGCTCGCGACAGAGGGGGAGGAAGCACGCCGTGCGACCGCGCGCGGACGTGGACCTCCGATCACCCGGGAATCGCACATGACAGATGCCGCCACCTCCACGTTCGCCGACCGTCACGTCGGACCCGACCAGTCGGCACTCCGCCGCATTCTCGACGTCGTCGGCGTCGATGCCCTGGAAGATCTTGCGGAGAAGGCACTGCCGTCCGGGATCCTGGATCCGGAAGCCGGGGGGATCGCTGACGGTCTCGATGTGCTGGACGCTCCGCTCTCCGAACACGAGGTGCTGGACGCACTGACCGCACTTGCAGCGCAGAACACCGTGGCGACCTCGATGATCGGCCAGGGCTACTACGGCACGCTCACTCCGCCGGTACTCCTGCGCAACATCGTCGAGAACCCCGCCTGGTACACCGCGTACACCCCGTACCAGCCGGAGATCAGCCAGGGCCGGCTCGAAGCTCTGCTCAACTTCCAGACGATGGTCTCCGACCTCACCGGCATGGAGATCGCGAACTCGTCGATGCTCGACGAAGGCACCGCCGCCGCCGAGGCGATGACCCTGCTCCGCCGCGCCAACCGCAAGTCGAAGAGCCCCCGCGTGCTCGTGGATTCCGATCTGTTCACCCAGACCGCGGCCGTCCTCGCGACCCGCGCCGAACCGCTGGGCATCGAGATCGTCACCGCGAACCTCGTCGACGACGGATTGCCCGACGACGACTTTTTTGGCGTGATCCTCCAGATCCCGGGCGCCTCCGGCCGGGTGTTCGACGCCGCCCCGATCATTGCCGCCGCACACGACCGCGGCGCGCTCGTCGCGGTGGGCGCCGACCTGCTCGCGCTGACGTTGATCACCCCGCCCGGCGAGCAGGGCGCGGACGCGTGCTTCGGCACCACCCAGCGCTTCGGTGTGCCGATGGGCTTCGGCGGGCCGCACGCCGGCTACCTCGCCGTGAACGAGGCGCACACCCGTAACCTTCCGGGCCGCCTGGTCGGCCTGTCCGTCGATGCCGACGGCGAGCCCGCCTACCGGTTGGCGCTGCAGACCCGCGAGCAACACATCCGGCGGGAGAAGGCGACGAGCAACATCTGCACCGCCCAGGTCCTGCTCGCGGTCCTGGCCGCGATGTACGCCTCGTACCACGGCGCCGACGGCCTCACCGCGATCGCACGCCGGGTCGCGAAGCACGCCGACACCGTCGCCGCGGACCTGCGCGCTGTCGGCGTCGAGATCGTGCACGCCGAATTGTTCGATACGGTCCTCGCCCGGGTTCCCGGCCGCGCCACGCAGATCGTCGAAAATGCCCGGGCAGCGGGAATCAACCTGCGGCTCGTCGATGCCGACCACGTCGGCATCTCGTGCGACGAAGCGACCACCGTCGCGCACATCGGCGCTGTGCTCGACGCCTTCGAAGCCCCGGACACGGTGCTGTCCGGGAGTTACGGCTCGGCGATCCCGGCGGCGCTTGCGCGCACGAGTGAGTTCCTGCAGCACGAGGCGTTCACGAAGTACCGCACCGAGACCGCGATGATGAGGTACCTGCGGCGGCTCTCCGACAAGGACCTGGCGCTCGACCGGACGATGATCCCGCTCGGCTCGTGCACAATGAAACTCAACGCTGCCGTCGAGATGGAACCGATCACCTGGCCCGAGTTCGCACACCTGCACCCGTTCGCGCCCGCCTCGCAGACCGCCGGTATCCGGCAGCTGATCGCGGACCTCGAGGGCTGGCTCGCGGCGATCACCGGCTACGACCGAGTCAGTCTCCAGCCCAATGCCGGTAGTCAGGGCGAATACGCCGGTCTGCTCGCGATCCGGCACTTCCATCTCGAACGCGGCGACGACCACCGCGACATCTGCCTCATCCCGTCGAGCGCTCACGGCACCAACGCGGCCTCTGCGGTGATGGCCGGGATGCGGGTGGAGGTCGTCGCGTGCCGTCCGAACGGCGACGTCGATCTCGACGATCTGCGCGCGAAGATCGCCGATCACGCCGAGCGTCTCGCCGCGATCATGATCACCTATCCGTCGACGCACGGGGTCTACGAGCACGAGATCGCCGAGATCTGCGGCGCGGTTCACGACGCCGGCGGCCAGGTCTACATCGACGGGGCGAACCTCAATGCGCTCGTGGGCCTCGCCCGGCCGGGCAAGTTCGGTGGTGACGTGAGTCACCTGAACCTGCACAAGACGTTCTGTATTCCGCACGGTGGCGGCGGCCCGGGGGTGGGGCCGATCGGTGTCCGCGAGCACCTCGCGCCGTACCTGCCCGGTCACCCGGCGGCACCCGAGCTCGGTGGCGTCGGGCCGGTGTCGGCCGCGCCGTACGGTTCGGCGTCGATCCTGCCGATCACCTGGTCGTACATCAAGCTGATGGGTGCGCAAGGTCTGCGTCGTGCGTCGCTCACCGCCATCGCGTCCGCCAACTACATCGCGCGTCGTCTCGACGAGTACTTCCCGGTGCTGTACACGGGGGAGAACGGGATGGTCGCGCACGAGTGCATCCTCGATCTGCGTCGGATCACCAAGGACACCGGTGTCACCGTCGACGATGTTGCGAAGCGTCTCGCCGACTACGGCTTCCACGCGCCGACCATGAGTTTCCCGGTCGCGGGCACGCTCATGGTGGAGCCGACCGAGAGCGAGGACCTCGACGAACTCGACGCCTTCATCGACGCGATGATCGCGATCCGAAGTGAGATCGACCGCGTCGGGGCAGGGGAGTGGCCGGTCGAGGACAATCCGTTGCGAGGCGCGCCGCACACGGCCGAATGCCTGGTCGGGGAGTGGGGCCACCCCTACTCGCGTGAGATCGCGGTGTACCCGCTGGGGAAGGGGAGGGCCAAGGTGTGGCCTGCTGTCCGGCGCATCGACGGGGCGCACGGCGACCGCAACCTGGTGTGCTCGTGTCCGCCGCTCGAGGCGTACGGCGACTGAGTTCGGTTCGGGCCGGCGGTCGAGACCGCCGGCCCGAGCTTCTTCGTGAAATAATCTGTATGAGACGGAACTAAAAGAAAAACCGAATTTCGCACAACCTCACAAACCACCAGCTTCACCTCGCGACTCACTTTCCCGACACCCGCTAACAACCCTGAAGAGAGAGCATCCGCAGCAAGATCATGTGGCACGATCGTGCAGGTGGCCAACAGATCCGCCGGCGAACAGCAGCTTCGTGACCTGACCTTGCTGCGCCGGGTCCGTGACCGGATCGACCGTGACTACGCACAACCACTCGACGTCGAGGCGCTGGCCCGCGGGGTGAACATGTCTGCGGGGCATTTGAGCCGTGAGTTCCGGCGCGCCTACGGTGAGCCGCCGTACTCCTATCTGATGACGAGGCGCATCGAACGCGCCATGGCGCTGTTGCGGCGTGGCGACCTGAGTGTCACCGACGTGTGTTTCGCGGTCGGCTGCTCCTCGCTGGGGACGTTCAGCACGCGCTTCACCGAGCTCGTCGGCGTCGCGCCCGGCGTGTACCGGCGACACGGTGCCGGAGTGACCGAGGGGATGCCGGCGTGTCTGGCAAAGCAGGTTGCCCGGCCGATCAGAAATCGAGAAGCACCGGCGGGTCCGTCGCGGTTAGCGTGACCGTTGTCTGCACACGACGGGCGTGCCGATCCGGAACGAAATCCGGATCGGGCGCCGGAACACACTCAGGGAACGGAGACAGGGATGAGCACGGCCACGCGGGTTGTACAGTCCGAACTTCCCCTCGCCGACAGCCACGATCTGATCCGCGTACACGGCGCACGCGAGAACAACCTCCACAACGTCAGTATCGAGATCCCCAAGCGGCGGTTGACCGTGTTCACCGGGGTATCCGGTTCCGGGAAGAGCTCGCTGGTGTTCGGCACGATCGCCGCCGAGTCGCAGCGGCTGATCAACGAGACGTACAGCGCGTTCGTACAGGGATTCATGCCCACCCTCGCGCGCCCGGATGTCGACGTACTCGAAGGGCTGACGACCGCGATCATCGTCGACCAGGAGCGGATGGGCGCGAATCCCCGGTCGACGGTGGGCACCGCGACCGACGCCAACGCGATGCTGCGCATCCTGTTCAGCCGGCTGGGCACGCCGCACATCGGCTCGCAGCAGGCGTTCTCGTTCAACGTCGCATCGGTCAGCGGTGCCGGCGCGATCTCCGTGGAGAAGGGTGGACGGACCGTCAAGGAGCGCCGCAGCTTCACTGTCACCGGCGGCATGTGCCCGCGCTGCGAGGGTATGGGGAAGGTTTCGGACTTCGACCTGACCGCGCTGTACGACGACAGCAAGTCGCTCAACGAGGGTGCGCTGACCATCCCGGGCTACAGCATGGACGGCTGGTACGGGCGGATCTTCCGCGGCTGCGGCTTCTTCGATCCCGACAAGCCGATCTCGAGGTTCACGAAGAGGCAGCTGAACGACCTGCTCTACAAGGATCCGACCAAGGTCAAGGTCGACGGCGTCAACGTCACGTACGAGGGGCTGATCCCGAAGATCCAGAAGTCGTTCCTGTCCAAGGATCGGGAGGCGATGCAGCCGCACATCCGGGCGTTCGTGGACCGGGCGATCACGTTCCAGACCTGTCCCGATTGCGAGGGGACGCGGTTGAGTGCGGAGGCGCGGTCGTCGAAGATCGACGGAAAGAGCATCGCCGATGTGTGTGCGATGCAGATCAGTGATCTGGCCGAGTGGGTACGGGGACTGGCCGAACCCTCGGCGGCGCCGCTGCTGAAGTCGCTGGGCGAGACGCTGGACTCGTTCGTGGAGATCGGACTCGGCTACCTGAGCCTCGACCGTCCCGCAGGTACCCTTTCCGGCGGTGAAGCACAGCGCACCAAGCTGATTCGGCACCTCGGGTCCTCGCTCACCGACGTCACCTACGTCTTCGACGAGCCGACCATCGGTCTGCACCCGCACGATGTGCAGCGGATGAACGATCTGCTGCTCGCATTGCGGGACAAGGGCAACACCGTGCTCGTCGTCGAACACAAGCCGGAGGTGATCGCGATCGCCGACCACGTCGTCGACCTGGGGCCGCGCGCCGGGACCGAAGGCGGCCAGGTCGTGTTCGAAGGCACCGTGGCCGGTTTGCGGTCGAGTGACACGCTGACCGGCAGGCATCTCGACGACCGGGCGTCGGTGAAGGCGTCGGTGCGGACCGCGACGGGAAGCCTCGAGGTTCGCGGAGCCGACACCCACAATCTGCAGAACGTGGATGTGGACATCCCGCTCGGTGTTCTGGTGGTGGTGACCGGGGTGGCCGGATCGGGTAAGAGTTCGCTGATCTCGGGGTCGGTGGCGAAGCGTGACGGCGTGGTGTCGATCGATCAGGGTGCGATCAAGGGTTCGCGACGCAGCAACCCCGCGACATATACGGGCCTGCTCGATCCGATCCGCAAGGCGTTCGCGAAGGCGAACGGGGTGAAGCCGGGTCTGTTCAGCGCCAATTCCGAGGGTGCGTGCCCAAACTGCAACGGCGCCGGGGTGGTGTACTCCGATCTGGCGATGATGGGTGGGGTGTCCGCACCGTGCGAGGTGTGTGAGGGCAAGCGATTCCAGGCGGAGGTGCTCGACTACACCCTCGGCGGCAAGAACATCAGTGAGGTGCTGATGATGTCGGTCGCGCAGGCCGAGGAGTTTTTCGGCGGCGGGAAGCAGCACGGCGACCGGGGAAATGCCACTGCGGAGGCGAAGCTGCCCGCGGCCCACAAGATTCTGGCCCGGCTCGCGGACGTCGGCCTCGGCTACATCAAGATCGGACAGCCGCTGACGACGCTGTCCGGTGGTGAACGACAGCGGCTCAAGCTCGCCACCCACATGGGTGAGAAGGGCGACGTGTACATCCTCGACGAGCCGACCACGGGACTGCACCTGGCCGACGTGGAGAATCTGCTCGGGCTGCTGGACCGGCTCGTGGATTCCGGGAAGTCGGTGGTCGTCATCGAGCATCACCAGGCGGTCATGGCCCATGCGGATTGGATCATCGATCTCGGCCCCGGTGCCGGTCACGACGGTGGCCGGATCGTTTTCGAGGGCACTCCGGCGGATCTGGTCGCCGCGCGCCCGACGGTGACGGGGGAGCATCTGGCGGCGTATGTCGGGCAGTGACCTGCGGGAGTGACCGCTACGCGCTGGCGCTGACGAGTTCGAGGATCGTGATTTCCGGCGGTGTCGCGATCCGTACCGGTGGCCCCCAGGCTCCCACGCCGAGTGAGGTGTAGAGCGTGGTGTCGTCGAACCGGTCGAGGCCGCTGACGCTCGGGTTGGACAGGGGCACGAAGACGCCGAGCGGCCACATCTGGCCTCCGTGGGTGTGTCCGGACAGCTGCAGGTCCACGCCGAGATCGGCAGCCTCGAGCACTTGGCGAGGCTGGTGTGCCGCCAGCAGCACGAAGCGCTCGGGGTCGCGACCGTCGAGGGCCGCGTCCAGGTCCGCGTCGTGCGGGGCGGGTGCGGTCCAGTCGTACACGCCGGCGATGTCGATGCTGTCGGCGCCGCGGGTGAGCGTCACGTGCTCGTTCCGCAGGGTCCGCACGCCGAGGGTTTCCCAGTGGTCGAGCCAGGCCAGGGCGTCGTCGGAGTAGTACTCGTGGTTTCCGCTGACCCCGAACACTCCGAGCGGTGCGTTCAGGTCCCGGAGGGGTTCGATGTCGGGGGCGACGTGAGCGATGGTGCCGTCACTGAGGTCGCCGCCGAGCACGATCAGGTCGGGGTTTTCGGCGGCGGCGAGGTCGACGACCCTGCGGGTGAAGTCTGCGCCGCGCGCCGGGCCGACGTGCAGGTCGGTGATCAGGGCGACGCGCAGTCCGTCGAATCCGGCGGGTAGTCGCTGGAGCGGCACCTGGACATGCGCGACGCGAGGGTTCGATGCTTCGACGGTCCCGTATCCGACGGCGGTGACCGCGGTGACGGCGACGGCGCCGGTGGCGATGCGCAGGGCGCGGCGACGCGACGGGGCGGGGGGTCGTTCGGTGCGTCGCAGGGACCAGGACAGGCGGTTCGCGAGGCGGGTCAGGCCGATTACGGAGGCACCGATCGCCAGGTACAGCACAACGGCGAGCCAGGTCCAGCCGAGATAGCCGACGGGTCGTGCCCAGGCGGGGTCGACGGTGGTGCCGACGAGGGAGGCGGCGAGCGCGAGGACCGCTCCGGCAACGAGGACGGTGGTCGCCGCGACCGCTGCGGCGCCGCGCAGTTCCGGGGCGCGGACGTAGCGCCGGTGCAGCCAGAAGGTGAGGAGGGCGAAGAACGTGCCTATGACAAGGAGTCGGATCACGGTGTCAGAACATCAGCTTTCGGAGTGTGTCGGACAGTGTGGTGCCGTCGTCCGGATCGATCGTGGTGAAGGTGCCGCCGGTGTCGGCGACGAGGGTTTCGAGGTCGCCGCCGTCGGTTGCGGTGGTGGGCGTTGTGGTTGTCGTTGCGGGGGCGTCGAGCATCACGACGTCGATGCGGATGTCCCGGCCGCGGCCGTGTGTCTCGGCGATGAGGTCGAGGAGTTCCTCGCGTGCGGTGGCGTCGTCGTCGATGCCGGTGGTGATGATGAGCAGCGAGTTGGGCCGGTCGGCCGTGTAGCCGTCGGCGGTGTCGCGGTAGGCCTCCGCGATCGCGTCGAAGGTGGTGTTCGTGTTTCCGGTCCCGCGGGCTGCCAGGGCTTGGCTCAGTGCCGCGCGCTGTTCCGCGGTGAGGGCGCCGAGCGCGACCGCGGCGGGGTCGGTGGTGGTCCGGAGTCCGATGGCCGAGTGGTCGGGTGAGCGGTCGAGGATCGCGGCGAGCGTGGTGGTGACGGTGGTCGAGGAGTCCGATCGCGTCGACGCGCTGGTGTCGATCAGGACGGTGGTGGAGCGGGCGGGGACCGGATTGAGCCGGGTGTAGAGCAGGGCGTCGACGGTGGCAGGATCGGGGGCGGCCAGTGCGGGGGCGGTCGGTTCGAACGGCAGTGGTGCCCCGGCGGGTGTGGGTTGTCCGTCGACGCGGAATCCGGCGTCGGCGAGGGCACGTGCCTGTTCGGGTTGCCGGACGTAGTCGACGAACTCGGCGGCAGCGCGGGCGAGGGTCTCGTCGACCCACGGGGCGTCGACGATGGCGGCGGGGTAGTCGGCGTGGGGGGCGGGTCCGGGGGGCCGGTAGGTGGTGATGCCGGCGACGGTGTGGTTCTTCAGCGCTGTGTACAGGCTCTGTTCGACGATGGGCACGGCGTGTACCTCGCCGGTGGCGGTGGGTGCACTTGCGACGGCGATCAGGGCGTCGGCGGTGGTGGGGCCGGCGGCCGCGCCGATCGTGTTGGCGCCGAGCGCGAGTGCGGTGACGGCGGCGACGGCGGGTTGGGATTCGGCGCGGTCGACGGTGAGGGGGCCGGTGCCGGTGGTGGTCACGGCGGCGGCGACGGCCTCGACCGCGGCGGTGGTGGCATCGGTGCCGGCGCCGGTGGGGAGGGCGAGGCGCAGGGTGCCCCATCCGGGGAGTCCGAGCGCGTCCAGTGCGTCGCGTCGGGTTTGCAGTGCGGGCAGTTGGGACCAGTCGGTTCCGGCGCTGGTCAGCGCGTGGGCGAGTTCCGGGGGGACGGCGAGGACGAGGGGGGAGGTCGCGAGGGATTTGGGTTGTCCGTCGACGGCTGGTTCGGCGCGGGTGGTGGCGCGGGTGTCGAGGGGTACCCACAGTGCGGGTTCGGGGCCGAGGGCGGGGTTCCAGGCGGCGTCGGCGAGGGCCGCGGCGGCGGGGGTGCCGGCGGTGGCGGTCACGTGGGCGGTGAGGCAGTGGTCGCGGATGACGCGGGGCGTGTCGGCGGTCCACTGTGCGGCCAGGGTGGTGAGGGTGGGGGCGATTGTGGGGTCGGCGCTGATCTCGAGGACGGCGTCGCCCTCGACGCAGGTCTGGGCGGCCTGGATGCCTTGGTTGTCGATGTGGTCGCGGAGGCGGAACCAGCCGATGGTGGCGAGGACGAGCAGCACGAGGGTGACGACGGCGATGATGGGGCCTTTGCTGATGCCTCTGACGCCGCCGGCGCCGCGATGTCGACTCACGTGTTCGTCCGCCTCGTTTCTTCCCTTTTCCGGCTCCCGCAGTGTACGGAAAATGAGGCGGGGCCCCGGTCCGGGTCGGACGGGGCCCCGCGTTCGCGCTGTGTGGATCAGGCGTTGGCGGCCTTGTATTCGCGGCGGGCGCGGTGCAGGATCGGCTCGGTGTAGCCGCTGGGCTGCTTGGCGCCTTCGAGGATCAGTTCCTTGGCGGCCCGGAAGGCGATGTTGTCGCTGAAGTTCGGGGCCAGGGGACGGTAGCCGGCGTCGCCTTCGTTCTGGCGGTCGACGACGGGGGCCATTCGCTCGAGGGCGGCGACGACGTCGGCTTCGGTGACGATGTCGTGGCGGATCCAGTTGGCGAGGAGCTGGCTGGAGATGCGCAGGGTGGCGCGGTCCTCCATGAGTGCGACGTCGTGGATGTCGGGCACCTTGGAGCAGCCGACGCCCGCGTCGATCCAGCGCACCACGTAGCCGAGGATGGACTGGCAGTTGTTGTCGAGTTCTTCGCGCTTCTCGGCGTCGGACCAGTCGGTGTTGTCGGCGAGCGGGATGGTGAGGATGTCGTCGACGGTGGCGCGGGTCTTGCCCTTCAGCTCGTCCTGGACGGCGAAGACGTCGACCTCGTGGTAGTGGGTGGCGTGTAGGGTCGCACCGGTGGGTGAGGGCACCCAGGCGGTGTTGGCGCCGGCCTTGGGCTGGCCGATCTTCTGCACGAGCATGTCGTGCATGAGGTCGGTCATGGCCCACATGCCCTTGCCGATCTGGGCCTTGCCCTGCAGACCGAGCGCCAGTCCGGTGTCGACGTTCCAGTCCTCGTACGCGAGGATCCACTTCTGCTGCTTCATGGCGGCCTTGCGGACCACGGCTCCGGCCTCCATGGAGGTGTGGATTTCGTCGCCGGTGCGGTCGAGGAAGCCGGTGTTGATGAATGCGACGCGCTCGGATGCGGCCTGGATGGCGGCGGCGAGGTTGACGGTGGTGCGTCGCTCCTCATCCATGATGCCGACCTTGAGGGTGTTGCGGGGCAGGCCGAGGACGTCTTCGACGCGGCCGAACAGTTCGGTGGTGAAGGCCGATTCGTCGGGGCCGTGCTGCTTGGGCTTGACGATGTAGATCGAGCCGGTGCGGCTGTTGCCGAGCGGGCCGTGCGCCTCGTCGGTGTGGAGGCCGTGGATGGCGCACAGGCTGGTGACGAGGGCGTCGAGGATGCCCTCGGGGACCTCGTTGCCTTCGCTGTCGAGGACGGCGGGGTTGGTCATGAGATGACCGACGTTGCGGACGAACAGCAGGGAGCGGCCGTGCAGCTCGAGGTCGCTGCCGTCGATCGCGGTGTAGACGCGGTTGCCGTTGAGGGTGCGGGTGAGGGTCTTGTCGCCCTTGCGGAACGATTCGGACAGGTCGCCGCGGTTGAGGCCGAGCCAGTTGCGGTAGCCGACGACCTTGTCGTCGGCGTCGACGGCGGCGACGGAGTCCTCGAAGTCCATGATCGTGGTGACGGCCGATTCGAGAACGAGGTCCTTGATGCCGGCGGTGTCGGTGCTGCCGATCGGGGACTGCGGGTCGATCTGGATATCGATGTGCAGGCCGTTGTTGCGCAGCAGGATCGAGGTGGGGGCGTTCGTGTCGCCGAGGTATCCGACGAGCTTCTCGGGCTGGGCGAGGGTGGTGACGGTGCCGTCGGCGAGCGTGACCTTCAGTTCACCGTCCTCGATGCGGTAGCCGGTGGTGCCGGTGTGGGAGCCGGTCGCCAGCGGTGCGGCCTTGTCGAGGAAGTCGCGGGCCCACGCGATGACCTTGTCGCCGCGCACCTTGTTGTAGCCGGTGCCCTTCTCGGCGCCGTCTTCCTCGGAGATGGCGTCGGTTCCGTACAGCGCGTCGTACAGCGAGCCCCAGCGGGCGTTGGCGGCGTTGAGCGCGAAGCGGGCGTTGAGGACCGGCACGACCAGCTGCGGTCCGGCGGTGGTGGCGATCTCGGCGTCGATGTTGGCGGTGGTCACCTCGAACGGCGCGGGCACCGGCACGAGGTAGCCGATTTCCTGCAGGAACGCCTTGTAGGCGGCGGCGTCGTGGGGTTGTCCGGCGCGGTCACGGTGCCAGGTGTCGATCTTGTGCTGGAGCTCGTCGCGGATGGCGAGCAGTTCGCGGTTGCGGGGAGCGAGGTCGTGGACCACCTTGTCGGCGCCGGCCCAGAATGCGTCCGCGTCCACCCCGGAGCCGGGGATGGCCTCGTTGTTGACGAAGTCGTAGAGCACCTTGGCGACCTGGAGTCCGCCCACCTGAACGCGTTCTGTCATTGCCTCACTCTTTCCGGTAGCTGTGCACCCGGTTCGGTCGGGCCGACCGGGGCCGCACGAAAACACCAAACATGTTACCCGCCGGTAGTTCTGCGCGTGTCGGTGAGACACGCCGCCAGGGCGGTGCATCGATTCAGCAGCTCCTGACGCAGGGCCGCGGCGCGAGTGGTGAGCGCCGACTGCTCGCGGACGTACTGTGCGCGCCCGGCGGCAGTCTCGATCGTGATGGGCGAGTAGCCGTAATCGCTCAGATCATACGGGCTGGCCCTCATGTCCAGCTCACGTGCCGCCCGGGCGTGCCGAAAGCACTCCAGCAGCAGGTCCGAATCGATGAGCGGGGACAGTTTGTAGCACCATTTGTAGAGGTCCATGCCGGCGTGCAGGCAGCCGGGTTGTTCTCGCGCGATCTGGGTCTGCCGGGTGAGGATGTCGCTGTTGCGGGGTGTCGCGTCGGGAGTGAAGAACCGGAACGCATCGTAATGACTGCAGCGCAACTGCAATGATTCCAGCACGGCGTCGGTGCCGGCGTGCCCGAGCCTCAGCGGTACCGCGTTGTGCCGCACCCCGTCGTCGTCCGTGCGGTACACCATGGCCCACTCGTGCAGCCCGAAGCAGCCCAGCTGCGGCGGCCGGGAAGCAGTTGCCGCGAGCAGATCCCGCACGAACTCGACCGTGCCGAGCCGGTCGAGCGCCGCGCGCCGGGACACCGTGACACCGGGCTTCCCGTCCACGACGACTCGTGTGTAGGCGGGGTGGTCGCGATAGTCGCGGGTGTCGTCGCCCACCAGGACCACCCCGAATCCGGGATGCCAGCGCCGCAGCTGGTTGGGCCGGTGGTTGTAGTAGGTGAACAGGAAGTCGTGCACGGGATGCGGCTGCCGCGCCGCGCGCCGGCGCAGGTGCCCGGCGAGCAACTCGTCGACCGCGGTGCGATGCCGGTCGCGGCGGTCGGTCCAGTCCGATTCGGCCGGAACCGTCGTTGCGTGGGTGCCGGTGTCCACGGCGGTATCGGTGCTCATCGGGGGCGGCTCACGGGGTGCGGGGGTGGCCCGGGGCCGGGTCGGCGATGCGGTGGGTGGCGTCGCGCACGGTCCCGACGAACTCCTCGACGAGGTCCTCGAGGGCCACGATGCCGATCACCGTGCCGTCGGTCCCGACGACACCGCCCAGATGGGAGCTGGTGCGCCGCAGCAGCGCGAGGGCGTCGTCGAGTCCGCTGGTGAGCGCGACCCGGGGAAGGACCCGCACCTCTTCGGTGGGGATGACGGTGTCGGGTCCGGCGTTCTCGTCGCGCACCAGGTCCAGGACGTCCTTGATGTGGAGGTAGCCGGTGACCGTCCCGGCCGCGTCGAGGGTCGGGTAGCGGGAGTAGCCGGTGTCGATGACGGCCTGTTCGACGGCGCCGAGGGTCGTGCCGCGGGTGGTGACCGGCACGGTCCGGACCCGGTCGAGGGGGATCATCACCTCGGTGACGGTGCGGCCGCTGGTTTCCAGGGCCTGGATGAGGCGGCGGTGTTCCTCCGCGTCGAGCAGGCCCTCGGAGCGGGACTCGCCGATCATTTCCGACAGTTCGATCGCGGTGACGGTGACCTCGAGCTCGTCCTTCGGTTCCACCCGCATCAGGCGCAGGGTCCGGTTGGCGCACAGGTTGTAGAACGCGATGAGCGGTTTGGCTACACGCATGAACAGCAGGTGCACGGGGACGAGCAGCATCGCGGTGCGTTCCGGTCCGGCGATCGCGATGTTCTTGGGCACCATCTCGCCGAGCAGGATGTGCAGGATCACCACGAGCGCGAGCGCGATGGTGAACGCGATGGGATGCAGCAGCGAGTCCGGCAGCCCCGCCGCGTGGAGCGGCGCCTCGATGAGGTGAGCGATCGCGGGTTCACCGACGCGGCCGAGCAGGATCGAGCAGATCGTGATGCCGAGCTGGGATCCGGCGAGCATCAACGACAGGTGTTCCCCGGCGTCGATCACGGTTTGGGCGCGTTTCTTACCCTGCGTGACCAGCGCTTCGAGCCGGTCGCGGCGGGCGGTGATGAGCGCGAACTCGGCGCCGACGAAGAAGGCGTTGCCGGCGAGGAGCAGCACGGTGAGCAGGACGCCGAGCAGGTCGTTCATCGCTCGTCTCCGATTCTGTGCTCGTCCGTGCCGGTCTCGTCCGCAGGGGCGTCGGCGGTGTCGGGTTCTGCGGTGTCGGGTTCTGCGCTGTCCGGGGGGACCGGGGTGAGCAGGACCCGGTCGATGCGGTGTCCGTCCATCACGAGGACTCGTGCCAGCCAGCGTTCCGTTTCGGTGCCGGGGCGAGCCGGGAGCAGCATCTCGTCGCCGGTGTCGGGGATGCGGCCCAGTTCGGTGAGGATCAGGCCGCCGACGGTTTCGTAGTCACCGTCGGGTGCCCGGTAGCCGGTGACGCCGGCGATCTCGTCGATGCGCAGCAGCCCGGAACAGGACCAGCCGTCGTCGAGTTGCCGGGCGTCGGGTTCCGGTTCGTCGTGTTCGTCGCGGACGTCGCCGACGATCTCCTCGATGAGGTCCTCCATGGTGATGATGCCTGCGGTGCCGCCGTACTCGTCGACGACGAGCGCGACCTGCATGCCGTCGGCGCGGACGCGTTCCATCACCTCGTCGCCGTCGAGGGTGGACGGGACGACCGGTACCTGGCGGGCCAGGGTGCGCAGCGGGGTGTGGGCGCGGCGGGGGCCGGGGACGGTGAAGGCGTGCTTGACGTGCACGACGCCGATGGTGGCGTCGAGGTCGCCGTCGATCACCGGGAATCGCGAATAGCCGGTGCGATCGGACACGTCGATCAGGTCCAGGACGGTGTCGTGCTGGTCGAGGCATTCGATGGTGACCCGCGGGGTCATCAGGTCTTCGGCGGTGCGATCGCCGAAGCGCAGGGAGCGGTCGACGAGCAGCGCGGTGCGTTCGTCGAGGACGCCGCTCTCCGCGGAGGCCCGGACCAGGGAACCCAGCTCCTGCGGGGACCGCGCCGAGCGCAGTTCCTCGGCGGGTTCGATGCCGAGTCGGCGCACGACCCAGTTCGCGGATCCGTTCAGGCCGCGGATGGCCCATTTGAACGCCAGGGAGAACGCCACCTGCAGTCCCGCGGTGGCGCGGGCGGTGCCGAGGGGGTGGGCGATGGCCAGGTTCTTCGGGACCAGTTCCCCGAAGATCATCGAGAACGAGGTGGCGATGATCAGGGCGAGGGCCAGGGAGATGCCGGCAGCGGCGGATTCGCCGACGCCGACGGCACGCAGCAGCGGGGTCAGGAACCGGGCCAGGACCGGTTCGGCGAGGTAGCCGGTGATCAGGGTGGTGATGGTGATGCCCAGCTGGGCCCCCGACAGCTGGAACGACAGGGTGCGGTGTGCGTGCTGGACCTGACGGGCGCGACGGTCGCCGTCACGGGCATGGGCGTCGACTGTGCTGCGTTCGAGCGCGGTCAGGGAGAATTCGGCGGCCACGAACAGGGCCGTGCCGGCGGTCAGCGCAACGAAGCCGACCAGGGCCAGGAGTGACAGCAGAACGGACATCAGCCGTGCCCCTGCCGGGTTTCGGTTCCGCCGGGTCTGTCACCCGGCTCGCTAGAGGAGCCCTCCGAACCGGCGGAGTCGGAGTCCGCGTCGGCCATCGCGGCCGGGGATAGTGCCGTGCTGGGGATAGTGGGTGCCGTGGGCACCTGGTTCCTCTCGTCGGGCTCGGCGGCGACGTCGCCGCGCGCCGAGCGTGGTCGGATGGGGAACCATTCTACTGGGCGATGTCCGGGTCGGTCGCGCCGTGCGGGTCGGCGTCGCCGGACCCGGTGCCGTCGGGGGTGAGGTGGGCCTGGTCGCGGGACAGGGCGATGGTGGTGGCGAGCATGACGACGACGGCGGCCGCGACCGCGGCGAGGGCGGCTCCGTCGACGCGCAGCCGTTCACCGAGAACCGTCATGCCGAGGAACACCGCGGCGAGGGGTTCGCCGATGGTCAGGGCCGGCAGGGACGCACCGAGCGCCCCGGCCTGGAAGGCGAGTTGCTGCAGGTAGCCGCCGGTGAGGCCGGCGGCGATCAGGGCCCAGGTCTGCCAGGAGCCGAGGACGGCACCCGGGCCGTGTTCGAACAGGTCGGTGACGTGCTTGGTGAAGACGACGGCGACGCCGAAGAGCAGGCCGCCGGCGGTGCCCAGCAGCAGGGCCCGGGTGTGCGGTCCGAGGGGGAACAGGGCGGCGGTGGCGGCCGCGGCGACGACCGCCAGGACCGTCGCGAGCGGCAGCGCCCAGTGCCGGGCGGCCGCGTCGATCTGTCCTTCGGTGGGGTTGCCGACGACGAGGAACACCGCCAGGGACACGCACAGGGCGCTGGCGAGCACCCATGTGGTGCGGTCGATGCGGCGGCCGGTGACGACCGCGGACAGGGGCAGCGCGAACAGCAGCGAGGTCACGAGCAGCGGTTGCACGATCAGGATCGCGCCGAGCGCGAGCGCCGCGACTTGCAGGAGGTAGCCGCCGCCGTCCCCGACGATGCCCGCCCACCACCGGGGGCTGCGGATGAGGGCGCCGAGCAGCGACCGGCCGCCGGGGACGGCCGCTGCCGAGCGTTGCTGGGCGACGCTGGCGGCCGCGAACAGCACGGCGGCGGCGAGCGCGCACGCCGCCGATGCTGCCGCGGTGCCGGTCATGTGCGGGTGCGGGTCAGGCGTCGACTTCGCTGCGGTCGCCACTCCACAGGGTGTGGAACTTGCCGGGCCGGTCGGTGCGCTCGTAGGTGTGGGCACCGAAGAAGTCGCGCTGGCCCTGGGTGAGGGCGGCGGGCAGGCGTTCGGCGCGCAGCCCGTCGTAGTAGGACAGGGACGAGGCGAACGCCGGGACCGGGATGCCGAGGGCGGTGGCGGTGATCACGACGCGGCGCCAGCTGTCGATGCCCGCTTCGATGGCCTGCCGGAAGTACGGTGCCAGGATCAGGCTGGGCAGGGCGGGGTCGGCGTCGTACGCCTCCTTGATGCGGTTGAGGAACTGGGCGCGGATGATGCAGCCGCCGCGCCAGATGGTGGCGAGGGCGGCGCGGTCGACGTTCCAGCCGTATTCGGTGCTGCCGGCGGCGATCTGGTCGAAGCCCTGCGCGTAGGCGACGATCTTCGAGGCGTACAGGGCGGCGCGGATGTCCTCGGTGAACTGGGCGGCGTCGGTGGGGGCGGCGCCGAGGGTGCCGGAGGCCAGCCCGCGGGCCGCGGCCCGCTGGTCGCGGGAGCCGGACAGGGCGCGCGCGAAGACGGCCTCGGCGATGCCGGTGACGGGCACTCCGAGATCGAGCGCGGACTTGACGGTCCAGCGGCCGGTGCCCTTCTGCTCGGCGGCGTCGACGATGACGTCGACGAGGGGTTTGCCGGTGGCGGCGTCGGTCTGGCGGAGCACGTCGGCGGTGATCTCGATGAGGTACGACTCGAGGGTGCCGGCGTTCCATTCGGAGAACACGTCGGCGATGCGGCCGGCGTCGAATCCGAGCGCGTCGCGCAGCAGGTGGTAGGCCTCGCCGATGAGCTGCATGTCGGCGTATTCGATGCCGTTGTGCACCATTTTGACGAAGTGCCCGGCACCGTCGGGGCCGATGTGGGTGCAGCAGGGGGTGCCGTCGACCTGGGCGGCGACCTTCTCGAGCAGCGGCCCGAGCGCCTCGTAGGATTCGGCGGGGCCGCCGGGCATGATCGACGGGCCGTTGAGGGCGCCTTCCTCGCCGCCGGAGATGCCGGCGCCGACGAAGTGCAGGCCGCGGGCGCGCAGCTCGGCTTCGCGGCGGATGGTGTCGGTGTAGAGGGCGTTGCCGCCGTCGATGATGATGTCGCCGGGCTCCATGGCGTCGGCGAGTTCGCCGATGACCGCGTCGGTGGCGTCGCCGGCCTTGACCATGATCAGGACGCGTCGGGGCTTCTCCAGCGCTGCGACGAACTCCTCGACCGTTTCGGTGCGCACGAAGTCGCCGTCGCCGCCGTGCTCGGCGAGCAGCGCGTCGGTCTTGGCGACGCTGCGGTTGTGCAGGGCGACGGTGTAGCCGTTGCGGGCGAAGTTGCGGGCGATGTTCGATCCCATGACGGCCAGGCCGGTGACACCGATCTGGGCACGGGGCGTTGCGGGGGTTGCGGAGTCTTCGACGGTCATGGGTACAGCTTCCCCTCTCGTCGGGTGGTGTGGAGATCGGCGCCGCGGGTTTTGGAACGTGACGTGCGTCACCAGGAGCGCAGGAGGCGGTCCACTTCGACGAGCCAGGGCACCGCGACCGCGAGGGTCGGAACCACGAGGATCGCGGCCGCGGCGGTGTAGGCGACCGCGGCGGTGCGGGTGTCGGCGCCGGGGCCGGCCAGTCGCTGGACGCGCAGCAGCGTCGACGGTCCCCCGACGGCCATTGCCCCGGTAGGGGTGCGCGATTCGGCGCAGGTGACGAGGGCGCGGGCCAGCGGTCCGGGCCCGGTGGCCCGGACCGCCGAGTCGTCGGCGAGCATCTCGATGAGCAGTTGCACCGAGCCGAGTGCCGAACCGGAGCGCACCCACCGAGGGAACGCCTCGTACACCGCGGTGAATGCTTCGAGGACGAGATCGTGCCGGGCCCGCAGGTGGGAGTGTTCGTGGCTGAGCACCGCGCGCAGTTCGGTGTCGTCGAGGTGGTCGAGGGTGCCTTCGCTGAGCACCACGCGGTGCCGCAGGCCGGGCAGGCAGTAGGCGATGGGGTCGGCGCTGTCGAGGATGCGCACGTGCGGGAGCTGGCGGATCGCGGCGCCGCTCTCACGCCGGTCGAGCAGGTCGACGAGCATGCGGTGCCGGGACCGGCGGCGGCGGGTGCGGACCGCCACGCGCAGGGTCGAATAGATCAGCCGTGCCCCGATCAGCAGGGTCGCGGCGAACACGGCGACGTAGGTCAGCCACAGCGGCAGGCCGAGGGCGTCGATTTCGCGCAGCGGTTCGGTGGTGGGACGACCGTCCTGGCCGGGAACCAGCAGCAATGCCGCGATGGCGAGACCGGAACTGAACGCGGACAGCACCGCGGCGAGCGCGACCGCCTGCCACAGCACCAGGGCGGCGCGGGGCGTGCGGTCCGGCCAGGTCGCCCTGCTCAGCAGCGCCGGGACGGGGCCGGCGAGCAGCAGCGCGAGGATGCCGAAGACCAGCGGGGTGGTCGCGTTCATGGCATCGAGTGTGTCAGCTCGCGCGACCGGTGTGTTGCTCGGCCACGCCGGTGGCGGTTTCCTTGGCGTCGAGGGCCGCCAGGGCTTCGCGGAGCGCTGCGGCTTCGTCGGCGCCGACGCGTCCGACGAAGTGGACGAGTGCAGCGGTGCGGCCACGGCGGTCGGCCTGGTCGAGGGCGTCGACCATCAGGCCGGCGACGAGCTCGTCCCGACCGTGCACCGGCAGGTAGCGGTGGGCACGGTCGTCGCGCTGCTGGATGACCAGATTCTTCTTCGCGAGACGCTGCAGGACGGTCATGACCGTGGTGTATGCGAGGGATCGTCGGGTGGACAGGGCCTCGTGGACCTGCCGCACCGTCTGGGGTTCGGTGGAGGCCCAGAGGTGCTCCATCACTGCTCGCTCGAGTTCGCCGAGTGCTGCCATGCGACGATTCTACGGACTCTCCGACGCGCATGCGTACTACCCCTGGTCGTAGGGTCTTTCGGCCTGGTCGCCCCGCGTGTCGTGGGGGTCCCCGACAGCATCCGGACTGTCGGCACCGCCGACGGTGCCGTAGACGTGCCGCGCGCCGATCGGGACGATCAGGGGACGCCCGGACACCGGGTCGTCGATGACGGCGGCGTCGAGTCCGAACACCTCGCGCAGCAGCTCGACGGAGATCACCTCGGCGGGGACACCGGCGGCGACGATCCGGCCGGCTTTCATCACGACGAGGTGGTCGCTGTAGCGCACCGCGAGATTCAGGTCGTGCAGCACCATCACCACGGTGCGGCCCAACTCGCTGTGCAGCCGATCGACGAGGTCGAGGACTTCCACCGAGTGGGCGAGGTCGAGGTAGGTGGTCGGCTCGTCCAGCAGCAGGATGTCGGTGCCCTGCGCGAGGGCCATCGAGATCCAGGCGCGCTGACGCTGACCGCCGGACAGTTCGTCGACGGGACGGTCGGCGAGGTCGGTGATGCCGGTGCGTGCGAGGGCGGCGGAGACCTCGTCCTCGTCGTCGGAGGACCACTGGCGCAGCCACGACTGGTGCGGATGCCGGCCGCGGGCGACGAGGTCGGCGACGGTCAGGCCTTCGGGGGCGACGGGGGCCTGGGGCAGCATGCCGAGGATCCGCGCCACCTCGCGGGTGCGCATCGAGGCGATGGCGTGGCCGTCGAGCAGCACGCTGCCGGCACGCGGGCGCAGCAGCCGGCTCAGGGCGCGCAGCAGCGTCGACTTGCCGCAGCCGTTGGGTCCGATGACGGTGGTGACGACGCCGGTGGGGACGGTCAGGTCGAGATCGTCGACGATGAGACGGTCGCCGTAGCCGAGGGACAGGTGCTCGGCGACCAGTCGCGGTTCGGCGGGCGCCGCCCCGTCGATGCCGGCCGTGCCGGTGCCGGACGTGTCGAACATCGTGATGCCGGTCATATGGAGGCCTTCCGGTTGGAGCGCACGAGGAGGTAGAGCAGGAATGGTCCGCCGAGGGCGGAGGTGACCAGTCCGACGGGCAGGGCGACCGGCAGGACGGTGCGGGCGATGAGGTCGGAACCGGCGACGAGCACCGCGCCGGTGAGCGCGGACGCAATGATCGGGGGGCCGTCGGCGCGGACCAGGCGCACTGCGAGCTGGGGGGCGGCCAGGGCGACGAAGCCGATGGGTCCGGCGGCGGCGGTGGCGATGCCGGCCAGGGCGCACGCCGCGGCGAGCAGCAGACCCTGCTGGGTGTGGAGCCGGATGCCGAGGGAGCGGGCAGTGTCGTCGCCGAGGCGCAGGGCCCCGACGGTGGTGCCGGCGATCAGGGGCCAGGTGCCGATGACGGCCAGGGCGAGCGCGGCCGGCGCCACCTGGCTCCAGGCGGCGCCGTTGAGGGATCCGGTGAGCCACACCTGGGCGCGGGCGACGTCGTTGATGTCGGCGGAGACGAGCATCCAGTTGGTCAGGGCGATGAGCATGGCGTTGGCTCCGATGCCGATGAGGACCAGTCGGAATCCCTCGACGCCGTTGCGCCAGGCCAGCAGGTAGATGACGAAGGCGGTGAGCAGGCCGCCGGTGAGCGCGGCCAGGGGCAGGCCGAGGCCGGCGAGGAACCCGACGATCGATCCACCGCTGGTCACCACGATCAGGGCGACGGCCGCGGCGCCGGCCCCGGCGGTGATGCCGAGGATGTCGGGGCTGGCCAGCGGGTTGCGCGACAGCGACTGGGTGATCGCGCCGGCCACCGCGAGGGCGGCGCCGACCACGAGGGCACCGACGCTTCGGGGCAGGCGCAGGTCCAGGACGATGAACCGGTCGAGGCGTTCGCCGCCGCCGACGAGAACCTCGAGCACCTGCGGCACCGACAGCGGGTAGTCGCCGCGGCCGAGACTCACACACAGCAGCAGAAACGCGGCGGCGGCGAGCAGACCGCACACCGCGACGTGCCGGCCGCGCCACACCAGCGACACGCGTCCGATCCGCAGGGCCGGTCGGGACGGGATCGCGGTGGAGATCTGCACCGGTCGGCGGGTGCGCCGGGACGGGGCCGGCAGCGTGATCGAATCGGTCACAGGGACACCAGCTTCCGTCGGCGGACCAGGGCGATGAAGAAGGGTGCGCCGATCAGGGCGAGCACGATACCGACCTGCAGTTCGCCGGGGCGGACCACGATGCGGCCGACGACGTCGGCGAGCAGCAGCAGCACGCCGCCGAGCAGGCCCGCGTAGGGCACGAGCCACCGGTAGTCGGGTCCGGTGATCGCACGGGCGATGTGCGGGACGATCAGGCCGATGAACGCGATCGGTCCGCACGCGGCGGTGGCGGCCCCGGTGAGCAGGGTGATCGCGACGATCCCGACGGTGCGGCTGACGGCGACATTCGTGCCGAGCGAGCGGGCCACGTCCTCGCCGAGGGCGAGCACGTTGAGGCCGGGGCTGCCGGCGAGGGCGATGATCGCGCCGGCGGCGAGGAACGGCAGCACCTGCCACAGCACGTCGGTACCGCGGCCGGCGACCGATCCGACCACCCAGAAGCGGAAGCCGTCGAGGGTGGTCTGGTCGAGCAGGACCACCGTGTTGGTCATGGCCTGCAGGAAGAACGCGACCGCGGCACCGGCCAGCGCCAGGCTCAGGGGGCTCGCGTGGCCGTTGCCGAGGGAGGCGAATCCGAAGACGGTGACGGCGGCCAGCAGGGAACCGGCGAACGCGAACCACAGGTACTGGGACGGGGTGGTCATCCCGAACAGGTAGATGGAGAGCACGACGAGGAACGCGGCACCGGCATTGATGCCGAGCAGGCCGGCGTCGGCGAGAGGGTTGCGGGTGTGTCCCTGGATGAGGGCGCCGGCGATCCCGAGGGCGACGCCGACGACCAGTCCGAGCACGGTGCGGGGGATGCGCAGGGTGTGCACGATCAGGTCGGTTTCGGAGCCGTCGTCGACGGTGAGCGCGTGGAAGACCTCGGCGAAGGTCATGGGACGGGCCCCGATGGAGATGCTGGCGAGCAGGACCAGGACGAGCAGCACGATGAGGGCGGCCAGACCGAGCAGCCGGCGCCGCCGCATCCCGGTGACGGTGTTGTCCGGCGGGCGGGGGGTGAAGCCGTCGGCGGCGGCGATCTCGGCGGTGACGACCTCGGTGCCCCGGCGTAGCAGGGCGCGCCGGGTACCGACGGGGACGCCGGTGTCGGCGTCGCGGGTGATCAGACCGGTCCAGTGCTTGCCGAGGCTGCTGCCGGTGTGTCCCTCGCGGCGGCCGTTGTTCCACACCAGGAATCCGGCGGCGGCGGCCGCGGCGGCGAATCCGAAGACGATGCGGTCGGTCTGTCCGCCGCCGTTCGCGTCGCCGAGGGTGTCGACGAGCAACGCGCCGATCACCAGCGGTATCGCGAACAGTGCGGTGTCGAGCGCGGTGGCGGTCAGGCGCCGCGCGGGGGTCGCCGGTGGACCCGGATCGGGTGCGGCCGGTGAGGGCCCCGGGTGTCGGATCGTGGTCACGTGCGCGGGTGCTCCTCGGTATCGGTGCCGGGCCGGGGCGGACGAGGTCCGCGGGAAGTTAGGTTACGGAATCCTATCTACTCCCTGGCGTGTCGAGTTGCGCGACCGCCCCAGGCATGCCATGGTTAGGCTAACCTAAGCCCATCGCGGGGTGGCTGCCGATCAGGAGGTGTGTGGGTGTCGACTCTGCTGCTGACCCGTCTCGGGGTCCCGCCGATCCGTGCGGTCGAGGGTGCCGCGTTCGACGACACGCGCGCCCGGCTGCGCGCGTTGACGCCGGATGCCCCTCGCGTCTACGCCGTTGCGCGCGTCGAGGAGGAACCGCGCCGCCGCTGGTGGCGCCTGGCCGGTGAGGATCGGGGTCAGCGCGTCGGACTGCTCTACCGCCGCGTGCTCGAGGACGTCGTGGATCCGCGCATCGCGGTCGAGCAGGTGGCCGGGGCGCTGATCCACGTGGTCGTCGGCCGGGTCCTGGCGCCGTTCCTCGTCGAGGGGCGCGCCTGGGATCCCGGCCTGGACAACCTGTGGGTGCACCAGGACAGCGACGGCGGCATCGACTGGGCCGGTGTCGCCGACGACACCCTGCGCGTGCTGCCGGGCGATCCGGCCGAAGGCGCCCGCGGCGTGGTGGTGTTGCCGTGCGAGCGGGCGCTCGCGATCTGGACCGCCCACCGCGCGGTCACCGCGTTGTCGGCGGTGCATCGGACGCTGCAGGGTTGCGCCCCGATCGACGGCGCGCGTTACTGGTCGCTGGTCGGCCGGGCGGTCGTCACCGGGGCCGCGCAGCTGCCGTTGCTCGCCGATTCGTCGCGGCGGGTCTCCACGCGCCGCGGTCAGCAGCTGCTCGACGCGTTCGTTTCCGCGGGTTTCCCGGTCCGGGGCCTTGCCTGATTAGGGCAGCCTTTCCTACAATGATGATTGTCACCTACTGTCGGACCGCGCCGGAGTCCTGAGGGCTGCAGAGACTCCCGGTCCTTCCCACGGCGGGCCCCGCGAATCCGCGGGGTCCGCCGGATCTTTTTTCCGGGCACCGGCCCGGCCCCGCGCCCCGACGTCGTCGACCGCATGCAAGCGCCTACCATCCGACGAGACAACACGAGACGACGGAGACCTCATGACCGACCAGCTCACCCCCGATCCCGCCGCCACCACCGACGCGAACAACGTCGGATTCGGCACCGTGCTCGGACTCGAATTCGTCGAAACCGGCCCGGAGCGGGTGGTCGCGCAGTGGACGGTGACGCCGAATCATCACCAGCCGTACGGCATCGTGCACGGCGGGGTGTACTGCGCGGTCATCGAGTCGGTGGCGAGCATCGCGGGGGCGCTGTGGTTCGGCGACCGCGGTCACGTCGTCGGCGTCAACAACAACACCGACTTCATCCGCGCCACCCGCGAGGGGGTGCTCACCGCCACCGCGACCCCCGTGCAACGCGGCCGCACCCAGCAGTTGTGGCAGGTCGCGATCGTCGACGAGAAGGACCGCACGGTCGCGCACGGGCAGGTGCGTCTGGCCAACATCGCCGACGCCGACCGGATCGGCCACTAGGACCGCTCGGTCCCGGGACCGCGGCCCGCGGCCTCCGAGTGCCGGGATCGTGATCGGGGTGAGCGCATGCGACTTTCGCCATCGACGGCTTCGTCTGCACAGACAGTCCTGACCGGTTCCCCGCGGCTCCCTGGTTCCTCCTCGGCACGCTCGCGGCGGCAGCATCTTAGGTTCCAGTCCTCCGTTGGCGACTCGGCGGTTGAAGTGCCGTCAGCGGCTGGGCTGTGTCGCGAAGCTCGACGACGTCCCGGCCGTTGTGGTCGAGCACGTCCGCATCGAGACCGGGCTGGCGGCGTGGTGGCCGCGAGCATCCGGACCGAGCTGAACGGCGAATTCTTCGCGATGGCCCCGTCGCGCCCGCGGCGGGATCGGCCCCGCTCGCGCGCCGTGGCCGTAGTGGTCTCCTCTGATATGAAGGTGTTCACAATCTGCGAGCGGGGATCGTTGGCCGCGTGCTAGTTTGGGTCGTCTGTGTTTGACCTGGAGTGCGAGAGAATGGGAGGTGAGTTGATGTTTGCGGTGAAGACCGCTGCGGTGCGCAGCGCCCGGACCATCCTCACGTCCCGGGCCCCGGTCTAGACCCGATTACCCGTTGCCGGTAGTCACCGCGAGCTGTGCTCTCGGTGATGCTGCTGTTGGTTTTCGTGTTCGAACGGGGCTCCTTCATCCAAGGGTCTCATCATGCATTCACCTCACCTTTCTTCGGCTTCCTTATCGTCTTCGCGAGAGCTGTCCGCGCTCGGCTGGGACGAGACGTTCGCGGCGATGTTCGCTGAACATGCCGCCGCCGGGCTGATACCGGCCCGTATCGTGCGGGTCGACCGCGGCCGATGTGACACCCTCACCGCCTCGGGGCCGGTGCGCGCCGGCAGCGGCATGGTCAGCGGCGCGGACCGTGAGCACATGGTGTGCACCGGCGACTGGGCCGCGCTACGCCCGGGACCGCAACCACTGGTGGTGGCCTTGCTTCCGCGCCGCACCGCGATTGCTCGCGCGTCCTCGGACCGAACCTCCCATCAACAAGTGCTCGCGGCCAACGTCGACACCGTCGTCATCGCGGTCTCGCTGGCGGCCCCGGTCAACGCGGGTCGCATCGAGCGGTTGCTGGCGCTGGTTTTCGACAGCGGCGCCCGGCCGGTCATCGTGTTGACCAAGGCCGATCTGGCCGAGCACCCCGGTACGGACGAGGCTGTGGTGGCCGCGCTGGCTCCCGGCGTCGACATCCTCACTACCAGCGCCGCTACCGGTGTGGGCCTCGAGCGGCTGGCCGCAACCGTGACCGGGACCGCAGTGCTGCTGGGTCCGTCCGGGGCCGGTAAGTCGAGTCTGGCCAACGCGTTGCTGGGCCGGGAAGGCATGGGCACCAACGAGGTTCGCGCCGTCGATGGCAAGGGTCGCCACACTACCGTGCATCGCGAGTTGTTGGTGTTGCCCGCTGGTGGGGTGCTCATCGATACTCCGGGCCTGCGGGGCATCGGCGTTCAGGATGTCGCCGACGGGGTCGGGCAGGTGTTCGCCGAGATCGAGGCCTATGCCCGCAACTGCGCCTTCGGTGACTGCGAACACCGCAGCGAACCCGGGTGCGCGGTGCAGGACGCGGTCGTGACCGGCGAGTTGGACCTGGGGCGGCTCGATCGGTACCGCAAACTGATGCGGGAAAGCCAGTGGGCGGCCACCCGCGGTGACGCCCGCCAGAGCGGCAAACGCAGCAAGACCGTCAAGGCGATCACGCGGGATCTGCGCGCGACCTACCGATTCCGCGACCGCCAGCTCTGACACCGGCGTGCCCGCTTCGCGCCCGAGGGCAACCCGGAGGCCCCCGCGCGGTGCCACCGCCCGGGGTCGGAAGGAGACACCGGATGTATTGGCTCACAACATCATTCATCACAGAAAGACAACAATTGTGAATCCTCGTACCGACTGGACCACTCGCGCCGAGACCGGCGCCGATATCGCCGCGATCCGCGAGATCAACCTGGCCGCGTTCGACACCGCTGAGGAGGCCGACCTCGTCGACGCGCTGCGCCGGGACCCCGCCTGGATCGACGGACTGTCGCTGGTCACTCTCGACGACGCCGGCGCCCTCGTAGGCTATGTACTGCTGACCCGCGCGCACATCGGTGATACCCCGGCACTGTGCCTGGGACCGTGCGCGGTGCTGCCGCAGTACCAGAAAACCGGCGTCGGATCGGCCGCGATCCGCGCGGCTTTCGAGGCCGCCAAGGCGAGGGGTGAGCATTTCGTCACCGTCCTCGGCCATCCGGAGTACTACCCGCGTTTCGGGTTCACCCGCGCCAGCACCCACGGCGTCACCATGAAGATGTCCGTCCCTGACGACGCGCTGATGGTGCTGAGCCTGGACACCGAACCCCTGCCCAGTGGCGTCATCCGCTACGCGGCAGCCTTCGGCGACATCTGAACACTTCCGTTCGGCTGGTGACCCGGCGACCCCTGGGGCTCGTCTGCGCACCCGCAGGCGAGCCCCGGCGGTCTGGCCGATCGCGATCAACCGGCTTCGCGGGCCGCGCCGGCCCCGCCCTCCGCCGCCTCGGTGTGCTCGCGGAGCCGGTCGATCGCGATCCGCGCGAACACCTGCTGCTCGGTCGCGGCCATCTCGTTGCGTCCCGTCGAGAGAAACGCCTGGGTCCACGACAGCAGCGTCGACAGTTTCGACGAGAAGCCCACCAGATACAGCAGGTGGATGAACAGCCACGCCACCCAGCCGATGAATCCGCTGATCTCGAGTTTGCCGACCTTCGCGACGGCGCTGAACCGCGAGATCGTCGCCATGCTGCCCTTGTCGAAATACTTGAACGGCTTCCGCTGCCCCGGATCCTGCCCGTCCAGGCCCGCGATGATCTGGTGCGCGGCGTACTTGCCGCCCTGCATCGCGACCTGCGCGAGCCCGGGCAGGTTGTCCAGCGACATCATGTCGCCGACGACGAAGACGTTCGGATGCCCCGGCAGGGTCAGGTCGGGCTGCACCTCGACGCGGCCGGCCCGGTCGGTGCCGGCCCCGGACTGCGCGGCGAGCTGCTTGCCGAGCGGGCTGGCCGCGACCCCGGCCGACCAGACTTTGCACTGCGAATCGATGCGCCGCTCGGTGCCGTCCTTGTCCTTGACGGTCAGCCCGTCGGCGTCGACGCCGGTGACCATCGTGCCCAGCTGGATCTCCACGCCGAGACGTTCGAGGGTGCCGCGCGCCTTGCGGCTGAGCTTGCCGCCGTACACGGGCAGCACCTCGGGGGCGCCGTCGAGCAACACCACCCGTGCCTCGGTCGGATCGATGTGCCGGAACGCGCCCTTGAGGGTGCGGCGCGACAGTTCCGCGATCTGCCCGGCCAGTTCCACCCCGGTCGGGCCGGCCCCGACGACCACGAATGTCAGCAGCCGCGCGCGTTCGTCGTGATCGTCCGACAGTTCGGCCTGCTCGAACGCCCCGAGGATGCGCCCGCGCAGTTCGAGGGCGTCGTCGATCGTCTTCATGCCGGGGGCGAATTCGGCGAACTGGTCGTTCCCGAAGTAGGACTGGCCGGCGCCGGCGGCGACGATGAGGCTGTCGTAGTCGGTGACGGTGACCCGGTCCAGGAATCGGGAGGTCACCGCCTGGGCGTCGATGTCGATCGTCTCGACGTCCCCGAGCAACACCTGTGCGTTCTTCTGTTTGCGCAGCACCATGCGGGTGGCCGGGGCGATGTCGCCGACGGACAGGATGCCGGTGGCCACCTGGTAGAGCAGCGGCTGGAACAGGTGGTGGCTGGTCCGGGCGATCAGTACGACGTCGACATCCGCGCGTTTGAGGGCCTGGGTGGCGAACAGGCCACCGAATCCGGATCCGATCACCACGACCCGATGACGACGTGAACCCACCGGCTGGATGCTCATCTGCTGCTCCCTCGACGTCTGTCAGTGACCGTGCCCACGGTATCGGCGCGGTCCCCGCCTTACTCGGCGAGCAGCCCCAGTCTTGCAGCATTCGGGTGTCGTGACGCGTCGATCCGGGGGTGCGTCCCGACCCGCACCGTCATTCGGGGTCGCGCAGCAGCTCGTACACGGGGTTGTGGCGGGCGGCGTGCCGCACTGCGTCGTTGGTGGCCGAGGTGTAGATCTGCACCGTCTGCAGCGAGCGGTGCCCGAGCAGTTGCTGCAGTTCGACCATCGTGGCGCCGCTGTCGGCGAGGCTGGTGGCGAAGGTGTGCCGCAGCGCGTGCGCGAGCGCACCGCGTTTGCGTTCGGATTCGATGCCGGCCAGCCGGTACATCCGGCGGACCCGGTATTGCAGGGTGCCGCGGGTGATGCGCCGGCCGTCGCTGCCGACGAACAGGGGGTCTTCCGGGGGGAAGCGTTCCCAGATCGCCAGGTCGTCGCGGTCGGCGCGGGCGGTGCGTCGCGCCGCGGGGAATCGGGTGTACCGCTGGTCGAGGTAGGCCGAGACGATCGCCGTCCAGCTGTCCTCGAGCGGGATCTCGCGTTCGGTGGCACCCTTGCCCAGCACGCGCAGGACCGGGGCCTCGAGGCCCCCGAGGATGCTCGACAGGTCGAGCCGGATCAGTTCGTCGGACCGGATGCCGGTGAGCAGCAGCGTCGCGATGAGCGCCAGGTCGCGGCCGGGCCAGTCCCGCGGCCCGGTTTCCGGGCGCTGCGCCTGCGCGGTGAGCGTGTCCACCAGCTGTCCGATCGCGGCCGGTTTGAATGCCTTCGGGGTGTGCTGCGGCCGTTTGGGTTGCGCGATTGACGCCATCGGGTTGCCCTCGGAGATGCCTTCGGAGACCAGAAAATTGCAGAAGCTGTTCCACACGGACCAGGCTCGGCGCACGGAGGCGGGTTGCCGGTCGCGGGCGAACGCCGCGAACGCCGAGCGCAGCGACCGGATCGTGACGTCGTGCACGGTCAGGGCGTCGGGCTCGGTGCGCCGGGTGGCCGCCAGCTGATTGCACACCGCCCGCAGGTCCAGCCGATAGGCCTTGACGGTGTGCGCCGACCGTTTCGCCGTCTGCAGGGTTTCGAGGTACGCCGAGGTCCATTCCAGCAGGCCCGGTTCGTCCCCGCTTCCCATCGTGCGCCCCTTCCGATCGGATTGTGTCGTACGTGTGTGCGAGAACAGTGTGGCATTGCGGTCGGACAGTGTCCGTGCCCGCCGGTGGGAGACAATCGGCGGATGCGGTCGCGCACGAAAATTCTTCAGGCCACACTCGGGCTCATCGCCGACGTCGGCTTCGGGGGCGTCACGATCGTCGGGGCGGCGCAGGCCGCTGGGGTGTCCCGGCAGACCGTGTATTCGATCTTCGGGACCCGGGAAGAGCTGGTCTCCCAGGCGATCAGCGGGCAGCTGCTCGAGGCGTACGCGGAGATGACCTCGCGGCTCGAGCAGATCGAGGACCCGGGGGAGTACGTCGTGGAAACCATCGTGCTCGGGCGCACGGTGGTGCGTGAGCATCCCGTGCTGGCGGTGCTGCTCGGGGGTGGCGGCGAGAACCCGGTGTTCGACGAGGGCATGGTCGATCGCGCCAAGCCGATCGGTCACCAGCTGCTGGCGCCGCTGGTGCGCCGCTGTCCCGAGCTGGAACCGCATGCCGACGACATCGTCGTGATGGCGCTGCTCCTGGGCCTGTCGGTGGTGTTGTTCGCGGGCGACACGATGGGCTCCGACGACGAGCTGCGGATGTTTCTGCGGCGGTGGCTGCTGCCGGCCATGCCGCCCGTGGGTGCACCCACCCCGCGTGATTCTTGACACTTTTGGACTGAACTGTCTAGTTTGGCATCCGCCGGCGACCGTCCGCGCCGCGCGGAGATCCGCGTCGTCGGAACACCTGGGGGATCGATTTGTCCGCACTCACGCGTCGCTCGTTCCTGACGGGGGCAGCCACCGCGGGAATGATCCTGGCCGGCTCGTCCGCCGCCCACGCCACACCCGGCATCGGCGCCCGCGTCCACCGGGTCACCGTCACCCGCGCAGAGCACCGCGTGATCGTCATCGGCTCCGGCTTCGGCGGCGGCGTCACCGCCCTGCGCCTGGCCCAGGCCGGGGTGCCCGTCACCGTCCTCGAACGCGGCCGCCGCTGGCTCACCGGCCCCAACGCCACGACCTTCCCGCGCGTCGCCAGCCCCGACAAGCGCATGCTGTGGCACAAGTCGTTCCCCGAGCTGTTCGGACGGCGGCTGAGCGTCGACCCCTACGTCGGTCTCGTCGAAGCGGTCCCCGGCGATCACATGACCGCCCTGTGCGCGGCCGGCGTCGGCGGCGGATCCCTCGTCTACCAGGGCATGTCCTTGCAGCCCAGCCGGGACGTCTTCGACACGCACTTCCCGAACGAACTCGACTGGGACCTGATGAACCGCGTGCACTACCCGCGCGTGGCGGCGATGCTGGGGCTCGCGACCGCCCCCGACGAGCTGGTCGCCAGCCCCAACTACGCCGCCGCACGCATCTTCGCCGTCCGCGTCCGCGCCGCCGGCATGCCGCTCGACAAGATCCCCATGCCGATCGACTGGAACTTCGCCCTCGCCGAACTCCGCGGCGACATGGCCTCCGCCTACACCAACGGCGCCGGCGCGCTCGGCGTCAACAACGGCGGCAAACACACCGTCGACGTCACCTACCTCGCCGAGGCCGAAGCCACCGGCCTGGCCACCGTCGAGGTCATGCACGACGTCACCGACATCGGAACGTGCCGCCGACGGCCGCTGGACCGTGTACGCCGACCGCACCGACGAATCCGGCACCGTCCTCGAGAACAAGATCCTCACCACCGGCGCGCTCGTGCTCGCCGCGGGCAGCCTGGGCACCACCCGCCTGCTCATGCGTGCCGCCGCCAAGGACCAGATCACGGACCTGCCCGACGACCTCGGCCGCGGCTGGGGCACCAACGCCGACCGCATCTACCTGTGGACGGACATGGCGGAGCACTTCGGGGCGGTCCAGGGTGGCCCCGTCGTCTACGGCAGCAGGAACTGGGCCGACCCGCACACCGCCCACACCGTCATCCAGGCGTCGCTGCCGTCGTTCGAGGTCGACACCCGCACCACCACCCTCGTCGGCTACGGCGTCAGCGACGGCCGCGGCCGGTTCGTCTACGACAGCGGCCGTGACGACGCCGTGCTGCGCTGGCCGCACGAGGGCGACGCCGACATCCAGAACAACCACATCGACCCCGCCGTCCGCCGGATCGCGGGAGAGGCCGCCGTCGTCGTCGACACCCACCGGATCGTCCCGTCCACCTGGCATCCGCTCGGCGGCGCCAACATGGGCAGCGTCTGCGACCTCGACGGCCGCGTGCTCGGGCAGCGCGGCCTGTATGTGCTCGACGGGGCGCTGATGCCCGGCAACGCCGCCGCGTGCAATCCGTCGATGACGATCGCCGCCGTCGCCGAACGCGCCCTCGACAACCTCGTCGCCCGCGACGTCGGCACGATCATCTGACGCACAGACCCGGGGGATGGGGACGGCGGCGTGGCGTCACCACAGGTGACGCCACGCCGCCACATGCTCGTCCACCGCGCCCGACCGGTGCAGCTCACCGCCGAGCCAGCGCACCAGCGTGCCCGGACCGTCCAGCTCGAACCGGTACGCCCCGTCCCGCACGCCGGGCGTGGCCTCGGGACGCCACCCCAACGCCAGCACCGAATCCATCACCCGATGCGACCCGACGACACCGGGGAGCGCCCGCACCCGCGGGGACAGGTCGAGATCCTCGACCAGCAACGGCCGCTCCTCGAGCATCGCGACCGTGTACGAACGCGCCGCCCCGCCCCGCTCCCCGCTGCGGCCGAGCACCAGCGTCTCCCGCAGCACCACCCGCGCGCCGCGCTCCAGCATCAGCTCCGTGCGGCGAGTGACATCTGCGCCGTCCGCCACCACGAACGGCAACCCGTCCCACACCAGCGTCGCACCCGCACCCAGCCGCGCCCGCACCGTCCAGCTCGACGCCCGCCCCGCCGCGTCGTAGGCGACGGTGCCCGCGGTCTCGACGATCTCGAGCCACGCCCCGGCGCCCACCTCGAGGTCGATCACGACGTCGTCGCCGCCGAGCAGCAATGCCCCGGCCGCGACCAACGCGACCCGCGCGCCGTTCGCGTCACCGCCCTGCACCCGCGGGCCGAACGCACCCGGCACGAACCGGCACCGGGCACGGCCGCTCGCGCGCTGTACGGCAACCGTCGTCGGTGTGCTCGGCGCGGTCACTGCGGCGTCGACGCGTGCCCATGGCCGTGACCGTGCCCGTGCCCATGACCGTCGTCGTCGGCATGGAAGTGCGGCGCCATCGGACCCGGATCCACCGGCACCAACCGGCCACCGGCGTGCTCGGCCAGCACCGACCGCACCCACGCGCACAACGCCGCCACCGACGCCGGATCCGTCCGCGAGAGCGCCAGCACCGGCCGGCCCTCCCGCGCGGCCTGCCCGTCCGCCACCATCTGCGGCACATCCACCCCCACATAGGGCGCCAGATCCGTCTTGTTCACCACCAGCAGATCCGCCCGCGCGATCCCCGGCCCACCCTTACGGGCCACGTCACCACCCCCGGCGACATCGAGCACGAAAATCTGCGCATCGACCAGCGCGGGGGAGAACGTCGCCGTCAGGTTGTCCCCCCCGGATTCGACCAGCACCACATCCAGCGGCGCGAACTCCTCCTCGAGGTCCTCCACCGCCAGCAGATTCGCTGTCACGTCGTCCCGGATCGCGGTGTGCGGGCACGCCCCGGTCTCCACCGCCCGGATCCGCTCCGGATCGAGCACCCCCGCCGACCGCAGGAACCGGGCGTCCTCGTCGGTGTAGATGTCGTTGGTGATCACCCCGAGCGCCAGATCACCGGACAACTCACGGCACAACAACGCGATCAGCGAACTCTTCCCGGTCCCCACCGGACCGGCCACCCCGAGACGCAGGGCACGTGTGGAAGAAACGTGGTCAGGCACTGAACAACCTTTCTGTGGTGCGGGCATGATCCTCGGCCCACTGTTCGACGAGCGGCGCCGCGCACGCCGGAATCTGCTGCGGCGCGGTCAACCCCGACACCGCCGTCACGAGCTCCTCGATCAACGACTGCGCCGACAGCACCCACCCCGTCGCCACCGCCGGATCGACCGGCTCGAGCTTGAGCGTCGCCGCCGCGATGGTCTGCGCGTCGTCGTAACCGACCAGACGCGCCGTGTGCTCGGCATCCAACCCGGCCCGGGCCGCGAGCACCCCCAACGCCACCGGACGCGACGGCCGCCACGACCGCGGAATCCGTTCCTGGTCCGGCCACAACCGCCGCAACAAACGCAGATAGCCGCGCCCGAGCTGCCGGGAACTCGCCCTCAGCGCCGCGCTCGGCGTGCGCGCGGCCCACGCCGCCTCCACCGCATCCAGATCCGCACCGGTCACCGCGGAGCCCGAGGTCGCGGCGACATGCCGGGCGACGACCGCGGTCGCCGCCTCGACCACCGTCACCGTCCGCAACCGCGCCGCGATGTACCCCGGCACGGCCGCGGGCGGCAAACCGGCCCGCAGCGCCGGTTCCAGACCGGCGGACTGGGTGTGCGCCCCGGTCGGTAGCCGCGCATCGGCGAGCAACGCCAACAACAGCGACTGGGACGGCCCCGGGATGATCTTGTCCACGTCAGAACAGCGAGTACAGCTGGGCGAGGGGCAGCCGATCGGCCGGCGCCGGCACGATCCGTTCCCCGTCGATGTCGATCTCGAACGTCTCGGGATCGATGTTGATGCGCGGCAAGACGTCGTTGTTGCGCATCTGCGCCTTCCCGACTTCGCGGGTGTCACCGACCGCGACCAACGGCCGGCGCATATCGAGCCGGTCCGCTAGACCGTCCTCGATCGCCGCGGGCGCCACGAACGTCACCGACAACTCCGCACCGATCGCATCGGCCAACGCCGGTCGCTGCAACACCGGCTGCGGCGTGGGGATCGACGCGTTCGGATCCCCGAGCGCACCCCACACCAGGCCACCGCCCTTGATCACCACACTGGGCCGCACCCCGAACAGCTTCGGCTCCCACAACACCAGATCCGCCATCTTCCCGACCTCCACCGAGCCGATGTGCGCATCCACGCCGTGCGCGATCGCCGGATTGATCGTGTACTTCGCGACATACCGGCGCGCCCGCTCGTTGTCCGCCGGCAACGACGACCCCAACGACCCGCGCCGCGCCTTCATCACGTGCGCCACCTGCCAGGTGCGGGTGATCACCTCCCCGATCCGGCCCATCGCCTGCGCGTCCGACGACGTGATCGACATGGCCCCCATGTCGTGCAGCACATCCTCCGCCGCGATCGTCGTCGCCCGGATCCGCGATTCGGCGAACGCCAGATCCTCCGGTACCTGCGGATTGAGGTGATGGCACACCATCAGCATGTCCAGGTGCTCGGCGACGGTGTTCACCGTGTGCGGCAACGTCGGGTTCGTCGACCCCGGCAACACGTACGGTTCACCGGCCAGGCGCATGATGTCCGGGGCGTGCCCACCCCCGGCGCCCTCGGTGTGGAACGCGTGGATCGACCGGCCCCC
This sequence comes from Rhodococcus zopfii NBRC 100606 = JCM 9919, assembly GCF_001895025.1. Classification (GTDB taxonomy): domain Bacteria; phylum Actinomycetota; class Actinomycetes; order Mycobacteriales; family Mycobacteriaceae; genus Rhodococcus; species Rhodococcus zopfii. The sequence goes on from NZ_BCXI01000001.1 coordinate 82,196, forward strand.
GATCGCCGCGATCGTCGACTCCAGGAACCCCGCCTCGTTCAGCGAATCCGAATGCAACGCGACCTGCAGACCCCACTCGTCGGCCGCCCGCAACGCCGCATCCAGCGCCGCCGGCGTCGACCCCCAGTCCTCGTGCACCTTGTAGCCGGCCGCCCCGGCGAGCGCCTGCTCCGCCAACCCCGCCATGCTCACCGTGTTGCCCTTGCCGAACAGCAACACGTTGACCGGCAACAACTCCAGGCTCCGATGGATCGTGCCCAGGTGCCACGCACCCGGCGTCACCGTCGTCGCCTTCGTGCCCTCCGACGGCCCGGTACCCCCACCGGCGATCGACGTGATGCCCGTCGCCAGCGCCTCGTGGATCTGTGACGGCGAGATCAGATGCACGTGGGTGTCGAAACCACCGGCGGTCAGGATCCTGCCCTCACCGCTGATGATGTCCGTCGACGGGCCGATCTCCAGATCCGGATGCACCCCGTCGGCGATGTCCGGGTTCCCGGCACGCCCCAACGCCGTGATCCGCCCGTCCCTGATCCCCACATCCGCGCGGACCACACCCCACCAGTCCAGCACGATCACGTTGGTGATCACCGTGTCGGGCGCGCCCAGCGCGCGGGTCGTCGAGCCCTGCGCCATGGATTCGCGGATGGATTTGCCGCCGCCGAACACCGCTTCCTCGCCGCCGGCGGTGCGATCCTCCTCGATCTCGATCCACAGATCGGTATCGCCCAGACGCACCTGGTCACCGACCGTGGGGCCGTAGATCGCGGCGTACCGCTCCCGTGAGATGCGCACCATCGGGTCAGTCTCCGTCCTGCTCGGACCGCGAGCGGTCGAGCGTGCCGTCACCGGGGACACCGATCACGATGCCGGGCACCCGCCGCGCGCCGCGCAATGCGACGGCCTGCACGGTGCGGGACGCGCCCGGTTCGAACCGCTGGGAGGTGCCCGACGGAATGTCGAGGCGGAAACCGTGCGCGGCGGCCCGGTCGAACTCGAGCGCCGGATTCGCATACGGCAGATGCAGATGTGAGCCGATCTGCACGGGACGGTCGCCGGTGTTGACCACGACCAGCTCGAGACGCTCGTCCGGGCCCCGGTCGGCGTTCAGGTCGATGGTGCCTTCGCGGACGCGGATCGCTCCGGGGCCGGTGGTGTTCAGGCCTGCCATGGCGGATGCTCCTCAGGCGATCGGCTGGTGGATGGTGACGAGCTTGCGGCCGTCCGGGAAGGTCGCCTCGACCTGGACGTCGGGGAGCATCTCCGCGACCCCGTCCATCACGTCGTCACGGGTGAGGACCTCACGTCCCGCAACCATCAATTCGGTGACCGACAATCCGTCGCGGGCACGTTCGATCACCCAGTTGGTGAGCAGGGCGGTCGTCTCCGGATAGTTGAGCTTCACGCCGCGCGCGTGCCGATCCCGAGCGACCATCCCGGCGACGGCGAGCAACAGCTTCTCCTGCTCGGAGGGCGTCAGATGCATGGTGCCTCCTCGGTGACAAGCAGCGTGTCCGGTACGCCCGGATGCTTGGCGCCAGCATATGCCGACACATGTTTCGACCGCGTTTCGTCGGAAGGAGATACCGGAGGGATCAGCGGTCGTGCAGGTGCAGGCGGCGGGGTCCGGGACCCTGCTGCGCGAGCACATCACCCGGGTTCGCCAGGGGGCAACTGCTCAGGCTCAGGCAGCCGCAGCCGATGCAGCCGGAGAAGCTGTCGCGCAGCTCGGTCAGTTCCTCGATGCGCTCGGTGAGCCGGTCGTGCCAGCGCTGCGACAATCGGGCCCAGTCCGCGGCGGTGGGCACCCGACTGTCCGGCAGCGAGTCGAGCGCATCGCGGATCTCGTCGAGCGACACCCCGACACCCTGCGCGACACGGATGAACGCCACCCGACGCAACGTGTCCCGCCGGTATCGGCGCTGATTGCCGGACGTGCGGCGGCTGGTGATCAACCCGCGCGACTCGTAGTAGTGCAACGCCGAGACCGCCACGCCGGAACGCTCGGCCAACTGTCCGGGCGTGAGCCACACGGACGCGGTCATCGGCACCGTCCTCGGATTCGGAGAAGAAGTCGACCATCTGCGGTGCACAGTACCGATATGTCGGAGATTCTGGACGACGACAGTCCATCGCACTCGGAGGTCCCGTGAATGCCGACACCCCGCCCGAGCGGCCCGTTCGCCGCTACCGACGAGGGCGCGCGCACCGCCTCGAGAACGCCGTCATGAGCGCTCTGGTCCGCCTGGGCGTGGTACCCCACTCGTATCTGCTGACGACCCGCGGCAGACGCACCGGCCGGTCCCGATCCAACCCGGTCACCGTCGTCGAACACGACGGACACCGGTGGCTGGTCGCCCCGTACGGCCCGGTGTCCTGGGTGCGCAACGCACGTGCGGCGGGCGATGTGAGCCTGACCCGCAGGTTCACGACGCGGCATTACACGGTCGAGGAGGTCTCCGCCCGCGATGCCGGGCCTGTACTGGCGCGGTACGTGGCTGTCGCGTCCGCCACCCGTAGCTATTTCCGCGCCGATCCGGGTGGGCCCGCCGCGGAGTTCGAGGAGGAAGCAGGCCTGCATCCGGTCTTCCGGTTGACCGAGGACCCCGGCCGCTCACGGTGATCGGCAGTGGTGGGGGACGCGGCGCGAAATAGGTCACTGTGACGAATCGATTGGGGGCGGGCCCTGTCGGGCGCCGGGGAGTGGGTCCGCGTCGGACGGGTCGCAGTGGGTGGGTGGGTGGGTGGGTGCTCGCGTCGACCGGGTTCCATGCGGAGGGTGCGGCCGGCTCGTTCGCGGCGGGGATCGATGGTGGGTGTAGCTCGGTGGGGCGGAGCCGTCCCGGCCCGAGATCGATGCGCGGGAACGCCGGCGAACGGAAAGGGAAGTGCTGCAAGATATTTGGTGGATAACGGTGATTATCCATCATCGCGATGGGGGTGACCGGCGGACCGGGCGGGGGTGGGCGGAAGCGGGATGCGCGATCGCCGTCGCGTTGCGGGCGGGGCGGCCGTGGAACCTCGGGCGGCGGCGTCGACTCGGCGCCGTGTACGTGCCGGCGCATGGGCCGTGCCGGTTCCGACGGGTGTGCGCAGCGTGCCGTGCCCGGGGTCGCGATGTGGGGGTGGCCGCGAGCCGAGGCGGGGCGGCTCGGGGTGAGGTGCCTCGGAGTCGCCCGCCCGGCGCCATCGCTCGTTCGGTCGCGATGGGCGGACCGGGTCGCTCCGGGCTACCACCGCGGGCCGGTCGGGAAGGTCCGGATCCCGACTACTTGACATAATGTCGATTATCGGCACTTTATCTACCTGCGGAAACGGCGATCCGGGACGTTCCGGCGCGCCGGCGTTCGGCGCGGGTTCGCCGTTCCTCGACGCGCTGTCGGATGCGTCGTGCTCGGCGCCGGCGCGGGCTGGGTCCGCGATGTGCGACGGCACCGCGGTCGCCTCGCGCGGCGTTCCTCGGGCGATCCACCGGCCGGTTCCGCCGGCTCTGTTGGTTGGCCGGCCGCGCCGTCCGGCATCCGCCGCCGCCGGTCGCCGCACCCCGCCGGTTCGACAGAATGTTCGATCATCGACCCGTCCGGTCCCCTCCGTTGCCCCGCCGACCTCCCCTAAATCGTCACAGTGACGTTTTGGGGCGTGTTCGGCTCCTTCGTCGCCTCACCGTTCGAGGCTGCGTAGTCGGCGTAGCTGGCCGGTCAGGTACTGCCGGGCGCGACGCCGGCCGCCGGTGCGGTCGAGTTCGGCGTCCAGTTCGTCGAGCAGTGTCACGAGCTGCGCGGTCTGCGGCGACCGGTCGGGCCGGCGGCGGCATTCGTCGAGCCATTCGATGGGTCCGGGGTGTCCGCGATCTGCGTTGCAGCGCCGGCAGGCGGCGACCTCGTCGGGCGGCGCGGTCCACTCGTCCGATGCTGCCGAAGGGGCGCCGCGGGCGCCATCGGGCGCGCCGGAACTCTCCCCCGTTTCGGCCGGGAGGCGGCCGTTCAATCGTCACAGTGACGTAAATGGAGAGGTCACGGGCGTGCTTCCAGCACGAGATTGAACGGTGTCTCCGTCGCGCGCCGGAAGGAACCGAATCCGGCCTCGGCGGCGACCTCCGCGAGGCGCCGCTCCCCGGCCTGCGCGCCGAGCCCCAGCGCGACCGGCTGGGCGAGCGAGGACGGCGTGCACAACACCGTCGAGGCCGCGTAGTACATCCGGCCGACCGGATTGAGGTTTTCGGCCAGGCTGTCGTGCGCGTACGGCTCGACGAGCATCACCGCACCGTCGCCGGCCAGTCGCTCGCGGGCGTGTCGCAACGCCCCGACCGGGTCGCCCATGTCGTGCAGGCAGTCGAAGTAGCAGATCAGGTCGTAGTCGTGTCCGGGAAAGTCCGCGGCCGAGGCGATCTCGAAGGAGACATTGCCGATCCCCTCCTGGGCCGCCAGTTCGCGGGCCCGCGCGACGGACGCGTCGTGGTAGTCGAAGCCGTAGACGGTGGACTCCGGGAACGCCTGCGCGAGGATCGTCGTCGACACGCCGTGTCCGCACCCGATGTCGGCGACGGTGGCACCGCTGCGCAATCTGTCGACGACGCCGGCGAGGGCGGGCAGCCATACGTCGACGAGGTTGGCGCGGTAGCCGGGGCGGAAGAACTGTTCGGTGCCGACGAACAGTTCGGGGTCGTGTTCGTGCCAGCCGAAACCGTCGCCGCTGCGGATGCGTTCGGTGATGCGCGGGCGGTCCTTGTAGACCGAACTGATCAGGTGGAAGCCGCCGGCCAGGTAGACCGGGCTGTCCTCCCGGGCCAGGGCCATGGCATGTTCCGGTGACAAGGTGACGGTTCCGGCATCCGGGTCGTAGTTCAGGTATCCGCTCGCCACCTGGGCCGACAACCATTCGCGCAGATACCGTTCGCGGATGCCGGTGCGGGCGGCGAGTTGTTCGCTGGTGGTCGGGCCCGATTCGTCGAGGGCCCGCCACAGTCCGAGATCGACGCCGATCAGCACCAGTGCGCCGTTCATGGCGGCACCCATGTCGACGACGAGTTGTCCGAGGGTCTGTTCGAGTCGTCCTTGATCGAGGTCGTGTGTCTCCGTGGCCATCACGCACCTCCTGCTGATGTGGGGTACCTGCCCACGGTAGGTCGCGGAGGGGCTGATCCGGCGACGGGCCGGGTTCGATCGGGTGTCGATCCGGGTAGCGGCGCGGTGCGCGAGATCACGAACCGGTGATGACGCGTCCGGCAGCCTGGTGTCGATGCCGCCGGAGGTCGCCGGAGACGGGGTCGTCGGACTCTGCTCGAATGCGGTCGAACGGCGTTACGCTGGGCGCACTTTCACCTGAGGAGGACGTGTCCGTGAGTGACCACGAAGTGAAGATGATCATCCTGTCGACCGACGATCTCGACGAGTCGATCAAGTTCTACGGCGACACCCTGGGGATGGCGCTCAAATTCCGCGACGGCACGCATTTCGCCGCCCTCGACGGTGGCGGGGTCACCCTCGCGCTCGCGACCGCGGTCGATCATCCGATCCACGGCCAGGTGGTCGTCGGGATCAAGACCGCCGACGTCGATGCGGCGGCGAAGGCGATCGAAGAGGCCGGCGGCGGCATCGTGAAGGGCCCGTACGACGACGCGCACGAACGGCGTGCGGTGGTGTACGACAACAAGGGCAACGGCCTGGTGTTCTACAGCCCGCTGAAGCGCTGACGCGTACGCACCCTCCCGGTCCGGCGACCTGCGCGGATCGGGAGGGTGCGCACGCTGTAGCACTGCGCTACGATCGGTAGCAATCTGCTACAGCTGGAGGTCGTGATGGCTCCGTACACCGACAAGGTCACCCGCTTCGACGCCGAACTCGTCGACAGCGCCATCGCCGAGGGCGGCCGCCAGAACCGAACCGGACGCCAGCAACTCGAGTACTGGGTGCGGATCGGCCGGGCGATGACCGCCCACGAAACCGCGTCGCTGCACCGTGTGCAGGACGCCCTCGCCGGACACCGCCCGACCGCGGATCTCACCGTCGCCGAGGGACGCCTGTTCAACGCGGAGATCGACGCCCGCATCGCCGACAGCCTCACCCGCACCGACTACGGCAGCGTCCTCGCCGCGCGCGGCGTCACCACCGTCGTGCTCGACGACGAGGGCCGGCTCGTCGAGCAGCGACCCGACGGCACGACGCGGGTGCTCGACGCCGAATGAGGCGTCTGGATCTGATCGTCGGCCCGAACGGCGCCGGTAAATCGACGTTTGTCGAATTGACCCTCGCTCCCCTGCTGCCGCGCAGTGTGTTCGTCAACGCGGATGTCCTCGCGCGGCAGAAGTGGCCGGATCGGGCGGAGGAGATGTCGTACGAGGCGGCGCAGCTCGCGGCCGCCGCGCGGGAGCGGCTGCTCGAGCAGGGCCGCTCGTTCATCGCCGAGACGGTGTTCTCCCATCCCTCGAAGCTTGCGCTGATCGATCGGGCGCAGGCCGCGGGGTTCACGGTGGTGTTGCACGTGATGCTCGTGCCCGAGGTGATGTCGGTGCGGCGCGTGGCGTATCGGGTCGAGTCGGGTGGGCATTCGGTGCCCGAGGACAAGATCCGCTCCCGGTACCGGCGGCTGTGGCCGCTGGTGGTCGAGGCGATACGCCGCGCGGATCAGGCGACGGTGTACGACACGGCCGCGGGCACCCCAGCGGTGGTGGCGCGGTTCGCCGCCGGGGTTCCGGTCGGTGTGGTCCGGTGGCCCGGGTGGGCGCCGTCGGTGCTCACCGAGCTCGGGTGAGACCGGGCCCGGTGAGCGGGGGCGACGGGGTCAGTTCGTCTCGGTGCGTGTGGTGAACGGCAGCACGAGCCGCGAGGGGTGCGCGGCGTCGCGGTAGATCTTGTGCGTGACCGGTCGTCCGACGGGTAGGTGGAAGGCGTCCGGCGGGAGCAGCGCGTTGTGTTCGTCGGCGAGCGGTTCGTTGTTCGACAGTTCCACGACGAGTTTGTGGCCCGGCAGGAAGGTGTTCGCGAACGGGTAGAGCCGCAGCACGTATTCCTCGATGGCGCCGGGCTCGACCGGGACCGCGCGGGTGTGCGGGTGGAAGGGGTTGCCTTCGGTGGTGCGCTCGTCGAGTTCACGGTGCGAGGCCTTGAGGTAGCCGGTGGTGATCAGCTGCCGCTTGCCGTTCGGGGCGTAATCCCACATGCGCAGGATGAAGTTGGTGTCCGGCTGGTCGATCTCCGCGAAGAGGTGCGCGGCGCCGGTACCGATCATCTCGGTGGGCTCGGCGAACACCGGGGTCTCCCACTTCAGGATCTCGACCTTGTCAGTGACCGTCAGCGGCGCCTGGTAGAAGCCGTCCGGGGCGGCGTACCGGGCGCCCATCGGTTCGGGCTCGGTGGACAGTGTGCCGCGCGGACGCAGGTACAGCGACCGGTACTCGACGTTCTTCGGGGGCCACTGGGCGGCGGCGACGCGCTGCCGGGAGCCCTCGACGAAGACGTTCACGGCGGGTTCGTCCATGATGCCGTTGTCGATGCCCTTGATCCAGTAGTCGTACCAGGCGAACATCTTGTCGTGCTCTTCGATGAAGGGCCGCGACTGCATGGGCGGGTAGGGGCCGATGTCGAGTTTCTTCGGTCCCTGCAGGGCGTGGAACAACTCGATGGTGCCGTCCATCGTCCAGCCGCGTCCCTGGTCGATCTGCAGGTAGACGGGGATGTCGATGTTGCGGGCGAGGTTGATGGGGTTGCGTTCCTCGTACCAGGGGCCGTCGAGTTCGTTGGTGACGATGTCGAACCAGGCTTCGTGGTTTTTCGGGTAGTTGAGCACGTGCACGAGGTTCGGCCAGGCGGCGACGTCCGGGTCGGCGAGCCGCTGGGCGACGCGCGCCTCGATCTCCTCGGGGCTGTAGGTCTCGAGCATGCGGGACTTGACGCGGTCGGTGAACGCCCAGCCGGAGTCGCCGCCGCGGCCTTCGCGGGCGGCGCGGGGCATGAACCACATGATGCCGCCGTGGTAGGTGGTCTCGTAGAAGTCGTAGTGGCCGCCGGAGACGAAGATGGCCTTGAGGTGCGGGGGCCGTTCCGCGGCGGCAAGGACCTGCATGGATCCGAAATAGGAGATGCCGATCATGCCGACGTTGCCGTCGCACCAGGGCTGGGCGGCGACCCATTCGATGAAGTCGTAGGCGTCCTGGCCGAGGGAGACGCCGCCGGCGTTGTAGTTGCCGATGTGTTCGCCGCCGGAGTCGCCGGAGCCGCGGAGGTCGCCGATGACGTGGACGTAGTCCTCGGCGACGACGCGGGCGATGTCGCCGGCTTCGATGCAGCCGTCCCACATGGGGCTGGGGCGGCGCTGCGGCGGGGTGGTCAGCGCGAGGGCTTGGAGTTCCTTGCCGTAGGGGCTCAGGGCGACCAGCGCCGGGCGGGGCTTGTCGTCGACGCCCTCGTAGGTGTCCGCGGCCAATTCGATGCCGTCGCGCATCGGGATCCGCAGGTTCTTGCGGATACGGATGGTCTGCCCGCCCGCGTCGAATTCCTGGAGCTCGGCCATGAGTCTGCGACTCCTCTTCTGTGTCAGGACTTCTGGTTGTACTGGGTGCGGTAGCCGTGCAGCGTCGTGAAGAACGGGGACGGTTCGAGGGTCGGATCGCCCCGGTAGCCGAGTTCGTCGGCGACGGGGTCGAACGGCGAGTACGCCGAGTCGGTCTCGAGCAGGCCGCCGCACAGGCAGCGGCGGGCCGCGCCGCGCACTCCCCCTTCGATCTCGATGCTTTCGCGCAGCGCCTCGGCTGCCTGGGCGCGGTCGAGTTCGACGCCGTAGGCGACACCGTCCGCCCGCCGGTACGGGTGCCCCAGGTAGAGGTGCTGCGGGTCGATCTCGTTGCGCAGGTACTGCAGGCTGGTGCGGTAGGCCTCGGGGTTCTCGTAGCCGGGGAATCCGTTGGCGGCGCCGTGGACCTGCACGGCGTCGCCGACGAACACGTCGTTCTGGCCGTCGACGACGTACGCGACCGACCCGGCGGTGTGCCCGGGGATCGAGTGCACCGAGACGGTCACGTCGCCGCCGAGCGCGAGGGTTTCGCCGCCGCGCACGAGCAGCGTCGGTTCCATCTCGCCGGAGATGACGGCCTGCGCCGCCGCGGTCACCTTGGCGGCGCCGTCCGGGTCCTTCAGGTATCTGCCGCGGGCGCCGAGGTATTCGTCGACGTGCGCCTGCCGCGAGCGCAGCAGGTGTGCGTCGGCCTCGTGGATGACCACCTGGGCCCGGCGGCCGGTCGCCTCCCACAGGGCGTGCGCTCCCCCGATGTGGTCGATGTGTCCGTGGGTGAGCAGGATCCAGCGCACATCCTCGATGCGGCGGCCGAGCGCCTCGAGCGCGGGGGCCATGCCCTTGGCCGGGGACGATGCGATGCCGGTGTCGACGATCGCGGGTTCGGGGGCGTCGATGAAGAACGTGTAGAGACCGAACCGGCCCCACGGTGACACGATCGGGTGGATCTTCACATCCGCCATGTCACTTCCCCTGCCGCAGGAATTCAGCGGTCTCGTCGAACACCTGCGCGAATTCGGGGATCCACGAGAAGTTCTGCACGAAGCCGTGGTTCGCGCCCGCATACCGGCGGACGGTCGCCGGGACCCCGGCCTCGGTCAGCCGCGCGCCGTAGAGTTCGCCTTCGTCGCGCATGGGGTCGTACTCGGCGGTGACGATCAACGCCGCGGGCAGCCCGGTGAGGTCGCCGCGTTTGATCGGTGAGACGCGCGGGTCGGCCGGGTCGGCGCCGCTGTCGAAGTAGAAGGAGTTGAAGGCGGGCAGTCCGGCGGTTTCGACGCCGTAGCCTTCGGCGTTCTCCCGCAGCGAGGCGTAGCGGTCGGTGTCGAAGTCCAGGTCGAGGGACGGGTAGTACAGCACCTGGTGGGTGATGCGGTCGAAGCCGTCGTCGTGGGCGAGCGCGGCGACGGCGGCGGCGAAGGTGCCGCCGGAGCTGTCGCCGGCGACGGCGAGGGTGTTCCCGTCCCAGTGCAGTTCGTCGCCGTGGTCGGTGGCCCAGCGCACCACGCCGTAGCAGTCGTCGAGGCCGGCGGGGAACTGTGCTTCGGGGGCGCGGCGGCAGCCGACCGAGACGACCGTGCAGCCGGTGGCCTTCGCGAGCTGCCGGGCGATGTGGTCGTGGGTGTCGAGGCTGCCGAGGAAGAACGCCCCGCCGTGGAAGTAGATCACCAGGCCGGAGGTGTCGGTGCCGGTCGGGGTGTAGACCCGCACCGGCACCTCCCCTGCCGACGTCACGGCGATTGTGTCGCGGACGTCGTGCAGGGGCAGTCGCTCCTCGAGCGGCGGCACCTGGGCCTCTTCACCGGCGCGCATCGCGGCCGGATCGAGCGGTCCGGGCGGCGGGGCGGGCAGGTCGGCGAGGATCCGGGCGATCTCGGGGTGCAACGGCATGGCCGGTCGTCTCCTTGTGGGCGGTGAACGGGCTGGCGGTGAACTACTGGGCGGTGGTCTGCTGCGATGCGGGCTTCTGGCCCGGGAAGACGTCGCTGACCTCGTCTTCGGTCCAGCCCTGGCGGGAGATGCGCTGCAGTTCGTCGGTGACCGGCTTGCGCTGCGCCTGGTAGCGGGCGAGCGCGTCGGCGACGGTGTCGGCGTCGCGGAGGGCGTCGGCGAGGGCACCGGCGTCGAGGATCGCGGAGTTGGCGCCTTGGCCCTGGTGGTGGAGCATGGAGTGGGCGGCGTCGCCGACGAGCACGACGGAGTTGCTGTGCCAGGTGTCGACGGGGTCGATGTCGTAGACGCCGCGGACGTTGACCTTGTCCATGTCGAGGTCACGGGTGATCGCGACGATGCGTTCGTCGAAGCCGTCGACGGTGGCGAGCATGTCGTCCTTGCTCACCTGCGGTGCCCAGTCGGGGTCGGGGCACAGCGCGGTGATGTCGAAGGACACCTGGTTGCGGTGCCGCAGCGGCAGCAGGTACACCTTGGTGCCCTTGCCGATGTACATGCGCAGGTTGTCGTCGGTGATCATGCCGTGGGCGTCGGTGATGTCGATGACGGCCCGGTAGGCGCGTTCGCCGGAGAACACCGGTTCCTGGTCGCTGAACAGCTGCTGGCGCACGACCGATTTGATGCCGTCGGCGCCGACGACGAGGTCGGCCCCGACGGTGGTGCCGTTGGTGAAGGTGAGGGCGGTCTTGTCGCCGCGGTTCTCGACGGTCTCGAGTTTGTGGCCGAGCTTGACCATGCCCTCGGGCAGGACACCGACGAGTGCGTCGATGAAGTCGCCGCGGTGGATGAGGTAGGTGTTGAGCTGGTCGCCGTGGGCCGGCCAGGTGTCTTTCATGATCGGATCGCCGGTGGCGGTGAGGATCTCGAAGTAGTCGCTCGGCGAGCTGACCTTCGCGATGTCGTCGGAGATGCCCCATTCGCGGAAGCGTTCCATGCTCGACGGACGCAGGCCGATGCCGGCGCCGACCTCACGGATCTCGGTGGCCTGTTCGTAGACGGTGACGTTCGCGCCCAGCAGGCTCAGGGCCTTGGCTGCGGCGGCGCCGGCGTAACCGGCGCCGACGATGGCGATGGTGAGGTTCTTCAGATCCGAGGTCTGCATGATGCTGTCGCTTTCGGTGGGCGCGGGGCGCCGGGAGGTTCGGGTCAGGGCTGCGCGATGGTGAGGAAGTCGGCGGGGTTCTCGACGAAGAGCTTGGTGATGGTGGCCTCGTCGAGTCCGGCTTCGCGCAGGTCCGGGATGAGGTCTTCGAACAGGTAGTTCACGGTGTGGCCCTTGACGCCGGGCCAGCCGAGTGGGCTGCAGTTGGCGTCGACGCCGGCGAGCGCCTGATCGAGGTGGCCGGCGTTCAGGAAACGGAGGAAGTGGGCGAGGCGTTCGGCGCGGGGGCGGGCCCAGAACGGGGGGTCCTCGAGTTCGGTTTCGTAGCCGAAGGTGTCGAAGCCGACGCGGCCGCCCTGCTCGGCGATCCAGCTGTCGCGGGTCTTTTCGGCGTTGACGCCGTCGTCGGCGTGCCCGAACAGCACGCGGTGCAGCGGCAGGCCTTCCTCGGTGAAGATGGCGATGGCGTTCTCGGCGTCGATCGCCAGATGGGTGAGGATCGGCACGCCGGTTTCGAGGGCGGCGCGGGCGGCGGCGCGGTAGATGCGCTTGTCGAGTTCGGTCATCTTCCCGCCGCGGGAGACACCGACCTTGATGACGCCGGCGCGGCTGCCGGTGTCGTCGATGCCGACGGTGATCTCGTGCACGAACTGGCGGGTGAGGTAGTCGACGGAGGCGCGTTCGAAGAACGGCAGGGCGGTGTCGCCGCCGACGAAGCCGGTGCACGCGATGATGTGCACGCCGGTCTTGGCGGACAGCGACTTGTAGTAGTCGATGTCGCGGCCGTTGCAGATGCCGGTGACGTCGACGAAGGTGCCGCCGCCGTGCTCGTGGAACTTGCGCAGCTTCGGGACGGTCTCCTCGTAGCGGACCTCGGGGGTCTTCCACCAGCGGGTGTCCAGTTCGGAGCCGGGCATGCCGTACCCGATGTGCTCGTGGATGGCGACGATGCCCAGTTCCTCGGTCGCGATCGGACCCAGAACGGTGTTCACTCTCGACACAACTATTCCCCTTCGGGATCAGATTTTCGGTGGTTACTGATCGGCGCTCGGGCGGGCCGAGGAAACCGTGAGCAGCGCGCGCGGGTTGACGGTGAGGATGCGGGTGAGATCGTCCTCGCCGAGGCCGGCGGCGCGCAGCTGCGGCGCGAACGTGGTGAGCACGTAACCGAAGGCGATGTCGCGGGCGGGATGTCCCTTGGCGACGCCGGTGGCGTTGGACGACAGCAGGATCCGGTGGCCGAGTCCGGCGTCGACGAGGTCGGTCACGAGGGTGACGCGGTCGGCGTCGGAGATGTGGGTCTCGTCCTCGGTGCCGACGTGGTCGATGCCGATGTAGGCGCCGCGGCGGGCGATCTCGGCGGGGGCGCCGGCGGCGACGGCGTCGCGGCGGTCCAGTCCCCCGACGAGCACGCGGTCGGCGGGCAGGTGCTCGTCGAGGGCGACGTCGAGGTCGGCGAGCGGGTCCTTGCCGTAGCGCAGGGACATGGCGACGCCGGTGTCGCGTCCGGCGCGGGCTGCGCCGCGGAACAGGCTTTCCTCGGTGGCGGTCATGCCGTCGGGATTCGCGGCGGTGGCGATCAGACCGGCGGCGCCGCGGCGCTCGACGCGCGGCACGACCATGCCCTCGGTGACCTCCTGGGCGAACAGGTCGGCGAACTTGTCCGCCGGCCACGGGGTGGGCGGGTTGGTCTGCGGGGTCAGGAAGTAGCCGCCGAGCAGGTTCTCCGGGCCGAGGCCGGTGGAGGCGACGATGTGCACTCCGGAAGCGCGGGAGAGGTTTTCGTACATGGGCACGTCGCGGCCGTGGAACATGCCGGTGGCGTCGACGAGGGTGCCACCGCCGGCGGCGCGGAAGTCGCGGAGCTTGCCGAGCAGCGTGGTGAAGATCTCGGCGCGGTCGAAGTCGATGTCGTAGGCGTGCTGGGCGCCGGGCAGCACCGACAGCAGCGCCTCGTGAACGGCGACGACGCCGAGTTCGTCGGTGGAAACCGGACCGAGGACGGTGTGGACGGTGGCGATCTCGGTCTCGGTCTCGGTCTCGGGGCCGGTCATCGCACTTCCTTTCGTCGGCGTCGCACAGATGCGACGTGGTACGTGTCACAATAAAGATTCGGATTACACGCTGTCAAGTGAAGTGTCGAACCGCAGTGTGAATGTACTAGTTGGTAACCCGGGGGCGAGGCTAGGATTCCTGTTCATGTCGCTCCGTGCCGCCCAGAAGCAGATGACCCACGAGCTGTTCCTCGCCAAGGCGCTCGAGCTGTTCGGTACCAAGGGGTACGCCGCGACCACCATCGACGACCTCGCGACCGCTGCGGGCTCCACCCGCACCACGTTCTACCTGCATTTTTCGTCGAAATCCGACGTGATGAGCGCACTGCTCACGAAGGTCGACACGATCCTCACCGCCGCCGACGATCCGACGCTGACCGCGGTCGTCGCCTCCGGCTCACGTGCCCTGATCCGCCAGTGGCTCGACCGCAAATTGTCCCAGTGGGACGAGATCAAGCCCTACATGACGGCGTCCTATCAGGCCGCGTACGACCCGGAAGTGGCCGCGAAGACCGAACAGTGGTTCGAGGGCGCGGTCAACGACATGACCGAGGGACTGAACCGGGCCGATCGGCTCGAACCCACGCGGCGACGCATCCGCTGCGTGCTCGCCTTCGGGCAGCTCGAACACGTGTCCCGGCGCTACTTCTCCCTGGGCTGGCGCACCCCCCGCGAGATCTGCCTCGAGGAACTCACCGACTCGTGGTGCCACCTGCTCGACGCCCGAAACGACTGATCGCCCGTCACCCACCGGTACGGGCGATCGGGACGGGCCGGCCGGGCTCAGCCGGCGCGGGCGTGATCGAATGCGGTCGCCTCGACGAGGATCGCGCGCAGCCACGCGACGAACTCGGCGTCGGCCAGCCGCGGATTCCACACCACATCGATGCCGAGCGGGGCGACCGGCAGCGGGAACTCCTCGATCCGCAACTCCGTCTGCCCGCGCATCTGCATCGCCACCCGGTAGGTGTGCACCGCGACCCCGCCGCCGCGGCCGACCAGATGCGGCACCAGCAGGAAATCCGACACCAACTGCCCGATGCGGTACGGCACGCCGGCCGCGTCGAGTGCGGCATAGGGCGTCACCCGTTGCCGCGCGTCGTAGGCGACGTGCGGCAACGTGGTGAGCAGGTCGAGGGCCGAGGCGTCCGGATCGGTGCCGGCATGGGCGATCACCACCCACCGGTTCTCGTAGAGCCGCTCACGCGGATAGGGCGCGGAGAACGCCTCCGACAGCAGCACGACGTCCACCCCCTCGTCGGTGAAATCGGCCGGCTGCGGTTCGACGAACGTCCGGATCCGCACGGTGGCATGCGGGGCCCGCGCCGCGATCAGTCGCGTCAACGCGGGACCCACCACGAAAGCGGTGCTGTTGGTCATCGCCAGGGTGATGGTGCGGGTGTCGCGGGCCGGATCGAAGCCCGGGAAATTCACCACCCGCGCGGTCTGCCGCAACACCTCCCGCAGCGGGACGATCAACTCCAGGGCACGGGGGGTGAGCACCACGCCGCTCCCCTGCCGGACCACCAGTTCGTCCCCGAGCAACCGGCGCATCCGTCCGAGCGCATGGCTCATCGCCGGCTGGGTCATGCCCACGCGCGCAGCGGCACGGGTGACCGAGCGTTCCTCGAGCAGCGCCAGCAACGGCACCAACAGATTGAGGTTGATCGACGCCAGCCGGGGTAGATCGGGGTCGACCGGGTGGTCCGGCGGTGGATTCACCCACACGAATCTACGCGGCCGTATTCGGAGAGTTCGGCGGTAGTCCGGTGGCTGCGGCGCGCCGCAGCTTCGGGATGGGAATGCGGTGGTTGATCGCCACCGCGACCCCGGATCCGTCCGGATGCCGCCAGTGCAGCAGCGCCGGGCCGTGTGGATCGCCACCGACCAGGAACCCGGGTTCCCCGTCGACCGGCAGATGCCCGACCGCCTTGAGGTTCAACCCGAACTGTTCGGTCCAGAAGTACGGGTCGGCGTCGAACTCGGGTGCGTCGTCGCCGCGCAGCAGCGCGACCGCGGCGACGCGGGCCTGCTCGATCGCGCTGTTCCACAACGGGATCCGGCGCACGCTGCCCCGGATGGGGACGGCGGCGACGTCCCCGGCGGCGACGATGCCCGGCGCGACCCGGCCGCGGGAGTCCGCAACCAGGCGACCGTCGGTGAGCAGCCCGGACCCCTCGAGCCATGCGATGTTGGGGATGTCGCCGACCGCCGCGACCACCAGTTCGGCGTCGACGCGGGTGCCGTCGTCGAGGCGCACCGCGCCGGTCTCGTCGAGGCCGGTGGCGGTGCCGTACACGATCTTCACCCCCGCCGCGGTGGCGGCGGCGGTGAACACCGCCGACAGGAACGGGCCGAACTGCGGGCGCATCGGCGCGACATCGGCGACGACGGTGACCTCGCAGCCGGCCTGCACGGCGGCGGAGGCGACCTCCATGCCGAGCGGGCCCGCGCCGACCACCGCCACCGACGGGCGGGCGGCGAGCCGGTCGCGCAACAGCAGCGCGTCGTCGAGGGTACGCAGGGTCAGCGCCGTGTCCCCGAGGCGCCGGGGCCGGGCACCGGAGGCGATGACCAGCCCGTCGAAGGGCAGGTCGGTGCCGTCGTCGAGACGAACCCGCCGGGCGGCGACATCCAGACCCACCGCGGCGACACCGAGCAGTTCGGTGGCGCCGTGTGCGGGGGCGGCGAGCTCGTGCGATCCACCGTCGACGAGCAGTGCCTTCGACAGCGCGGGGCGCGAGTAGGCCGGACGTGGTTCGTCGCCGACGACGGTCAGCTCGCCGTCGAAACCGGCGGTGCGCAGGCTGTCGCAGGCGGTCTGCCCGGCGATGCCGTTGCCGACCACGACGATCCGGTGCGCGCCCGGTGTCTGGGCGGCACTCATGCGAGCCCGAGGGCAGCGACGGGGCACACCCGCACGGCGGCACCGGCGGCGGCGGCCCGCGGGTCGCCGTCGGGCAGGTCGGCGACATCGATGACCAGTTCACCGTCGTCGTCGAGGTGCATCAGCTCGGGTGCGACCTCCTCGCACAGTCCGTGACCTTCGCAGCGGGGGCGGTCGAGGGTGATCTTCATGACGGGACGACCTCCAGGATCTCGAGTGTCTCGATGGAGCGGGTGGTGTTGCTGGGCAACCGGATCGGGTCGGCGGCGACCAGACGCCGGGTGTGGGTGGCCAGGGCGGCGATCACCGCGTGCGCTTCGAGGCGGGCGAGTCCCTGCCCGGCGCAGCCGTGCGGGCCGTAGCCGAAGGACAGGTGATCGACCGGGTTGCGCTCGACGCGGAAGGTGTCCGGATCGTCGTAGTGGCGCGGGTCGCGGTTGCCGGCGCCCAGCAGGACCGCCGCCTGTGACCCGCCCGGGATCAGGTGGCCGTCGATCTCGACATCACGGGTGACCGCGCGCCCCCACGCGTGCAGCGGCGCCCAGTAGCGCAGCACCTCCGCGAATGCGGCCGGCACCAGCGTCGGGTCGGCGCGGACCAGATCGAACTGTTCGGGGAACGCCGAGAACAGGGCGATGAGGTTGCCGATCGAGGCGATGGTGGTGTCCACCCCGGCCCCGAGGTACTGGTGGATGATGTGGCCGGCGCTGCCGGCGGGGATGGCGCCGCGCGTTTCGGCGTCGAAGATGCCGCGGCCGACCGAGCCGGGGGTCAGGTCCTCGGCGGTGACCTGCGAACACCAGGCGTACAGCTCACCCGCGATGGGGAAGTTCTCGGCCGTGCGCTGGTTCATCGGGCCGAGGACCTCCATGGCGGCCTGTCCCCAGCGGAGCATGTTGTCGCGGACCTCGCCGGTGAAGCCGATGAGGTCCGCGACGACCTCGAGCGGGAAGGCACGCGCGAGTGCGTCGATGGCCTCGAACGAGCCTTTCGCCACCAGGTCGGCGACCAGGGCGTCGGCCTTGGCGGTGATAGTGCCCTTGAGTCCGCGCAGGGCGCGTGGGGACAAGTTTTCGGTGAGGGTGGCGCGCAGTTCGGTGTGGATCGGCGGGTCGGACGCCAGGGAAGTGCCCTGCAGGGCCTCGTTGGCCGCCGGGTTGAAGGCGATGCTGCGGGAGGAGAACGTCGTGGTGTCGGCGAGGGCGTCGCGGATGACGTCGTAGCGGGTCAGGGCGTAGACGTCGTGGGCGGGCAGGTACACCACCGGGCCGAGGTCCCGGAGTTCGGCGAAGGTGGGATAGGGGTCCGTGAGGATCTCGTCGGCGAACAGATCGCGGTCGGCGCGCGGAGGGCTGGTGGTCATGGCTCCAGTGAAGAGGCACCCGCCACATAATTCCAATTCATAATTATGATTTATGACCATTCATTCTGCGCATGAACTGGTTGCCGGGGTCATGCATGGCGCCCGGGCGACCCGGTTCGGGTACGGCGGTCGTTATTGGTGTGCGGCAATCTTCCAGTGGTGGCCGTCGGGGTCGGTGAAGCGTGCGGCGCACTCGCCGTGGCCGGGACGTAGCCGCGGAATCCGGAGGACTTCACCGGCGTGCCGATGGCGGTGGTGGGTGCGTCGAGTTGCTGGACGAGCCGTCCGAGCGCGGCATCGGACGGACGCGGCCGGTCCGCGACGACATCGCCGGCCGACTCCGTCGCTGAAGACACCGATGTCGGCCACCCGATTCGGGTGGCCGACATCGGTGCGTGCTGTTCAGCAGCAGGACGTTGCGGCCGCGGCCTCCGGCTTCTCCTCGGTCGCAGCGGCGGCAGTGCCGCAGCACGCGCCGCCCTCGGCGGCAGCCGGGTCGTCGAGGTGCTGCGGGCTCGACCCGAACGTCTCCGAGTCGGCGAGGACGGTGTAGACCTCCCATTTCTCCCCGGCCGGGCCGGTCACCCACACCTTGTCCTGGGTGGCGAAGCAGCAGGTGGTGCCGATCTCCTCGTCGGTGAACAGCCCTTCGCCGGTCAGGCGGGCGATCTCGGAGTGGACCTTCTCGCTCGATTCGACCTCGACTCCGAGGTGGTTGATGGTGCCGCCCTTGCCGGGGTTCTCGAGCAGCACGAGCTTGAGCGGCGGCTCGGCGATCGCGAAGTTCGCGTAGCCGGGCTTGAGCTTGGCCGGTTCGGTGCCGAACAGCTTCGTGTAGAACGTGACCGCTTCCTGCAGGTCGTCGACGTTGAGGGCGAGTTGTGCGCGGGACATGTCAGCCTCCACCTTTGTGACGTATGTCGAAGTACTTGTGCTCACAGCGTGCCCACCTTTTCGACATAAGTCAAGAATGTTCGGTAGAATTCTCGGCATGCCCAAGGCACTCCCGGTCATCGACGTCACCGCGCCGATCTGCTGCGCCCCCGTCTCGGCCGCACCCATGGGCGACGACGCCGCCCTCGAGGTCGCCCTGCGCCTCAAGGCGCTTGCCGATCCGGTTCGCATCAAGCTGATGTCGATCCTGCTCACCACCGCGGACGGTGCGGTGTGCACGTGCGATCTCGCCACCGGTGTCGAACTCGCCGAATCCACGGTCAGCCATCACCTCGGCCCGCTCCGCAAGGCCGGCATGGTCACCTCCGAACGCCGCGGCATGAACGTCTACCACAGTGCCCGCAGCGACGCCCTCGACGCACTACGCGTCGTGCTGGACCCGAACTGCTGCAAATGATCTTCCGCGAACGACGATCTACATGTGCGTCCGCGTCGATGCGGTCGGCCGGCCACGTGCCACCAGGCGGCGGCTACCCGGGGCGGCGTTTCCCGAACCCGCCCGGATGACGCGGCCGGGCAGATCCGCTGCAGTACGGGCCGGTTCCCCGGCGCGCGCCAGCGCGGCACGAAGGTGCCGTGGAAGGTCGTCGGCACGTGGTGGCGCAACCCGATCGGGGCGGCCGGGCCGGTGTCGGGGCGCGCGGCCGGCAGGATCAGCACCCGGGAGCGCCGCTCGGCCGCGCAGTGTTCGACGGTGAGCAACCATCCGTCGCCCTCGGTGTCCGAGGCCGGCGCGAACAGCGGTTCGCACACCGAGTTTCCGGTGTCGCCGACGAACCGACGGGTCGTGGCCGTCGCATGGTCGACGGTGGCGATCGAGTCGGGGTCGCCCCCGGGGACCGATGCCTCGGCGAGGTAGGTGTAGCGGTGCGCGGTGCCGGTGCGGTAGAGGGTGCCGCGCAGCCCGGCTGGGATGCGGCCGGTGATCTCGTCGACGGCGTAGTCGTGTTCGGGATGCAGGGAATCCCACGGTGAGGTGCCGTGTGGTTCGGTGCGGCGGTGGACCCCGGAGCCCGGTGAGGCAGTCATGGAAGAAACGTCTCATCCTGAGACACTTCGATCAATTGTGTCTCATCAGCGGGGGTCGATAGGATGTCTCGGTGTCCACCGACGACGTGCTCGCGGCCGCACGATCCTTCGTGCAGCGCAAGGGAATTGCGGCTCTGGCCCTGGTCGACATCGTCACCGATCGTGCCCTGGCCCATGTCACCGGATCGCCCCTGGCGCCGCACCTGCACCCGGATCCGGAAGCGGCGGTCGAGTTCATCGTCGGCGTGGTGTTTGCCGAACTGTTGTCCCCGGCGCGGCATCTGACGCACGAGCAGATCGCCGACTACGCCGCCGCGGCGGTACACGGGCGTTAGTCCGCCGGGGTGTCCCTCGGGCGGTTCCCGCAGCCGAAGGGGCGGACCGGCGCGTCAGCGCCGGTGGGTGCCGACCTCGCCCCGCCCCCAGTTCCGGAATGTGCTGTCGCTCTCGGCGAGCCGGGCCGCGAGCACCGCGCCGATCGTCTCGACTGCGGCGGCCGACACCATCTCGTGGTGCTCACAGTCGAGGCGGTACTGGTGGATCTCCCCGGACACCACGTTGTGCCAGGCGGCGACCGCGGGAACCGGCGACGCGGACCGGCTCGCGGTGAAGAACAGCACGTCCCCGTCGAAGGTGTCCGGGGAATGCCGCCGTGCCGCGCGGGACGCCTCGCTCGACCCGGAGTGGATGCGTTCGAGGTGCGCGGCGGTGAGCCCGGTGCTGCCGCCGAGCGACTCGTCGAGGATCGCCGCGGCCCGTTCGAACGTCGGCTCGGGACCGCCGTTGACGGACACGCCCAGGTCCCGGAGCATCTCCCGGACGCCGACCGCCGGGGAGCCGCCGGCGGTCACCAGGTGACTGTCGAGCAGCGCGAGGGTGTCGACGATCTCCCCGGAGCGGCGCAGTTCCACGGCGACCGCGTGGGCGATGACCCCGCCGAGGGACCAGCCGAGCACGTGGTACGGCCCGTGCGGCTGCACCCGCCGGATCTCCTGCACGTACCGGTGCGCCAGCGCCCGGATCGTGTCGATCCGCGGTTCGCCGCTGAGCGCCGGCAGCTGCAGTCCGTACACCGGGCGGTGCCCGTCGAGCCGCTGCGCGAGGGTGGCGTAGCCCCAGGCCAGCCCGGCGGCGGGGTGCACGCAGAACAGGGCCGGTCCGGTGCCCTCGCGCAGCTGCACCAGCACCCGCAGCGCGTCGTCGACGGTTTCCGGCTCGCTCGGTTCGGTCAGGTGCGCCGCCAGCTCCGCCGCAGTCGGATGCACGAAGATCGCCTGCAGCGGCACCCGTCGGCCGAGGCGTTCGCCGAGCGCCGGGAGCATGCGGGTGGCCAGCAGCGAGGTGCCGCCCAGGTCGAAGAATCCGTCGTCCACCGACACCCGGGGCAGGCCGAGGTGCTCGGCGAAGGTCTCGGCGACGAGGCGTTCGAGGTCGTTCGCCGGGGCCCGGTAGCCGGCGCCGGTGGTGCCGAAGTCCGGTGCCGGCAGGGCCCGGCGGTCGAGCTTGCCGGCCGGGGTCAGCGGGATCTCGTCGAGCCCGATCACCACTGTCGGCACCATGTGCGACGGGAGTTGCTGTGCCACATACGCTTTCAGTTCGGATGGGTCGGGCGCGGTGTCCGGTGCGGGCCGCACGTAGGAGACGAGGACGGTCTGCCCGGACGGCGCGGTGTGCCCGACGGTGTACGCGAACACCACATGGTCGTGGCGGCCGAGCGCGGCGTCGATCTCGCCGAGTTCGATGCGGAAGCCGCGCACCTTCACCTGGAAGTCGGAGCGGCCCACGTAGTCGAGCTGGTGATCGCGGGTCCAGCGCACCACGTCCCCGGTGCGGTACATCCGCTGCCCCGGCACCTGCGGGTCGGCGACGAAGCGGGCCGCGGTCAGATCCGGGCGGGCGTGGTAGCCACGCGCCAGGCCGGGACCCGCCACATACAGCTCCCCCGGCACCCCGACCGGCACCGGCCGCAGCCGCGTGTCGAGCACCAGGGCCCGGAACCCGCGGGTGGGCCGTCCGATGGTGACGGCGTCACCCGCGGTCAGGGGCGCGCTCAGCGAGGTCATGATCGTCGCCTCCGTCGGCCCGTACGCGTCGATGACGCGGCGGCCCGGCGACCAGCGGGCCACCAGTTCCGGCGGGCACGCCTCCCCGGCGACCAGCAGCACCCGCAGTGCCGGTACCGCGACCGGATCCAGCGACGCCAGCGCGGTCGGGGTGATGAAACTGTGCGTGACCCGGTGGGCGTCGAGCACCGCGGCCAGGTCCGTCCCGCCGTACACCTCCGGCGGGACGATCACCAGCGTCGCGGCCGCCGACAACGCCATCACCTGCTCGAACACCGACGCGTCGAAACTCGGCGAGGCCAGGTGCGAGACCCGGCTGCACGACTCGACCTGCAGGTGGTCGCGTTCCTCGGCGGCCAGGTCCGCCAGGCCCCGGTGGGTGACGGTCACCCCCTTCGGGCGGCCGGTGGAGCCGGAGGTGTAGATGAGGTACGCCGGATGGTCCGGGTGCAGCGGCGCCGGCCGGTCGCGGTCGGTGACCGCCGTGCCCGCCCGGGCGGCGATCTGGCCGGCGGTGTCCGGGTCGTCGAGCACGATCCAGTCGACGCCGCGCGGCAGGGCGCCGCGGTGCGCGGCGGTGGTCACGCCGAGCCGGGCGGCGCTGTCGTCGAGCATGTACGCGATCCGGTCGGCGGGGTACGCCGGGTCGACCGGCACGAACGCGGCCCCGGATCGGGTGACCGCCCACACCGCGGTGACCGAGTCGACGGAGCGGGTCAGCGCGAGCGCGACGACGGTGTCGGGTCCGGCGCCGCGGTCGAGCAGCAGCCGGGCCAGCCGGTTCGCAGCGGCGTCGAGGTCGCGGTAGGTGACGGTGCGTTCCCCGTCGACGACGGCGACCCCGTCCGGTGCGGTGGCCACGGCGGCGTCGAGCAACTCGGTCCACCGGCCGGTGCCGGCCCCGGCCGGGCCGTACGCCGGCACCAGCGCGCAGGTCTCGTCGGCGGTGACCAGGTCGAGGTCGCCGACGGGGCGGTGCGGGTCGGCGGTGAGCGCGTCGAGCAGCCGCACGAACCGGTCCGCGAACCCGGCGACGGTGTCGGCGTCGAACAGGTCGGTGGCGTACACGAACGCCGCATCCAGCCCGCCGGTGGGGGTTTCGGCGAGCAGCAGTTCGAGGTCGAAGTTGCACACCGTCGGATCCAGTTGCAGCCCGGTCACGGTCAGGTGCGGCAGTTCCAGGCTGGGGCGGGTGTTGTTCTGGAACTCGATCGACACCTGGAACAGCGGCGAGTGCGCGGTCGAGCGGGCCGGGTCCAGTTCCTCGACGACCCGCTCGAACGGGACGTCCGCGTGCGCGAACGCATCGAGGTTGGCGGTGGTGACCCGCGTCAGCAGATCCGCGAAGCCGAGCTGCCCCGGCACCCGGGTCCGCAGCACCAGGGTGTTGACGAACATGCCGACCAGGTCGTCGAGGGCGCGGTCGCCGCGGCCGGCTATCGGGGTGCCCACGGCGATGTCGTCGCTGCCGGACAGCCGCGCCAGCAGCACCGACAGGGCGGCGTGCATCGCCATGAACAACGTGGTGTCCCGGCCGGCGGCGAGCCGCATCAGTTTCGCGTGCAGGTCCGCGTCGATGGGGAACCGGACGATGTCGCCGCGGAAGGACTGTTGCGGCGGGCGTGGGCGGTCGGTGGGCAGGGTCAGCACGTCGGGCAGACCTGCCAGGGTCCGCCGCCAGTATGCGAGCTGCGCGGCGGCGCGGGAGGTGTGATCGCGGGTGTCGCCGAGCCGCTCGTTCTGCCACAGCGCGTAGTCGGCGTACTGCACCGGCAGCGGCTCCCAGGCGGGGGCCTCGCCGCGGGTGCGGGCATGGTAGGCGGCGATCAGGTCGCGGGCCAGCGGCTCGGTGGACGCCCCGTCGGCGGCGATGTGGTGCACCACCAGCACCGCGATGTGCTCGTCGCGGCCGATGGCGAACACCCGGGCGCGCAGCGGCACGTCCACGGTGACGTCGAATCCGGCGCCGACGAAGTCGTGCACCCGGGCGAGCGCGTCCGCCTCCCCGGTGGTGACCACGTCCAGGTTCAGGGGCACGTCGTCGGCGGCGAGGATGCGCTGGCTCGGGCCGTGCGGACCGGCCGGGTAGACGGTGCGCAGGCTCTCGTGCCGGTCGAGCACGTCGTGCAGGGCCGCCGCGAGCGCGGCGACCGACAGGTGCCCGCTCAGACGGATCCCGAGCGGAATGTTGTAAGCGGCCGAGGCGGTGTCGAACTGGTTGATGAACCACATGCGCTGCTGGGCCGGGGACAGCGGGATGCGGTCGGGGCGGGGCTGCGCGCGCAGGGCCCCGGCGGCGGGGGCGGCACCGCTGTCGGCGAGGTGCGCGGCCAGCGCCCGCACGGCCGGTGCCTCGAACAGGGCCCGCACCGGGATGTCGGTGCCGAGCGCGGCCCCCAGCCGCGCGACCGCGCGGGTCGCGATCAGCGAGTTGCCGCCGATGTCGAAGAAGCTGTCGGTCACCGAGATCCGGTCGGTGCCGAGCACCGCGGCGAGTTCGGCGGCGACGACGGTTTCCAGGTCGGTGGCCGGTGCCTGATAGCCGCCGCCGGCGGTGGCGGTCAGGTCCGGCACCGGCAGGGCACGGCGGTCGAGTTTGCCGACCGGGGTCAGCGGGATCTCGTCGAGCGGGACCACCCCCGCGGGCACCATGTGCGCGGGAAGAGACTCACCCACATGCGTTTTGAGGATGTCGGCGTCGACGGTGCGGCCGGGTTCGGGCAGCACGTACGCGACGAGGACGGTGTCCCCGGACGGGGCGGTGTGCCCGAGGGTCACCGCGAACGAGACGTCCGGGTGGGCGGTCAGCGCAGCATCGATCTCGCCCAGTTCGATGCGGAAACCGCGGACCTTGACCTGGAAGTCGGAGCGGCCCACGTACTCGAGTTCGAGCCCGTCGGTCCAGCGGACGATGTCCCCGGTGCGGTACATCCGCTCCCCGGGATGGCCGTGGGGGTCGGCGACGAACCGCGCGGCGGTCAGGTCCGGGCGGGCGTGATAGCCGCGGGCCACCCCCAACCCGGCCAGGTACAGCTCCCCGGGTACCCCGACCGGCACCGGCCGCAGCGCCCCGTCGAGGATCACCGCGTGGACCCCGCGCAGCGGACCACCGAGGGTCATCGGGCCGCCGACGGACATCGGCTCGCTGATCGCCGCCATGATCGTCGTCTCGGTCGGCCCGTACGCGTTGACCAGGCGCCGGCCCGGCGCCCACGCGTCGCGCAGCTCCGGCTGCCAGGCCTCGCCGCCCACGGCGAGTTCGACGAGGTCGGGGAGGTCGGTGGGCCGCAGCGACGCCAGCGCCGCCGGGGTGATGAACCCGTGGGTGACCCGCTGTTCGCGCAGGACCCGGGCCAGTTCGTCGCCGCCGTACACGCTCGGGGGCACCACGACGAGGGTGGCGCCGGACCCGAACGCGGCCAGGTACTCGAAGATCGATGCGTCGAAGCTCGGCGACGAGAAGTGCATGACCCGCGAACCCGGGCCGGCACCGAAGCGGCGCCGCTGGTCCACCGCGAAGTTCTCGAGACTGCGGTGGGTGGTCACCACACCCTTGGGCCGGCCCGTCGAACCGGAGGTGTAGATCAGGTAGGCGGGATGGTCGAGCCGCAGCGTCGCCGGCCGGTCCGCGTCGG
Organism: Rhodococcus zopfii NBRC 100606 = JCM 9919; assembly: GCF_001895025.1. GTDB lineage: Bacteria > Actinomycetota > Actinomycetes > Mycobacteriales > Mycobacteriaceae > Rhodococcus > Rhodococcus zopfii. The sequence goes on from NZ_BCXI01000001.1 coordinate 107,741, forward strand.
TGACCGGGTCGGCGGGCGCGTCCGCGATCCGCGCGGCAAGCGCGGGATCGTCGAGCATCAGCCACGGCACCGCATCCGGCAGCCGGTCCCGGTGCGCGGTGGTCGTCACCCCGACGGTGGCGCCGCAGTCGTCGAGGACGAACGCGATGCGCTCCGGCGGATAGTTCGGATCGACCGGCACGAATGCCGCCCCCGTCTTGGTGATCGCCCACATCGCGGCCACCGATTCGAGGGACCGGGAGATCCCCAGGGCCACGAACGTTTCCGGGCCCACCCCGCCGGCGAGCAGCACCCGCGCGGCGCGGGTCGACCAGTCGTCGAGGTCCCGGTAGGTCAGGTGCCGGTCGCCGGCGGTCACCGCGATCGCCTCCGGATGCGCGGCCGCGGTCGCGGCGAACAACTCCGGCAGGGTGAACGCGGTGCCCCCCTCCGGCCCGGTGACCGGGACCAGCGCGGCGTGTTCGGCGGCGGTGAGCACGTCCACCGCGGCGACGCGGGTGCCCGGATCGCCCGCCAGGATCTCGAGGACCCGTTCGATGCGGTGCGCGATCGTGGTGACCGCGGCCCGGTCGAACACCTCCGGCAGGAACTTCATCTTCAGGTGCAGCGTCGCGTCGCTGTGCGCGACGATGCTCAGCGGATAGTGCGCCGCGTCGCGGCCGACGATGTCGGCCACCCGCATCCCGGCGATATCGGTGTCGGAGGTCAGCCCGGCCGAGTCGATCGGGTACGACTCGAACACCGTCAGCGTGTCGAAGCGGGCCGCGGCCCCGACCCGCTGTTCGAGGGTGCTCAGCCGCACGTGGTGGTGGTCGAACAGGGCGGCCTGCTCGGCCTGCACCCGATCGAGCAGCGTCCCGATCGCCTCGTCCGGGCGAACGGTGATGCGCACCGGCACCGTGTTGATGAACAGGCCCACCATCGTTTCGACGCCGGGAATCTGCGGGGGGCGACCCGAGACGGTCGCGCCGAACACCACGTCGGTGCGGCCGGTCAACGCCCCGAGCACCAGGCCCCACGCCGTCTGCACCAGGGTGTTCACGGTGACACCGCGGTGCGCGGCGACCCCCTCCAAGCGGGCCGACAGATCCGCGGTCAGGTCGACGAGCAGATCCTCGGAGACGCCGCCGGCAGCGGTGCGATGGTCGGGGGCGAGCAGGGTGGCGTCCTCGACCCCGGCCAGCGCCCGGGTCCAGGTGTCGAGGGAATCGTCGACGTCCCGGGCGGCGAGCCAGGCGAGGTAGTCGCCGTAGCTGTTCGGCCGGTCCAGGGCGGCGGGATCGCCGGCGGCGGCGTACAGCACCAGCAGTTCCTTGACCAGCAGCGGGGTGGACCAGCCGTCGAGCAGGATGTGATGGTTCGTCAACGCCAGCCGGTATCGGTCGGCGCCGGTGCGCAGCACCGTGCCGCGCAGCAGCGGCGCGGTGGCGGTGTCGAAGCGGGTGCGCCGGTCGGTGTCGAGGATCCGGTCGGCGTCGCCGTCGGGGTCCTCGTGCCCGGACAGGTCCAGCACCGTCCACGGCAATTCGACGTGCGCCGGGATCACCTGCACGAATCCGCCGGTGCCGTCTCCGGTGAACGCGGCCCGCAGGTTCGGGTACCGCGCGAGCAGCAGCGTCGCGGCCCGGCGCATCCGGTCCGGGTCGACGGTGCCGCGCAACTCGAAGCACAGTTGCACGACATACGCATCGGCGGCGGCGTCGGCGGACTGGCCGGCGAGCAGCGCGTGGAACAGCAGGCCGGTCTGCAGCGGTGCCGGCGGCCACACCGTCTCGAGCGGGCCGTAGCGCTGCTCGAGTCGTTCGACGGTGTCCTGGTCCAGCCGCACCAGCGGCAGATCGGACGGGGTCAGACCGCCGGCGTGCGGGTCGCGCACGTGATCGGCCAGCGCCGTCGCCGCCCGGGTCCAGGCCGCGGTCAGGGCGGTGACGGTCGTGGTGTCGAGCAGCCCGGCCGGGAACGACCAGTGGGCGCGCAGCACCGGCCCGTCGGCGGTGTCGACGGTCACCGCATTGATGTCGACGACCGCGGCAGCCGGCAGGTCCGGGCTCTGCGCGCCGCCGCGATCGAACCCGGTGACCGGCAGCCACGGGGCGTCCCCGCCGGTTTCGGTGCCGGTGGTGACCCGGCCCAGGTAGTTGAAACTCAGCTGCGGGGCCGCGGCCGCGGCCAGGGTGGGGGCGGTGTCCGCGTTCAGGTACCGCAGCAGCCCGTAGCCCAGGCCCTGCCCGGGCACCGCGGCGAGCTGTTCCTTGACCGCCTTGACAGCGCGTCCGGCGGCGGGGCCGCCGCGCAGGGCGTCGTCGAGATCGACACCGGTGACGTCGAGCCGCACCGGGTGGATGGTGGTGAACCAGCCGACGGTGCCGGACAGGTCGGCGCCGGGCACCGCGGTGGTGTCGCGGCCGTGCCCCTCGAGGGAGACCAGCACCGACCCGACGCCGGTGCGGCTCTGGCGCCACGCGGTGACCGCCAGCGCCAGCACGGTGAGCAGCGCATCGTTGACGGTGCCGTGGAACGCCTGCGGCACGGTGGTCAGCAGCGCCTCGGTCACCGGCGCCGGCAGGTCCGTGCTCAGCGTGGTGACGGTCGCGGCGGTGTCGAGATCCGGATCGAGCGGACGATCCCCGAGGAGGGGGTCGCCGTCGGCGGTCACCCCGCGCCAGAAGTCGAGTTCGGCGACCCGCGCCGGGCGCTGCGCCTCCTCGACGAGGGCGTGCGCCCAGCGGCGCATCGACGTGCCGCCGGCCGGTTCGAGCGGCCCGGCCGCCGGATCGAGGGTCGCCGCCCACGCCGCGGCCAGGTCGGGCACCAGAATCCGCCAGGACACCCCGTCGACGGTGAGATGGTGCAGCACCAGCAGCAGCCGGCCGGAACCGGCGGCCGCGTCGAACCACACCGCCTGCACCAGCACCCCGGCGGCCGGATCGAGCCGGTCCGCGGCGGCGTCGAGTTCGGCGCCGGCCAGCGCGAAGAAGTCGTCGCTGTCGGCGGCGGAGGTCACCGGCACCCGATGCACCAGGTCCGCGGCGGTGACGCTGCCGGGCGCCCGCACCTGCAGCGTCACCCCGGCCGGGTCGCCGTCGACGGCCGGGACCAGCCGGGCCCGCAGCATGTCGTGACGGTCGAGGACGGCCTGCAGGACCGCGGTGACGGTGGCCGGGTCGAGGCCGGCCGGCAGGCGCAGCAGCGCCGCCTGCGAGTACCGGTCGAGGTTGCCGCCGCGGTCGATCAGCCACCGCACGATCGGGGTGGCCGGCACGTCGCCGAGACCGCCGCCGGGCAGTTCCGGCAGCGCCGTGCCGGCGGTGGCGCCGAGCGCGGTCACCGCGGCCAGCGCCGCCGGTGTCTTGTGTTCGAACACGTCGCGGGGGGTGAAGTCCAGGCCGGCGGTCTTGGCGCGGGCCACCAGCTGGATCGACATGATGCTGTCGCCACCGAGCGCGAAGAACGAATCGTCCACCCCGACCGTGTCGACGCCGAGCACCTGCGCGAACAGTGCGACGAGCCGGGTTTCGATCTCCCCGGCCGGGGCGCGGGTGCTGGTGGACAGCGCCGCGAAGTCCGGGGCCGGCAGCGCCCGCCGATCCAGCTTGCCGGTCGCGGTGATCGGCAGCGCGTCCAGCACCACCAGGGTGGCGGGCACCATGTAGGCGGCCAGGTCCGCGGCAACCGTCGCCAAGGTCGCCGCGACGTCGACGTCGACGCCGGTTTCCGGGACCACGTAGCCGACGAGCCGGTCGGTGGTGCTGTCGGTGCCGGCGCGGTCGTCGTGGTGCACGACCGCGACCGCGCGGGCGATGCCCGGGCAGCGCATGAGCGCCGCCTCGACCTCGCCGAGTTCGATGCGGAAACCGCGCCACTGCACCTGGAAGTCGCTGCGGCCCAGGTATTCGACGTCGCCGCTGCGGGTGCGGCGCGCCAGATCCCCGGTGCGGTACAGGCGGGAGCCGGGGGCGCCGTGCGGGTCGGCGACGAATCGGGCCGCGGTCAGGTCCGGGCGGCCCAGGTAGCCGTGGGTGAGCTGGTCCCCGGCGACGTACAGGTCGCCGGCCACCCCCGCCGGCACCGGATGCAGGCGGGCGTCGAGGATACGCAGCCGCAATCCCGGCACCGCGTCCCCGATGACGCTGGCGGTGGCGGCGGCCGCGGACCGCCGGTCCAGCGGCAGCGCGGTCACGTGCACCGTCGTCTCGGTGATGCCGTACATGTTCACCAACGTCGGGGCGCTGTCCGGGTGCCGCCGGTACCAGCGTTCGAGCTGCGCCAGATCCAAGGCCTCGCCGCCGAAGATCACCCAGCGCAGCGACAGGCCGCTGCCGGCGGCGGCCCGGTCGGCCTCGACGAGCTGATAGAACGCGGTCGGGGTCTGGTTGAGCACGGTGACGTGTTCGCGGCGCAGCAACTCGAGGAAGCTGTCCGGGGAACGGGCGGTGTCGTGGTCGACGACGACGAGTCGGCCACCGTAGGCGAGGGCACCCCACATTTCCCAGACCGAGAAGTCGAACGCGTACGAGTGGAACATCGTCCACACGTCGTGCCGGTCGAACCGGTACCGCGGTGCGGTGGCGTCGAGCAGGGCCACGACGGTGCGGTGCGGAACCACCACGCCCTTGGGGCGGCCGGTGGAACCGGAGGTGTAGATGACGTAGGCGGGGTGCTCGGGGTGCCGGCGGCCGTGGCGTTCCCGGTCGTCGAGTGCAGTGTCCGGCAGCGCGGCGATCTCGGAGGCGGTGACCGCCTCGTCGAGCATGAGCGTGGGGATACCGGTGCGCGGCAGCGCATCCCAATAGACGCTGGTGGTGACCACGCAGACCGGCCGGGCGTCGTCGAACATGAACGCCAGCCGCTCCGGGGGATACGCCACGTCGACCGGCAGGTACGCGGCGCCGGTGTCGAGGACGGCCAGCAGCACCGCGACCAGATGGGTGGTGCGCGGCAACGCCACCGCGACCAGCGTGCCGGGCGCGGCCCCGCGCGCGGCGAACGCGCGGGCGAGGCGGTGCGCGTGGCTCGACAGCTGCCGATAGGTGAGCTGCCCGTCGACGGCGGTGACGGCGACCGCGTCGGGGGTGGCGGCCGCGGCCCGGTCGAACAGGTCCATCAGGGTCAGCTCGGAACCGGCGGTGGTGGGCACGACCGGCTCGTGTTCGCCGGAGTCGAGCAGGTCGATGTCGCCGACGGGGACGGTCGGATCGGCGGTGACCGCGGTGAGCAGCCGCAGGAACCGCTGCGCGAGGGCGGCGACGGTGTCGGCGTCGAACAGGTCGGTGGCGTAGGTGAACGCGCCGTGCAGGCCGGCGGGTTCGGCGACCCCGGTGGGGGCCTGCTCCCCCATCGTCAACTGCAGGTCGAACTTGGCGACGTGCGGGTCGGCGTCGAGGGCGTCGACGATCAGATCGGGCAGCTCCAGGTGGGGGCGCTCGTTGTTCTGGAACTCGAGGACCACCTGGAACAGCGGGGTGTGGTCGAGCGCGCGGGCCGGGGCGAGCGCGTCGACGAGTTTCTCGAACGGCAGTTCGGTGTGCCCGAACGCGGCGAGGTCGACCTCGCGGGTGCGTTCGAGCTGCTCGGCGAACGAGAGGGCGCCACTGACCGGGGTGCGCAGCACCAGCGTGTTGACGAACATGCCGATCAGGTCGTCGAGGGCGCGGTGTCCGCGACCGGCTATCGGGGTGCCCACGGCGATGTCGTCGCTGCCGGACAGCCGCGCCAGCAGCACCGACAGGGCGGCGTGCACGGTCATGAACAGGGTCGCGCCGTGACGGGCGGCCAGCGCCTGCAGGCCGCGATGCACGGCGGCGGGGACGGTGAAGTGCACCGTGTCGCCGCGGAACGACTGTTGCGGGGGCCGGGGACGATCGGTGGGCAGGGCGAGCACTTCCGGCACGTCGGCGAGGGTGCGTCGCCAGTGTTCGAGGTGCCGGGACGCGAGGGAGTCGGGGTCGTCGGGGTCCCCGAGCAGCTGCCGCTGCCACAGCGCGTAGTCGGCGTACTGCACCGGCAGCGGTTCCCACCCGGGACTCTCGCCGCGGGTGCGCGCCAGATAGGCGGTCATCACGTCGCGGGCCAGCGGTGCCATGGAGGCGCCGTCGGCGGCGATGTGGTGCACGACCAGGACGAGCACGTGGTCGTCGGGTCCGGTGGCGAACAACGCGGCGCGGACCGGGACGGCGGCGGCGACGTCGAAGCCGGCGGTGATCGCGGCGAAGACGCGGCCGGGCAGGTCCGCGGCGGCGACCGGGATCGGATCCAGGTCCGGCATGGCCCGTTCCGGCGGCGCGATCTGCTGGTGCGGGCCGTCCGCGTCGGCGGGGTACCAGGTGCGCAGGCTTTCGTGGCGGGTCAGCACGTCGTGGACGGCGGTGGTCAGCGCCGCGATGTCCAGGCGCCCGGACAGCCGGATGGCCAGGGGAATGTTGTATGCCGCGGAGGCGGTGTCGAACTGGTTGACGAACCACATGCGCTGCTGCGCCGGGGACAGCGGAATCTTCTCGGGCCGCTCCCCGGCGGTGAGCGGGATGCGGGTGCTGCCGCCGTGGTCGTCGAGGATGCGGGCGGCCAGTGTGCGCACGGTCGGGGCCTCGAACAGGGCACGCACCCCGGCATCGGTGCCGAGCGCGGCGTTGATACGGGCCAGCACGCGGGTCGCGAGCAGCGAATTGCCGCCGATGTCGAAGAAGCTGTCGTCGACAGACACCCGGTCGTGGCCGAGAACCTCGGCGACGAGCCCGGCGATGGTTGCCTCGAGGTCGCTGCTCGGCGGGTGGTAGTCGCCGCTCGTGGCGGTCAGATCCGGCACCGGCAGGGCTCGGCGGTCCAGCTTGCCGACCGGGGTCAGCGGGATCTTGTCGAGCACGACGATCGCGGCCGGCACCATGTGCGCGGGCAGCCGGCCGGCGGCATGGGCGCGCACGGCGGCGGTGTCGACGGTGTGGCCGACGTCGGGCAGCACGTAGGAGACGAGCGCGGTGTCCCCGGACGGGGCGGTGTGCCCGAGGGTGACGGCGAAGGTGACGTCCGGGTGGGCGGTGAGCGCAGCGTCGATCTCGCCGAGTTCGATGCGGAAACCGCGGACCTTGACCTGGAAGTCGGTGCGGCCGAGGTATTCGACGGTGCCGTCGGAGAGCCAGCGCACCACGTCGCCGGTGCGGTACATCCGTTCCCCCGCGCTGCCGTACGGGTCGGCGACGAACCGGACGGCGGTCAGGTCGGGGCGGCGATGGTAGCCGCGGGCCACCCCGGCACCGGCGATGTACAGTTCGCCGGCCACCCCCACCGGGACGGGCCGCAGCCGGTCGTCGAGGATGACCTCGTGGAAACCGATGGCCGGACCGCCGACGGTGACCGTTTCCCCGGGATGCATGTCGGGGCTGACGCTGGTTTCGATGGTCGCCTCGGACGGCCCGTAGCCGTTGTACATGCGACGGCCCGCCGCCCAGCGCGCCACCAGTTCCGGGGGGCAGGCCTCCCCGGCGACGACGAGCACCTCCAGGTGCTCGAGCCCGGCCGGATCGAGGGAGGCGAGCGCGGTCGGAGTGATGAACGCGTGGGTGACGTGCTCGTCGCGCAGGATGCGGGCCAGCTCGTCGCCGCCGTACACGCTGGGCGGGATGATCACCAGCGTCGCGCCGGCGCAGAACGCCTTGGTCAGCTCGAAGATCGACGCGTCGAAACTCGGCGAGGCCAGATGGGAGACCCGCGCCCCGTGCGTGATCGAGAAATGATGGCGCACTTCGGCATTGAGATTGGTCATGCCGCGGTGGGCGACAACGACGCCCTTGGGGCGGCCGGTGGATCCGGACGTGTAGATCAGGTAGGCGGGGTGGTCGAAGTGCAGGGCCGTGATGCGGTCGGCGTCGGTGACCGGATCCGCCGAGACGGCGGACAGCCGCGCGCGGACCTCCGGGTCGTCGAGCACCAGCCACGGCACCGTGTCGGGCAGCCCGTCGCGGTGCGCGGCGGTGGTCAACCCGATGGTGGCGTGGCAGTCGGTGAGCATGTAGCCGATGCGCTCGGCCGGATAGGTCGGGTCGACGGGCACGAAGGCGGCACCGGACTTGGTGACCGCCCACACCGCGGCGACCGACTCGACCGACCGGGAGATGCCGAGCGCGACGAAGGTTTCCGGCCCGGCCCCCGCGTCGATCAGCACCCGGGCGACCCGGTTGGACCAGGCGTCGAGTTCGCCGTAGGTGACGTTGCGGCCCGCATAGGACAACGCCACCGCGGCCGGCACGATCGCGGCGACCGAGGACAGCAGTTCCGGCCACAGCTGCGGGGACACCGGCGGCAGGCCCCGTGCGGGCGCGAGCGTGGCCAATTCGGTGGGGGTGACGATCTCGATGTCGCCGATCGGGCGGTCCGGTTCCGCGACGATCGCGGTGAGGATCCGCCGGAAGCGGTCGGCGAAGGAGACGACGGTATCCGCGTCGAACAGGTCGGTGGCGTAGGTGAACGCCGCCCGTAGCCCGGCCGGTCCGTCCCCGCCGGTGGTCTCGGCGATCGCCAGTTGCAGGTCGAAGTGCGACAGGGCGGGCTCGAGGTCGAGGACCGTGGCGGTGAGGCCGGGCAGGATCACCTCGGGACGGGCGATGTCCTGGAACTCGAGCAGCACCTGGAACAACGGTGAGTAGGCAGTGGAACGGGGCGGGTCGAGAACCTCGACGAGCCGCTCGAACGGGATGTCGGCGTGGGTGAAGGCGGACAGGTCGCTGCCGCGGACGCGGTGCAGCAGATTCGTGAACGACTCCCGGTCGTCGACGCCGGTGCGCAGTACCACGGTGTTGACGAACATGCCGACCATGTCGTCGAGGGCACGGTCGCCGCGGCCGGCGACCGGGGTGCCGACGACGATGTCGGTGGAGGTGGACAACCGCGCCAGCAGCACCGACAGCGCCGCGTGCACGACCATGAACAGCGACGCGTCGTGGGTGCGGGCCAGGGTCAGCAGCGCGCGATGCGTGTCGGCGTCGACGGTGAACGGGATGCGGGCGCCGCGTTGGCTCTGCTGCACCGGCCGCGGCCGGTCCAGGGGCAGCTCCAGCAGTTCGGGGACCGCCTCGAGGTTCTCGCGCCAGAACGCGAGCTGTCGTCCGGCGGTGGAGTCGGGGTCGCTGTCGTTGCCGAGCACCGCGTGCTGCCACATCGTGTAGTCGGGATACTGCACCGGCAGCGGCGTCCACTGCGGGGCCTCGCCGCTGCTACGGGCGGTGTAGGCGGCGATGACATCGCGGGCCAGCGGCAGCATCGAGAAGCCGTCGGCGGCGATGTGATGGACGACGAGCACCAGAATGTGTTTGCGCTCGTCGACGGCGAACAGCTGCAACCGCACCGGGACCTCGGCGGCGACGTCGAAGCCGGCGGACACCACGGCGTGGATGTCCGGGGTCGGGTCGGCCGGGTCGGTGACGGCGGTGACGGTCAGCTCGGGCAGGGCCGCGGTCGCGGGCACCACCACCTGGGTGGGGCCGTCGTCGGTGAGCGGGTAGCGGGTGCGCAGCGAATCGTGGCGCAGAGCGACGTCGGCGAGCGCGTGACGCATCGCGGACAGATCGACGGTGCCGCTCAGGCGCAGCGCGACGGCGATGTTGTACGCCGGGGATGTGGTGTCGAACTGGTTGATGAACCACATGCGCTGCTGGGCCGGGGACAGCGGAATCTTCTCGGGCAGGTCGACCGGGTGCAGCGGCGGCCGCGCCGGACGCAGCGCGGTGTCCGCGCCGAGCTCGAGGCGGTCGGCGAGCGCGGCGACGGTGGGGCTGTCGAACAGGTCGCGCACCCCGATGTCGGTGCCGAAGGCGGCGGAGATCCGCGCGGCCAGCCGCATGGCGAGCAGGGAGTTGCCGCCGAGATCGAGAAAGTTGTCGTGGACGCCGACGCGGTCGGTGCCGAGCAGATCCGCGAAGATCGACGCGAGCAGTTCCTCGACGGTGCTGCGCGGTGCGGTGCGGTCGGCGGGCGCGGTCGGCTCCGGGACCGGCAGTGCGCGGCGGTCCAGTTTCCCCGTGGGGCCGGTCGGCATCCGCTCCAGCACCGTGATGTGGGCGGGCACCATGTAGTCGGGCAGGCGCGCGGCGACGAACGCGGTCACCGCGGCGGGATCGAGACGCTGCCCGGCGGCTGGCACAACATACCCGACGAGCCGGTCGTCGGCACCGTGATGGACGAGGACCGCGGCCTGCGCGATGTGTTCGTGGGCGCGCAGCGCCTGTTCGATCTCACCGAGTTCGATGCGTTGCCCGCGGAGTTTGACCTGGAAGTCGCTGCGGCCGAGGTAACGCAGCGCCCCGTCCGCGCGCCACGACACGAGGTCGCCGGTGCGGTACATGCGTTGACCGCCGCCGTGCGGGTCGGCGACGAACCGGTCGGCGGTCAGGTCCGGGCGGGCCAGATAGCCGCGGGCCAGTTGGATGCCGGACAGATACAGTTCGCCGACTGCGCCGACCGGCACCGGTTGCAGGCGCGTGTCGAGGACGTGGACGCGGGTGTTCCACACCGGGGTGCCGATGGGGACGTCGCCGGTATCGGCCGCGGTGACGCGCCAGGCGGTGACGTCGACGGCCGCCTCCGTCGGCCCGTACAGGTTGTGCAGTGCCGCGCCGGGCAGCGCGCCGCGGGCGGCGGCGGCGGTCTCGGCGGGCAGCGTCTCGCCGCTGCAGAACACCAGCCGCAGCGAGGTGCAGCGCTGCGGGTCGGTGGCGGCGACGAACACCGCGAGCATCGACGGCACGAAGTGCGCGACGGTGACGCCGGTGGCCTCGATCAGCCGCGCCAGGTAGGCGGGGTCGCGATGCCCGTCGGGGGCGGCGACGACCAGCCGCGCGCCGGTCTGCAGGGGCCAGAAGAACTCCCACACCGACACGTCGAACGTGGCGGGGGTCTTCTGCAGCACGGTGTCGGCGGCGGTCAGCGGGTAGGTGTGCTGCATCCAGCGCAACCGGTTGACGATGGCGGCGTGGGCGACGGCCACGCCCTTGGGCCGGCCGGTGGAACCGGAGGTGTACAGGACGTAGGCCAGGTCGGTGGGGCGTAGCGGCGCGGTGCGCTCGGCGTCGGTGACCGGGGTGTCCGCGTAACCGCGGGTGTCGAGCCGATCCAGGTACACGATGTCGGACCCGTCCGGCAGGTCGGCGTGGTCGGCGGTGGTGGTGAGCACGCAGACCGGGGCGGCGTCGGCCAGCACATAGTCGAGTCGGTCGGCGGGATGCTCGGGGTCGAGGGGCAGGTGGGCGGCGCCGGCTTTGGTGGCGGCGTACATGCCGACGAGCAAGTCGATCGACCGGTGCATGGCCAGTCCCACGATGCTGCCGGGTCCGGCCCCGAGGCCGGTGAGGTGGCGGGCGAGGCGGTTGGCGCGGGCGTCGAACTCGGCGTACGTGAGGGTGGTGTCGCCGAAGGTCACGGCCGGGCTGTCGGGGCTGCGGCGGACCTGGGCGTCGAACAGGTCGGCGAGGGTGCCGCCGATGCGGGGGGCGTCGGTGGCGTTCCACTCGTCGAGGATGCGGCTGCGTTCGGTGGGGGTGAGCAGGTCGAGGTCGCCGATCGGGGCGTCGGGGGTGTCGACGGCAGCGGTGAGCAGCCGCACGAACCGGTCCGCGAACGCGGCGGCGGTGGCACGGTCGAACAGGTCGGTGGCGTAGGACAGGGCCCCGCTGAGCGCGACCGGGCTGCCGTCGTCGCCGGGCACCTCGGTGAGCAGCAGATGCAGGTCGAACTTGGTGGTGGCGGTGCCGATCTCGGCGACGTCGACGGACAGTCCCGGCAGTGTCAGGTGGGCGGCCTCGTTGTTCTGGAAGGCGAGCATCACCTGGAACAGCGGTGAGTACGCGGCGGAGCGGCCCGCGGCGAGGGTGTCGACGACCAGCTCGAACGGCACGTCGGTGTGGTCGAAGCTGTCGAGATCGACGGCGCGGACCGCCTGCAGGTGTTCGGTGAAGGAGGTCGCGCCGGACACGGGGGTGCGCAGGACGACGGTGCCGACGAACATGCCGACCAGGTCGTCGAGGGCGCGGTCGCCGCGGCCGGAGACGGGGCTGCCGATGCTGATGTCGTCGCTGCCGGTCAGGCGGGCGAGCAGCGCCGCGAGCGCGGCGTGCACCGTCATGAAGGGGGTCGCGGCGTGGGTCTGTGCGGTCGCGGTGATGCGCCGGTACAGGTCCGGTTCGATGTCGAAACGAACCGTGTCGCCACGGAAGGACTGCTGCGGGGGCCGTGGCCGGTCGGTGGGCAGCGACAGCAGTTCGGGGGCGCCGGCGAGGCGGTCGCGCCAGAAGGCGAGCTGGCGGGCCGCCACCGATTCGGGGTCGTCGGGGTCGCCGAGCCAGTCGCGCTGCCACAGCGCGAAGTCCGCGTACTGCACCGGCAGCGGCTCCCACGCCGGCGCGTTGCCGGCGCTGCGTGCCAGGTAGGCGGACATCACGTCGCGGGCCAGCGGCGCCAGGGAGGCACCGTCGGCCGCGATGTGGTGGGCGACCACCGCCAGGACGTGCTCGTCGGGTCCGAGCTCGAACAGCGCGACCCGCAGGGGCAGTTCGGTGGAGACATCGAATCCCGTTGCCGCGCAGGTCGTGACGGCGGTCTCGATCCGGTCGGCGGCGACCGGGACGGGAACCAGGCCGGGCATCGCTTCCGGGGACCGGACGACCTGGACCGGGCCGTCGGCGGTGGCGGGGAACACTGTGCGCAGCGACTCGTGACGGGTCACCACGTCGCGGACGGCGGCCGAGAGGGCAGCGACGTCGAGCCGGCCGGTCAACCGGATCGCCATCGGGATGTTGTAGGCGGCCGAGGCGGTGTCGAGCTGGTTGACGAACCACATGCGCTGCTGCGCCGCGGACACGGGAATCGGGTCCGGGCGCGGCCCGGCGACCAGCGGGGGCCGGTCGACGGCGCCGGCGGCGTGCAGTGCCGCCGACAAGGTCCGGACCGTGGGCGCCTCGAACAGGGCCCGCACACCCACGTCGGTGCCGAGCGCGGTGTTGATGCGCGCCAGCACCCGGGTGGCGACCAGCGAGTTGCCCCCCAGGTCGAAGAAGCTGTCGTCGATCCCGACCCGGTCGATGCCGAGCTGATCGGCGAACACCTCGGCGACGGCACGTTCGGTGTCGGTGGTGGGGGCGGTGAACTCGGCGGCGGAGGTGAACACCGGCTCGGGCAGGGCACGACGGTCGAGTTTGCCGACCGGGGTCAGCGGGATCTCGTCGAGCACCGTCACCGCGGCGGGCAGCATGTGCGCCGGTAACCGGCTGCCGACGTGGGCGAGCAGGTCGGCGACGTCGACGGTGTGCCCGGATTCGGGCAGCACGTAGGCGGCGAGCAGGGTGTCGCCGGACGGCGCGGTGTGCCCGAGGGTGACGGCGAACGCGACGTCGTCGTGGTCGGTGAGCACCGCGTCGATCTCGCCGAGTTCGATGCGGAATCCGCGGATCTTCACCTGGAAGTCGGAGCGGCCCAGGTATTCGGCGTTCGCCCGGTCGCCGTTGGATCGCCACCGCACCACGTCGCCGGTGCGGTACATGCGGGTGCCCGGGGCGCCGTAGGGGTCGGCGACGAACCGGGTGGCGGTCAGTCCCGGCTTGTGGCAATAGCCGCGGGTCACGCCCGGTCCCCCGATGTACAGTTCGCCCGCGACCGTGGACGGCAGCGGATGCAGCCGCGCGTCGAGGACGACCTCGTTGACCCCGCACACCGGGGTGCCGATGGTGATCGGCGCGCCCGGGGTCATCGGGGCGGTGATGTTGACGACGATGGTCGTCTCGGTCGGTCCGTACCCGTTGTACATGCGGCAGTGGGGCGCCCAGCGGGCCACCAGCTCCGGTGGGCACGCCTCCCCCGCGACCGTCACGACCTCCAGGTCGACCGCCGCCGGGTCGACCGAGGCCAGCGCGGCGGGGGTCGCGAACGCGTGGGTGACGTGTTCGTCGCGCCAGATCCGGGCGAGTTCGTCGCCGCCGTACACGGTGGCCGGCACGATGACGAGGGTCGCGCCGATGCTGAACGCGGTCATGTACTCGAAGATCGAGGCGTCGAAGCTCGGCGACGAGAAATGCGAGACCCGGGCGGTCGGGGGCGGCGCCAGCCGGTTGTGCAGCGAGGCGGACAGGTTGGCCAGCCCCCGGTGGGGGACGACGACGCCCTTGGGTCGGCCGGTGGAACCGGAGGTGTAGATCACGTAGGCGGGGTGGTCGACGTGCAGGGCCGCGCGGCGATCGAGGTCGGTCAGCGGCAGCGGGGAGGCCGCGGCGACCCGCTCCCGGAATTCGGGGCCGTCCATCACCAGCCACGGCACGGCGTCCGGCAGGTTCTCGCGGTGCGCGGCCGATGTCACGCCGAGGACCGCACCGGAGTCGGTGAGCATGTACTCGATGCGGTCGTTCGGGTAGGCGGGATCGACGGGGACGAACGCCGCACCGGATTTGGCGACCGCCCAGATCGCGGCGACCGATTCGATCGACCGTGCCATGCCGAGGGCGACGAAGGTGTCTGGCCCCAGACCGGCGTCGATGAGGACCCGGGCCGCACGGTTGGACCATTCGTCGAGTTCGCCGTAGGTGACGGTGCGGTCCAGGCAGGACAGTGCCACGGTGTCCGGCACGATCGCCGCCACCGACGAGAGCAGCTCGTGCCACAGCTGTGGCGACATCGTCGGCCGTCCGCGCGCCGGGACCAGCCCGGCCAGCTCGGCGGGGGCGACGAAGTCGATGTCCCCCACCGGGGCGTCCGGATCGGTGGTGACCGCGGCCAGGACCCGGGACCAGCGGTCGACGAGTTCGCGGATGTTCTCGGCGTCGAACACCTCATCGGCATAGGTGCACTGCACCCGCAGGCCGGCGTCGGCGGGGGTGACGTGCAGGGCGACGTCGACCGGTGCCGACGCGGGAGCGGCCGGGTCGTCCCGGTCGGCGACACTCAACAGCACCGGGAGCACGAGATCCCCGGCCCGGGCCAGGGCGTCCGCGGTCACGTCGGCGTGGGCGAAGGCCTCCGCATCGGCGGCCTGAACCCGCGCGAGGACGGTGCCGAACGACTCGGCGCCGGACAGCGGAACCCGCAGGGGCAGCACAGCAGTCTCGGAGGGCATCCCGACGACGGTGTCCTCGGTGCCCGTCAGCCGGGCGAGGAGCACCGCCAGCGCGGCGTGCAGCACCCGGGGCAGGTGCTCCCGGCCCCCGGCCAGGTCGGCGAGGGCGGCCGGGTCGGCGGGCATCGTCACGTCGAGCCGGGCGGTGCCGGACCGATGCGCGGCACGGCGCCGCAGCGAGGGCAGTTCCAGGCGTTCCGGGGCGCCGGCGAGGGTGCGGTCCCAGAACGCGGCGGTCGCGGCGGTGCGGCGCACCTGCCGGCCGATCCCGGCGGAGTCCGCGTGGATCGCGTCGATCGCGGTGTCGGGTGCGGCCCGGACGAATTCGTCGAGCAGGTTCACGAACCGCCCGTGGTGCACCTCCAGCTCGTCCTCGTCGTACTGGTTCGGGTTGCCGCGGAAGTCGACGAACGTCCGGGCCGGGGTTCCGGACTGGTAGATGTTCACCAGCAGGTCCTCGACGGGACCGGAGGTCATGATGTGGAACTCGCCGCGGACCGGGCCGAGCTGGATCTGCTGATGGAACAGCATGATGTTGATCTGCGGCCCGGCGTATCGGCGGCCGTCGCCGGCCGCGCCGGTTTCGCGGCGCACGTCCTCGAGGCTGCAGCGCTGGTGTCGCAGCGCGCCGGTCAGTTCGAGTTGAACCCGCCCGACGAGGGTTTCGCGGGTGTCGTCGGGTTCGATGCGGATGCGCAGCGGCACCGTGTTGACGACCATGCCGCCGGAACGCCGCACCAGCGCGGTGGTGCGCGCCGACACCGGCAGGTTCACCACCACGTCGTCGTGGCCGGTCATCCGGGAGAGATAGGTGGCGAACGCGGCGGTCACCACGGCGGTGGGCGACGAACCGGCGGTGTCGTCGGTGACGGTCAGATGCCGCACCAGATCGTCGGGCAGGGCGGTTCCGGTCAGGGTGCTGCGCGCGGCGGTCGGTGCGGTGCGCCGGGCCAGGGTGGTGCCGTCGTCCATGCCGGCGACCCGGCCCACCCAGTAGTCGCGGTCGGCACCGAATCGGCTCGACTCGCGGTAGTCGCGATCCCATTCGTAGAGGGTCCGCAGGTCCGCGGCGCGGGACGGTTCCGGATCGCGGCCCTCGACCGCCGCGGTGTACAACTCGGCGATGCGGTTGACCATCGTCATCGCCGCGTAACCGTCGAGGGCGACGTGGTGAATCCTGCTGTACCACAGGTTGTGCCGGTCACCGACCTGCAGAATGGTCATGTTCACGAGCGGGTCGCGGGCCAGGTCCACCGGGGTGGCGTAGTCGGCGTTCATCCAGGCCTGTGCCGCGGCGAGCGGGTCGGGTTCGTCGCGGAAGTCGAGCAGCGGGATGTCGGTACTCCCGAGGGTGGGGTCGACGAACTGGTAGGGCTCGCCGTCGACCTCGATCACCCGGAGGAAGGCGGATTGGAACTCGCCGCCGGCGGTGTAGCCGGCGCGGCGCAACAGCTCGAGATCGAGGTCGCCGTGGAGATCGACGTACTGGGCGATGCAGATCGGGACGTCGGGTGCCAGTTGCTGAGCGAACCAGATCGAGCGTTGCGCGGAGGAGAGGGGGAAGGCTTCCGACGGCATCTGCTGAGCGTCATGCAACAGAATTCTCCCCTTCAAGAAAGCGATTCCGGAACGGGCCTGCTCGTCCCCCGACAAGTGGCAGGTCCGACCTCGTCGAATCGACGGTGGTGCTGCTCTCTCTGGTTTCGATCGTCCGCGCCCGCTGGTGGCTGTCAAGCCATTACCGCCGGGGACGCTCCCTCAAGCTAGACCATTGCCGGACTGCACGACGCAAAACCGGCACCGGAATTCACCCCCCACACGAGGACCGAAACCCAATCGATATTGGACCCGACATACCGGGTGCATTTTCCGTCACGTCTCCCGATTGATATCTCTATTCGGTAGCGATCGGATCACCGGATGATCTCGGAATTTCGAATTGTCGGTTTTGTGACGGAATGTAACGCGAATTTCCGTAGTGACAGCTCCCGCGGCACTATTCTCGGGCGCACCGGACCAGCCCCGCACGCGCGACCCGAAGGAGCACGAGATGCCGCGTCGATGGACCGTTCGATCGCTCTGCACCCTGTTCGCCGCGACCGTCGCCGTCGCTCTGCCCGCGCACGCGAGCGCGGAACCGGCGCCCCCCGGACTGGCACCCGACGCGCTGCGCGTGGCCGCCGCTACCGATTCCCCCGACTCCGCCGCGGCCGTCGACGCCCTGCTGGACGCGGCGAAGAATCCCGCCGGCCTCCTGGAAGACCTCCTCTACCCGCCGCGCAACACGCCCCAGCCGTTCATGGAAGCGGCCCCGACGGTGGGCCTCGGCTGCGGCGGAGGCTTCGTCCCCTTCGCGCAAACCGTCGGATGGGCGCAACCCGGCCCGAACGTCAACCCCGACGTCGCGATCGGTCAGCTCAAGATCTTCGTCTCCCCCACCATTCCGGTGCAGCCCGCCCGCTCCGACCTGACGTTCGTGTGGCTCAACATGGACAACTTCCGCGGCGGCATCGAAAAGCTCGACGACGCGATCGGCGGCGTACCCCAACTGTCGAAGACCGTGAACACCGGAACCGGCCCGGTGCTGTCCGCGCTGTTCGGTTCCGTCGAGTACGTCAACGGCACCTTCTGCCAGGTGATCTACACGATGGGTGGTTTCTTCGCCTGACGGCGAAAGCCGAGGCGGTTTCCTCGTGTGACGGGCGGCCTCCGCGTCCGGCGGCGACTAGCGCGGTCAGCGGATCCGCTCGGCGGCGCGGGCCACCCGCAACAGCTCGGCACACAGTTCGGTCAGTTCGTCGGTGCCCGCACCCTCGGCGACCGCGGTCGCGACGTCCTCGGCGGCGCAGCGCACCTCGAACGCCCGATCGGCCAGCGCCACGGCCTCCTCGGCCGAGAGCACCACCGCGTCCTCCGGCAGGCCCGTGCCGCGGGTCAGCGCGCGCTGCTCGTAGGCCCGCTGCCGGCACGAGCGGCGGCAGTACCGGCGCCGACGGCCCACCCCGGCGTCCGGGACCGGTCGTCCGCACCAGAGGCAACTCTCCGGTTTGCGCTCACGTCCGGTCATGGGCCGACACCTTACCGGCGCCGGCGAGCGGACCGGTAAAATGGTGCATCCCCGCTGCGCCGCGGGCTGCGGGAACGGATTCGGTCGCGTCGACGTTGTGCATACAGGACGCACCGACGCCCGGTCGTTCGTTTGCCGTCCGACGGCGAACCCCGGGCGGAGCACACAAGAGAGGACACCACCATGGCAGATCGTGTACTGCGAGGCAGCCGGCTCGGAGCGGTGAGCTACGAAACCGATCGGGACCACGATCTGGCGCCACGCCGCATCGCGCGGTACCGCTGCGACAACGGCGAGGAATTCGACGTCCCGTTCGCCGACGAAGCCGAGATCCCCGGCACCTGGATCTGCAAGAACGGTCTCGAAGGCACCCTCGTCGAGGGTGCCGCGCCCGAACCGAAGAAGGTCAAGCCGCCGCGCACACACTGGGACATGCTGCTCGAACGCCGTTCGATCGAAGAGCTCGACGAACTACTCAAGGAACGCCTCGAACTGCTCAAGACCAAGCGTCGCGGAGCCTGACCGCCGGTCTCGACCGAGCCGTCCGAAACCTCCTCCGAATGCCGCCCCCTGGAACCTCCCACGGGGCGGCATTCGTCGTCTTTCCCGGCGGTGTGTGAAGGCCACGACGCGGGCACGCCACAATACGATCAATCGAGGGCATCATGATCGTTTCGCGTGTAATTATGAGCGCACTCCGATCGATATTCGAAAGCGACGACACGTACCGTGCGAATCGGAAACTCCCGAGGGAATTCCCCGATTCGCGGCACCAGGGGGTGACGGCCGATGAACGACAGCCACGCACCGGAACCGGAAGCGGAACTCGCCAGGCTGCGCGCCGAATTGGACCACGTGGACGGGAGGTTGCTCGACGACGTGCGCGACCGATTGGACGTCATCTCCCGGATCGCCGATCTCAAACAGCGCCACGCCATCCCCGTGATGCAACCCGCCCGGATGCAGCAGGTTCACGAGCGCGCCGCGGATTACGCCCACCGCAACGGTCTGTCCACCGAATTTCTGCACGATCTCTACGCGTTGCTGATCGGTGAGGCCTGCCGCGTCGAGGACCGCCTCGTCGACGGCGACGACCCGTCCGAGCACCAGGACCTCGCCGACATCGGCGAGAACCGGAACTGAGGCCGCCATGCCCATCGACGCACGGCCCACCCGTACCCTGCTCGTCGACAACTACGATTCCTTCACCTACAACCTCTACAGCCTGCTGTCCGAGGTCAACGGCCTGCCGCCGACCGTGGTCACCAACGACACACCGTGGGATCACATCGACCCGGCACGATTCGACAACATCGTCGTCTCGCCCGGGCCCGGCCGCCCCGACCGGGCACGCGATTTCGGGATCAGCGCCCGCGCGCTGCTCGACGGCGGGCTCCCGGCGCTCGGGGTCTGCCTCGGCCACCAGGGTCTGTGCCACCTGTTCGGCGCACCGGTCGTGCAGGCACCCGAACCCGTGCACGGTCGCCTGGCCACCATCGTCCACACCGGGACCGGGCTGTTCGCCGGTCTGCCGCCGCGGTTCGCGGCGGTGCGCTACCACTCGCTGATCGTCGAGCACGTCCCCGACGAACTCGACGCGGTCGCGTGGACCGACGACGGTCTGCTCATGGGGGTGGCCCACCGCACCAGGCCGTTGTGGGGCGTCCAGTTCCATCCCGAGTCGATCTGCACCGAGCACGGCCGCGACCTGCTGGTGAACTTCCGCAACGCGACCCCCACCCGGGGCCCGATCGTCGTCGCCGGCCCGCAGGACCCGTCGCCGCCGGAACCCCGATATCTGATCGAAAGCCGTCGTCTCGACCGCAATCTCGACCCGCAGGCGGTGTTCGAGCGGCTCTTCGCCGACGGTCCGCACGGTTTCTGGCTCGACGGCAGCGCGGCGACCGAACCCGGATCGCGATTCACCGTGCTCGGCGACGGCTCCGGGCCCCGCTCCGAGTTCGTCACCTACAGCGTCGCCGAGACCCTCGTGCGCGAACACGCCCTCGACGGCACCGTCACCGAACACCACAGCACGTTCTTCGACCACCTCGACCGTCGACTCGCCGAGCGTCCGGTCGCGCGACGCGAGGATCTGCCGTTCGACTTCGGTCTCGGCTATGTCGGCTATCTCGGCTACGAGCTGAAGGCCGACGCCGGCGCCCAGCTCGTCCACACCTCTCCGACCGCGGACGCGGCGATGGTGTTCGCGGACCGGGCCGTGGTCCTCGACCACGAGGCCGGACACTGCTACCTGATCGCGCTGAGCGAGCAGCCCGGCGACGCCGCGACCCGCGCCTGGTTCGACCGAACCGCCGCCGCGCTCGCCGAACTCGCCGACGTGACCGAACCGGCCCCCGCCCCGCCGCCGCTGCTGCGACTGGACCGGGACCAGCCGATGCGGCTACGCCACGACGGCGGGCGCTACCTGGACCTGATCGCCCAGTGCATCGCCGAGATCCGCAGCGGCGAAACCTACGAGGTGTGCCTGACCAACATGGCCACCGTCGAGCGCAGCATCGATCCGCTGCGTACCTACGAATGCCTGCGCGAGATCAGCCCCACCCCCTACAGTGCGCTGCTGCAGTTCCCGGGACTGTCGGTGCTCAGCGCGTCGCCCGAGCGGTTCCTGCGGATCGGCGCGGACCGCGTCGTCGAGTCCAAACCGATCAAGGGCACCCGGCCGCGCGGTGCGACCGCCGCCGAGGACGGGATGCTGCGCCGGGATCTACGTGCGAGCGAGAAGGACCGTTCCGAGAACCTGATGATCGTCGACCTGGTGCGCAACGACCTGTCACGGGTGTGCGTGCCGGGATCGGTGCACGTGCCGAAGCTGTTCGACGTCGAAACCTACGCCGCGGTGCATCAACTGGTGTCCACCGTGCGCGGCACGTTGCGTCCGGACGTGTCCGCCGTGGACTGTGTGCGCGCGGCGTTTCCCGGGGGATCGATGACCGGTGCACCGAAACTGCGCACCATGGAGATCATCGACAAACTCGAGGACGGTCCTCGCGGCGTGTACTCCGGTGCCTTGGGATACCTGTCGCCCACCGGCGCCGCCGACCTGTCGATCGTCATTCGCACCATGGTCGCCACCGACCACGAGGTGAGCTTCGGGATCGGCGGCGCCATCGTCGCCCTGTCCGACCCCGGCGACGAACTCGACGAAACCCTGGTCAAGGCGGTGGCGATGCGACGCACCCTGTCCGAGACCCCGCCTGTGCCCGAAGATTCCGGCCGATGACCAGGGGTCCGGTGGTTGTGGCCGGCGGCGCGGGCGCGGTCGGGGAACTGCTGGTGACGGCGCTGCGCGCCGACGGCACCGAGGTGCTGGTCCTGGATCCGATGCCCCCACCGCACGACGACACCGCCCTGGCCGCGGACATCACCGCCCCCACCGGTCGAGCCGCCACCGCGCTGCGCGCCGCGCCCACCGTGGTGCTGGCCGTCCCCGAACCGGTGGCGCTCGAGGCGATCCCGGTGCTGGGCGAGCTGCTCACGCCCGGCACGCTGCTCGTCGAAACCCTGTCGGTGAAATCGGCGGTGCCCGCCGCATTGCACGCCCACGCCCCGCACGTGCAGGCGCTCGGCGTCAATCCGATGTTCGCGCCGTCGCTGGGGCTGGCCGGCCGGCCGGTCGTCGCGGTCGCGCACCAGCGGGGACCGGCCGTGGCCGGGTTCGTCGCCGATCTGACCCGCTGGGGCGCGCAGGTGGTGGAACTGTCGGCCGACGAACACGATCGGGTGACCGCGGCGACGCAGGCGCTCACCCATGCCGCGGTGCTGGCGTTCGGGTTGGCACTGGATCGGCTGCGGGTTCCGGACGTGGCCGCAGCGACCGCGCCGCCTCCGCACGTGTTGATGCGGTCGTTGCTGGCCCGGGTGGGCACCGGGGCGCCGGAGGTGTATCGGGACGTGCAAACCGGCAACCCCTACGCCGGCGCGGCGCGACAGGCCCTGCGCGCCGGGCTCGACGCACTCGACGCGGCCGTCGCCGCCGACCCTGCCGCGTTCGGAAAGCTGATGGACCGAGCGCGGCGACCCCTGGGCGACCGTATCGAGCGGTACCGTGAAACGTGCGCGCAGGTGTTCGCCGACCTGCCGCAGACGACGGACCGTCCGCCGCCCGGGGAGACAGGGGTGCCGTGATGGCAGAACCCGACATCACCTCGCTGCGCGCCCGGCTGGGCCCACCGTTGCTGCCCGACCACGACCCCGCCGATCCCGTCGAGAGCAGCGTGATCCGTGCCCTGACCAGGTCCTGGGGACTGCGTGCGACCGTCAAGAAACGGGAGCCCGCCCTCGACGACCTGTTCGACCCCGCGCTCCGCGACTATCCGGAGGTGCTGATTCCGTTTCACGCCCACCGCCGCTACCGGGACCTCGACGAACGGCGCCGTGCCCGGCTGCGTGCCTGGGCGTGGATCGCCTACAACAAGAACGTCGTCGACATCGAGCAGTTTGTCGTCAACCCCGGGTTCGCGTCCGTCACCGGCGACGCGCTCGGGATCGGACCGCACGACACCGTCGTGGTCGGGGTGATGCAGGCGATGGTCGACGAGCAGTACCACACGCTGATGCACCACAATGCGAGCGCGGTGACCCGCCGGCGGCGCGGCTGGGTGCTGCCGGAGTCGGTGCTGCCCGCCTCCCGGACCGTGCGCGCCCATCGGGAGGCGGTGGCCCGGGCGGAATCACCCCGCGCCGAAGTGTTGGTGCGGCTCGCCTTCACCACGGTGGCGGAAACCTCGATCAGCGCCTATCTCGGGTTGCTCACCGAGGACGACACGCTGCAACCGGTCAACCGCGCCACCGTCGCGCTGCATCGACGGGACGAATTGTGCCACTCGTCGCTCGCGGCGGAACTGCTCAAGATCGTCTTTGCCGACCTGGGAAGCACCGATCGGCGGGTGCTGCTCGACGCGCTCGCCGCCGGCATCGTCGCGTTCACCGGGAGCGACACCGCGACCTGGGCGGCGATCGTCGAACACGAAGGCATCCCCGGTGCCCAGGAGCTGATCGCCGAGACCTCCCGCGGTGGCGGCCGGGTGGTGCAGGACTGCAGCGCCATCCGGTCGCTGTGCACCGAACTCGGTGTCGCCGACGACCTGCGCGTCGACTGGTAACCTTCGCGCGTTCGGTGAACGCGACGCCGCGAACGATCGTTCGCGGTCGAGCAGGAGCTGCATCGAACGTTCGAGTGGTGAGAAAGGTCGTCAGTGAGCGAAACCCCGATCGGTCGGAGCCCGTCGACCGGTGGCCGCCCCAAGCAGTACGCGAACAGCGCCGAGCGGGCCCGGGCTTGGCGGGAACGCCAGAAGCAGCAGAAAGGCGGGTCCCCGGCGAGCCGGCCCACCGCGACGAGCGCGGGCGCCCCCGACACCGCCCGGAAGCCGACCGGAGAACCCCCGGCCGCCGTCCCACCGGAACGAACCCCCACCCCGCCGGTTCGGGTGCCCGACCCGGCTCCCTCACTGCCCCGGTCCGGGGACAGCGTTCTCCGCGCCGAGCGCGACGCCGCCCGGGAAGCCGCGGCCGAAGCCTGGAAGCGGGTCGGTGAGCTCGAAGCCGAGCTGCGGGAAGTGCGTGCGGAGCTGGCCGAGGAACGGGCCACCCACCTGGTCGATGCGCGTGCGCACATCGCTGAGCTGCAGCGGCAGCTCGAAGAACTCCGCCGCGAACGTTCGTGACGAGGTTGCAAACGATCGTTCGGCACCCGGTGATGCGAACGATCGTTTGCCGAGTAGGAACGTACGTACGTTTCGTTCGAACCTGATCGACCGCTCGCATCCGGTGCGGAGTCGAACGTTCGGGTTGGTCTGGTCCCCTCGGACCGCCGCCCGTCCGGTCGGTATACGCCGAACGCTCGTGGGGAGATGTCGCGGTCATGTCCTCCGAGGCGCCCCGGGCCCGGGTTTGCGGCAAACGGCACCGCGACAACGATCTCGACCGGCCCGGACGGTCCTCCGTCCGGAAACCCGTGCTGCGCATGTCGCCGGTGCGGCAGGCGCAGCGTTCCGAAGGCAGACCGTGCGGCCGGCCTGGCCCTGGAGATCCCCCGTGTCAACGGCAGCTGAATATCGGTTCTGGTCCACCCTTGCGTGGTGGCGCGACAGCACGGCGACGCGCGGGGCCCTGCCGGTTCCGCCTGGCAGACTGCGACTATGGATCGGAACCGAGGCACCGGAAACAACGGTCGCCACGAGTACTACAGCACCAGCGACATCGGTGAGGGATCATCGGCCGTCCGGCACGGTGACTTCGAACAAGCGGACTGGGACATGCGCTTCCTGTCCGCGGTCACCAGATATCTGTCGGCACGACCCTGGGACACCGGGGTGTACGAGATCGAACAGCTGAGCTGGGCGGATTCGATCATGACGTTGGTGGTGCGGGTCTGGGGTCGCGACGACTCCGGCTTGGTCGGCTGGCGCGAACACCTGCCCACAGTACGAGCAGGATTCGGATCCGCCGATCCGGAGATGGTCGCCGGAGCCTGGCACACCGGCGAGTTCTGTCCCTGCTACCTGCCGCAACCGTACTTGCCTGGTCCCGATGGTATTCACTGGATCGGCACGGGACGACCGTCTCATCGAGGTAGCCGGTAACGCTGACCGCACCGCTGGATCGTCACGGAACGTGGGTCGGAACCCCATCACGATGGCCATTGACAGGTCGGAGGTGGCGGAACTCGGTCCGGCACCTCCCACTCGATGCCACGGGTGACGAGCCGTGCTCCGGATGTCGGCGCACCGACAGCAGTCGAGTCGTCGTGTGCCCGGCCGGCGTCGGCCGGGCACACGCACGGACGGTCCCTCGCCCGGCTCGAACCGGTCAGTGGCGGCCGACGAGCCCGCGCAGCCTGACCCACCGGTTGCGCAGACCCCACACGGTGACCTTGAACAGGGCCTCCTGCACGATGTTGCCGCTCATCTTCGAGTCTCCGATGACGCGTTCGGTGAAGGTGATCGGCACCTCGTCGACGGTGAACCCGGCCTGCAGGGTCCGCCACGCCAGATCGACCTGGAAGCAATAGCCGTGCGATTCGATCGCGTCGAGGTCGAGGGTCTCGAGCACTTCGCGCCGGTAGGCGCGGTAGCCACCGGTGATGTCGCGGACCTTCACCCCGAGCGCGAGCCGCGAGTAGATGTTGCCGCCGCGGGAGAGCACCTCGCGGTGCCACGGCCAGTTCACGACGGTGCCGCCGGGCACGTACCGGGAGCCGAGAACCAGGTCGGCGCCGCCGTCGACCTTCTCGAGCAGCAGGTGCAGCTGCTCCGGGGCGTGGCTGCCGTCGGCGTCCATCTCCACCAGGACCGTGTAGTCCCGCTCGAGACCCCACCGGAACCCGGCGATGTAGGCGGCGCCGAGGCCGTTCTTCTCGGTGCGGTGCATGACGTGGATGCGGCCGTCGCTCGCGGCGGCCAGCTCGTCGGCGACCGCGCCGGTGCCGTCCGGGCTGCCGTCGTCGGCGATGAGCACGTGCACGTCCGGCAGCGCCGCATGCAACCGGCCGACGATCAGGCGAATGTTCTCCCGCTCGTTGTACGTCGGAATGATGACCAGGGTCCGGGCGCTCGGCGCGCTGTGATCCCCGGCCGGCGTCGCCGCTGCCATCAATGGTCCTCCCTGTCGAAACCGGCCTGGGCCGGTGATCCTGCGGTGCCGGACTCGGCCGGCTCGGTGTCGCGGCCGGGCTGTGGCCGTGACACCGTGGTGTGGTTTCGCCGGGCCCGCACGAGGGCGGCACCGGCGGCGGCGACGGCCCCGACACACAGAACGAGCTCTGGGATCGGGCCGAGCCGACTAGCCAGCGTAGTCGCCGTGCGCAACGGCACCTGCGCCACCAGCGCCGCCGGCTCGAACAGCGGGGTCTGTTCGAGCACCGAACCATCGGCCGCGACGATCGCGCTGACGCCGCTGGTGGCGGCCACGACGACGGCGCGGCCGTGTTCGACGGCCCGCATCCGCGACATCGCCAGCTGCTGATACGTCATCTCGGTGTCGCCGAAGGTCGCGTTGTTGGTGGGTACGGCCAACAGCTGCGCGCCCGCGTCGACCGCCTGGCGAAACGCCCGGTCGAACGCGACCTCGTAGCAGGTCGCGACGCCGATGGGGATGCCCGCGGCGCGCACAACGCCGTCGCCGTGGCCGGGCACGAAGTGGCCGGCGCGATCCGCGTACTCGGAGAACAACCGGAAGAACGACCGGTACGGCAGGTACTCCCCGAACGGCTGGATGATCTTCTTGTCGTGTCGTTCTCCGGGCCCGGTCTCCGCGCCCCACACGATCACCGAGTTGGTGGTGGTGCCGTCACCGTTGACGAGGACCGCGCCGACGGCGATGGGGGCGCCGATCGCCGCGGCGGCGGCGGTGATGTCGGCGGCCGCGTCGGTGTTGCGTAGCGGATCGATGTCCGAGGCGTTCTCGGGCCAGATCACCACGTCCGGACGCGGCGCGGTGCCGGCGCTCACGTCGGCGGCCAGTTCCAAGGTGCGGGCGACGTGGTTGTCGAGGACCGCCTTGCGCTGGGCGTTGAAGTCCAGACCCAGCCGCGGCACGCTGCCCTGGATCGCGGCGACCGTGATCGTGCGATCCCCGTCGCCGTGGGCGGGCAGCAGTGGCCACGCCGCCGCGGCGCACAGCGGTGCCAGGGCCGTCACGGCGGCGGCCCGCAGCAGCGGCCCGCGCCGCGGGGTGCGGCGGCACGCGGTGACGAGCGCGGCCAGGCCGGCGCCGATCAGCGCGACTGCGAAGGACACGAGCGGAGCCCCACCGACCGCGGCGAGGGAGACCAGCAGCCCGTCGGGTTGGCCGAAGGCCAGGCGTCCCCACGGGAAACCCCCGAACGGCACGGTGGCGCGCAGGTACTCGGTCAGCGACCAGCACGCGGCGATCCACAGCGGTGTCGCGGGCAGGGACCGCACGTGCACGGTCAGCGCCCCGAACAGCCCGACGAACAGGGCCTCGACCGCGGCCAGCGCCAGCCACGGCAGCGGCCCGACATACACCCCGATCCAGGGCAGCAGCGGCACCAGAAAGCCCAGGCCGGCGAGGTATCCATAGCAGAACCCCGCACGTCGATGCATTGGCCGTGTAATCAATACAGTGATGAGCAAGCCGATGCCGACGGGTGCGAGAAACCACAAGGGGCGCGGCGGGAAGCTCGCGAAGAGCAGCAGTCCGGCGACCACCGACAGCAGTGCTCGCACCGCCACCGTCCGCGCGGTCTGCCCGATCACCGGTCGTACACGATCCGGCCGCGGTGCACGCTGCGCACCAGCACCGGATCGTCCGTGCCCGGCTCGAGGTCCGGCAGCGGCGCCACCCGCGACCGCGGATCCGTCGACCACCGCTGCACGCTGTCCTTCGGGGCGCTGATCACCAACTCCCCCGCTTCCCACACCGCATACGACGCCGGCGCCCCCGGATCCAGGGTGCCCGCCAGACCGTCCCGGACCCCCCCGGCCCGCCACGCCCCGCGGGTGGCGGCGGCGAATGCGGCGCGCGGCGAGATGCCGCTGCCCGCGGTGTGGTGGTGGACGGCGGCGCGCAACATCGACCACGGCCGGGCCGCGGTCACCGGCGAGTCGGAACCGAACGCGAGGGACATCCCGGTGGAGGCGATACCCGCGAAGTTGTTCAACCCGGCCGCCCGGTCCGCGCCGAGCCGCGTCACATACATCCCGTCCGGGCCGCCCCACAGTGCGTCGAACACCGGCTGCATGCTCGCGATCACCCCCCACCGCCCCAGCTGCGCCGCCTGCGCCACGGTGAGTGTTTCGGCATGTTCGAGCCGATGCCCGCGCGCGGCGACAGCGGGCCCACCCAGGTCGTCGGCGACGGCCGCGAACGCGGCGGTCACGGCCGCGGCGGCTGCGTCTCCGATGACATGGAAACCGGCCTGGACACCGGCGATGGTGCACGCCCGCACGTGCGCGGTAATCTCCTCGACGGTCAGGTACGAGGTTCCGCAGCAGTCCCGACGATCGGTATAGGGGGCGGTCAGCCACGCCGTGTGGGAGCCGAACGCGCCGTCGACGAACAGGTCGCCGCCGAGGCCGTGCGCGCCGGTCACCGCGAGCAGTGCGCCGGCCTGCTCGGCGGTCGCAACCGCCTCACCCCAATAGCCACGCACCTGCACACCGTGATCGGTGCCGAGCAGTTCGGTGAAGTCGTCGCGGCCGGAAATGTCCGGGCCGCCGCACTCGTGGACGGCGACGATGCCGTGCGCGGCGTAGTCGTCGAGGGCGGCGGCCCGTGCCCGGGCCCGCTGCGCGGGGGTGAGCAACGCCCGCGCAGCGCCGCGCACCGCGTGGTGCGCGGCCGCGGTGAGCGGTTGCTGAGGGTGGTAGCCGGGAAGATCGGCCGGGTCGGCGGCGGCGCGCAGCGCGGTGGACGCGGCCGCCGAATGCGCGTCGACGCGGGTCAGGTACACGGCGCGGCCGGGGGCGGCGGCGTCGAGGTCGGCGGTGGTCGGCGCGGTCTCGTCGGCCCAGCGGGTCGGGTCCCAGCCGTGCCCCCACAGCACCGGGTCGTCGCACCCGGCGGCGTGCTCGCGCAGCCGCTGCAACGTCTCCTCCCGGCTGGCGGTGCCGGTCAGGTCCAGGCCGGTCAGTGCCAGGCCGTGGGCGGTGACGTGCACGTGGGTGTCGACGAATGCGGGCGCGACGAACGCGCCGTGCAGGTCGACGATCTCGGCGTCGGGGTGCAGCGCGCGGCCGGGCCGTTCGGCCCCGACCCACACGATCTGCCCGTCGGTGACGGCCATCGAGGTGGCGTCGGGGGCGCTGGCGCTGTAGATGCGCCCGCCGACGAGAAGCTGTGTGTGCGGTGCTGGACTCACGAGCGTCCAGTCTGCCCCGTCAGGGCCGCGGCGGCCGCTGCGGGGTGTCGACGATCTCGCCGTCGAGGATCGGGGCCGACGTCAGGCGGGGGGCGGAGTCGACGACGGTGTGTTCGACGACCTGCCCGTCGACGACGGTGATGCGCTCACCGCGCCAGGCGCCGCGGGCCGCGAGGGTCGCGACCTTGCGGGCGGCGACGACCTTGACCACCGGACGCAGCAACGCGCGGGCCGGCGGCAACAACAACAGGATGCCCAGGATGCTGGTCAGCAGACCGGGCACCAGGACCAGGCCCGCACCGAGTCCGACGAGTGCACCGTCGGTCAGCGCCCGATCCGGGGAGACACCGGCCCGGACCTTGCCGAGGTTCTGCAGCGCGCGGCGGCCCTGCGCCCCGAGGATCAGATAGCCCAGGACGCTGACACCGAGGAACAGCAACACGGTGTAGCCGGCCCCGATGGCGGAGCCGAGCACAGCCAGCACCGCGATCTCGGCGACGACGTAGACGAGGAACAGCAGGGGCAACATCAGGGCTCCTTCCGGGCGGCCACACCGATGCAACGAACGCGCCGGTGATTTTGCTCCCGGTGCGCCGGGATTGTGGCCCCATGATCGAATCACGATCATGGATGCGGCGGACTGGGCGGTGCTGCTGTCCGCAGCGACCGCGGCCGGATGGGTCGATGCGGTGGTCGGCGGCGGCGGTTTGATCCTGCTGCCGGCGCTGCTGCTGGTGGCGCCGCAACTGGCCCCGCAGGCCGCGTTGGCGACGAACAAGCTCACTGCGATCTGCGGCACCAGCGCCGCGGTGGTGACGTTCGCGCGGCGCATCCGGCTGCAATGGAAGGTGCTGATCCCGGCGGCGGTGCTGGCCGCGGTCCTCGCGGCGTGCGGTGCGGCGGCGGTGTCGCTGATCGACAAGTCGCTGTTCATTCCGATCGCGATGGTCGCGCTGGTCGCGGTCGCGATGACGGTGACGCTGCGCCCGCAGGTCGGCACCACCCTGGCCCAACACCGGCCGGGCGCCCGCCGCACCATGATCGTCGTGCTGGGTTCGGCCGCGGTGATCGGGTTCTACGACGGCATTCTCGGCCCCGGCACCGGCACGTTCCTGATCATCTCGTTCGCGACGCTGCTGGGCACCGGGTTCGTGCGGTCCGCGGCCATGGCGAAGGTCATCAACCTCGGTTCGAACCTGGGCGCGCTGGCGTTCTTCGCCGCGACCGGGCACGTGTGGTGGTCGCTCGGGTTGACGATGGCGGTGTGCAACGTCGCCGGTGCGGTGCTCGGGTCGCGGACCGCGCTCGCGCGCGGCGCCGGATTCGTGCGGGCCGTGCTGCTGATCGTGGTGCTGGTGATGGTGGTGCGGCTCGGTTGGCAACAATTCGGTTGATCGGGCCCTACGGTGAGCGGGTGAACACCGTCGACGCCGATTTTCTCGCCCTGCCGTTGCGCGCCCTCGCCGACGCGGCCTTGTCGGTGGCCCGCGCCGCCGGGGCCACCCACGCGGATCTGCGGGTGCACCGGGTGCGCACCCATGCGCTGGCGTTGCGGGACGGTGGGGTGCAGGCCGCGGTGGACGGGGTCGATGCCGGGTTCGCGGTGCGGGTCCTGCTCGACGGCACCTGGGGATTCGCCTCGCACGCCGAGCTGACCGTGGACACGGCGGCGGCGACGGCCCGGCAGGCGATCGAGGTGGCGCGGGCGCTGCGGCCGCTCAACCGGGATCCGGTGCGGTGGGCCGACGAACCGGCCTACCCGGACGCGGTGTGGGTGTCGCACTACGACCTCGATCCGTTCGCGGTGCCGGCCGCCGACAAGGTCGCGATCCTGACCGACCTGTCGCAGCGGTTGCTCGCCGCCGACGGTGTCGATCACGTGACGGCGAACTGTGTGCAGGTCAAGGAGCAGACGTTCTACGCGGATCTGGCCGGCTCCGCGATCACACAGCAGCGGGTGCGGATCCACCCGCAGCTCGAGGCGACCACCGTCGACCAGGCGACCGGGGTGTTCGAGACGATGCGCACCCTCGCTCCCCCGACCGGGCGCGGTTGGGAGTATCTCGCCTCCGACGATCACTGGGACTGGACCGGTGAGCTGGCGGCGATACCGCATTGGTTGGCGGAGAAGGCGGCGGCGCCGTCGGTGACCGCGGGCCCGACGGACCTGGTGATCGATCCGACGAACCTGTGGCTGACCATCCACGAATCGGTGGGGCACGCCACCGAGTACGACCGGGCGGTCGGCTACGAGGCGGCGTATGCGGGCACCTCGTTCGCGACCCCGGATCTGCTCGGTTCGCTGCGTTACGGCAGCGCGGCGATGCACGTGACCGCGGATCGCACCGACCCGCACGGCCTGGCGACCGTCGGGTTCGACGACGACGGGGTCGCCGCGCAGTCCTGGGATCTGGTCCGCGACGGTGTGCTCGTCGGGTTCCAGGTGGACCGGGCGTTCGCGCCGCGACTCGGATTGCCGCGGTCGAACGGCTGCGCCTATGCCGACTCGGCGCATCACGTGCCGATCCAGCGGATGCCGAACGTGTCGCTGCAACCGGATCCGCGGGTGGATCGGTCCACCGCGGACCTGGTCGCCGGTGTGCAGGACGGGTTGTACGTCGTCGGGGACAAGTCCTGGTCGATCGACATGCAGCGCTACAACTTCCAGTTCACCGGCCAACGCTTCTACCGGATCCGCGACGGCGAACTGGCCGGGCAGGTGCGCGACGTCGCCTATCAGGGCACGACCACCGAGTTCTGGGGCGCGCTCGAGGCGGTCGGCGGGCCGTCGACGTGGCGGCTCGGTGGCGCCCTGAACTGCGGCAAGGCGCAACCCGGGCAGGTCGCGGCGGTGAGCCACGGCTGCCCGTCGGCGCTGCTGCGCGGCATCAACGTGCTCAACACCCGGTCGGAGGGCGGACGATGATCGAGGCGCAGGAACTGGTGGAACGGGCGCTGCGCGCCTCGACGGCCGACGAGACGATCGTGCTCGTCACCGAGGTGTCGGAGGCGGCGCTGCGGTGGGCGGGCAACTCGATGACCACCAACGGGGTGTCCCGCTCGCGGAGCTGGACGGTGCTGGCGATCCGCCGCGAACCGGTGACCCGCGTCGGCATCGTCACCTCGAGCAGCGTCGATGCCGCCGACATCGACGCGGTGGTCACCGCGGCACGGACCGCCGCCGACGCGGCGGCACCGGCGACCGACGCGATGCCGCTGCTCGAGGGCACCGGCAGTCCGGGCGACTGGGCCGGCGGGTTCACCGGCACCGGCATCGGGGTGTTCGACGAGGTGATCGACGCGCTGACCGACGGGTTCGGCGGCACCGACCGGCTCTACGGGTTCGCGCACCACCAGGTGCGCACCACGTGGCTGGGCACCTCCACCGGGGTGCGGCGGCGGTACACGCAGCCGGAGGGGTCGATCGAGGTGCACGGCAAACGGGGCGGGCTGGACGGTCCCGGCGCGTGGGCCGGTGCCGGCACCCGCGATTTCCGGGACGTCGACACCACGGCACTGCTCGGGGAGCTGGACCGGCGCCTGGACTGGGCGGGCACCGCCGTGGAGCTGCCGGCCGGACGGTACGAGACGCTGCTGCCGCCGTCCGCGGTGGCCGACCTGATGATCTACCTGATGTGGTCGATGGAGGGGCGCGGCGCCGAGGAGGGGCACACCGCGCTGTCGCGGCCGGGCGGCACCCGGGTCGGCGAGGTCCTGACCGCGCTGCCGCTGACTCTGTCGTCGGATCCGGCCGCGCCGGGTCTCGAGTACGCGCCGTTCGTGACGGCGACCGCGTCGACGGACGCGGTGTCGGTGTTCGACAACGGACTCGACGCCGGGCGCGTCGACTGGATCCGGGACGGTGCCGTGCACGCGCTGACGTATCCGCGGGCCGCGGCCGCCGAGTTCGGGGCGCCGGTCACCGCGCCCGGCGAGAACCTGCTGCTCACGGGCGGGTCGTCGGCGAGCATCGACGATCTGGTGGCCTGCACCGAACGCGGTCTGCTGCTGACCACCCTGTGGTATCTGCGGGAGGTCGATCCGGCGACGCTGCTGCTGACCGGCCTCACCCGCGACGGGGTGTACCTGGTGGAGGACGGGGAGGTGGTCGCGGCGGTGAACAATTTCCGCTTCAACGAATCACCGCTGGATCTGGTGCGCCGCGCCACCGAGGTCGGCGCGACCGAACGCACCCTGCCGCGGGAATGGAAGGACTGGTTCACGCGCACCGCGATGCCGCCGATGCGCATCCCGGACTTCCACATGTCGTCGGTCAGCGCGGCCCGCTGACCGCGGGGCTCGGGAACCGGACGTCCCGAGCCCCGCGGTGTCAGGCCAGGTCGGCGAGCTGCCGGGCGATCTCGTCGGGAGTGACGGTCGGCTCGAAACGGCGCACGACCGCGCCGTCCGGGTCGACGAGGAACTTGGTGAAGTTCCACTTCACGGCGTCGGTGCCGATCGACTCGGGCATCGTCTTGCTGACGTGCTCGTACAGGAATCCGTGGTCGGGACCGAAGTCGCCGGGGGCCTCGCC
This sequence comes from Rhodococcus zopfii NBRC 100606 = JCM 9919, assembly GCF_001895025.1. Lineage (GTDB taxonomy): Bacteria > Actinomycetota > Actinomycetes > Mycobacteriales > Mycobacteriaceae > Rhodococcus > Rhodococcus zopfii. The sequence goes on from NZ_BCXI01000001.1 coordinate 141,270, forward strand.
GCGCAGGTGCCGGTACAGCGGGTGCGCGTCGTCACCGTTGACGTCGATCTTCCCGTACACCGGGAACGTCACGTCGTAGGTGAGGCGGCAGAACTCCTGGATCTCGGCGTCGGTGCCGGGTTCCTGACCGGCGAACTGGTTGCACGGGAACCCGATGACCTGCAGCGTCTCGCCGGTCTGCCGGTGCAGTGCCTCGAGGCCCTCGTACTGCGGGGTCAGGCCGCACTTGCTGGCGACGTTGACGATCAGCAGGTATTTGCCGGCGTAGCCGCTCAGGTCCTCGGGGGTGCCGTCGGCGGTGTCGACGGTGAAGCTGTGCACGCTCATGGAGTGGCGTCCTCGTTCTCGGGTCAGGGTTTTCGGGTCGGGTGGGCGAGCGAACCGGGATGCTCACCCCGAGCGACATTACGGTTCGTCGACGCAGCAGGCGAGACCGATCGTGCCGGACCGGCCGCGGCGCAGCACGCTCGCCTTGACGGTGAGCCATCCGAAGATCCCGTATTTGCCGATGATCGCGGCCCGGGTCTGTTCGGTCCCGGCGTCGTCGAGCACGGTGGCGGTGCCCGGCACCGCGCCGCTGCGCGGCTTTCCCCGTGCGTCGCACACCGCCAGCGTGATGCGCGGGTCGCGGCGCAACCGGGTGACCTTGTGCGAACCGGTCGCGGTCCACACCAGCAAGCGGTCGTCGTCGGCGACGGCCCACACGGCCGTGGGCACGGCGGTGCCGTTCTTGCGGAAGGTGCTCAGCAGCACGTACTTGGCGGCGGCGAAGTCGGCGAACGACGGCCGCGGGAGATCCCCATCAGACATGGGCCCACCCTACGCAGCGATGCCGCCGACGTCCCGTTCTAACCTGGCAGCATGTCCGAGTCCCGCTCCCCCGCCGTCGATGTGCACCTGCCGGGCGGTGCCCTCACCGCCGCGCAACTGCAGGCTCTCGCCGTACTCGCCCACGCGCACGGCGACGCGGAACTACTGCTCACCGACCACGCCGGGCTGCGGATGCACGGCAACCGGGACACCCTGACCGAGTCGCTCACCGCGATCGGGCTCACGGTGCACGGCACGTATCGGCGCAGTGTCGTCGCATCCCCGCTGTCCGGCCGAATCGGTGGGATCGCCGACGTGCGGGAAATCGCCGTCGCGCTGCACCGGCGGCTGGACGGGACCACCGCGACCGCGACCGCGGACACGGTGCTCGGGCTCGACGACGGCAGCGGCGACATCGTGGCGCTCACCCCCGACGTCGCGGTGTGCGCGCGGCCCGACGGGTCGTGGATGCTGACGCGCAGCGGCCGCGACACCGGGGTACGGGTCGACACCGGCGATGTCGTCGAGGCGGTGCTCGATGCCGCGGCCGCGGCGGTGCCCGACGCCGACGTCTCACCGCTGCCGACCCCACCGCCGCATCCCATCGGGTGGCTGGACCGCCCGGACGGCACGGTCGTGCTGGCAGGCGCCCTCCCCGACGGGGTGCTGCCGGCCCGCACCGCCGAATTCCTCGCCGCCGTCGACCGACCGGTGGTGATCACCCCGTGGCGGTCGGTGCTGCTGTGCGACCTCGACGAATGGGCCGCCGAACAGGTCGTGCGGGTCCTGGCGCCGATGGGTCTGATCTTCGACGCGGACTCCCCGCACGTGGAGTGAACCGGCCGAACCGGTCCTCGGCGGCGCCGCATCCGCCTACCGTGGGACAGGTGAGTTCCGATACCGTCGGCTCCGACCACGACACCTTCGATGTGATCGTGATCGGCGGTGGCCCTGCCGGTGAGAACGCCGCGCACTACGCCATCGCCGGCAGCGACCGCACCGCCGCCCTGATCGAACACGAACTCGTCGGCGGCGAATGCTCCTATTGGGCGTGCATGCCGAGCAAGGCACTGCTGCGGCCCGCACAGATCCTCGGCGCCGCCCGTCACATGCCCGGGGTCGAAGAGAAGATCACCGCGTACGGCGTCCACGTCGCCGACGTACTGGCCCGCCGCGACGCGTTCACCCACCGCCGCGACGACAGCTCGCAGGTGCTGTGGGCCGACGCGATCGGCATCGACGTGCTGCGCGGGCACGCCCGGATCACCGGCCGATGCGCGGTCTCCGTCGACGGCGACCGGCCGCGGACCCTCCGCGCCCGGCACGCGGTGGTGCTGGCGACCGGCACCGTCGCGACCGTCCCCGACGCCCCGGGGCTGCGCGCCGCGCTGCCGTGGACGTCGCGGGACGCGACGAACCTGGTGGAGATCCCGCGGCGGGTGCTGCTCGTCGGCGGCGGGGTCGTCGCCTGCGAAACCGCGACCTGGCTGCGTCAGCTCGGCGTCGAGGAGCTCACCGTCGTGGTGCGCGGCGCGCGACTGCTGCCCCGCGTCGAACCGTTCGCGGCCGCCGCCGTCACCGACATGTTCGGCCGTCACGGCATCGACGTCCGGTTCCGCACCGAGATCCGCAACGTCGCCCGCGACGACACCCGCGACACCGGGATCGGTCGCATCCACGGCGGCCCGGCGACGGTCGACCTCGACGACGGCAGCACCGTCGAAGTCGACGAGATCGTGGTTGCCGCCGGTCGCCGCCCCGCCACCGAGGGCCTCGGCCTCGGCGCGGTGGGACTCGAGGCGGGCGCGGCAACGAGCGTCGACGATCACCTGAACGTCACCGGCGCCGACGGCACGTGGTTGTACGCGGTCGGGGACGTCGCCGGCCGGGCCGCACTGACCCACATGGGCAAATATCAGGCGCGGGTGTGCGGCGACGTGATCGCCGCCCGCGCCGAGGGCCGCGACCTCGACCATCCCCGCTACCGCGCGACCGCGGACCACGACCAGGTGCCGCAGGTGATCTTCACCGAACCGGAGATCGCCTCCGTCGGGCACACCGCCGCCTCGGCCCGCGCCGCCGGAATCGACGTCGAGGTGCTCGAGGTGGACCTGGCGGTCGCCGGATCGGCACTGGCCCGCGACGACTTCACCGGCCACGCCGCGCTCGTCGTCGACCGCGCCACCGACACCCTCGCCGGCGCCACCTTCGCCGGCACCGAGGTCGCCGAACTCGTGCACGCCGCCACCGTCGCGCTCGTCGGGAAGGTGCCCCTGGACACGCTGTGGCACGCGGTCCCGGCGTATCCGACGGTCAGCGAGGTGTGGTTGCGGCTGCTCGAAACCCGCCGCCCCTGACCCGAAACCCGAAGGAGGCACCCGTGGAACTGAGCGTCGTCACGATCGACAAACCCGAGGACACGAACGTGATCGTCGGCCAGTCCCACTTCGTCAAGACCGTCGAGGATCTGCACGAAACGCTCGCCGGATCGAGCCCGCACCTGCGGTTCGGTATCGCCTTCTGCGAAGCGTCCGGGCCGCGTCTGGTGCGCCACTCCGGCAACGACGACACGCTCGTGGAACTGGCCACCCGCAATGCCCTCGCGGTCGCGGCCGGACACTGCTTCGTCGTGTTCGTGGACAACGGCTACCCGGTGAACGTCCTCAACGCCATCAAGCAGGTCCCGGAGGTGTGCGGCATCTACTGCGCCACCGCCAACCCCGTCGAGATCGTGATCGCCGAAACCGGCCTCGGCCGCGGCATCGTCGGAGTGATCGACGGCAGCCCACCGCTCGGCGTGGAATCCGACGGGGACGTCGCCGACCGCAAGGCGCTGCTGCGCACCATCGGCTACAAACTGTGACGGCCGCTCAGCGCGGCAGCCGCCGCCACACCGCGCGCGGCAGCAACCGCATCGCGAAGAACACCGGCCGAAGCCGACCCGGCACCGCCACCTCCCCGCGGCCCCGACTCAACGCCCGCACGGTCGCGTCGGCCACCTGATCGGGGGTGCTCGACAACGGGGCCGCACTCATGCCCGCGGTCATCCGGCCGATCACGAAACCGGGTCGCACCAGCAGCAACGACACCCCGCTGCCGTGCAGGGCGTCCGCGAGCCCGGACGCGAACCCGTCCAGCCCGGCCTTCGCCGACCCGTACACGTAGTTGGCGCGCCGCACCCGCACACCCGCCACCGACGAGAACACCACGAGCCGTCCCGAGCCCTGCGCGCGCAGCAGCGTCGCCAGCCGGGTCAGCAACGCGACCTGCGCGACATAGTCGGTGTGCACGACCGCGACCGCATGCTCGGCGTCGGTTTCGGCGCGGGCCTGGTCGCCGAGGATCCCGAACGCGAGCACGGCCACGTCGATCGGCCCGTGCGCCGCGGTGATCTGCTCGAGCACCGCCGGGTGGGTGTCGAGAGCGTCGGCGTCGAATTCGACGGTGTGCACCGCGCTCGCCCCCGCACCCAGGACCGCCTCGCGCGGTTCGTGCAGGTCGTCGGCGCGGCGCGCGGCGAGGATCACGGTGCGTCCGGGGGCGAGCCGGCGGGCCACCTCGACCCCGATCTCGCTGCGGCCCCCGAAGATCACGATGCTTCCCTGCGCGATGGTCATGACTGCCAGTGTTCCGCGACCGGTCTGTGCGGGTGTGGTCGGGTCCCGTCGCCGGTGCCGCCGTTGACCCCGCTCTCGTCGTCGGGGCGGGCGCTCTAGGCTCGCGGGTATGGCCCGCACCCCGGACGCGCTCGGCGAGCGCGCACTGCAGTTCCTGTCCGAATATCACCTCGGCACCCTCACCACCTTGCGCAAGGACGGCACCCCGCACGTTGTCGCGGTCGGGTTCACGTGGGATCCGCAGGCACGGGTGGCGCGGGTGATCACCAACGCGGGCTCACAGAAGGCGCTGAACGCCGACCGGGGCGGCTACGCGGCGGTGTCGCAGGTCGAGGGCGGTCGCTGGCTCACCCTCGAAGGCGCGGCGCGGGTGTGCGCCGACGCCGCCTCGGTGGCCGAGGGTGTCGACCGCTACACCCGGCGGTACCGGCCGCCGCGGGTGAATCCGACGCGCGTGGTCGTCGAGATCGCCGTGGACCGGGTGATGGGGTCGGTGCTGGACTGACACACGGCGTTCCGGCCCGGTCCTCCCCTCGTCTTCCGAGCGGACGGTACAGTCGGTCGATCCGAGGAGGCGAACGGTACATTCGCTCGGGGAACGAGCGGACACCCCGCGGCTGCGGTCAGCCCGGAAGCACCGTCAACCCGTGCGGCCGGCGGTTGACCGCTTCGCACCCGTCGGCGGTGACGACCACGATGTCCTCGATACGGGCGCCCCACTGTCCGCGGAAGTAGATGCCCGGTTCGATGCTGAAGGCCATGCCCGGGCGCAGTTCGTCGGTGTTCCCGCCGACGATGTACGGCTCCTCGTGCACCGACAAGCCGATGCCGTGCCCGGTGCGGTGCACGAACACCTCCCCCAGCCCCTGCGCCGCGAGCAGATTACGCGCCGCGGCATCCACCGATTCGGCGGTCACACCGGGCTTCACCGCGTCGACCGCGGCCTGCTGTGCCGCCTCGAGCAGCGCGATCTTCGCGGCCACGTCGGGATCGGGCTCGCCGAGGCTGTAGGTACGTGTCGAATCGGAGTTGTAGCCCGGTTCGACAGGACCGCCGATGTCGATCACTACGATGTCCCCGGACTCGAGCACCCGCTCGGACACCTCATGATGCGGGTCGGCACCGTGCGGACCCGACCCGACGATGACGAATGCCGCCTCGGTGTGCCCCTCCTCGAGGATTGCCGCGGAGATGTCCGCGGCCACCTCGGATTCGGTGCGACCCGGCCGCAACCACTCGCCCATCCGGGCGTGGACCCGGTCGATCGCGGCACCGGCACGCCGCAGTGCCTCGATCTCGTCGTCGTCCTTGACCATCCGCAGCTCCCGCAACACATCGGTGGCCAGCGCCGGAACCGCCCCGAACAACCCCGCCAACGGCACCAGATGCAGTGCCGGCATCGCATCGGTCACCGCGGTGCGCGCGGCGCCCGGCAGCAGCGCCGCCACCAGCTCGTACGGGTTCTGCCCGTCCACCCAGTCCCGCACCGGCACCGCCAGTTCCGCGACGGCCGAGTCGTTCAGCGAGGCCAGCTCGAGCCGCGGCACCACCACCGTCGCCGCGCTGCCGTCGGTGGGCACGACCAGGCAGGTGAGCCGTTCGAAGGACTCGGCGCGGGACCCGAGCAGGTAACGCAGATCCGGGCCGGGCGTGACGAGCAGCGCATCGAGGCCGGCGGCGGCACCGAGCTCGGCTGCGCGGGTGAGTCGTTCGGCGTAGCGGGCGGCGGGGAATCGGGATGCGGCAGTACTCATGGGCCTCAGCGTAGTGCGACGGCGGGATGGCAGGATGAGGACCGTGACGACTCCTGTGACCACCCCGATCGGCGACACCGGGCAGCGTCCGCTGCTGCTGCTCGACGGGGCGAGCCTGTGGTTCCGCGCCTACCATGCGCTGCCCGACTCGATCACCGCACCCGACGGGCGTCCGGTCAACGCAGTGCGCGGCTTCACCGACATGGTGGCCTCGCTGATCACCCGGCACCGGCCCCTCCGCCTGGTGGTGTGCCTGGATCTGGACTGGCGTCCGGCGTTCCGCGTCGCCGCGGTCCCCAGCTACAAGGCGCACCGGGTCGCGGTGGGCTCGGACGGCACCGTCGAGGAGGTCCCCGACACCCTGACCCCGCAGGTACCGATGATTCTCGAGGTGCTGGCCGCAGCGGGAATCGCCACCGGCGGCGCCGCCGGTTTCGAGGCCGACGACGTACTCGGAACCCTCGCCGCCCGCGAAACCACCGACCCGGTGGTGGTGGTCAGCGGCGACCGCGACCTGCTGCAGGTCGTCACCGACGAGCCGGTTCCGGTGCGGGTGCTCTATGCCGGTCGAGGCCTGGCGAAGGCCGAGCTGTTCGGGCCCGCCGAGGTCGCCGCCCGATACGCGGTGCCCGCGGACCGGGCCGGGGCCGCGTACGCCGAGCTGGCGTTGCTGCGCGGGGACCCGTCCGACGGCTTGCCCGGCGTCAAGGGCGTCGGTGAGAAGATCGCGTCGAGTCTGCTGTTGCAGTACGGATCGCTGGAGGCGTTGCGGGCGGCCGCGGTCGATCCGGACTCGGGCATGGCCAAGGGCATGCGCGCCAAGCTCGACGCGGCGGCCGGTTACCTGGACGCGGCGCTTCCGGTGGTGCAGGTCGCGCGCGACGCCCCGGTGACGCTGTCCCGCGACGACGCCCTGCCCGACCGCCCCGCCGACGCTGAGGCGCTGGCGGCGCTGGTGGACACTCTCGGGATCGGGCGGTCCGTCACGGCGTTGACCACGGCGCTGGCCGCGGTCGCCGGCTGACGGGACCGCCCGTGCTCGTCAGTTGGGACGACTGACCTCGTAGGTTCCCTGGTCGTCGGTGAAGGTCAGGGTGACCGACCGGTGCTGGCCGTCGACGGTGACGGTGCAGTCGAAACTGTTGCCCGGTTCCACCTTCTGCCCGTCGGGGCAGGACACGTCGCCGACCTCGGTGGCGCCGTAGGACTGGGTCAGCACCTTCGCCACCCCGGCCTCGGCCGCCGCGGCGTCCAGGGTCTTCGAGCCGAGGGAGGTCACCACGAGGACACCGATGATCCCGAGGATCACCACCAATGCCAGCGCCCCGAGACCGAGGATCAGCGGTTTCTTCGACTTCGGCTGCTGCGGACCGGCCGGCGGCTGAGCCCACGGCTGGCCCGGCTGGGGTTGACCGGGCTGGGGCTGTCCCCAGGGCTGCGGCCCGGCCTGCGGCCCGGCCTGCGGCTGTGCCCATTGCTGCTGCCCGGGCGCCGGGCGGCCCCACTGCCCGGCGGGAGGTTGGCCCGCCTGCCCCCATGGCTGACCTGCGGCGGGGGCGCCCTGCCCCCACTGCGGGCCCGGTTGAGCCTGACCCCACTGCTGCTGGGCCGGGGCGGGCTGCTGACCCCACTGCTGCTGCGGCTGCGCCCACTGCTGCTGGCCGCCCGGGGGCTGTTGTCCCCACTGCTGCCCCGGTTGGCCCCACTGCTGCTGAACCTGACCCCCTTGCGGATCGGCGCCGCCACCCGGGCCGGGCTGCTGCCCCCACTGTGGGGCCTGACCGGCAGCCGACGCGTCGAACGCCTGGGTCGGAGCGGCACCCTCCGCCGCGCTCCCCGGACGCGCCCACTGCTGGGTCGGTTCCTGACCGGCCGCGTTACCGGACTGGTCCTGCGGTTCGTTCGGCCCGTTCATCGTCGCCTCCCACTCACTTCACTCTGTTGATCGAACAGTAGCGCCCATCCACCACGCGAAAGCCGTGCCGCGGCGCGAATCAAACCACATCGGACCGTGGCGGTGCCCGCCGAACCCGGCCGCACCCGTGCCGCGGTCACACCGCGTCGACGTCGACGACACCGCGCCGGATCGCCGCGACGGCCCGCCCCGCTGTCTTCACGATCTCCGGGTCCTGCGCGCACGTGCGGATCTGATCGAGCAGATCGATCACCTGACGGCACCACCGCACGAAATCCCCCGCCGACAGGTCGCGGCTGCCGCCCCCGGCCGCCAGCAACGCCTCGGCCAGCGACTGCGTGCCCACCCACGTGTACAGGGCCGCCACGAACCCGAGATCCGGTTCGCGCGTCGGCGGCAGCTTGTGCCGCACCTCGTCGGCGCGCAACCCGTCGCACAACCGCACGGTCTCGGCGAGCGCGCGGCGCACCGGTTCGGTCGGGCCGCGCAGCGCGACCGCGCCTTCGACCCGCGACTCGTACACCACCGACGACACCACGGCAGCGAGCTCCGCGGGCGACAACCCCGCCCACACCCGCTGCCGCAGGCATTCGGCGACGAGCAGATCGGCCTCGCCGTAGATGCGGGCCAGACGCTCCCCCGCCTCGGTCGTCGACGGATCCGGCCCCTCGGTGAGGTATCCGCGTTCGGTGAGCAGCGCGACGATCCGCTCGAACGTGCGGGCCAGTGAGTTCGTCGTCGCCGCGACCTTCTGTCGTTGCTGCGAGATCTCCCGCGCCAGCCGGTTGTAGCGGTCGCCGACCCGGGCGAGCTTCTCGAGCTCCGGGTCCTTGCGCGCCGGATGCTGCCGCAGCCGGCGCCGCAACGCGTCGATGTCGCGGGTGTCGCCGCCGGTCTTGGCGCGCTTCGGGCGGCGTGGCACGGGAATTCCCGTGGACCGCAACGACGACGCGATATCACGTCGCCCCCGCCCGGTGCGATGGTCGACGTGCCGCGGCAACCGCAACCTGCCCACCACCTGCGCCGGCGCCGGGAAATCCGCCGCCGACAACCGGCCGGACCACGCGTCGGCGGTCACCACCAGCGGTCGCGGCTCGTCGACGGTGGAGTCCGACTCGATCACCACCGCCAGGCCCGCGCGGCGCCCACCGGGCACCGCGACGATGTCGCCGCGCCGCAACCCGAGCAACGATTCGACGGCCGCACGGCGACGGTCCTGGCGGCCCTGCCGTTCCCGGGCCCGCTCCAGGTCGGTCAGCTCCGCCCGCAATCGCAGATAGTCCAGGATGTCGCTGTCGTCGCCGCCGAGCCGGTCCCGCAGCTCCACCAGGGCCGCCTCGTTGCGTTCGATGCCGCGGGTCAGGCCGACCACCGACTTGTCGGCCTGGAACTGCGCGAACGACATCTCCAGCAACGCCCGCGACCGGACGACCCCGACCGCGTCGATGAGGTTGACGGCCATGTTGTAGGACGGGCGGAACGAACTGCGCAGCGGGAACGTCCGGGTCGAGGCGAGTCCGGCCACCGCGGCCGGTTCCACCCCGGGCTGCCACAGCACCACCGCGTGCCCCTCGACGTCGATGCCGCGACGCCCGGCCCGGCCGGTGAGCTGCGTGTATTCGCCGGGTGTCAGTTCGGCGTGGGTTTCCCCGTTGTACTTGACGAGTCGTTCGAGGACGACGGTGCGGGCCGGCATGTTGATGCCCAGCGCGAGGGTTTCGGTGGCGAAGACCGCCCGGACCAGCCCGCGCACGAACAGTTCCTCGACGGTGTGCCGGAAGGCGGGCAGCATGCCCGCGTGGTGCGCGGCGATGCCGCGTTCGAGGGCGGTGCGCCACTGTGTGTATCCGAGGACCTCGAGGTCGGCGCGCGGCAGATCGCGGGTGTGCTCGTCGACGACCGCCCGGATCCGGGCGGCCTCCTCGTCGGAGGTGAGCCGGATCCCGCCGCGCAGGCACTGGGCGACCGCGGCGTCGCAGCCGGCGCGGCTGAAGACGAACGTGATCGCCGGCAGCAGGCCGTCGCGGTCCAGGCGGGTGATGACCTCGGGTCGCGGCAACGGCCGGAACCCCCCGTTGCGGCGGCCCCGGTCCCACGCGTCGGCGCGATCCAGTGCCGTCCGGCGATGCACCTGTGAGAGCAGTTCGGGATTGACCACGACACCCCGCCGCCCCCCGCCGTCGGGATGGGCGCGGCTGTCGAACAGATCGTGGATGCGGGGCCCGACCATCATGTGCTGGTGCAGCGGAATCGGCCGCACCTCGTCGACGACGACGGTGGTGTCGCCGCGCACCGTGGTGATCCAGTCCCCGAACTCCTCGGCGTTGGACACGGTCGCGGACAGGCTGACCAGCCGGACGTCCTCGGGCAGATGCAGGATGACCTCTTCCCACACCGCGCCGCGGAAGCGGTCGGCGAGGAAGTGCACCTCGTCCATCACCACGTACGTCAGACCGATCAGGCTGGTCGACGACGCGTAGATCATGTTGCGCAGCACCTCGGTGGTCATCACCACCACCGGCGCGTCCGCGTTGACGGACTGGTCGCCGGTGAGCAAGCCGACCGCGTCCTTGCCGTGCCGGGCACACAGGTCCGCGTACTTCTGGTTGCTCAGCGCCTTGATCGGCGTCGTGTAGAAGCACTTGCCGCCGGCGTGCAACGCCAGGTACACCGCGAACTCGCCGACGACGGTTTTGCCGGCCCCGGTGGGCGCGCACACCAGCACCGAGTGACCGCCGTCGAGGGCGCGGCAGGCCTGCACCTGGAACGGGTCGAGGGCAAACGGCAACGCCGCGGCGAAGGCGGTGAGCCGATCGGGGGCGGCTGCCGGGGACGGCTGATCGGTCACAGCGTGTCGGAGTAGTCGGGGTGCGTCGAGGAGGGGCGTTCGACGGGGGCGGGCGCGGCGATCGGGGAGCTCTCGTCGTCGTCGAGATCACCCCAGCCGTCCTCCCGGGCGCGGCGGGCGCGCCGCTTGTCGTTGATTCGGGTGATCTGGATGGCGATCTCGAGCAGCAGCGTCAACGCCCCGGCCAGCGCGATCATCGAGAACGGATCCTGGCCGGGCGTGGCGATGGCGGCGAACACGAACATCGCCATGATCAGCCCGCGCCGCCACGACGCGAGTTTCGCGTACGACAGGACACCGACGGCGTTGAGCGCGACGATCACCAGCGGAATCTCGAACGACACCCCGAAGATGATCAGCAGATTGATCATGAACCCGAAGTACTCGGATCCGGACAGGGCGGTGACCTGCACGTCGTTGCCGACGGTGAGCAGGAACGACAGGGCGTGGGTGACCACCAGGTACGCCAAGACGGCACCGGCGACGAACAGCACCGCGCCGGAGGCGACGAACCCGACGGCGTAGCGGCGTTCCTTCGAATACAGGCCGGGGGTGATGAACGCCCACAGTTGGTACAGCCACACCGGGCAGGCCAACACGACACCCGCGGTCGCGGCGACCTTCAGGCGCAGCATGAACTGTTCGAACGGGCCGGTCGCGAGGAGGTGGCAGCCGCCGTCGGCGCTGATGTCGGCGCGGGAGGACGCCGGCAGCGAACAGTAGGGGTCGAGCAGGATCGACCCGAGGCTGGGCAGACCGAAGAGGTTGCGGCTGTACCAGACGAACCCGAGGACGGTGGTGAGCACCACCGCGGCGATCGCGATCAGCAGGCGGGTGCGCAGTTCGTACAGATGCTCGACCAGCGACATGGTGCCGTCGGGATTGGTCTTGCGCCGGCTTCGACGCGGATCGAACGGGATGCGCACGTGCGGTTCTCAGCTCCTGTCGAGGCCCCCGGGATCAGCGGAGGACCGGGACATCCGTCGTGGATGCCCCGGTGGGATGGTCGGGGGTCAGGCCGACCGCGGTTCGGTGTGCTTCGCCTCGGTGACGGTCGGATCGGTGGTCTGACCGGCGGGCAGCGGGTTCGGAGCCGGCTGCGGCGGCGACGCCGGCCGAGCATCGTCGTTCTGCATCTCCTTGACCTCGCTCTTGAAGATGCGCAGCGACCGGCCCAGACCGCGGGCGGCGTCGGGAAGCTTCTTCGAGCCGAACAGGATCACGACGACGATCGCGACGATGGCCCAGTGCCACGGGCTCATTGCACCCATTATCTACCTCCACTGATGGTGTCCTGCCGATGCTACCGGACCCGGACACGCCCGAGTCCGGCCGACAGCCGATTGACCGGGAGTTCCCGGAAGGTTCACAGTTCCGTCACACGACCCGGGTCCGGTTCGTCGACTGCGAGAGCGTCGTACGCGTCGAGCGCGGCCGCGGCGCGGGCCCGCACCGCCGCCACCAGATCCGCCGGCCCCAGCACCGTCACCCCGGCACCGAGACCGACCACCAGCCGGGTCATCCACTCCGGCGACGCGAACCGCAGCACCGCGGTGCACGACCCGTCGGGCTGCAGTTGCACCTCGGTGAGGGGGTAGTAGTCGATCAGCCAGCTGTAGCCGGGATCGATGCGCAACCGGGCCGCCGGCAGCGTCGGGTCCCCCTCGAACAACTCGAAGCTGTCCTCGTCGTCGACCGCGGCCGGCGGCCGTGCCGGCTCGGGCAGTTCCGCGGCCGCATCGATCCGGTCGAACCGGAACAACCGCACCCCTTCCGCGGCGCGGCACCACGCCTGCAGGTAGGTGTGCTCGTCGATGAGCACCACCCGGATCGGATCGACATCCCGCTCCGAGACGGTGTCCCGCGACGCCGAATAATAGGTCAGGTGCAGGGCCCGGCCGTGGTGCACCGCGGCCCGCACGGTCGCCGCGACCGGATCGTCGGACACCGCCGGCGGGGCATCGTGGTCGGCGGCGGCGCTGCCCGCGGCCGCTTCGATCTTCGCGATCGCGCCCTGCGCCGCCGACGGATCGACCACGCCGGGCATCTCCAGCAGCGACCGCAGCGCCACCAGCAGCGCCGTTGCCTCCGTCGAGGTCAGCCGCAGCGGCCGGTCGATGCCCGCGGTGAACGTCACCACGATGCTGTCCTCCGACAACGACAGGTCGATCAGGTCGCCGGGCCCGTAGCCGGGCAGGCCGCACACCCAAAGCTGGTTCAGATCGTCCATGATCTGCTTCGGGGTCACCCCCAGGTCGCGGGCCGCCTCGGCCGCGCTGATCCCGGGGTTCGCCGTGAAGTACGGCACCAGATTGAGCAGCCGCGTCAGCCGCCCCGACAGTCGTGTGCTCAACGTTCGCCCTCTCCGGCCGTGCCGGCGACCACCCGGGTCAGGATGTGCCGCACCTGGTCACGCAACTCGTTCGGCGCCAGCACCAGGGCGTCGGCGCCCTGCCCGGCGATCACCCGCGCGATCCAGCTCCACGAGCGCACCGGCACCTCGAGCACCGTGCCGTCGCGCTCCCCGATCCGGCGGCGTTCGGTTTCGGTGCCGAGCCGGCGCAGCTCGGTGGCCCGCCCGTCCGGCACCCACACCCGGGCCGCGCCGGTGACGTCGCCGGTGCTGGTCGCCGCCAGCACCCGCGCCCGCAGATCCACCCCCTCCGGAATGGTGACCGCACCGGCCGGACCGAGCGCGGTGACCTCGTCGCCGATGCGCGAGAGCCGGAAGGTGCGGGTCGCGTCGCGGTCGCGGTCGTGCCCGACCAGATACCAGCGGCCGTGCACCGTGACGATGCCCCACGGTTCGACGGTGCGCCGGGTCCACGGGTCGGTCGGTGACCCGCGATGGTCGAACTGCACGACGCGGCGCGCGTCGATCGCGGCCAGCAGCGCGTGCAGCGCCGGTTCGGATCCGCGGGCCCGCGCCGGCAGCGAGGTCACCGTGCCGGTCGGGTCGGCGTCGACCTGCACCCCGGCCGCCCGCAGCTTCAGCACCGCGCTCTGCGCCGCCGAGGTCAGCTCCGGGGACGACCACAGGGCCGCCGCCACCGCGACCGCCGCGGTCTCGGCGCTGGTCAGCTCGATGTCGGGCAGCTCGTACGCGTCCCGGTTGATGCGATAGCCCTCGACCGTCGAGTACCGCGACGGCATGCCCGTCTCCAACGGAATGCCCAGGTCGCGCAGCTCGTTCTTGTCGCGCTCGAACATCCGGCTGAACGCCTCGTCGCTCGCCGAGTCCGCGTATCCCGCAACCGACGCGCGGATCTTCTCCGCCGTCAGGAACTGGCGGGTGGACAGCAACGCGATGACCAGGTTGACCAGCCGTTCGACTTTCGAGATCGCCACGCCGGCAAGCCTAGTGCCACGCCCGCCACGGGCCGCAGGCTCGGTCGCCCGACCTGCGTCACATCGAGGCGATCAGCCGCTCCACGCGTTCGTCGACGGACCGGAACGGGTCCTTGCACAGCACGGTGCGCTGCGCCTGATCGTTGAGCTTGAGGTGCACCCAGTCGACGGTGAAGTCCCGGCCCGCGGCCTGCGCCGCGGCGATGAAGTCGCCGCGCAGCTTCGCGCGGGTGGTCTGCGGCGGCGTGTTCACGGCGGCGTCGACGGCCTCGTCGTCGGTGGCGCGGGCCGCCAGCCCCTTGCGCTGCAGCAGATCGAACACGCCACGACCGCGTTTGATGTCGTGGTACGCCAGATCCAGCTGCGCGATCTTCGGGTCGGACAGTTCCATGCTGTAGCGGTCCTGGTAGCGCTGGAACAGTTTGCGCTTGATCACCCAGTCGACCTCGGTGTCGACCTTCGCGAAGTCCTGCGACTCGACCGCATCGAGGACCCGGCCCCACAGGTCCACCACCTGCGCCACGTGCGGGTCCGGTTCGCGGCTGCGCAGATAGTCGACGGCCCGCGCGTGGTACTCGCGCTGGATGTCGAGGGCGCTGGCCTGCCGTCCCCCGGCCAGCCGCACGGGGCGCCGCCCGGTCAGGTCGTGACTGACCTCGCGGATCGCGCGGATCGGATTGTCCAACGCGAAATCCCGGAACGCGACACCGGCCTCGATCATCTCGAGCACCAGCGACGCCGACCCCACCTTGAGCATCGTGGTGGTCTCGGACATGTTCGAATCGCCGACGATCACATGCAGGCGCCGGTACTTCTCGGCGTCGGCGTGTGGTTCGTCGCGGGTGTTGATGATCGGGCGGGACCGGGTCGTCGCGGACGAGACACCCTCCCAGATGTGTTCGGCGCGCTGCGACAGGCAGAACGTCGCGGCCTTCGGGGTCTGCAGCACCTTCCCGGCTCCGCAGATCAACTGCCGGGTCACCAGGAACGGCAGCAGCACATCGGAGATCCGGGAGAACTCCCCCACCCGCGCCACCAGATAGTTTTCGTGGCAGCCGTACGAGTTGCCGGCCGAGTCGGTGTTGTTCTTGAACAGGTAGATGTCGCCGCCGATGCCCTCCTCGGCGAGACGCTGTTCGGCGTCGACGAGCAGATCCTCGAGGACCCGCTCCCCGGCGTGGTCGTGCTCGACCAGCTGCAACAGGTCGTCGCACTCGGCGGTCGCGTACTCCGGGTGCGATCCCACGTCGAGGTACAACCGCGCGCCGTTGCGCAGGAACACATTGGAGCTGCGGCCCCACGACACGACCCGGCGGAACAGGTAGCGCGCCACCTCGTCCGGGCTCAGTCGGCGATGCCCGTGGAAGGTACACGTGACGCCGAATTCCGTCTCGATACCCATGATTCGTCGCTGCACACTTCGACAGTACCGCTCCGAAGATGCGACCATCGGCTGCAACGGCATCTACGGTCAACCTGTGATGTTCGATTCCGCCCGGTGGATCCGCGCCGACCGTGTCCTGTTCGAACGCAGCGGGGCGCTGCGCCCGTCCCCCGCCGACCCGGGGCTGCGGATTCTCAGCCGCCTCGCCGACCACAGCGTGCTGTGGATGGGGTGCGCGGCGGTCGGGATCGCCGTCGGCGGCACCCCCCGCCGTGCCGTGGTCCGCGGCCTGCTGTCGGTGGCCGGGGCCAGCGCCCTCGCCAACGGTGTCCTCAAACCGCTGCTGCCGCGTCGTCGTCCCCCGGCTCGCGTCGAACCGCAGTTCCGGCGCCGGACCGTGCCCATGCCCACCTCGTCGTCGTTCCCGTCCGGGCACGCCGCGTCCGCCGCCGCGTTCGCCACGGGTGTGGCCCTCGAATCCCCCGCGACCGCCGCGGTCGTGGCGCCGCTGGCCGCCGCCGTCGCCTACTCGCGGGTGCACACCGGGGTGCACTGGCCCAGCGACGTGCTGGTCGGCGCGGCCGTCGGTACCGCGATCGCGCTCGGCACGCGCCGGTGGTGGGCGGTGCGCGACGACGAACCCGCGGTCGCCGGGCCCGCGGCCGCGGCACCGGCGGCGCCCACCGGACGCGGGCTGCTGGTCGTCGTCAATCCCGGTTCGGGGAACGGCGACAGCGACCACGGGGAGTTGCGGGCGGCGTTGCCGGACGCCCGCATCGTCACCCTGCCCGAGGGCGGCGACCTCGCGGCCGAACTGGACCGGCTGCTCACCGAGCATGCACCCGTCGCGCTCGGCGTCGACGGCGGCGACGGCACCGTCGTCGCGGTCGCCGGGGCGGCGGTCGCCGCGGATCTGCCGCTGGCGGTGTTCCCCGGGGGGACGCTCAACCACTTCGCGCGGGACGCCGGCGCCGCCGAGCCGGGCGACACGATCCGTGCCGTCGCCGGCGGTCACGCCGTCCGCATCGACCTCGGGCGGGTCACCGTCGCCGGTGCGGCCGGCTCCGGCGGTGCCGAGCACACCTTCGTCAACACCGCCAGCCTCGGCGGCTACCCGGATTCGGTGCGGCTGCGGGAACGATGGGAACCGCGCATCGGCAAATGGCCGGCCGCGGCCGCGGCGATGGCGCGGGTCCTGGCGACCGCGTCGCCGCTGACGGTGCGGCTCGACGGCACCCCGAGGGCGGTGTGGCTGTTGTTCGTCGGCAACGGCCGGTACACCCCCACCGATCGGATACCGATGTCGCGGCCCGCGCTGACCGGCGGCACCCTCGACGTGCGGTACCTGCGTGCGGACCGGCGGTGGTCGCGGCTGCGGCTGCTCACCGCCGTCGCCACCGGCAGCTTGGACCGATCCCCCACGTACGTTCAGCAGAACGTGGCCGCCCTGGCGGTGCGGATCGACGGGCCGCCGGTGGCGCTGGCCACCGACGGCGAGGTCGTCGCCGACGGCACCGCGTTCGATTTCCGCAGTGCCCCGGCGGCGTTGACGCTCTACCGGCTACCGGATCAGGTGTCCTGACCGGACGTTCCGGTGTCGGTGTCCGAATCGGCCGGGGCCGTCGGCGTGTCCGCGGCCGGTGAAGTGTCGGATCCGGTAGCCGGCAACAACGACTCGAGCGCCGCACCGGTGATCCGCCGGAACGCGCGGCGCGGCCGCGGCTTCTCGAGCACCGCGACCTCGAGTTCCCCGATTCCCAGGGTCCGCGGCGCCGCCTCGGTCCCGGTGCCGCGTTGCAGCGCCGTCACCGCCACCGCGACCGCGGCATCGAGCTCCAGACCCGGCCGGTACGCCTCGCGCAACGCGGTCGCGATCGGCTCGGTGGTGCCGCCCATCACCACGAACTGCGGTTCGTCGACGATCGAACCGTCATAGGTGATCCGATACAGCTGCGGCGCATCGTCGGTGTCGGATCGCCCCACCTCGGCGACGCAGATCTCCACCTCGTACGGCTTGGGCTGATCGGTGAAGATCGACCCGAGCGTGGAGGCGAACGCGTTCGCCAGTGACCGTCCCGTCACGTCCCGCCGGTCGTACGCGTAGCCGCGCATGTCCGCGTGCATGATCCCGGAACGACGCAGGCTCTCGAACTCGTTGTACTTCCCGACCGCGGCGAATCCCACCCGGTCGTACAGTTCGCTGATCTTGTGCAGCGCCTTCGACGGGTTCTCCGCGACGAACAGCACCCCGTCCGCGTAGATCAGGGCGATCACGCTGCGGCCGCGGCCGATACCCTTGCGGGCCAGCTCCGAGCGATCCCGCATGATCTGCTCGGCGGACGCATAGTACGGCAGCGTCATTGCCCACCTCCTGCGGTGCGGTCGGCCACGATCGCGCGGGCCAGTTCGGACAACGTCGTTTCCGGCACCATCGTCGCGCCCGCGGTGGTGATCACCGCCGCGGTCGGATAGATACCACGGGTCGTGTCGGGGCCACCGGTGCCGCTGTCGTCGTCGGCCGCGTCGTACAGCGCCTCCACCGCGCTGCGCAGCGCGTACTGCTCGTCCGCGTCCGCCCGGAACAGCTTCTTCAGCGACGACTTCGCGAACAACGAGCCCGAACCGACGGCGTGATACCCGGCGCGCTCCTCGTATCGCCCGCCGACCACGTCGTACGAAACGATGCGGCCCGCGCGGCCCGGATCGGTGGCGTCGAGGTCGAACCCCACCAACAGCGGCACCACGGCCAGACCCTGCATGGCCGCGCCGAGGTTGCCGCGCACCATCGAGGAGAGCCGGTTGGCCTTGCCGTCGAACGTCAACGGCACACCCTCGATCTTCTCGTAGTGCTCGAGTTCGACCGCGAACAGCCGCACCATCTCCACGGCCAGACCCGCGGTCCCGGCGATGCCGGCCGCGGAGTAGTCGTCGGTGATGTGCACCTTGTCCACGTCGCGGCTCGCGATGAGGCTGCCCATCGTGGCGCGCCGGTCACCGGCGAGCAGCACCCCACCGTCGAAGGTCACCGCCACGATGGTCGTCCCGTGCGGTGCCATGTCACCGAGTGTTCCGAGCTGACCGGCGAACCGGTTCTCCGGCAACAACTCGGGGGCGTGCATCCGCAGATGATCGGTGAACGACGACATCGGAGACGCGAGGTGCAGCCGGGGCTGCACCTCGCGATACGAAAGTGGGGAACGATCCGCTGTCACTGGCCGCCCTTCTGCACATAGGCCCGCACGAAGTCCTCGGCGTTCTCCTCGAGCACGTCGTCGATCTCGTCGAGAAGATCGTCGGTTTCCGACGCCAGCTTCTCGCGCCGTTCCTGACCGGCACCACCGTCGCCGACGACCTCGTCGTCGTCGCCACCACCGCCGCGTGTGGTCTGCTCCTGCGCCATAGCCGCGACCTCCTCGATCACTGTGGTGTCCGGCTCCGGTCGACGACCGGGACGGACCACCAGCTCGCTCAGGACTCCACCCTACCGAGCCGACCCGACAGCGAGGGTGACTTGGCGTGCGGCGCGCCCGTGTGTCGGCGGCCACGCGCCCGGCCCGGTCAGTGCGTGAGCTGGTCCACCAGCTCGGCCGCCGAATCCACCGAATCGAGCAACGCCCCGACGTGCGCGCGGCTGCCCCGCAGCGGCTCGAGCGTCGGGATCCGCACCAGCGACTCGCCGCCGAGATCGAAGATCACCGAATCCCAGCTGGCCGCGGCGATGTCCGCCCCGAACCGACGCAGGCACTCACCGCGGAAGAACGCCCGGGTGTCCGCAGGCGGGGTATGCACCGCGTCGAGGACCTGCTGTTCGGTCACCAGACGTTTCATCGACCCGCGGGCCACGAGCCGGTTGTACAGGCCCTTGTCCAGGCGCACGTCCGAGTACTGCAGATCCACCAGATGCAGCCGCGGCGCGGACCACGCCAGGCCCTCCCGGTTCCGGAAACCCTCGAGCAGCCGCAGCTTCGCCGGCCAGTCCAGCAGGTCCGCGCAGTCCATCGGGTCGCGTTCGAGCAGATCCAGCACCCGCGCCCACTGATCGAGCACGTCGAGCACCCGGGCGTCGTCGGTGCCGTCGTGGAACTTCGCGACCCGCTCGTGATAGATCCGCTGCAACGCCAGACCGGTCAGCTCCCGCCCGTCGACCAACGCCACCGTCTTGCGCAGCGTCGGATCGTGGCTGATGTGGTGCACCGCGGTGACCGGCCGCGCCAACTGCAGATCCGACAGGTCGACACCCGCCTCGATCAGATCCAGCACCAGCGCCGTGGTGCCGACCTTCAGGTACGTCGCCGTCTCCGCCAGGTTCGCGTCACCGATGATCACGTGCAGCCGCCGGTACTTGTCGGCGTCGGCGTGCGGTTCGTCGCGGGTGTTGATGATGCCCCGCTTGAGGGTCGTTTCGAGCCCTACCTCGACCTCGATGTAGTCGGCGCGCTGCGACAACTGGAAGCCGGCCTCGTCCCCGGATTGGCCGATCCCCACCCGGCCGGACCCACAGATCACCTGACGGGACGCGAAGAACGGGGTCAGGCCCGCCACCACCGCCGAGAACGGGGTGTCCCGCGACATCAGGTAGTTCTCGTGGGTGCCGTACGAGGCGCCCTTGCCGTCGACGTTGTTCTTGTACAGCTGCAGGCGCGGCGCGCCGGGCACGCTCGACGCGTGCCGCGCCGCGGCCTCCATCACGCGTTCGCCGGCCTTGTCCCAGATCACCGCGTCCAGCGGGTCCGCGACCTCCGGCGCCGAATACTCCGGGTGCGCATGGTCGACGTACAGCCGCGCCCCGTTGGTGAGGATCATGTTGGCGGCGCCAACCTCGTCGGCGTCGATGATCGGGGCCGGGCCGTTGAACCGGCCCAGGTCGAATCCTCGGGCGTCCCGCAGCGGCGATTCCACCTCGTAGTCCCACCGGGTGCGCTTGGCGCGCGGCACCCCCTCGGCCGCCGCGTAGGCCAGCACCGCCTGGGTGGAGGTCAGGATCGGGTTCGCCGTGGGTTCGTTGGGTGAGGAGATCCCGTACTCGACCTCGATACCGATGATCCGCTGCATGGCATCGACATTAGGGGATCGTCGGCAGGTCGGGTGCGCGGCGGCCCGATCAGCGTGCGACGGTGCAGTCCAGGTAGTCGCCCGCGCCGAGGGTGGTGAGCACCCACCGCACCGGCGTCGGCGCCCACGCCGCGGCCGGATCGTGGCCCGGCCGCGGGTTCGTCAGGGACACCGTGCGACCGCGGGTGATCACGGTGCAGCCGCCGGCGGCCCGCACGTTGCGCAGCCAGTCCACGCCGGTGCCGTAGGTCAGCGCGAACCGGTAGCGGTCGTCGTCGACGAAGACGTTGACGGGGGTGCGGTAGAGCCGGCCGGACCGGCGACCGCGGTGTTCGACGACCGCCAGGAACGGCAGGTGTGCCGCCAGCGGTCGCATCAGGCGATTGGTGACGACCCGGTTGAACCGGGCCAGGGTGGCGGGCAGAGGCATCGGGTCTCCCTCCGGGCGGTACGCCGACCGCACCGTCCCGACGCTACGCCGCCCGGCTGCGGCCCGGGAACGGGTGGCAGCATGATCCCAATGGATGCGACTCCCTGGTTCGAGCGCGGCTCCGACGAACTCGTCGCCGTGTACGACGCCGCCGGCCGCTGCACCGGGCAGGCACCGCGCTCGCAGGTGTACGCGCAGGGGCTGTGGCACGGCAGCGCCGGGGTGCTGCTGCGCTCGCCGGACCGCACCCGGATCTACGTGCACCGTCGCAGCGTCGACAAGGCGGTGTTCGCGGCGCACCACGACTGTCTCGCCGGTGGGGTCATCGACCCGGGGGAAGCCCCGATCGACGCGGCCCGCCGGGAGCTGGCCGAGGAACTCGGCGTGACCGGGGTCGTGTTGACGCCCCTCGCCACCGTCGCGTGGGACGGCCGCTGGCAGGGGCATCCGCTGCGCTGTCACCTGTGGGCGTTCGAAGCCTGCTGGGAAGGCCCGGTGACCCACCAGGTCAGCGAGATCGCCGCCGGCTGGTGGTGGACCCTCGACGAGTTGCGCACGCATCTGCGCGACCCGGCGTGGCCGTTCGCGCCGGACACCCGGACGCTGCTGGGCGACCTGCTGCGGTGACGGGGGCCCGGAGTCGATCCCGGACCCCCGTCACCGCGGCGCGCTACAGGTACTGGCCGGTGTTCGACTCGGTGTCGATCGCCCGGCTGGTGCTGGCGTTCTTGCCGGTGACCAGGGTGCGGATGTAGACGATCCGCTCCCCCTTCTTCCCGGAGATGCGCGCCCAGTCGTCCGGGTTGGTGGTGTTGGGCAGATCCTCGTTCTCGGCGAACTCGTCGACGATCGAATCGAGCAGATGCTGCACCCGCAGGCCCGGCGCGCCGGTCTCGAGCACCGACTTGATCGCGTATTTCTTGCCCCGGTCGACGATGTTCTGGATCATCGCGCCGGAGTTGAAGTCCTTGAAGTACAGGACCTCCTTGTCGCCGTTGGCGTAGGTGACCTCCAGGAACCGGTTCTCCTCCGACTCCGCGTACATCCGGTCGACGACCCGCTCGATCATCGCCCGCACGCAGGCACCGCGCTCGCCGCCGAACTCGGCGAGATCGTCGGCGTGCACTGGCAACGCATCGGTCAGGTACTTCGAGAAGATGTCGAGCGCCGCCTCCGCGTCGGGCCGTTCGATCTTGATCTTCACGTCCAGGCGGCCCGGTCGCAGGATCGCCGGGTCGATCATGTCCTCCCGGTTGGACGCGCCGATGACGATGACGTTCTCGAGGCCTTCGACACCGTCGATCTCCGACAGCAGCTGCGGCACCACGGTGGTTTCCACGTCGGAGGACACCCCCGACCCGCGGGTCCGGAAGATCGAGTCCATCTCGTCGAAGAACACGATCACCGGGGTGCCCTCGGATGCCTTCTCCCGTGCCCGCTGGAAGATCATCCGGATGTGCCGCTCGGTCTCGCCGACGAACTTGTTGAGCAGCTCCGGGCCCTTGATGTTGAGGAAGTACGACTTGGCTTCCTTCGAATCCTCACCGCGGGCCTCGGCGATCTTCTTCGCCAGCGAGTTCGCCACCGCCTTCGCGATCAGCGTCTTACCGCACCCGGGCGGCCCGTACAGCAGCACCCCCTTGGGGGGACGCAGCGCGTACTCGCGGAACAGGTCCTTGTGCAGGAACGGCAACTCCACCGCGTCGCGGATCTGCTCGATCTGCCGGCCCAGACCACCGATGTCGCTGTAGTCGACGTCCGGAACCTCCTCGAGGACGAGGTCCTCGACCTCCGCCTTCGGGATCCGTTCGAACGCGTATCCGGCCTTGCTGTCGACCAGCAGGGAATCGCCGGGGCGCAGCTTGAAACCGTCCTCGGTGTCGGCGCTGTCGGCGTTCGCCGGGTCCAGGGTGCGTGCGGCGGCGGCGGCCAGCGGCGCGGCCAGCCACACCACACGTTCCTCGTCCGCGTGCCCGACCACCAGGGCGCGGGTGCCGTCGTCGAGCAGCTCACGCAGGGCGGTGATCTCCCCGACCCGCTCGAACCCGCCGGTTTCGACGACGGTGAGCGCTTCGTTCAGGCGCACCGACTGGCCGGGTTCGAAGTCGCCGGTGTCGAGATTCGGCGACACCGCCACCCGCATCTTGCGGCCCGACGTGAACACGTCGACGGTCTGATCCTCGAAGGTGCTCAGCAGCACCCCGTATCCGCTCGGGGGCTGCCCGAGCCGGTCCACCTCCTCCCGGAGGGTGATCAGCTGTTGACGGGCCTCTTTGAGCGTCTCCATCAGCTTGCCGTTGCGGACGGTCAGGGAGTCGAGGCGGGCCTCGAGATCGCGTACCTGGTCGGACGGCTCGGCGAGCCGGCGCCGCAACGCGGCGACCTCGGTTCGCAATTCGTCGATCTCACGGGCGGCGACCGAATCCGGGTTCTCTGACATGTGCGACTCCCTCCACTGTGGGTCTTTCCACGCTACCGGCAGTCCGGCCAAAGTGCGGGGGGACACGAAACAGCCGTGTTCCGAGCACGTGTCGCAGTACTCACACGCTCGGCACGGGAACCACCGGCACGCGATGTTAGCCTTGCCTATCTTTTCCGTTTCGACGGTTCACACGAAAGGTGTCCTCCGTGACCATCCGCAAGATCGCCGCCGTCGCCGCGTCCGCCGCCGCCCTCACGGCCCTCACCGCGTGCAGCGCCACCGACGACTCCACCGAGAACGCCGCCACCGCGACGACGAGCGCCTCGACCGACGCGGCCGCCACCGCCCCGGTCACCGCCGACGTCCTGCAGCAGCAGGTGACGATCTTCTTCGACCCGGCCGCCCCCGTCGAGGCCAAGGCCGCCGTGCTCGAGCACGGCTCCGAACGCACCGCCGTGCTCGAACAGTTCAACGGTGTGCTCGCCGGCTACCCGCTGACCGGCACCGTCGGTGAGGTCACCCCCGTCGACGACGACACGGTCACCGCCTCCACCCAGATCGCCGGTCCGCACGGCGGCGCCCCCATGCCGCTGACGTTCGAACAGGTCGACGGCCGGTGGATCATCGCCGGCGACAGCATCTGCCCGATCCTCGAGATGGGCCACCTGCCCTGCAACTGAGTCCGGCACGCCGTGGCCCGGCCCGACCGGGCCACGGGACGCTCAGCCCTTGCTGGGCCGGCGCTGCGGCTTCGGGGTCTCCACCCCGTCCTGCAACCGGCGAGCACTGACCAGAAACGCGGTGTGCCCCTGCATCCGATGTTCCGGACGCACCGCCAGGCCCACCACGTGCCAGCCGCGCACCATCGACTCCCACGACCGCGGCTCGGTCCAGCACGTCTGCTCCCGCAGCGCCTCCACCACCCGCGACAACTGCGTCGTCGTCGCCACATAGACGATGAGCACCCCGCCGGGCACCAACGCCTTCTTCACCGTCTCCAGCACATCCCACGGCGCGAGCATGTCCAGCACCACCCGATCGACCCGGCCGTCGACCTCCACGTCGTAGTCCGCCAGATCGGCCAGCCGCGTCGTCCAGTTCTCCGGGCGTTCCCCGAAGAACGTGGTCACGTTGCGCTCGGCGTGCACGAGATGATCGTCGCGCACCTCGTACGAGATCACCCTGCCACTCGACCCGACCGCCCGCAGCAGCGAACACGTCAACGCCCCCGAGCCGGCACCCGCCTCGAGCACCGTCGCCCCAGGAAAGATGTCGCCCTCCTGCACGATCTGCGCGGCGTCCTTCGGATAGATCACCTGCGCACCACGCGGCATCGACATCACGTAGTCGACCAGCAGCGGACGCAACGCCAGATACGGGGTGCCGTTCGTCGAAGTCACCACCACACCCTCGTCGGTGCCGATCAGATCGTCGTGCACGATCCCGCCACGATGGGTGTGGAACTCCTTGCCCGGCTCGAGCACCACGGTGTACTTGCGGCCCTTGGCGTCGGTCAACTGCACGCGATCACCGACCTGGAACGGTCCGCTACGCCCGAGTCCGCCTGCTGCCATCGCCGTGTCCACCCTCGTCTGCTCGCCCGTCGAAACGGCCCGGAGCACTCGCCGGACCGTCCCACAGCCTGCCAGGTCCCCGCACCGTCGCTGCACACACCCCACCCGGCACCGCCCGCGTCCGGCACGCGGTGTCATCATCGTCGGACGGCGGCCCACCCTCGGGCCCGCCGCGAAACCACGAGGAGAGAACGCAAGTGAGCGACGCGGCCTACTATGTGCCGACAACCGGCCCGGCCGGCACCACCGACAGCGCAGTCCACACCGAGTGGTTCCGCCCCACCGACCGCACCGTCAGCACCTGGGGCACCACCCTGCAGCACGGTGCTCCCCCCTCGGCGCTGCTCGCCCGCGCCCTGGACCGGTGCGGCGCCCGCCCCAACACGCGGCTGACCCGCATCACCATCGACCTGCTCGGACCCGTTCCGCTCACCGACATCGAAGTGCGGTCCTGGATCGAACGTCCCGGCCGCAAGATCGAACTCGTCGTCGCCGAACTGTGGGCCGCCGGCCCCGACGGCACCGGCCGCGCCGTGGCACGCGGCTCCGCGTGGCGACTGGAAACCGTCGACCTGCCCGCGGTCGCCAACGCCGCCGACGAACCGTTGCCCCCGGTATCCCAAGCCGCACCCGCCGAACCCGAGGGATTCTTCTGGCACACCGGCTACGTCGAAACCCTCGACTGGCGGCTCCTCACCCCGCTCGGTCGCCCCGGACCCGCCTCCGCGTGGCTACGCACCGACACCGCCCTCGTCGAAGGCGAAACCCCCACCGGACTCGAGAAAATGTTCAGCGTCGCCGACGTCGCCAACGGTGTCGGATCGAAGCTGCACCCCGGCAAATGGCTGTTCCTCAACACCGAACTGACCGTGCACCTGTTCCGCGCCCCCACCGGCGACTGGACCGGCATCCGCGCCGAAACCTCCTACGGTCCCGACGGAGTCGGCATGACCGCCGGATCGCTGTACGACGAGCACGGTGCCGTCGGCCGCATTCACCAGAACGTGCAGGTCCGCGCCCGCTGACCCTGCCCCCACGACGCCGCGGCGCCACCCCGACCAGGAGTGGCGCCGCGGAACGGTCCTCGATGTGGGTCAGTCGACGCCGCGCATCGCCCGGCACGACCGGATATCCGACGCCAGGATCGCGCGGGCCCCGATCTCGGCGAGCCGGTCCATCACCGCATTGTGCCCCTTGCGCGGCACCATCGCCCGCACCGCCACGGACGACTCGTCGGCCAGCGGCGACAGCGTCGGCGACTCCAGGCCCGGGGTGACCTGCACCGCCGCATCCAGCAGCGTCTTCGGGCAGTCGTAGTCGAGCATCACGTACTGCTGGGCGAACACGACACCCTCGATCCGGGCGATCAGCTGATTCCGGGCCGCATCGTCGTGGTTCGACCCCTCCCGCTCGATCAGCACACCCTCCGAATCGCACAGCGATTCCCCGAACGCCACCAGCTCGTGCTGGCGCAGCGTGCGACCCGAACCGACGACATCGGCGATCGCATCGGCGACACCGAGCTGAATCGAGATCTCCACCGCACCGTCGAGCCGGATCACCGTCGCCTCGAGACCCCGCGCCGCGAGATCCTTCCGCACCAGATTCGGGTACGACGTGGCGATCCGAAGGCCCGCCAGATCCTCGACCTTCCAGTCCTTGCCCTTCGGCGCGGCATACCGGAACGAGGACCGACCGAACCCGAGCGACAACCGCTCGGACACCGGAGCACCGGAATCCCCGGCCAGGTCACGGCCGGTGATCCCCAGATCCAGCTCACCGGACCCGACATAGATCGCGATGTCCTTCGGACGCAGGAAGAAGAACTCGACCTCGTTGACCGGGTCGAGCACCGTCAGATCCCGCGAATCGGTGCGACGCCGGTACCCGGCCTCACTGAGGATCTCGGCGGCGGACTCGGACAGGGAACCCTTGTTGGGGACGGCGACGCGCAGCATAGAAAACTCGGCCTCTCTGGGGAAACAGCGACAACGGGGGCGGGACGGTCGGGCAAACAGACTGGGATCGATCCACGATCACAGATGCTTGTAGACGTCCTCGAGCTTCAGACCGCGCCCCACCATCAGCACCTGCACCCAGTACAGAAGCTGCGAGATCTCCTCGGCCAGTTCCTCGTCGCTCTGGTACTCGGCGGCGATCCACACCTCGCCGGCCTCCTCGATCACCTTCTTGCCCTGCGCATGGACGCCGGCGTCCAATGCGGCGACGGTACCGGAACCCGCGGGACGGGTCACGGCACGCTCGGACAGCTCGGCGAACAGGGATTCGAAGGTCTTCACGGGAGCCCATTGTTTCATGGCCGGGCCGATGCCGTGCGCGCGGCGTCCCCGCTCAGAATTCCAGCGCCCGGCGACTGTCGAACCGCCGGGTCCGCCCGGTGATCGGATCGTCGAACTCGACGGTGCGCGCGAGCAGCCGCAGCGGATCGGTGAAATCCCCCGGCGCGCGGCGCCGGAACTGCGGATAGAAGTTGTCCCCGACGATCGGCGCCCCCAGCGAGTTCAGGTGCAGCCGCAGCTGATGGGTGCGCCCGGTGCGCGGAAACAACCGGTACCGGGCCCGGTCACCGGCGTGTTCGACCAGTTCGATGCGCGTTTCGGAGTTCGGTTCCCCCGGTATCTCGACGGCGGTGAGCTCACCGTGCCGCTTCCGGATGCGACTGCGCACCACCCGCGGGAACTCCACGCCGGGCCGGTACGGGGCGATCGCCTCGTACACCTTGCGGACGCGCTGCCGTTCGAACAACTCCTGATAGGGGCGGCGCAACGCCGGATCCGTGGTGCACAACAGCACCCCGGCGGTCATCCGATCCAGGCGATGCACCGGCACCAGATCCGGCAGGTCCAAGTCGCGGCGCAACCGCACCACCACCGACTCCCGGATGTGCGCACCCCGCGGGATCGTCGCCAGGAAATGCGGCTTGTCGACCACCACCAACCCCGCATCGTGGTGCAGCACCTCCACGGCGAACGGCACCGGCACCTCCGGCGGCGGATCCCGGTAGAAGTACACGAACCGGGTCGGCTGATACCGGGTGTCGCCGTCGACGGCCCGACCGTGCTCGTCGACCAGTTCCCCGGCCGCGATCCGCGCGGACCAGTCCTCCCCGGGGTGCGCGGTGTGCAGGAACTCGACGACGGTGCGCGCGGCCGCGCCGGCGGGCATCCGCACCCGATCCGGGCCGAGCCCGTCCCGGATCGGCAGCGGCGCGGCGGACACGGTCAGGGACCGACCGGATCGGGCACGCAGGTCTCACACACCAGCGTCTGCGCGCGCCCGTTGACATCCGGATGGTTGCGGTACCGCGAGGTCGGCGCCTCGCACAGCGAACACGTGCCCAGGGTCACCGCGTCCGAGGAGAAGTCGACGTTCACCCGGCCGTCGAACACATACAGCGAACCCTCCCAGAGGCCGCCGTCCCCGAACGTCTCCCCGTAACGGACGATGCCACCGTCGAGCTGGTACACCTCGTCGAACCCGCGGTTGCGCATCAACGCCGACAGCACCTCGCACCGCACCCCACCGGTGCAGTAGGTGACCACCGGTCGCGACTTGAGATGGTCGTAGCGGCCGCTGTCGAGTTCGGCGACGAAATCGCGGGTCGTGGCCACGTCCGGCACGATCGCATCCCGGAACCGGCCGATCCGGGCTTCGAACCGGTTACGGCCGTCGAAGAACACCACGTCGTCGCGGTCGGACATCAGCGCGTGCAACGCCAGCGGCGACAGATGCTCGCCGCCACCGACGACGCCGTGCTCGTCGACCTTGACCTCGTCCGGCACCCCGAAGGTGACGATCTCGCGGCGCACCTTCACCGACAACCGCGGGAAATCGGTGCCGGTGCCGTCCGACCACTTCACGTCGGTGTCCTTGAACGGGGCATAGCCGCGAAGCCCCCGCACGTACTTCTTGACGTCGCCGATGTCCCCGCCGACGGTGCCGTTGATGCCGTGCGCGGAGATCAGGATGCGCCCGGTCAGGTTGTGCGCCGACGCGAGGGTGTACTGCCACAACCGGATCGCCTCCGGGTCGGCCAGCGGCGTGAACTTGTAGAACAGCACGATCTTCGGGACGGCCACGTCAACGCTCCCCGGAAGCGTGCAGTTCCCGCAGATCGTCCACGCTCACCCCTTCGAGGGAGGACCGGAACACCCGCCGCGGCGATCCGGGCACCGTCGTCAGCGACGGCACCACCAGCACCGTGCAGCCCGCGGCGTCCGCCGCGGCCGCGCCGGTCGGGGAATCCTCCACCGCCAGGCACTGCGCCGGGTCGAGCCCCAACAGGTCCGCGGCCCGCAGGTACGGCGCCGGGTCCGGCTTGCCGGCCGGCACCTCGTCACCGCACACCGTGTGGTCGAAATGCGTGCCGTCGAGGGTCTCGAGCGCCACATCGCACAACCGGCGGCCGGTGTTGGTCACCAACACCTGGCCGAGCCCGGCCGCCCGCACCGCACCCAGCGCGGCGCGCGCCCCGGGCCGCCACGGCAAGCCCTTCGCGAACAACCCCGCCATGAACACGTTGAGCCAATCCTCCGCGGCGGTCTGCTCGTCCGGGGTGGGCGCCAGACCGAGACCGTCGAAGGTCCGCCACACCGACAGGTCCAACGGCCCACCGATCGTCGCGATCCGCGTTTCCTCGGACATCGGTCCCCCGAGATGCAGCGACAACTCGCGCATCCCGACGTCCCACAACTGTTCCGACTCGAGCAGCGTGCCATCCATGTCCCACAGCACCGCCTGCAGCGCGCCGCCCTGCGCTGCCGCACCGACGGCGGGTTCGATCAACTCAGACATTGAAGTACTTGGCCTCCGGATGGTGCAGAACGAACGCGTCGGTGGACTGCTCGGGATGCAACTGCAACTCTTCGGACAGCTCCACCCCGATCCGACCCGGCTCGAGCAGCTCGACGAGCTTGATGCGGTCCTCGAGGTTCGGGCACGCCCCGTACCCGAACGCGAACCGCGCCCCCCGATACGCGAGCTTGAAATATTCGGCCACCTCGGCCGGATCGTCGTCGGCGGCGGTACCGCCCCCGGCGAACGCCAGCTCCTGCCGCACCCGCCGGTGCCAGTACTCGGCCAGCGCCTCGGTCAACTGCACACCGAGACCGTGCACCTCCAGATAGTCGCGGTACGCGTTCGCGGCGAACAACTCGTTCGCGAAGTCCGCGATCGGCTGGCCCATCGTCACCAGCTGGAACGGCCACACATCGACCTGCCCGGTGCGCTGCGCCTCCTCCCGCGACCGCACGAAATCGGCGATGCACAGGAACCGGGGCCGCTGCTGCCGCGGGAACGTGAACCGGTACCGCTCCGGGGCATCCGGGCGCGGCTCGGTGAGCACCACCACGTCGTCGCCCTCGGACACCGCCGGAAAATACCCGTACACCACCGCGGCGTGCGCCAGGATGCCCTCGGTCGACAACCGGTCCAGCCAGTACCGCAACCGCGGCCTGCCGTCGGTCTCCACCAGCTCCTCGTAGGACGGGCCGTCCCCGCCGCGCTGCCCGCGCAGACCCCACTGGCCCAGGAACAGCGCCCGCTCGTCGATCAGGCCCGCATAGTCGGCGACCGCGATGCCCTTGACGACGCGACTGCCCCAGAACGGGGGCGTCGGCACCGGCAGATCCGCCGCGACATCGCTGCGTGCGGGGATCTCCACGGGGGTCTCCGTCGCCTTGCGCTTCTCGGCGATGCGCTTGCTGCGTTCGTGCCGGGCCTTGCGTTCGGCGGCCTTCTCCCGCGCGGCGATCGCCTCCGGGCTGTCCGGCGCCGGGCCCTCCCCGCGCTTGACGGCCATGATGCGATCCATCAACGCCAGCCCCTCGAACGCGTCCCGCGCGTACGAGACCTCACCCTCGTAGATCCCCGCCAGATCGTCCTCCACGTAGCCACGGGTCAAGGCGGCACCACCGAGCAGGACCGGGAACTGCTCCGAGACCCCGCGGGCGTTGAGCTCCTCGAGGTTCTCCTTCATCACCACCGTCGACTTCACCAGCAGCCCCGACATCCCGATCACGTCGGCGCGCTTGTCGACCGCGGCGTCGAGGATCGTCGCGATCGGCTGCTTGATGCCGAGGTTGACGACCTCGTAGCCGTTGTTGGACAAGATGATGTCCACCAGGTTCTTGCCGATGTCGTGCACATCGCCCTTGACGGTCGCCAGCACGATGCGGCCCTTGCCGTCGTCGCCGGTCGACTCCATGTGCGGCTCGAGATACGCGACCGCCGCCTTCATCACCTCGGCCGACTGCAGCACGAACGGCAACTGCATCTGCCCGGACCCGAACAGCTCACCGACCGTCTTCATCCCCGACAGCAGCGTGTCGTTGATGATCGACAACGGCGGCACCTGCGTCATCGCCGCATCCAGATCCGCCTCGAGACCGTTGCGCTCGCCGTCGACGATGCGCCGCTCGAGCCGCTCGAACAACGGCAGTGCCGCCAGCTCCTGCGCGCGGGACTCGCGCGCCGACGCCGCCGACACCCCCTCGAACAGCTCCATCAGCTTCTGCAGCGGGTCGTAACCCTCCCGGCGCCGGTCGTACACCAGATCAAGCGCGACCTGCCGCTGCTCGTCGGGGATCCGCGCCATCGGCAGGATCTTCGACGCGTGCACGATCGCGGTGTCCATGCCGGCCTCGACACACTCGTGCAGAAACACCGAGTTCAGCACCTGCCGCGCGGCCGGGTTCAGACCGAACGACACGTTCGAGATGCCCAGCGTGAAATGCACCTGCGGGTAGCGGCGGTGAAGCTCGCGGATCGCCTCTATCGTCTCGATGCCGTCGCGGCGCACCTCCTCCTGACCGGTCGAGATCGGGAACGTCAGCGCATCGACGATGATGTCGTCCTGCCCCAGCCCCCAGTTCTCGGTCAGATCGGTGATCAGGCGCTCGGCGATACGCACCTTGTGCTCGGCGGTGCGCGCCTGCCCCTCCTCGTCGATCGTCAGCGCCACCACCGCGGCACCGTGCTCGACGACGTGCTCCATGATGCGCTGGAACCGCGATCCGGGGCCGTCCCCGTCCTCGTAGTTCACCGAATTCACCGCGCAGCGGCCCCCGAGATGCTCGAGACCCGCCTTGATCACGTCCGGCTCCGTCGAGTCGATCATGATCGGCAACGTCGACGCCGTCGCGAACCGCGACGCCAACTGCGCCATGTCCGCCGCACCGTCACGGCCGACATAGTCGACGTTCAGATCCAGCATGTTCGCGCCGTCGCGGATCTGATCCTTCGCGATGTCCAGGCACTTGTCGTAGTCGGCCGACAGCATCGCCTCCCGGAACGCCTTCGAACCGTTCGAATTGGTGCGCTCGCCGATCATCAGGATCGACGACTCCTGCTCGAACGGCACCGCCGAATACAGCGACGACACACCCGGCTCCGACACCGGCCGACGCTCGGCCGGCTGCAGCTCACGCACCGCCTCGGCAACCTGCCGGATATGCTCGGGGGTCGTACCGCAGCAACCACCGACCAGCGACAACCCGTACTCGGTGACGAAACCGGTCAACGCCTCGGCGAGCTCCTCCGGCGACAACGGGTACTCGGCACCGTTCGCGCCCAGCACCGGCAGGCCCGCGTTCGGCATCACCGACACCGGTACCTCGGAATGCTGCGACAGATATCGCAGGTGCTCGGTCATCTCCGCCGGACCCGTCGCACAGTTCAACCCGATCAGGTCGACACCCAGCGGGGCGAGCGCATTCAGGGCCGCACCGATCTCCGAGCCCAGCAGCATCGTGCCGGTCGTCTCCATCGTCACGTGCGTGATGATCGGCACCCGCCGGCCGGCACGCTCCATCGCGCGGCGGCTCCCGACAATCGCCGCCTTCGCCTGCAGCAGGTCCTGGCAGGTTTCGACGAGGATCGCGTCGGCCCCGCCCTCGATCATCCCGAGCGCAGCCTCGACATACGCGTCACGCAGTACCTCGAACGGCGCATGCCCCAGCGTCGGCAGCTTGGTACCCGGACCCATCGAGCCGAGCACGAAACGGCCCACGCCGTCGGCGCCCGGACCCATCTCGTCCGCCACCTCCCGGGCCAGCCGGGTACCGCGTTCGGACAGGTCACGGATACGGTCGGCGATGTCGTAGTCGGCGAGATTGGGCAGGTTGCAGCCGAAGGTGTTCGTCGAGACAGCGTCTGCGCCCGCCTCGAAATACGCACGGTGAATACCGCGGATCACATCCGGCCGGGAGTCGTTGAGAATCTCGTTGCACCCCTCGAGGCCACGGAAGTCGTCCAGCGACAGATCCGCGGCCTGCAACATGGTGCCCATCGCCCCGTCTCCGACGACAACGCGCCGCGACAGCGCATCGAGCAAGGCAGAGTGCAATGGGGTGGACATGGCCACCAGACTAGTGGGCGCCCGATCGCGCCCTGGCCGTAGGCTGGACAGGTGAGCGAAAGTGAATCCGCCGACGACACCGGAACGGATATCCCTGTCCTACGCAACCCGGTGCTCGTCGCTGCGTTCGAAGGCTGGAACGATGCCGGCGACGCCGCCAGCGGCGCCGTCGAACACCTCGAGCTGATCTGGGACGCCGAACCGTTCGCCGAACTCGACTCCGAAGAGTTCTACGACTACCAGGTCAACCGGCCGCAGGTGCGACTCGTCGACGGCGTCACCCGCGAGATCGACTGGCCGGCCACTCGCCTGTCCGTATGCTCGCCACCCGGCAGCGATCGCGACATCGTGCTGCTGCGCGGCATCGAACCCAACATGCGCTGGCGCAGCTTCTGCGACGCCATCCTCGAACTCGTCGAGGAAATCGGCGCACACACCGTCGTCATCCTCGGTGCCCTGCTCGCCGACACCCCGCACACCCGGCCCGTCCCGGTCACCGGCACCGCCTACAGTTCCGAGGCCGCCAAGAAGTTCAACCTCGAGAAATCCCGCTACGAGGGTCCCACCGGCATCACCGGAGTCCTACAGGACGCCTGCGTCCGCGCGGGCATCCCCGCCGTCTCGTTCTGGGCGGCGGTCCCCCACTACGTGTCCCAGCCGCCGAACCCCAAGGCCACCGTCGCGCTGCTGCGCCGCGTCGAGGACGTCCTCGACATCGAAGTGCCCCTCGGGGAACTGCCCACCCTCGCCGAAGAATGGGAACAGACCGTCACCGAGATGACCGAGGACGACGAAGACATCACCGAATACGTCCGCACCCTCGAAGAACGCGGCGACGCCGAAACCGACCTCGACGACACGATCTCCACCATCGACGGCGACGCGATCGCCGCCGAATTCGAGAAGTACCTGCGCCGGAGGGGACCGGGCGGCCTCTCCCAGTGAGCGCCGCACTGCAACGCGCGGCGCTGTACGTCGGCGGGTTTCTCGGCCCCTTCGGCGGCGGTGTCGTCATCTCGATGCTGCCCGAGATCGGCGCCGACACCGGCGTGAGCACCGGCGACGCCGCCCTCACCATCACCGCCTACCTCGGCCCGTTCGCCCTCGCGATGCTCGTCTCGGGCACGCTCGGCGCCCGGTGGGGCCGCGAACGGACCGTGCGCACCGCCTACGCCGTGTATGCCCTCGCGGCGCTGGCCTCTGCGCTCGCGCCCACCATGACGCTGCTGCTCGGCACCCGGGTCCTCCAAGGCGTCGCCAACGCGTTCACCACCCCACTGCTGCTCGCGGCGCTCGCGGTGATCACCCCGAAAGACCAACTCGGACGCGCACTCGGCCTGTTCGGCGCCATGCAGGCCGCCGGGCAGACCATCGCACCACTCGTCGGCGGGCTCGCCGCCGAAGTGGGCTGGCGGTGGGCGTTCGTAGTGCTCGCGGCCGCCGCCGCCGTCCTCGCCGTGATCGGCCTTCCCAGCGGTATCGGCGGCCCACCCGACGCCGCTCCCGCCCGGCTGCGAGACGCCCTGCGACCCCGGGTGTTGCGGATCGGCCTCGTCGCGCTGCTCGGGTGGGGTGCGCTCGGCGGACTGAGCTTCCTGCTGGCCTTCCGCGCCCAGGACTTCTTCGGACTCACCCCCGCCCAGCGCGGCGCCCTGCTCACCGGATTCGGCATCGCCGGCATCCTCAGCGCGCGACGTGTCGGCGCCCTCGTCGACCGCATCGGCGCGACCGCGACCGTGCTGATCGGCTCGCTCGCCGGGGCGGCACTGGTGGTCGTCGTGGGTCTGGCACCGATGCTGTGGCTCGCCGCGATCGCCTGGTTCGTCGCCGGTGTCGCGTCGCAGTGCGTGCTCGTCGGGGTCAATGCCGCGGTGCTCGGCGGCGAGGGTCGTAACCGGGGCGGAGCTGTGTCTGTCGTGCAGGCCTTCCGGTTCGGCGGCGGCGCGGCCGCGCCGATGGCCCTGACCCCGTTGTACGCGGCGGCACCGGTCGCGAGCTTCGTGCTGCCCGCCCTGCTCCTGGCGATCGTCGCGCCCGTGGCGATGCCCAGGGACACTGCGACGCCCAGGGACGACCCGGCCTAGTTCGCCCGGCCGCCTGCCCGCTCGCCGCGTATTCGTGCACGGCCCCGACGATCCGTCCTCGCCGTACGACACCCCGGCACCCCTGACACCACCGACCTCGCACATGTGAGGTCTTCCTGATCACCGCGTAACCCCCGTGCCGCCGATCCGTCACCGGTGCATCCCACCCTCGACGCATGACACCGACACCGCCCACCTCGGAGACCCCGCGCCGGCGGCTGCTCGTCGTCGGAAACGGCATGGCCGGCGCACGCACCGTCGAGGAAATCCTTGCGCGCGGCGGTCGCGAGCAGTTCGACATCACCATGATCGGCGACGAGCCGTACGGCAACTACAACCGGATCATGCTCTCGCACGTGCTCGCCGGTGAGGCGGACGTGGACGACGACGAACTCGTCCTCAACCCCATGAGCTGGTACCGCGAGAACGGCGTCACTCTCTACGCCGGCGACCGCGCGATCCACCTCGACCGGTTCGCCAAGACCGTCACCTGCGAATCGGGCCGCGAAGTCGGCTACGACCTGCTGATCGTGGCGACCGGATCGAACACCTTCTTCCCGAACATGGACGGCCTGCGCGAGTCCGACGGCCGCCTCGGCCGCGGGATCTTCGGGTTCCGCACCATCGCCGACACCAACGGCATGCTGCAGATGGCCGACGCCCACGACGACGTATCTGCCGTCGTCATCGGCGGTGGCCTCCTCGGCCTCGAGGCCGCCTACGGGCTGCGCACCCAGGGACTGGCCGTCACCGTCGTGCATTCCCCCGACCACCTGATGAATCAGCAGCTCGACGAGCGCGGCGGGCGTGTGCTGCGCACCGAGATCGAGAAGCGCGGGATCACCGTCCGCACCGGCGCCCGCACCACCGCGATCCTGCGCGACGACCGCGACGCCGTGACGGGCGTGCGCTTCGCCGACGGGGACACCGTCGAGACCGACATGGTCGTCGTCGCCGCCGGGATCCGCCCCAACACCGAATTCGCCCGCAGCGGTGGCCTCGTCGTCGAACGCGGCATCGTCGTCGACGACCAGATGCGCTGCGAGGACGAATCCAGCGTCTACGCCGTCGGCGAATGCGCGCAGCACCGCGGCGAGGTGTACGGCCTCGTGGCACCGGTATGGGAACAGGCCGTCGTCCTCGCCGAACACCTCACCGGCACGAACCCCGACGCCGCCTACTGCGGCTCCCGCACCACCACCAAACTGAAGGTCGCGGGAATCGACGTCGCCGCGATGGGCGTCAAGGGACCGGAACGCGAAGACGACGAGTTCGTCCAGTTCTACGATCCGCGCAGCGGCGTGTACAAGGCCGTCGTCGTACGCGACGGCGCCCTCGTCGGCGCGACCCTGCTCGGCGACATCGGCAAGGCCTCGATGCTCGCCCAGGCCTTCGACGGCAGGATCGACCTCCCCGAGGACCGCGCGGCACTGCTCTTCGACATCGGCGAACCCCAGGGACCCGACGTGGCCGCCGATCTGCCCGACGACACCCAGGTCTGCAACTGCAACGGCGTCACCAAAGGCGACCTCGTCGCCTGCGTTCACAGTGGCGCCGCCACCCTCGCCGAGGTGTGCGCGAAGACCCGCGCCGGCAAAGGATGCGGATCCTGCAAGGGCTTGGTCGCCGACATCGTCGCGTGCGCGGCCGGCGGCGAACTCGCCGACGATCCCGCCGCGAACTGGTACGTGCCGTGTATCCCGCTGCGCAAGCCCGACCTGATCACCGCAATCCGCGCGCGGGATCTGCGCTCGGTGTCACAGGTGTTCGCCGCGCTCGCCCCCGCCGGCGAGGACGCGGCCGCGAAGATGCCGCTGGCTTCGCTGCTGCGCGTGGTGTGGGGACCCGACTGGATCGACGAACGCGGTGCCCTGTTCATCAACGACCGCGTGCACGCCAACATCCAGCGCGACGGCACCTTCTCGGTGGTCCCCCAGATGAAGGGCGGCGTGACCACCCCGGACCAGCTCCGACGCATCGCCGACGTCGCCGACCGGTACTCGGTGCCGCTGGTCAAGGTGACCGGCGGCCAACGCATCGACCTGCTCGGCATCCGCAAGGAAGACCTCCCGAAGGTGTGGGCAGATCTGGGCATGCCGTCCGGTTACGCCTACGGCAAGTCCGTGCGCACCGTGAAGACCTGCGTCGGCAGCGACTACTGCCGCTACGGGCTCGGTGACTCCACATCGCTCGGCATCGCGATCGAGGACCGCTTCCAGGGCCTCGAAACCCCGGCGAAGCTGAAGTTCGCGGTCGCGGGCTGCCCCCGCAACTGCTCCGAGGCGCTGTGCAAGGACTTCGGCGGCGTCGCGGTCGGTGACGGTCGCTGGGAGATCTACGTCGGTGGGGCCGCAGGCGCGCACATCCGCAAGGGCGACCTCCTCGCCACCGTCGACTCCGGTGAGGAGGTACTGACCATCGCGGGACGGTTCATCCAGTACTACCGCGAGAACGCTCGGTGGCTCGAACGCACCTACGACTTCGTACCGCGCCTGGGCATCGACCGCCTGCAGGCATTGCTGCTCCACGACGAGGAGAACATCGTGACCGGCTTGGACGAACGGATCGCCGCCGCGGTCGCCGGCTACCGCGACCCTTGGCTCGAACGCACCACACCGAAATCGCCGGCGCAGTTCGTCCCGTCGTTGCCGCTGCTCCCGCTCCCCCAGGTTCCGGCCCGATGACCGCCCTGCACGACGCCGTGACGACCGACGTCGGAGCGATCACCGACCTCACCGCCGGAGAGGGTCGCGCCTATGTGGTCGACGGCCGGCAGATCGCCGTGTACCTGCTGGCCGACGGCACGGTCCGCGCCACGGACGCGATGTGCCCACACCGGGCCGGACCGCTCGCCGACGGCCAGATCGACGACGCGGTCGTGGTGTGCCCACTACACCAGTACGCATTCTCGTTCGAGACAGGTGCCTGCACCACTGCCGGAATCGGTTCCGTCCGGACGTACCCGGCGCACGTGGTCGACGGGCGGATCCACCTGGTACTGGGGTAGCTGCATGCGGTGATCGCGGTGGCTACGGTGGGCGAAACCGACGAAGGGATCTTCCTGTGAGCCACCTCGTCATCGTCGAATACGACGCGCTCACCATCGCCGAACTCGCACCCGGCAGACGCTTCCTCGAGAAGTCATCGATGCTGACGATGCGCCGCTGGGAGCACGAACGCACTCTCACTCCTGCCGGTCCCGGTCGTACCCGCGTGCACGACCGGCTCACGATGGAGCTGCGTGTTCCACTCTCGCGACTCCCCTACGGGAACGAGCTCGCCCGGCAAATCGTCACGAGACTCTTCGCGCATCGCCATCGACGCCTTGCTCGCGGATTCGTAGGCCGACGCGTGGCGTAGAGGTTGGGTGAGTTGTCGTGAACGGGAGTGGTTTGTATTGGTGGTGGGTTCGAGAGTGGGGCGATTTCGGTATATTGTGAATTTCCGTATAGTTCGGAATTATCTCCTTGATACAGAGTTGATCGAGACGGCAACCAGGTCTCGCCTCCGTCATTATCCGAGCCTTTACAGGCGGCGTCCTTTGGAGGGCCTCGCCCCGACAGCACCTCGCTACTCGCCACCGCCGGCGGCTTGCCGCTGCGGTTCCCTTCGGCGCTCCCCTCCCCCGCCGGGTGGCGTCGTACCTTGCGCCCTCGGAACGGCAACCGAACCCTGGGAACCGCCGGTCGGTGCCCGCGCAGTCCCCTACGGTGGGGTGATGGCCGGATCGATCCGTTCCACCCGCCCACGCAATTCCCGGGCGGTCCACAGCGGATTGATGAGTTCCAGGTAATCGTCCGCTCGCAACGGCGTAAACAGATGTCGCATCGCCCGTAACAGCCGTCTCCGCGCCTTCGGGACGTTCGGACGCGCACCCCGCTCCGCGGCGATTCGGCGGCCACGGTGGTGATCCGGCCGGGCCACGAATGGCCGGGGCACCGGGCGGGCCAGTATGTGCGGCTCAGCGTGATGATCGACGGCGTCTACCACTGGCGCGCGTACTCGTTGACCTCGGACCCGCACTCCGACGACGGCCTGATCAGCGTCACCCCGAAGGTGGTGCCCACCGGCACGGTCTCGCCTTTCCTGGTCCGCGAGATCGCCCCCACGACATCGTCCGGCTCAGCGAGGTCGAGGGCGTGTTCGCCCTGCCCGATCCACTCCCGGACAAGCTACTGTTCGTCAGCGCAGGCAGCGGAATCACCGCGATCGTGAGCATGTTGCGCCATCTCGACCACTGCAACGGCCTCGACGACGTGGTTGCGCATCAGAAGTGGAACCCCGGTGTACCTGGCACAACCCTTCTACAACGTGCTGCTCATGGCGTTCTTCGAATGGGGAGTTGCGCTACACGACGTCGACCTCGAGGCGGTACGGGCCGGCGAGAAGTCCTGGTCGGAGGTCATGGACGATCTCCACGGCATCGCCGGCAAGGCCCGTGCACAGATCGTCAACGACTACGGCGGCTGGCCGTTGATCAGTGCCGGCGCGTTCGGTCTGACCCAGCTTGCCTTCCGGGGCCGGCTCGGCCAACCGAAATCGTCCCGCATCGGAGATCTGCTGCGGACCCTACGACCCACCGGTCGACTGTCAACCGTCGCAGACGTACTCGATCGCATCATCCCGGGCGTCGAACGCACGTTCTGGACCACTCTGATGGCGGACGCCACCGCGAACGTCATCCGCAACGTGTGGGCGCACGGAATCATCTTCTGCGGACATTTCCCGGACCAGACCTACACCTTCAGCCAGGAGGAGGTCGAACGCGAGACCCGCGGTGGCTGGTATGTGCACCAACTCGTCGGTGCAGCGAACATCGAGGGAAGCCCCCTGTTCCACATCATCAGCGGAAACCTGGGATACCAGGTCGAGCATCACCTGTACCCGGACATGCCGAGCAGCCGCTACGCGCAGATCGCACCCCGGGTGCGCGAGATCTGCGAACGGTACGAACTGCCGTACAACTCCGGAGGGTTGGTACACCAGTGGTCCACAGTGCACCGCACCATCCTGCGGCTCGCGCTCCCCGGCGGAGAACCCCGCCCGAAGCCGGGCCCGTATCGCGGTGAACTCGACCCGCACGGCACAACCGGACCGAGCGAGGCAGCACGAGTCCGGCAACGCGTTCCGGTCGGCAGCGCGGCCGCGGGCCCCGAACACGACACCGGCGGAGTAGACGTTTCCCCACCCCCGCGCCGGGCACGACTAGCACTTCGTCCGCTCACCGGCTTCGTTACCGGGCAGCTGTGCGATATCCGGCGATTCTCGGGCCGCAATCCGACCAGTGACCCGCAGGGCGATCCCGAGAAGGTCTTCGACCTGCGCGCCGCTACTCCCCCGGACGGGTTTTGGTTCGAGGATGATGGTGCGTGAGTCTGTCGATATTCAGTATATATTGCTATTCCGTCCTATCCAGAATTTCCTGGCACCCTCGTATGGGAACCACGATCAGGTTTCGGTGCTCCCGCCGCTCTCCGAACCGTTGCGATCGCCGTCCGGACGACCCCTCACCCAACTGATCCCTGCCCCCAACGCCACAATCGCCGTCCCTGTCACCACCGTCGATACGAGTCCCGTCGATCCGATCCGCTCCCCCGGTAGCGGCGTGTAGGCCGTCCAGCCGTATTCAGCCGACAAGGGAACGAGGATCGCTGCTGGTGCCGCGAGCGCCGTCACC
This sequence comes from Rhodococcus zopfii NBRC 100606 = JCM 9919, assembly GCF_001895025.1. Lineage (GTDB taxonomy): Bacteria > Actinomycetota > Actinomycetes > Mycobacteriales > Mycobacteriaceae > Rhodococcus > Rhodococcus zopfii. The sequence continues at coordinate 182,562 of NZ_BCXI01000001.1, forward strand.
GTGATCGCCGGCTCCGACGGCAGACAGGAGGCGATGAGGAACGCGGCTGCGAGCGGGAATACACCGAGCACCGCGATGAGCTGCACGCTGTCCCACGGTGGACTGTCGACCAGTGCCGTTGCGATCACGACGACGAGTCCGGCGATGCCGAACCCCGGGCGCCGAATCCGGGTGCCCGCCACCGAACCGAAAGCGACCAGCGCCACCGGAATCAGCAGCGCCCACCACTGCTCCGTGTACCACGCGAGTTCACTCGGAGCGACGAACGCAACCGCGGTCCCGGCCAGCAGCACCGCAGCCGCCGGACCGGGAATCCACGCCGCCATGGCGACCGTGACCGGGATCAGAGCGAGGCCGCCCCACCACCAGCCGGGTAACGCCGTACCCCCGTACAGGCCGGTCACCGACCCGACGAATCGCCAGTGCAGGATCAGCCAGGCCGCGGGAAGGATGATCCCGACGAGCAGTCCCCTCCCCCGCAACCGCACGTCTTCCGGGGCGGCAGTCCCGGTGTCCGCCTGCAGCATCAGCACGAGCACTGCGAGCGCGGCCGCGACGACGAAGACCAGAGGGAGCGCATCGACGGGCTCGGCCGAGGAGGGCAGATAGTCGGCGTACCGGCGCGGTGACGACTCGCGCCGCAGTCGCACGAGGGATTCTGCGCACAGGATTCCCGCGATGGCTCCTGCCGCGAGGGCAGTCTGACCGTGCACGACACCGAGAGGCGGAACGGTCGCGGCCAGAGAACCCAGAAGCATGCCGGCGCCGGACGCGGCCGCGTACACCGCGAGCTCCCCGCCCGACGGGGCCACCGAGAAGGCCACCAGGGCAAGGCCGACCACGGCCGCAAATGCCCGATACGACCGGACCCGCGCTCCCCAGGCCACACCCGCGGCCAGGCTCACACCCAGAGTCACGCGGCCGGCGCCACCGGAGAACAACAGGCCTACCCTGCCGTCCCCGATGGTCAACACGAACGAGCTCGTGGTGCTCGAGGTCAGGGTCGATCCCGCCGTGAACCCTCCGACGGCGAGGGCGAGACAGAGAACGGAACTGTGGTGCCGCATGTCGCACACGGTTCCGGAAGGAGGGTGTTCCGGACGCACGGCGCGCCGAGTGAGGAGAATTCTAAATATTCTGAATTTCCGTTCCGTCCGGATTTAGCTCGGACGGAACGGAATGGGAGCCGGTCCGATGCTACTCGGTCGGCAGTGAACGCAAGGATTTCACGGTCGCATCGACGGCCTGCGCCGCCTCGGCGCCCTTCTTCACGAAGTGCCGGGTGAAGTACTCGATGTGCTCATCGTGCTCGTGGAAGTGATGCGGGGTGAGCACCACAGAGAAGACCGGAACGTCCGTATCGAGCTGAACGCGCATCAGACCGTCGATCACCGCGGTCGCGACGAAGTCATGGCGGTAGATGCCGCCGTCCACCACCAGTCCGGCCGCGACGATTCCGTCGTAGCGCCCGGTCTGCGCAAGCCGGCGGGCGTGCAGAGGAATCTCGAAAGCGCCCGGCACCTCGAAGAATTCCAGGGAGTCCTTGGAATGCCCCAGCGCAACCATCTCGTCGGTGAAACCCTCACGAGCCTGATCGACGATGCTGCGATGCCATGTGGCCTGGATGAACGCATACCGGCCGAGACTGTCACTCATGGCGTTGAAACTAGCGCATCGCAGGGCCCCTCCTCGCGCCGGCAGGCACGCGGTGCGTCGGGCAGCTCCCCGGACCTGCGATTCTGCAATTCTGTTGGTTCCGTTATAGACAGAGCGAGTACCGTGATGGATGTGACTGTTGCGGATGATTCCAGTGGGTCGATGGAGGTCACCGGGCCGCGCCCCGAACGCCACATCGACATCTATCGCCGCGCGGTGGCGAGCCTCGAGGCATGTCTGCCCCTGGGCTGGTCGGTGACCTCCGACCGTGCCCGCTCCCCCGAGGCGCCCAAACGCATCCTCGTCACCGCTCCCGACGGCGACTCGGTCTCCTACGCCGTCATCACCTCCCGGGGCGTACTCAGCGGCGACGTCGCGCGGATCTCGGCCGATCTCACCGAGTCCGACCGCGGGTTCGTGTGCGCCCACTACCTGTCCGATCCCGTGCGTCGCCAACTCGACCAGCACGGCATCTCCTACGCCGACGCCACCGGCAACCTGACTCTCGTCGCGGCCCGCCCGGCGATCTGGGTGCGCAACCGCGGTGCCGACGCGGACCCGTGGCGTGGGCCCGGCCGGCCGTCGGGCGTGCTGACCGGCGAACCGTCGGAGCGTGTCGTGCGGGCGCTCGCCGACCATGTCGGCGACATCTCCGTCCCCGAGCTCATCAAGCTGTCGGGCGCCTCCACCGGCGCCACGTACCGCGTGGTCGAGGTCCTCGCCGAACGTGAGCTGATCCGCCGGATTCCCCGCGGCCCCGTCACCTCCGTGCAGTGGGAACCCATGCTGCGCGGTTGGTCCGCCGACCGAAAGCCCTGTGCCACACGTAGTTTCGCCGCTCCGGACGGCCTCGACGCGGTGCGGGCCCAGCTCGCCGAGCGGGTGGATCCGGGATACGCAGTGACCGGCGTGGGTGCTACGGACTACGCGGCGACGGATGTTCTCGAGGTGTATGCGGACGATCCGGACGAGTTCGCCGCCGCGCTGGGTCTGCGTCCGGTCGACCGCGCCGCCGACGTGGTGGTGGCGATCCCCTGGACGCCGGTGGTGTTCGACCGGATGGAGCGGCGGGAAGGGTTGCGGTTCGTCGCACCCGCGCACGTCTACGCGGATCTGCTGGCGGGACCGTTCCGCAACGCGGACGCGGCCGACCACCTGCGGTCGCGGATGGAGGCGGACGAGTCGTGGTGGCGGCGACCTCTCGGACGCGGTCTGTGACGGTTCCGCTCAGAGTCCCAGCTCGGTGACGGCATTGCCGACGAGTCCGGCATGGTGCCGGCTGTAGATCGCGACCATCCGTTCGTCGGCGTGCCCGGTCTGCGTCATGATCGTCTGGGTCGTGGCGCCGTTGCGCACGGCCTGGGTGACGAACCCGGCCCGCAGACTGTGCCCACCGAGCGTGGCCACGAGTTCCGGGCTGAACCCGGCCTGTCGGGCCCGACGCTGGATCATCGAGTGCACCGATTGACCGGCCAGCACACCGGATCCGATCGAACCGGTTCGATGAACCGGCCGGAACAACGAGCGGTCCGGATCGGCGGTCTTCAGGGACAGGCCGCGGCAGTGATGATCGCCGAGGTCGTCCGTCGTGTCCGCGAGGAGCGCCGCGGCGGCCGCGCGACCACCCTCGTCCCACACGTCGAGCACCTCGCGCCACCGCCGGTACGCGCACACCGGGCACGTCTGGGGGTCGCGGCCGTACGGCAGCGTCACGACGCGACCATGGGCGTCGCGGTCGGTTTTGGAACGACGGATCGTGACGTAGAGCCCGTCCGCGCGGTGCGCGGTCACGTCGGAGATCGCCAGGCCGCACAGTTCGGAGCGCCGCAACGCGCCGGCGAGTCCCATGAGCAGCAGCGCCGAATCCCGGCGTTCGGAGATGCGGTCCGCCAACCCGGTTGCGGCGGTGCGCATCGTTCCCACAATCGCCCGGACGTCTTCGGTCAACAGCGGGGTGCGCCGGGCGGTGGGCGTCGCGCGGGTGCGCCGGATTCCTCGCAGGAGGTCGCGGACGGTCTCGTTCCGGCCCGGTGCGGGCAGGCCCGCGAGGGAGTGCACCTTGTTGATCGTCGCGACCCACCGCGCCATCGTGGCCGGCGCATACGCCCAGCGGCCGTCGGGGCGGAGCTCACCGGATTTCTCGGTGAGGTACCAGCCGAGCAGTTCCGGCGCTGCGGGAAGCGGCGTGTTCCCACACCCTTCACACCAGCGGACGAACTTCTCCCAGTCTGCGGTGTGCGCGGCGCGGGTGTTGTCGGAGGCCGCCTTGTCCCGCAGCCGACGCATCGCGTCGTCGGCGCCGTCCGGGAGATTCGGTGGCAGGCCGGACAGTGCGGGTCGCGAGTCATCGCGGGAAACGAGTTGTGCGCCACCGACCTCTTCCGTCACTGTGACACTCCCCTTCCGTGACCGGACTACGGCCATCCGATTCCCGCACCGTATCCAGCCCGGCGAGGCGCGGTCGGATGCGACGATGAATCGGCGTGTCGGCGGGGAACGACGAAATCTTCGAGGGGTTGCGCGATGAACATCCGGACAGTGACCGATCCCCATCGAGCCGGCGTGGCTTCCGTCTACGGCGAACCGCACGAAACAACGGACGGCACCACGATCATCACCGTGACCGGCTTCCATCGACCCTGGTTCCGACGTAACGATGCGACGCCGGTTCAGAAACCGATCGGGGTGTTCGTCGTCCGCGGCGGCGAGGTCCGCTGGGAACCCGTGGTCGATGCCACGCGCATCGCACTGCTCGGCGAACTGATCGGGCTGGTCGCCGCCACGCTCGGAACCCTCGCCATTCTCCGCCGGCCGCCGTGGCCGGACCTGCACCTGCATTGATCCGCCGCCCGGCAGCAGCCGGGCCACGGTGTGGGCGGTCCGTCCCGGCACCGCCGGGGCATCGATACGGTCGTTCTTTGCGGTCTGCCCCGCGGGAAGAGTCCCCGCACCCGGGCGGTGGCGGGGTCGAGGGCGGTGGCTCGGGTCACGATGCGCGGCGCGCCAACCCGGTGGCATCGAGGACGTCGACGGCCCCGTACCGGATCGTGACCAGCCCGGCTCGTTCGAAGTCCTTGAGAATCTTGTTGAGCGACGGTCGTTGCACACCGAGCATCGCGGCGAGGGTGCGCTGGGCCAGTTCGACCGATCCATCGCCGGCCTCGTCCAGGAGCAGCTGGGCGACCTGCGCGGTCAGGGTGCGGCCGAGGAGTCCGAGGATCCGGGCCTGGCTGGCAGCGAGGCGTTGGGCGACGCTCGAGAGCCAGCGACGGGCGATCGCCGGATGCGTGGCAAGCAGCGATTCGAAGGCCGCGCGGTCGAGGAACAGGCAGACCGAGTCGGTGAGGGCGCGGGCGGTGTAGGGCATCCGCATGTCCAGAAGCAGAGGCAGGTCGCCGTCGACGTCGCCGGGGCGCAGGACGTGGATCACCGCGCGGTGGCGCCCGGCCCCGACGGACAGCTCGATCTGTCCGTGCCGCACGATCCACACGCCACCCGGCGGTTTGTCGGCGTCGAACACCACCGTCCCTGCCGATACCGACTGGGTACGCAGAGTGTTCGCCAGTGCGGTGAGATCGCCGGGAAGTAGCGGGGCGGAGTCCCCCCGGCCGACGCAGCGCGCGATCCATGCGGCGTTCCGCACCTTCATGTCCTCGGGCCTGTGACCGCCGCCGAGCAGTCGGATCGCGTGCCCGATGGCCCCCATCGTCTCACTGTCCATCTGGCCATCGTGTCACCTCGCTGACACTTTGCGGGTGCCGACCGGCGTCGATCGACTTGACTGCGGGGCGACTCAGTTCACGTTCGATCGAAGGGAACCATCATGGCCACTTCAACTTCCGGCAGTACGAACTCGTCGAGTGGTTTGGGCTCCGCCGCGGCCCGCGGTGTCGGCGCCGCGGCCACCTGGGGTGCACTGGCGGGTGTGGGCGCCTCGATGACGATGGCAGCCTACGCGATGCTTGCCGCCGCGACCTATCAGCATTCCGGGTTCTTCACTCCGCTCTATCACATCGCGTCCGTGTTCGCCTCGCCCCAGACGATGATGACCTCGATGCAGCAGGCGATGATGGGTGACTCGTTCTACTTCACCCTCGCACCCGCCGCGGCGGGTGCGGTAATCCACATGATGGTCGGCGCCGTGTTCGGGGCGTTGTTCGGGATCGGCGCGGCACTGCTGCGGCTGCGGCTGCGCGGAACGATTCTCGTCGCCGCGGCGCTGGTGTGGGGCGTGGTCGTCTTCGCGGTGAGCACCTGGGTGGGCCTGCCGCTCGCGGCAGCGATCTTCGGCAGCGGCGATCAGATCCGCAACATGACTTCGATGGTCGGCTTCGGCACGTTCCTGATCGAGCATCTGCTGTTCGGTCTGATGCTGGGACTGCTGCTGCTCCTGGAGCACCGGTCGCACCGGCACTGACCGGTCACCCGACATCGAGGCCCGGAACGAGTTGGTGAGCGCCGAGACCCCCCGCACGGACCGGGTGGAGGGAACCAGCCGCCGGTGTGTGGCGGGTGTGCAGGCAGTCGTTGGGCCGCCGTGGCCGACGCGGCCGTCGGCCACGGCGCCTGGTGCCTGGTGCCTGGTGCCTGTACGCGGCGTCCACTCCGCTAGCGGTGCTGCGATGAGCGCGGCCCGGCCCGTCGAAGTGATGGTGCGCCGGCGGGCCGGACCGGCCGTTCTGGGCGCGCCTGCTCCGAACCGCCGAGCGGGCTGGGCTCCACGTCGGGGCCGCGGCTTCTGGGACGATCCCCGGCCGCGGCCACCGGCCGCTCGATCGCTCAGGCAACGAGAGGGTGGTACCCACTGGGATCCTGCGGCCCGCGGCGACGGTAGACCCTAGCGTCACGCAGATCGTGGCGGCGGTGCGCGAGCATGCGGCGAACCTGCTTGCGGGGACCGGCGCACTCACCCGAGCCGACCGGGGCCATCACCCGCATGCGACGGGCTCCCTGATCCACGCTCCGACACCGACCGCACTCCGCTGCTGCGAGGAATAGCCTTGCAGCTCAACCAGTTTCGCTGCACCGGCGCTCGCACCGCGTGGCGGATCTTGCGCGCGGCGGCGACGGTGACCACCTGCGGGCCGAGCGGTCGCCCCGGCGCCTGACACAAAGGGCGACCGGCACCGACCGGGTCAGCCACGGGAGAGCGCCACCCCTACCCAGTTTTCGATCCGCTCGGCGGCTCTGATCGTCATAAGTGGGGATTATGACGATTGGCGAATTTACATTCGGCTATGCGCATGTCCGCATGCAATGAGTCGAACTTTCCCGAACTGGCAGAACATGATCTCGCCGGTGCCATCTGCACATCCTCCACCTGCGATTTCGCTGGCAAACCCCCGTCTTTTCCGTTTCGTGTCTCGTTACGTTTCGCGTAATGTAATGATATAAGGATCATTCCGGAGCTGAAAGGGTCAGAATGAACACAGACAACGGTGTCGAAGAGTCGAAGCCGCGCGTCGGCAGGCCGCGCAAGTACGCCTCCCCCGCCGACCGGGTGCGCGCACACCGCGAACGAGAACGACAGCGCAAGGAAGCGGCACAGCTCGCCGAGCTCACCTCCCCCGCAGACCCGGGCGAAGGCGCCGCCAACCTTGCCGCAGCGGTGTCGTCGCTGCGCACGCTGACCGCGGCGAGCCTCGAGCAGTACAGCGCGGTCGCGGCGCAGATCACCGCCGCCGTCGACAAACTCACCGATCCGGCGGCGCTCGAAGCGCAGCTGACCAGAGCGTCGACGGAACTTGCCAAGGTCAAGGCCGACGCGGACGCCAGGATCGTCCGCCTGCGCGAGCAGCTGGCGCAGGCGACCGAGGACCGGGAGAACGCCGATGCCGCGGTGGACGCGGTCGACGCGGAACTCGCCGACGCCCGCGCAGCACACACCGAGCGGGTGCAACAACTGAACGTCGCGCACGAGGAGGAGCTGACCCGACTCAAGCAGGACCACGCGCAGACACTGAGCCAATGGCGCGAACAACTCGACGCCGCCGCAGCCGAGCACACGCGTATCACCACCGAACTACAGGAAACGATCACCGCGCAGCAGCAGCACCTGACCGATGCCATTGCGGAGCGGGACGCCCTGCGCACCGAACTCGCCCGCGCCCACGGCGACCTTGCACGAGCTCAGGCCGACGCCGACCAGCACACCGCCACCGAGACCCGGATCCGCACGGATCTCGAAGCCGAACGCACCCGAGTCGCCGAGCTACGCGATGCCCTCGAACAGGCCCGCATCACCGCCGCCACCGCGCAGGCCGCCGAGTCCGCCGCCCGCGACCGCGGCGACGAGCTGCGGGCCGAACTCACCGATCTGCGCGCCGAAGTAGCCGGTCTGCGTGCCGAGCTCGCGGCCGTCCGAGCCGCCCAGGCCACCGAGGTCACCGAGGTCACCGATCCGGAGCAGCAGCCCCCGGCGCCATGAACGGTGCCGCCGACGAGCGCCGGGGAGGTCAGCGACGTCGCGTCGACGCGGATACGAGCCACACGTGGGTGTTCGCCGATCCGTAGCCGTCGTACCCGCCGCGACGTTCCAGGATCTCGACCTGGAACCCGCCCTCCACGGGGACGGTGTAGGCGTGCAGCAACTCTCCCCTGTCGTGCCGGTCGTAGAGCAGGTCGTGCTGCCGGAGCAGGGCGAGCAAACCGGGGTCGAGCGCGAAACGCGCATCGAGATCCGCGTAATAGTTGTCGGGCGGGCTCAGCAGTTCGACGCCGCGGGAGCGCATGCGCCGCACCGCGTCGACGACATCGGAGGTCGCGAACGCCAGCTGCGTGATGCCGTGCTGCTGCGAGCCACCACCGCTGTCGGAAACGGTGAGAGCGATACGCAGATCGCCCTTCTCCGCGCGCAGCGCACGGATGCGCAGCCGCCCCTCGGGTCGGATGTACTCCTCGGAACTCGCCGGATGCAATCCGAACAGGGTGCGGAAGAACGAGAGTTCCTCGTTGAGCTGGTCGGCGGAGACGGCGACATCGATGTGGTCGACGCCGAGCCATCCGTCGTCCGGTGCGCCTGCATCTGCGGCGACGAAGTCGGTGCGCCAGTCGTCGCTCTCGCCGGGTTCGGCACTGACGAACACGTGCAGCCCGGACGGCGACGTGATCCCCGGCAGGTCGGCCTCGCCGTCACCGCGGGTCTTGTCGACCGCGGGCCACAGCAGCGCCGCGGCACGGTCGGCGACATCCGCGGCCGGCGGGGCGATCAGCCCGAACGCGGTCGCGGCGGGGCAAGGCGCGGGTGCTTCGTTGAGCACCACGTGCGCGCCGCCGTTGCGCCACCACACGACGGGCTTGGACCGATGACGGCCCGCGACATGAAATCCCAATCCGGACAACAGCTCCGGATATGCCGATCCGGTGGGAGCTGTGAGCTCCACGAAAGCGATGTCGGTACGGCGCGGGACCGGAGGTGCGACGGCGACCTGCTCGCGGGCGGATCCGGCCAGCCGGGCTCCCAGCTGGTCCTCGAGGAACACCAGCGACCGCATACCGTCGCGGGCGGTGACGAACGGATCGGCCTCGCGCACGACGTCACTGAAGATCTCGAGGGACAGCGGCCCGCGGTAGCCGGCCGCGACCGCCGCCGCGACGACCCCGGCGACGTCGAGTGTGCCCTGGCCGGGGAAGCACCGGAAGTGCCGGCTCCACTCGAGCACGTTCATGTCGAGCAGGGGTGCGTCGGCCACCTGCAGGAATCCGATGCGGTCACCGGGGATCCCGGCGAGGGCCGAGCCGTCGTCGCCGCGCGCGAGCATGTGGAAGGTGTCCACCGCGAGGGTGATTGCCGGGTGGCCGGCGCGGACCACCGCCGCCCACGCCTCACCGACCCGATTCACGTGCTGGCCCCAGGCGAGCGCTTCGTAGGCCACCGTGACACCGAAGGACGCGGCGAGCTCGCCGACCGCGTGCAGTTGCTCGGCCGACAGGTCCGGATCGTCGACGGCGTCGGGCAGAGCGTTGGAACACGCGAGCATCGTGCGAGCGCCGAGCGCGGTGGCAACCTCGAGCTTGCGGCGCACCCGGTGCAGCACGGCCGGGAAACGCGCGGGATCGACACCTTCGACGTCCCGCAGCGGCTGGAACAGGTCGATCGTCAGGCCCAGGTCCGCGCACCTGTGGGCGACCTCCTGCGGCGGAAGTGGCGACGCCACGAGATCGTTGTCGAAGATTTCGACGCCGTCGAACCCGGCGGCGGCGATCGCCTCGAGTTTCTCCTCGAGAATTCCGGACAAGGACACGGTCGCGATTCCACGGTGCATCAGCGGGTCAACTCCTCGAAATGACGCAGCATCCGGTCCGGGTCGGGTCGGCGGCCGGTGAAGTACTCGAATGCCCCGACTGCCTGGAAGACCGCCATCCCGCCTCCGGGCACGACACGGCATCCCTGTGCGCGGGCCAGCCGGACGAGTTCGGTCTCGAGTGGGAAGTAGACGACGTCCGACACCCACAGGTCGCCTCGGACGAGGTTGGCGGGCACGGGGAGTCCCGGGTGCCCGGTCATGCCGGTCGGGGTCGCGTTGATCAATCCCTGGGCGCCGGCCAGTGCGCCGGCGAGATCGGTGGTCGCGGTGATGCGGTCGTCGCCGAATCGTTTGGCGAGGCGGGTCGCACACTGCTGTGCCTTCTCGGTGTCGACGTCGACGATCGACACGTGCGCCGCGCCCTGTTCGAGCAGCGCGTAGCCGACGGCGGAGCCGGCTCCCCCCGCCCCGACGAGCACAGCGCGGTCCGACACCGCGTCGGGCAGCACGCGACGGAACGCGCGTCCCCACCCCGACCAGTCGGTGTTGCGGCCGAGTGCGCGACCGTCCCGGAAGACCACGGTGTTGACCGCGCCCAGGTCCTCGGCGTCCTCGCTCAGTTCGTCGAGGAGCTCGATCACGCGCTGCTTGAACGGGTGCGTGATGTTGAGTCCGTCGAACCCGAGGCGGCGAGCCCACGCGAGAACCCGCGGCAGATCGTCGGCACCGAAGCCGAGACGTTCGGCGTCGATCAGCCGGTAGGCGAGGCCGCAGCCGGACTCGCGTCCTTCTCGTTCCTGCATCGCGGGGGTCAGTGAGCCGCCGATGCCGGCGCCGACGAGGCCGAGGACGAAGGTGGGGTGTTCAGTGGTGGGCATCGTGCTGTTCCTCGATCGGGCCGTCCAGGGCTTCCGGGCTGTTCAGGGTCGCGACGTGCCGGAGCGCGTACTCGTAGCCGGCGGGTCCGAATCCTGCGACGACGCCGGTCGCGACCGCCGCGATGTACGACACGTGCCGGAACGGCTCCCGGGTGTGGACGTTGGTCAGGTGCACCTCGATCACGGGTGCGGCGACGGTCGCGAGCGCATCGCGCACGGCGACCGAGGTGTGGGTGTAGGCCGCCGCGTTGATCACGATTCCGCGGGCCCGGTCGCGGACGTCGTGGATGTGGTCGACGAGGGTGCCCTCGTGGTTGGTCTGGCGGAAGTCGAGGTCGTAGCCGAGCTCGATTGCGGTGCGGTCGCAGAGTTTCTCGAGGTCGGCCAGGGTCGCGGTGCCGTAGAGCGCGGGTTCGCGTCGGCCGAGCAGGTTGAGGTTGGGTCCGTTGAGGACCGCGATGGTGGGGCGTGTGGTCATCGCGGTGCTCCGACCGGAACCGGGGAGGTGTGCGCCTCGGGCATCGAGCCGAGATCGGGGGTCGCGACCTTGTGGGTTCCGTTCGGTCCGGTGGCGACCGCGCCGGCGGAGACGACGACCGCTCCGGCGGCGAACAGGGCCACGCGGTACCAGTTGCCCGCGTCGCCGTTCATGAGCGAACCGGCGATGGCCGGGGTGAACCCGGCGAGGGCGAAACCGAACTGGGTTCCGATCGCCATCCCGGACAGGCGGACGCTCGTCGGGAAGTACTCGGCATATGTCGCCGGCCAGCAGGCGTTGGGCATGCTGTAGACGACGCCGGCGAGCAGGATTCCGGTGACCAGGACGAGGGGCACGTCGCCGCGGGAGATCGACCACAGGAACGCCGCGACCAGAACGGCGCTGCCGGCCAGGCCCGACAGGAACACCGGTTTGCGGCCGATTCGGTCCGAGAGCATGGCCCACAGGGGGATCGTGCCGACGGCGATCACGTTCGCGACGATCGCGAGCCACAGCATCGTGCTGGAGGCGATACCGATGCCGTACTCGTCGTCGGTTGCGAAATTGAGGGCGAAGACCTGGAAGGCGGTGTTGACCATCGCGATGAAGGACGCGAAGAACACGCGGAGCACGCCGCGCCGGTGGTCGCGCAGGAGGAGGGACAGCGGTGCGCGGGGTACGCCTGCGTGTTCCTTTTCCGAGTGGAATTCGGGGGTCTCGTCGAGGGTGCGCCGGATGACGAATCCGACGAGGACCACGACCGCGCTGAGCCAGAACGGGATTCGCCAGCCCCAGGCGTGCAGTTGCTCGTCCGACAGCAGTGCCGCGAGCGGAAGGAACACCGCGGGCGCCAGGACCTGTCCGCCTTGTGTGCCGCTGAGTGTCCAGCTCGTGAAGAAGCCCCGCCGGTGGTCGGGTGCATGCTCGAACGACATCGAGTTGGCTCCGGCCTGCTCGCCGGCAGCCGAGATTCCCTGGAGGAGCCGGAGGACGACGAGCATCGCCGGGGCGAGCAGGCCGACCTGACCGTAGGTGGGCAGACACCCGACGAGGAAGGTCGACACACCCATCAGCAGGAGGGTGCCGATGAGAATCTTCTTCCGTCCGTAGCGGTCGCCGACATGTCCCATCAGGAAGGAACCGAACGGCCGGGCGACGTATGCGACGCCGAAGGTGGCCAGCGACGCGACCGTGGCGGCGGCGCGGTTGCCTTCGGGGAAGAAGATCGTGGGGAACACGAGTGCGGCCGCGGTGCCGTAGATCGCAAGGTCGTAGTACTCCAGTGCGCTGCCGCTCCACGCGGCGAGCGCCGCCTTGCGCGGCGTCCGCTGCACACTCGTTGTTTCTGTCATGGGACTTCTTCCGTCGGTCGCGTCGTCATCGGTCGTTGTCGACGGTAGGGGTGGCCGAGGTCACACGGCAATCGTTTGCCATCCTTTGCCATACTTCTCGTCATGGCTTCAGATCCGTTCGGTCCGCACCCCCGCAAACGCGCCACCATCACCGATGTCGCGCGGGCGGCCGGGGTCGCGGCGTCGACCGTCTCCCGGTCGTTCACGAACCCGGACCGGGTCAACTCCAGGACCCGCGAGCACGTGCACGAAGTCGCCGCCGAGCTCGGCTATTCACCGAACCCGATGGCGCGTGCCCTCGAATCGGGGCGCACCAACACCCTCGCCCTGCTGGTACCGGACATCACCAACCCCTATTTCGCCGGCGTGATCAAAGGCGCCGAACGCGCGGCCGCGGCGGCGGGACGCACCCTGGTTCTCGGGGACACCCAGGAGAGCGCGGCAATCGAAGAGCGGTTGGTGCAACGCCTCGGGCCGGCCGTCGACGGGTTCGTTCTCAGCGCCTCGCGCATGCCCGACGACGAACTCCGGCGCGTCGGCGAGCTGAACGCGATCACACTGGTCAATCGGGCAGTACGCGGATTTTCTTGTGTAGTTGCCGATTACGAATCCGGAACCCGGCAGATCGTCGACCACCTCGCGTCGTTCGGCCATCGGTCCTTCATCTTTCTGGGCGGCCCGCCGGAATCGTGGTCGGGTGCCCGGCGCTGGCTCGGTCTTCGCGCGGCAGCGCACGCGCGCGACATGGACGTGCGCCGTTTCGGACCGTACTCCCCGACCCTGGGCGGCGGTGCGGCTGCGGCCGACGCAGCGATGGCCGCCGGCGCCACGGCGATCGTGTGCCACAACGACATGCTCGCGATCGGTGTGCTGCGCCGGCTCCGGGAACGGGAAATCGTTGTCCCGGACCACATGAGCGTGGTCGGCTTCGACAATATCTTCGGCTCCGACCTGTGCACCCCGACCCTGACCACACTCGCCGAGCGAACAGAGGATGCGGGGTCCCGGGCGATCGAGATGCTCGGTCGGCAGGCCTACGAGCGGGTGGCGGACCCGGCCGCGAGCGTGCTGCCGACCCAGTTGGTGGTCCGGGGGTCCACGGGCGCGGTCCCGCACTGATTTCGGTTGGGACACCCGGCGATTCAGCGACCGGGTTCGGTCCTGGCCCGGTGCCGGCGGACGGCGGCGCGGTTCGCGCACCGCACGGAGCAGTAGCGCTGACGACCGTTGCGAGTGATGTCGACGACCACCGCGGAGCATGGATCGCCCGGCACCTGCCCCGCGGCGCATCGGCGGAGTCGGTGCATGCCCCGGGTGGTGAGGTGGAGCGCCGTGCCGACGCTGATCACAGCCCGGAGGACGTCCGGCAGCGATTGCTCCTCGTCGCGATAGTGCAGGTGCCATCCTTCGTCGTCGTGATCGGTCAACCGGGGGTAGGCGGTCGCCGCCGCCATCTGCGCATTGAGCAGTCGCGCACGATGCTTCGGGTCGATGGCGTCGACGACGGTGAGCCAGTCGTCGATCACGCGCCGGGTCCTCGGGTGGTCGTCGGGCGCCTCCGGAAAGCCCATCGTCATCCCCACGTCCCGGGTGCGCGCGACGATGGCGGCACGGTCGCCGGGCCAGTCGTTGGCCAGCGACGCCGCCAGCAGGACCGCGTACTCGCCGTAAGGGTTGAGATGCACAAGGGCATTACATCATGGTGGAGCTCATGATCACCCCCCAAGATCTGAACCAGACCGGACTCCCCCGGCGGGACCCTCCGCACGAGCACGGCTGGTGCGTGGAGTCGAGCCACCCGACTTCGATCGGACGGGTTCTCTACGTTCGCTGCATCGTGTGCGGCACGCGGCGCGTGGATCTCGAAGCCCGCGATCAGGATGTGCCCGCGGCGATCAGCAAGGAGGCACAGGATCAATGTCGCGGCGGCGCAACAAAAATCGGATGAAAGCACCGAATCGGGCCGATCCGACCCATCGGTTTGCCGAAACCCTTTCGGATCGCGTACAAATTGTGTCGTGTCACATATCTGTGACGTGAGCCATAGGGTGTGGTCACATCCCGGTGGGGTCGCAGGGGACTCCGCCACGACCTGCTCGTCCGCAAGCGGAGGACAACACACTTCATGCGCATGCCCATGTCGCCGACCGATTCGATGTTCCTCCTCGGAGAGTCCCGTGACCGCCCCATGCATGTGGGCGGCCTGATCCTTCTACAGCCCCGCGAGGGCACGACCGTCGCCGATCTGGTCGCGCTGTTCACCGCCTCGGTCCGCGACGGGAACACCGATCCGCTGTGGCGTAAACGAGCGGTGCGGTCACTCGGGACGCTCGGCCAGTGGGCCTGGGAGGAAGACCGGGACTTCACGCTGTCCTACCACGTGCGCCGCAATGCGCTGCCGCGACCCGGCGGCCTCGACGAGCTGTGGGATCTGGTTTCCCGGCTTCACAGCACACCACTCGACCGGAACCGGCCCCTGTGGCAGATGCACGTCATCGAGGGCCTCGCCGACGGTCGCCTGGCCGTCTACACCAAGATCCATCACGCGCTCGCCGACGGAGTCGGCGCAATGAAGCTGCTGCGCCGGGCCCTGAGCCCGGACCCGGCGCGCACCGGCATGCCCGCGCCGTGGGAATCGATCGATATCCCGAGCCGCACGCACACCGCCGAGACCGCGCTCGGGCTCCCAGAGGCGGCGCTGCAGACCGTGCGAGCAGCCGCCGGGGAGGCGCTCGGTCTCGTTCCCGCCCTCGTCGGCACGGTGGACCGTGCGCTGCACGGCCGGGGCGGATCGCTGTCGCTCGCCGCACCCAACACCATGATCAACGTGCCCATCACCGGAACCCGCCGGTTCGCCGCCCGGTCGTGGCCGCTCGAACGGCTGCGCGCGGTTGCGAAAGCAGCCGACGTCACCGTCAACGATGTCGTGCTCGCCATGTCGTCGGGGACCCTCCGTGCGTTTCTGAACGATCACCACGAACTGCCCGACAAGCCGCTCGTCGCCATGGTGCCGGTGTGCCTGCGTCGCGACAAGGACTGCTCGGGCAACGAACTCGGCGTCCTGATGTGCAATCTGGCCACCGACGTCGCGAACCCGGCGGACCGGCTCGCGGCGGTGTCCGCGTCGATGGTTCAGGGCAAGGATGCGATGCACGGCATGTCCACGCTGTCCCGGCTCGCGACCAGCGCACTCGGCGTCGCCCCGCTCGCGGTGGGAATGCTCACCAGGAACCGGGCCCTGCCGCGACCACCGTTCAATGTGATCGTCTCGAACGTGCCGGGACCGGCGCACCCGCTGTACTGGAACGGCGCGCGCGTGGACGCGGTCTATCCGCTGTCCGTTCCCGTCGACGGCCAAGCCCTGAACATCACCTGCACGAGCACCGACGACGCCATCGCCTTCGGTCTGACCTCGTGCAGCCGGAGTCTGCCGGACCTGCAACCGCTGCTCGATCACCTCGACGACGCCCTCGGCGCCCTCGAATGCGCCTACGATCTGGCACCTCGGCCGAGCGCGGCCACGGCCACCGTCGACCACCTGCCCGGCCGCGGGAACCCGGCGGGGAACCGACCCGCGCGAGGCGTGCCGGCAGCGGCACCCGCGCACGCGGGTTAGCCCCGACGCCGGCGAGTTCGCGAACGATCGTGCCGCGGCCGGAGCTTCGCGACGCCGGGAGCGGGCACCCGCATGGGCCCCTGCTGTGGAATCGGTGGGACGAGCCGGCCGCGATGTGCGGGTGCGTCGACCGGGACCACTGCCGGATCGGGAATGCGCGCCGGCGCCGAATCTGTGCCGGCGCGTCGGGTTCGTGACGGCGCCCCGCCGCGGCGCGCTCGTACGCGGGGGCCGTGGCTGATCGGGCGGCGGTTTCGTGGTCCCCCGGCTCGACACGGCCGGCGGGTGATGCGGGTGCGGTGCCTCGGTCCGCCTACCCTGTCACGGTGAGTGAAACAGTGCAGTCCCACCCCGGCAGGGTCGAGGACCCGAGCGCGCGGGGTGAGCGGCTGCGGCTGTTCTCGTTCGCGACCGCGGAGAAGCGCACCGAATATCTGTGGGTGCTGCGGGCGTTCGACCATGCCCGCGCCAACTATGTGGTGTTGCTGCATGCCGGGGAGGTCGCATCGATCCTGGGGCGGATCGGCGGGGACGATCCGGCGGCGTCGTTGTCGGCGCAGGAGGTCACGCCGCTGCTCGAACAGCTGCACGTGTGGGGTCTGCTCGAGCGGAGCTACGACGGGACGCGGGCGGCGACACTCGCCGAATACCGGAACCGGCATTTTGTGTATCAGTTCACCCGGCCTGGCTATCACGCGTTCCGCGCGGTGGAGGACGTGCTGAGCAGCCGCGGGGAGGATGCGTCGCTTTCGCGCCTGGCGTTGGCGGATCTGCTGGCGGATCTGACCGATCTGGCCGCGGCGAACGCGGCCGGGGACGGCGAGCTGATCATCCGGAAGCTGATGCGGCTCGACGCGACGTTGTCGGACATGGCGGAGCGGGCGGCCCGGTTCTATCTCGTGCTCGGTGACCTGGTGCGGACCACGGAGATCACCCCCGAGACGTTCCTCGCGCACAAGGATGCGTTGCTGTCGCACATGCGCGAATTCAGTTCGGATCTGGCGCGGTTCGCGCCGAAGCTGACCGCCGCGCTCGAGCACGTGCAGGGCACCGGCGTCGAGCGATTGCTGGCGCGGGCCGCGGCGCACGACGAACGGGTCCTGTTGCCGATCGCGGAGCGGGAGGCGGACTGGCGGTCGCGGTGGCGCGGCATCGAGCACTGGTTCGTCGGGGTGGGGTCGGCGCCGAGCGAAGCCGATCGGCTGCGGGAGGGCACGATGAGCGCGATCGCGGCGGTGCTGGCGTTGTTGCGGCGGGTCACCGAGACCCGCAAGGGCGGGGTGAGCCGGGAGTCGCAGCTGCGGCATCTGGCGGGCTGGTTCGCGGCGGCCCCGAGTGAGGAGGCCGCGCACGCCCTGTTCGGGGCGGTGTTCGATCTCGGCCGGCCGCGGCATTTCGCGATGCCGCACGCGGATGCGGAGGCCGTGCCGATCGGACTGTCGTGGTGGGAGGCCCCGCCCGTGGAGATCTCCCGGACCCTCGCGGAGACCGGCCGCGCCCCGTCGGCGGGTGCGCCGGGCAAGGTGGTCCGCAACGAGTCCGGAATCCGCCGGTTGCGGGAGGTGCAGCTGGAGGCGCAGCGTCGGCGTGCGGAGGCCGCGGCGTCGCTGGCCGCCGGTGGGGTGTGGGAGCGGGAATTGTCGGAGTCGGAGACCGAGGTGTTGTTGGGCCTGCTGGATGCGGCGCTGTCGGCGCGGGTGCCCGTCAGTGCGCAGGTGCGCGGTCCGGCGACGGGGTCGGGGAACGGGGTGACGTTGACGTTGACACCGAGCGCGGAGTCGATGGTGGTGCACACGGCGCGGGGCCGGTTGCATCTGGACGGGCTGTCGGTGGACGTGCGGTGAGGGCGCGGAGTATTCCGTCGCTCGAGTTGGATTCGTTCCAGCGGGCGGTGCGGTTGATTCTCACGCATCATCTGGTGACGGTGTCGTATCCGGATCCGAATGCGCTGCCGTTGGTGCGGCGGTGGGCGACGGAGTTGCGCACGGATCTGCTCGAGGCGTTCGGATACCGCCTCGAGGTGACCGAGACGACGGCCCGGTTGTTCACCGTCGCCGATCGGCTCGACCCGGGGGCGGGCACGTCGACGGTGTCGGACCGGCCGTTCGATCGGCGCCGGTACGCGTATCTCGCGTTGGCGCTGGCGGCGTTGGGGCGGGCCGGCAACCAGATCAGCCTCTCCGAGCTGGCCGAGCATGTGGCGGCGGAGGCGACGCAGGTCGACGGGGTGGAGCTGGCGGCGGATCGGGCCGCGGATCGGGACGCGTTCGTCGATGCGGTGGCGTGGTTGTGTGCGCGGGGTGCGATCACCCTGGCCGACGGGGATGCCGGCCGGTGGGCGTCGGATCCGGAGGTCGGTGAGGCGCTGTACGACATCGACCGGGCGGTGGTGACGGCGCTGTTCCGGCCGCCGCGGGTGCTGCAGCATCTGCGGTCGGTGCGCGGGCTGCTGGCCGCCGGTGACGGCGTTGGCGATCCGGAGCGCACGGTCGGGACCGCGGAGATCGCGCGGCGGGTCCGGCGGGCGCTGGTGCAGCGGCCGGTGCTGTACGCGGAGGAGCTGGACGACGCGGAGGCGTTGCAGTTGGCGTTGCCGCGCACCGCGGCGGACGTCGAGTTGCTGACCGGTCTGGTCGCCGAACGCCGCGCCGAGGGTGTGGCGCTGGTGGATTCGTCGGGCCGCCTGTCGGATGTGCGGTTCCCCGGCACCGGGTCGGTGGCGCAGTTGGCGCTGCTGCTGGCCGGGGAAATCAGTGCCCGGGTGCTCGAGGCAGGGGTGCTCGAGGCAGGGGTGCTCGAGGCCGGTGGCGCCGGGTTGCTGCAGGTGCCGTTGCCGCCGGATCGGCACGATGCGCTGGTGACGGCGGTGGACGCCGCGATCCCGGAGGCGGGGGTGTTCGCGGCGCTCGCCGTCGAGGACCCGGCGGTTCCCGAGCCTGCAGGGGTGGACCGGGCCGAGGAGCGGCCGGCGGCACTGCATCCATTGATCGAGGACGGGTGGCTGGCCTCGACGGTCGGGCAGCTCGTCGACGCGTACGGGCGGACGTTCGCGGCGCAGTGGCAGGCCGATCCGGCCGGGTTGGCGGCGGCCGCGCTGGATCTGCTGGAGAAGCTGCGGCTGGTGGTGCGGGTGCCCGGTGGGGTGCTGGTGTTGCCGGCGTTGGCGCGGTTCCGCGGGGTGACGGTCACCGTCCGGGAGCGGGACCCGCAGATCGATCTGTATCCGGGAGACTCGAGCGAGGCGGAGTTGTCATGAGCAGTGCCCGTTTCCGGCCGACACGGGCCGGGATCATCAACCTGTGGGACTACCGGGACCAGGAGTTCTCGTTCGCCGACGGACGGCTGGTGCTGCGCGGCCCGAACGGGTCGGGCAAGACGAAGGCGCTCGAGGTGCTGTTCCCGTTCGTGTTCGACGGCCGGATCGAGCCGCGCCGGTTGAATCCGTTCGCCGGTGAGGAACGCACCATGCGCTCGAACCTGCTCTATCGCGGGCAGGACAGCGCGTATTCGTATGTATGGATGGAGTTCTGCCGCGGCGACCGCGACGATCCGGAGGCCGTGACAGTCGGGATCGGGATGCGCGCGACGCGCGGCAACGACAAGGTCACCCGCTGGTATTTCGTCGTCGACGGCCGGGTGGGTGTCGACTTCTCGCTGCTCGACGCCGAGGATCGGCCGCTGACGCGCAGGCAGTTGATCGACGAGGTCGGCGCGGATGCGGTGGTGGATCGGCCGGTGGACTACCGGGCGGCAATCGATGCGCGGCTGTTCGGGCTCGGCGCGCAGCGCTACGACCAATTGATCAATCTGATCCTGACGTTGCGGCGGCCGCAGCTCGCGAAGAATCTCGACCCGAAGGGGTTGTCGCAGGCGTTGACCGACGGGCTGCGGCCCCTCGACGACCAGCTGGTGCTCGAGGCGGCCCGCTCGTTCTCCGACATGGAGGAGGTCGCGCGGGTCCTCGAGTCACTGTCGGCGGCGGACGAGGCGGCGCAGCGTTTCGTCACCGTGTATGGGAAGTATCTGCGGCAGCAGGCCCGCGCGGACGTCGAGCAGGTCGCGACGCGGCTGGCGGCGGTCGACGCCGGGATCGAGGCGCTGCACGGCGCGGCGGCGGATCGGCTGCACGCCGGGACCGATCGCGCCGCCGTCGAGCAGCAGCTCGCCGACACCGAGCGGGAACTCGAGCAGGCCCGCGCGAATCTCGAGGCGCTGCAACGGTCCAGCGCCTACGAGGGCAAGCAGCAGCTCGACGATCTCGCGCAGGCCGTCGCAAACCTCGAGCGCACCACGATCGCGCAGGCCGAGCAGGCCCGTCGGGCGCAGGCCACGCTCGCGCAGCGCACCGAGGAGACCGAACGGGCGTCGGCGGCGGTGACGACGGCGGTGGCGACGCTCGCGCGCGGCGAGGCGGTGCTCGCCGCGGCCGCGGAGGATGCCGGGATCGTCTGGGCGGCACCGCAACCGGACGCGCGCCCGGAGCAGGTGGCGACGGTGATCGACGCGCACGTGACCGAACGGGAAGCCGACGTGCAGGCGGTGCGCTCGGCGCTGTCGCGGGTCGAGGGTGCCGCGTCGGCGCGGAGCCGGGCCGAGTCGTCGGCGCAGCGTGGCCGTGCCCAGCTCGACACCGCGCGGGCCGCGGTGGAGGCGTCGGAGACGATGGTCGAGCTCGCTCGCGCCGAGACGGCGAACCAGCTGCGCGCGTGGTGGGGTGAGCACGGCGACGAGTACTCGGCAGCCGGTGTCGCGGGCGGTCTGCTCAGCGTGCTCGACGCGGCGATCGCGCGGGCCGGGGACGACGATGCGCCGGCGCCGGCGGTGGTGCTCACCGCGCACGCCGGGTCCGCGGTGGAGGAATTGAGGTTCCGGCGGCGGTCGTGCGCGGCGGACGCGGAGGCGCTCGAGGCGCGGATCGTCGAACTCGAGTCGGAGCGGGCGGCGATCGCGGCCGAACACGACGACGCTCCCCCGCCGTTCGCGGCCCGGACCGGTGACCGCACGGAATTGCCCGGGGCACCATTGTGGCGGCTGGTGCGGTTCGCGGACGACATCAGGCCGGAGGCCGCTGCCGGGATCGAGGCGGCGTTGGAGGCGGCGAACCTGCTGGACGGCTGGGTGCTCGACGCACCGGCGTGCGAGATGTCGTTGCCGAACACCGAATCGGAGCAGTTCCTCGAGCCGCTTCCGGCGCAGCAGCGTCCCACCGGTCCGACCTTGGCCGACCTGCTGGTCGCCGAACCGGACGCCGGTGTCGCCGAGCAGCGGGTGCGGGATCTGCTCGCGTCGATCGCGTCGACCCCGGCGGACGCGTCGGTCACTGTGGCCGTCGACACCGAGGGCCGGTTCCGGCAGGGCGTGCAGGTGGGGCGCCATGTCAAGGCCCAGGCGGAGTTCATCGGGACGACCGCACGCGCGCGGCGCCGGCAGAGCCGGATCGCCGACCTGGACGCGATGATCGCCGAGGCCCGCGCCGCGGTGGAGGCGCTGGGCGCGGACCGGCAGCGGCTCGGGGACCAGTTGACGCGGCTCGAGCGGGCGGCTGCGGCGTTGCCGCGCACCGGCACCGTGTCGGCGGCGTTGCGGAAGGTCACCGAGTGCGCCGGCGCGTTGCGGACCGCGACGGACTCGGCCGCGGCGGCGGACCGCGACCTCGATCAGGCGTTGGCCGAGTATGCGGCGCGGGAGCAGCAGGTGCGGGCCGCGGCGGCCGCGCACCGCGCCCCGCACACCGCGCGGGAACTCGATGCGGTGGCCGCGGCGATCCGGCATTTCCAGTCGCAGGGTCAGGCGCTGCTGCGGGCCCGGCGGGAGCACACCGCCGAACTCGAGCGGGCGCGGGACGCGGCGGTCCGACGGGACGAGGCACGCCGCGCCGCCGAGGAGTCGGCGGAGCAGGCGGCGGTCGCCGAGGAGTCGCTGACGACGCAGCAGCAGCGCCTCGAGACGCTGCGGGATGCCCTCGGCGCCTCGGCCGAACAGATCGACGAGCAGCTCGAGCAGGCGCGGGAGCGGATCGAGGCGGCGAAGGCGGCGCAGCGCACCGCCCGCAAGTCCTACGACGGGGCGATCGAGCGGATCGGCAAGGCGGAGGCGGCGCACACGGCGGCCGAGCAGGCGCTGCGCTCGGCGCTGGTGGAGGCCCTGGCCGATGCCGAGCACCTGGCCCCGTATGCGCGGCCGGAACTGTTGGGCCTGTTGAGGATCGAGCAGCCGCACGCGTGGCCGGCGGGGCCCGCGGCGTGGCTCGGCGCCGACCAGTTGGTGTATCGGATCCAACGCGACACCGGCGGTGACGTGCCGGTGCTGCCGCCGGAGGTGTCGGCGCTGTTCGCGTCGCTGCTGGCGGCGACGGAGTCGGTGACGGTGTCCGAGTCGGCGCGCAAGTCGACGCGCACCGCGCTGACAACGGCGTTGCAGGAGTTCGATGCGCAGCTGGCGGCGGCCGGGCAGGACTACCGGCTGCAGTGGGACGCCCCGGACGGGGTGACCGTGGTGCGGGTGCAGGACGAGCGGGGATTCTCGTCGGTCGGGCAGTTCGCAACCCGGATCGCCGCCGCGCGCCGCGAGCAGGAACTGCTGCTCACCGACGCCGAGCGTCGCATCCTCGAGGACGCGTTGCTGACCGGGCTGGCGCAGCAGATCCACGAACGCACCGTCGACGCCCGCGCCCTGATCGCCCGGATGGCCACCGAGATGCGCAAGCGGCACATGTCGTCGGGCAACACGATCGGGGTGCACTGGGCGCTGGCTGATCACCTCGACGACAGGTCGCGGGCGGTGTGCCGGTTGCTGGATCGGGATGCGTCGGCGTTGGGTGCGGACGAACTCGCCGACGTGCGAGCGCATTTCGCGGCGCAGATCCGCGCCGAGCGGGCGGCGCACCCGGAGCGGTCGTACCCGGAGATCCTCGCGACCACGCTGGACTACCGCCGCTGGCGGGTGTTCTCGTTCAGCCTGATCTCCGCGGACGGCACCGAGGACCGGTTGACGGTCGCGCGGCATTCGGCGTTGTCCGGTGGTGAGCAGTCGGTGTCGCTGCACCTGCCGTTGTTCGCCGCCGCGCACGTGATGCTGGACTCGGCGGATCCGCACGCGCCGCGGCTGCTGGCGTTGGACGAGGCGTTCGCCGGTGTCGACGACACCGGCCGCAGCGAGCTGCTGAGCCTGTGTGTGCAGTTCGACCTGGATCTGTTCATGACCGGGTTCGACCTGTGGATCACCTACGCCGGGGTGCCGGGGTGCGCGCACTACGACCTGGCGCATTCGGTGGCCGAGCACACGGTCGCGGCGACGCTGCTGGTGTGGTCGAGCGGGGATCTGCTGGCCGAGCACAGCGGCTCGGATCTGGCCGCGGCCCTGGGGTCGCCGGGCACGCGGCGGGTGCTCGCGCCGGTGGAGGGGTCGCTCGAGTTCGCCTGACCCTCGAGTTCACCCGGCCACTGCACCCGCTCTCCCCCGCTCTCCGCACCGGCAACCCCAGCCCGCCGATGGTCCACACCCTTCGGGTGATGGCGGCCATCACCCGGCCTGACCGGGCGTTGCCTCGGCTCACCCGGGTCAGGGGACGTTGGGGGTTCCCGGGGTCGCGGAAATCGGGAGGCCCGGCCGGTTTCCGCGGTCGATGAACACCTCCGGTTCCGCGGCCGATCCGGCGTCGAGCGCCGCGGTGCCGGCCCGTCCGAGATCGCGGGCGGAGGCACGCACGTCCGCGGAGATCCGCATCGAGCAGAACTTCGGGCCGCACATCGAGCAGAAGTGCGCGGTCTTCGCCGGTTCGGCGGGCAGGGTTTCGTCGTGGTATTCGCGGGCGGTGTCCGGATCCAGGGACAACGCGAATTGGTCGCGCCAGCGGAAGTCGAAGCGGGCGCGCGACAGTGCGTCGTCGCGCTGCTGCGCCCGCGGATGGCCTTTGGCCAGGTCCGCGGCGTGTGCGGCGATCCGGTAGGCGATGACACCGGTCTTGACGTCGTCGCGGTTCGGCAGTCCCAGATGCTCTTTCGGCGTCACATAGCAGAGCATGGCGGTGCCGGCCTGCGCGATCATCGCGGCGCCGATCGCGGAGGTGATGTGGTCGTAGGCGGGCGCGATGTCCGTCGCCAGCGGCCCGAGGGTGTAGAACGGGGCCTCGTCGCACCACAGCTCTTCGAGCCGCACGTTCTCGGCGATCTTGTCCATCGGCACGTGCCCGGGACCTTCGATCATCACCTGCACCCCGTGGGCGCGTGCCATGCTGGTGAGTTCGCCGAGGGTGCGTAGTTCGGCGAACTGGGCCTCGTCGTTGGCGTCGGCGATGGAACCGGGGCGCAGCCCGTCGCCGAGGGAGAACGTCACGTCGTAGCGGGCGAGGATCTCGCACAGGTCCGCGAAGTGGGTGTAGAGGAACGATTCGGTGTGGTGCGCCAGGCACCAGGCGGCCATGATCGATCCGCCGCGCGAGACGATGCCGGTGACCCGGTTCATCGTCAGCGGGATGTGACGCAGCAGGACACCGGCGTGCACGGTCATGTAGTCGACGCCCTGCTCGCATTGTTCGATCACGGTGTCGCGGTACAACTCCCATGTCAGCCGCGTCGGATCACCGCCGACCTTCCCGAGTGCCTGATACAGCGGCACGGTCCCGACCGGGACCGGTGCGTTGCGCAGGATCCATTCGCGGGTTTCGTGGATGTCCTTGCCGGTGGACAGGTCCATGATCTTGTCGGCGCCCCACCGGGTCGCCCACACCATCTTCTCGACTTCCTCGGCGATCGACGATGTGACCGCCGAGTTCCCGATGTTCGCGTTGATCTTCACCGCGAAGCGCTTCCCGATGATCATCGGTTCGAGTTCGGGGTGGTGACGATTCGCGGGGATCACGGCCCGGCCGGCGGCGACCTCGTCGCGCACAATCTCCGCGTCGACACCCTCGCGGGCAGCGCAGAAACGCATCTCCTCGGTGACGACACCCGCGCGAGCCCACCCGTATTGGGTGGTGGCACCGGCCGGGCGCGACCATCCGGTCCGCACCGGCGGCAGACCGGCATCGAGGTCGATCCGGGCGTTCTCATCGGTGTACGGGCCGGACGAGTCGTACAGGTCGAGGTGGTCACCGGTGCTCAGGTGGACACGCCGGAAGGGCACGGACAGCCCGTCGACGTCCACATAGCGTTTGCTGCTGCCGTCGATCGGTCCGGTGGTGACGGCAGCCGGCAAGGCAGAGGTGTCCCTCATGGTTCGCTCCCTACGCCGGCATTACCCGGTCAGGTTCGTACGGTCGACGGCCCTGCCGCTCGAAACGAGCTAGCCGTCCTCTCAGCCCGCTGGCGCGAGCTCCCGTGGTTGTCGAGTTGTCGCGTGGAACCGTATCAGCGTCGGCAGTTTTCGCAACCCGAGCGCATCGGCCCCGGGGAACCGGCGCCGATCGAACGCCGGTCACCGGCCGATATTCGATTGTCGGGCGACAGTGGCGGCTGCTTGGATCGGGCCATGAGTGAACGCACACGTATCACCCGCAAGCCGGACCGAGGCACCGACGATTCGACGGTCCTGAACAGCCTCCTCGACGACGCGCGGGTGGCGCATGTGGCGTTCGTCCGTCACGGATATCCGGTGGTGTTGCCGATGGCGTTCGGGCGCGACGGAAATCGTCTGTTCCTGCACGGGTCGACGGGGGCCGGCGCGTTCCTCGCCGCCCGCAGCGGACTCGAGGTCTCGGTCGCCGTCACCCACCTCGACGGTCTGGTGTTCGCCCGATCGACGTTCGACAGCAGCATGAACTATCGCAGCGCGGTCATCTTCGGGGTCGCGACCCCGGTCCCGGACGACGAGAAGCACGATGCGTTGTGGACGGTCACCGAACATCTCATGCCCGGCAGGTGGAACGAGGTTCGTCCCCCGTCCGCGAAGGAGCTCGCCGCGACGGCGGTGCTCGAACTTCCGTTGGACGAGGTGAGCGTGAAGATCCGCGCGGCCGGACCCGGCGAGGCACCGGACGACGGTGAGGACCACGGTGTGTGGGCCGGGGTCGTCCCGCTGCGCACCGTCGCGGGTGCTCCGGAGCGGTCCCGGCTCACTGATTCCGCTGTGCCGCTGCCGCGCTCGGTCCGCTCACTGAGCTGACCGAGTCGGCGAACCGACTCGAATGCGCAGTTCCGATTGCCGCCGCTCCGGGCGAACACCCGAGCAATAGCGCATCCGACCCCGGCCGGTGCGGGCGCCTCCACACCGGGTGCCTCAGCGAGTGTTGGTAGCGTCGCGGCCGGACATTCGGGGGAATGTCCGGCCGAGGGGGGCGAATGGCGGTTGCGCAGGTCGATTCCGGGCTGTTGGTTTCGAAGATCGCGGCGTTCTGCGCGGGGTTCGGGCAGCCGGCGGAACTGTGTGCGGCGCTGCGGGACTCGACGGTGGTCGTGCCGCTGGTCGGCGACGACCGCGTCCTGAAGCTACCTCTCGGCGGTCTCGACTTGGTGTGCGCATTCACCGGAATTGCCGAGTGGGCGCGGAACCGAGAGCGATTCGACTGGACGCAACCGTGCCTGCGTGGAAGGGCCCTACTACCCGGTACTGACAGTCCGAGGCCCACACCACACCGTGTGATCTACCGGGGAAGCTCGCTTCCACGCTCAGTGACTGTGATCGCTCCGCCGCCCGCTACCGGCGGCATGTCGTTCGGGTTTTGTCCAGCCGCAGCGTCCCCTGCAAATTCCTCGTATGTTTCAGGTTCGCCATCTTC
The DNA here is from genome assembly GCF_001895025.1 of Rhodococcus zopfii NBRC 100606 = JCM 9919. Classification (GTDB taxonomy): domain Bacteria; phylum Actinomycetota; class Actinomycetes; order Mycobacteriales; family Mycobacteriaceae; genus Rhodococcus; species Rhodococcus zopfii. Next base: position 209,502 of record NZ_BCXI01000001.1, read on the forward strand.
GGTGAACGGATCCTCAACCGACGGATCGTAGTCGCCCTCGATCAAAGGCTCGTCGCCCGGAGCGGGATCCTGCGAACTGAACACGGTAGTTCCCTCCTGACTGGCAGAGTCGCTGGTGCCGGTGGAGTTGCGATGTACCACAACCGCGCCGCCCATGATCGACGTGACAACCAGTACAGCACCACCAGGTATGCGGACGTCAGCTTCACATTCTCTTCCGACATCGTTGTCAATCTATGCGAGCAAGCTTGTCGATCTTCGATGCACCTCAACAACTACGTCCGCCGGGTCGTTCTTCCGATCCCCGAAGTGGAGAGAGTCCTGTTTGACGATCGGCGAACGGGGCGTTTTCACCTGGAGACGACGGCGGTCCTTTGCGCTGCGGACAGTCCTCTCTCGTGAACGAGCTGGAAGCCTTCTGACGGGACTTCATGGATGAGGACATCGTCGGCTACGCCGGTGGCGATCGTCAGGAACATCTTGGACTCTGAGTCGATGGGGACGAAGAAGTTCACATTTACCCCACGTCGGCGGGGCACACGCTGATACACCGCGGTGGCAGGTCCGATGATGGAGTTCGGGTATTGAGAGATGGCGAACTCCACGACGTTTCGGCGGACGGTCTCAAGGTCCAGGAACTCGTCGGTCGGCTCGACCTCAGACGGCGCGAAATCAACGACGGGGAACGGAACATGCAGTAAAGCGGGCCCGGGCTGCGGCTCGACGTCGCGGCTGGACCGGTCCACGCTCCAGATCAGTGCACCGTCCTCGATCGTCGGTGTCAGAGACGAGTGTTCGGTGCCGGACTCGACGCTACGGCGAACCGACTCGATGTAGCGCGTCAACGAGGAGAACAGTGGGCCGCTCTCGTCGGATGCTTCCCAACCGAACTCGCGGATGCAGCCTCGATACTCGCCCTGACGAGTATCGACGTAGAGGAAGTCCCCGTCGGCATACTGTGCGAACGGGACATAGGAGTCGAGGAACCGGTTTGCGGATTCGCCGGCGAGCTGCCCCCGGATGACCTCGGGCCAGTCCAGACCGAGATCGTCGATGTCGTGCAGGGACTCCCTGGACGATCGGTGTGCGGCGAGTATCGCATCGAATCCGTAGAGCTCGAGATCCGGCAGGACCGTCCCGATCGTGCGATCGCTGATTCCGGGAAGCTCGACTCCATCGTGAAGGCTGTAGAACTCCCTCAGTTCCTCGGTCCAGGGTGCGGTCGAGTCTTCGGCGGCGCGGCGATCCGCCAGGCTCCGTGGGGGCCGGACCGCGGCAGCAGTGATCGGGGCGACATCGCGCAGAACCGACATGTATCCGTGCCACACCTCGGTGAGAGTCATCGCTCGAATCTATAGACCCGGTCCACTCATAGCCCGTATCTCCAACCACCCAATTTGAAGAACCACCGGTGACTGCCGAAGGCCACAACGGTGCGGATTCGGGCCCACACAGCCGCCCCTCTCGCTGTCTCCTGCCCTGTTTGGCGACCGCCCAAACAGGACAGAATCTGAGAAGTGCTCGCGGGCTCCCACAGCGGGCCGGAGAGGACCTGGAAATCGAGCCACCCGAAGGTGTTCGTCTGCCCGTATCCGATCCGGAGCCGTGGAGAGGCACGGTTCGCTGACACCAGACTTACGTACCTAACGGTGCGGGCTCGCAGGGCAGCAAATCTCCCCGAATTACCGGGACAGGCCAGGGAGAATAACCCGGTGGCGCTCAGGAGCGAAGCGGGGCGAGAATTTTCGGAGCCGTAGGCCGCGAAGCGCCGGCGGTTGCGCGGAGGTCACCGCCGGTCACAATCGGAAAGCCACGCAGCGCGGCCATCGAGGAGATGTTCACGATCCGGCCGCCGCCGCGCTCGATCATGTTCGGGATGACGGCCCGCATGCCGAGCCACACGCCTTTGAGGTCGGTGCCGATGACGTGGTCCCACGCCTCCTCGGTGAGTCCGACGACGCTGTCCTCGCTGAGCATGTTGACCACCCCGGCCACGTTGGCGAGCAGATCGACGCGGCCGTGACGCTCGATCACTTCGCGGACGGTGTCGGCCCAGTTCGCGGGGACGCGCACATCGAGCAGGTGGGCCTCGGCCTTGCCGCCGGCCGCGAGGATGGCGTCGACCGTCGCCCCGGCGTCCTGGATGTCCGCCGTGATCACCGTTGCGCCGTCGGCTGCCAACCGCTGGGCGGTGGCCGCGCCGATTCCCTGCGCGGCGCCGGTGACGATCGCGATCTTCCCGTTCAGTGTCATCGTCGACTTCCTTCCGTTCAGTGGAGGTCCGACGCTCTCGATGTGATACAGAGCACGTCGGTGAGGTCGACGGCAGGGAGGCGTTACGTCTCGCGACAGTGCCGCGCGGGACGTGTTTGGAGCCGCGCACAACGGAGTGCCGGCTGCCGTGCGGCGACATCGTGGGATGGCAGCGGAGTTCCTTCACTGATTCGAGCGGGGCGTTGTGTGCGACTTCCTCGTGAAAGTCGCACACCACCTCCCCGTCACCGAACGGGAGTGCGCCTACGGCAGTCCCGTCCGGATCACGGTCAGGTGCCGCAGAACGTTCGGAAGGTGTCGCTGAATCCCCGTGGCGCCGGGAGGGCGTACTCGGCCCACTCGTCGCGGCGGTCGAAGGGATGCGTGACGACCTCGAGCAGCTCCTCGAAGGGTGCGAGGTCCCCGGCGGTGCCGGCACGCAGGGCCGCATCGACCTGATGGTTCCGCGGGATGTACAGGGGGTTGACGCGGTCCATCGCGTCCGCCGTCTCCGCTGACCCGCTCCCCTGCTGCTGCAGGGCATTTCGCCAGCGCATCAGCCACGGCCCGATGTGCTCGCGCGGCACGAGTTCGTCGAGCGGCGCCGCATTTCCGCGAAGTTCGTCGGCGAGCGCCCGGAAGCTCCCCGTCCAGTCGGCACCGTGCTCGGCCATCAGGGCCAGCAGGTCGTCGATCAGCGACCGCTCGAGCGACGCACCGGAGAGACCGAGCTTCGCCGCCATCCCGGCTGTGTAGTGGTTTTCGTAGCGCTCCTCGAAGCTGCCGAGGACGGCGGTGACCGCGGTGATCGCGTCGTCGGGCGTCGAATCGACCAGCCGCAACAGGGTTTCCGCGAACCGCGCAAGATTCCACTTCAGCACGGCGGGCTGGTTGCCGAACGCGTAGCGGCCGCTGTGGTCGATGGAACTGAATACCGCCGCCGGGTCGAACGCGTCGAGGAAGGCGCACGGACCGTAGTCGATGGTCTCGCCCGAGATGGTGGTGTTGTCGGTGTTCATCACCCCGTGTACGAATCCGGTGAGCATCCATCGCGCCACCAGCGAGGCCTGCGCCTCCAGTACCGCCTCGAAGAAGGCCAGGTAGCGATTGTCCTTCCCCGTCGCGGGCAGGTCGGTCAGCCCCGGATAGTGGCGGGCGATCGTGTAGTCGGCCAGCGACTTCAGGATCTCGCCCCGCCGGACCGCGAACTCGAAGGTGCCCACCCGCAGGTGACTGGACGCGACCCGCGCGAGCACGGCACCGGGTTCGAAGCCGTTGCGGTGGACCGGCCGACCGGTCGCCACCACCGCCAGCGCGCGGGTGGTGGGGATGCCGAGCGCGTGCATGGCCTCGCTGACGAGGTATTCGCGCAGCATCGGTCCGACGACCGCGAAGCCGTCGCCGCCACGGGAGAACGGGGTGGGCCCCGAGCCCTTGAGATGCAGGTCCACGCGCCCGCCGGCACCGTCCCCGAGTTCGCCGAGCAGCAACGCCCGACCGTCCCCGAGGAGCGGGGCGTACCCACCGAACTGGTGACCTGCGTACGCCATCGCGACCGGCTTCGATCCGACCGGCACCGCCGAGCCGGTCAGGACGGCGACGCCGTCGTCGCTGCGCAGCGAGGCCGCGTCCAACCCCAGCGACCCTGCGAGCTCCTCATTGAGCACGAGCAGTTTCGGGTCCGGCACCTCGGCACCCTGCCACGGCACCGACAACCCGCCCATCTCGTCGACGAAGGTGCTCTCGAGACCGGACACCGCGGTACTCGTGCCTACTGGGACATCCGGAATTGCAGCCATCACTCGAGAGTAACCACCGCGGCAGGCATCCCTCCCGCGCACGCTCGCCGGGCATCGTCGAGAACCCCGACGACCTGCGTTGTCCTGGACCTCGGATCAACTGAACGTGGACTTCAGGTAGGTGGTGACACCGTCGGCGTCGGGCTCACCCTGCCGGAATCCGAGATAGCCGTCGGGCCGCACCACGAACACGCTGCTGTGACCGCTCATCCCGTAGGCCTGCGCGAACTCGCCGTCCCGGTCCCGGACGAGCGGCAGAACGGTGTCGTCGACCGCCGCCTCGGGGGACGCGACGAGGTAGGTGTCGAGGTGTCCGTGTGCGGCCGCGGCGGCCGCGGCAGCGACCGCTTCGAGATGCGCCAGCTCCTCAGGGCCGACGGACCGATCGGCGTACAGCACGAGCGTGTGACGTTCCCCGCCGAGGAGGGTGAACAGCCGGAACGGGAACGACACGGCGTCGCGGGTGAGGCCGCGCGCGTCGGGTGCCCGCGACCCCGGTGCGGCCGAGGAGCCGTCGTCGTCGCCTGCGACGAGCGGACTGTCCGCGTAGCGGATGAGCAGCTGCGCCTCCCGGCGGATCACGTAGCCGGGATCGGTCTCCCCCGCGCCGATGCCTTCGCGTGCGCTGCGCACAGTCCGGCCCACGACCTCCTCACCGACCGGGCGTCGTTCCGCGTCGTAGGTGTCGGTCAGTCCGGGCGCGCCGACGCCGGCCACCGCGAGCGCGAGTTTCCATGCCAGGTTGTGCGCGTCCTGGATGCCGGTGTTCATGCCCTGCGCGCCGGTCGGCGGATGAATGTGTGCGGCGTCGCCCGCCACGAACACCCGCCCGCGCCCGTAGGAATCGACGATGCGGTGGTTGATCTTGAATACCGACGACCAGCGCAGGTTCGACGCGCGGACCGGTTCGGGCGAGAGACGATCGAGAACGGCCTGGATGTGGTGCAATTCGGGCTTGCGGCCACCTTCGAATCCGTGCTCGACGTTGTCGGCGGACGCGGTACCTGCCGCGAGTTCGTCGGGCACCAGCATCGACATGCGGTAGCGGCGCCTGCCGGGCAACGGGATGCACACCAGCAGGTCGTCGGTGACGCCGTCGGTGACGTGCATCGACCGGATGCCCCATCCGTGGGGCTGCGACCAGTCGACCTCGACATCACCGAGCATGTACTGCTCGGTGAACGCCGCGCCCTCGAAGGTCAGGCCCAGGGTCTTGCGCACCACACTGTGCGCGCCGTCGCACCCGGCGAGGTACTGTGCGCGGACCGTCTCGTCGCCGTCCGGTCCGGTGAGCACGGCAGTCACACCGTCGTGGTCCTGCTCGAACGACGTCAGCCGCGTTCCCCGCTCGACCCGGGTGCCGAGCGACCGCAACCGTTCGGCGAGGACACGTTCGGTCTCGTACTGCGGGATACCGACGAAGCCGAAGGGCACGTCCGGCGGCAGCGACAGCTCGAGTCGCATCTGCTCGGCCCCGTTCACGTAGACGATCTGACCCCGCATCCGGATGGCGGCATCGAGGATGGGGCGGAGCACACCCATGGCCTCGAACACCTCCAGGGTGCGGGGCTGCACACCGACCGCCTTCGCGTACCGCGGTGGCTCCAGGAGCGGGTCGACGATACGGCAGTCGACGCCCCGCCTGCGCAATTCGATTGCCGCGGTGAGACCTATCGGGCCTGCGCCCACCACCAACACGTCGGGATCGGACACGGGCACCGCCTCACCACGAGAAAGTTCATCGCCCAGTATGCGCAGGGGGCGCGGGGCCGGTGGCACGATTCGTCCGAATCCCGGAATCGGTGTCGTCAGCACGTTTCGCGACGGCCGTGCAGGTCACCTCAGGTCGGGACGTGTGCTCCGAGGAAGTCGTCGATCGCCTGCACGACCTCCGCGGTCTGTTCGTCGTGTGGGTTGTGCCCGGCGTGATCGATGATCCGCAGTGACGAGCCGGGAATGCCGGCCGCCAGCTCATGCTGGCATTGCGGTGGGAAGACGAAGTCGTCGCGGCCGCCGAGAACCAGGGTGGGGACTGCGATCTCGCCGAGACGGTCGACGATCGACCAGCCCTTCAGCAGGTGGCGACCGGCGAAGATGAGCGGCTCGGGCCTCGGTCTCGAACGCCACGCGCCGGTTGCGAGTTCGCGGGCCAGCACCCCGAGGCTGTAGTGGTGAAAGTATGCGCGCCCGATCCGGGCGAAGATCGGGTAGTACTCGCGGGGAGTGAACTCGCCGGTGAACCAGCGCCGGACCAACTCGGCGTCCGCGCGACCGAAGCCGCGTTCGAGGACGACCTCGGCCGCGTTGTGCCGTTGCCAGCGACTGTCGGCGCCGACATCGAGCAGGACGAGGTTCGTGACGCGGTCGGGGTGGCGCAACGCGTACTCGAGCGCGACCTGCCCGCCGAACGAGTGCCCGAGCACCGCCCACCGCTCGAAACCGAGATGTTCACGCAGAGCGTCGGCGTCCGCAGTCAGGTTCTCCCAGGTCATCGACTCGACGGGCGCCCCGACCGAGCGTCCGTTGCAGCGATGGTCGTAGAAGACGAGGGTGTATCGATCCGCGAACGTGCGCAGGGACTGCATCGTCCACAAGTCGGCGGACGGTCCGCCGTGCATGATCACCAGCGGCGGACCCTGCCCGACGACATCGACGTAGAGGTGGGTGTCCCGAATCGCAATGCGGCCGGGTCGAACGCGGCGCAGGCCGGCTCGTGAGGTGGCCCGCCGCCCGGCCGAGTCCGTCGCCGGTGCGGTCGTCGGCTCCGGTGTTCGACAGGCTCGTTCGATGTTGCGTTTGAGAACACTCAACATGCGCGCCTGCATGATCCACACGACCGGGGGGAAGAGCCAGAAATACACGAACTGTGCCACCCGGCGCGGACGGCCTGCCTGATACCCGCTGACGAGAAGGCGCGTGCGCCGGCCGGGCAACTCCGTCAGCTGAAAGCCCCACCATCCTTCGAGATAGGCGGGCGGGCGAGGTCGCCGGGGATCGAGGGTTTGTCCCCGCAGATCGCTCAGTCCGTGGAGACCGAGAAAACGGTTCTCTTCCAGCGTCGCAACGGTATACGCGTTTCGGGGCCCCGCACCGGGCAGCCAGTACTCGAGGGTGTCTCCGCACCGGAGGTCCTGCCACTCCGGATGAACCCGCCGCGCGCTGGAACGGCCCGCGTTGTCCAGGTGATCCCACGAGTACCAGCCGCCCCGGTTCCAGCCCATCTGCACCAACCACGGCCAGACCTGCTCGGGCGGTGCGTCGATGGTCACGGCCATGGCTCCCGATCTGTCGCCGTCGGGCACCATCTCGGCGCCGGGAAACGGTCCCGTGAGTTCGTTGCCGGTGGCTCCCCATCGCACGAGCCGGGGGCGTATCAGGCCTGCGTAGATCGCGGCCGCCGCGGCGCCCGTGATCGCAACGGCCGGTGCGATTGCCATGAGTTCAGCGTGCGCGCGTTCGTCGAGAGTGCGCAAGGGTGCGGTGGTCCCGTGGTCGTCGACACCGATTCCGATTCCCGATCGGCGGCGCCGAGTACGTTGGAAATATGGATGTGGCTACGGACCCCGGGCACGCTTCTGGCAGCGACGACGTGTCGCAAGCGCGAGTGGTGGTCGGCGTCGACGGATCGGACTCGTCGATCGACGCGCTGCGTTGGGCGGCCCGGCTGGCGCCTTCGCTCGGTGCCACAATCGACGCGACTATCGCGTGGCACCCTGCACACACCTACGGCTTCTACCCGTATCCGGCCGACTACCGCCCCGATCAGGAGGCCGCCGAGATGCTCTCGGACGCGATTGCCGGCGCATTCGATGGCGTCCCACCGGCCGGGATTGTCGAATCGGTGCGCGAAGGGCACCCCTCGCAGGTGCTGATCGATGCCGCCCGCCACGCGCAGATGCTCGTCCTCGGCAGTCGTGGCCACGGCGGGTTCTCCGGTCTGCTGCTGGGCTCGGTCAGCGCCTACTGCGCCGAACACGCCCCCTGTCCGGTTCTGGTGGTGCGCGCGGAAGCCGGAACCTCCGAGCAGTGACGGGAACCGGGACCATGCCGTAGCTGCGGATCCTGCGTCGAAGGCCCGGGCCGATGGTTCGCTACGGTCGATGATCGGTTCGCTACGGTCGATGATCGCGGTGGGGAGTGCGACAGATCAGAACCGGGCAGGGACAGTGATGGGCCAGCGCACGGCTGACCGAGCCGTAGAGTGCCCCCGCGATCCGACCTCGGCCGTGGCTGCCCACGACGATCAGCTGCGCGCCCTCGGCGCTCGCGCGCAGAACGTGCACCGGTGCCCCCTCCACCACGGCCTCGGTGGTCGGTACCTCGGGGAACCGGCGGCGGGCGAAGGAAAGCCGCTGCTCGAGCAGCCGATGGGCGTCCCGGGCGAGGGCATCGCGGTCAACGAGGTATTCGACGGTCACGTCCCCGACCTCATGATGGACGGACCAGACGCGGACGGCGTGCACCGGCGCCTGCCACAACTGGGCCAGTTCGAATGCTCCGAGTACGGCGGCGTCGCTGAGCTCGCTGCCGTCGATCCCCACCACCACCGCCCGCCGGTCGGGAACCTGTCCTGCTCGCCCGTGCCAGATCACAGCCGGGCACACCGATCGCTCGGCGATGTCGAGATAACTTGATGCGAGGAACGCTGCGAGAGCACCTCCGCCGCTGCCGGGCAGCACAAGCATTCGGGAGTCGATGCTTGCGGCGGTCACCACCTCCGCGGCGCGAGACCGGCGGGCCATTCCTCGTCGATGTCCAGATCCGGGTACCGGGCTCGGACGGCAGCGGCATGGTCGGGTGTCGAGGTAGCTGCCTCCAGGTTCGGGACGTCCGCAGCCGGCAAGGAGGAAATCCCACCGGAGGTGGTTTCGCGACACAGTTCAGGACGGAGGTGCACCAGGCGCAGCGTCCACCGTCTCCGCTCCGCTGTGGCCGCGGCCCACATCGAGGCGTTGCCGGCGTCGCCGGAACAGTCCATTGTCACGGTGACCACAGGATTCGCGCTGCTCATCTCCGCTCTCCCGTTCGTCGGTGCAGCGACCAGTCCTCTCCCATCGAGGGCGGAACGGACCACATGCTGCGCTCGGTCAGGTGGGTCAGATCGTCGAGATGCTCGCTGGTTGTCAGCGATAGTCCGCGGGCGATCCGCGAGAACCGCACCCGGCGGCGCCGGCTCAGCGTGATCGGTCAGCCGCGGACGGTGTCGGGGGCCAGTTCGGCGATCAGCGCCTCGACGCGGGTTCTGATGTTGTCGCGGATCGGGCGCACCGACTCGACGCCCTTGCCGGCGGGGTCCTCGAGTACCCAGTCGCGGTAGCTCTTGCCGGGAAAGACCGGGCAGGTGTCCCCGCAGCCCATGGTGATCACCACGTCGGAGGCTTCCACGGCGTCGGTGGTGAGGATCTTCGGGGATTGGGTGGAGATGTCGATGCCGACCTCGGCCATGGCCTGCACGGCGGCAGGGTTGACCTGATCGGCCGGTGCGCTTCCGGCGGAGCGGACCTCGATCGCGTCGCCGGCGAGGGCGGCGAGGAATCCGGCGGCCATTTGGGAGCGGCCGGCGTTGTGCACGCAGACGAACAGCACGGACGGTTTGGTGGTCATCGAAGAACCTTTCGGGCGTCAGGCGGTGGGAATGTCGGTGGAGTGGGCGGGCAGATCGGCGGCTATCCCGGGGTGGAGACGGCGAAGCGTTTGCGCAGGGCGAGCGAAACGTAGACCAGGCCGACGAGGACGGGCACCTCGATGAGCGGCCCGACGACGCCCGCGAGGGCCTGCCCGGAGGTGACGCCGAAGGTGGCGATGGCCACGGCGATGGCGAGTTCGAAGTTGTTGCCGGCCGCGGTGAACGCGAGGGTGGTGGTGCGTTCGTAGCTCAGCCCGGCGAGCTTGCCGAGGACGAATCCGCCGCCCCACATGAGCGCGAAGTACGCGAGCAGCGGCAGGGCGATGCGGGCAACGTCGAGCGGTTGCGAGGTGATCCGATCGCCTTGCAGGGCGAACAGGATCACGATGGTGAACAGCAGCCCGTACAGCGCCCACGGGCCGATGCGCGGCAGGAAGGTCTGTTCGTACCAGGTGCGGCCCTTGGCCTTCTCGCCGAACCGGCGGGTGAGGTATCCGGCGAGCAGGGGGATGCCGAGGAAGATCAGCACCGACTTGGCGATCTGCCACGGCGAGACGTCGAGTGTGGTCTGTTCGAGGCCGAGCCAGCCGGGTAGCACCGACAGGTAGAACCAGCCGAGGACGGCGAACATGAGCACCTGGAACACCGAGTTGATCGCCACCAGGACCGCGGCGGCTTCGCGGTCACCGCAGGCGAGGTCGTTCCAGATGATCACCATCGCGATGCAGCGGGCCAGACCGACGATGATCAGGCCGGTGCGGTACTCGGGCAGATCCGGCAGCAGCAGCCAGGCCAGGGCGAACATCAGCGCCGGGCCGACGATCCAGTTCAGCACCAGGGAGGTGACCAGCAGCCGGCGGTCGCCGGTGACGGTGTCCAGCCGGTCGTACCGGACCTTGGCCAGCACCGGATACATCATGATCAGCAGGCCGAGCGCGATCGGCAGGGAGATCCCGTCGACCTCGATGAAACTCAAAGCCTCGCCCAGGCCTGGGATCAGCCGGCCCAGCAGCAGACCGGCAGCCATCGCCACACCGATACAAGCCGGCAGGAACCGGTCGAGGGTGGAGAGTCCGGCGACGACGGGATTGTGGGTCGCGGTGCTCACGAGACGGTCTTTTCGAGACGAGCGGGCGGGACGGTAGCGCAGGCAGAGTCGGACAGCACGCCGGATTCGACGGCCAACACGGCCGAGAGCCGGTCGAGCGCCGACGGGATGACCCGGTAGTACACCCAGGTGCCGCGGCGCTCGCAGTCCAGAAGCCCGGCCTCGCGCAGCACCTTCAGGTGGTGGGAGATGGTCGGTTGGGACAGGTCGAACGCCGGGGAGATGTCGCACACGCAGCTCTCGCCGCCGGTGTGGCTGGCGATCAGGCTCAGCATCCGCAGGCGAACGGGATCACCCAGGGCCTTGAACATCCGCGCCAGATCACCTGCCCAGTCGGAGGTGAGGGGTGCACGGGCCAGCGGCGGGCAGCACGGTTCGCCCCGGTTCGACGATTGATTCGGCATGCGTCTATATTGACGGTTGTCGAACTACAGCGTCAAACGAACAGCCGGTGAACCGGCCGGATATGAAAGGACTCGCCCCTGTGCCCACCCCCTCGGTGCTGTTCGTCTGCGTGAAGAACGGCGGAAAGTCCCAGATGGCCGCAGCGTTGATGCGTAAAGCAGCCGGCAACCGCATCGCCGTGTACTCGGCCGGGACCGACCCGGGAACCGCACTCAACGCCCTGTCCGTGAAGGTCCTCGACGAGGTCGGCGCCCCCGTTGCCGGCGAACACCCGAAACCGATCGATCCGCAGCGACTGCGCACCGTCGACCTGATCGTCACCCTGGGCCGCGAAGCCCACCTCGACGCCCCCGCCGGCGCGGTCGTGGAGAACTGGGACACCGACGAACCGTCCGACCGCGGCATCGACGGGATCGAACGCATGCGCCTGGTCCGCGACGACATCGCCGCCCGTGTCCACACCCTGGCCGCCCGCCTGCTCGACCCTATCCCCGCCCCCAACCGACATCCCTCCAGGAGGAACCCCGTGCCCACCATCGCGGTCTTCGAACCCGCCCTCTGCTGCAACACCGGCGTGTGCGGCGACGACGTCGACCAGAACCTGGTGACCTTCACCGCCGACCTGGCCTGGCTGACCGACCGGGGTGCGGCCATCACGCGCCACAACCTCGCCAACGATCCGCTCGCCTTCGCTCATCACCCGATCGTGAAGCGGTTTCTGGAACTGTCCGGCTCGGCCGGGCTGCCGCTGGTCCTCGTCGACGACGTCACCGTGCTCACCGGCCGCTACCCGGACCGGGCCGAACTCGTCTCGTGGGCCGGCCTCGACATCCCGGCCGCCCCGACCGGTGCCACGATCCTGGCCCTCGACGACACCACCGACGCCGGCTCCTGCTGCGGCCCCACCGGATGCTGCTGACCGACCCCCTTCCGTCACCGATTCGCCCGCGCTCGAGGAGTCTTCACCCATGGCAGCTTCCGACACGAAATTCCTGACCGATCTGCCCCGGTTCGTGTTCTTCACCGGCAAGGGTGGTGTCGGCAAGACCTCCATCGCGTGTGCCTCCGCACTCGCACTCACGCGCGTCGGGAAAACGGTGCTGCTGGTCTCCACCGATCCGGCCTCGAACGTCGGGCAGGTCTTCGGCCTGACGATCGGCAACACGATCACCGCGATCGAGTCGGTGCCGGGGCTGTCGGCTCTGGAAATCGATCCCGAACAGGCCGCCGAGGCGTATCGCGACCGTATCGTCGGCCCGGTGCGCGGGCTGCTACCCGAGGCGGAGATCGCCTCGATCACCGAACAGCTCTCCGGCTCGTGCACCACCGAGGTCGCCTCCTTCGACGAATTCACCGCCCTGCTCACCGATCCCGACGAACAGCTCTCCCAGTTCGATCACGTGCTGTTCGACACCGCCCCCACCGGCCACACCATCCGGCTGCTGCAACTGCCCGGCAACTGGACCGACTTCCTCGCCGCGGGCAAGGGCGACGCCTCATGCCTGGGACCGCTGGCCGGGCTCGACAAGCAGAAGGCCATGTATGCCGCTGCCGTGGCCGCCCTCGCAGATCCGGATCGCACCCGCCTGGTGCTCGTCGCCCGCCCGTCCCGCTCGGCTCTGAACGAGATCGACCGCACTCACACCGAGCTGGCCGCCCTCGGCCTCGGCCGGCAGTACGTCGTCGTCAACGCGGTGCTCCCCGCACCGGTCGACGACACCGACCCCCTCGCCGCCGCGGTCCATCGCCGCGAGCAGGCCGCGCTGGCCGCCCTGCCCGCCCCGCTGGCGGCGCTGCCGCAGGATCGGCTCGAGCTCAAGGCCGCCAACATGGTCGGTCTCGACGCGCTCGCGCGCCTGTTCGACACCGCTTCGGGCGCCGTCGATAGCGCGCCGGCCCGCGATATCGGTGAGATGCCGGACCTGGCCGACGCGCCGCTGCGCGCCCTGATCGACGAGATCGAGGTGGACGGGCACGGATTGGTGATGTGCATGGGCAAGGGCGGGGTCGGCAAGACCACCGTCGCCGCCGCGATCGCCGTGGCTCTGGCCGAACGTGGCCATCCGGTGCACCTGACCACCACCGATCCGGCCGCACACCTGACCGATACCCTCCGCGGTGGCATCGAACACCTCCACGTCTCGCGCATCGATCCGGCCGAGGCCGCCCGCGCCTACCAGGACCGGGTGATGGCCACCAAGGGCGCGCACCTCGACGAGGCGGGCCGCGCAACCCTCGCCGAGGATCTGCGCTCGCCGTGCACCGAGGAAGTTGCCGTCTTCCAAGCATTTTCGAAGGTGATTCAGGAGTCGCGTCACACGTTCGTCGTCGTCGACACCGCCCCCACCGGGCACACCCTGTTGCTGCTCGACGCCACCGGCTCCTACCACCGCGAGATCACCCGTCAGATGGGCCAGGGCCTGCACTACACCACCCCGCTGATGCGGCTGCAGGACCCCGACTCCACCAAGGTCCTGCTGATCACCCTCGCCGAAACCACTCCCGTGCTCGAAGCGGCCGCACTGCAGGACGACCTGCAGCGCGCCGACATCCATCCCTGGGCGTGGGTGATCAACAACTGCGTCGCCGCGGCCGCGCCCATCTCGCCGCTGCTGCGCCGACGCGCCGACGCCGAACTCGAGCAGATCGAGACCGTCCGTACCCGCCTGTCCGACCGCTGTACCGTCATTCCCCTGCTGCCCACGGAACCGGTCGGTGTGCCCGCCCTTGCGGCTCTCACTGCGGCCACCGCGGCGGTCCCGCTGCCGTAGCGAGGGCCGCGCCGGATGTGGTTGCGTCCGTGCACCGGTACCGTCGTCTGTGGAAGAGACCCCGCGCCTCGCGCGCCCCCCCCTTTTCCGAAGGACCAACCATGACCAGCGCCTCGAACACCTCGACGGTCGCCGCGCCCGCCCTCACCACCGAAGAGGTGTGGCGCGAGTTCGGCACGCAGCTGCGTGCGTTCGTGCACCGCCGCATCGCCGATCCGGACCGCGCCGACGACGTGCTCGGTGAGATCCTGCTGCGCATCCACACCCACCTCGGTCACGTCGAGGACCGCGACCATCTGCTGCGCTGGATGTATCGGATCGCCCGCACGACCATCGTCGACCACTACCGCCGCAGCGCCCGCGAACGCAACCGGTTCGTGCCCCTGACCGGTGACGAGCCCAACCCCACCGCCCCGGACTCGGACGACGACCCGGACGATGCGTTGCGCGAACTCGCCGTCTGTGTCCGGCCGCTGCTGACCGGATTGTCGCCCGAGCAGCGACGCGCCGTCGAACTGACCGACCTCGACGGACTGACGCAGGCGCGCGCCGCCGACCTCGAACACGTGTCACTGTCCGGGATGAAATCGCGCGTCCAGCGCGGCCGGCGCAAGCTGGCCGAGTTGCTCGGCCGCTGCTGCGAACTGAACCTCGACGCCCACGGGATGCCGATGGACTACTCCGCACCGGCCGGCTGCCGCTGCGCCGGGAACCCCGACTGAATCTCGAGCCACGCCGGTGTGGGGCGCCGTCATCTTGCGGCGTCCCACACCGCTGAGGTCATCCGCAGCAGACGCTGCCGGCCGAGATGTCCTGGGCGGTGGCGTCCTGCTCGGCGGCGTCCTGACCGTTGCACGCGACCTCACACGCCGAGGTCGTCAGGCCGTCGGGGTTCGCGGGGGCGTCGTCGGTCACGACATAGAACTCCCACCATCCGTTGGGCACGTCCGGTGCCTCGACGAACACCTTGTCCTGCACCGCGTGGCAGCACAGATCCTTCTCGGCCACCGTCGCGGTGAGTCCCGCATCCCGGAACCGGGCCAACGCTGCGGAGACGTCGTCGGAACTCTGCGCCTCGACACCGAGATGATTCAGGTGCTCCCCTGCACCGGGGTTTTCGATCAGGACCAGTTTCAGTGGCGGATCCTCGACCAGGAAGTTGGCGTATCCGGCGCGCTGCTTGTGCGGCGGCACCCCGAACAGAGTCGAGTAGAACGCGGTCGCCGATGCCACATCCTCGACGTTGAGGGCGAGTTGAACTCGGGTGGTAGGGCTTGTCGATTTCGGCATTGTCGTCACCTCTCGGGATTCGGACACCGGCCCGCTCGTCCCCGTCGGACGGTCGTCACCGCGTGTCCCCCCCTACTGACGCCGGCCGGCCCCCGAGGACGCAGCTCGGCCGCGGTGACGAAAGCGGTGACGAAAGCGGTGACACCGCCGGTGGGTGTACCCCTCTTGTCGCTACACCCCCCGGGGTGGCCTCGGTTTCGGTAGGTACCCCGAACCCCTTCTTCTGCAGCACCGTTCCCGTCAGGAAGTGTGTGCGCCGGCCGGCGGGATACGGCAACTCGCCCGCCCCAGACCGGCCTTCTCCATGATCAGGCTCGCGGGGCACCATCCGACCGCGGAGTAGAAGAGCAGGTTGGCGCCCACGAATCCGGTGAGGAGGAGCCACCAGGGCGAGAACACCAACGTCAGTCCCACACTCAGCAGGACCATCACGCCGGCCATGAGTGGAACAACGCGTTCGACTGTCCAACTCTCTTGACGAGGCAGACTTTTCACGGGCATCTCCCCTTCTTGCGGAACAACGAACACCCAATATACCCCCTGGGGTATGCATGGTGAGGTGATCCCCACCATGCATACCCCATCGCATCAGCCGTGCGAGAAGCTGATGTTCGGCAGGATCCGGCGGAGCCAGGCCGGTGACCACCAGGCCGCGTGGCCGGTCAGGCGCAGCAGCACCGGGAGCAGCACGAGGCGGATGAAGACCGCGTCGAGCAGGACGGCAACACCGAGGATGATGCCCATCTCCTTCGGCGGCAGCGGTTCGGCGAGAGCGAAGGTGAAGAACACCGCCACCATGACCGCCGCCGCGGCAGCGATGACCCGGCCGGAGTGCGCGAGACCCATGACGTGCGCGACCTTCGGGTCACCCGATTCCTCGTAGTGTTCCTTGGCGGTCGAGAGCAGGAACACCGTGTAGTCCATCGCGATGGCGAAGATCATCGCGAAGAAGAACACCGGGCCCCAGCCGTCGAGGAAGCCCTGCGGGGTGAAGCCGAGGAGACCGGCGCCGTGTCCGTCCTGGAAGATCAGCTTGGCGACTCCGAACGCAGCCGCGGTAGAGAGCAGGCTGACCACCGTGCCGAGGATGGCAATCAGCGGAGCCTGCAGCGCGACCAGCAGCAACAGGAACCCGAGTGCGAGAATGACGCCGACGATCACGGGCAGATAGTCGTTGAGCGCCTGCTGCAGGTCGAGGTTCTCTGCGGGTGCGCCGCCGACCAGGGCCTGCGATGGCAGGTCGGAACGCAACCGGTCCAGGATCGAGCCCATCGCATTGTCCGACGGGTCGACGTTCGGGACGGCCTGCAGCATCACAAAGTCGGAGCCGTCCATGGCCGGCATCGGCGGGGTGACCATCGCGATGCCTTCGGTCGCCCGCGCCGCGGCCGCAGTCGAGTCGGCCTCGGACGTCGGAGCGATGATCTGGAGCATGCCCGGTGCGCCCTCGCCCATCTGAGCCTGGACGAGTTCATAGCCCTGACGGACAGGGGCATCGGTCGGCACGACCTGGATCGAGGGCATTGCAACCTTGAGCCCCAACGCCGGAACCGACAGCGCGATCAGCACCACGAGCGATCCGATGGCGAACGGCCAGGGATGCTTGTGCAGCAGGTTGCCCCACGCCTCGAACTTCGGGGACCGGTGCTGCTGCCGCTTGGCGAACGGGAGCGAGCCGGCGTTGACCTTGGGGCCGAGCTTGCCCAGCACCGCCGGGAGCAGCGTCAGGGTCGCAGCAAGAACGAACGTCACCGCGAGCATGATCCCGACAGCCATGGTCCGGACCGCGGGGGCGGGCACCAGCAGCACGGCGGACAGGCTCACCAGCACCGTCAGGCCCGACAACACGACAGCCTTGCCGGCGGTGTCCATCGTCTCGGCGACCGCCGCGCGCGGATCACCCCCCTTGCTCAGTGCGTCTCGGAACCGCGCAACGATGAACAGGGCGTAGTCGATACCGAGCGCGAGCGCAAACATCATCGCAAAGTTCATGGCCCACACCGAGATCGGCGTGACCGTGTTGAGCAGGACCAACCCACCGGCCGAGGCGACCAGTCCCGCCAAGGTGAGCAGCAACGGCAATCCGGCGGCGACGAGGGAGCCGAAGGCGAGCACCATGATCGCGAGCGTCACGGGCCAGGAGAACATCTCGGCCTTGATCATCGCGTCGTGGTTGGCCTTGTTGAAGTCGCTCCACAGCGCGGACGCCCCGGTTGGGTAGACCCCGATGCCATCCCCGGACAGGGCGGTGAGCTCGCCCTTGAGTTCGTCGACGGCCTTGACCATATCGTCGGTGCTCGCGTTCGCACCGGCGATCAGGATTCCGGTGTGGCCGTCCGGGCTGATCGACATGCCGGGCACAGGCGCGATGACCTCACCGAACCGTGGGTCGGCCGTGAACACCGCGGTGGCCTCGCCGAGGACTTGCTGCACCGCAGGATCGGAGACATCCCTGGTGTCCGAGTGCACGACGACCTGGACCGCGGCGGAGGAATTTCCGCCGAAGTGCTCCTGGGCGAGCTCGCGGACCTGCACGGATTCCGAGCCGTTCGCCTGCCAGCCGGCGCCGGCGAGTGAACTGAACACGGTGGGTGCGGCAGCCCCGAGCGCCACCAGGGCGATCAGCCACGCGCCGAAAACCCACCTCGCGTGCGTGGCCATGATCGCGCCCATGCGGGCCAGTACGCCGCCCACCACGATTGGCGGGGCGGTTCCAGGTTTCTGCCTCGTCGTCCCCGACGACTGATCGCCGAGGACAGCGTTCTTGCTGCTCAAATCCGAGCTCCTTATACGGATGGGGGTATTTGAAGGGGCGCAGTGCGTCCCGGAGAATTCACACGGCCCCGTCATGGAACCGCCCTCGGGCGGCCGGAATCGCGCGCCGTCGATCCTTACGATATACCCATGGGGGTATCTGATTCCGACGTGGCGGCCGGGTGACGCGAAGGTTCACCGGCGTTCACCAGCGGTGCGGTTCACTCAAAAGGGCGGCGGGCCCGCGACGGGCCCGCCGCATTGGCGAAAACTTCCCGAACGGCAGCCAGGGCTGAGAACGACAGTGCGTCGTGGATGTCAACCCATCTGTCGCCGCGCCTACCCGGCCCACTCTTCCGGTCGAACGGTTACGACCGGCCCTGCGCTCACGGAGTCAGCGGCCGAAGAGTCGCCCGAAGAACCCGGAGGCGCCGCCCGACTTGGAGTCCTTCTTGCATTCGCAGCGGCGAGACGCGGGAACGGACTTCATGACGCTGTCGACATGCGCGCCGCAGCCGCCCCAGGTCGTCTTCTTACAGGTCGAGCAGGTGACCGGGTAGCACATAGGTTCTCCTTCGAGGTTAGAAATCAGCCTTCATAATACCCATGGGGGTATATGGTCCGAGGTGTTGGTGATCACACGACTTCTTGGCAGGTCTCCTACATGCGGACCACACGACGCCCTGATGCTGGGGTGCGAGCCGCGACCGTCCATACTCCGCGAGCCGGGCCGACCAGGTCGATCTTCATCGGCCCTGACCTCCGACGACCGCGCCAGCTCAGATTCCCGGCTGCGCATTCACTGCTGCATCGGCCTTCACGGCCGGTAGATCCGCCTCGGCGCCTCCACGGCAGCACGGGCACCGGCCTCATCACCGAGCCGCTCGGCCAGGGTGCGGCGAGCCAGACCCGGCGACAGGGCCGCGGAGAACTTCAGCCCGGACACCGCGGTCGCCGCGACCTCCGGCCCCCGCCAGATGACGTTCGCGACCGCGGCGGCCACGTCGCGCGGACCGATGCCCGGCAACAAGCGCAAGGACTTCTCGTCGATGCGTTGTCGGCGATCGATCAGCGTCGGCAGGGACGCCTGCAGCGTCCGGTTCGCGGCGGTCCCGGCCCAGGTCCACCACCGTCCGCTGCCCTCGGACGGCAGCACGACGACGGACCCGTCCGGATCGATCGCGGGCTCGTACCCGGACCGCAACTCCGCGAGGGTGGCCTGAGCTCGGCGGGTCAGGGTGACGCCGGGCGGTGTCTCCCCGAGCAGCACCGCCCGCATGCCGCGCGTGATCGCGTAGGGCAGGCCCCCGCCGAGCCCCGACCACATGGCTTTGCCGCCGGAGTCGACGGGTTCGACGAAGCAGCGCCGCCGCGGCCAGTCCACGTGGGTGACCTTCCACGATCGACCGCCGAGCAGGAGCACGCGCGGACCCTCGACCTCCTCGACCAGCAGGTCGGTGCCGATGGTGCCGACCTCGTTGCGTCCGGCGAGCACGGTGAATTCCGGTGGTGCGCTGAACACGGCGGTCAGGCCGGAGAAGTAGCGGCGGCCGAACCGCCGTTCGGCTTCCGGTCCGATGCGCAGGAATCCGCCGTCGCGTTCGAAATAGCCTTCGGCACAAAGGAACTGCAAGATGTCCTCGGCGGTGTCGTCGAAGATCGGCAGACTCCCCCACCAGGAGCGCCACGTCGCGGCGCCGATCAGGTGTTCCTGCAGGCACAGTGCCATCAACTGCTGCGCGGCGATGTGCCGTGGCGAGGGCGGCGGGACGATCGGTTCAACCCAGCCGCGCGCCCAGCGGTCCAGCATGCCGAGCGCGAGCAGTTCCTGTTCGTCGTCGAGGCACAGGAACAGGCAGTTGCGGGTCGTGCCCGCGCGACGGCCGGTGCCGCCGAGTCGTTGCAGGAGCGACGCGACGGTGCGGGGGCGCACCGATCTGGACTACGCGGTCGAGATCTCCGACGTCGATGCCGAGCTCGAGGCTGGAGGTCGCGACGATGACGGTGACGCGGGCTTCGGCGAAGGCTGCTTCCGACTGGCGGCGTTCGGCGGCGGACAGCGACGGGTGGGAGAGGAAGGTGCTCACGCCGCGCTCACGCAATGCGGCGCCGAGTTCTTCGGCGCGGCGGCGGGAGTCGACGAACACCAGGCGCTTCCCCCTGGTGAAGGGACGCGATCACGGTTGCTGCGTTGGTGACGGATCCGACGTAGGCGACGGTGATGTCCGTCGCGGTCGCGGGACCGTCCACCGACGGCGCGACGACCCGACCCAGCGGTCGCTGTGCACCGCGTTTCACCCCTCTTCCGTCCGGTCGTTCACGTCCGTCACAACGTACCCGGCCACGCATCGGCCGATGCGTGGCCGTGCGCATACACTGCTCACCTATGTCCACGCGCCCCGCGTACGAGCATCTCGTCCAGTCCATGATCGCGGCGGTGGGGCCGACCACGTACTCCCGCGGCGAGCGTTACGCCGAGTCGGGTGCGGTTCTGGACTGCGGCTTCGACGAGGACGAGCTGATCGGTGTCGGCACGATCGCCGGCACCGAGATGTACCGGACGTTCATCCAGCTTCGGCCAGGCCCTCGCGGTCTCGAGTTCGAGTACGGCGAATGCTCGTGCCCCGTCGGAGTCGACTGCAAACACGCGGTGGCGCTTCTGCTCACGCTCGTCACACCGACAAGCGCCGCGGAACCTGCCGAACCGAACTGGGACGACCTGTTCGAGGCACACTTCGGTGGCGAGGAGGCCGACAGCGGCGTCCCCCTGGGTCTGCAGTTGGCGCTGTCACAGCCGGCGCACGTTCCGGCACCGAAGCTCACGGCCCGGGTGGTGCGTCCGGGTCGCACCGGATGGGTGTCCGGAAACATCTCGTGGTCGAACTTGGGCTACGCCTACGACGTGAACAAGCAGCACAAGCAGCTGCTGCTCGAACTCGCCGCGCTGGCGCAGGCGTCCACGCGAAGCTACTACGTTTCCTCACAGAACACGCTCGACCTGTCGGCGGTATCGCCGCGGCTGTGGTCACTGCTCGACGATGCGCTCACCCTCGGCATCGAGTTGCGCTACGCGAAGAAGAAGCTAGGCGCGGTCCCGAAACCGGGAACCGCCGAGCTGTGCGTCGATGTGGCCGACACCGGAACTGGCCTGACCGTCACGCCCACACTGAGGGTGGGCGATCACGCCGTGCCTGCGGTCGGGTTCATCGGCGCACCGGCGCACGGGGTGATTCACCTGCCGCCGGGCGATCACTCGGAGATCGCGACTGCCGATCTCCCGTTCCGTATCGCACGCCTGCACGGCGCCGCACCGGAAGGAATGCAGCGTCTGCTGCTCGGCGGTGCGGCGCTCACGGTGCCGGCGGGTCAGGTGCCGCGGTTCGCCACTACCTACTATCCGAGGTTGCAGCGCACCGCGACAGTCGGCTCTGCCGACGGATCGTTCACGGCACCGACGGTGAGCGGCCCCACCCTGTTGATGCACGTCGCATTCCGGCCGGCGCACCGCACCGATCTGCACTCGCAATTCGTGTACACCGTGGGTGACGCCGAACACGCCGTCGAGTTGTACGAACAGCTCTCCGATTCCGTGCGCGACCGGGACGCGGAGGACGCGCTGCTGTCCGAGATTCGCGACCTCGTCGCACCATACGGCTTGGACAACACCGTCGATCGTCGACTGTTCTCGCGGGTCACCCTCGCCGGCCTCGATACGGCACGTCTGGCGTCCGAACTGTTGCCGCTGCTGTCCGACCGCGACGACGTGGACGTGCGGGTCGACGGCACTCCAGCCGACTATCGTGACGTGGGCGACAGTCTTCGGATCGGATTGTCCACCAAGGAAACCGGCGACTCAGACTGGTTCGACCTGAACATCACCATCGAGATCGACGGTGAGACGGTCCCGTTCCGCGAGGTGTTCACCGCGCTCAGCGACGGCGCGTCCTATCTGATGCTGCCCGACGGCGCCTATCTGTCGCTGGACAAACCGGAGTTGCAGCAGCTGCGCCGGCTCGTCGACGAGGCTCGCGCGCTGCACGAGGACGACCCGGATCGGTTGCGGCTGAGCCGGTTTCAGGCGGGCATCTGGGAGGAGCTGGCGGCACTCGGCGTCGTCGACCGGCAGGCCGCCGCCTGGAAGAAGCAGGTTCAGGGCCTGCTCGACGTGAAGGCGACCGCGAAAACACGTGCGCCGAAAGAACTTCAGGCGACGCTGCGGCCATATCAGCTGGACGGATTTCGCTGGTTGACGTTCCTGTGGACGCACAACCTCGGTGGGATCCTCGCCGACGACATGGGCCTCGGCAAGACCCTGCAGTCACTCGCGTTGATCTGTCACGCCCGCGCCAAGCGTCCCGCCGACCCACCGGTGCTCATCGTCGCACCCACCTCGGTGGTGCCGAACTGGGCGGCCGAGGCGCGGCGCTTCGTCCCGGACCTGAACGTCGTCGCGATCACCGAGACGTCCGGCAAACGCGGCGTGGGACTGGGCGCGCTGCTCGACGGCATCGACGTGGTCGTCACGTCCTACACGCTGCTGCGCCTGGACATCGACGACTACCTCGAACGCGGCTGGTCGATGCTGCTGCTCGACGAGGCACAGTTCGTCAAGAACCACCGCGCCAAGGCGTATCAGTGTGTGCGACAGGTCGAGGCGCCGCTGAAGGTCGCGATCACCGGCACCCCGATGGAAAACAACCTGATGGAGCTGTGGTCGCTGCTGTCGATCACCGCGCCCGGATTGTTCCCGAACCCCACGAAGTTCCAGGACTACTACCGCAAGCCCATCGAAAGCGGCACCAGCCCCGAACTGCTCACGCAACTGCGGCAGCGGATCCGGCCGCTGATGCTGCGCCGCACCAAAGAACAGGTCGCCACCGACCTGCCCGAGAAGCAGGAACAGGTACTCGAGGTCGATCTCTCCCCCAAACACCGCACCCTCTACGACCGGCAGCTGCAACGCGAGCGGCAGAAGATCCTCGGACTCGTCGACGACCTGGACCGCAACCGCATCACGATCCTGCGGTCGCTGACGATACTGCGGCAGATGAGTCTCGATCCGGCCCTGTGCGACGACGCGCACGCGAAGGTCGGGTCCGCGAAGATCGACGCGCTGCTCGAGCAGCTCGACGACGTGATCGCCGGCGGGCACCGCGCGTTGGTGTTCAGCCAGTTCACCGGGTTCCTCTCCCGGGTCCGCGACCGGCTCGACGCCGCCGGCATCGACTACCTGTATCTCGACGGCAAGACCAAGCAGCGCGGAAAGCTGCTCGGCGAGTTCAGATCCGGCACGGCACCGGTGTTCCTCATCAGCCTGAAATCCGGCGGGTTCGGCCTGAACCTGATCGAGGCCGACTACTGTTTCCTGCTCGACCCGTGGTGGAATCCCGCAGCCGAGGCGCAGGCGATCGATCGCACCCACCGGATCGGGCAGACCCGCAACGTCATGGTGTACCGGCTGATCGCCCGCGACACCATCGAAGCGAAAGTGCGGGCGCTGCAGCTCCGCAAGTCGGAGCTGTTCTCGTCCGTCGTCGACGGCGGCGAGATGTTCTCGGCGGCGCTGACAGCCGACGACATCCGTGCGCTGCTGGCGTGACCCTCGTGCGTGGTTCCGGTAGTCAGCGCTACCGGAACCACGCACGGGCGGGTCAGCGCAGCGGGACGCCGAGCAGTGCGTCGACGGCGTCGGCGAACAGACCCGGCGCCGACTCGTCGTCCCCACCGCGTTCGACCGCGAACTTCGCCCAGGCGTCCAGGGCGTCGAGGGCCTTCGGGGTGTCGAGGTCGTCGGCGAGGTGCTGACGCAGCCGGGCGATCGTGTCGGCGACCGGAGACGCCGACTCCAGCGCCGCGGCCTCACGCCACAGCGTCAGTCGCGCCTCGGCGGCGGCCAACACATCGGACGTCCACGGCCGGTCGGCGCGGTAGTGCCCGGACAGCAGACCGAGACGGATCGCGGACGGATCGACGCCCTCGCCGCGCAGCTTGGAGACGAACACCAGATTGCCGCGCGACTTCGACATCTTCTCGCCGTCGAGGCCGATCATGCCGGCGTGCACGTAGTGCCGTGCGAAGCGTCGGTCGCCGGTGACCGATTCGGCGTGCGCAGCGGAGAACTCGTGGTGCGGGAAGATCAGGTCGCTGCCCCCGCCCTGCACGTCGAACCCGGAGCCGATGCGGTTGAGGGCGATCGCGGCGCATTCGATGTGCCAGCCGGGCCGGCCGTCGCCGAACGGGGACGGCCACGCCGGCTCGCCCGGTCGCTGGGCGCGCCACAGCAGCGCGTCGAGCGGGTTGCGCTTGCCGGGCCGGTCCGGGTCGCCGCCGCGTTCGGCGAAGAACCGCATCATCGTCTCGTGGTCGTAGCCGGACTCGTAGCCGAACTGTTCGGTGGCGTCGACCCGGAAGTACACGTCGGGATACTGCTCGTCGTCGACGACGTAGGCGGCACCGGACGCGACGAGCTTCTCGACGAGTTCGACGACCTCGTTCACCGATTCGACGGCACCGATGTAGTCGCGGGGCGGCAGCACCCGCAGCGCTTCCATGTCCTCACGGAACAGGGCGGTCTCGCGCATGCCGAGGACCACCCAGTCCTCGCCGTCCCGGTTCGCGCGTTCGAACAGCGGATCGTCCACGTCGGTCACATTCTGCACGTAGTGCACGTTGTGGCCGGCGTCGCGCCAGAGCCGGTTGACGAGGTCGAACGCGAGGTAGGTGGCGGCGTGCCCGAGATGCGTGGCGTCGTACGGGGTGATGCCGCAGACGTACATGGTGGCCGTGGTACCCGGGGTGACGGGACGAACCGCCCGGTCGGCGGTGTCGTACAACCGCAGCGGAGGTCCCTGACCGGGGACGGACGGGAGCGCGATATCGGACCAAGACTGCATGGCACGAGCCTAATGGAGACCGACGTGTGACCTGGATCGAGGCCGGTCGTCGATCAGAACGCGGGCCACGGGATGCGGCGGTCCCCGAGCGGTTTCGGCATCACGGGCCGCGCGAGCAGGGCGGTGATACGGGCGCGCAGCGCCGCGACCTCGGCGCCGGTGATGTAGGCGCGCAGTTCGTTGCCGAACTCACCGTCGAGTCGCTGGCCGAGTTTCTCGAGGTCGGTGAGCAGTTCCGGGTCGACGGTGCTGCCGGCCCAGCCCCACAGCACGGTGCGTAGCTTGTTCTCCTGGTGCAGGCAGATGCCGTGGTCGACGCCGTAGACGCCGCCGTCGAGCCCTTCCAGGGCGTGGCCGCCCTTGCGGTCGGCGTTGTTGAGGATCACGTCGAGCACGGCCATCCGGTGCAGTCGGGGGTCGTCGGCGTGGACGAGCACGACCTCGGCGCCGTCGTAGTCGCGGGCCCGCAGGATCGGCAGCCAGCCGGTGGGGACGGCATCGGCCGGGCACAGGTCGACCAGGTCGATGCGGCCGTCCGGGGTGTCGTCGGGGTCGGGGGTGTCGATCCACTGCTGCACCATGCCGGGGCCGAACGGTCCGTCGCGCAGCACGGTTACGGGGATCACGCCCCAGCCGAGCGCCTCGCAGATCAGGTACGACGCGACCTCCCGTCCGGCGAGGGTGCCGTCGGGGAAATCCCACAGCGGACGCTCGCCGCGGACGGGTTTGTAGACGCAGCGGACCACGACGCCGCCGAGAGTCGCGTCGCACACGAGCGTCGCGTTGCTCGCGTGCACGACGCGGCCGACGACGGTGAGTTCACCGCGCTGCAGCACGTCGCGGACGTCCGGGGTGCTCACCGGGTCAGGACTCCTCACCGAACCAGGATGCGGGATCGAACCCGGGGGTGCGCAGGTAACCGTTGGTGCGGATGCACACGTGACCGCCGCCGTCGATCGGTTCACCGCACAGCGGGCAGGGGGTGCGTCCGGCGGAGACGACCATCTCCGAGCGGGCCGCGAACTCGAGGGCCTGCTCCGGGGTGAGGAACACCCGCACCGCGTCGGGTCCTTCCTCGGTGTCGTCGAGCACCACCGACTCGTCGAGTTCGGCCTCGGTGACGGCGAGGAGTTCGACGACCACGGCACTGCTGTCGGCGTCCCAGCCCAGACCCATGGTGCCGACCCGGAACTCGGCTTCGATGGGGGTGAGCAGCGGGCTGATGTCGACGTCGGGATCCTCGGGCAGGTCGGTGCCGAACCGGCGGTGCACCTCTTCGAGGAGCAGGCCCATGCGGTCGGCGAGGATTTTGACCTGCTGCTTCTCGAGCATCACGCTCACCACGCGGGAGTCGTGCACGGCCTGCAGGTAGAACACCCGGTCGCCGGGCTCACCGACAGTGCCGGCGACGAATCTGTCCGGCGTCCGGAACACGTGTATCTCGCGGGCCATCGCACACCTCCTCGAGTCGAATGATTCGAAAACCGAACACTGCCATTATCCGCCGGACGCCGCCGCGGCCGGGGGGTCCGCCGCCGCGTTCACCTCCCCGCCGGGCACCGATTTCGGGGGGACGGCGAGCCCCGCCAGATCGGGGCCGGTGTCGTTGACGCGGAGCACGAACGGGCGGGTCTCGGTGTAGCGGACGACGCTGAGCGAGGCCGGTTCCGCGACGATCCGCTGGAACCCGTCGAGGTGGGTGGCGAGCGCGTCGGCGAGGACGGATTTGATGACGTCGCCGTGGCTGCACGCGATCCACACGACGTCGCGGCCGTGCTGTTCGGCGAGCCTGATGTCGTGTTCGCGGATCGCGGCGACCGCCCGGACCTGCACCTGCGCCAGTCCTTCCCCCCCGGGGAACACGGCGGCCGACGCGTGCTGCTGCACGACCTTCCACAGCGGTTCGCGCACCAGTTCGGACAGTTCCCGGCCGGTCCACTGCCCGTAGTCGACCTCGGCGAGCCGGTCGTCGACGAGCGGTGTCAGGCCACGGTCGGTGGCGAGCGGGGTGACGGTCTGCAGGCAGCGCAGCAGCGGCGAGTGCACGATCTCGGTGATCTCCAGACCGGAGAGCCGGGCAATCAGCCCCTTGGCCTGGATGTGGCCGAGTTCGTCGAGCTCGACACCCGGGGAACGACCGGCCAGGACGTGCGACGTGTTGGCCGTCGAACGTCCGTGCCGCAGCAGGATCACCGTCATGGAATCCAGACTAGTGGGCCGCCGATGCCCGGGGCGGTCACGGCGAGGTGCGCGATCACGTCGCCGAGATCACCCCGGTGGCCAGCAGGCCGAGCACGAGAACGCCGAGCAGGATGCGGTAGCCGACGAACCAGTACATCGAGTGGTTGGCGACGAACCTGAGCAGCCAGGCGATCGCCGCGTAGCCGACCCCGAACGCGATGACGGTGGCGACGAACAGCTGGGGACCGGACGCGTTGAGACCCTCTCCGGCCGGTTCGAAGGCGTCGGGCAGGCTGAACAGCCCCGATGCGACGACCGCGGGGATGGCGAGCAGGAACGAGTATCGGGCCGCGGCCTCACGGTTCAGGCCGAGGAACAGGCCGGCGGAGATGGTGCCGCCGGACCGGGACACACCCGGGATCAGCGCCAGGGCCTGCGCGGTGCCCATGACCAGGCCGTCGCGCAGGGTCAGCTGTTCGATGCCGCGCTTCTTGGGTCCGTAGTACTCGGCCGCGGCGATGACGGCGGAGAACACGATCAGCATCGTCGCGACGAGCCACAGGTTGCGGGCGACCGTGCGGACCTCGTCCTTGAGCACGAATCCGAGGATGCCGATCGGGATGGTGCCGAGCAGCACGTACCAGCCCATCTTGTAGTCGTGGTCGGCGCGCAGTTCCTTGTCGAACAGGCCGCGGAACCAGGCGACGAGGATGCGCCAGATGTCCCGGGCGAAGAACACCAGGACGGCCGCTTCGGTGCCGAGCTGGGTGACGGCCGTGAAGGACGCGCCGGCGTCGGATCCGAAGAACACCTCGGAGACGATGCGCAGGTGACCCGAGGAGGAGACCGGCAGGAATTCGGTCAGGCCCTGGACGATGCCGAGCACGATCGCCTGCATCCAGGTCATGGACTCGCCGATCATGCGGCGACCTCCGCTCGGATGTGACTGCTGGGGCGCGCGGTGCGATCGAATCTCACTCGGGGCACAGTACGCGGCGCGCCTGAACACTTTTCGGGCCGCCGCGGCACTAGGGTTCTGTGCCAGGGTGCGGGGTCGCCGTGGCGGCCCGGCGACCCGATCGGACGGTCACGAATCGCGGGCGGTTATGGAACAGAGAACGGTGGGAGCGAGCGGGCTGCGCGTCTCGCGGCTCGGCTTGGGCACCCTGACCTGGGGTCGCGGCACCGACGGTGACGAGGCGGCGGCGCAGTTGGCGGCGTTCGTCGACGCCGGCGGCACGCTCGTCGACACGTCCTCCGCGTACGGCGACGGGATGGCGCAGCGGATCCTCGCCGAGTTGCTCGACGATGTGGTGCCGCGCGATCAGCTCGTGCTGTCGGGCAGTTCCGGGATCGACACGTCCAAGCTCGGCGAGGGGCGCGTCGACTGCTCCCGCGGGGGGCTGCTGACCCAGCTGGATGCGACGCTGCGTGAGCTCGGTACCGATCACCTGGACGTGTGGCAGGTCGCGACGTGGGATCCGCAGACGCCGGTGGACGAGGTCGCGGCGACGCTGGACTATGCGGTCACCAGCGGCCGGGTGCGCTACGTGGGGGTGCGCGGCTATCTGGGCTGGCAGCTGGCGACGGCCGCGACCGCGGCGACGCGGGGTGCGCGGCTGGTAAGCACGCAGGTCGAGTACTCGCTGCTGGCGCGTGGCGTCGAGGAGGAACTGATCCCGGCCGCGACCTATCACGGGGCGGGGGTGTTCGCGGCGGTGCCGCTGGCCGGCGGGGTCCTCACCGGTAAGTATCGCGGCGGGGTGCCGGTCGATTCGCGGGGCGCCGACGAGGTGCATGCGGAGGAAGTTCGTCACTACCTCACGGAGTCAGCGGTGCGGGTGGTCGATGCGGTCGTGACCGCCGCGGACGGGCTGGGCACGTCTCCGCTTGCGGTCGCGCTGGCGTGGGTGCGGGACCGGCCGGGGGTGGCGTCGACGCTGGTGGGCGCGCGGGATCTGGCGCAGTTGACCGGGGTGCTGGTCGCGGAGGAGTTGGAGTTGCCCCCGGCTATCGCGGCCGCACTCGACGATGTGAGCGCCTGAATCCGGTGCTTCCGAGGGGAAACCCTCGCTCGCATATCCTCGGAAAGTTAGGTTACCCTGCTCCGTAGGTTCGGGTTGCCTACAGCAGGGAGAGCAGATGACCGCCACCGAGGTTGCCGGATTCGCCGAGCGCATCAAGTCCGAAACCGCCGCGGAACACAGCGAGACCGAGAACTCCGCGTTCGTCACCGAACTCCTCGGCGGGCAGCTCAACACCGACGGCTACGCCGCCCTGCTGGCCCAGTCCTGGTACATCTACGAGGCGCTCGAGCGGATCGGCGCCGGATACGCCGACAACGCGATCGTCGGCCCGTTCCTCGCCGACGAACTGCTGCGCACCGCCGCGCTCGAGGCGGACCTGCAGTTCCTGCTCGGCGACGGCTGGCGCGCCACCGTCGCGCCACTGACGTCCACCGCCCGCTACGTGCAGCGTCTCGAGGAGGTCGCCGCGGCCTCCCCCGAGGCCTACCTGGCGCACCACTACCTGCGATACCTGGGGGATCTGTCCGGTGGCCAGATCATCCGCCGCATGCTCGAACGCGCCTACGGGTACGAACGTGACGGCCTGCGCTTCTACACCTTCGACGGCATCCCGAAGACGAAGCCGTTCAAGGACGCCTACCGCGCGAAGCTCGACGCCGCGCCCCTGGACAGCGCACAGCAGCAGGCCGTGATCGACGAGGCGAACCTGGTGTTCGGTCTCAACCGCGACCTGTTCGCCGATCTCGGCGCCGATCTGGACCGCTATCGGGTGGCGACGCCGCAGTGATGAGCCGATTCCGTCGCCCCCTCCTGTTCCTTCTCCTTCCGCTGGTGACGGTGCTCGCGGTCGCCGGCTGCAGCACCGTCGACGAGTCCGGTTCGGCGGCCTCCACCGGTGCGCGCACCGCGGTGATCGCCGACCGCGATCCGCGGCCGATCGCTCAGGACCCGGTCCCGGCCCTGCCCGTGACGGTCCGCAGCTTCGACGGGGTCGACGTCACCGTCACCGACGTCTCGCGCATCGTCACCGCAGACCGCTCCGGCACCCTCGCCCAGACCGTGTTCGCGCTCGGTCTCGGCGACAACCTCGTCGGCCGGTCCACGGCGAGTTTCCCGGCGTCGGAGCATCTGCCGAACGTCACCCCCGGCGGGCACGGCCTGAACGCCGAGGCGATCCTGGCGCTGAACCCGACGGTGGTGCTCACCGACGCCTCGATCGGGCCGCTGGCCGTGCAGGAACAGTTGCGGGCCACCGGAATCCCGGTGGTGTTCGTCGACCCGACCCGCACCCTGGACACGGTCGCCCCCGGGATCGAGGCGGTCGCGGCGGCGCTGGGGGTGCCCGAGCAGGGTGCCGCGCTCGTGCACCGCACCGACGAGGAGATCGCCGCGGCGGCGGCGATCCCCGCGGACCGTCCCGCACCGACCGTGGCGTTCCTGTATCTGCGGGGATCGGCGATCAAGATGCTCGGAGGTCCGGGTTCCGGCGCCGACGCGCTGATCGGTGCGCTCGGCGCCCGGGACGCCGGCACGGTCGCCGGGCTCACCGCCGAGTTCACCCCGATCACCAGCGAGGCGATGATCGCCTCCGCGCCGGACGTGATCCTGATCATGACGCACAGCCTCGACTCGGTCGGTGGTCCCGACGGTCTCGCGGCCTTACCCGGCGTCGAGCAGACGCCCGCCGGGAAGAACCGCAGCATCGTCGACATGGACGATTCGGTGCTGTTGAGCTTCGGCCCCGATACCGGCAAGGTTCTCGCCGCGCTCTCCGACGCCCTGTACCCGCAGGCCTCGGGATGACGGCGGTCACCGACAGCACCGCGACGCCGGGCAGCACGAAGAAGGCCGGTGCCCGGCGCAGCACGCTGGTGTTCGCCGGGTTGACCGTCGCGCTGGTGGCGTTGGCATTGGTGTCCGCGTGCCTCGGGCAGGTACCGACCAGCCCGGCCGAGGTGATCGGCAGCCTGCTGCACCGCATCGGGCTGGATCTCGGGCCGATGCCCGCGCATCCGGCCGGCGACGTCACGCTGTGGCAGGTGCGGTTCCCGCGCGTGGTGCTGGCGATGCTCGTCGGTGCGGCCCTCGGCTGCGCCGGGGCGCTGCTGCAGGGGGTGTTCGCCAATCCCCTCGCCGAACCCGGTGTCATCGGCGTCTCGTCCGGTGCGGCGGTCGGTGCGTCGCTCGTGATCGTGCTGGGCGGCGCGTTCACCGCCGGCTGGGCGATCGCCGGTGCCGCGTTCGTCGCCGGCCTGATCACCACCGCCCTGGTGTATGGGCTGTCGCGGTCGAACGGCCGCACCGAGGTCGTCACCGTCATCCTCACGGGTGTGGCCGTCAACGCCGTCGCCGGTGGGCTCATCGCGCTGTTCACGTTCGTCGCCGATCCCGCCGCCCGCGACCAGATCGTGTTCTGGCAGCTCGGCAGCCTCGGCGGCGCCACCTGGGAGATCGTGTCGGTGGTCGCGCCGCTGGCGCTCGCCGGGATCGGCGCGGCGATCGTGCTCGCCCCCAAGCTGGATCTGCTGTCGCTCGGCGAGTCCGTGGCCCGGCACCTGGGGGTCGATGTCGAACGGGTGCGGCAGGCCGCGATCGTGATCGTCGCGGTGCTGGTGTCCGCGGGGGTCGCGTTCACCGGCATCATCCTGTTCGTGGGGCTCGTGGTGCCGCACCTGATGCGCATGGCGCTCGGTCCCGCGCATCGGCGGCTGATCTGCGCGAGCGCCCTGTGCGGTGCGGCGACGCTGCTCGCCGCCGATCTCGGTGCACGCACCCTGGTCACCAACGCGGACCTGCCGCTGGGCATGCTCACCGCGCTGGTCGGCGGGCCGGTGTTCTTCTGGATGTTGCGCCGCACCCGCGCGAGCCAGGGAGGGTGGGCGTGAGCCGTCCTGGACTGTTCGGCCGGTGGCGCGACGACCGGCGGATCCCGGAACGGTCCGGGTCCGGTGCGGTGACGATGCGCGCGACCGGGGTGCGGTTGCAGCGCGGCGACCGGGAGATCCTGCACGACGTGGACCTCGAGGTCCGGGTCGGTGAGGTGCTCGCGCTCGTCGGGCCGAACGGCGCCGGCAAGTCGACGCTGCTGGCCGCGCTCACCGGTGATCATCCGATCTCGGCGGGTCGCATCGACGTCGACGGGCAGCCGCTCGACGACTGGGCGCCGGTCGCGTTGGCCCGGCGGCGGGCGGTGCTCCCCCAGCAGCACGCGGTCGGTTTCCCGTTCACCGCCGTCGAGGTGGTGCGGATGGGCCGGGCGGCGTGGGCGCGCACCGCTCGGCAGGGCGACGACGACACGCTCGTCGACGCTGCCCTGACCGAATGCGATGTCACGCACCTGCGGGACCGCCCGTTCCCGGCGTTGTCCGGTGGTGAAGGGGCCCGGGTCGCGTTGGCGCGGGTGCTCGCGCAGGACACCGAGACGCTGCTGCTCGACGAACCGACCGCCGCCCTGGATCTCGGGCATCAGGAAGCGGTCATGCAGGTGGTGCGGGCCCGTGCCGATCACGGGCACGCCGTCGTCGTGGTACTGCACGATCTGGGGCTGGCCGCCGCCTACGCGGACCGGGTGTGCGTGCTCGAACAGGGCCGGGTCGTCGCGGACGGGCCCGCCGCCGAGGTACTCACCGAGGAACTGCTCAGCCGCGTCTACGCGTTTCCGGTACAGGTGGGTGTCGACCCGACGACGGGCGCTCCCCTGGTGCTGCCGCGGCGGAACCGGCCCGGCCCGTCGATAGCGACCGCCGGCTCAGCCGGCGGCACCGCCGGCTGAGCCGGCACGTCGGCTGTGTCACATTCGGCGGGTGCCGCGCCGAGGCGGCGTCGGTGCCCGCGCGCCGATCAGGAACACTGGAGCGAGGCGCGTCTCCGTATCGGAGGGTGCGCGCATCGGGTCGACGGTGACAGCGAGGAGCAACATGATGGGTAGACCGGCAGTTCGTGCGACCGCAGTGGCGGTGGGACTTGCGGTCGCGCTGGTCACCGGCTGTTCCTCCGACACCGATCCGGAGAACCTACCTACCCGCGACCCCGCGACCGCGCTGACCGCACCCGAGGTCACTGCACCGCCTGCCGGGACGGTCCAGCAGATCGGCACCGGCATCGAGGCGCTCGCGCAGGCACCGGGTACCGATGTGATCGCCGCGCTCGTCGACGAGGGCACCCGGCTGCTGCTCACCGCTTCCGCCTCCGACAGCGAGCCGCGCCCGGTGGCGTTGCCGCGTAGCGCGGTGACGGTCCTGCCGGGGCCCGACGGTCAGGTACTCGCGCCCGCGGCCGGTGCGGTCCTGCGCGTCGACGTCAACTCCGGTGCGGTCGGCGAGGTTCCGGTCGACGGAGAGGCCACCGCGGTCGCGGTGCTGCCGGACGGTCGCTGGGCGGTCGGCACCGCCGACGGCACCACCTATCTCCTCGATCCGGACTCCGGGGCCGTCGAGTCCACCATCACCGGTCTCGTTTCCGTCGACGTGCTCGTCGCGGCCGGCGACGACGTGGCAGCCCTCGACCGGCATCAGACCTCGATCACCGAACTGCACCTGGGCGAGGAGCGCCTCCGGATGGCGTTGCGGGCCGGTGAGGGCGCCGCCCAGATGGTGTCCGATCCGTTCGGCCGGGTCGTGGTCACCGACACCGAGGACGACGAACTGCTGGTCTACACGCTCGACACGCTCGTGCTGCGGCAGCGGTACCCGTCCGGTCCCGGCATCTACGGCGTCGCCTACGACGAGTCGCGTGATCTGGTGTGGGTGACGTTGACCGGCAGCAACGAGGTGGTGGGCTACGATCTGTCGACCGGGATCCCGAGGGAAAAGCAGCGCTATGCCACGGTGCGGCAGCCCAACTCGGTGTCCGTCGATTCGGATGATGCGGTGTTGGTGATCGGCTCGGCAACCGGTGATGGGTTGCAGCGGGTCCCGATCGGGGAGGTGTGATGGCAGGTGCCGGA
This sequence comes from Rhodococcus zopfii NBRC 100606 = JCM 9919, assembly GCF_001895025.1. Classification (GTDB taxonomy): domain Bacteria; phylum Actinomycetota; class Actinomycetes; order Mycobacteriales; family Mycobacteriaceae; genus Rhodococcus; species Rhodococcus zopfii. The sequence goes on from NZ_BCXI01000001.1 coordinate 243,554, forward strand.
CGCCGGTTCACGCGGCTGCCCGTCGACTGGGACACCAGCAACGATGCCTACGAGTACGTGCCGTTGCGGTTGCCGCCGGACGTGTCGAGGGTCAGTGCGTCGATGCGGTTGGCGATCTCGGCCGAGTTCCACGGCTGGGAGCTGAGCCGGGTGCGGTTGTATCCGGACGGGAGCCGCCGGGTGCTGTTGCGCCGCCGCAAGACCGATCACCACGTGCCCGAACCGACCGTTCGTTGACACCGACCCCGGACCGACCCGGCCCGGGATTGCAGGGAGTTCTCTTGTATCGCTATGTCCTGAAACTGATGTTCCTGCTGCCGCCGGAACGCATTCACCACCTCGCGTTCCTCGCGATGCAACTGGTGACGCGCTTCGCACCGCTGCGGGCGCTGGTGTCGAAGATCCTCGTCGTGAACGACCCGGTGCTGCGCAACACCGTGTTCGGGGTGCCGTTCCCGGCGCCGCTGGGTCTGGCCGCGGGATTCGACAAGGACGCCACCGGCGCCGACGTGTGGGGCCCGCTCGGATTCGGGTTCGCCGAGATCGGCACGGTCACCGCACAGGCCCAGCCGGGCAACCCGGCGCCGCGTCTGTTCCGGCTGCCCGAGGACCGCGCGCTGATCAACCGGATGGGCTTCAACAACCACGGTGCCGGCGAGGCCGCCAATCAGCTGCGGCAGCGTCTGCGCACCGTGCCGATCGGCGCGAACATCGGCAAGACGAAGATCGTGCCCGCTGCGGAGGCGGTCGCCGACTACACCGAGAGCGCCCGGCTGCTCGGCCCGCTCGCGGATTTCGTCGTCGTCAACGTCTCCTCGCCCAACACCCCCGGTCTGCGGGACCTGCAGGCCGTCGAGTCGCTGCGTCCGCTGCTCGCGGCGGTGCAGGCCACCGTGACCGTGCCGGTGCTGGTGAAGATCGCGCCGGACCTGTCCGACGAGGACGTCGACGCGGTCGCCGACCTGGCGGTCGAGCTGGGTCTGGCGGGCATCGTCGCAACCAACACCACGATCCGGCGCGATGGTCTGCGCACCGACACCGCGCGGATCGAGGAGATCGGCGCCGGCGGACTCTCGGGTGCGCCCGTCGCGGATCGTTCCCTCGAGGTGCTGCGTCGCCTGCACGTGCGGGTCGGCGACAAGCTGGTACTGGTGTCGGTGGGCGGTATCGAAACGGTCGAGCAGGCGTGGGAACGGATCCTGGCGGGGGCGTCGTTGATCCAGGGGTACACCGGGTTCATCTACGGCGGCCCATTGTGGATGCGCCGCATCCACAAGGGTCTGGCACGCAAGCTCCGGGCGTCGGGCTATTCGTCGATCGCCGAGGCGGTCGGGTCCGGTATCTGACTTTCCCGATAGCTGAAAGCCCTGGTGGTCCACAACCACCGGGGCTTTCGCATGCCCGGTTCACGAGGCTTGTCGGGTCCGGTGGCTAGGGTGATGCGTCTTCGCACACACGAAAGGGCCACGGTTGAAAATCGTCTTCTTGCATGGGATCGGTGACGGCGACCCGGACATGATCTGGCTCGACGGACTCAACCGCGGTCTCGCCGCGCACGGCAGGGAGCCGGTGCCGGCTTCGGAGGTTCTCGCGCCGCGATACGCGTCGTTCCTGTCGACCGAGGGGCTGGGCGCAAAGATGCCGGCGCCCAATTCCGAACCGAAGGACAACACCGCCGCCCGCCACGAGTTCCAGCGCCGCAGGGCCCGGATCCGGCGGTCGCTGGCCGAGCGCGAGGACGTCCGCGCCTTCGGTTCGATCGGTTACCACCGCGTGCCCGGTCCTGTTCTGCACGCCGGCCAGGCCGCCGCGGTCGGTTCCGGCACGACGTTCTTGAACCTGCATCAGGTCGGCCGGTACGTGAACAGCGAACCGCTGCGTGGCGCGGTCCTGCGGTACGTCCTCGATCAGCTGCCGTCCGGTGCTCACGACCTCGTGCTGATCGGTCACAGCCTGGGCAGTGTGATCGCGATCGACCTGCTCGATCACCTTCCGGACCGGTTCCGGGTTCGGCGGTTCCTGACCGTCGGCAGCCCGGCCGGCTCCCCGGTGCTGCATCGCGACGGCAACCGGATGTCGCGGCGGTTCCCGTACTCGCGGGTCGACGACTGGACGAACGTGCTGGATGTCGGCGATGTCGTCACCGGTGGGCGCGGCCTCGCGTCCATCTTCGGCGCGGCCCAAGACGTCGTCGTCGACATTCGCGGTCAGCACGGCGCGGGCCTGTATCTCGGGCACGGCGCCGTGTCCGGGCTGATCGCGGAGGTGCTGTATCCGTCGCGGGAGCTCGTGCCGATCTCGGTGCATCTGACCGTGCGGATGTCCGACGACGACGCGAACAATCTGCTCACCCTGCACTACGCGCACGCGGTCGCCGGCGCTGTCAAGGACAAGACCGTCGCCGAACGCTACCGGGGGGCGCTCGCGCAGGTGCAGGACGATCTGGTGGAGGCCACCGGACGTTTCGTCCGGGAAACCGGGCGGGCGATACCTCCGGAGATCGCCGAGCTGCTCGAGGGCCGGCTGCCGCCGCTGCCCGACCGTTGGGGACTGCGCGAACTCGTGGCGCGACTGATGGTGCTGTCGTCGACGAACCTGGTCGAGCCCTACGACATCGACACCGGGCGCGCCCAGCGGGACGCGATGCGACAGATCCTGGACCTGCTCGGATACGAGGACATGGCCGCTGTGATCGGCAGGTCGCTCGACGAGGTGCGCGGCCACGTGTCCAAGAAGGGGGGCGTGCCGTGGGGCACGATCATCCCGATCGCCGTCGGGGCGGCATTGATCGCGGCCGTGCCGCTCGGGCTGGCCGCGGTTGGCACCGCTGGGCTTGCCGGCGCCGCGGCGACGACGAGCACGCTCGCCGCGTTCGGTCCCGGCGGCATGATGGGCGGGGTCGCGACGATCGGGACGCTCGCATCGAGTGGCACGGCGGCCGCCGCCTACGGGATGTTCTCGGGCGGCGGCTCGGTCCCGTCCGCGCTCGGCGCGAACGCCCTCGTGCTCGAGGTCGCCGTGGAATACGCGTGCAAACAACTCGCTCTCGAGGTGGACGAGACGCTGTGGTTCCGCGTCGCCGACGCGGAGTCCCAGGTGGCCGCGGAGATCCGCCGCCGTGAAGAATTCAGCGACCCCAAGTCCGCGCGGCTCGTCGAACTACGCGCGGTCCACGCGATCGTCTCGTCCCTGCTCGTGTTCCTCACCGTGCATGAACTGACCCCGCGCGAGCTCACCCCGGCACCCCCGCTGGCCGCGCTCGAGTCCTGACCCGCGCCGGACGAAGGAGGACCCGGCGACCGGAGCGGCCGCCGGGTCCTCGACGCCGATGCCTATTTCACCTCGTAGGTACCCGTCAGCAACGCGCGAGCGATGGCGTGCCCGAACACGTTGAAACCGAGGAACGCCGGGCTGGAGTCGGCGGTAAGCCCGTCGATCGTCTCGACGTCGAGGGCGTGGACGGCGACGATGTAGCGGTGGTGGCCGTGACCGGCCGGCGGGGCGGCACCGATGAAGCCGGGGCCGCCGCCGTCGTGGCGCAGCGTGACCGCCTCGGCGGGCAGTCCCTCACCACCGGCGCTGCCCGCACCGGCCGGCAGGTCCGTCACGGTCGCGGGGATGTTCGCGACAGCCCAGTGCCAGAAGCCCGACGCGGTCGGGGCGTCGGGATCGAACACGGTCACCGCGAAGCTCTTCGTCTCCGCGGGGAACCCGGACCACGACAGCTGCGGGGACACGTCGCCCCCGCCGGGGATCCCGAACGCGCCGCTGGCCTGCGCGAGTTTCCACTCCTCGCCTTCGGCGAAGTCCTCGCTGGTCACCTGGAACGTGGGCAGCTTCGGCAGAAACTCGTACGGGTCGTAATCGAACGCCATCGGGGGTCCTTTCCTCGTGGGGGCGGATCTTCAGGAATGCAACAGGAAGTGTTCCATGACGCGGGTCCCGAATCGCAGAGCCTCGACCGGGACACGCTCGTCGACGCCGTGGAACAGCGCCGCGAAGTCGAGATCCGGCGGCAACTGCAGGGGCGCGAACCCGAAGCACCGGATGCCGAGCTTGGCGAACGCCTTGGCGTCGGTGCCCGCGGAGAGCATGTACGGCACGGTCCGGCCCAGCGGATCGTGCGCGAGGATCGCCGCGTTCATCGCATCGACGAGATCGCCGTCGAAGCTCGTCTCGTACGAGTCGAGGCTCGTGATCCAATCCCGGGTCACGTCGGGACCGATCAGTTCGTCGACGGTGCGTTCGAATTCGGCGAGCCGGCCGGGCAGGATGCGGCAATCGACGATGGCCTGCGCGGTCTGCGGGATGACGTTGGCCTTGTAACCGGCCTGCAGCATCGTCGGGTTGGCGGTGTCGCGGAAGGTCGCGCCGATGATGCGGGCGATGGAGCCGAGTTTGGCGAGGGTGCCTTCGATGTCCGGGGACATCGGGTCGAAGTCGAGGCCGGTTTCCTCCGAGGCCGCGGCGAGGAACTCGGCGACCGAATCGGAGATCACGAGCGGGAAGGTGTGACTGCCGAGCCGCGCGACGGCCTGCGACAGGATCGTCACCGCGTTTTCCTCGTGCAGGAACGAACCGTGCCCGGCGCGACCCTTGGCGGTCAGCCGCATCCAGCCCAGGCCCTTCTCGGCGGTCTCGACGAGGTAGAAGCGGCGTTCTCCCCCGTCGCGTCGGGGCAGGGTCAGCGAGAAGCCGCCGACCTCCCCGACCGCTTCGGTGATGCCCTCGAACAGGTCGGGACGATGCTTCACGAGCCATTGGCAGCCCCAGGTGCCGCCGGCTTCCTCGTCGGCGACGAACGCGAACACCAGGTCGCGGGGCGGGACGATGTTCTCGGCCTTGAATCGGCGCGCCACGGCCAGCATCATGCCGACCATGTCCTTCATGTCGACGGCGCCGCGACCCCACACGTAGCCGTCCTCGACGGCACCGGAGAACGGGTGCACGCTCCAGTCGGCGGGTTCGGCGGGCACGACGTCGAGGTGGCCGTGCAGCATGAGGGCGCCGCGGCTGCGGTCGGCACCGGCCAGCCGCGCGAACACGTTGCCGCGCCCCGGCTGCCCGGACTCGACATACACGGTTTCGTAGCCCACTTCCTCGAGCTGCGCCGCGACCCACTCCGCACAGGCACGTTCGCCGCGGGTGGTCGCCGGGTCGCCGGTGTTCGAGGTGTCGAACCGGATGAGCTGGGAGACGAGGTCGACGACCTCGTTCTCGGCTCGGGACGGAATATGGGCACTCACGTGTTCGGCCATGCCTGAATGTCTACCACCGTGGGTTCGCATCTGTGCAGGTGAAGGGGGCGATTTGGGCGCGTGGACGCAGTGGGTTACTCTTTCACAGCACCCACGGAAGCGGGTGCGAACAATTCAGTCCGAGTGGCGGAATGGCAGACGCGCTAGCTTGAGGTGCTAGTGTCCTATTAACGGACGTGGGGGTTCAAGTCCCCCCTCGGACACTCTGAGTTGAGACAGACGGCGAAGGCCCCGAACCGACAGGTTCGGGGCCTTCGCCGTTGTCGTCACCGCCCCTGCCGTGCGCGTTTCCGGTGGCGGGAGCAGCCGGAAACGCGCACGAGACCCCGGGGCAGAACGATGCCAGCGCACGAATTGGGGAATCGCGCTTCCATACGCTACTGTTCTCGTCAGCGCCCGCGGGAGCGGGAGCTACCGGCATGTCCAAGCACATCCGGTCCGAGTGGCGGAATGGCAGACGCGCTAGCTTGAGGTGCTAGTGTCCTATTAACGGACGTGGGGGTTCAAGTCCCCCCTCGGACACTCCGACAGTTCCCGGAACTGACATTTGCGAGGTCACAAACCCGACAGGGTCGTGACCTCGTTTTCGTTTCGGTTCTGTGTGGGTTTGTGTCCGCTGGGCGAACACAAACCCACACAGAACATGTGATCAGGCGCGGCGACCCTTCCGGAAGTACCAGATCGGGCCCACGAAGTTGATCAGGGTGATCAGCGCCCACTTGCCCTTGCTGCCGTTGACCTTCTCGGCGGGACGCGTGGCGAGGTCCGCCCACGCCGTCGCCGCCAGCGACAGCTGCACGCTCGCAAGCGTGAGGACCGCGGTCTTCTGCCACGGGGCAAGGTCGGCGAACTTCTTCTTGGCGGCGCTCATGATCCGGGTGCTCCTCGGGTGTGTGGACGGACGCACCTCCTGCGCCCGATACCATTCATTGCTACAGCACGACATCGGAAAAGGTTCATGAACTCCCACTGCGACACTCCGGCCGCGGAGGCCGCCGCCGTCCCGCCGCGCGCAATCGACCCCGCCGAGCTCGAAACCTGCTTGAGGGTTCTCGATCTCGCGGCCGGCCTGGACGCCGGCGATCCCGACGCGATCGCCGTGCAGCGGGCCGCCGGCCACATGTTCAAGAAGTTCAAGCGGCTGCGCCGCAACGAGGCACGCACCCGGAAGGTCGAGGCCGACCGCGAGGTGCTGTCGGCGACCGCGACCGGGTCGCCGACCCGTATCGACGACGAAACCGCCGGGCTGACGCTGACGTCGACGACGCGCGGCGCGTCCGCGGGCACCCTGCTGCGTCCTCGGCACTGCTACGTGTGCAAGGACAAGTACACCCGGGTCGACGCGTTCTATCACCAGCTGTGCCCGGACTGCGCGGCCGAGAACCACGCGAAGCGGGACGCCCGCACCGACCTGTCGGGCAGGCGGGCCCTGCTCACCGGCGGTCGCGCCAAGATCGGCATGTACATCGCGTTGCGACTGCTGCGCGACGGCGCGCACACGACCGTCACCACCCGGTTTCCGCACGACGCGATCCGCCGGTTCTCGGCGATGGAGGACAGCGCCGACTGGATCCACCGGCTGCGGATCGTCGGGATCGACCTGCGCGATCCCGCACAGGTGGTCGCCCTCGCCGACGACGTCGCCGCGCAGGGGCCGCTGGACATTCTCATCAACAACGCCGCGCAGACGGTGCGCCGCTCCCCCGGCGCCTATTCGGCGCTGGCCGATGCCGAATCGGGGCCGCTGCCGGCGGGTCCCCGACCGGAGATGATCACCTTCGGCAAGCCGTCGGATGCCCATCCGGCGGCGCTGGCGGGGTCGCTGCCCACCGAGCTTGCCGCACACGCCCTGACGCCGGAGTCGGTGACGGCGCTGGCGATGGTCGCCGGGTCCGCAACGCCGGAGCGGATCGCGGCGGGGGTCGCGGTGGACGCGGGCGGGTTGCTGCCGGACCTCGTGCACACCAACAGCTGGGTGCAGACGGTCGGCGAGGTCGAGCCCCTCGAGCTGCTCGAGGTGCAGCTCTGCAACTCGGTGGCGCCGTTCATTCTGGTCAACCGGCTGCGCCCGGCGATGGCCGCGGCAGCCGCGCGGCGCAAGTACGTGGTGAACGTCTCGGCGATGGAAGGGCAGTTCGCGGGCCGCCGCTACAAGGGCGCCGGCCACCCGCACACCAACATGGCCAAGGCCGCGCTGAACATGCTCACCCGCACCAGTGCGGAGGAGATGCTCACCGACGGGATCCTCATGACCGCGGTGGACACGGGGTGGATCACCGACGAGCGACCGCATCACACCAAGATGCGTCTGGCCGAGGAGGGCTTCCACGCGCCGCTCGACCTCGTGGACGGCGCCGCCCGGGTGTACGACCCGATCGTGCAGGGCGAGGCCGGGGTGGACCTGTACGGCTGTTTCCTGAAGGACTACAAGCCGGCACCGTGGTGAGCCACGACAAGGATGCCGTGGTGAGCCACGACTGAGACGCACCTGACACGAAAGAGCAGGTCGAGACGGGTTACACACCCTCTCCACCCTGCTTCTTCGGGTCTGTGCCGGGATACTGGAGGCAGTTCCGTCGAGTCGCCAGGAGCATCATCATGACCGTCGCAGTCGTTCACGCCGATTCCCCCGAGGGCCGCGCCGCACTCGTCGCCGCCGTCGACGAGGCCCACCGTCACCACGAGGATCTGTTGGTTCTGCATGTGCTCGACGACGACGGTGCGGCTGCCGAAGCGGAAGTCGAATCGGTACGCACCGCGGTGCGGCGGATCGCCGGCGACGACGGCTGGCAGGTGCGCACGGCCGTGCACGACGGTGACGCGGTGGGCACCCTCGTCGGCCTTGCCACCGACAGCGGCGCCGCGCGGGTCGTGGTCGGCAGCCGGGGTCGCAACGCGCTCGGCAAGTTCCTGCTCGAACGGCCGCTGCAGAGATTGGTGATCGAGGTTCCGGTGCCGGTTCTCGTCGTCAAGGATCCCGACGAGCAGTAGCCGCCCTACCCTGGAGGCATGCCCTATCGCGTGCTGGCCGACGGTATCGCGGTTGCACACATGCTCTTTCTGCTGTACGTCGCGTTCGGTGGATTCCTGGCGTGGCGGTGGCCGCGCACGATCGTGCTGCACGGTTTCGCGGTCGCGTGGGGGCTCGGGTCGGTGGTCGTCGGATTCGAATGCCCGCTCACCGACACCGAGAACTGGGCGCGTCATCGCGCCGGCGCGGCGGGATTGCCGCCGTCGGGATTCATCGACCATTATCTGACCGGAGTGATCTATCCGGATTCCGCGCTCGGTCTGGTCCGCGCGCTCGTCGCGGCCTGCGTTCTCGTGTCCTGGGTGGGCCTGTGGCGACGTGCGCGTCGTGTGAGTTCCGTCGCATCCGGGGTTACCCGACAGTAGGGTGGGCGCCATGACTGCTGTCCCACGCGAACTCGACATCGTCGTCTACGGAGCCACCGGGTTCGTCGGTCGGCTCACCGCCGCCTACCTGGCCGAACATCTGCCCTCCGGCCTGAAGGTCGCCCTGGCCGGGCGATCCCGCAGCCGCCTCGAGAAGGTCCGCGCGGAACTCGGCGGCACGGCCGCGGACTGGCCGCTGATCGAGGCCGACGCCGGAAACCCCGAGTCCCTCGCCACGTTGGCCGCCGCGACGCGGGTCGTGCTCACCACCGTCGGCCCCTACGCGAAATTCGGGTTGCCCCTCGTGCAGGCGTGTGCCGAGGCTGGCACCGACTACGTCGACCTCACCGGCGAGGTGCTGTTCCACCGCGAGAGCATCGACCGGTTCGACGAGCTCGCGCACCGGACCGGGGCCCGGATCGTGCACTCGTGCGGCTTCGACTCGATCCCCTCCGACCTGGGGGTGCATGCGCTCTATCGCGCGGCGCAGGCCGACGACGCGGGTGAGCTCACCGACACCACCCTGGTGGTCACCGCGTTCCGCGGCGGTATCAGCGGCGGCACCATCGACTCGCTACGCACTCAACTCGACGCGGTGCGCAAGGATCCCGCGCTGCGGAAGGTCGCGGCGCAGCCCTACTCGCTGAGTCCCGATCGGGGGCGGGAGCCGCAGCTGGGGCGGCAGAACGATCTCGCGCTCGTCGACGGCAAGACCATCGCCCCGGAGCTGTCCGGGTGGAAGGCACCGTTCGTCATGGCGTCGTACAACACCCGGATCGTGCGCCGGAGCAACGCCCTGACCGGATGGGACTACGGAAAATCCTTCCGGTACCGCGAGGTCATGGATGTCGGCACGTCGCCGGTGTCGCCGGTGCTGGCCGGGGGTGTCGCGGCGGGCCTCGGTGCGCTGGTGCTGGGCTTGTCGTTCCCGCCCACGCGGTTCCTGCTCGACAAGGTGCTGCCCGCGCCGGGCGAGGGTCCGTCGGAAGCCACTCGCGACCGCGGGTTCTTCACGATCGACCTGTACACCACGACCACAAGCGGCGCCCGGTACACCACCCGGTTCGCGGCGCAGGGTGATCCCGGTTACAAGGCGACCGCGGTGATGCTCGGCGAATCCGCGCTCTCGCTGGCGGTCGGCGGTTCCGCACTGCATGCCGGTGGAGGGGTGCTCACTCCGGCGGTCGCGTTCGGCGATGTGCTCACCGAACGGCTGCGGGCGGCCGGTTTCGAGATCACGACACGCCGGCTTCCGTGACGGTCCGGCGGGACGACGCTCCACGGGCCGGAGGTGTCGTCCCGCCGCGGATCGGGCTATGCTCGACCGGTCGCCGTGTCTCGGCGACACCGACGACGAAGGACGCCAGCCGTGCAGACGACGAGCATCGAGGCCGCACCGGCCACCGTGCTTGCGCTGATGCCGTTCTGGCCGACTCGTCGTGGTGCCTGCTTCGACGGCGCGTGTTGTTCCCAGGTGTGTTGCTGAGCGGTCTGTCCGCTCCCATTCCCCTTCGGTAACCCACGTTCGCGGTCGGAGCATGCCTTGTTCAATTTGTTGATCTTCACTCTCGTCGGTGTCGGCGCGCAGCTCGTCGATGGCGCACTCGGCATGGCCTTCGGCGTCACCGCCACCACCTTGTTGATCTTCAGCGGGGTGGGTGCGGCACACGCCAGCGCGGCCGTGCACCTGGCGGAGGTCGGCACCACCCTGGTCTCGGGCATCTCGCACTGGAAGTTCCGCAACATCGACTGGAAGGTCGTCGCGAAGCTCGGCGTGCCCGGCGCGATCGGCGCGTTCCTCGGCGCGACGGTGCTGTCGAGCCTGTCCACCGAGGCCGCGGCCCCGGTCACCGCGGGGATCCTGCTGGCGATCGGCGTGTACGTGGCGTTGCGGTTCTCGGTGCGGCCGCCGGCGGTCGCGCATGCCCGCACCTCCCCGCACACCGCGAAGTTCCTGTCACCGCTCGGGTTCTTCGGCGGATTCGTCGACGCCAGCGGCGGCGGCGGATGGGGGCCAATCACCACCAGCACGCTGCTCTCGCGCGGTAAGACGGCACCGCGGACCGTCATCGGCTCGGTCAGCGCGTCGGAGTTCATGGTTGCGGTCGCGGCCAGCGTCGGCTTCGTGATCGGTCTCGGTCGCGAGTCGGTGGGCAACCTGCTCGTCGTCGCCGGGCTGGCGCTCGGCGGCGCGCTCGCGGCACCGCTGGCCGCGTGGCTGGTCAGCCGTGTTCCGGCGACGCTGCTCGGCACCGCGGTCGGCGGCATCATCGTCATCACCAATGCGCAGAAGCTGTTCAAGTCGTTCGACGTCACCGGCACCGTCGCGATGCTGGTGTATCTGCTGATCGTGGCCGGCTGGATCGCGTTGCTCTCCGTCTCGTGGCGGCGCTCGCGCCTCACCCGCGCCGAGTCCGCCGGGTCGCTCGAGCGGATCACCGTCCCGACCTCGCCCGCCCTGCGCGAAGAACGCGTCTGAACGGCACCGCTCGCCTCGCGCCTGACCTCGCGTCGTTCGACAGATTGGAGCGGGTGTGACGGTGTCCGACTCGAGGCTCCCGCACGACTACGCAAAGGCGCTCGCCGGTGCAGGGCTCGATGCCGCACCCGCCGGTGACGTCGAGTGTCCCGCTCCGGGGGCGCTGCTCTCGGCACGGCTGCCGGTGTTCGCGCTCGCCGCGGGCGCGGTCGCGGTGTTCGCGCAGGCCGCGAACCGGGTTCGGGCCGCGGCCGGGGTACCTTCCCGCCCGATTCGCCTGGACCCGGAGCGGATCGCCGCGTCGTTCTCCGGCGATCGGATGCTCCGGTTGTCGGGGACACCGGTCGACGGTTTCGCCGACCTGTCGGGGTTCTTCCGGGTTCGTGACGGGTGGGTGCGCACGCACGCGAACTATCCGCACCACCGGTCACGGCTGCTGCGGGCCCTGAACGTTCCCGCCGACGCGAGCCGCCACGAGGTGGTAGAGCGACTCTGCGGTCTCGACGCCGCCGAGGTCGAGGCCGCCGCGGTCGCGCACGACGCGATCGCGGTGCAGGTGCGCAGCGAGGCGCAGTGGCGGGCATCGGCGGCGGGATGCGCGGTGGCCGCCGAACCCCTCGTCGCGGTGACTGCCCGGCCCGATTCCGGGCGCCCGGCCGGGACGGCGGCGACCGCGGCGGCGCCGCTCGCCGGTGTGCGCGTGCTGGACACGACCCGGGTCATCGCCGGTCCGGTGGCCTCCCGGGCGCTGGCGCTGCTCGGCGCGACGGTGCTGCGGATCGACCCGCCGCACCTACCCGAGATCGCGTGGCAGCACCTCGAGAACGGCCAGGGGAAGCACAGTGCGCTGCTGGATCTGCGCGACCGCCGGGACGCGGCGACCTTCCGCGCGCTGCTCGCGGACGCCGACATCCTGCTCGGCGGGTATCGGCCGGGTGCGCTCGAGGCGCTGATCGGCGACATCGGCGCGATCCGTCCGGGCCTGCTCCGGGGCCGGGTGTGCGCGTGGGGCCGGACGGGGCCGTGGTCCGGCCGCCGGGGTTTCGATTCGATCGTGCAGGCCGCTTCCGGAATCGCGGTCGTCGAGTCCGGGGGTGACGGGCCGGGCGCGCTGCCGGCGCAGGCGCTCGATCACGCATCGGGGTACCTCCTTGCCGCCGGCGTCCTCGACGCCTGTGCGATCGGTGACGGTGTCGGGCGGGACGTCACGGTGTCGCTGGCCCGCACGGGCTCGTGGCTGCTCGGCGCGCCCGGTCGCCGGCCGGACCCGCCGCTGCCCGTCGCCCCGGGTGAGGCCACCGTCGCGATCCACGGTGCGGTCACGGCGGCTCGGCCCGCCGTCGCCGACTACGCCGATCATCCGTTTCCGGCGCGCCCCTGGGGCGGTGATCCCCCGTGCTGGCCGACACCTCCGCCCACACGCGTGCGGTAGCTGCTGACCTGCGACGATCGCGGGCAATCCCGGCAAAGGAGACCAAGATCAACCGGCCGGTGCGCGGCCTATAGCATGCAGCGGTGATTCGAACTCGACTTCTCGCCGCCCCCGTCGCACTTGCCTGTGCGCTGCTGCTGCCCGCCTGTTCCGCCGAGGACTCGTCCTCCGAGTCCGCGTCGTCGGATCCGGCCGCGGAGTTCACCCCCGACACCCTCGACGACGACCTCCTTGCGCGCTTCTCGAGCTGCGCCGAGATCGAACCGTATGTCGCCGACTACATCGACGGCCTGCAGGCCGGCTCCGCGAGCGAGGCCGGCGAGAACGGCGCCTACTGCGAGTGGGAAACCCCCGATTCGGCGACCGACCTCGACGAGATCCGCACGGTCGGGGTCACCCTCGAACCCGGCACCGGCATCGTGTACTCGGCCGAGGAGATGGGTGGGTCCGGGCTGACGGTGATCGCCGACGCCGACATCGAGAACGCCGGTGGCGTCGCCTACACCCTCGACCAGGAGGTCGCCGTCGCCTCCGTCGCCGTGACCACGGTGACTCTGCCCGAGGTCTCGGTGACGGTCATCGGCGGCCGGTGGGGCGACCGTCCGGCTCTCGACGGACCCGCCGCGGTCGCCGTCGCGAAGGAACTGATCGGACTCTGACCGCCGTCCCGGCCGGTTCGCGACCAGTTCAGGAGGCCGCGGCCCGGTCGGGGCTCGACAGCATCGGCTCGGCGACCGCGCGGGCACCGACCGCGATGAGCGCCTGGGCCGCGAGGTAGGTGGCCATGATCGCGAAACCGGGGACGGCCAGCGCGGTGAACGCCCCGAGGGCGATCAGGGCGTCCGAGACGACGAACAGCACCGCGCCGGTCGCGACGACCGGGGACACCCCCGTGGCGAGCACCGCCATGGTGGCGAGCAGCAGCCCGTACACCACGACCGGGACGAGCAGCACACCGGCGCCCGGCGCGCACGCCACGATCAGCGCGGCGACGGCAACCACCGGAATCACCAGCGCCCAGCGGCGCCTGTGCAGAATGCTCCCCGCCCGGTACGGCACGAACGCCACGATGTAGACGACCTGGGCGCACAGGAAGAACCCGACCATCACCAGGAACGAGGCGTCTCCGTCGAACAGGTCGGGTGCGGTGTCCCCCAGCCACGAGAACCCGAGCGCGACGAGAACGAGGCCCACCAGCCGGGTGCGGGGCGGCGGGGCAGAGGCGGCCAGCGCGGCCGCGAGCAGCGGCATGGCGAACCACTGCGAGATGTCCGTGAAGGACGATTCCGGTGCCACCAGCTGTGCGACGAGATGCGCGACGGCGACGGCCGCGAACGCCACCGAAGCAGCGGTCGCGGCCGGACGTGTCGTCATTCGGAGCCGTCGAATGCGGCGAGCAGCCGCTGTGCGGCCAGCGCCGCGGTGAGCGAACCGTCCCGCACACCCGACTCGACGTCGTCGCGGATCGCCCTGACCCGCGGATTCGTTTCGAGGCGGCGCAGCAGCTGGTCGTGCACCATCGTCCACGTCCAGTCGACCTGTTGGCGGCGGCGGTTCTCCTCGAACTGCCCGGCCTCGGTGAGCACCTCGCGGTGTTTCAGGACGGTGTCCCAGAAGGTGTCCAGGCCGATGCCTTCGAGACCGCTCATCGTGATGACCGGAGGCTTCCACAGGGCGTCGTGCCCGTGCACCAGACGCATCGCACCCGACAGTTCACGGGCGGCGACCCGCGCATCGCGTTCGAAATTGCCGTCCGCCTTGTTCACCGCGACGAGATCGGCGAGCTCGAGCACACCTTTCTTGATGCCCTGCAACTGGTCGCCGGTGCGGGCGAGGGTCAGGAACGTGAAGCAGTCCACCATGTTCGCGACGGTCACCTCGGACTGGCCGACACCGACGGTTTCGACGAGGATCACATCGAAACCGGCAGCTTCGAGCAGCACCATCGTTTCGCGGGTCGCCTTGGCGACACCGCCGAGCGTGCCGGCGGTCGGGGACGGCCGGATGTAGGCGTCGCGTTCGACGGACAGCCGCGCCATCCGCGTCTTGTCACCGAGGATCGAACCGCCGGTCCGGGTCGACGACGGATCGACCGCGAGCACCGCGACCCGGTGCCCCTTGCCGAGCAGGTACATGCCGAGCGAGTCGATGAACGTCGACTTTCCGACACCGGGAACACCGGTGATACCGACACGAATCGCGTTGCCCGCCTTCGGGAGCAGGCGCAGCAGCAACTGCTGCGCCTGCTCCCGATGGTCGTCGCGGGTGGACTCGACCAGGGTGATGGCCTTGGCCAGGCCGGCCCGCCGATTGGCGAGCACGTCCTGTTCGAGCACATCGAGATCGACCGGGGGTCGGCCCATTCCGATCAGGCCTCCGCGTCGTGGCCGAGCTGCTCGGAAAGCTTGCCGAGCAGGCCCACGGCCGCGTCGGCGATGACGGTGCCGGGCGGGAAGATCGCCGCGGCGCCGCCCTGGTACAGCTCGTCGAAGTCGCCCGGAGGGATGACGCCGCCGACCACGATCATGATGTCGGGGCGGCCCACCTCCGCGAGCGCCTCCCGAAGCGCGGGCACCAGCGTGAGGTGTCCCGCGGCCAACGACGACACGCCGATGACGTGCACATCGTTGTCGGCCGCCTGGTTGGCGACCTCTTCGGGGGTCTGGAACAGCGGTCCCACGTCGACGTCGAAGCCGAGGTCGGCGAAGGCCGTGGAGATCACCTTCTGGCCTCGGTCGTGGCCGTCCTGGCCCATCTTCGCGACCAGGATGCGCGGACGACGCCCCTCGGCCTGCTCGAACTTGGCGACGAGCTCGGTTGCCGTGCTGATGTTGCCCGCCTTTCCGGCCTCGTCCCGGTACACACCGCTGATGGTGCGGATCTCGGCCTGGTGCCGTCCGTAGACCTCTTCGAGCGCGTCGGAGATCTCGCCGACGGTGGCCTTCGCGCGCGCGGCGTCGATCGCCAACGCCAGCAGGTTGTTCTCCAACGAGACACCCCCCGCCGCTCCGCTCGCCCCGGCCTCGGTGGAGGCGGCCGCACGGGTCAGCGCGGCGAGCGCGGCGCGGGTGGCCTCCTCGTCGCGGTCGGCGCGCAACTGCTCGAGTTTGGCGATCTGCTCGGCCCGCACCTTCGAGTTCTCGACCTTGAGGACCTCGATCTGCTGGTCCTCGTCGACCTGGTACTTGTTGACGCCGATCACCGGCTGGCGGCCGGAGTCGATGCGCGCCTGGGTGCGGGCCGCGGCCTCCTCGATGCGCAGCTTGGGGATGCCCTCGGAGATGGCCTGCGCCATGCCGCCGGCCTCCTCGACCTCGGCGATGTGGGCGCGGGCCCGGTTGGCGAGCTCGTGGGTGAGCCACTCGACGTAGTAGGAGCCGCCCCACGGGTCGATCGGCCGGGTCGTGCCGGACTCCTGCTGCAGCAGCAGCTGGGTGTTGCGGGCGATGCGCGCGGAGAAGTCCGTCGGCAGCGCGAGCGCCTCGTCGAGCGCGTTGGTGTGCAGCGACTGGGTGTGGCCCTGGGTCGCGGCCATCGCCTCGACGCAGGTGCGCGCGACGTTGTTGAACACGTCCTGCGCGGTGAGCGACCAGCCGGAGGTCTGCGAGTGGGTGCGCAGCGACTTCGACTTCGCGGACTTCGGGGAGAACTTCTCGACGAGTTCGCTCCACAGCAGGCGCCCGGCCCGCATCTTCGCGATCTCCATGTAGAAGTTCATGCCGATGGCCCAGAAGAACGACAGGCGCGGCGCGAACTTGTCGATGTCCATGCCCGCGTCGAGGCCGGCGCGGATGTACTCGATGCCGTCGGCGAGCGTGTAGGCGAGTTCGAGGTCGGCGGTCGCTCCGGCTTCCTGGATGTGGTAGCCGGAGATCGAGATGGAGTTGAACCGCGGCATCTTCGCCGACGTGTACGCGAAGATGTCGGAGATGATCCGCATCGACGGCTTCGGCGGGTAGATGTACGTGTTGCGGACCATGAACTCCTTCAGAATGTCGTTCTGAATGGTTCCGGCCAGCTGCTCGGGGGTGACGCCCTGTTCCTCGGCGGCCACGACGTACAGCGCGAGGATCGGCAGCACCGCGCCGTTCATCGTCATCGACACCGACACCTGCGACAGGTCGATACCGTCGAAGAGCTGACGCATGTCCAGGATCGAGTCGATCGCGACACCGGCCATGCCGACGTCACCCTGCACGCGCGGATGGTCCGAGTCGTAGCCGCGGTGCGTGGCCAGGTCGAACGCCACCGACAGGCCCTTCTGGCCCGCCGCGAGATTGCGGCGGTAGAAGGCGTTGGACTCGGCGGCGGTGGAGAACCCGGCGTACTGGCGGATGGTCCACGGCTGGTTGACGTACATGGTCGGGTACGGGCCGCGCACGAACGGCTCGATGCCGGGGTAGCTGGCCAGCGGGTAGCCCTCGGCCTCGACGGCGTCGCGGTCGGCCTTGGTGTAGACGGGCTTGACGTCGATGCCCTCGGGCGTCGACCACACCACGTCGTCGACGGTGTAGTTGTTCGCGGTCGCCACGGATTCGACGAGCGCGGCGGCCTGCTCCGGCGTCGGCGCGGACGGGGCCGGCGACGCCGGATCCGTCAACGGGACCTCGGCGAAGCTGCCGATCTGGTGTTCGATGCTCACTTACGCTCCCAGGGTGTTCAGCAGGTCGGTCAGCGCGGCGATCGCGTCGATCTTGGCGGTGAGGAACCCGTCCGGCCGCGCCTCGCCCTCCGCGTCACCGACGGCCTTCTCCGGTCCCGCGAGCAGGACGGTGGAGATCCCCGCGGCGCGCAGCGCGGCGACCGCGGGGCCGGCGTCCGCGCCGTACCGCTTGTCGGTTCCGCACAGGACGGCGACGGTCGCCCCCGAATCGGCGACGGCCTGCGCGATGGTGTCGAGCGCCAGCGGGCCGGGGTTGACGGCCTCGATGCCGCCCGCGGCGAGGAGATTCACCGCGAAGGTCGAGCGGACATTGTGCTCGGCGACGGGGCCGAGCGGGGCCAGCAGCACCGTCGGGCGGGTGCCGTGGGCGGCGAGGTACACGTCCGAGCGGTCGCGCAGGGCCTCGAACGGTGCGGCGTAGCGGGCCGCGAACGCACCGGAGTCGGCGACGGCGGCGGGCAGCGGCGCCTCCCCGAGATTCGGGAACTCGTTGACGCCGGTCACCGAGGTGCGCCGGTGCGCGATGTCGGTGTCGCGGCGGGCGCGGGTCGCGGCGATGCGTTCGGAGATCAACCCGGCATCGAGCGCGGCGCGGTAGCCGCCGGCCGCCTCGATCTGCTGGAAGAACTCCCAGGCCTTGCCGGCGACCTGCGCGGTGAGCTCCTCGACGTACCAGGAGCCCGCACCCGGGTCGAGGACGCGGCCGAGGTTGGACTCCTCGAGCAGCAGCAGCTGGGTGTTGCGGGCGATGCGCTCGGAGAACGCCTCGGACACCTCGAGCGCACCGGCGGGCAGGGCCACGTCGAACGGCAGGACGGTGACCGAGTCCGCGCCGCCGACGCCGGCGCCGAACGCGGCGAGGGTGGTGCGCAGCATGTTCACCCACGGATCGCGCTGGGTCATCATCGCGGCGGAGGTGACGGCGTGCTGCGGGGCGTTGCCCTCGCCGGCGGCGCCGACGACCTGGGCGATACGCGCCCAGAGCTGACGGCCGGCGCGGAACTTGGCGATGGTCTGGAACTGGTCGTCGGTGGCCGCGAGGCGGAACTCGACCTGATCGAGTGCGCGGCCGGCGGTCCGTCCGGCGGTGACCAGTTCGCGCAGGTACTCGAGGCCGGCGGCGATCGCGGCGCCGAGTTCCTCGGCGTCGGACGCGCCCGCGTTGTGGAACGCGGTGCCGTCGACGGTGAGGGCTCGGACGGTCTCGGCGCGATCGGAGGCGGCGCCCGCGAGGGCGATCGCGTCGGCGACGGAGACGTCGGCGCGACCGGAGAACGCGCTGGTCAGCGGAGCGGCGCCGAGGGCGATGCGCACGGCGGCGCGGTCGGCGACATCGGGGCGGGAGTCGAGCAGCGCGTACAGCGCGTCGGCGGCCGCGGCGGTGTCGGCGCCGGCGTCGAGGGTGACCGGCGCGAGATCGAGCAGCACCCGGTCCAGCGTGGCCGCGAGGGCATCGACGGGCAGTCCCTCGGCGCCGACCTGCAGCCAGAGCGCGCTGACGCCGTTCTCGAGGGCCGCGAGGATCCGCTCGTTGGCGGCTGCGGCGTCGGTGCCGCCGAACCGGGCGGACACGAGCCAGCCCGCGTTGACGTCGCGGGTCGCCGAGGTGCCGCGCACGTACGGGAACTCACCGGGCAGCGGCGCCTCGGGGCGCTCGTCGCGAACCCCGTAGAGGGGGTTGACGGTGACGTCGTCGTACGTGGTGGTCTCGAGCAGTCGCTGCGGCTCCGGTCCGAGTTCGGCGGGCTCGACGCGGCGGGACTTCGCGAGCACGCCCGCCACCGCGTTCTGCCACTGCGCATACGCGCGTGCGGCGTCCTCGGCTTCTGCAGCTAATGACACGTGCGGTTCCTCTCCTACGCTGCGGGGTGTGGTGCAGGCTCGGTGTGATGCAGGTTCTCGGGCCTGTGGGGGCCGTGGATACCTTAGGCGGGTTCTCGTGTGATGCTAGCCGCACACACGCCGGGGCTATTGTGGGGATCACCACAGTTTTCCTAGCGATCGTTAACGGCGTTGCCGCAGGGAAATCTACCGGTTGCTCCTCCGCCACTCGCAGGCACCGGCCCATCCCCCGGCCCCGGGTATCGTGGACCCTCGTGACGAGGCTCCTGAACGACCGCAGAATCCTCGGCATCCTCGTCGTTCTGGTGGCGCTGGCCGCCGCGGCGGTTCTGATTCCGCGCCCGACGATCGCGGAGATCCGCGGCTGGTCGGAGACGATCGGGCCGATGTTCGTCCTGGTCTTCTTCTTGGTCCACACCGTCGTGACGATCGCGCCCGTGCCGCGCACGATGTTCACGCTCAGTGCCGGCGTGCTGTTCGGCGCGGGTACCGGGATCGCCGTTTCGGCCGCCGCGACCACGGTGAGCGCGGTCCTCGCCTTGCTGCTGGTGCGGCGGATCGGCCGTGGGGCGGTCTCGTCGTATCTGACACATCCCGCGGCGAAGGCCGTGGATCTGCGGCTCGCCCGGCGCGGCTGGCTCGCGGTCGGGTCGCTGCGCCTGATCGCGCCGGCGCCGTTCTCGGTGGTGAACTACTGCTGCGCGATCTCGTCGGTGCGGCTCGTGCCGTACACGCTGGCCACGATCGTGGGGATCCTGCCCGGCACGATCGGGGTGGTGCTGCTCGGCGACGCCCTGACCGGGCGGACGAACCCGGCGCTGATGGCCGTGACGGCGGTGTGCCTGCTGGTCGGGGTGGTGGGACTGTGGCTCGAGGCGCGTCTGCCCGCGCCGGCCGGTTCCGCTCTCGACGCGATCGTCGACCCGGACCACGACACTTCGACAAGTCTCAAACCTTGATTTCCTGAAGTCAAGGCTTCATTCTTGACCCATGTTCGTGTTGACGGTGGATCAACGCGGCAGCCGACGCGATGTCGACCGGGTCGCGGCGCTGCTCGACGAATTGCGCGACGCCGACCTGCTGCGCCCGTTCGAACGCACCGCCGGCGACGAGGTCCAGGCGGTCGCGGACGATGCCGAGACCGTCGTGGATCTCGCCCTCGACCTGGTGCGGCGCGGCCACTGGAGTGTCGGGATCGGGGTCGGCTCGGTGGAGACGCCGCTGCCCGAACAGACCCGCGCCGGGCGCGGCCCCGCCTTCGAACACGCGCGGACCGCCGTCGAACGCGCCAAGAACGCACCGGGCAATCTCGCCGTCGAAGGCACCGATTCCGCGGCCGCGGCCGACGCCGACGCCGCCCTCACCCTGCTGGCGACGCTGGTGCTGCGCCGCACCGCTCAGGGACGGGAAGCGGTCGCGCTCGCCCGCGCCGGACTCCCCCAGGCCCAGGCCGCGCAACGCCTGGGCATCAGCAAGCAGGCGGTGTCGCAGCGTCTGCACACCGCCGGGTGGCCGGCCGAACAATCCGGCCGGACCCTCGCTCGCCGACTCCTCGAAAGGGCCGATCGTTGACCGTCGTCTCGCTGGTGTTGCTCGCCGTGGTCGCGCTCGCCCCGGCGCTGAGCCTGCGCCCCGACCTGCCCGCCTGGCTCGCGCCGGTACTTTCGACGGTGGCGCTGGCCGGGGCGGCCGCGGCCGCGTCGGCGACGACCGCGGTGCACAGCTTCGACTACGCCGTCACCCTCGTCCTGACGATGCTCGCGGCAATCACGGGCGGTGGACCGGCCGTACTCGCCGCGTTCCGCATCGCCCGCCGCCAACCCGACGCCGGCCCCGAACCGGCCGCGTCCGGACCCGGCGGCGGCGCACCGATACCGGGTCCGTTGCGCGGCGGTCGCGTCATCGGCATCCTCGAACGCGCCGCGGTGGCCGGTGCGGTGCTGGCCGGCTGGCCCGAAGGCATCGCGATCGTCCTGGCCGTCAAGGGCCTGGCGCGGTATCCGGAACTGCGCGAGCCGCAGGCCTCCGAGCAGTTCATCATCGGCACCGGCACCAGCGTGTTGTGGGCACTCGCGGTGTGCGGTGTCGGGTGGTCGCTGCTCACCTGAGCGGCGACGCGGCCTCGTCGCGCACGGCGTCGTCGATCCGGCGTTGGATGCGGCGCATCCCGCGCAACCACCGGTCGGTGTCGGCGGCGCGGCCCGCGTAGTACTCGGCGACCTCGGGGTGCGGAAGGATCAGGAACTGCTCCCCGGCCAGGGCCACCATCACCTCGTCGGCGACCTGCCCGGGTGTGAGCACACCGGTCTCGAAAATCACCTGTCCCGCCGTGTCGGTCGGCAGCAGGTCCGTCGCGACCCCCTGTGGACACAGGCACTGCACGATCACGCCCTTGTCTCCATACGTCGCAGACAGCCACTCCGCGTGCGCGACGGCCGCGTGCTTCGACACCGAGTACGGCGCCGACCCGAGCATGGTGAGCAGACCCGCCGCCGACGCGGTGACGACGAAGCGCCCGTGCCCGCGTTCGATCCAGCCCGGGACGAGGGCCCGCGCGGCACGCACGTGTCCCATCACGTTGACGTTCCAGGACGTCTCCCACGCAGTCTCGGCGTCGGGAGAATCGGCTACCACGCCGGCGTTCGCGAACCACGCATCGACGGTCCCGAGTGCGTCCACGGCCCTCGCGACGAGCTCGGCGACGCCGGTCTCCCCCGCCGCATCACCGGGGACGGCGGTACCACCGATCTCCCGGGCGACGGCGGCGCAGGCGTCGGCGTCGAGGTCGTTGACGACGACCCGTGCCCCGGCCTCGGCCAGCCGGTGGGCGAGGGCTCGGCCGATCCCGTTGCCGGCGCCGGTCACGACGACGCCGGCGTCGCGCAGCCACGCCGGATACTCGATCGTCTCCACCACATTCCTTCCTGTTTCCTCACCGCCCCGTCCGTGCGTGGTTTCGGTAGCGGGAACTACCGAAACCACGCACGGGCGGTGCCGCGAGAGCGATCACATCTTGCTGAGAGCGTCGGTTCCACCGACGAGCATCGCCGCGGCGACACCGACCGCGGTCACGGCGGTCATCACCAGCGCCACGGCGGCGACCAGCGGATAGCCGCCGTTGGACCAGTACTCGAACAGGATGGTGCCCATCACCTGAGTCTGTGAGGCCCGAACCAGCAGCGACGCGGTGAACTCGTGAGTGAGCAGCACGAACAGCAGAGCCGCGGTCCCGCCGAGACTGCCGCGCATGAGCGGCAGGAGGATCTTCAGGTTGGTGGCGACGAATCCGGCGCCGCTCACCCGGGAGGCCTCGAGGTAGGAGTCACCGAGGGCCAGCATCGACGACAACTGCATCCGGGTCGCGAACGGCAGCATCAGCGTGACGTACACCAGGATCACCACCCACGGCGTGCCGTAGAGCACCAGCGGTCCCTGGGTGTAGGTGAGCAGGAATGCCGCGCCGAAGATCACCGCGGGCACGCCGAGCGGTATCGACACGAGGACATCGGCGACCACACGCAGCACGGGGTAGCTGCGCCCGCGGACGATCAGATTGGCCGCGACGAAACCGAGCGGCAGCACGATCGCCATGGCGATCAGGGAGAACATCACGCTGTTGCCGATCGCGGTGGGGACCGCGGATCCGGAGAAGATCGTGCGGAAGTTGTCGAACGTCAGTGCCGAGAAGCTGATCGTGCCGCTCCAGTACCGCGACAACGCCACGAACACCAGAGCGAGGATCGGCAGCACGGTCGAGAGCAGCGAGAACACCAGGATGATCGCCACGCCCGTCTTCGACGGGCGCCCCTGCGACCGGAACGCCTTACCGCCGTGGGTGACGAACCGCCGCTGGTTGCCCAGCAGTGCCTTCTGCGCGAACACCACGACGATGCCGACGATCAGCAGCGGCGACCCGAGGGCCGCGGCGGTCGCGAACTGCGCCGGCGAATCACTGATCTGGAAGTACATCTCCGTCGTCAGCACGCTCACGCCGGTATTGGTGCCCAGCAGCAGCGGGCCGGTGAACTGGCCCAGGCCCAGCAGCAGCGCCACCCCCGCGCCGTAGATCAGGGTCGGACGCAACAACGGCAGAGTGATCTTGAAGAACACCTTCCATTCCGGCATGCCCGACACCTGCGCCGCCTCGATCATCTCCGAGTTGATGTTCTCGAATCCGGACCGGACGAACATGTACACGAACGAGCTCAGCGAGAATCCGGTGATGATGACGATCCACTGGATCGAGTAGATGTCGATCGGGCCTTCCTCCAGGTGCGACCACCACGGCAGGTTCCGCAGCATCGCGTTGAGGTAGCCCGGCCGGGGTGAGAGCAGGAACGCCCACCCGACGATCGCGGCGACCGCGGGGATCACGATCGGCAGGATCGGCAGGATCTCGAGCAGCGCCAGCCGGCGCGGCAGCCGGTTCGCGGCCCACGCCAGCGCCGTGCCCAGCACCATCGCGATCGTCAGCGATCCGAACGCGAGACCGACTGTGTTCCAGAGGATTCCACCGAGCCGCGCGAGACCCAACGCGCGTTCGTATCCCGCCGCTCCGTCCTCGAACGCAGTCGACTGCAGCCGCACCACCGGGACGACGACCAGATAGGCGAGCAGCGCGACGAACGCCACCACCCCCAACCGGCGCGCCACCGACCGGACGGCTTCGCTCTGCATTCCCGCGGCCGGGGCACTCGGACGCTGTTCGCCGATGTCGTTGCTCGGCAAGGTCACCACAGCCATGGCCCTCACCCCGCCAGGGCGCCGGTGAGCGCCCGCTGCGGCAGCGCCAGGGCGCGGCCGTCGGTGTCGAAGGTGCGGCCGTCGATCGGATCGAACGCGAGAATCATCGCCGCACCGCGGGAGACGGTCCGCGGCGCCCGCGACGAGTCGTGCGTCGGGATCCGCGCGTGCAACTGCCGCCGGGCCGAGTCCTCGACCGCCACCGAACACATCACATCCAGATGCAGGCCGCCGTATTCGACGTCGTCGACGTGCACCGCGATACCGGCCTCGCCGTGCCGCAGGTCCGCCGCATCGGCGACGAGGCGCGCCTTCTCCGGTCGCAAGCGGATCACGAAAGATCCCACCGATGCTCCGGCCGGGGGCTGCATACCGAAGATCTCGGCGCCGAGGGCGTACCAGCGGCCGTCGACGTACTCGCACGGCAACCGGTTCGACATGCCGGTGAATCCGGCGACGTACTCGTCGACGGGTTCCTCGAACACCTCCCGCGGGGGACCGATCTGCACGATCTGCCCGGCGCGCATGATGGCCATACGGGTGCCGAGCGCCAGCGCCTCGCTCTGGTCGTGGGTGACGAACACCGCGGTGAACGGCTTGCGCTGGTGCAGGTCGTGCAGTTCGGCCCGGACCTGGTCGCGAAGCCGGGCGTCGAGGTTGCTCAGCGGCTCGTCGAACAGCACGAGGTCGGGGTGCGAGACGAGCCCGCGGGCGAGCGCGACACGCTGCTGCTGGCCGCCGGACAGTTCGGCGGGGAGGCGGTCGAGCAGGCGTTCGCAGTCGACCAGGGCCGCCGTCTCCTCGACCCGGCCGCTGTTGAGCGCATCGGTGAGCTTGCGGGACTTGAGCGGGTACGCGATGTTCTTGCGGACCGTCATGTGGGGCCACAGGGCATACGACTGGAACACCATGCCGATGAACCGCTTGTCGGGGGTCAGGTTCACTCCCCGATCGCCGTCGAAGACGAGCTGGTCGCCGAGGGTGATCGAGCCGCTCGCGGGCTGTTCGAGTCCGGCCAGGCACCGCAGGGTGGTGGTCTTGCCGCAGCCGGACGGGCCGAGCAGCACCAGGAATTCACCGTCCTCGATCTCGAGGTCGAGGTGGTCGACGGCCACCGTCGGGGGCTTGCCGTCGAAATTCTTCAGCAGCTGGCGTATCGAGACATGGGACATCGGAGACTCACTTTCTGGCCGGCAGGAATCAGGGCTCGGTGGCGAACAGGGCCGAGGCCGGCTCGCGGAGACGTTCGGTGGTCGGGGCGTCGGCGGCGGAGGGGGCGCTGCCGGTCGCGAGGAGATACAACCGTTGCGCGTGATCGTCGGCGGTTCCCCACAGCACGCTCGAGGTCAGGGCCCGGCGGTAGTACAGGTGGGCGGTGTGTTCCCAGGTGAAGCCGATGCCACCGTGTACCTGGATGTTGGTGGCGGTCGCGAGATCCGCCGCGTCACCGCAGGCGAGCGCGGCGATGGCGGCAGCTTCGGCGAGCTCGTGCTCGGTCCCCTCCTCGACGGCCCAGACAGCATGGGACACAGCGGAATCGGCGAGCTCGACGGCGACCGCCACCTCGGCGAGCATGTGCTTGATCGCCTGGAATCCGCCGATCACGCGCCCGAACTGGACCCGGTTCTTCGCGTACTCGACGGCGGTGTCGAGGCACGCCCGGGCGACGCCGAGGCTGTCGCAGGCGAGGGCGACGAGAGCGCGATCGCGGAGGGTCTCGGGAGCCGGACGGTCGGTGAGCAGCGTCGCGGGCGCGGCCCCGATCTCGAGACGCGACAGAATGCGGGTGGGGTCGGTGGCCTCCATCCGGTGCACGGCGATATCGGCGCGGTCGACGGCGTAGAGACCCAGGGTCCCGCTCTCGTCGGCGGCGTGGAGCAGCACGGTGTCCGCGACATCACCGTCGAGCACGAACTCGGCGCTGCCGGTGACCACCGAGTCGTTGCCGATCCGGTCGACCCGGAAGGCGCTGCCGTGCCCGCCCGGGGTCGGAACGCCGGAGAGGACGGTCGCGACGACCGTTCGCCCCGCGGCGAGGCCGGCGAGCAGTTCGGCCGCGTACGGATGGTCGGCGCACCGGCCGAGCGCGGCGGCCGCGACGACACTGCCGACCATCGGAATCCGGGTCAGTTCCGATCCGAGCAGTTCGAGGGCTGCGGCGACCGCGGCGAACGAGGCCCCCAGCCCCCCAGCCGATTCGGGGACAGCGAGTGCGCCGATCCCGATCTCGGCGCCGAGCACCGACCACAGGTCACGGTCGAAGGGACCGTCGCGGTAGACGCGTTCGACTCGGCCGTCGGCCGGGTCGGCCTTGCCGAGGACGGCCCGGATCGTGTCGGTGAGCAGCGCCGCGTCCTCCGCGCCGACCGCGCTCGAGAGAATCATGTGTCGCCTTTCTGGTGGGGCGTGTCGCTCGGGTGGTTGTCGGTCAGTCCGAGGACGGGAGGGGTTTGGCCTGCTTCTCACCGAGTACGGTGTCGCCGAGTGCCAGCGGGCCGGCGCCGGGCTTGACGCACAGCACCTCCACTCCCCCGCCCTCGTAGCGCTTGCCGATGAGCAGACCGGGTGCGGCGGCAGGAGCGGAGTCGGGGGCGGCGTCGGCGGACATCGGCTCGCCCCCGCACAACAGGGGTCCGTCGATACCGGCGTCGAGGCGCACGATGACGACCTCCGCGCCGCAGCGCGAGCTCTTCAGACGTTCTCCGACCTTCATGGTGTCTTTCCTCTCGTCGTGTCCGGCACGTCGTGCCGGAGGGGGTGCCGGCGGCCCGGAGGGGTCGGGCCGCCGGCACGGCATCACTGGCTGGAACCGAACAGGCGCTCGAAGTCGGTGCGGAAGGCTTCGACGTCGGCGCCGGTGACGGTGCGACTGTTGACCCAGATGTTCTGGGCGGACGTGGCCGCGGTCGAGATTCCGGGCAATACGGCACCGGCTCGGTTCGCGACCGCTTCCTGGCCGGCCTTCGTCACCAGGAAGTTGGCGAACAACTGCGCGGCGTTGGGGTGCGGCGCATTCGCGGACACGCCCGTGTGGAAGGGGGCGCCGAAGACGGGGTCGGGCATCCCGGACTCGACGGGGGCGCCCGCTTCCTTCTCCGCGGTCAGCGGAACGGTGTAGACGGCCGCGGCGAGTTCACCGGAGGCCAGCGCCTGCCCCATCGCCTGGGCGCCCGGGTAGGTGCGCGGCTTCTGCGCGGCAAGCTTCTCGACGAAGTCCGGCGACACGGTGTCGTTCAGGTAGTCGTAGAAATCGACGATCGCGGCCGAAACCGGGAGCATGACCCCGACCTTGCCGTCGGCGAGCGCCGGGTCGAGCAGGTCCTCGTAGCCGTCGAGACCCTCGGGGACGCGGGAGGTGTTCCAGCCGTAGGTGAGCACGGCCGCGGACGAGGTGAAGATCGTGTCGTCGCGCAGGAACTTGTCGCGGTCGAACTCGGCCGCGCCGAACGCGGGGCCGGTCACCGGAAGGTAGGAGCCCTCCGCGAGTCGCGCATCCACCCAAGGCTTGGCAGCGGAGGCGACCACGTCGGCCGTGTGCCGGCCCGTCTCCGCCTCTGCCGCGAGCTTCGTCTGGAGGTTCGCGTCGTTGTCGCGGACGATGTCGACCTTGATGCCGTAGGCGGACTCGAAGCGGTTCGAGAGCTCCTGCAGGTTGTCGGTGGCCTGACCGGTGAAGTAGGTGACGGACCCTTCCTGCTGGGCGGCGTCGATCACCTGCTCCCACGCGGCGTCGCCGGCGGGGCCGAGATCCTCGGCGGCGACCTCGGTCGTGGATCCGGAGCCACACGCGGCGACGGCGAATGTCGCCGCGGCGAGTCCGACCCCGGCAAGCGAGCGGCGGAGCGACGCAAATCTCATGGGACACGGCCTTTCAGAGCGATTTCGGGGCGGAGGAGATGGCCGTGCGTGCCGACGGCACGACAGCGGACGGGGTGGGACAGCGGACGGGGTGGGGCGTTAGCCGGGACTGTTCAGTGGGCGCCGGTACGGGAGCGCGCTTCCCGCCAGGTCAGTCCGCGGTCGGCGCGCGGCTCGGCCGGCAACCCGAGCAGACGTTCGGCGACGATGTTGCGCTGGATCTGGTCCGATCCGCCGGCGATGGAGTACCCGGGGGCGCCGAGGACGTGGGCGTTCCACGCGTAGGTGCCGGGCACGCCGGTGTCGGCGACGAGGGACCTGCCGAGGACGGTGCGGGCTGCCGTCGAGACGGCCGCGAGCTTGTCGACCCACTGGATCTTGCGGATCGAGCCGATGGCCGACGGCGCGGCGCCGCCGTCGCGGGCCTGCCGGTCCCGCAGCTGGTCGACGGTGGCGAGCTGCTGGCGCAGGTACACCCGGGCGAGCTGCTCGCGGACGCGCGGGTCGGTGTCGCGCCCGAGCCGGCGGGCGGTGTCGACGAGCTGGGTGAACTGCCCACCGATACCTGCGGTGTTGGAACCTCCCTCGCGTTCGAACGCGAGGGTGGTCAGGGCCACCGACCAGCCCTGCCCGACTTCGCCGAGGCGATGACTGTCGGGAATCCGGACATTGTCGAGGAAGACTTCGTTGAAGCTGCTGCCGCCGGACATCTGACGGATGGGCCGCACCTCGACGCCGGGCGCGTCGAGCGGGACGAGGAACGCGGTGATCCCGGCGTGTTTGGGCTGGTCCGGGTCCGTCCGGGCGAGCAGTTCGCCCCATTCGGCGAACTGGGCGCCGGACGTCCAGACCTTCTGGCCGGAGACGATCCAGTCGTCGCCGTCGCGCACGGCGCGGGTACCGAGGTCGGCCAGATCGGATCCGGCGGCGGGCTCGGAGAACAGCTGGCAGGCCAGCAGTTCGCCGCCGAGCATGGCGGGCAGGAATTGCCGCTTCTGGTCTTCGGTGCCGAGCAGCCGGATGGTCGGGGCGATCAGGTGCAGGGTGACCGAGACGAGTTCGTGCGGAGGAAGCGGGCACAGTTCGTTCTCGATCCGGGCGAACGCTTCGGCGATGTCGGTCCCGGCGTCGGCGCCTCCGTATTCTGCGGGCCACGCCAGGGCCCCGTAGCCGGCGGCGAACTTCTCTCGCTGCCAGGCGCGGTGCCGGTCGAGCAGGGCGAGCTCGGCGTCGGTGCTCAGATCGTGGAACACCGAGACGTCGAATCCGTCGTCGGTGGCGGCCGTGAATCCGAGCCGGGCGACCGCGTCGCCGACCCAGGCCCGGGCGCGGGTCTCGAACTCCGAAGGGGACATGATTACTCCACTGGCTGAGGCTGTCGAGGGGTGGACGGTGTTCTCGTCGGTCCGCGGGCGTGGCAGGCACAGCCCCACCAGGCATCCATTAGGAACATACGCATATTAACGGAGATTTGCGTCACAGTCCAGAATCCACGAGATTGGGATCACTCACAGGGTGGCTGCTCACGGGACGGGCCGTCGTTTCGGCGGCGGGCCGTTGCGCCCGCCGCCGAAACGACGAGGACCGGTGCTCAGTCCAGGTTGTACAGAGCCGCCGCGTTGTCGTGCAGGATCTTGCGGGCATCCGCCTCGGACAGGTGCGCGAAATTGCGCCGGAGGTAGTCGTCGGGGCGCTCCGCGTCGGAGGCCGGGCCGGGAGACATCGACGTCGGATGCGGGTAGTCGGTCTCGTAGAGGACGTTGTCGGCCCCGAGCTGATCGATGGCACTACGCGCCGAGTCCTGTTCGAACCAGAAGCAGCCGTAGATCTGGCGCTTGAAGTACTCGCTCGGCAGCAGCTCGTAGTTGGGATGCTCCTTGTGGACTCCGCTGTTCTTCCACTGCCAGTCCATCCCCTCGAGCGCGAAGGGCATCCAGCCGATACCGGATTCGACGGAGACGAACTTCAGCTCGGGGAAGCGGTCGCAGATGCCGCCGAAGATGAGCTGCGAGAGGGTGCGCGCGTTGTCCATGAAGAAGGAGATGCCCATCATGCCGTAGTTGGCCCGCACCCCGTTGCTCGCATGGCCGAATCCGCTCAGATCGACCTCACCGGACGCGATGTGGAAGTTGATCGGCAGCTTCTTCTCCTGCGCGGACGCCCACAGCCGGTCCCAGTACGGATCGGTGAGCATCGGCAGGCCGAACGCCGCGGGATTCTGGGTGAACACCAGACCCTTGTGACCCGCGGCGGCGACCCGCTCGACCTCGGCGAGCGTGGCCTCCATGTCCCAGAACGGCAGGATCCCGACGGGAACGTACCGGCCCGGCGCGAACTGCGCCCACTCGGTGAGGTAGTCGTTGTAGGCGCGGATGCACTCGATCTGCATCTCGTTGGATCCGTTGGCCTGCAGCGTCTTCGAGCTGAACACCGCGACGTTCGGGTAGAGGATCTGGGCGTGGATGCCGTAGTCGTCCATGAGGGTCAGGCGCTTGGCCGGATCCCACGACCGCGGGTCGGTGTCCTCGAAACGGGGCGGGCAGCTCGGCGGGTACTCGTGCCAGCCGGCCATGGCCGGCGAGCCCACGGCGCTCATCCGCGTTCCGGCGACGAACCACGCTTCGTCGCCGCGCTCGTCGTCCCACCGCACGTGCGGAACGAGGTCGCCCCACTTCCGCGACATGCGGGAGGTCCACAGGTCCGGCGGCTCGACGACATGGGTGTCGGTGTCGATGATCTTGATATCGCGCAGGTCGTACACGATCAGCTCCTTTTACGGATCGAATGAGATGGAGGGGAAAGGCACGCGTGCCCGGCGCCGGGCACGGCGAGAGAGGGCCGCGAGCACGCTCAGCGGCCGGAAGGTGCGGCGGTGCGGCTACTTGATGGCGCCGGCGAGCTTCAGTTCGACGATCCGATCCCAGTCCAGACCGTGTTCGAGCAGTACTTCCTCGGTGTGCTCGCCGTGCTGCGGAGCCCGCGTGAGCGTCGGGGCGTGCCCGTCGAAGGAGGTCGGCGCGGCGACCATGTCGAGCGTGCGTCCGTCCTCGTATTCGACCGTGCGCACGTAGCCGTTGGCGAGGGCCTGCGGATCGGAGAGCACGTCGAGCGGCTTCCGGAAGACGTCCCACTGTCCTTCCTGCTTGCCGAGGATGTCGGTCCACTCCGCGAGGGTCTTGCGTTCGAACACGGCGGTGAGGATCTCGGTGCACTCACGGGTGTTGCGGGCACGGTCGTCGAAGGTGGCGAAGCGCGGGTCGTCGATCAGGTCCGCGAGCCCGATGGCCTCGCACAGGCCGGGCCAGAACTTCTGGCTCTGGAGCAGGGCGAGGTGAATGTACCGATCGTCGCTGGTGCGGTAGATGTTCGAGACGGGATTGACCGGGTTGTTCCGGTCCGGATACGGCAGCTCGTCGGCGCCGACCATCTGGCATCCGGCGATGGTGGCCTGCATCGCCCACGCACCGACCGAGAACAGCGAGGTGTCGACGACGATGCCCTCGCCGGTACGTTCACGATGCAGCAGGCCGGCCGCGATGCCCCCGGCCAGCGCCATTCCGCTCTGCGAGTCCCCGAAGGCCGGGCCGGGCATGTTCGCCGGCCACTCCAGGTCGTCCGGCGCGATCGACCCCGCCGCCCCCGAGCGCGCCCAGTAGGTGATGCCGTCGAACCCCCCCTTCTCGCTGTCCGGACCCGTCACGCCCTGGGCGGTGCCGCGGGCATACACGATGCGGGGGTTGCGGGCGAAGATGTCGTCGACGTCGATGCCGAGCTTCGCCCGTGCGTCCGGCAGGAAGTTCGTCATGAAGACGTCGGCCGATTCGACGAGCGTCATGAGCACTTCGCGCCCCTCGGGGTTGGCGATGTCGAGGGCGATCGCGCGCTTGCCGCGGTTGTTGATCTCCCACAGGCTGGCGAGGCCGTCGACGTGGGCGGGAACGCCCCACGCCGCGGTCGACCGGGTCGGATCGCCGAAATCGGAGTGTTCGACCTTGACGACGTCGGCTCCCCAGTCGGAGAGGATCGCCGCGGCCGAGGGAACGAAGGCGTACAGCGCGACCTCCACCACCTTGATCCCGTTCATCACCGTGGTCATCGAGTGTTCTCCTTCGTCGTCTCACGACCACGACCGGTCGTGCGGAGGCTGGGTTGAGACCGCCGAACAGAGTGCGCGGGGCGCGGGTTCGACGGCAGCTCGAACACGAGCTGAAAACACCGTAACTATAGCAATGTTTTGTGCGTTGTACATCACAATTTTTGGGAGGCCCACCCTCGGGCGCGGCGCGGAGCCGGTCAGTACAGGGATTCACCCCCGTCGACCACCAGGTTCGTCCCCGTCACGAAGGACGCCGCGGGACTCGCGAGATACAGTGCGGCACCGGCCATGTCGGCCGGAGTGCCTGCACGGCCCATGGGCACGGTGGCGGCCCGCTCCTCGAACAGAGTGTTGCGGTCCTGAGCCAGCGGGGTCGCGGTGATTCCCGGCGAGAGGGCGTTGACCCGCACGCCGGTGGAGGCCAGTTCGTACGCCGCGAGCCGGACGAGTTGATTCAGCCCCGCCTTCGTCGTGCCGTACGGAACGAGGGACGGGCGGGCGCCGAGCGCGCGGATCGAGGAAACGACGACGATCGAGCGGTTGGCTCCCTCGCGCTGCACCATCGACCGGGCGGCCGCCTGGACACACCGGAAGGTGCCGGTGAGGTTGAGGTCGATGCAGTCCTGCCACTGCTGCGGCGTGAGCTCGAGGAAGGGCACCGGGGTGCCGCTGCCGGCGTTGGCGACGAGGACGTTGAGCGGGCCGTGGCACTCCTCGGCGGTCGCGAACATCGAGGTGATCGAGTCGCCGTCGGTGATGTCGGCGACGACGCCCGCGACCCGCCGCGGCTGACCGCACCGCGCGCGCAGCCGCTCGACGGCGGCGTCCAGGACGGCCGGCCGGCGGGCGGCGAGCGTGACGGTGGCGCCCGCGTCGAGCAGATGCTCGGCGATGCCGTAGCCGATTCCTTCGCTCCCGCCGGTGACGAGGGCGTGCTGCCCGGCGAGAACCTGCGCCACGGAGGAAGTTTCGACGGATGTGTGTGTCATTGTGTTCCGGGTCATACACAGTGGTATAACATCAACTAACCGAAACATAGCAATAATTTGTGAGGATGCTTCCGGCCGGATTTCTCCAGCCCTATACTCGGCCGCACGCTCGCCCGGCCCGGACGAGTCGGGCATCCGCTGGCGCTACCGACGAGGACTTCCCATGACCCGCAACATCACGAGTTCGCAGGACACCGCCGCTCGGCGGCGCGCGGTCGCGATGACCCGCAACGAGAAGGTCTCGAAAACCGTCGCGCGCATGGTCGCCAAGGAGATCGCCGACCGCGGTCTCGCCCCGGGATCGGCGCTCGAGGCCGAGTCCGAGATGGCACGGCGCTTCGGCGTCGGACGCGCGTCGGTGCGGGAAGGACTGCGGCTGCTCGAGGCCCAGGGGCTGGTCACGGTCCGTCAGGGTCTCGGTGGCGGACCGATCGTCTCCGAACCCTCCGGGAGCGAGTTCGGCGACACCCTCTCGATGTACCTGCAGGCCAGGGACGTCAGCTTCCGTGAGGTCGCCGACGCGGCGCTCGAGATGGAGGGACTCGCCGCGGCGATGCTCGCCGATCGCGTCGCGGCCGGCGAGGACGTCGATCTCGACACCCTCGCCGGCAAGCGCATCCATCCGGATATGTCGAACGACGAGGTGATCGACACCGCGGTCGGTTTCCACCGGATGCTGCGCGAGATGTCGGGCAACTACATCCTCACCCTGACCGGATCGGCACTCGCCCATATCTACACCGACCGGATACTCGAGGCGCATCCCCACGAGTGGAGCGAATCCGAGCGCGAAGGCTTCTCCGGCCCCCACGAGCAGATCCACGCCGCCATCGCAGCCGGGGATCCCGAACGTGCCCGCAGTCTCGCTCGCGAACACATGCGCGAGGTCATCGAACGCCTCTCGGCTCTGAACCCCCGCATGCTGGACGAACGCGTGGCCTGGCACTAGATCGCCGCGTCCTTCCCGGTTCGACAGCGCCGCGGCCAACCCGCCCGCAGCCCGCACGACGTCCTCGACGATCCGGTGGCACATGCGCCACCGGATCGTCGCCGTGCAGGTCGCCGCACCGAATCGGAGTTCGCAGTGACATCACGTCCCAAGCCCTGCCCGAAGCGCTCCCTCGAGCCACCGCGCCGCGGCGCCCACTCCCGCGCCACCTGGGCGATCGTGTTCGCGACCGTCGGCGTGTTCATGGGTATCGGCGTCGTCAGCCCCATCCTCGCCCCGCTGGCCACCGAACTCGGCGGCACCCCGGCCCAGGTCTCGCTGCTGTTCACCAGCTACATGGCGGTCATGGGTCTGGCGATGATCACCACCGGATGGATTTCGAGCCGGATCGGCATCCGCACCACGCTGCTGCTCGGGCTGGTCGTCATCGCGATCGCGGCACTCGGTTCCAGTGCCTCGGCCTCCGTCGGCCAGATCGTCGGGTTCCGCGCGGGCTGGGGTCTGGGCAACGCCTTGTTCGTCGCCACTGCGCTCGCCGCGATCGTCGCGACCATGGCGGGCCGGCCGTCCAGGGCCGTCATCCTCTACGAGTCGGCGGTCGGCACCGGGATCGCCACGGGTCCGTTCATCGGCGGCCTGCTCGGGGAGATCTCCTGGCGCGTCGCCTTTCTCGGCTCCGCCACGCTCGTGGCTCTCGCGTTCGTCGTCCTCGTCGTCCTGCTTCCCCGGAGCGCGACGCCGCCGACCCCGACGTCCTTCTCCGCGCCGTTCCGGGCGCTCACCCACCGCGGGCTGTTGTCGGTGGCGCTGGTGTCGCTGCTCTATCACCTCGGACTGTTCGCCATGTTCGCGTACGGCCCGTTCGTACTCGGGCTCACCGCGGCGCAGATCGGGGTGGTGTTCTCGGGGTGGGGCCTGTGCCTGGTCTTCTCGACCGTGGTCCTGGCTCCGCGAATCCGCAACGCGCTGGGCGCGATCCCCGCCACGGCGGTGGCGTTGGTGCTGTTCTCCGCGACGCTCGGCGTCACGGCCACCTTTACAGGACACCGCCCGGTGGTCGTCGCCTGCATCGTGGTCTCGGGACTGTTCGTGGGGGTGCTCAACGCCCTGGTGACGGAGATCGGGATGGATGCCGCCCCGGTCGACGGGGCCACCGCGGCCGCCGCGTACAGCTTCGTGCGGTTCGGCGGCGGGGCGTGCGCGCCGTGGCTGGCCAGCTGGGCGGGTGAGGCCACCAACGAACACGTGCCCTTCGCCGTGGTCGCGGGTGCCTCGGTGCTGGCGCTCGGGGTCCTGACGTTCGGCGCGCCCGCCCTGCCCGCACGCCACCGGAAGCCGGCCCGGCGCCGTGGACGGCGGCAACTCACCGGATCGGACGACGCCACCCCGGCGGCCACCCGGGTCACCACCGAGGCGTGACGCAGGCCACGTCCTGCGCTACCATCGCTATACATACGAAATATTGCAGTGTTTATCGTCCGGCGGGCGCCCGCCTCGCCGCGCCCAACCGACTCCCACGAAAGGCTTTGCCCGTGAACGGATTTCCCACGACCGCACGCACCGTTGTCGTCACCGGCGGCACCGGAGGACTCGGCACCGCGGTGACCGGGCATCTCCTCGACGCCGGATGGCGGGTCGTCGTCCCGTGGTTCGATCCGGCCGAGGCCGACCGCCTCGACGCGCACCCCGGGCTCGAGCTTCTGCGCGCCGACCTGTCGAGCGAAGCCGACGTCGAGACGCTGATCGCCCGGGCGGCCGGCGACGACGCCCGCCCGCTCACCGGGGTTGTCAACCTGGTGGGCGGCTTCCACTCCGGCAGCCGCGTGCACGAGACACCCGTCGACGTGCTCGACGCGCAACTCTCGATCAACGTGCGGATCGCGTACCTGGTCACCCAGGCCGCCCTTCCCGAGCTGATCCGCCGCGGCGGCGGGTCCGTCGTGTGCATCGGCTCCGCGGCGGCGACCCGGCCCTTCCCGGGGGCGGCCGGATACATCGCCTCGAAGGCGGCCGTCGCCGCGCTGGTGCAGTCCCTGGCTGTCGAGTACACGGCCGACAACATCCGGGTCAACGGCATCGTCCCGTCGATGATCGACACCCCCGCGAACCGTCTCGCCATGCCCGGAGCCGACACCTCGACGTGGGCGCGCCCGGCCGACATCGCCGAGGTGATCGCGTTCCTGCTGAGCGACGCCTCCCGCGCGGTGACCGGCGCGTCCATCCCGGTCACCGGCTCTTCCGCCGCGGGATAGCACCGAAACGGAAGGGACCCCGGGGATGCTTCCCCGGGGTCCCTTCCGGCTGCGCGCCGCGGATCAGCCGTGTGAGGACACGCCGAGCCGATCCGCGAGCGCAGCGAGCCGGTCCTGCCGTTCCGCGAGCGTGACCCCGCTCCAGCCGGCGTCCGCCCACACCACGAGATCGTCGATCCCGTGATCGCGGTAACGCTCGAGGTCGGCGGCGGTGGTCGCCTCCGTCACCGCGACCCGCACGTAGCAGGGGAAGTCGCCGTCCGCACCGAGGTCGGCGCGATGGCGACGGAGCGCGGCGACCAGCTCGCAGGCCTCGTCGAATCCCGGTGTCCCCGAGGAGAACCACGCGTCCCCGAGCCGAGCGGCGCGCGCGAGTGCCTGCGGCCCGTTGCCGCCGTAGACCACGGGCACCGGGACCGGCCGCGGATGCACCTGCACCTCGTCGAACCGATAGTGGGTGCCCGCGTGCGAGAACCGCTCCCCCGCCCACGCCCTGCGCAGGATCTCCACGCATTCGTCCGTGCGGGAGAACCGCCCCCGGAACGGCACGTCGAGGGCGGCGAACTCCTCGCGCAACCACCCCGCTCCGACGCCGAACAGAACTCGGCCGCCGCTGAGTTCCTGAACGGTCAGAGTCGTTCGCGCGGTGTGCAGCGGGTGCCGCAGGGCGGTGACGTACACGGCCGTGCCGAGCGCGATCCGGCTCGTCGTCGCGGCGATCGCCGCGTGCACCGCCCACGGGTCGGTGAGTTCGGTGGTGACGTCGACGATCGGTCCCGTGTGGTGCTGGCTCGTGCCGGTCGACGGGTGCGCGCTCGCGTACGCGGTCGGGTGCAGCACATGCTCACCCAGCCACAGCGCGTGGAATCCCAGCGCGTCCGCGGCGCCGGCCAGCTCCAGCGCGTCCCGGGGGGTCACCCCGTAGGTGCAAAGTCCGACAGTGGGCACAGATCCTCCTCGTAGCGGTGGTGACACCGCGGTCGTGTGGCGGTGGGTGGGTCCGCGCGCTCAGCCCCCGAGCAGCCCGAGCGCCCGGCGGGCGAGCGGCTCGACGAGGTCGCCGCGCTGCCCCATCCTCGGATCGGTCGTTTCGCCGCGCACGAACCGTGCGTGGAGCTGTTCGAGAATCACGACGGTCTTCCAGCATCCGAACGCCTCGTACCAGTCGATCCGCGACAGGTCCAGGTCGCTACCTGCGGCGTACCGCTCGACGATCTCGGCCCGCGACGGCAGGCCCAGCGCGTGCATGCCCGGCACGACGATGAACGCCGCGTCCGAGCCCGGGTCGACGGTGTGGTCGGGCCAGTAGTTGAGCAACGTCCCGAGGTCGACGAGGACGTCGCCGGTGGTGGCCATGTCCCAGTCGAACACCGACTTGACCCGGTCGGGATCGCCGTGTGGGAACTGGCAGTTGTCGACCTTGTAGTCGCTGTGGACGATCCCCGCGCGCCGGCTCGTGGGAATGTCGGCGCGGATCCGGCGACCCACTTCATCGACGAGCGCCGCGACCGGCGGCGATACCGCATACCCGGAGACCGCGTCCCACCGGCCGGACCAACCGGTGACCTGACGCTCGAGGTAGCCGTCGGGTCGCCCGAGATCACCGAGATCGCACGACGCCGGGTCGACGGCGTGCAGGTCCGCGAGCGCGTCGACGACGGCGAAGCCGATCCGGCGGCCCGAGTCCGGGGCGGTCATCGTCTCGGGAATCTCGTCCCACACGACGACGCCGTCACGGTACTCGGAGACGAAGAACTCGGCTCCTACCACGCCGGTGTCGGCGCAGTGCAGCAGAGCGCGGGGTGCCCGGTCGTAGGCCCGGTGCAGCCGGGACAGGACCTTGTGCTCCCGGGTCATGTCGTGGGCGCCGCGGGCGAGCGCCCCGAACGGCGGGCGGCGCACGACGAGCAACCGGTCCCCGAACGCGACCCGGTAGGTGAGGTTGGCCGATCCGCGCGGAAACTGCAGGACCGAGAACTCGCCGTCGAGACCGTCGAGGTGTGTCCGCAGGTGATGCTCGAGCGCGGTCCAGTCGAGCTCCTCCCCGGGCCGGACCGGGGCGAGCTCGGTGCGGGGCTCCTCGGTCACGCCGGCCATCACTGCACCCCGAGTGCGGGCAGACCGAACTTCGCCTCGGCGGCCGCGTCGAGCGCCGGCAGATGGGTGGTGGGGAACAGCCCGCCGGCCGGAGTGGCCGTCTTGAGCAGCTGCTTCGCGATCTGCTGCTTGTGCAGCTCGGTCGCGCCGTCGGCCAGACCCATGTGGTAGCTCTCGAGCAGCCACTTACCGAACGGCATCTCGGTGGAGATGCCGAGCGAGCCGTGCAGCTGGATGGCGCGGGAGACGACGTTGTTGAGCACCTTCGGCATCACCATCTTCACGGCGGAGATGTCGGCGATCACCTTCTTGTAGTCGTCGAGCTGGTCGATCTTCCACGCGGTCCGCAGCACGAGCAAACGGAACTGTTCGAGGTCGGCCCAGGATTCGGCGATCATGTCCTGCACGAGCTGCATGTCGGCGAGCGATCGGCCGCGGGTCTGCCGCGACACGGCACGCTCGAGCATCATGGCGAGGGCGGCCTTGACCAGCCCGACGGTGCGCATCGCGTGGTGGATGCGCCCACCGCCGAGTCGGGTCTGGGCGACGGCGAATCCCTCTCCTTCCGCGCCGAGCAGGTGGTCGGCGGGCACCCGCACATCGGTGTACCGGATGTAGGCGTGCGTGCCCTCCGATTCCTGGTGCCCCCAGACGCCGACGTTCCGGATGATCTCGATGCCGGGGGTGTCCATGGGGACGACGAACATCGAGGCGCGCTCGGTGCGCGGCGCGTCGGGGTCGGTGACCGCCATGACGATGAGAAACGAGGAGAAACGGGCGTGTGAGGAGAACCATTTCTCGCCGTTGATGACGTAGTGGTCGCCGTCGCGGACCGCGCGGGTGACGAAGCTCGTCGGGTCCGATCCACCCTGCGGTTCGGTCATCGAGTAGCACGAGGCGATCTCCCCGTCGATGAGGGGCTGCAGGTAGCGCTCCTTGAGTTCGGCGGTGCCGTAGTGCGCCAGGATCTCGGCGTTGCCCGAGTCGGGCGCCTGGCACCCGAAGACGACCGGGCCGCTGTGGGTGGCGCCGAGGATCTCGTTGAGCAGCGCCAGCTTGAGCTGGCCGTAGCCGGGACCGCCGAGTTTGGGACCGAGGTGGCACGCCCACAGGCCTTGCTCGCGGACGATCTGCTGCAGCGGCTTGATGAGCTTGTTGCGGGTCGGGTCGGTCACGTCCCATGCGTGCTCGATGACGCGGTCGACGGGCGCGACCTCCTCGTCGACGAACTTCTGCACCCAGTCCAGCTTCGCCTGGAACTCGGGGTCTGTTTCGAAATCCCATGCCATGTCGATCGTCTCCTGCCGTTGTTGTGAAGATTCGGGATGGTCAGCGCGTGAGGACGGTGCACGCGCTGATACCGGGCGCGCCGTAGACGTGGGTGAACCCGACCTTCGGGTCTCCCGGCACCTGCCGGTCGCCGGCGGTACCGCGCAGTTGCACGACGTTCTCGTACACCTGGCGCAGGCCGGTGGCACCGATCGGCTCGCCGTTGGCGAGGCAGCCGCCGTCGGTGTTGACCGGTATCGCCCCGCCGATCTCGGTGGCGCCGGAACGGATGAGCGTCTCCTGCTCTCCGTGCTTGCACAGACCGGTCTCGGCGAGGTGCATGATCTCGGCGCCGGCCTCGGTGTCCTGGATCTGGGCGACATCGATGTCGATCGGGTCGATGCCCGCGGTCTCGAACGCCGCCCGCGAGGCGGTCACGGTGGGTCCGTCCGCGCGGTCCGGCGAGATCCAGGGGCTGAAGACCTCGAACGAGCCGAACAGTCGCGACCGCAGTTCGGCGGCCTCGAGGAAGACCGGGGTGTCGGTGTAGCGGTGGGCGTGGTCGGCGCGCGCGAGCACCAGGGCGACACCGCCTTCCGCCGGGGAGCAGAACATGTACTGCGTGAGCGGGTCGTTGACCATCGTCGCGCCGGTGATCTGCTCCTCGGTCAGCGGCGAGCGCCGCCAGGCATGCGGGGCGAGCGCGCCGTTGCGGAACGCCTTCGCGGCGACGGTGGCGAGCAGCGACTTCGGCAGGTCGTGTTCGACGAGGTAACGCTGGATCTTCATGGCGAAGAACTGGGTGGTGACCATCATCCCGGACTCGCCGTACCAGCGGCCCAGGCCGTTGTCCTCGGGGCGCGGATTGAACGCGCCGCGGGGGTGCTTGTCGAACCCGACGACGAGGCCGAGGTCGGATTCCCCGGACCGGATGCGGCTGACCGCAGAGGTCAGGGCGCTGCCGCCGGTGGCGCAGCCGTTGGAGACGTTCACGAAAGGCAGGCCGGTCAGTCCGAGATCGGAGACGAGGGTGTCGGCGTTGCCCGCGGAATCGCTGCCGCCGTAGGCGAACTGGATGTCCTTGAACTCGACTCCCGCGTCCGCGAGCGCCTGCCGGGCGGCGTAGGCGCCCTGCGCGCGGCCGCTGACCCCCTCGGTGCGGCCGAACTTGTGGATGCCGACGCCGACGATCGCGACCTTCATGACATCTCCTCCGTGGTCGGGGCGAATGCGAACGTGACGACCTCGGTGCCGTCTTCGTCGACGTGGTTGACGACGCGGCACAGGCGCATCGCCATTCCGATCCGGAGGGCGTCGGGATCGGCGACGGTGAGCCGGGATTCGACGATCACATCGCCGAGATCGATGTAGCCGACGCCGAACGGGGTGAAGGGCTCGGCGTGCAGGAACGGCCGCTTGGGCGCGAAGGACTGCACGGTGTACGACCAGAGGATTCCGTCGCGGGGCAGCGCGACGTCGTCCATGCCGGTGGCGCCGCAACGCGGGCAGCCGTCCTGGCTCGGGAAGGTCACGGTCCCGCACTCCGCACACCGGGCCCCGCGCAGTGCGGCGTCCGGCGTCTCGTCGGCGAACAGGTGCGGATCGAGGGGACGGATCGGTGTTGTCGCGGTCATTGCGCGCCTCCCGCGGAGGCGGCACGCGCGGTGTCGACCTCCCACACCGGCAGCACGACGGGGTTGCCCGCGGCGTCCGCCCCGAGGTCCTCGAAGGTGCACCGCACGGGCGTGCCGGCGGTGACGTCGGCCCGTCCCGGCAGGTTGCCGATCAGACGCACCCCGTCCGCCTCGCCGTCGAGATCGACGACGATCACCGTGTACGGCGTCGGGAACAGCGGGTGCACCTGGTGCTCGACGACGGTGTGGCTGTAGACGGTGCCGGTCCGCGGGGCGGGTGTCCAGGTCACCGCGGTGGACGCGCAGTACACGCACCGCGGTCGCGGCAGGTGGATGCGGCGCCCGCAGTCCCCGCAGGTGAGCAGGGCGATCTCGCCGGCGGCGGCGGCGCTGAAGAAGCCGCTGCTGCCGCGTTCGGTCACGAGCGGCCGCAACCGGCCGGCTGCCGCGGTCGCGGCCGTCGGGGCGTTCATGCCGCCACCAGGATCAGTGCGGACGCCGCCGGCGGCGGTGCCGACGTGACGAGCGAGACCCGCGCGCCCTCCACCTGGCTGGTGGAGGTGCCGCGGATCTGCCGCACGCCTTCGACGATGTGGTTCATTCCGTGGATGTAGCCCTCGGACATGTGTCCTCCGCTGGTGTTGATCGGTATCGCCCCGCCCAGGTCGATCTGGCCGTCGGCGAGGAAGTCTCCGGTGTCGCCGCGCTTGCAGAATCCGTAGTCCTCGAGCTGGATCAGCGCGGTGATCGAGTAGCAGTCGTAGATCTGCGCGACGTCGATGTCGGCGGGGCCGAGACCCGCGCGGCTGTACAGCGTCTCCTGGCATTCCCGGGACGGCAGCGCGGTGATGTCCTCCCGCATGAGCGTCGGGTACATCAGGCCGGGCTGCGGGTGCCGGCAGGTGGACATCGCCGCGGACCGGATCAGCGCGGGCGGCTGCCGCAGGTCCTTTGCCCGGTCGGTCGTGGTGACCACGACCGCGGCGGCACCGTCGGTTTCGAGGCAGTAGTCGTAGAGGCGCAGCGGCGACGAGAGCATCCGCGAGTCGAAGTAGTCGTCGAGTGTCATCGTGCGCTCGTACATCTGTGCGGCCGGGTTGGCGTTGGCGCGCCGGCGCGTGACGAGGGCGATCTGGGCGAGCTGCTCGGACGTCAGGCCGGTCTGGGTCATGTACCGCTGCGCCATCAGCGCGAAGTACTGACCGGACGAGAGCAGGCCGTACGGTCCGAAGAACTCCTCGAAGGTCTCGTTGCCGCCGACCTCGTCGGTCGCGACGGGTGAGAGACCGAACCGGCGGCCGGATCGGCCGTTGAGCGAACGGAACACCACGACGGTCGTGGCCTGGCCGCTCATGATCGCGGCGACGGCCTGCGCGACCATCGCGGCCGGGCCCGAGCCGCCGGGGCCGGCTTCGCCCCAGTACGTCAGGTGCGGGACGCCGAGGCCGTCGGCGAGTGCCGCGCAGGAGACGAGGTCCATGTCGTTGCGGACGACGCCGTCGACGTCGGCGGGGGTCAGGCCGGCGTCGGCGAGTGCGTTCGCGGCGGCCTCCACCGCGAGCGCGGTGACGGACACCCCGGAGTCCTTGGAGTATCTCGTCGTTCCGATTCCGGCGATTGCGCAGGCATCTCTGCGCCAGGTGGGGTCGGTGGGCATGTGTGGGTCACCTCTGTGTCGTGCCCACCGTGACGGCGGGCGGGGGGATCAGTTCGCGGTCAACCCGCCGTCGGCGGCGATCGCCGCGCCGGTCACGAAGGACGCGTCGTCGGAGAGGAGGAACGCGACGACCGAGGCCATCTCGGCGGGGTCGGCGGACCGGGCCAGCGCAGTGTTCTCGACGACGCGACTGCGGGTCGCCTCCGGTTCGGGTCCTTGCAGTGCCTGCGAATTCGCCCTCAGTCCGGTCGACACGAGTCCCGGGCACAGGCAGTTCGCGCGGATGCCGCGGTCGGCGTATCCCATGGCGACGGACCGGGTCAGCTGCAGGACACCGCCCTTCGATGCGTCGTAGCCGGGCGTGTTCAGGTTGGTCGCGACGAGCGAGGCCACCGATCCGACCGTGACGATCGATCCGCCGCCGGCGTCGAGCAGGTGCGGCAGGACCGCGCGCAGCGGAAGGAAGGTCCCGGTGAGGTTGACCCGCAGGATCCGTTCCCAGTGGGCGAGTTCCATCTCGTGCAGCATCGCGGTGCCGTTGATGCCCGCGCACGTGACGACGCCGTCCAGGCCACCGAACTCGGTGACGGTGGCGGCGACGGCCTCGGCGACGGAGGTCTCGTCTCCGACATCGCACCGCATGCCCAGCGTCCGCGTGCCGGTCTCGGCGACCGCGGCGGCGACCGACTCGGCGGCGTCACCGCGCGCATCGGTGACCGCGACGACGGCGCCTTCGGCGGCGAGCCGGTGCGCCACCGCCGCGCCGATTCCGCTTCCGCCTCCCGTGACGAAGATCCGGCGTCCTTCGAGCCGGCGCATCACACCCGCGGCAGCCGGCCGGGTGGACGCGTCGAGCGCGGTCACAGCCGCACTCCGGCGTCGACCGGCAGTGCCACACCGGTGATGAACCGCGACTCGTCGGACGCGAGGAACAGCACGGCGCTGCTCATGTCCTCGGGCGCGACCCAGCCGATTCCCATGGGGTTGCGGTCCTTGGACCGTTCCCACAGATCGTCCGGTCCCGGGTCGTCGAGGTCGGGGCCGAACACGCGGAAGGTCGCCTCGTTGTGGAGCATCGGGGTCTCGACCGCGCTGGGGTTGACGGTGTTGACGCGGATGCCGTGCGGCCCGAGCTCGGTGGCCAGGGTGCGCATGAGGCCCACGACACCGCTCTTGGACGCGTTGTAGTGGCCGATGTTCGCCGAGCCCAGGAATGCCTGCACCGAGCTGGTCATGATGATCGATCCGCCCCGGCCCCCGCGGATCATGTCCGGAACGACGGCGCGGATGGTGTGGAACACGCCGGTGAGGTTCACGTCGAGCATGTCCTGCCACTCGACGTCGCTGAGCTCCCAGGTGGGCCGGAATCCGACGATGCCGGCGTTCGCGCAGACGATGTCGATGTGGCCGAAGGCTTCCAGTGCGTCCGCGACCACCGCGTCCAGCTGCGACTGGTTCCGCACGTCGGCCACGCGGGACAGGACCCGCCGCCCGGTGGCGGCGACGAGCGCCTCGGTCTCCTTCAGGTCCGTCTCCGACGCGAGCGGGTAGGGCACGGAATCGATCTCCGTGCACGCGTCGACGATCACGATGTCCGCGCCTTCCTCGGCCAGCCGGACCGCGTGTGCGCGTCCCTGGCCCCGGGCGGCGCCGGTGACGAACGCGACCTTTCCTTCAACTCTTCCCATGGGGATGTCTCCTTAGTTGCGTGACGGGCTGCGGGTGTCCGGTGCTCACTGGTTGAACAGGCTCGCGAACCGGGCCTTGAGCTCCTCGAGCGACCCGGCGGTCATCGCCGCGGTGTCCTGGGGTGCCACCTTGTCGACGGTGGTGACGGCCGACGCGACCCCGGGCAGGACGGCGGCGTTGCGGAAGGACAGAGCTTCCTGACCGGAGGGGGTGATCATGTAGTTCGCCAGCACTTGAGCCGCGTTGGGATGGACGGCGTCGGCGAGGACGGCGGTGTACATCGGTGCCCCCCACACGAGGTCGCCGAACGCCGATGCCACGGGTGCG
The DNA here is from genome assembly GCF_001895025.1 of Rhodococcus zopfii NBRC 100606 = JCM 9919. Taxonomy (GTDB): domain Bacteria; phylum Actinomycetota; class Actinomycetes; order Mycobacteriales; family Mycobacteriaceae; genus Rhodococcus; species Rhodococcus zopfii. The sequence continues at coordinate 288,184 of NZ_BCXI01000001.1, forward strand.
CCGTTCTTCTGTTCGGCGGTCTGGTCCTGGACGAACGCCGCCGCCGCGATCTCCCCGGAGGCGAGCGCTTGGGCGAGCGGCAGGGCGCCGGGGTAGATGCGGGGGCGCTGCGCGGCGAGGTCGTCGAGGAAGCCCTCTCCGGCGACCTGGTCGAGGTAGTTGCCGTAGAAGTCGACGTGCGCGGTCGAGGTGGGGACGACGATGCCGATCTTGCCGTCGGCCAGGGCCGGGTCGAGCAGGTCGGTGTAGCTGTCGAGGCCGTCGGGGTGGCGCTGGGTGTTCCATCCGAAGGTGAGCACCGAGGCGCCGCTGACGAAGTAGCCGCTCTCGTTCGCGAGTGAGGTGTCGTACTGCGTGTCCGGCGCCGTGAACGACGGTCCGACGGGTGCAGCGATGCCGCCGCGCGCCCCGAGGTCGGCGGCCCACGGTGCGGTCGCCTGGGTGACGACATCGGCGACGCGGTTCCCGGTGTCTCCTTCGGCTCCGATCTTCTGGTGCAGGTTGGCGTCGACGTCGCGGACGACGTTGAGCTTGATCCCGTAGTCGGCTTCGAAGCGCCGGCCGAGTTCGGCGATCGCGTCGGAGGCATTGGACGAGTAGAGGGTCACCTCCCCCTCTGCCTTGGCCGCGTCGACGATCTGCTGCCACGAGTCGTCGCCGGCCGGACCGGTGGCGCCGATCGAGTCGGAGGTGATGCGGTCGTCGCCCGTGGAGCCGCCGCAGGCGGCGAGGAGAACGGCGAGGGCTCCGGCGGTCAGCGTCGCGGTGATGCGGCGTGTGGCCGGGGACGCGGTGCGACGCGACGGCCGCAGTGCGCGAGTGAGGTTCATGGATGCTCCTGTTCGGAGGAGTGGACCGGGGGACGGGTCAGGGGGTGGCGGTGCGTCCACCGTCGACGGGGATGACGGCGCCGGTGGTGTAGGTGGAGGCGGGGCCGGCGAGATACAGTGCGGCGCCGACGATCTCATCGGGGTTGCCCGCCCGTTGCAGCGGCATTCCCCGAAAGAGCTCGTCGGCGGAGTCCATGTCCCATGCCTTGCTGATGTCGGTGAGGAAGGCGCCGGCCATGATCGTGTTGACCCGGACGCGCGGCCCGTAGGCCTGGGCGAATCCCTTGGTGAGGGTGTTGAGTCCGGCCTTGGCGGCCGCGTAGGGCAGGTCGGTGGTCATCGGCCGCACGGAGGCGATGGAGCTGACGTTGATGATCGATCCCCCGGAGCCGGACGCCATCCGGGGGCCGACGAGACTGGTGAGCCGGAACGCGCCCTTGAGGTTGACGCCGATCACCTTGTCGAACAGCTCTTCGGTGATCTGGTCCAGGCTCGGGTACAGCGGCGCCATCCCGGCGTTGTTGACCAAAACGTCGAGGTGCCCGAATTCGTCGTAGACGCGCTCGACGAGCGGCGCGTGCGCGTCCCAGTCGCCGACGTGGAAGGCCAGCGGAAGGGCCTTGCGCCCGGTTGTTTCGGCGACCTCCGCGGCCAGCTTCTCGCAGCTGTCGATCTTGCGGCTGACGATGACGGTGTCGGCGCCGGCGTTCGCGAACGCGAGGACCATCTCGCGGCCCAGGCCGCGGCTACCGCCGGTGACGAGCGCCACCTTTCCTTCGAGAGGCAGTGGATTGGGGGTCATGACGGCTCCTGTGGTTCGGGGCGGCGCGGGCGGGCGCGCCGGGGGCGGGGGGTACGGCGGGGTTCCGGCAGCGCCGCGGCGTTGCCGGGGTCGGCCGGGACAGGTCAGGTGGTGGGGACCAGTCAGGTGGTGGGCACCAGGGGCACGAGGGCCTTGCCGGTGGCTGCGCCGTCGAGCATTCCGACGAAGGCGTCCCAGGCTCCGGCGACGCCTCCCGGGAATTCGGTGTGCACCGGCCTGATCCGTTCGGTTCGGACCAGGTCGGCCATTTCGTCCTCGAACTGGTCCTGTGCGTCGAGGTGGTCGGCAAGAAGAAAGCCTTCCATCCGTGCTCGGCGCCAGATGAGTTTGATGAGATTGTTCGGGCCCGGAACGGGTTCGGCGGAGTTGTAGATGCTGATCATCCCGCACAGCGCGATACGGGCGTGGTCCGCCAGAACGCGGACAGCCGCCTCGAGCTGTTCGCCTCCGACGTTGTCGAAGTAGACGTCCAGGGCGGTGACCCCGAGGTCCGACATGGCGGTGCGCAGCAGATCCTTCGCCGGGCCGTCGTGGTGGTCGAACGCGGCGTCGGCTCCGAGGGCCTCCGTCAGCGCGACCTTCTCCGGGGATCCGGCGCTGGCGATCACGACGGCGCCACGCTGTTTCGCCAGCTGGACGGCGGTGGACCCCACCGCGCCGGCGGCGGAGGACACGAAGACGACGTCGCCGCTGCGGACCTGCGCGATCCGCTCGACACCGACCCAGGCCGTCATTCCCGGGATGCCCAGCACGCTCAGGTGCACGGCGGCGGGCAGGTCGTCGTGCCGCAGCCGGCGGCAGTCGGATGCATCGACGAGAGCTTCTATCCGCCAGCCGAAGTCGTGGAGCACGAGAGATCCGGGGGGAAGTGCGGCGTGGTCGGACTCGATCACGACTCCGACCGTGGGGGCGAGCATGGGCTCGCCGAGACCGTAGGGCTCGGCGTACGTGGCCTCACCGCCCATCCGTCCCCGCATGTAGGGCTCGACGGACATGACGAGGTTGCGCACCCGAACCTGCCCGGCGCCGGGCCGGCCGAGGGTCGACTCGACCAGTTCGACGTCGGTGGCCCGGGGGCGCCCACTCGGGCGCGATCGGAGCACCCACTCGAGTTGGGCTGTGCCGGAGGTGACGATGTCGGTCACGGAAAGCTGTCCTCTCTGCTGCCGGAGGTCGATGGGGGCGCGGTCATCCCGCCGTGAGGTCGGCCGTGATCCGCTCGACGAGGTCCCGGCGAACGAGCTTGCCGGTCGGGGTCCGGGGCAGTTCGTCCACGAACACGACGTCGTCCGGAGTCCGCGAGCCGCGCAGACGCTCCCGGCACCAGTTCCGGATGGACTCGGCGTCGTCGTGGTCCTTGGACGCCGGAACGATCACTGCACAGATCCGCTCGCCCCATTCGTCGTCGGGTGTACCGATCACGGCAACCTCGCGCACGTGGTGGTGATGCACCATCACGTCTTCGATCTCGGCGGGCGCGATGTTCTCGCCGCCGCGGATGATGGTGTCGTCCGCGCGCCCCCCGATGTAGAGGTATCCGTCCTCGATGCGGGCGCGGTCGCGGGTCGGGAACCAGCCGTCGGCGTCGAGAACCGACCCGTTCCCCATGTACTCGCCGCTCACCTGTGCGCCCCGCACCCACAACAGGCCGGTCTCCCCCTCGGGGAGCACCCGTCCGCCGTCTTCCGATCGGATCTGCGCGTCGACGCCGGGCACGATCTTTCCGGTCGACGCCAGCCGTCCGCGCAGCGCCGGATTCGCGAATGCCTCACGATGATCGTCGGGGCCGAAAACGGCTATCGTCGAACTGGTTTCGGTGAGCCCGTAGGCGTTGACGAAGCCGGTGTCGCCGAATGCTCCCAGCGCGCGTTCGAGGACCGGTCGCGGCATGCGGGCACCCCCATAGGCGAGCGACTCGAGGGTCGGGACGTCGGCGGGGGCGCCGCCGAGATGATCGACGATGCGGGCGAGCATGGTGGGCACGACCATCGCGCTGGTCACCCCTTCCGCGCGGACGGTGTCCAGCCATCGCTGCGGCGCGAAATCCGGCAGGTGAACCATGCGGCGGGTGGAATAGATGTTGCTCAGGACGGCACCCAAGCCCGCGATGTGGTAAGGCGGCGTGCTGAGCAGCGCGGCCTGTTCCGCACCGGCGGAACCGAATTCGACGGTGTTGATCAGGTACGACAGCAGGTGGCGGTGACGCAGCAGCACACCCTTCGGCGCCGAGGTCGTTCCGGAGGTGAACAGGACGATCGCGGTTCCGCCGTCCTCCGAGGCGTCCACCTCGACCGGGGCGGTGGTGCTCGCGAGGCGCAGGAACTCCGCGGTCGACAGGATGCGGTGCCGGCATCCGGCCAGCTTGGCGATGTACTCGTCGTCGGCCACGATCACGGGTTCGTCGAGCCGGTCGATCAATTCGAGCACCTGCGCGGCCGGGAGCCGGTAGTTCAGTGGCGCGAGCGGGATTCCGGCGCGTGCCGCGGAGAACATCAGGGTGGGAAGCACCGGGCCGTTGACACCCACGAACACCGCGTGACGAGCGTGCAGTTCGGCGAGCAGACCTGCACCGCGCGAAGCGAGTTCGTCGAGCTGCCGGTAAGTCGTGCCGCCCGCGCGCGGACCCAGCGCGATCCGATCGGGGGCGGCAGCCGACGCCATGTCGAGGACCATTGCGATGCCCATGTGACCACCTGTCTGTAGAAGCGGATGCCGTACGAACCGAGAGGTGAGCCGGTCGACGCTCGTGGCCGCGTCGAACACGGATGCACGTGCGCACCCGGCTCGAATCACCCTGTGATGCACACCATAGCAATTATGCCAATATTTGTGAAGGTATCGGTGGATCATTTTCGCCAACCGGCCTCACCTGCGGAAATACCCCGGGGGATGGCCCCCGAGCCGGGGTGACATACTTGACCACACAACTGAATAGCCACCCGAACCGCGGCGGGAGAGTCCCGCACAGCAGCGGGCGCCGAAGGAGCAACCTCCCCGGGAATCTCTCAGGCCCCCAGACCGCCGCGGCGAGGCTCCTCTGGAAAGCAACCCGTCCGGGTTCACCGAAGGTGTAAGCGGATCACGTCCGCGAAAGCTCTCAGGTCCCAATGACAGAGCGGGGAACGACATCACCCGCTGGTGCCGCACGGCGCCCTGGCCTGAGGAACATGTGTGACCGTTTCCCTCGGCGCGCCGCCGCGCGCCTCGCTTCCCGCTGCTCCGCCCCCTCCCGCGCCGCGGCCCGCACCCGCCCCCGACCGGCGCCTCGGCATCGTCGCCATCGTCCTGTCCGCCACGGCGATGGGCGCGGCGGGACTGTTCGGACGCATGGCCACGCCGGACGGCGCGGTGCTGGGCGAGGCGTTGACGCTCGGACGCATGGCGGTCGGCGCGGCGGGCATGCTCGTGCTGCTCACCCTCACCCGGCGCCTCGGGCAGCTGCGGCGGGTCCGCCTGTCGGGGTCGGTCGTCGCGGGCGGGGTCTTCCTCGGGCTGTCGCTCGCCACCTACCTGTCGGCGACCGTCCTGACCGACCTGTCCCGGGCCGTGGTGCTGCACTATCTCGGACCGGTCGTCGCGACCGTGCTCGCCCGCGTGGTCCTGAAGGAATCGATCACTCGCCTCGACGCGCTGTCGCTCGGGACCGCATTCGTCGGCATGCTGTTCGCGGCCGGTCTGGTCGGCGGTAGCTCCGCCGGCGGTGACCAGGAGACACTGGGAACCGTCCTCGGGGTCACGTCGGGTGTCTTCTACGGCGCCGCCCTGCTGTGCTATCGATACCGCAGCGACATGCCGTCCGATGTGCGGTGCTTCTGGAACTTCGCGTTCGGCGCGATTGCCACCGGGGCGATGGTCGTGGTGACACAGCCCGACCTGTCGGGGATGACCCCGGGCAATTGGACGTGGGCGGCGGGCTTCTTCGTCGTCTGCGGCCTCTTCGCCCTGGGTCTGCTGGTGGTCGCCGGGAAGCACCTGCGTGCCGCCGAACTCTCGGGCCTGTCGTATCTCGAAGTGGTGGTCGCCCTGATGATCGGCGCGCTCGCATTCGGCGAGTCCGCGTCCACGCCGGCCGTGTTCGGTTCGGGCCTGATCCTGGTGGCGATGGCGCTGCCGATGCTCGCCGGCCGGCGGCGCTGACCCCGTGCGTGGTTTCGGTAGCTGCAGCTACCGAAACCACGCACGGGCGGACGTCACTCCTGACGGTGCCGCGGTTCGTCGGAGGCGGGCGGCGCGAGATCCGGTGCGGTGGGCGGCACCCACCCCGTCGCGAGCGGCTCCGACGCCGGCAACGCACCGGGCTTGTCGAACTCCGGTCCCCCGGCCCGCTCCCCGCTCATGCGCACCGCCGGGTCGACGGGCTTGCGCGCGACGGCCTCGGCCTCGGCGACCGCTTGCGCGACCTGCGGGTCGCGGACGGTGGTGAACCAGTCGGCGACCTCGGCGGTGTCGTCCTCCGGCCGGGGAAGCTCCTCCTCGACGGGGGACGCCTCGAAGCGGAACACCCCGTCGTCTCCCGGTGCGCCCAGGGTCTTCGCGAATCCCTTGAGGGCCTCACCGAAGTCGCTGGGCACCAGCCACACCTTGTTCGCGTCACCCTGCGCCATCTGCGGCAGCGTCTGCAGGTACTGGTAAGCGAGCAGCTCGGGGGTCGGCTTGCCGGACTTGATCGCCGCGAACACCTTCTCGATGGCCTTCGCCTGCCCCTGCGACTCGAGGTACTTCGCGGCCCGATCGCCCTGCGCCCGCAGGATCCGGGACTGGCGTTCGGCCTCGGCCTCGAGGATCGCCGCCTGCTTGGAACCCTCGGCCGAGAGGATCCGCGACTGCTTGTCACCCTCGGCGGTCTTGATCGCGGCTTCGCGGTGGCCTTCGGCGGTGAGGATCATCGCGCGCTTCTCGCGATCTGCCTTCATCTGCTTCTCCATCGACTCCTGGATCGACGGCGGCGGGTCGATGCTCTTCAGTTCGACACGGGCGACCCGCAGCCCCCAACGCCCCGTCGCTTCGTCGAGCACTCCGCGCAGCTGCCCGTTGATGGAGTCGCGCGAGGTCAGGGTCTCTTCGAGGGTCATCCCGCCGACGACGTTGCGCAGCGTCGTCACCGTCAACTGCTCGACGGCGGCAATGTAGTTGCTGATCTCGTAGACCGCAGCCTGCGGGTTGGTGACCTGGAAGTACACGACGGTGTCGATGCTCAACGTGAGGTTGTCCTGGGTGATCACCGGCTGCGGCGGGAACGACACGACCCGCTCGCGCAGATCCACCTTCGCGCGGATCCGGTCGACGAACGGCACCAGGAACGTGAGCTGCCCCGACGCGGTCCGGTAGTAGCGACCCAACCGTTCGATCACCGCGGCCTCCGCCTGCGGCACCAGCGCCACCGACTTGACCACGACGAGCACCACCAGTGCCACCAGAACGGCGAGCACGATCAACGCTTCCATCGTCAGACACCCCTCCACACGACGGCCGTTGCGCCGTCGATCTGCATCACCGTCACGGTCGTTCCCGGTTCGTACACCGCGGTGTCGTCGAGCGGCCGCGCCGTCCAGATCTCACCGTTGATCTTGACCTGCCCGGAATGCTCGGCGACCTGCTCGAGCACCAGCGCATGTTTGCCCGGCAGGGCGTCAACGCCGGTGGTCAGCGCGGGCGGAGCCGCATAACGTCGCCGCAGCGCAGGTCGCACCCCGAGCAGCAACACCAGCGAGGACACCGCGAACACGACGGCATCGGCCCACACCGGCAGGTCGGTCGCGGCCGAGACACCAGCGGTCACGAGGGCGGCGCCGCCGAGCATGAGCAACACGAAGTCACCGGTGAGCGCTTCCGCGGCTGCCAGTGCCACACCCGCGATCAGCCAGATCAATGCCGTCACGTCACCATCGAACCACAAATCGGACACCGAGGCAGATGCCCTGGCAGAGCGTCCGAGGAGCGCGGAGGACACCCCCGGCCCGGCGACCGCGCGACTGCTCGCCGCCGAGGTGGCGGGCACCGACGGCGACACCTTCGTCGTGCAGGTGTTCGTCGACATGCTCTCGAAGAGCAAGCAGACCCCGGACGGCGTGGCCGCCACCGCGACCTATCGGGTCACCATGCATCGGGCGTCGGACTGGACCATCACCGACGTCGGCGGCGTGGGGGCCGGGCTGCCCGGGACGGGCGGGTCCGAGGCCGCGCCGGGCAGCGGCGGCCGCTGACCTCTTCAGCCGCAGCAGGGTTCGGGTCAGGCCTCGTCGGGTTCGGTGACGAAGTCGACGAGGCGCTCGACCGCCCCGATCAGGTGCGATTCGAGGTCCCGGAACGAGTTCACGGCGGTGTAGACGCGGCGCCAGCCGTCCTGAGGTGTGCCCCAGCCCAGTTCGCGGCACACCCCGGTCTTCCAGTCCTGACCGCGCGGGATCATCGGCCACGCGTCGATCCCGACGGCCCGCGGCTTCACGGCCTCCCAGACGTCGATGTAGGGGTGGCCGGTGACCATGACGTGGGGACCGAGGTTCGCGGTGAGTCGTTCTTCCTTGGATCCGGTCACCAGGTGATCGGCCAGGACACCGACGCGCCGCCCCGGTCCGGGGCAGAACTCGGCGAGGCGGGCGCCGAGGTTGTCGAGACCCTCGAGCTGCTCGACGACCACCCCTTCGACGCGCAGGTCGTGTCCCCATACCCGTTCGACGAGCGCGGCATCGTGCACCCCCTCGACCCAGATGCGGCTGCCGCGCGCGACGCGGGCCTTCAGTCCCTCGACCCGGGTCGAGCCGGACGCGGATCGTGTCGAAGCCTGCACGGCCGGGCGGGCCTTCGGCCGAACCAGCGTGACGGGTTTACCGTCGACGAGAAACGCGGCGGGACGCATCGCGAACAGGCGGGTGCGGCGCTGCCCGTCCTCGAGGCGCACGAAGTCGCCGTCGTAGGTGCGCTCGAAACCCACCACCGCGCCGCACCAACCGGAGGCAGCGTCCTCGACGACGAGTTCCCTCTCGGCCTCGACTTCGGGGATCACCGGCTTGCGGGTGCGGTTGTGGCCGGCGTAGATGTCGCCGCCGTACATGTCGCGTGGGCTCACGCCCGTCGACGTTAGGACACGGCGCCGCGCCGTCGCGGCTGCCACGCCGGGTGCCGTTGTGACGGATCGCCGTATGCTGTGCCGATGAGTTCCCCGAGCCTGACGCTGGCCGCCTGGGCAGGGTCGTGGCTGTCCGGTCACGCCTCCCCCGACGACGTGATCGACGCACTGCACGAGTGGGCGCCGATGCATCTGGTGAGTGCCCACGACGCGGCGGCCGCATCCGCGACCGGGCTCCCCGACCGCGGTGCCGCCGACGGCGCCGCGCTGCTGCTCACGCTGGTACGCCGCATCGACACCGCGGCCGGCGCGGGCGTGCATCTGGTTCTGCCCGCTCCGGGAGACGTGCGTGCGCTGCCGGCGGGTACCGCGTTCGCATCGGCAGCACTCGCGGCAGGCGAAGGTGTCGTCGTGGGGGCGCCCGGCACCCCGGGCGTCGGTCTGGTGCCCACCGTCGAGGGGCCGGACGTCCTGCGGTGGACCGTATTCGCAGTACCGTCGGTCCCCGAACCGGCCGTCGACGGTGGTCTCGGCGCAGCCGAGTTCGCGATCCGGGAGGCGGTGCGGGACGCAGCCTCCGCGCTGAGCGGCATCCCGACGGTCGGGACGGACGGGCGCCGGACCGATCCGCGGGCACTGATCGCCGAGGAGGTCGCCGAGCTTGCTCGGCACCGCTATCCCGCTTCGCTTCCCCCGCGTGCCGTCCGCGTCCTCGACACCGCGGACCAGGTCGCGGCGATTCTCGCCGTGGCGGGCCGCGGGGGCGGCATGCGCGCCGGCTCCGCGTCCGGCGCCGCGAGTCGTGAAGGAGCACTGCAGCCGCTGTGGACAGCTGTGCGGGAGGCCCGCGTCGGAGCGGTGGCGGCCGCACTGCGGGCCGAGTATCACCGCTGACGCGCCGACGAAATCCGGCGACCGGTCGGTGAACTGCACCTGCACCCGCGGATGACACCGAGGTGAACGGTGTGCACCCGCATCCGCATCCGCGTTCTGTGTCACTAACCTGACGATCCTGAGCTCGCCGGAGTCCGCCGGCGGAGGGACGAACAGGACCACACTCCACATGTCGCACGCATCCGACCGATCCTGGCGTTCGAACGCCACCCTCGCCCGTCTGCGCTCCGGACTTGCGACGCTCGGACCGGGAGAGCAGCGTGTCGTACGCGCCGTGCTGACCGAACCGGGGGCAGTGGTGGAATTGTCGACCGCCGAGCTCGCGGCGGCGTCGGGCACCTCTCCGGCGACCGTCGTGCGAGCGTGCCAGCGTCTGGGCTTCCGGGGTTTTCAGCATCTTCGTCTCGAACTGGCCAGGGCCGCACCGGATTCCGACCGCGTGTCCGCGACCCCGCTGGATTCGGCGTTCGCGGCCACGACGGAGGCACTCACCGCGACCCGCGCGACCGTCGACGAAACCGGGTTCGCGCAGGTGGTGGACCTGATCGTTCGGGCTCGCCGGATCCTGCTGGTGGGCAACGGTTTCTCGTCTCCGCCGATCCAGGACGCCGCGTTGCGGTTCACCACGGTCGGCCGCAGCGCCGAGGCCCCACTCGACATTCTCGGTCAGCAGTTCTCGGCGCGACTACTGACCGGAGAGGATCTGTGCCTCGCGGTGAGCTACTCGGGCGCGAACACCCACACCCTGCGTGCATGCAGGGCCGCACGTGAGCGCGGCGCGACGATCGTGTCGGTGACGAGCTACACGAGCACACCGTTGACGCGTCTGTCCGATCACGTGCTGTTGACCGGTGCGGGTGCGCACGAGAACGAAGCGGATTCGTTCGCGGCACGCGTGTCCCAGAGCACGATCCTGTATGCGCTCCAACGGGCCGTGCTCGAGCATCCCGAGCACGGGGGCACCGACACCGGAGCCCACGACGTGGTGGCAGACGCTCTGACCGACGCACTCCCCGACTGTTAACCGGCGCGACGTCGCCCGTTTCGGACAAAGGGGTCAAACGTTCGATCCGTGCATCCACGATATGGCTCGCCGGAACAGTGTTCCGGATCCAGTGGAACGGTGAACGAGAGGCGATTCGTGGAGTCCATCGAGGTCGACGGGGTGTTCAATGTGCGCTCGGTAGCCGGGCCGGGTCTCGCTCCCGGTCGTCTGTTCCGATCCGGCACCCTCGACCACCTGACCCCCCGGGGCCGGAACATGCTGGAGAAACTCGGGATCCGCACGGTTCTCGATCTGCGGGATGGCACCGAGCGCCCGGAGAGCACGGCACCGGCGTTCTGGGACGTCCTGCATCATCCGCTCTACGACCCGCTCACGGGCCCGCCCCGGACCGGCGAGATCACCGCGATCTACCGGGCATTGCTCAACGAGCGCGGCCCCGCTCTCACCGATGCCGTGCGGGCCCTCGCGGCCTCCCCCGCGCCGGTGCTCGTGCACTGCACCGCCGGAAAGGACCGCACCGGACTGGTTGTCGCCCTGGCATTGTCCGCGGTCGGAGTGCCCGACCCGGTGATCGTCGACGACTACGCATGGTCCGGACCCCGGGTGCGGCCGCACCGCGAGGAGGCGGTGCGGAATCTGCTCGCCGACCTGGCCCTCGACCCGGCCGAGCACACGCGGTCCGTCGAACTGCACCTGGATTCCCCGCCGTCGGCCCTGCAATCGGCGCTCGGTCACGTCCGGCGGCGGTACGGGTCGGTGACGGGCTATCTCGAGGCTCACGGTTTCACCGCGGACGATCTCGTCGCCCTGCGGACGCGTCTGCTCGGCGAACCGGAACTGACGGTGCTGCACCTGAGCGACGTCCATGCGAGCGATCGCCAGGATCCGTTCGTCGGGGTCGACGGCGCCGGACGGGTCCGCGCGGCCGTCGACCGGGCGTCGGCGTCGCGTCTGCGGCCCGACATCGTCGTCGTCACAGGCGATCTCGCGCATCACCGGGCGACGGCCACCTACCCGGGGCTGGTCGAGATCTTCGACGAGATCCGCAACCGCCTGGGGTGCCCGGTGCTGGCGGTGCCGGGCAACCACGACGATCCGGTGGCCTTCGCGTCGGCGTTCGGGACGCACCCGGTGGAGTACGTGCGGGGTTTCCGAGTCCTCGGTGTCGACACGAGCTCGGGAGCGCTTCCCCGGGACGAGCTCGCCCGATTGTCGCACGAGCTCGCGACCCCGGCCCCGAACGGCACCGTGCTCGTCATGCACCACCCGCCCGTGCCGTCGCCCGCCGCCACCCTGGCGGGCCGGGAGCTCGTGCGCTCCGACGAGCTCGCCGCGGTGCTGCACGGTTCCGATGTCTCGGCGATCCTCGCGGGCCATTTCCACCATCCCATGAGCGGTGTCTTCACCGGGATTCCCGTCTGGGTCGGCAGCTCCCTCGCCTACCTGCAGGACGTCGGAACACCGGGTGATTCCGTCGTCGCGTTCGACGACCCCGCCTACTCGCTCGTGCGGTGTTCCCGCGCAGGGGTCCGCGCCCTGCCGATCGCGCTGCGCACTCCCGAGGTGCTGTTCCGGTCGAGTCCCACGCTCACCGCCACCACCTCCTGACCGCCCTCCCTCCCCGCTGTCCCACCTCAGGAGAAAATGTGAAATCCCTCCCCCGTCTCGTGTCGGTCGCCGCGTTCGGCACGCTCGCCGCGTTCGGCCTCGCTGCATGCTCGGAGCCGGCCGCGTCCGACACCGACGCCTCCGCGTCGCCGTCCGCATCCGGTGGCGCGCAGACCATCACGGTCTACACCTCCGAACCGCAGGCCAAGATCGACGAGATCGCCGCAGCATTCACCGAAGAGACCGGCATCGGCGTCGAGGTCTTCCGCGCCGGCACCGGTGATCTGACCGCCCGGATCGAGGCCGAGCGCACCACCGGTGAGATCGGCGCGGACGTGCTGCTCGCCGCCGATGCACCGACGTTCGAGGGCTACAAGTCCGAAGGGCTCCTGCAGCGGTACACACCCGCAGAGTCGGATGCGCTGAATCCCGACGTCGTCGATCCGGACGGATACTACGTGGGCACCCGGATCATCCCGACCGTCATCGCCTACAACACGACGGCAGTCGATGCGCCGCCGACCTCGTGGAAGGATCTCATCGATCCGGCCTATCTCGGTCGCGTCACTCTGCCGAACCCGAACGTCTCGGGTGCCGCGGCCTTCAACACCGCAGTCTGGCTCAACACCCCGGAACTCGGTGAGCAGTGGCTCGCGGGGCTGGCCGCGAACGAACCCGTGGTCGCCGAGAGCAACGGCCCGGTCGGGCAGGCGGTCGCGGCCGGCACACAGCCGGTCGGCATCGTCGTCGACTATCTCGTCCGGGAACTCGCGGCGAAGGGTTCGCCGATCGCGTTGTCCTACCCGACCGACGGCGTCCCCTACGTCACGCAGCCGGCCGGCATCTTCACCGACTCCGACAATGCCGAGGCCGCACAGCAATTCGTCGATTTCCTCGTGAGCAAGAAGGGCCAGGAGATCGCCGTCGCCCAGCGGTACCTGCCGGTGCGCGGTGACGTGGGCACACCGGAGGGCGCTCCCGCGCTGTCCGAGCTCACGTTGCTGACACCCGACCTGCAGAAGATCACGGAAACCCAGGACGAGGCAGTCCGGAAGTTCGATGACCTCATCGGTTGATCTCGACCCTCGACCCGCCGCCCGGATGCCGTCCGGCCGGCGGGTCGACCCTGTCGTCGGTGTCCGGGTCGCGTTGTGGGTGTTCGTCGTCGCCGTGATCGTCGCGCCGCTCGCGACCGTCGTGTCGCTCGGCGCGAGCGGACGACACATCGGGCAACTCGTCGACGACGACATCGCCGGAGCCGCGGTGAACAGCATCGTCTCCGCGGGATCCTCCGCGCTGTGTGCCGTCGCTCTGGCGACCGCGATGGCACTGCTGCTCGACCGCACCGATCTCCCCGGTCGCGGCTCGCTTCGTCTGATCCTGTTGTCGCCCTTGCTCATTCCTCCGTTCGTCGGCGCGATCGCCTGGACGGGCCTGCTCGGCCCCAGCGGAATGGTCAACCGCTGGTGGACCGACCGCTTCGGGGACCCCCTGTGGAACATCTACGGCGGCGACGGCGTGGTGTTCCTGTTGACGGTGCATTCGTACCCCATGGCCTACCTCATCGTCTCGACCGCGCTGCGGAAGATCCCCGGCGATCTCGAACAGGTCGCGCGCATCGGCGGTGCGTCACCGTGGCAGGCGATGCGGACCGTGACGATCCCGCTGCTGCGACCGGCCCTGCTGGCCGCGTTCACCCTCACCGCAGTGGGGAATCTCGCCGACTTCGGAATTCCCGCACTGATCGGCCTGCCCGAGCGATACACGACCCTGTCGACGATGGTCTACCGCTACATCCAGTCGGGGACGGTCGACCGCCCGCTCGAGGTGGTGTCCACCATCGGTGTCGCCCTGCTGGTACTGGCGGTGCTCGCGGTGGTCGCCGATCGCCGGTTGTCACGGCGACGACGGCAACTCGACGGTCCCGTCACCGCACCCCAGCCGCTCTGCCTCGGGCGCGCCCGTGTGCCGGCGGGGATCGCCGCCTGGGGCGTCGGCCTCGCCCTGACCGTGCTGCCGATCCTCGCGCTCGCGACCCAAGCCCTGCTCCCCGCCCCGGGTGTGCCGTTGACCTGGGAGAACCTGACACTGGACAGCATCGTCGCAGCCGTGACCGCACCGGGAACCGTGGTCGGCGTCCAGAATTCGCTGATGCTGGCCGTGGGCGCCGGGGTGGTGTGCGCGGTGGTCGGACTGGCGGTCGGGGTGCTCACCACCCGCACCCGATCCCGCGACAACGCGGGTCTCGATCTGGCGGTGATGCTCCCCCAGGCGGTGCCCGGCCTCGTCATCGCGGTCGGATGGCTCATCCTCGGCCGGTACACCGGACTGTTCGACACGCGGTGGGTGATCCTGTGCGCCTATGTCACGGCCTTCCTCGCGATCGTCGTCCAGGCCGTGCGAGCCCCCCTGTCCACCGCGTCCGAGTCGCTCGAGGAAGCGGCGCGCACATCCGGCGCATCGCGTCTGCGGGCACTGCGGGACGTGCCGTGGGCGATGACCGTGCCGGCGGCGGTGACCGGAGGCGTGCTCGTCGCCGTGACCGCGGTGCGCGAACTGACGATGTCGGTGCTGCTGGTCGCGCCGGGCACCCAGACGCTCGGTGTGTCGATCTTCAACCTGCAGCAGGCCGGGGACTACAACGCCGCATCGGCGCTGTCCCTGCTCGTCGCCCTCGTCGGAATCGCCGGCCTCGGTGTCGCCTCAGGTTCCCGGGCGAGTCGCTGAACAACTCACAGATCGGAAAATCATCATGTCCGCGATCACCTTGACCGGTGTCGACCTGCGTTTCCCCGATGGCACCGCAGGATTGTCCGGGATCGACCTCGATGTACGAGACGGCGAGTTCGTAGCCCTCGTCGGTCCGTCCGGCTCGGGGAAAACCACCCTGTTGCGCACCGTGGCGGGCTTCCTCGATCCCACCGCCGGGACGGTCCGGCTCGGCGACGATGTCGTCGCCGACGGCACTCGCAGCGTCCCCCCGGAGAAACGCCGCCTGGGGATGGTCTTCCAGAACCACGCCATCTGGCCGCATCGGAACGTGGGCCGGAACGTCGCATATCCGCTGGAGATCGCGAAGATCCCCCGTGCACGCCGCGCATCGCGGGTCGCCGAGGTCCTCGAGTTGGTGGGGCTCCCGGGCATGGAGCAGCGCGACCCGGCGACGCTGTCCGGTGGGCAGCGGCAACGGGTCGCGCTCGCAAGAGCGCTGGCGGGCCGGCCCCGCGCGTTGCTGCTCGACGAGGCGTTGTCCGCACTCGACGAGCCGCTCCGCGACCGGTTGCGTCTCGAACTGCGCACCCTCACTCGCTCCCAGCAGCTCACCGTCGTCCACGTGACACACGATCGCGCCGAGGCGCTCGCGCTCGCCGACCGCGTCGTCGTGCTCGATCACGGCCGGATCCGGCAGGCCGGTGCGCCCGAGGACCTCGTGCTCCGCCCCCGGTCGGCCTTCGTGGCCTCGTTCCTGTCGGACGCGAACCTGCTGACCGGGCGCGTGTCGGCAGACGGTTTCGTCAGCGACGACAACACGGTCGAGGTAGGACAGGATGCCCTGCCGGACAGTGCATTCGGACCGGGCACCCTCGCGGTGCTGCCGGGCGATGTGGGATTGACGTCCCCGCAGAACGCGCTGATGCAGGGCATCGTGATGTCGTCGTTGTTCGGACGCGATGCGAGCGACGTGGTGGTCTCGTGCCGCGGAGTCGAATTCCGTTGCGCCGTGCGAGGTGTCCGCCCTGCGGTCGGCGACCGCGTGGGGGTTTCCGTCCATCGGACGCTGTTCTACCCCGCCTCCGCCGAGGTAGGAACCCGCGAAGGGGCGGACGCGCTGTCCGGGACGCGGCGATGAGCATCACCCGGCTGGCTCTGGTGCGGCACGGGCGCACCGACTGGAATCGGCGCGGCCTGTTACAGGGCAGCACGGATGTCCCGCTCGACGAGGTCGGGCGCGGACAGGCGCGCGCCGTCGCGCGTGTGCTCGAAACCGCGGTGTGGGACACCGTCGTGACCTCACCACTGTCGCGCGCCCACGACACGGGCCGCATCGTGGCAGCGCATCTGGGTATCGCAGTGGCGGGGACGATACCGGACCTGATCGAACGCACCTACGGTGCAGCCGAGGGCCTGACCCGCGCGGACGCCGAACAGCGTTGGCCCGGAGGGGATTTTCCCGGACTGGAACCGCTCGCCGCGGTGGCCGTGCGGGGCCTGCACACACTCGGCGAGATCGTCGCGGCGCACCAGGGCTGCCGGGTCGTGGTGATCGCGCACGGCGCACTGATCCGTGCCGTGCTCGACCGCCTGTCGCCGACGCCCGCGCCGCGCATCGTCAACGGTGCGGTCAGCGAGCTCGAATGGTCGGGCCGGTGGACGGTGCGGTCCGTCAACCGCACCGCCCCTCCGGCCTGACGGCGGCTTCGCCGCCGGTGATGCCTTTGTGGCGCCTCCGACGGCTGCCGCGCGGTCAACCGGCGCGCCGCGCGGTGAGCAGCAGGTATTCCCAGTCCATCGCTCCTCCGCCCAGATCGTAGCTGCGGCCCAGCTCCGCCAGCTCGCGGTCGAGGGCGGCGACGCGGTCGGGTTCTCCGGCAATCGCCCGGTAGACCGCGATCGTCGGCCCGTAGGCGGCCTTGAAGAAGTCCCGGAACTCTTCGCCGGTGGCGAATCGCTCCACCCGCAGGTTCGCCGTGCGGGCCTGGACGTCGGTGACCCGCTCACCGAGCAGCGACCGCACGTGACTCTCGTCTCCCCACAACGGTGGCGGCTGAGCTCCCGGAGGAGGCGGCGGCGCATACGGCTTCATGATCGCGAACATGCGGCCGATGAATCCGGCCGGGGTCCAGCTCAGCAGCCCGATGCGGCCGCCGGGCCGGGTGACGCGTACCAGTTCGTCCGCCGACGGCTGGTGGTGCGGCGCGAACATGATGCCGACGCACGAGAACGCCACGTCGAAGCTCGCATCGTCGAACGGTAATGCCTCGGCGTCGGCCTCCTGCCAGGTCAGGGTCGTGCCTGCGGCGTCGGCGTCGCGGCGCCCCGCGTCGAACAGTTCGGGTGTCAGATCCGACGCGACCACTGTGGCTCCGGTGAGCGCGGCGGGGATCGCAGCGTTGCCCGACCCGGCTCCGACGTCGAGGACCCGGTCCCCCGGGCCGACCTCGCACGCGGACACCAGAATCGGGCCGAGCTCCGGAATCACCTCGGTGGCGACAGCCGGGTAGTCGCCGAGGGCCCACATCGCCCGATGCTTGACCTTGAGGGCGTGGTCGCCGGTCGGTGCTGTCGTTGATTCGCTCATCGTGTGGTCCGGCGCGAGTGCTCCGACGATCACGCGGGAGCGCGGATGCGCCGGCCTCCTTTCTCCTACTCGGGGGATGCGTCCCGATTCGTGATCCGAGGAGGTGATCGGGCCGTACGTCGACTGTAGGAACCGGCGCCGCGGCGCTTCCAGTACAGGATCTGTACCGCGAGCCGCTGTGCCGCCGCGCGTCGCGTTCACCACGTGTCACCGGGCGCGGCGGCCTAGCATTCGACCATGGGCTCGTCCTATCACCAATTCTGTCCCGTCGCGAAGGCGATGGAACTGTTCGACGAACGGTGGACGATGCTCCTTGTCCGCGAACTGGTGCTGGGCAGCGAACGATTCAACGACCTGCGGCGGGGACTCCCGCGGATGTCGCCGTCGCTGCTGTCCACCCGGTTGCATCAGCTGACGACCGCGGGCATCGTCCGCCGGGTCACCGACGGTCGCGACGTCCGTTACGTGCTCACGCCCGCCGGACGGGACCTCGAATCGGTGGTGGACGCGCTCGGTGACTGGGGGTCGCGATGGACCGGCCGGCTGGGCGACGAGGACCTGGATCCGAAGCTGCTGATGTGGGACATGCACCGCCATGTCGACCGCTCCGCGATCCCGCAGGAACGGGTGGTCGTGCACTTCGCGTTCACCGATGCACCGCTCGGGTCGCGCCGGTGGTGGCTGGTCGTCACCGCGGACGACGTCGACGTGTGCGACGTGGACCCCGGATTCGAGGTGTCGGTGGCGGTCACCGCGGAACTGCGGGCGCTCACCGAGATCTGGCGAGGCGAGCGGTGCTGGTCGGACGTGTTGCGTTCGGGTGCCGCGGTGATCGATGGTCCGGTCACGCTGCGCCGGACCCTGCCGGACTGGTTCGTCTCCCCGCTCGTCGCGAAGAGCGGCAGGTGACCCGGGCTCAGCGGGCGGTGGGTCCCGACGGCCGGGTGGCCGGCCGGCAACACCCGGCCGCACACAACACGCCGTTGCGACCGGCGCCGAAGAGCGGTTCCGAACCGAGACGCTCCGGCTCCCGACCGGCGGCGACTTCCTCGACGAGGACGCGCACGAGCTGCGGGAAGCGGGCGTCGGCACCGGCGGTCGCGGCCCGCACGAACGCCATGCCGAGATCGGCGGCCTTCTGCTGCGCTTCGGTGTCGAGGTCCCACACGACCTCGAGGTGGTCGGACACGAAGCCGACCGGAACCACGATCACGGCGGTCACGCCGCGCGCGTGCAGGGCGTCGAGGTGATCGACGATGTCCGGTTCCAGCCACGGCACCTGCGGCGGCCCGGACCGGGACTGCCACACCAGATCGTGGTCGTCGACGCCGACGGCGTCGGCGACGAGCCGGGCCGCCTCGGCGACCTGCCGACTGTAGAGGTGACCGTCACCGTCGGCGGGCCCGCCGGTGCGGTCCGCGGACAGCGGAATCGAGTGTGCGGTGAACACCACCCGCGCATCCGCGCGCACATCGGCAGGCAGTTCGGCGCGCGCGGCCCGGACGGCATCGGCGACCGCCCCGACGACCAGCGGATGATCGTAGAACTGGCGCAGCTTCGTCAGCGCCGGAGCGTC
Organism: Rhodococcus zopfii NBRC 100606 = JCM 9919; assembly: GCF_001895025.1. Classification (GTDB taxonomy): domain Bacteria; phylum Actinomycetota; class Actinomycetes; order Mycobacteriales; family Mycobacteriaceae; genus Rhodococcus; species Rhodococcus zopfii. The sequence continues at coordinate 307,286 of NZ_BCXI01000001.1, forward strand.
CGGGACGGCGGCGCGGGCCCGCGCGATGTCCTCGTGGTATTGGCGGCAACCGGAGTACCCGCCCCACGCCGAGGTCGGGAACACCAGGGCATTGCGGACGCCGGCGTCGCGCATCGCGGCGACGGTGTCCTCGATCATCGGATGCCAGTTGCGGTTGCCGAAATACACCGGCAACGTGATCCCGGCCGCGGCGAACTCCGCTTCGACGCGAGTGATCAGGTCCCGGTTCAGGGCGTTGATCGGCGACACTCCCCCGAAGTGCAGATAGTGCTGCACGACCTCCTCGAGCCGTTCCGGCGGCACGCCGCGTCCTCGGGTGACGTTCTCGAGGAACGGGCGCACGTCCTCGGGACGTTCGGGACCACCGAACGACAGCAGCAGCAGCGCGTCGTACGGTGCGGGGGTGTCGGCCATGATCGCTACCTCGATCTCAGGCGCCGAAGGCGACCTGGGAGTGGAAACCGCCGTCGACGTACACGATGGAGCCGGTGGTGCCCGGCAGCCAGTCCGACAGCACGGTGCACACGGTCTTGGCGACGGGCGTCGGGTCGTCGACATCCCAGCCGATCGGCGAGGCCGCCGACCAGCCCTCGTTGAGCCGGTTCATCTCGGCACCCGGCCCGGTGGCGTCACCGGCGATGGCCTTGGCGGCGAGCGTCTTGATGGGTCCCGCAGAGACCAGGTTGGAGCGGATACCGCGGCTTCCGACTTCCTTGGCGACGTATCGGTTGACCGCCTCGAGGGTCGCCTTGGACACGCCCATCCAGTTGTAGAACGGCACGGCCCGCGCCGGGTCGAAGTCCATCCCCACGATCGACGCGTTGTCCTTGAGCACCGGCAGCACGGCCTTGGCGAGCGCCGCGTACGAGTACGCCGACACCTCGACGGCCACGGCGACGTCGGACCACGGCGCGTCCAGGAAGGGGTTGCCCAGGCACGAGCGCGGCGCGAATCCGATGGAGTGCACGACACCGTCGATGCCGTCCGGCGCGAGTTCACGCACCTTGCCGGCGAGCCCGGCGAGGTGTTCGGGATCCTGCACGTTCAGCTCGATCGCCGGCGGCACCGGCTGCGGGAGCCGCTGCGCGATCCGGTCGATCAGCCGTAACCGGTCGAAGCCGGTGATGATCACCTTCGCGCCCTGTTCCTGCGCGACCTTCGCGGTGTGGAACGCGATCGACGAGTCGGTGATGATCCCGGTGACGAGAATGGTCTTGCCCTCGAGCAGTCCGCCCATGAGTGTGTCGGTCCTCCAGTGAGTGTCGGATAGGGTCGCGGCGTCGGTGCCGGTGACATCGCGGCGCTCGGCGCCGGTGACATCGCGGCGCTCGGCGCCGGTGACATCGCGGCGCTCGGCGCCGAGCGGTGACTCGGTCAGGTCAGTGCCCCATGCCCATGCCGCCGTCGACGGGGATGACCGCGCCGGAAACGTAGGCGGAGTCCTCGGATGCGAGGAAGCTGACGACGGCCGCGACGTCCTCCGGGCTGCCCAGGCGCTGCAGCGGGATGAACTTCTTCGCGGTGTCGCGCAGATCGTCGGACAGCTCGGCGGTCATGTCGGTTTCGATGAAGCCGGGTGCGACGACGTTCGCGGTGATCGAACGCGAACCGAGTTCCCGGGTCACCGACCGGGCCAGGCCGATGACGCCGGCCTTGGACGCGGCGTAGTTGATCTGGCCGGCCTGCCCGCCCATGCCGACGACGGAACCGAGGAAGATCATCCGACCCCAGCGACCGCGCAGCATCGCCCGGTTGGCGCGCTTGGCGCAGCGGAACGCGCCGGTGAGGTTGGCGTCGAGAACCTTCGTGAACTGGTCCTCGCTCATGCGCATGAGCAGCGTGTCGTCCGTGATGCCTGCGTTGGCGACGAGCACCTCGACCGGCCCCTGATGCTCTTCGACCTGCGTGAACGCGGCATCGACGGAATCGCTGTCGGTGACATCGCAGACGACTCCGAACAACCCGTCCGGCGCACCCGAGCCGCGGTGGGTCACGGCGACCTTGTGGCCGTCGGCCTGCAGGCGCCGGGCGACGGCCAGGCCGATGCCGCGGTTGCCTCCGGTGACGAGAACCGAACGTGGGGTCTCGGCGGGGCGGGACGGGCCGGCGGGAGCGGAAACGTCTGTCGGTGCGTCGGTCATGGTGTCGAACCCTATCTGGTGGTCGATCGAGATCCACCGGGACCTCGAGGGGAAGGGGAACTGTCAGGGCAGCCGCTGACGCAGCAGCAACGACGCACCGAGACCCACCGCGGCGGCGAGCACACCGAGCACCAGCCAGGGCCGGCTGGCGTCGCCGCGGGTGGTTTCGAACCCGATCTGCTCCTCGAGCGTGTCGTAGGCGTCCTCGAGTTCCTCGAGGCTGGACGCGGTGAAGAAGGCGCCGCCGGACAGGTTCGCGATTTCCTTGAGCGACGGGTCGTCGACGGGCACCGGGATCCGTTCGTCCTCGATGGTCACGGTGCCGTATTCGGTGCCGAAGGAGATCGTCGACACGGGGACGCCCTTGTCGGCTGCCTGCCGCGCCGCGGTGAAGCCGCCGCGCGGATCGTCGGGACTCTCGGGCACGGTCTGTTTGCCGTCGGAGAGCAGCACGATCCGCGCCGGAGGCGCCTGATCCCCGCCGCCGAGGACCGCGGCGAGCGTGTCGATGGACTGCATCGCCGTGAAGATCGCCTCGCCGGTCGCGGTGCGTTCACTGAGGGTGAGCTGATCGATCGCCGACTTGGTGGCCTCGCGGTTCGTCGTCGGCGACACCAGCACCGACGCGGTGCCGGAGAACGCGACCAGACCGAGATTGATACCGGGGGTCAGGTCGTCCGCGAACTGCTTGGCCGCTTGCTGCGCGGCGGCGAGCCGGTTCGGCGCGACGTCGGTGGCCTCCATCGACAGCGACACGTCGATGACCAGCACCACCGTCGCCCGGTTGCGCGGGACGCGTTGTTCGGCGGTCGGGCCGGCCAACGCCACGGTGAGCAGCGCCAGCGCGCTCAGCAGCGCGATGATCGGGATGTGCCGGGCCGGGCCGGGCCGGTTCGGCGCGACCTTCTCGAGCATCTCGAGATTGCTGAAGCGCAGCGCGTGCTTCTGTTTGCGTCGCTGCAGCACGACATAGCCGACGGCCAGCGCCGCGACGACGACGAGGAACAGCAGCCACCACGGGGACGCGAAGTCGGAGAAGCTCATCGCCCCCCCTTGGCCGGCGCACCGAAGCTGTGCCGGCGGGCGGCGACGAACCGGACGACGTCTTCGATCCAGTCCCGGTCGGTGCGCAATGTCATCTGCGGGGCGCCGCACCGGCGCAGGGCCTGCTGCACCGAGGCGCGATGCTCGGCGGCGGCCGCAGCGTAGTCGGCGCGCAGCCGTTCGGTGGTGGTGAACTCGCGGGTGCGTCCGGTTTCCGGGTCGTGCAGCACCACATCTCCCAGGTCCGGCAGTTCGAGGTCGCGGGGGTCGAGCACCTCGACGGCCAGCAGGTCGTGCCGGCCGGACAGCGCCCGCAGAGACCGTTCCCAGTCGACCGGGCCGAGGAAGTCGCTGATGACGACGACGAGGCCGCGCCGCCTCTGCGGCCGGCGCAGTGCCTCGATCGCCCCGCGCAGGTCGCCCCGGGTGCCGTCGGGGGCGTGCGGGGTGGTCGCGACCGCCCTCAGCATCGCCTGAGCGTGCAACCGGCCCCCGCGCGCCGGGAAGCGCGTGGTCTCGTGGCCGGTGCTCACGACCGCGCCGATCCGGTTGCCGCCCCCACTGGTCAGGTGCGCGACGGCAGCGGCCGCCGCGACCGCCAGGTCGCGCTTCTCGCAGACGCCGGTGCCGAAATCGAGGCTGGCCGACAGGTCGACGGCCAGCCAGGTCTCGAGCTCGCGATCGGCGACGGACTGTCGCACGTGCGGATGCGTGGTCCGGGCGGTCACCGACCAGTCCATCTGCCGCACGTCGTCGCCGGGCTGGTATTCGCGGGCGTCACCCGGCTCGGAACCGGGCCCCGGGATCAGCCCGAGGTGGTCACCGTGCAGCACGCCGTCGAGCCGCCGCCGCACGGTGAGCTCGAGGGTGCGCAACGCAGCGGTCAGTGCGGGATCTCGCAGTTCGCCGGACCGGAAGGTCGGCGGCGACCCGTGGGCGCGTGGGCTCACCGCTGCCCCGCACCTGCCTCGGGTCCGGCCGGGACACCCGCGGCCGGTGCCGCCGGCGCGGGAGCCGGCGGAATGGGCGCGTTGACCTGCGGGGCGACATGCGGCAGTCCGACGGTCTGCAGGATGCGGTTGATGATCTGGTCGGCGGTGACCTCGTCGGCGAGGGCGTCGTAGGAGAGCACCAGGCGGTGACGCAGCACGTCCGGGATCACATCGAGGACGTCCTGCGGGACGACGTAGTCGCGGCCGCGGACCAACGCCAGCGCCCGCGCAGCCGAGATGATGCCGAGGGTCGCGCGCGGCGAGGCCCCGTAGGCGATCCAGCCGGCGACGTCGACGAGGCCGAGTTCGGCGGGGGCGCGGGTCGCGAAGATCACCCGCACCACGTAGTCGACGAGCGCGTGGTGCACGAACACGCGGCTGGCGACGTCCTGCAGGCGCAGCAGTTCGGCATTGTCGAGGATCTGCTTCGGTTCGGGCGCGGACACACCCATGCGGTAGACGATCTCGCGTTCCTCTTCGACGGTCGGATAGTCGACGAGGACCTTGAACAGGAAGCGGTCGCGCTGCGCCTCGGGCAGCGGGTACACACCTTCGTTCTCGATCGGGTTCTGGGTGGCCATCACCAGGAACGGATCGGGCATCGGGAATGTCCGGCCGCCGATGGTGACGTGCCGTTCGGCCATCACCTCGAGCAGCGCGGATTGCACCTTGGCGGGCGCACGGTTGATCTCGTCGGCGAGCACGAAGTTCGCGACCACCGGTCCGAGTTCGGTATCGAACTCCTCGCGGCCCTGCCGGTAGATGCGGGTACCGACGAGGTCGGTGGGCACCAGGTCCGGGGTGAACTGGACGCGGGAGAACGACCCGCCCACCACCTTCGCGAACGTCTCCACGGCGAGAGTCTTGGCGACGCCCGGAACGCCTTCCAGGAGCACGTGCCCCTTGGCGAGGACACCGACGAGCATCCGTTCGACGAGTCGGTCCTGACCGACGATGACGCGCTTGACCTCGTAGATCGCCTTCTCGAGGACACGGACATCCGACGCCTGATCGGTCGTGGCGGGCGGCTTCGTCCCGTCTTTCGACAGGACCGGGGTCGTCGTCCCCGCAGCCTGAGTGGCCGGGCCCTGTGTGGTCGCGCCCCGAGTGTTCGTGCCCGACGTCCCACCCTCACGTGAGGTCACCAAGAATCCACCGCTTTCGCCTAGGTCGTTCCGCTGGAGATCACATTCGGGCACCACTATTCCAGGTGTGGCTGCCCGGCGCCGCCACCGTGCCGCGCGCGTGGTGCGCGGACCGGACCACGGATCACGAAACGCGAGGTCACACGGCTGTCACGACACCATCCGCACGACGTACGGTGTCATGCCGGCCCAGCGCACCGGCGAGATCTTCACGTGCGAACCCGACTGCGGGGCCTCGAGCATCTGACCGTCACCGAGATACAACCCGACATGCTGGCTCGCATTGGGGCCGTAGAAGATCATGTCGCCGCGTTTCATCTCCGCGGACGGCACCTGGGTGCCGGCGGTGTACTGATAGCCGGTGTAGTGCGGCAGGGAGATTCCGATGCCGGCGAACGCGTAGATCATCAGGCCCGAACAGTCGAAACCGACCTTGTTGTAGTCGCCGTAGCTGTCGGCGACTCCACCGTCGCGGATCCCGCGGGTGGGGCCGTTCTCGTCACCGCCACCCCACGCGTAGGGCACACCGATCTGAGACATGGCGCGATCGATGACGGTTTCGACGGCGGCGGGACCGATGACCGTGGTTCGGGGAGTGCTGCGCGGCTTGGACTTCGGCGTCGACTGGGTCCCGGAACTTTCGCCGGTCGGGTCGCCGGGGTCCGGGTTGCCCCAGTCGCGGCCGCTGCTGCTCCGACCTCCGGTGTCGTCCGCGGTGCCGCCGGTATCCCCGGTCGAGGTGTCCCCGGTCGAGGAGTCGTCCTCGTCCGTGACCTCCGGCAGCGGGGTTTCGGCTCCGGCCCAGTCGCCGGGGTCGACCCGGTAGCCGTCGATCTGGGTGTGCGGGCGCTGGCCGTTGGCGAGTTCGGCGGCGCGGGCACGCGCCGCTGCGTCCGCAGCGACACGCTGGGCCGCTTCCGCCGCCGCCTGTTGCGCCGCCGCCTCGGCAGCGGCCCTGGCTGCCTCCTCGGCTTGCCGCTGCCGGTCCCATGCCGCGTAGTCGGCGCGCTGGTTCTCGAGCCCGGCGACGTTCTGCCGGGCCGCATCCAGCTCGGTCTGCGCCGCTGCGCGTTCGATCTCGATCCGCTGCTTGTCCGCTGCCTGCTGGTCCAGTGCGGAGCGAGCCTGCGCGATCGCGGATTCGGCGTCCGCCTTGCGCTGTTCGGCCGCCTCGGAGGCAGCATCGGCTTCCTGCTTGGCCGCCCGCGCGCTGGAGTTCTTGTTGGCTTCCTCGGTGCGAGCGCGCTCGAGGGCGTCGAGCACCGCGTTGCGTCCCGACGAGAGCAGCCGCATCACCTGGGCCCGATCGAGGAGATCGTCCGGGCCGGTCGAGCCGAGGAACGACGCGAGCGACGCGGCGTTGGTGCCGCGGGTGTAACTGCTGCGAGCGAACGCGTCGAAGTCGCTCTGGGCCTGTTCGATGCGGACGCCGGCGTCGCGGAGCGCCTGCTGCGACTGCGTAACGGCGTACGCGGCCGCGTCGGCGGCGTCGCGGGCGTTCTGCAGGTCCACCAGCGCCCGGTTGACGTTCTCACGTTTGATCGCGACCTGGTTCTCCAACTCGGCGAGCTGCTGATCCGCGGACGCGATGCGGACGATCAGCTCACCGACGCGGCCGATGCCGGTCTCGACGGCCGCACCGGCAGCGGCGAGCGCATCGTCGCTCGGATTCGTGGGCGGTTCCGGTACCGCGCCCACCGACGCCGCGGTCCCCACCAGGAGGGTCGCAACGAGCCCGAGCCCGACCACCAGTCGTGGCCCCGTCGACAGTCCGCGCCCGACCGAGCTCCATCTGCGGGTTCCCCCTCCGCTGCGATGTCGCCGCAACCCGGATCGTCGCGAATTCCCCCCGTGGAAACCGAAGTGCCTCACATCATTTCTCCCTCGGTGGTGTCGCGAACGAAACCGGTCCGCCGCGCCGAGGGAAGGACTGCACGCCGCACCCGATCGCGCGCCGCGCGATCGGTCCGCAGAACCGTTGCGCCGTCGTGAACTGCGGTCCCACGACGACAAGTGCGACACTCCTTCCCCAAGAGCGCCAACTGCACCGTACGACACATTGCGCTCGTTTCGCGCGACTGTCACAGATAAAGGTGCAAAAATTTGTCCGTGTCGACGAATCGACCGTGCCCGAGGTCGGCGCGGGACGGGGGTCGCGATCGTGGAGATGCAGCCGGAACCGCCCCGAACCCAGGGCGTGAGGCGAGCGTCAGCCCACGCGGATTCCGTTGTCTGCGAGGAACTCCCGGGCGCGACCGAGTCGACGGTCGGCGCAGAAGGCGTACCACGGCTCGGCGAGACCTTCCCGGTGGACGGGATCGCGGAACCGGTGGAACGCACCTTTGCCCTCGATCGCGCGCTGCAGTCGCTCCCGCAACGACTCAGGTTGCCGCTCGGCGAAAGCCGCAATGTCCCGCGAGCCGTCCGGCGAGCAACTCCACCGTCACCGACAACCAGGTTCGCGCCGTCCACCGATGGTTGGCACGCGGGTCGCGGCACCGTCCGGCTTCAGCCGCTCCGACGCGGAGAGCGAAGGCCGGTGTTCCGGGTAGCGCTACCGGCCGCCGGCGACCGGAGTCGACGGTCGGAGATCGGTCTTGCGGCGTCGCGCGGCCTTGGCGAGCGCGGTGGCGCCGGCGACGGCGGCCACGACGAGAATCAGCAGGATCGTCCACGCGGTCCACGCGGGACCCGGTTCGGTGACCGAGTCGACGAAGTTGCGCGTGGAAACGACCGGGTCGCCCGTGTAGGTGCGGTCCTGCGCGGCCTCGAGGGTCACCCGGTCGAGGCTGTCGCTGTAGGCGCCCACCCAGCCGGGGCTCAGTACCAGCACGGTGCCACCGTCTTCGGTGCCCACCTCGGTCGCGAGGTCGCGCAGCTGCGAGTCGATACGCGGGTCCCGGTCGACGACGACGACACGCAGGTCGATGCCGTGATCCTGGGCGCGTTGAACCTGCTCGACCAGGTCGGCGACGCGGTCGGAGGGAGCGGAGACCTGATCGTCGGCGAGATCTGCCAGCACCTGCTCGAGCGTGATGCCCGGCGGGAGGTCGGTGGCCGATGGCACTGGAATTCGTGGCAGTGGCGCAGACATCTCTCTCCGGTAGTGCTGGGACGGGACCGGCGGCGGGTCGCGCCGAGTCCGACGACTCGGGCACCGGCGCACGGCGACATCCGCACCCTACGCGATGAGGGCCGACGACCGGCCCGCACCGGAGCAGGAGAGGCGGCGGGGGACGCGTGCGGCTGTTGCGCCGCGCGCATTGCAGGACAAGCGTACTGTTAGTCTTACTGCGAGATGCCGCGACACCGCCACCCTTCCCGGGACCCGGTTCGGTTTCGCGTGCCTCGCTTCGGCCGTCGACACAGCCCCGTCGGCGGCGAGCCTCATCGACGAGTGGAGCTGACGTGAGCACCAGTACTGATTCGTTCGGAGCCAAGGGAACGCTGGAGGTCGGAGATAACTCGTACGAGATCTTCCGCCTCTCGGCCGTGCCCGGCACCGAGAAGCTGCCCTACGCCTTGAAGGTTCTCGCCGAGAACCTGCTGCGCACCGAAGACGGTGCAAACATCACCGCCGACCACATCCGCGCCATCGCGAACTGGGATCCGTCGGCCGACCCGAGCGTCGAGATCCAGTTCACGCCGGCCCGCGTGATCATGCAGGACTTCACCGGTGTGCCGTGTGTGGTCGACCTCGCCACCATGCGTGAAGCCGTCACCGCCCTCGGCGGCGACCCGAACAAGGTCAACCCGCTGTCGCCGGCCGACATGGTCATCGACCACTCCGTCATCCTCGACTTCTTCGGCACCGCCGACGCGCTCGAGCGCAACGTCGACCTCGAGTACGAGCGCAACGGCGAGCGCTACCAGTTCCTGCGCTGGGGCCAGGGCGCGTTCGACGACTTCAAGGTCGTCCCCCCGGGCATGGGCATCGTCCACCAGGTCAACATCGAGTACCTCGCGCCGACCGTCATGGTCCGCAACGGGCAGGCCTACCCCGACACCTGCGTCGGCACCGATTCGCACACCACGATGGTCAACGGCCTCGGCGTGCTGGGCTGGGGCGTCGGCGGCATCGAGGCCGAGGCCGCGATGCTCGGCCAGCCGGTCTCCATGCTCATCCCGCGGGTCGTCGGCTTCAAGCTCACCGGTGAGATCCAGCCGGGCGTGACCGCCACCGACGTCGTGCTCACCGTCACCGACATGCTCCGCAAGCACGGTGTGGTCGGCAAGTTCGTCGAGTTCTACGGCGCCGGTGTCGCCGAGGTTCCGCTCGCGAACCGCGCGACCCTGGGCAACATGAGCCCCGAGTTCGGTTCCACCGCAGCGATCTTCCCGATCGACGGCGAGACCATCAACTACCTGCGCCTGACCGGCCGCAGCGACGAGCAGCTCGCGCTCGTCGAGGCGTACGCCAAGGAGCAGGGCATGTGGCACGACGCCGCGCACGAGCCTGCCTACTCCGAGTACCTGGAGCTGGACCTGAGCACGGTCGTGCCGTCCATCGCCGGCCCGAAGCGCCCGCAGGACCGCATCCTGCTGTCGGAGTCGAAGATCGCCTTCCGCAAGGACATCCACAACTACGTCGAGGAGCAGCTCCCCGTCGAGCACAGCAAGCTCGACGAGGCCGTCGAGGAGTCCTTCCCGGCGTCCGATCCCGCCGTCCTCTCCTTCGCCGACGACGGCGCTGTCGACGTGCAGTCGGCCGCCAACGGCGCCGAGGGCCGTCCCACCAAGCCGGTCAAGGTGAGCTCCGCCGAGCGCGGCGACTTCGTCCTCGATCACGGCGCCGTCGTGGTCGCGGGTATCACCTCCTGCACCAACACCTCGAACCCGTCGGTCATGTTGGGCGCCGCGCTCCTGGCTCGCAACGCGGTCGAGAAGGGCCTGTCCACCAAGCCGTGGGTCAAGACCAACATGGCTCCGGGTTCGCAGGTCGTCAACGACTACTACGAGAAGGCCGGTCTGTGGCCGTACCTCGAGAAGCTCGGCTTCTACCTCGGTGGTTTCGGCTGCACCACGTGCATCGGTAACACCGGTCCGCTGCCGGAGGAAATCTCCAAGGCCGTCAACGACAACGACCTGTCGGTGACCGCGGTGCTCTCGGGCAACCGCAACTTCGAGGGTCGCATCTCCCCCGACGTCAAGATGAACTACCTGGCGTCCCCGCCGCTGGTCATCGCGTACGCGCTCGCGGGCACGATGGACTTCGACTTCGACCACGACGCGCTGGGCCAGGACCAGGACGGCAACGACGTGTTCCTGAAGGACATCTGGCCGTCCGCGCAGGAGATCGACGACACCATCAAGTCGGCGATCAGCCAGGACATGTTCCGCAAGTCCTACGCCGACGTGTTCAAGGGTGACAGCCGCTGGCAGAACCTCGACACCCCCGAGGGTGACACGTTCGCGTGGAACCAGGACTCCACCTACGTGCGCAAGGCGCCGTACTTCGACGGCATGCCGCTCGAGCCGCAGCCCGTCTCCGACATCAAGGGCGCCCGCGTGCTCGCGCTGCTCGGCGATTCGGTCACCACCGACCACATCAGCCCGGCCGGCCCGATCAAGCCCGGCACCCCGGCCGCGCAGTACCTGGATTCGCACGGCGTCGAGCGCAAGGACTACAACTCGCTCGGTTCGCGTCGCGGCAACCACGAGGTGATGGTCCGCGGCACGTTCGCGAACATCCGCCTGCAGAACCAGCTCCTGGACGGCGTCTCGGGTGGCTACACCCGCGACTTCACCCAGGACGGCGCTCCGCAGTCGTTCATCTACGACGCGTCGCAGAACTACCAGAGCGCCGGCATCCCGCTGGTCGTCCTGGGCGGCAAGGAGTACGGCTCGGGCTCGTCGCGCGACTGGGCCGCCAAGGGCACCCGCCTGCTCGGCGTGAAGGCCGTCATCACCGAGTCGTTCGAGCGCATCCACCGCTCGAACCTCATCGGCATGGGCGTCGTCCCGCTGCAGTTCCCGGCCGGCGAGTCCGCGAAGTCGCTGGGACTGACGGGCACCGAGGTCTTCGACATCGAGGGCATCGAGAAGCTCAACGAGGGTGTCACCCCGGAGACGGTGAAGGTCACGGCGACCAAAGAGAACGGCGAGAAGGTCGTTTTCGACGCGGTCGTGCGCATCGACACCCCCGGCGAGGCGGACTACTACCGCAACGACGGCATCCTGCAGTACGTCCTGCGCAACATGATCCGGGGCTAGAGGCGGCCACGCGGCCGTGTCGCCTCCGGCGACCCGGCCGCGCGCCGACCTGTGCGCGTTTTCGGCTCACAGGCGCTACGCGCCGGTGAGCACTTCCTGCCCGGACAGGCGCAAAGCGCTCACGACCACGTTTCGCGGCATCCCCGACGATTCGTCAGTGGTCGTGAGCGCTTTGCGCACCCGGCGGCCTCTCACCCGGACGGCCGGGAGAGCTCACCGAACACACGACGAAGGAGGTGCCCGTGCCCAAGGTCAGTGAGGACCATCTCGCCGCGCGGCGGAGCCAGATACTCGACGGCGCGCGGCGCTGCTTCGCCGAGCACGGCTACGAGGGCGCGACGGTTCGGCTTCTCGAGGAGGCCACCGGGCTGTCCCGCGGTGCGATCTTCCATCACTTCAAGGACAAGGACGGCCTCTTCCTGGCGCTCGCGCAGGAGGATGCCCGGCGGATGGCGGAGGTCGCGGCCGACGAAGGTCTCGTCCAGGTGATGCGGGACATGCTCGCCTCGCCGGAGCAGTTCGACTGGCTCGGGACGCGACTCGAGATCACCCGCAGGTTGCGTACCGATCCCGAGTTCGCGCGGGCGTGGACGGCGCATTCGGCGCAGCTCACCGAGGCGACCGAAGGCCGGCTCGCACGGCAGCGGGAAGCCGGCCGGCTGCGCGACGACGTGCCCACCGACGTGCTCCTGGGCTATCTGGATCTGGTGCTGGACGGTCTCGTCGCGCGCCTCGCGTCCGGGCACGCGGAGAAGGACCTCTCCCAGGTCCTGGACCTGGTGGAGGAATCGGTGCGGCGCCGCGACTGACCGGGCACCGGAGGGTCAGGCGGTGCTACCCGACGTCGCTGCGCGCCGACGGTTGGGACCGCCGCGGCCGCGGAGCGCGACGTGGGATTCGACGAGCACGTTGTGCACGAACCCGTAGGACCGGCCCGTCTCCTGCGCGAGCGTGCGGATGCTGGCCCCGGCCTCGTAGCGGCGCTTGAGTTCCTGTTGGAGGCGGTCCCGGGACTCCCCCGTGACCCGCGTCCCCTTGCTGAACGTGGACTGGTCGTCTTCGGATCTGCGTGCCATCGGATCCCTCCCGTCGGCTCGACAAGGCTCCGAGTACCAGGCTAGTTCACGCCGACGAAACCCGAGGCGGATCGATGCGCACCGCCCCTGTATGTTCCCGCACCACGCGTCACCGGGGTTACGCGAGCTGGATCAACTCGAGGTACTCCTGCGACCAGTGATCCTCGGTGCCGTCGGGCAGCAGGATCACCCGTTCCGGGTTCAGGGCCTCGGCGGCACCCGGGTCGTGGGTGACGAGCACCACCGCGCCCTCGTAGCTGCGCAGCGCGTCGAGCACCTGTTCCCGCGAGACCGGGTCGAGGTTGTTGGTGGGCTCGTCGAGCAGCAGCACGTTCGCCGCCGACGACACCAGCCCGGCAAGCGCCAGACGAGTCTTCTCACCACCGGACAGGGTGCCGGCAGGCTGATCGAGTTGCGGCCCGGTGAACATGAACGCGCCCAGCAGCCCGCGCAGATCCTGCTCGCCCGCATCGGGCGCGGCGTGCCGGATATTCTCCCACACGCTGGCGGCGTCGTCGATCGTGTCGTGCTCCTGCGCGAAGTAGCCGATCTTCAGGCCGTGGCCGGGCACGAGCTCGCCCAGATCGGGCTTCTCGACGCCGGCGAGCAGCCGCAGCAGCGTGGTCTTGCCGGCGCCGTTGAGACCGAGGATCACGACGCGGCTGCCGCGATCGATCGCCAGGTCGACGCCGGTGAAGATCTCGAGCGACCCGTAGACCTTGGTGAGCGCCGTCGCCATGAGCGGGGTCTTGCCGCACGCGGCGGGCGTCGGGAACCGGATCTTGGCGACCTTGTCGGCGACCCGCACGTCGTCGAGGTCGTTGAGGAGCTTCTCGGCGCGCTTGGCCATGTTCTGGGCCGCGGTGGCCTTGGTGGCCTTGGCACCCAGCTTCGCGGCCTGTTTCTGCAGCGCCGAGGCCTTCTTCTCGGCGTTGGCGCGTTCCCGGCGGCGGCGCTGCTCGTCGGTGGCGCGGGCGTCGAGGTACTTCTTCCAGCCCATGTTGTAGACGTCGGCCTCACCACGCACCGCATCGAGGAACCACACCTTGTTGACGACGTCGGCGAGCAGGTCCACGTCGTGGCTGATCACGATGAGCCCGCCGTCGTGGTTCTGCAGGAAGCCGCGCAGCCACGTGATGGAGTCCGCGTCGAGGTGGTTGGTCGGCTCGTCGAGCAGCAACGTCGTGTCGGACTTGCCGCCGGAACCGTCGGAGGCGGCGAACAGGATGCGGGCGAGTTCGACCCGGCGGCGCTGACCACCGGACAGGGTGTGCAGCGGCTGGCCGAGGATCCGGTCGGGCAGACCCAGGCTGTGGCAGATACTCGCGGCCTCGGATTCGGCGACGTACCCGCCGAGCGTCGAGAAACGTTCCTCGAGCGACCCGTACTTGCGGACCGCGCGGTCGCGGATCTTCTCGTCGACCGCCTCGGCCATCAACGCCTGCTGCTTCTCCATGCTGCGCATAATCTCGTCGAGGCCGCGCGCGGAGAGCACCCGGTCCTTCGCGAGGACGTCGAGGTTACCTTCCTTCGGATCCTGCGGCAGGTAGCCGAGGTCTCCCGATCGCACGACCGTGCCCGCATAGGGTTCGCCCTCCCCGGCGAGGATGCGCAGCGTGGTGGTTTTGCCGGCACCGTTGCGGCCGACGAGCCCGATCCGGTCGCCCGCCTGCACCCGCAACGCCGACCCGGGCGCGGAGAGCAGCGTCCGCACACCGGCGCGGACTTCCAGGTCGGTGGCGGTGATCACGCGTAGGACTCCTCGGGGAAGATCGGGGGTTGGGCGTCATGATGCCGGACGAGCGGGCACACGAACCACTCATTTTACCGTGGCCCCGGCCCGCCCCCGAGGTGAGATGCGCTACGTTCCGGGACATGACGAGTTCCTCTGCAGCCCCCGCCACCCGCGATTTCGACGGGCGCGTCGCGCTGATCACGGGCGCGAGCCGCGGTATCGGCAAGGCCATCGCCGCCGAACTGCTCACCCGGGGCGCGCACGTCGCGATCACCGCCCGCAAACCCGCACCGCTCGCCGAGGCCGCTGCCGACCTGCGAGCGCTCGGTCACGGCGGCACGGTTCTCGAGCTGCCCGGCAACGCCGGTGACCCGGACGCGCGCGCCGAGGCGGTGCGGCGCGCCGTCGACGAACTGGGTGGTCTGCACGTGCTGGTCAACAACACCGGCATCAACCCGACGTTCGGGTCGCTGATGGACGCCGACCTCGACGCGGTACGCAAGATCTTCGACGTCAACGTCGTCGCGGCCCTCGGGTACGTGCAGCAGGCGCACCGGGCGTGGATGGCCGAGCACGGTGGCACGATCGTCAACGTCGCGAGCGTGGCCGGGCTCCGCTCGACCGGGGTGATCGGCGCGTACGGCGCGTCGAAGGCCGCGCTGATCCGGCTGACCGAGGAGCTCGCGTGGGAACTCGGTCCGACGGTCCGTGTCAACGCGATCGCACCGGGCATCGTCAAGACGCAGTTCGCGGCGGCGCTCGTCGCGGCCGGTGAGGATGCGGCGGCGGCCGGATACCCGATGAAGCGGCTCGGCACCCCCGAGGACGTCGCGCAACTGGTGGCGTTCCTCGCCTCGGACGCGGCGCAGTGGATCACCGGCGAGACGGTGCGGGTGGACGGTGGTCTGCTCGCGACCGGTTCCATGTGATCGCGTGACGGACTCGCCCGGTGGCAGCACCGGTCCCGCAGGTTCGGGTCCCGCAGGGGCCGATCTCGTGATCGCCGGGCTCGGGCCGGCCGGGCGGGCGCTCGCGTTCCGAGCCGCGGCGGCCGGACTCGACGTCACGGCCGTCGACCCGCATCCGGAGCGGGTGTGGACGGCGACGTACGCGGCGTGGGCGGACGAGCTGCCCGGCTGGCTGCCCGCGATCGCAGTCGCCGCGCACGTCGACACGCCCTGCGCGTGGACGCTGCGTGAGCACCGCATTCCCCGCCCGTACCGGGTATTGGACACCGCCGCGCTGCAGCGCGCCCTGCCGTTGGACCGGGTGCGAGTGGTGGCGGCCCGGGCGGTCGCGGTGACCCGCGACGCCGTCGTGACGGCCGACGGCCGGCGCCTCGGAGGCCGCTGCGTCGTGGACGCGCGCGGACTGCCCGCCACCTCGGGCAGGGCCCAGCAGACCGCGTTCGGGCTCGTCATGGACGCCCGGGCGGCGGCGGGCGCACTCGACGGTCGCGATGCCTGGTTCATGGACTGGCGGCGCGACAACGGCACCGACCGCACGGATGCCCCGTCGTTCCTGTACGCGGTGCCGGTCGGTCCGGGTCAGGTGCTGCTCGAGGAGACCTGCCTCGTCGGCCGCCCCGCGTTGGCCCTTCCGGAACTGGAACGACGCCTGCGGGCGCGGCTCGAGGCACGCGGCGTGTCCCTGTCCGGCGCCGAACCGGCCGAGCACGTCCGTTTCGCCGTCGAAGGCGCCCGGCGGCTCCGCGGCGGGCCGGTCGGTTTCGGGGCGCGCGGCGGCCTGATGCACCCGGCCACCGGATATGCGGTGGCCACCGCGCTGTCGGCTGCCGACCCGGTGGTCGCGGCACTTCAGGCGGGACACGCGCCGGATCGGGTGCTGTGGACCCCGGCGGCGCGGACGGTCGCGGCCCTGCGCGCGCAGGGCCTGCGGGTGCTGCTGGGACTCGGCGACGAGTCCGCGGCGGAGTTCTTCGCCGCTTTCTTCGCGCTGCCCGTCGCCCGGCAGCGCGCGTATCTGTCGGGGCGTGCCGACCCGCTCGGTGTCGCGGCGGCGATGTGGGCGCTGTTCGGGTCCGTCTCCCCCGCGCTACGACGGGCGATCCTGCGCGCGCTGTTCTGACCACGGGCAGCGAATTCGGGCGGTCCACTGCACAGCGGCGGGTCGTCCCGCATGATGGACCCATGCGGTCGATCTGGAAGGGTTCCCTCGCGTTCGGCCTGGTGAATGTGCCGGTGAAGGTGTACTCCGCCACGGAGAGCCACGACATCCGGTTCCATCAGGTGCACGCGAAGGACGGCGGGCGGATCAAGTACGACCGGGTGTGCACCGAGTGCGGCGAGTCGGTTCCATACCCGGAGATCGACAAGGCGTACGACGACGACGGTACCCGGGTGGTGCTCACCGACGAGGACTTCGAGAAGCTACCGGCGGCGGAGAAACACGAGATTCCGGTGTTGCAGTTCGTGCCGACGGAGCAGATCGACCCGATGCTGTTCGAGAAGTCGTACTATCTCGAACCGGATTCGTCGTCCCCGAAGGCCTACGCATTGCTCGCGGCGACCCTCGAACACAGCGACCGCACCGCGCTGGTGCATTTCACGTTGCGGCAGCGCACCCGGCTGGCGGCGCTGCGCAACCGTGACGGACTGCTGGTGCTGCAGACACTGTTGTGGCCGGACGAGGTGCGGGCCGCGGAGTTCCCGGTGCTCGACGACGTGCAGGCGCCGACGTCGAAGGAACTGGCGATGGCCGAGACACTCGTCGAGTCGATGTCCGAGGATTTCGATCCGGACGAGTTCACCGACGAGTACCAGGTCGAGCTGCGCGCGTTGATCGACGACGCGTTGGCGCGCGGCGGCGAGAAGGTGTTCCAGGCGCCCGAGACCACGGCCGAGGGCGAGGATGCCGAGGTGCTCGATCTGGTCGCGGCGTTGCAGCGCAGCGTGGACGCCGCCGGCGCCACACGCGCCACCGGGGACGACGACGGTTCCGCCGAGCGACGGGCGCCGGCGGCGAAGGCATCCGGCCGCAAGTCTCCGGCGAAGAAGACCCCCGCGAAGAAGAGCGCGTCGAAGTCGACGTCCGCGCGGAAGGCCCAGGCGGACAAGCCCGCAGCGAAGAAGTCCGCCGTCCGCAAGCGCGCCTGAGGGCCTCCGGTCACCGGTTGGTGGCGGCTTCCGTCGCGGCGGTCGCCTCCCTCTGCGCGTCGCGGAGCTGTTCGATCCCGGTGCGGGTGCCCAGCGCGACCTCCCGGATGAACACGATCGCGACGAACGCCAGGGCCCCGAGGATTGCGGCGATGAGGAAGATCCGCGCGGTGGCATCGCCGTACGCGGCGCGCACGACCTCGGCGATCTCCGGCGGCAGCTCGTTGAGGTTGGACAGTCCGGCGCCGCCGGATCCGTCCGGAAGCGTGATGCCGAGCGCCGCGAGGCCCGTCGTGATCAGATCGACGATGCGGCTGGACAGGACCGCACCGAGCACGGACACTCCGGCAGCACCGCCGAGGGATCGGAAGAACGTCACCGTGGAACTGGCCGCGCCCAGATTCTGCGGGGCGACCGAGTTCTGCACCGCGAGCACGAGGTTCTGCATCGTCATGCCCATGCCGAGGCCGAGCACGAAGAGGTATCCCGAGATCAGGGCGATGCCGGTGGTGTGGTCGATCGTCGCCAGCAGGCCGAAACCGACGGTCATCGCGACCGCGCCGATCACGAGGTAGATCTTCCAGCGGCCGAAACGGGTGATGAGCGCTCCCGAGACCGCCCCGGAAACCGTGGATCCGAGCACCATCGGCACGGTGAGCAGACCGGCGGCGGTCGGGCTGTAGCCGCGGGCGATCTGGAAGTACTGGCCGAGGAACACGGCGCCGCCGAACAGCGCGACACCGACGGCGATGCTCGCGAGGGTGGCCAGGGTGGTGGTGCGGTCCCGGAACAGGTGCAGCGGGATGATCGGATCCGTCACGCGACTCTCGACGAACACCGCCCCCGCCAGCAGCACGACGCCGAATGCGACCAGCCCGTACGACATGCCCGACGCCCACGCGAAGTTCTTGCCGGCCAGGGTGACCCAGATCAGCAGCACGCTCACACCGGCGGCGATGAGAGCGGCGCCGAGGTAGTCGATGGTCACGTCCTTGCGCACGGTCGGCAGGTTCAGGGTGCGCTGCACGACACCGAAGGCGACGACGGCGAGGGGCACGCCGATGAAGAAGGTCCATCGCCAGCTGAGCCAGCTGGTGTCGACGATGACGCCGCCGATCAGCGGGCCGGCGACCGTGGCGACCGCCATGACCGCGGCGATCGGGCCCTGGTAGCGGCCGCGTTCGCGCGGGCTGAACATCGAGGCGATGACGATGACGACGAGCGCCTGCAGTCCGCCCAGGCCCAGCCCCTGGATGACGCGGCAGCCGATGAGCATGCCGACGGACTGGGACAGGCCGGCCAGCACCGATCCGACGGTGAACAGGATCAGCGACAACTGGACCAGCAGCTTCTTGCTGACCAGGTCGGCGAACTTGCCCCAGATCGGGGTGGTCGCGGTGGACGCGAGCAGGGTCGCGGTCACCACCCAGGTGTACTGGTCCTGCGTGCCGTGCAGATCGATGATGATCGTCGGCAGCGCGTTGGACACGATCGTCGACGACAGGAACGCCACGAACATGCCCAGCAGCAGCCCGACGAGGGCGTTGATGCGCTGGCGGTGGGTCATGCCCGGCTGGGTGCCGTCAGGCGGCGTGGCCTCGGCGCCCGGTGTCGGCGGCACGGATGAGGTCATGGCGCTCCTCGTCGGATTCGATGTCGAAGTCTGGGACGGCGATTGCCGGACGGTCAGGGACGGGTGTCGCGGAAGCGGTCGACGGCGGCGCCGAGCCGGTTGATCCGGTCGACGAGATCGCGTCCTTCCTCGTCGGTCCAGTCGGGCACGGCCTCCTGCAGTAACCGCACGAACCGGGCGCGATAGCTGCGCAGCGCCTCGGCGCCGTCCTCGGTGAGTGTCAGGCAGGCGGCGCGACGATCGCCGGGATCGGCTGCGCGGCGCGCATATCCGAGGGATTCGGCGTAGGTGACCTGCCGGCTCAGGGTGGAGGCGGTGACCCCCAGCCGCTCCGCGAGGTCGCCGAGCCTGCTCCCCTCCCCGTGCTCGAGATTGGCGAGCAGGGCGGCCAGCCAGGTGGGCATGACGTCGGGGTCGGCCTCCCGGGCGCGGACGTTGAGGGTGCGGGTACGCCTGATCAACCCGCGTAGTGCCGCGGTCAGGTCTTCTGCGGTCTCCGGAGTCAGCATCCCGTCCTCCCTTCGGTCGATTCCGCAACCATAGAAAACTTGGTTGCTCGATACAACTAACAGGGCGGCGAGCGGGGACCGATCGGTTCTTCCCGGACCGGCTGGACCTGGTACCTCCCACTAGTCGAGAATGTCACCCAGGCGGTGCATCAGCGTCGCCAGCTGCCGGACATCGTCCGGGTCCCACAACGCCAGGCGATCACGCCACCGCCGGAACGTCTCCACCCGCTGTTCCTCCAGGCGGCGACGGCCCTCGGGTGTCAACGCGACGAGCCGGGCCCGCGCGTCGTACGGATCCGGGATGCGTTCGACCAGGCCGAGCCGTCCGGCACTGTCGATGCGCCGGGTCAGGGTCGACTTCTCGATGCCGAGCACGCCGATCAGGTCCGCCATCGCGATCGCGTCGGCGTCGCGCAGCAGCACCAGCAGCGGATAGCACACCGGATCCAGCTTGGGATCGACCGCGCGGGCGCTTGCGGCCATGTGCGAACGGCCGCGACGCCACAACGCGAGCACCTCCCGTTCGAGCGCAGCGGCCGCCACGCCCGGCGCGGCCTCACCGACGGAATCCGGCAGTCGGCTCCCGGACGAGAGCACCGGGTCGGTCACACGGTGAAACCGAGCGCGCGCAACTGCTCCCGCCCGTCGTCGGTGATCTTGTCCGGACCCCACGGCGGCATCCACACCCAGTTGATGCGCAGTTCCTCGCACAGTCCGCTCCGCACCAGCGCGTTGCGGGACTGGTCCTCGATCACGTCGGTCAGCGGGCACGCCGCCGAGGTGAGGGTCATGTCGATGGTGACCGCGTCGTCGTCCTCGCTGATGCCGTAGACCAGGCCCAGGTCGACGACGTTGATGCCCAGTTCGGGGTCGACGACATCGCGCATCGCCTCCTCGAGGTCGTCGAGACGCTGCGGATCCATCGGCGGCGCCTCGGCAGTCGTGCTCGCAGCCTCGGGAGCGACGGCCTCGGGAGTCGCTGCTTCGGGGGCCGACGCTGCGGCAGCGTCGGGGGTGCCGGTCTCGGTAGCCGGTTCGGTCATCAGTTCTGTCCTCCGCTCGGAACGGGTGCGCCGTCGACGATCTGCACCACGGCATCCTTGAACGCCATCCACCCCAGCAGCGCGCACTTCACGCGTGCCGGGTACTTCGACACGCCGGCGAACGCGGTGCCGTCGCCGATCACGTCCTCGTCACCTTCGACGGTGCCGCGGCTACCGACCATCTCGGCGAAGCTGTCGACCGTCGCGAGTGCCTGCTCGACCGACAGCCCGATCACCTGATCGGTCAGCACCGAGGTGGCGGCCTGGCTGATCGAGCAGCCCTGCCCGTCGTAGGAGACGTCGCCGACGAGCCCGTCGTCGGTCACATGCACCCTCAGGGTCACCTCGTCACCGCAGGTCGGGTTCACGTGGTGCACCTCGGCACCGAACGGTTCCCGCAGCCCCCTGTGGTGCGGGTGCTTGTAGTGATCCAGGATCACTTCCTGGTACATCTGTTCCATCCGCATGTCAGGACGCCCCGTCGATCGTGATGCCGTCGTCCCGGGGATGGTCCAGCGGCGGGTGGGTTCCGAAAAATTCCTGGGCGCGCCGGATCGCGGCTGCCAGGGCACGCACCTCGTCGGTGGTGTTGTAGACCGCGAACGACGCACGCGCGGTCGCGGCGACACCGAAACGCCGGTGCAGCGGCCACGCGCAATGGTGTCCGACGCGGATCGCGACACCTTCGTCGTCGAGGATCTGCCCGAGGTCGTGGGCGTGGATGCCGTCGACGACGAAGGACACCGCTCCCCCGCGATGCTCGGTGGTGGCCGGTCCGATGATGCGAACGCCGTCCATGCCCCCGAGAAGTTCGAGCGCCAGAGCGGTCAGTTCGTGTTCGTGCGCGGCGACCGCGTCCATCCCGATCTCGTTCAGATACCGCACGGCCGCGCCGAGCCCGACGACCTGCGAGGTCATCGGCACACCGGCCTCGAACCGCTGCGGCGGCGGCGCATAGGTGCTGGCCTCCATCGTCACGGTCTCGATCATCGAGCCGCCGGTGACGAACGGCGGCATCGCGGTGAGCATCGCCCGCTTGCCGTAGAGCACGCCGACACCGGACGGGCCGAGCATCTTGTGACCCGAGAACGCCGCGAAGTCCACGTCCAGCGCATGGAAGTCCACCGGCATGTGCGGCACCGACTGGCATGCGTCGAGCACGACCAGCGCGCCGACGGCGCGGGCGCGGCGCACCAGTTCCTCGACCGGCGCGACCGCACCGGTCACGTTGGACTGGTGGGTGAACGCGACGACCTTGACCGCGTCGGACAACTCGAGCGAATCCAGGTCGATGCGGCCGTCGTCGGTGACGCCGTACCAGCGCAACGTCGCGCCGGTGCGGCGGGCCAGTTCCTGCCACGGCACCAGGTTGGCGTGGTGCTCGAGTTCGGTGACGACGATCTCGTCGCCCGGTCCGACCCGGCGATCGAAACGGTCGTCGCCGAGCACGTAGGTGACCAGGTTCAGCGACTCGGTGGCGTTCTTGGTGAACACCAGCTCGTCGGCGTCGGCCCCCACGAATTCGGCGATCGCCGCGCGGGCCCCCTCGTACGCGTCGGTGGCTTCCTCCGCGAGCTGATGGGCGCCGCGGTGCACGGCCGCGTTGCACGTGGTGAGGAACTCGCGCTCGGCGTCGAGTACCTGGACCGGCCGCTGGGAGGTCGCGCCCGAATCGAGGTACACCAACGGTCTTCCGTCACGCACCGTGCGGGCCAGGATCGGGAAGTCCTTCCGGATCCTGGTCACGTCGAACCGGGTGATGTCGAGTTCCCGCACCGGGATGGTCATGGGTCTAGGCTCCTGCCGCCGCGGCCTGGGTGAAGCGGACGTACCCGTTGGTCTCGAGCTCGTCGGCGAGCTCGGGGCCACCGGACTCGACGACCCGGCCACCGACGAACACGTGCACGAACTGCGGCTTGATGTAGCGCAGGATGCGGGTGTAGTGGGTGATGAGGAGGACCCCGCCGTGCTCGCGTTCCTGGTAGCGGTTGACGCCCTCGGACACCACGCGCAGCGCGTCGACGTCGAGGCCGGAGTCCGTCTCGTCGAGGATGGCGATCTGGGGCTTGAGCAGGCCGAGCTGCAGGATCTCGTGGCGCTTCTTCTCGCCGCCGGAGAACCCTTCGTTGACGCTGCGCTCACCGAACGCCGGATCGATGTCCAGCTCGGTCATCGCCGCCTTGACCTCCTTGACCCAGGTGCGGAGCTTGGGAGCCTCGCCGCGAGCGGCGGTGACGGCGGTGCGCAGGAAGTTCGACATCGACACACCGGGCACCTCGACCGGGTACTGCATGGCCAGGAACAGACCGGCGCGGGCACGCTCGTCGACGCTCATCTCCAGCACGTTCTCACCGTTGAGGGTGATGCTGCCGGAGGTCACCTCGTACTTGGGGTGGCCGGCGATTGCGTACGACAGGGTCGACTTGCCGGAGCCGTTGGGGCCCATGATGGCGTGCGTCTCGCCGGAGCGGACCGTCAGGTTCACGCCCTTGAGGATGTTGATCGGCTCGGCGTTCTCGTCGGTCTGGGCGACGCGAACGTGCAGGTCCTTGATCTCGAGGACGTTCTGGGGGGTGGACATCGGTGAATCGGTTCCTTACGAAAGTGTGGGGGTCGGCACTCAGGCGCCGACGGCGGCGAGTTCGGCTTCGACGGCGGCCTCGAGCCGATCCCGGACCTCGGGGACGGTGATCTTCTCGATCAGTTCGTGGAAGAAGCCACGGACCACGAGCCGGCGAGCCTGGTCCTCGGGGATCCCGCGGGCGCGCAGGTAGAACAGCTGCTCGTCGTCGAAGCGGCCGGTCGCGGACGCGTGACCGGCACCGACGATCTCGCCGGTCTCGATCTCGAGGTTCGGCACCGAGTCGGCGCGGGCACCGTCGGTCAGCACGAGGTTGCGATTGAGTTCGAAGGTGTCGGTGCCTTCGGCCTCGGCACGGATGAGCACGTCGCCGATCCACACGGTGTGCGCGTCGGGCTTACCGGAGGCCGGATCACCCTGCAGCGCACCCTTGTAGACGACGTTGGACTTGCAGTGCGGCTGCGAATGGTCGACGAGCAGACGCTGCTCGAGGTGCTGACCGGCGTCGGCGAAGTACAGACCGAGCAACTCGGCGTCGCCGCCGGGCGCGTCGTACTTGACGGTCGGCGAGATCCGCACAAGGTCGCCGCCGAGACCGACGGTGAAGTGGCGCAGCACCGCGTCGCGATGCAGGCGCGCGTGGTGCGCCGCGACGTGCACGGCGTCGTCGGCCCAGTCCTGGACGGCGACCACATTCAGGTGCGCGCTGTCGCCGACGACGAACTCGACGTTCTCCGCGTACGTGCCGCTCCCCCGCTGATCCAGGATCACGGTGACCTTCGCGAACGGTTCGAGGCGCAGCTGCAGATGCCCGTAGGCGACCTTGCCTTCACCGGGACCGGTGAGTGTGATCGTGACCGGATCGGCGACCTCGACCTCGCGGCCGACGGTGACGACCGTCGCCGACTCGAACGACGAGTACGCCTGCGCGGCGATGCGGTCGAACGGGACACCGCCCTGTCCGAGGCGCTGGTCGTCGCGGCCGACGGTCTCGACCTGCACGCCCGCGGCGTCGGAGACCTCGACGGTCGCGGCGCCCGAAGCGACGGCGGTGCCGTCGTGCAGCCCCCGCAGGCGGCGCAGCGGAGTGAATCGCCACGCCTCGTCGCGGCCGCCGGGGATCTCGAACGCGTTCACGTCGAACGACGTGAACACCTCACCCTTGTTTGCGGCCGGTACGCGAGTGTTCTCGCCGCGCACGGCGTCCTGCACCCCGGTGGGGGTGTGAGCGGTATTCGCAGCCATTTAGCCGACTGCCCCTTCCATCTGCAATTCGATCAGTCGGTTCAACTCGAGGGCGTACTCCATGGGGAGTTCCTTGGCGATCGGCTCGACGAAGCCACGCACGACCATCGCCATCGCCTCGTCCTCGGTCAGGCCGCGACTCATGAGGTAGAACAGCTGGTCGTCGCTCACCTTCGACACGGTCGCTTCGTGCCCCATCGTGACGTCGTCCTCCCGGATGTCGACGTACGGGTAGGTGTCCGAGCGGCTGATCTGGTCCACGAGCAGCGCATCACACTTGACCGTCGACTTCGAGCCGTGGGCGCCCTTGTTGACCTGCACCAGACCGCGGTAGGAGGCCCGGCCGCCGCCACGGGCGACCGACTTGGACACGATCGTCGAGGAGGTGTGCGGCGCGAGATGCAGCATCTTCGCGCCGGTGTCCTGATGCTGGCCCTCGCCGGCGAAGGCGATGGACAGGACCTCACC
Source organism: Rhodococcus zopfii NBRC 100606 = JCM 9919 (assembly GCF_001895025.1). Classification (GTDB taxonomy): domain Bacteria; phylum Actinomycetota; class Actinomycetes; order Mycobacteriales; family Mycobacteriaceae; genus Rhodococcus; species Rhodococcus zopfii. Next base: position 332,227 of record NZ_BCXI01000001.1, read on the forward strand.
GCGAGCGTGCTCGCCCATCATCCACACGGCGGGATACTTCATCGTCACCTTGGAACCGATGTTGCCGTCGATCCATTCCATGGATCCGCCGGCCTCGACCTTGGTGCGCTTGGTGACGAGGTTGTAGACGTTGTTCGACCAGTTCTGGATGGTCGTGTAGCGGCAGTGGCCGCCCTTCTTGACGATGATCTCGACGACCGCCGAGTGCAGCGAGTCCGACTTGTAGATCGGCGCGGTGCAGCCTTCGACGTAGTGCACGGACGCGCCCTCGTCGACGATGATCAGGGTCCGCTCGAACTGGCCCATGTTCTCGGTGTTGATCCGGAAGTAGGCCTGCAGGGGGATGTCGACGTGCACGCCCGGCGGCACGTAGATGAACGAGCCACCCGACCACACGGCGGTGTTCAACGCGGAGAACTTGTTGTCCCCGGCCGGGATGACGGTGCCGAAGTATTCCTTGAAGATCTCCGGGTGCTCGCGCAGCCCCGAGTCGGTGTCGAGGAAGATCACGCCCTGGGACTCGAGGTCCTCGCGGATCTGGTGGTAGACCACCTCGGATTCGTACTGGGCGGCGACGCCGGCAACGAGACGCTGCTTCTCCGCCTCCGGGATGCCCAGCTTGTCGTAGGTGTTCTTGATGTCCTCGGGCAGTTCCTCCCAGGACGTGGCCTGCTTCTCCGTCGAACGGACGAAGTACTTGATGTTCTCGAAGTCGATGCCCTCGAGATTCGAACCCCACCCCGGCATCGGCTTCTTGTCGAACGTGCGCAGCGCCTTGAGGCGGATATCGAGCATCCACTCGGGCTCGTTCTTCTTGGCGGAGATGTCGCGCACGACAGCCTCGGACAGGCCGCGCTGCGCGACAGCGCCGGCCGCGTCCGGGTCCGACCAGCCGTAGTCGTAGTGGCCGAGGGACGCGATGGTCTCCTCCTGCGTCAGCGGCGCACCCGCGCCGGACGCCTGGTCCGATGTGAGGGTCATGCGAGCTCCTTCCGGAGTCTGTTCGTTGTCGGCGCGGACTGGAGTGCCGACGGGCTGGCTGCTGGTGGTTGCCGTCGCGGCGCTCAGGGATCGCTGTCGGAGCGGGCGTGAGCCGCCGGATCCGGAAGCGGCACATGGGTGGTGCAGAAGCTGTCGCCGTTGGCGATGGTCGCCAGCCGTTGGACGTGCGTGCCGAGAATCTCCACGAACGCTTCCTGTTCCGCCTCGCACAGCTCCGGGAACTGTTCGGCGACGTGCGAGACCGGGCAGTGGTGCTGGCAGACCTGCATTCCGGTGCCGACCCGCCGGGTGGACGCCGCGAACCCGGCCGCGGTGAATGCATCGGCGATGTCCTCGATGGTCGCTTCGATCTCGTCGGGTCCGGCGGCCGGTTCGACGCCTGCGAGGATCGACCGAACCCGACGGCGCGCGAAGTCCTCGATCGCGGCTTCGCCGCCGAGTTCGCGCAGGTGACGCATCGCGGCGCCGGCGAGGTCGTCGTAGGTGTGACCGAGCCGGGCGCGGCCGATCGCGGTGAGCTGGAATCGACGAGCCGGACGTCCGCGACCCCGGCCCTGCCGGCGCGGCGGGGCCGCGGCCCGGGCTTCACCGGTGTCGATGAGTGCATCGAGGTGCCTGCGCACACCGGCTGCGCTCAGCCCGAGGCGCTTGCCGATCTCCGGCGCAGTGATCGGTCCCTCTTCGAGCAGCAACTGCACGACCGCCGCGCGTGTCTGACCTTCGTGCTGCGGCGAGGAATCGCGTACCGAGCGCGTGGAAGCGAGCGCTGCGTCAGGCCCGTGGCCTGCGCATTTCTCGTCCACGGCGGGATCGGTCGCTGATTTCACAACACCAGTGTGACGGAATTCGGATACTCGGTCCACCAAGGGTGCCCTTCCCCACAACCCGGACCGGACCGGGAATAGGCCCGCGGACCGCCCGATAGGCTGCTCGGGTGCCGCCGACCATCGACGAACCCAGCACGGCCGGTCCGGCCCCCGAACCGAGCCGATTCGTCGCCCTCGGCACCCGCGCGATCACGCTGGGCAAGCGCGCGTTCGGACTCGACGGTCGCGGTCACCACACCGACGTCGTGACCGTCCTGCACGGCGACGAACGCGAGGGACGCGGCCTCGACGCGACCGAAACCGTCCAACTGCATCGGATCCGGCTGTTCGGCGCGACCGGCGCGGTACTCCTGTGCGTCGGCGCCCTGGGCGCGGGCGCCCAGCCGGTGCTGCAGAACCCGGTCCAGGGTGTTCGCCTGCTGGGATTGCCGGCACGGATGTCGAGCGCCGCCCTGACCCTCGCGATGACCGGCACCGTCCTGATCGTGCTGGCCTGGCTGCTGCTCGGCCGCTTCGCCGTCGGCCGACGCGACCCCGACGGACAGCCGCGCCGCCTGTCGCGTTCGCAACTCGACCGCACGCTGCTGCTGTGGATCCTGCCGCTGACGGTCGCGCCGCCGATGTTCAGCAAAGACGTCTACTCCTATCTGGCGCAGAGCGAGATCGCGGCGCGCGGGCTGGACCCCTATGCGATCGGGCCGGCCGGGGCGCTCGGCGTCGACCACGTGCTCACCCGGACGGTGCCCAACATCTGGCGCGAGACCTCCGCTCCGTACGGGCCGGCGTTCCTGTGGCTCGGTGAACGCATCACATTCCTGACCGGCGAGAACATCGTGTCCGGGATCTTCCTGCACCGGCTGCTCGCGCTCGGCGGTGTCGCAATGATCGTGTGGGCGCTGCCGCGGCTGGCCCGACGCTGCGGTGTGGCGTCGGTGACCGCCCTGTGGCTCGGCGCCGCGAATCCGCTGCTGCTGTTCCACCTGGTCGCGGGCATCCACAACGAGGCACTCATGCTCGGGCTGATGCTCGCCGGACTCGAACTGGCGTTGCGCGGAATCCAGGCAGACGGCCCCGGCTCGCCGCTGCGCGGCCGCTACCTCGCGTGGCTCGTCGCCGGCACCGCGCTGATCGCGCTGTCGTCGATGATCAAGGTGCCATCGCTGCTCGCGCTCGGTTTCGTGGGCATGGCACTGGCGCGCCGCTGGGGTGCCACGATCCGGGCGGTACCGGCCGCGGCGGCCCTGTTGGCCGCGGTGTCGCTGACGGTGATCGTGGCGGTCAGCTGGGGCAGCGGACTCGGGCTCGGCTGGACGAACACCCTGGGTACCGCCACCGAGGTGCGGAGCTGGATGTCGATTCCCACCCTGCTGGGTGTCGGCACCGGCCTGGCGGGTGTGCTGCTCGGTCTGGGCGACCACACCACCGCGGTCCTGTCGATCACCCGGCCGATCGCCGCCCTGATTGCGGCATTCATCACAATTCGGATGCTGTTGGCGGTGCTCGTCGGCCGGATCCACCCGGTCGGGGGCCTCGGTGTCTCGCTCGGCGCGATCGTTCTGCTGTTCCCGGTGGTGCAACCCTGGTACCTGCTGTGGGCGGTGATTCCGCTGGCCGCGTGGGCCACCCGGCCGATCTTCCGCATCCCCACGGTGGCGTTCTCGTCGCTGGTCAGCGTCATCTTGATGCCCAACGGCGGCGAATACCAGCCGTTCATCATCGTGCAGGCCGCGATCGCGACGGTCGTCGTCGTCGGGTTGCTCATCGTCGCCACCCGCAACCGGCTGCCGTGGCGCGACGAGGACCGCACACCACCGCGCCCGGCCGAATCCTCCGACGCCTACGCTGGAAACCCGTGACCTCGAGATCCCCCGCCGGTGCGGCGTCTGCTGTGCGCCTGGACGGCGTCGTCAAGAAGTTCGGCGACACCACCGCCGTGAACGAGCTCGACCTCACGGTCGAGCGTGCTCAGGTGCTCGCCCTGCTAGGGCCCAACGGCGCCGGCAAGACCACCACGGTGGAGATGTGCGAGGGCTTCGTGGCGCCCGACGCGGGCACCGTGCGGGTGCTCGGACTCGATCCGGTCGAGGACTCGGATGCATTGCGGCCCCGGATCGGGGTGATGCTGCAGGGCGGCGGCGCGTATCCCGGTTCCAAGGCCGGCGAGATGCTCGACCTGGTCGCTTCGTACTCGGCGGATCCGATCGACCCGGCGTGGCTGTTGAGTTGTCTCGGGCTCGACGAGGCCCGCCGCACCCCCTACCGGCGGCTCTCCGGTGGTCAGCAGCAGCGACTGGCGCTGGCGTGTGCGCTGGTCGGGCGTCCGGAACTGGTGTTCCTGGACGAGCCGACCGCGGGCCTCGATGCCCAGGCCCGGTTGCTGGTATGGGAGCTGATCGACGCGCTGCGCCGGGACGGAGTCTCGGTACTCCTGACGACACACCTGATGGACGAGGCCGAGGAACTGGCCGACGAGGTCGTGATCATCGACCACGGCCGCGTCGTCGCCGCCGGCACGCCCGCGGAGGTGGCCCGGACCGGGTCCGAAGGCCAGCTGTGGCTGTCCACGTCCGCGGGCCTCGACATCACGCCGCTGCGGACCACTCTTCCGGACGGGTTCCGCGTGGGAGAGGCACAACCCGGCCGGTACCTCGTCGAGGGCGCGATCGATCCCGCCGTGGTCACCGCGGCCGCGGCATGGTGCGCAGATCAGGGGGCGCTGGTGAGCGAGATCCGCGTCGACCAGCGCAGCCTCGAGGATGTCTTCCTCGACCTGACCGGACGGGAGTTGAGGGGATGAGCGTGACGCATCACGATCGGCTGGCGAGCAACCGGTTCGAGGCCGGCACCTTCGCCCCCGCCCCGCGACCGAACACACCGGCGGCGATGCTCTCGGCGCAGACGCGCATGGAACTCAAGCTGCTGCTGCGCAACGGTGAGCAGTTGCTGCTGACGATGTTCATCCCGATCACCCTGCTGATCGGATTGACCCTGCTGCCGATCGGCGATCTCGGCGATCCCCGGGTGCAACGGGTCCTGCCGGCGGTGATGATGGTCGCGGTGATGTCCACCGCATTCACCGGCCAGGCCATCGCGGTCGGATTCGACCGCAGATACGGTGCATTGAAACGGATCGGCGCGACCGCCCTCCCGAAATGGGGCATCATCGCAGGTAAGAGCTGTGCGGTCGCGGTCGTAGTGGCGATGCAGTCGATTCTGCTCGGTGCGATCGGGGTCGCACTCGGATGGCGCCCGAGCCTGCTCGGCCTGGCGCTCGGCGCCGTCGTCGTCGCGCTCGGCACCGTCATGTTCGCAACGCTCGGGCTGCTGCTCGGCGGTACCCTGCGCGCCGAGATCGTGCTCGCCCTGGCGAACATCGTCTGGTTCGTACTGCTCGGCATCGGCAGCGTCGTCCTCGCCGGGGACGGCCTGCCCGACGCGCTCGTGCACCTGGCGCGGGTGACGCCCTCGGGGGCTCTCGCTCTGAGTCTCGAGGAGGCGGTGCGCGGCGGCGTGGACTGGCTCGCCGTGACGATCCTCGCGGCGTGGGCCGTCGTCGGTGGCGTGCTGGCCCGCCGCTTCTTCCGATTCACGTGACCGCCACCGTTCCGCCGGCCCGACTGCACCGCGTAGCCCAACTACACCGCGTAGTGGACGGACCCGTACCATCGTGAACGTGCTGTATCGCGGCTACCTCAACCTCGTCGACCGACTTCCGCTGCCGTCGCTGCGGACCCAGCGGATCATCGCCTTCCTCACCATCGTCGTGCAGGGCGGCATCGCCGTCACCGGCTCGGTCGTGCGGGTCACCGCGTCGGGCCTCGGGTGCCCCACGTGGCCGCAGTGCTTCCCCGGTTCGATGGTGCCGGTCGGCGTGTCCAGCAACGTCCACACCCTGCACCAGGTCGTCGAGTTCGGCAATCGGCTCCTGACGTTCGTCGTCGTCGTGGTCTCCGCCGCCATCGTCCTCGCCGTCACCCGCGCGCGCCGCAGGCGTGAGGTGATCGCGTGGGCCTGGCTGATGCCGGCCGGGACCGTGCTGCAGGCCGTCATCGGCGGCATCACGGTGCTGACGGGACTGCTGTGGTGGACCGTCGCGATCCACATGCTCGCGTCGATGCTGATGGTGTGGTTGGCGGTCGTGTTGTTCGAGAAGGTCGGCGAACCCGACGACGGCGTCGTCGACCAGGTCCTCCCCCAGCCGCTGCGATGGCTCACCGCGCTGTCCGGGGTCGTGCTCGCCGCGGTGCTGATCGCCGGGACCATGGTCACCGGCGCCGGCCCGCACGCCGGCGACAAGGGCATCGAGCGCCCGGTGCCGCGTCTCGACCTCGACATCACCAACCTCGTGCACCTGCATGCCGAGCTGCTTGTCGGCTATCTGGCGCTGCTGGTGGGCCTGGCGTTCGCGCTGTACGCGGTCGCCGCGCCGGAACCGGTGAAGCTGCGCCTGAAGGTGCTGCTCGGGCTGGTTCTGGCCCAGTCGCTCATCGGCCTCGTCCAATTCTGGACGGACGTGCCCGCGGTGCTCGTGGTGATGCACGTCGCCGGTGCGGGACTGTGCACCGCCGCGACCGCCGCGGTCTGGTGTGCGGGCCGGGTCCGTACCGCCGCCCCGCAACCGGTAGCCGTCACCGCCGCCTGACACGGACCCTCGACGCCCCGGGTCCACCCTCTCGATGTGGAGGGTGGGCCCGGGGCGTTTCGCTTCTCGGCTGTGTCAGCGCTCGTTACGTGCCTTCGGGAACCGGGTCTGGTTGGCGACCCAGCCCGCCATCTTCTTCCAGTGGCCCTGCTGCGGCGTGGCGATGCTGGTGACCTCTCGGTCCCAGTCCGAGACCGTCACGTTCGACAGCGCCTCGACGACGGCGTGCGCGGTCGGGAGGTCGGCGACGACACGGTCGCCCAGGGTGCCGTCGGCGGCGACGACCGTCACGCGCACCCCGACTCCCCCGATGGGCTGGAGGACCGCCTTGGCGGAGTCGCCGTGCGCGGCGACGAAGGAACGGAGGGAGGAGACGACATCGGCGGGCGCGGGTGCGGCCGCGACCTGAGTTTCAGCGCTCATACCTGCAGAATACTGTGGGCGTATGCGCGCAATCGAAGTGACACGGTTCGGTGGTCCCGAGGTCCTCGTTCCGGCCGAACTTCCCACTCCGACCCCCGGCGCCGGCGAGCTGCTGGTCCGAACGGACGCGATCGGCGTCAACTACATCGACACCTACTTCCGCACCGGCCTGTACGCGACGGAGCTTCCGTACGTACCCGGTTCCGAAGGCACCGGCCGGGTCGAGGCCGTCGGACCCGGAACCACCGAGTTCGCCGTCGGTGACCGCGTGTGCTGGGCGGCGGCGCCCGGCTCGTACGCCGAACTCGTCGTCGTACCCGAGGCGGTCGCGGTGCCGGTCCCGGACGAGGTGCCCGCCGAGCAGGCCGCCTCCGCGCTACTGCAGGGCATGACCGCGCACTACCTGCTCGAGTCGACGTACCCGGCGCAGCCCGGCGAGACGGTGCTCGTGCACGCGGGCGCCGGCGGTGTCGGCCTGGCGCTGACCCAACTCGCGACCGCGAAGGGGGTGCGGGTGATCACCACCGTGTCCTCGGACGAGAAGGAGGCCCTGTCGCGTGAGGCAGGTGCCGCGGAGGTGCTCCGTTACGGCGGCGACCTCGCCGAGCGGGTGCGGAAGCTCACCGGCGGCGAGGGTGTGGCCGCGGTGTACGACGGGGTCGGCGCGGACACCTTCGAGGCATCGCTGGCGTCGTTGCGGATCCGCGGCACGCTCGCGCTGTTCGGTGCGGCGAGCGGCCCGGTTCCGCCGTTCGATCCGCAGCGCCTGAACGCCGCGGGATCGCTGTTCCTGACCCGCCCCACCCTGGCGCACCACACGCGGGACCGCCAGGAACTGCTGTGGCGATCCGGCGACGTGTTCGCGGCCGTCGCCGCGGGTGACCTCACGATCCGGGTGGGGGCGCGTTATCCGCTCACGGTCGCGGCGCAGGCCCACCGCGACCTCGAGTCCCGCAGGACCACCGGGTCGATCGTGCTGGCGCCGTAGGCGCCCGTGTGCCTTATCGGCCCGCCCGGGCGCCGACATGGCACACCGTCACAGGTAGGACGCGATCGTGGGCAGATCGAGCACGGAGTCGACGGCCAGGCCCAGGCACACCACCGCGAGGTAGTTGTTCGACTGCAGGAACAGTTTGAGGGGCTTGACCGAGGCGCCGCCGCGGACGCTGTTGTAGAGCTGGTGGGCGATGAACACGAACCACGCGCCGGCGAGCAGCGCCACCGCCGCGTACACGACGCCCGCGGCCGGGACGAGCACCAGCGTCGCCAGCACCGTCGCCCACGTGTAGATGAGGATCTGCTTGGTGACGTGCTGCTCGGTGGCGATCACCGGAAGCATCGGCACCCCGGCCGCCTTGTAGTCCTCCTTGTAACGCATCGCCAGCGCCCAGGTGTGCGGCGGAGTCCAGAAGAAGATCACCAGGAACAGCACGAGCGGCTCCCAGCTCAGCGACCCGGTGACCGCGGCCCACCCGACCATCACGGGCATGCAGCCGGCAGCGCCGCCCCACACCACGTTCTGCCAGGTACGACGCTTGAGGACCATCGTGTAGACCAGCACGTAGAACGCGATGGTCGCGACGACGAGCGCACCGGCGAGCAGATTCGCGCGCCACCACAACCAGGCGAACGACGCGATGCCGAGCAGCATGCCGAACACGAACGCATTGCGCGTCGGCACAGCCTGCCGCGCCAGCGGGCGAAGCGCGGTGCGCTTCATCACCTTGTCGATGTCGGCGTCGACGACGCAGTTGAGCGAGTTCGCGCTCGCCGCACCCATCCAGCCGCCGAACAGGGTGCTCAGGATCAGGGCGAGATCGACGCTGCCGCGGTCCGCGAACAGCATCGCCGGGATGGTCGCCACGAGCAGCAACTCGATGACGCGCGGCTTGGTCAAAGCAATGTAGGCGAGCACGGTGCCGGAAATCCGACCCCACAAGGTGTCCGGCCGCGTGGTGCTGGGTGCTTCCGGGGCACCGAAGCCGTGTCCTCCCGGCCGTCGCCCTGCCCGCACACTGTCTCCTTGCACCACGCGAATACACACCTTCGCTCGCCCGCTCATCGCCGCCCGATCACGGACGCGCCACTACTACGGTCGATGGTAGACCGCGGACAGGCCTCGACCGAATCGACCCGTAATCCGCACCGCACCACCGCGGCCATTAGGCTGGGAGGGCGCGCGACGCATTCGCGGCCGCAGGCATCCCGTACCCCATGTCAGGAGACTTGAAGCTCGTGTCGATCACCGACGAGATCCGCACCCTCACCGCGGCGGTCCACCCCGCCGACTGGACCGATCTGGACACCAAGGCCGTCGACACCGCCCGCGTGCTTGCTGCGGACGCCGTGCAGAAGGTCGGCAACGGGCATCCCGGTACCGCGATGAGCCTGGCGCCGCTCGCATACACGCTGTACCAGCGAGTGCTGCGCCACGACCCCACCGATCCGCAGTGGGTCGGCCGCGACCGGTTCATCCTGTCCTGTGGCCACTCGAGCCTGACCCTCTACATCCAGCTCTACCTGTCCGGGTACGGCCTGGAGCTGGCCGACCTCGAGGCGTTGCGCACGTGGGGCTCGCTGACGCCGGGGCACCCCGAGTTCGGGCACACCGCCGGTGTCGAGATGACCACCGGACCGCTCGGGCAGGGTCTGGCCTCCGCGGTGGGCATGGCGATGGCCGCTCGCCGTGAGCGCGGCCTGTTCGACCCCGAGGCCGCCGCAGGCACCAGCCCGTTCGACCACCACATTTATGTCGTCGCGTCCGACGGCGACATCGAGGAGGGCGTCACCTCCGAAGCGTCGTCGATCGCCGGTGTCCAGGAACTGGGCAACCTGGTCGTCTTCTACGACGACAACAAGATCTCCATCGAGCACGACACCGCGATCGCGCTCGGCGAGGACGTCGCCGGGCGCTACGCGGCATACGGCTGGCACGTGCAGACCGTCGAGGGCGGCGAGAACGTCACCGCGATCCTCGAGGCCGTCGAGGCAGCGAAGGCCGTCACCGACAAGCCGTCGCTGATCGTGCTGCGCACCGTCATCGGCTACCCGGCCCCGACGAAGATGAACACCGGCGACGTGCACGGTTCGGCGCTCGGCGCCGACGAGGTCGCCGCGGTCAAGAAGTTCCTCGGTTTCGATCCGGAGAAGAACTTCGACGTGGACGCGGCGGTGATCGACCACTCGCGTCGCGTCGTCGACCGCGGTGTGAAGGCCCGCGCCGACTGGGAAGCCGGGTTCGCCGCCTGGGCCGAGCGTGAGCCACAGCGCAAGGAACTGTTCGACCGCCTGCAGTCCGGCGAGTTCCCTGCCGGCTGGACCGACGCGCTCCCGACCTACGAGCCGGCCGAGAAGGGCCCGGCTACCCGCAAGGCGTCCGGCAACGCGCTCGCCGCGCTCGGCCCGATCCTGCCGGAACTGTGGGGCGGCTCCGCCGACCTGGCCGGTTCGAACAACACCACCATCCCCGGTTCCGAGTCGTTCGGTCCCGAGGCGATCTCGACGAAGGACTGGACGGCCACCCCCTACGGCCGCACCCTGCACTTCGGTATCCGTGAGCACGCCATGGGCTCGATCCTCAACGGCATCGCGCTGCACGGACCGACCCGCCCGTACGGCGGCACGTTCCTCGTGTTCGCCGACTACATGCGTCCCGCCGTGCGCCTGGCCGCGCTCATGCAGACCCCGGCGATCTATGTGTGGACGCACGACTCGATCGGTCTCGGCGAGGACGGCCCGACGCATCAGCCGATCGAGCACCTGACCGCGCTCCGTGCGATCCCGAACCTCGCGGTGATCCGCCCCGCCGACGGCAACGAGACGTCGTTCGCGTGGCAGGCCGCGCTGGAGAACAAGACCGGCCCGACCGCGCTGGCCCTGACCCGTCAGGACGTGCCGGTGCTCGAGGGCACCCGCGAGAAGGCCGCCGAGGGTGTGACCCGCGGCGCCTACGTGCTCGCCGAGGCGTCGACCGGCACCCCGGAGGTGCTGCTGCTCGCCACCGGCTCCGAGGTGCAGCTCGCCGTCGCCGCGCGCGAGGTCCTCGAGGCCGAGGGCGTGCCGACCCGTGTCGTGTCGGTGCCGGTTCTCGACTGGTTCCTCGAGCAGGACCAGGCGTACCGGGACGAGGTTCTGCCGCCGTCGGTGAAGGCCCGCGTGTCCGTCGAAGCCGGACTGGCGCTGCCCTGGTACCGCTTGATCGGCGACGCCGGCGAAGCCGTGTCGCTCGAGCACTTCGGTGCCTCCGCCGACTACAAGACCCTGTACCGCGAGTTCGGCATCACCGCCGAGGCCGTCGTCGACGCCGCGCGCCGCTCGCTGACGCGATTGAAGGGATAGATCCTATGACGCAGGAGACCACCACCCAGAACGCGAACCTCGCGGCGCTGTCCGCCGCGGGCGTATCGGTGTGGCTCGACGACCTGTCCCGTGAGCGAATCGAGTCCGGCAATCTCGCGAAGCTCGTCGCGACCCGCTCCGTCGTCGGTGTCACCACCAACCCGTCGATCTTCCAGGCGGCGCTGTCGAAGGGCCACGCGTACGACGCGCAGGTCACCGAGCTGGCCGCTGCCGGTGCGGACGTCGACACCACGATCCGCACCGTCACCACCGACGACGTCCGCGCCGCCTGCGACGTGCTCGCCCCCGTTTTCGAAGCGTCCGGCGGTGTGGACGGCCGCGTCTCGATCGAGGTCGATCCTCGGCTTGCGCACGAGACCAACGCCACCGTCTCGCAGGCGATCGAGCTGTGGAAGATCGTCGACCGGCCGAACCTGTTCATCAAGATTCCCGCGACGGTCGCCGGCCTGCCCGCGATCGCCCGGGTGATCGGCGAGGGCATCAGCGTGAATGTGACGCTGATCTTCTCGGTGGGCCGGTACGAGCGGGTCATCGAGTCGTACCTCGACGGTCTGACCGCGGCGAAGGCCGCCGGACACGACCTGTCGAAGATCCACTCGGTGGCGTCGTTCTTCGTGTCCCGCGTCGACACCGAGATCGATGCCCGGCTCGAGGAGATCGGCACCGCCGAGGCGCTGGCGCTGCGCGGCAAGGCCGGTGTCGCCAACGCTCGCCTGGCGTACGCGGCGTACCGGAAGGCCTTCGATTCCGGTGCGCGTTTCGAGCAGCTCGCCGCGGCCGGCGCCCTCGCGCAGCGCGCGCTGTGGGCCTCGACCGGGGTGAAGAACCCCGATTACTCGGACACGTTGTACGTGACCGAGCTGGTGGCGCCGAACACCGTCAACACCATGCCGGAGAAGACCCTCGAAGCGGTCGCCGACCACGGTGAGATCACCGGCGACACGGTCACCGGCACCGCCGGCGCCGCCGAGCACGTGTTCTCTGCGCTGAAGGCGGCCGGGATCGATCTGAACGACGTGTTCCGCAAGCTCGAGGACGAGGGCGTCGAGAAGTTCGAGGTTTCCTGGAACGAGCTGATCGCGGCCACGGCCGAGCAGCTCTCGGCACACGCTGCCGGCACGGAGCGCTGACCGTGCGCGAACCCGCGGCGACGGAGTGGGTCAATCCGCTCCGCGACGAGAGGGATCGGCGGCTTCCCCGCATCGCAGGCCCGTGCGCGCTGGTGATCTTCGGGGTCACCGGCGACCTGGCCCGGCGCAAGCTGATGCCGGCGGTCTACGACCTCGCCAATCGCGGCCTGCTGCCGCCCGGGTTCGCGCTGATCGGTTTCGCCCGCCGGGATTGGGCCGACGAGGATTTCGGCCGGATCGTGCATGACGCGGTGCGGGAGAACTCCCGCACCCCGTTCCGCGAGGAGGTGTGGCAACGCCTCGCCGAAGGCATCCGCTTCGTCCAGGGCAGTTTCGACGACGACGCTGCGTTCGGTGAGCTGGTGACGACCCTCGCCGAGCTGGACAAGGTCCGCGGCACGGGCGGCAATCATGCGTTCTACCTGTCGATTCCGCCGGATTCCTTCCCGGTGGTGTGCTCGCAGCTGTCGCGCTCGGGTCTGGCCGGCTCCGAAGACGGGCAGTGGAGCCGCGTCGTGATCGAGAAACCCTTCGGCCACGACCTGAGCAGCGCCCGCGCGCTCAATGCGGTTGTCGGCGAGGTGTTTCCCGAGGATTCGGTGTTTCGCATCGACCACTATCTCGGCAAGGAGACGGTGCAGAACATCCTGGCGTTGCGTTTTGCGAACCAGCTGTTCGATCCGTTGTGGAACGCCCACTACGTCGACCACGTGCAGATCACGATGGCAGAGGACATCGGACTCGGTGGCCGTGCCGGGTACTACGACGGGATCGGCGCTGCGCGCGACGTCATCCAGAACCACCTGCTGCAACTGCTCGCATTCATCGCGATGGAGGAGCCGATCAGCTTCGACCCGGCCGAGCTGCGGGCGGAGAAGATCAAGGTGCTCTCGGCGACGAGGCTCGCCGAGCCGCTCGACGAGACCACCGCGCGCGGTCAGTACGTCGCCGGCTGGCAGAACGGAGGTGAGGTCGTCGGGTTGCACGAGGAGCACGGTTTCGCGCCGGACTCGACGACCGAGACGTTCGCCGCGATCACCTGCGAGATCGACACCCGGCGGTGGGCCGGTGTGCCGTTCTATCTCCGCACCGGCAAACGGCTGGGGCGTCGGGTCACCGAGATCGCGATCGTGTTCAAGCGGGCCCCGCACCTGCCGTTCGACGACACGATGACCACCGAGCTCGGCCAGAACGCGCTGGTGATCCGGGTGCAGCCGGATGAGGGTGTCACGCTCCGGTTCGGTTCGAAGGTGCCCGGATCGTCAATGGAGGTCCGGGATGTGAACATGGACTTCAGTTACGGCCAGGCGTTCACCGAGTCGTCACCGGAGGCGTACGAGAGGCTCATCCTCGACGTGCTGCTCGGCGAACCGTCGCTGTTCCCCGTCGACGACGAGGTCGAACTGTCCTGGAAGATCCTTGATCCGGTGCTCGAGCGCTGGGCTGCCGAGGGTGTTCCGGAGCCGTACGAGGCCGGGACGTGGGGCCCGCCGGCGGCGGACGAGATGCTGCGCCGTTCCGGCCGCGAATGGAGGCGGCCGTGAGGGTTCAGCTGCGCAACGCGACCGCGATCGACATCGGCAAGAAGCTCGTCGAGCTGCGCCGCAACGGTGGTGTCGTCACGCAGGGTCGCGTGCTCACGCTGGTGGTGTGCACCGACGGGGGTCGCGGTCTCGAACCGGCGATCGGCGCCGCGACGGCCGCAGCCCGCGAGCATCCGTGTCGTGTCATCGTCGTCGGCCGGGTCAACGACGGCCACGCACCGCGCATGGACGCCGAGATCCGCCTCGGCGGCGATGCCGGCGCGTCCGAGGTGTTGATCCTCGCGCTGCACGGACCGCTCGCGGACCATCAGGAATCGGTGATCGTGCCGTTCCTGCTGCCGGATACCCCGATCGTCGTGTGGTGGCCGACGTCGCCGCCCGAGGTTCCCGCCAAGGACCCGGTGGGTCGCCTGGCGGTGCGCCGGTTGACGGATGCGACGAACGACGCTGATCCGATGACGTCGATCGCCTCCCGGCGCGCCGGGTACACCCCCGGCGACACCGACCTGGCGTGGGGCCGGATCACCTACTGGCGGGCGCTGCTGGTGTCTGCGCTCGATCAGACCCCGCACGAGCCGATCGAGTCGGCGACCGTCTCCGGGCTGGCGAACGAGCCCGCGCTGGATCTGCTGGCGGGCTGGCTCGCGAGCCGGATCGACGGCCCGGTGCAGCGATCCGTCGGGGACCTGCAGGTGCAGTTGCACACCCGATCGCAGACGATCGAGCTCGTGCGTCCGCAGGAAGGACGCGTCGCGACGCTGCGGCGCACCGGGAAGCCCGATTCGCTGATCACGCTGGCGCGTCGGGACTCGTGGGAGTGCTTGGCCGAGGAACTGCGGCGGCTCGACCCCGACGAGGTCTACCACTCGGCACTCAACGGCATCTCGAAGGTGGAATATGTCTGACACCCCTGTCCGCGTGGAACGTTTCGACTCGGGCGACGCGCTGGTCGCCGCGGCGGCGTCCGCATTCGTCGACGCGGTCGTCGCGGCGCAGCGTGAGCGCGTGAGCGCGTCGGTGGTGCTGACCGGCGGCGGCACCGGGATCGCGGTGCTCGAGCAGGTGTGCCGGGAGCAGGGTGGCATCGACTGGTCCGCGATCGACGTGTACTTCGGCGACGAGCGGTTCCTGCCGCCGGGCGACCCCGATCGCAACGAGGTGCAGGCCCGGGCAGCGCTGCTCGATCGGGTGCCGATCGATCCTGCGCGTATCCACGTGATGCCTGCACTCGGCGAACCCGGAGGCGCCTCCCCCGCGACTTCCGCCGAGGCGTACGCCCAGGTCCTTGCCGAGCACTCCCCCGACGGCACGGTGCCCACGTTCGATGTGCACCTGCTCGGGATGGGCGGGGAAGGCCACATCAATTCGCTGTTCCCGGACACCGAAGCCGTGCGCGAGACCGAGAAGTTCGTTGTCGGCGTCGCCGATTCGCCGAAGCCGCCGCCTGCACGGGTCACATTGACGCTGCCCGCGATCCGCCGCTCGCGGCAGGTGTGGCTCCTCGTGACGGGCGCGGCCAAGGCCGACGCGGTCGCGGCTGCGCTGGGCGGCGCCGATCCGGCCGACATCCCGGCGGCCGGGGCCCGCGGTCTCGAGCAGACGGTGTGGTTCGTCGACGCGGAGGCGGCGGCGGGTCTGCCGGACGCCTGAGCGCACGGTCGGTCACCGGTCTGTTCCGTCGCTGCGGGTGTCGTCGGGGCGGATGCCCGAGCCCGGCGCCCCGCCCCGAGCCGGAGTGCCGCATCCCAGCCTGATCGCGCTCCGCGGCCCGGATACCGTGCGCAGCAAGCCTGTTCGCGATCGCGCGCGGGCGCAGCGCGTCGTGCGTGGGTCCATGGTCGATACTCCTCCCGTCGGGGACGACTGTCTCTCGTCCCTTACCCGGTTCGACGCGGCGACCCCCCGGTCGGTTCCATGCCGCGTCGATCCGGATCAGGGTCCACCCGCCGAGATCGATAGACGCGGCCGGGTGGGCTCCGAAACATCTTGCACCCCAGAGTGATCAGCGGACCGGATGCAACGGCGGCGTACCCTCGGAAATCCGGGCGGCCCTCTTCGATCCGCCGGTGGCCCCGGTGAACGACTCGATTGCATGCAGTGCGGTCCGCCTGTCCCGGCATCGTGACCATCGGCGTTCCCGGTGTGCGACGACTGCACCGTACGACGATCGCACCGGTCCCCGTCGAGGTCACGAAGGTGCGGATCTTTTCCCCTGCGGTGGCGTACGCTGCTGCAACGACGCTAGGTGGTAGTGGAACCGCAGCCGACCGAGGCGAGGAGACCAGAGTGACCGTGCATCGATCGATCGTCGTCGGAGTCGACGGATCCCCCTCTTCGCTGCAGGCGGTGTCGTGGGCCGCGAAGGAGGCCGCACGGCGCGGCGCTCCCCTCACACTGGTCACCGCGATGCTCGTCAACGTCGGTTACGGTGTTCCCATCGGACTGCCCGACAGTTACTTCCAGGAGGAGGAACTCGACGCAGAGAAAAGGCTCGCCGAGGCTGCGGAGTGCGTGTCCCGCTCGGTGCCGGGAAACACCGTCGAAGTCGAGTCCGTCGTGTGCCAGGGCTCACCGGCGCGCGAGCTCGTCGAGCGATCCAAGTCCGCCCTGATGGTGGTCCTGGGCGCGAATCGACGCGGACTGATCGAACGAGCACTCCTCGGATCGGTCAGCGCCGCCGTCGTCGCCCACGCACACTCGCCGGTGGCCGTCGTACGAGGCCTGCCGCATGTCGACGTCAACGATCTCTCCGGTCCGGTCGTCGTCGGGGTCGACGGGTCGAAGCACAGCGAGCCCGCGATCACGATGGCATTCGAGGAAGCAGCGCTGCGGGGCGTCGAACTCGTCGCGGTACACGCGTGGTCCGACGTCGACGTGCACGCCCCGTTCTCCGGTGACGTCGACTGGACCGAGATCGAGAACCGGGAACGGGCGATCCTGTCCGAAAGCCTGGCCGGGTACGCCGAGGAGTTCCCGGATGTTCCGGTCCGGTCGGTGGTCGTGATGGATCAGCCGGTTCGGAATCTGCGTGAGCAAGCCGACCAGGCCCAGCTTCTGGTGGTCGGGAGTCGTGGACGGGGCGGGTTCGCGGGCATGCTCCTGGGGTCGACGAGCCGTGCGCTGCTGCACACCGTGACCTGCCCACTGCTCGTGGTCCGCTGACCGCAGTCAGCCGCCCGAGACCTCCGCCAGCACCGCCGAAACCACCGGTTCGATCGCTCGGGCTGCGGCAGGGGAAAGTCCACAGCCGAAGCCGACGTCCGCTACTTCCACGGTGTAGAGCACCCATCGGCGCGGCAGCCGGTCGAGCAGAGCCGCCAATTCGAGAGCGGCGACCAATCCGAGCCCGTGGGTGCTGGTGGCACGCACCGACGAGAGCGTCACGGCGGTCGAGTCGTACCGGCGCACGGTTCCGGTGCACGGGGAATCGCAGACGACGGAATCGATCAGTACGGCGAGCTCCGCCCCGTCCCATGCGTCCAGGAGTCGTGTGGGTTCACCGTCGGCCACGTGGACCCGGATCGCCGAGGCCGCCCGGGCAGCGACTTCGCGCGCGATCGCGTGTCCGATCCCGTCGTCGCGGCGGAAGTCCTGACCCAGGCCGAGTACCACGATCGTCATCGGCGGTCGATCGTGAGCGTGAGGAAGTGGGTGGCACACGAGATGCACGGATCGTAGTTGCGGATGATCCGCTCGCACATCATCGTCAAATCCTCGTCCGCGACAGTGAGATTCGCATCGACAGCCCGGCGAAGATCGTCTTCGATCGCCGCCTGATTCTGGGAGGTCGGTGGGATGATGGTGGCCGCGGCGACCAGGCCGGCGGGGTCCAGTTCGTAGCGGTGGTAGAGCAGGCCGCGGGGGGCTTCGCTGACGCCGTGCCCGACCGGACGCACCGGCGCGACAGCAGCGAAAGGCGGTGTGGGCCGCCGGTAACGGTCGATGATCCGCAATGCCTCCTCCAGGGCGTACACGACTTCGACGGCGCGGACGATGATGCTGCGGTAGGGATTGCGGCATCGGGGGCCCAGCCCGGCCGAGGCGGCACACTCCGCGGCCCGTCCCGTCAGCTGTTCCGAGTTGAGGGAATACCGCGCCAGCGGACCTGTGAGGTAGCGACGTCCGTCGAGGGCGGCGTGAAGAGCGGTCGAGTGCGGCACCTGACGCTCGATC
The DNA here is from genome assembly GCF_001895025.1 of Rhodococcus zopfii NBRC 100606 = JCM 9919. Lineage (GTDB taxonomy): Bacteria > Actinomycetota > Actinomycetes > Mycobacteriales > Mycobacteriaceae > Rhodococcus > Rhodococcus zopfii. Next base: position 350,327 of record NZ_BCXI01000001.1, read on the forward strand.
ACATGTTGCGGGAATTCGCTTGCTGTGCAGCGCATCCCGGAGGACGAGACGACGTCGCCGTCTTCGATGGCGTAGCGCGACGGGTGCTGCAGCGCGAGAAGGTCGTGGTCGACGTCGCCATCGGGAAAGCTGAACGAGGACACCCAGTCGACCGTGGCCACCGCCTGGTCGAGGGCGGCGCGGAGCTGGTCGGCGAGCGGCGCGAGTTCGGTCCGGGTCGGAGCGTGGTGGAATCCGCCGACCCGGACGTTCACGGGGTGGACGGGGCGTCCACCGACGACGTCGAGGATCGCGTTTCCCGCCTTCTTCAGTGCCAGTCCCCGTTCGATCGCAGCGCGGTCGGTGCGGGCGAGCTCGATCGAGTCCGGGACGCCGAAGAAGTCGGGAGCGTGCAGGAAGTAGATGTGCAGCACGTGGCTCGCGATCCACTCGCCGCAGTACAGGAGGCGGCGAAGGTCGACGATGTCGTCGTCGACGGTCACCGCGCAGGCGTTCTCGAGGGCGTTGCAGGCGCTCACCTGGTACGCGACGGGGCAGATACCGCAGATGCGGGCCGTGATGTCGGGTGGTTCGAGGTAGTGCCGTCCGCGCAGAAAGGACTCGAAGAACCTCGGCGGCTCGTAGATGGCAAGGGCCACCCGGTCTGCGTGGCCGTCGCGGACGGTGATGTCGAGCCGGCCTTCGCCTTCGACGCGGGCAAGGGCGCGGACGGTCAGTTCCCTACGGGAGGAGGTCATCGCGAGCTCCCGCCGTACCGGTGTCGAACGCCGCGACGTTGAATGTCGCGAAGACGCGGGCGATGGCCTCGTCGCCCATTCCGCAGGTGCGCAGCCATCCCGTCAGGGAAGCGAGATTGGGGTCGGTGGTCGGGCCGAAGCAGCCGTAGCACCCCCGGGAGACAGCGGGGCACAGGGCGCCGCAACCGGAATGCGTCACCGGGCCGAGGCAGGGCGTGCCCTCGGCGACCATCACACAGGTCAGACCGCGCCGTTTGCACTCCGTGCACACGCTGGTGTTCGGGATGTTGGGCTTCCGGCCCGCCAGGTAGGCCGTGATCACCTCGAGGAGCTGGCGCCGATCGATGGGGCATCCGCGGAGCTCGAAGTCGACGGGCACGTGCGCCGATATGGGGGTCGAGGTGGCGAGCGTGTCGATGTAGTGCGGGCTGGCGTAGACGATCGACAGGAACTCGTCGATGTCGGCGAAGTTGCGCAGCGCCTGAATCCCGCCTGCCGTTGCGCAGGCTCCGATGGTGACGAGGTACCGGGATTGCTCCCGGATCCTCCGGATGCGATCGCGGTCGGCGGCCGTGGTGATCGATCCTTCGACCAGGGACAGATCGTACGGTCCACCCGTGACGGCACCGGACAATTCGAGAAAATGGGCGATCGACACGGCCTCGGACAGGGCCAGCAGCTCGTCCTCACAGTCGAGGAGGGTGAGCTGGCAGCCGTCGCACGAGGCGAACTTCCACACGGCGAGGGTCGGTGTCGGTTTCGATGGTGTACTCATCTACAGCTCCGGTACGCGCAGAAGCGGTTCGGCAAGGGTGTAGTCGACGACCGGTCCGTCCCGGCACAGCAGGAGCTCCCCGAGTTGGCAGTGGCCGCACAGTCCCGTGCCGCACTGCATGTTCCGTTCGAGGGACACCTGAATGTCACCGGCAGGGACTCCCCGTGCCGTCAACGCGCGGGCGCAGAATCGCATCATCGGTTCGGGCCCGCACAGCAGTGCGGTGGTGCGCGCGGGGTCGACGTCGATCCTCTGCAGGGCTTCGGTGACGAACCCGACGGCACCCGTCCACCCGGACACCGGTTGGTCGATCGTCAGCTCGACGGTGATGTCGTCACGCGCCTTCCAGGCGGACAGGTCGGATCGGAAGAGGATGTTCGTCGGTGTCCGCGCACCGACGACGAGGGTGAGCCGCCGAAATCGGTCGCGCGCACCGAGTGCAGCGAACACGGCGGGCCGCAGCGGGGCCAGCCCCACTCCCCCGGCGACGACGACCAGATCACCGCCGGCGCCGGCGTGCATCTCCCACCCGCGCCCGAACGGGCCCCGGACACCGACCACCGTGCCGACGGGTGCGTCGTGCAGGGCCCGGCTCACGGCACCCACGCTGCGGATCGTGTGGACGAGCGTCGCACCTTCCGGCGTCGGATCACCGCTGACCGACACCGCCACCTCCCCGACACCGTGGGCGTACAACATCATGAATTGCCCTGGTGCAAAACATCTTTCGACAGAATCCGAGACCGGCTGCAGGGTCAGTGTGGCGGTGTCGTGCGTTTCGACCGTCCGTGAAGCGACCCGGTAGCCGAGGGGAAGCATGCAGTCCCGGGACACGGTGTCATTCCTGGGAACGGCCGGCGTAGAGGTCGAGCAACCGGGCACGGGTCGAATGGAGGCGGGCGACGACCATTTCCGACAGCGCGCGTGTCACGGCATAGGTGAAGGCCGGATCGTCGGTGGCGGTCGCCTGCAGGGCGATCACGTCCAGCTCGGTGGCATCGGTGACGGTCCTGGCATGTGCGGTGAACTGCCAGCGCGGATGCGCGCCGAGCCAGGAACAGCCGAGGATGTCGCCGCCGTGCACGGTTTCGAGGGCGACGGTGCCACGTCCCGGTATCACCGTGCTCAGAACGACGCAGCCGGTGTGCAGCAGCCAGCACCGCGTCGCGGGCTCGTCCTCCCGGAACACCAGATCTCCCGGGGCGAACCGGACCGCTACGGCGAAGTCCGCCAGCCGGCTGCGATGCTTCTCCGAGAGCACGGCGAGCGCGGCCGGAAGGACGGGCTCGGCGGCGTTCACCGGTCGTCCTCCCACGGCGGAAGCAGGTGCGACAACCGTGCCGCTTCCTCGGTGATGTCGATGCCGACCGGGCACCAGTCGATGCAACGCCCACATCCCACACAGCCGGAGCTACCGAACTGGTCGAACCACGTGCCGAGCTTGTGCGACATCCACTGGCGGTACCGGCTCTCACCCGAATTCCGCACGTTGCCGCCGTGCAGGTGACTGAAGTCCAGTTCGAAACAGGAGGACCAGTGCTGCCACCGCTCGGCGTGCTCACCGGTCAGGTCGGTCGTGTCCTCGGTGGTGGTGCAGAAACACGTAGGGCACACCATCGTGCAGTTGCCGCAGGTCAGGCACCGATCGGCGACCTCCTGCCACACGTCGGCATCCCGTGCTCGCCGAAGCAGCCCGCGCAGATCCGTGTCGGGCATGTGCCGTCCCATGCGGTGAGCCGCGTCGGCGACCGCGCTGCGCGCGGTATCGATGTCGTCCGATTCCGCGGCACGACATTCGACGTCACCGAGGACCGCCCCACCGGCCTCGGTCCCGACGTCGACGACGAATCGGTGGCCGCGTTCGTCGAGGAGTTCGGTCAGGGCCAGGTCGTGACCCGGGCCGGCCGCCGGTCCGGTCCCCATCGACGCGCAGAAGCACACACCGCCGGGTTCGGTGCAGTGCGCGGCGACGACGAACAGGTTGCGGAACCGGCGAGCGGTGGGCGTATCCGCGTCGGGGTCCGGGCACAGGACACGGCGCAGCACCGCGATCGCCGCCAGATCGCAACCGTGCACGCCGACGAACGCGTACGGTGTCTCGTCGCCGGCGGGCGGTTCCCACGGACCGTCGCGGTCGGTGGACCACAGTTGCCGGCGCGGCGGATGCAGGTACTGCTTCCAGGATTGGGGACCCGACGAGTGCGCGAACACGGCGTCGTCGTCGCGTCGGTGCAGCCGGTAGAGGCCGGGACCGGTCTGCACGCCCCATCCGGCCGGTAGATCGGCCCCCGAATCCAGCTCACCCAGGATGATCGCGGTGTCACCCACGGTCGGCCCGACCACCCGGTAGCCACGCCCACGCAGAACCTCGATGAGAAGATCGAGGCCACGGCGGTCCAGGATTCGTTCATCCGATCGCCGGATACGTACGCTGTCCATGCGCCGGCACCTCCGTCGGCCGAACGACCGTCGACAGTTCACCATCCATTGAGTCAGTGCGCACCCTCCACAGTAAGGGCCCGTCGGCCCCTACTCGGACGATTTGCCGCCAGAGGCGGCGGACGATTTGCTGCCAGGTCGGCTCTCACCGCTGTGGTGCCTCATCCGGGCGCTCCTCATACTCGGCCAGAGTGAAGTAGTTCTCCTCCTCCTGGACAAAATGCAGGCGCAGCAGCGCATACAGGCCGTACAGACACGCGAGCAGATCTTCGTACTGGTCCGGGTCGATACCGCCGCGAGAATCGATCCGCCGGCGATGGGTGTGCAGCCTCCGACCGAGCCGGTCGATCTCGGCGTGCATCCGGCTCATCGTCGCGGTGGCCTCACCGCCGCCGAGCGGCGCGGCCAGAGCGGGGTAGAGCTCGGTCTCCTCGGCCTGTTCGTGGGGAAGCAGGGTCTCGGTGAGGAAGTCGTCGACGCGACGCAGCGAGTCCTCCGCTTGCCGGGGATCACCGGCCGCCAGGAGCTGGGCGGTGTCGCGCAGCATGGACAGTTGGTCTCGCATCTCCTCGTGCTCCGACGAGAAGCGGTGCAGCATGTCCTCGGTGCGGGCCGGCACCACGGTGTCGCGGGTGTGCTCGCCGCGCAGGGCCCGGAGCGCGTTGAGAATGACGGCGACGTCGATGGCTTCCTGCAGCAACGCGCCCAGTGCCGGGGTCACCCAGCCGGCCGCCGCACATCCCATCGCCACCAGCGACAAGCCCATCCCGACGATGGCGCTCTCGAGGGCGATCCGGCGGGAACGGCGCGCGATTTCCATCGCATCGGCGAGCCGGTCCAGCCGGTCCGTGGTCAGGACGATATCCGCAGCTTCGGAGCTCGCCGTCGATCCGCGCGCACCCATCGCGACCCCGACCGTGGCGGCGGCCAGGGCAGGAGCGTCGTTGACGCCGTCGCCCACCATCACCGTCACCGCCGACTCGCGCTCGGCTCGCACCCGGGACACCTTGTCCGCCGGAGTCTGTTCGGCGTACACGCGGTCGAGTCCGAGAATCGCACCGATCTCCTCGGCGGGCTCGCGCCGGTCCCCGGTCAGCATCACCAACCGGTTCAGCCCCGCGGACCGTAGTCGTCGCAGAGTGCGCGGCGCGTCCCTGCGCAAGGGGTCGATCAACAGGATGGCGCCGGCCAGCTCACCGTCGACGGTCACCCACACGACGACCGCGCCGTCGAGCGCGCTCCTGGCCAGCACGGCCCGAGCCCACTGTGGTGCATGTGACGGGAGCGCCAGCGTCCCGACGGTCACCCGGCGTCCGTCCACGGTGGCCGCGATCCCCGTACCGGGCTCCTCCACGACATCGGCGGGGTACGACAGTGTCAGGTCTCGCATCTTCGCCTCTTGCACGAGCGCAGCGGCGAGGACGTGTGCGGAAACCTGGTCGGCGGACGCCGCCAGGCGCAGAATTTCGACGGCGTCGTAGCCGGGAGCGGTGACGATGTCGGACCCCGCAGGCCGCCCGCTGGTGAGGGTTCCGGTCTTGTCCATGACGAGGGTGGTTGCGTGACCCAGGTTTTCGAGGGCACCACCGCTGCGGATCACCACTCCCCTGCGCGATGCACGCGAGAGGCCGGACACGATGGCGACCGGGGCGGCGAGCAGCAGCGGGCACGGTGTCGCCACGACGAGCACAGCGACCGCTCGTACCGCGGTGCCACTGACCGCCCACGCGATTGCCGCGAGAATCAGCGCGAGCGGAAGGAACCACGCCGCAATCCGATCCGCCAACCGGACGACGGGGGCAGATTCCGCGGCAGCATCGCGCGCGAGCCGGACAACACCGGCGTAGGTGCTGTCCTCCGCGGTCGCCCGTGCCTCCATTTCGAAGACGTCACCGGCGTTGATGACACCGGACCGCACGGCCTCTCCGTCACCGAGCCGGACGTGCATCGGTTCACCGGTGAGCGTGGATTCGTCGAGGACGGCGACAGGACTGCTGATCCAGCCGTCCACCGGAACCGTTTCGCCCGATCCGACGACGAGGATGTCCCCTGCGGTGATCTCGTCGATGGAGACGGTCTCGACGGTGTCCCGGCGGCGGCGCCGGGAGGATCGGGGCGCGCGGTCGAGCAGACTTCGCAGATCCTTCGACGCGCGGCGGTTCGCCGCGGCATCGAGACTCTGTCCCGTGGCCAGCATGACCGCGATGAGGGCGCCGGCCAGATACTCGTCGACCAGCAGCGTGCCGATCAGCGACAGCACGGCGATCAGGTCGACCCCCACCCTGCCACGACGCACCGCCGCCACCACCCACCACACCGAAGGCACGATCGCGATCACCGTGCCCGCGATCCAGAAGCCGTCCGCGGCGCCGGGCGCACCCAGGATCCAGGCGACAACGCCGCCGGCCAGCGAGACAAGAGTAAGAACCAGCAGAGCAGGTTCGACCGAGCGACGCCACCGTTCCCGCCGAGCGGGATTCGGCGCCGACCCTTCCACCATCGCCGGCCTCACCAGAGGTCCCCTCCGGCTCTGATCATGAGTGCGTTGCCCGAACCAACCATCCAGAAGTCACCTCGAAACGAACTGCCCGGACCGGCCTCGATCGTACCCACCGCGTCGGCGTGGACAACTGCCGACGATTCCGGGCGAAGCGACGCCACCCACTCGAACTGCACCGTCGGACCCGATTTGCGGCGGAATGCGATCAGGGGAGAAGCGCGAGCGATCACGCACTCGGCGGGACGTACATCGGCAGTACCCGACGCATCGGACGTGACCAATGGCCCTGCCGTTTCGATCCGCGGTGGAGTCGAATGGAGTCGGCTGGTACGCGCCCTCGACCCCGTGGCCAGGACAGGAGGTCTCCCGATGCTACGCGGAGCGATTCCCATCGGCCGGGTCGCCGGCATCCGCATCGCGGTGCACTGGTCGCTCTTCGCGACCCTGGTGCTGCTGGCGTCGCTGCTTTCGATGTCACTACTGCCGGGGCAATACCCCGGACGGCCGGCACCGCACTACTGGCTCACCGGCACGCTGACCGCAGCGGCGTTCATCCTGACTCTCGCCGCACACGAGCTCGCGCACTCCGCCGTCGCACGCCGCCACGGCGTCGCCGTCGACCGGATCACCCTGTGGCTGCTCGGTGGGATGTCCGAACTTCGCGAGGAACCACGCGATCCGCAGGCAGACCTCCGTATCGCACTCGCCGGACCGGTGACCAGCCTGCTGGTCGGCGCGGTACTGCTTGCGGTGGCCTACCCTGCCGAGCAGTTGATCGGTCCCCTCGCGGCCACTGCCCTGATCTGGCTGGGAACGGCGAATCTGGTGCTCGCGGTCTTCAACATGCTTCCTGGCGCTCCGCTGGACGGTGGCCGGGTGCTACGCGCCGTTCTGTGGCGGCACAGCGGTGACCGGCTGGCTGCCACGACAACCGCGGCCCGGAGTGGCCGGGGCGTCGGAACGGTGCTGATCCTCCTCGGCGGTGCCCAGGCAATCCTGCTCGGCAGCGCCGGCGGACTCTGGTTGATGCTGCTCGGGTGGTTTCTTCGGACGGCGGCGAATGTGGAGCTGATGACCGCGTCCGCGCGGCATCGTCTCGGGGACCTTCGCGTGGCCGATGCGATGACACCCCGCCCCGTCGCCGCGGCCGCCGCCAGCACCGTCGACGAGTTCACGACCACCGCGGCGGCCTCGTCTCATCACCGGCTCTTCCCCGTCGTCGACCAGAACATGCAGCCCGTCGGCAGGATCACCCTGAGCGATCTGGCGCGGACGTCCCCCGGCGAGCGCGGCCGAACGACCATCGGATCACTCGCCCGGCCGCTGCCCGACGCCGACATTGTGACGAGCGATGCCCGGTTGGCCGACGTGGCCACGACAGTGCTGCTCCGACCGGGCCTGGATCTGATTGCGGTCGTCGACCGTGAGCGACACCTGACAGGCATCGTCACAGCCACCGACCTCGTGCGCGTGTGCGACCGGACCGCTCTCGGACTTCCCTTACGCGACCACCCGACAGCCCCGGGCAACAGTGGCTGATCGTCGGATCCGACGGCACAAGCAACGACGAGTCCGGTGGCGCAAGATTTTCCGTCAGTGGGCACGCACCGGCGAGCGGGGCGTCGACGCCGGGACTCGGCCGCCGTCCCCGGTGTCGATGTTCGGTTGTGCGACCCGCCGTGATGGTGGATGCTGCGGCCGGTCTCGCGTCGGTCACGGATCGGGCCGGAAGCCGCCCGGGGTGTGTGCCGCGCGGGAGAATTGTCGGTGTCCGGCACCCGACCGGTGGAGGGAGCATTCCGATGAGCACCCCGACGACCGTGCTCGGCGAGGTTCGTCCCGAGCACGACTGCCCGCGCGGCTCGATCCTGGTGACCTTGCACTACCAGCGCAGTTTCCCGCTGCCGATCGGCACCGTGTGGGCGGCGGTGACCGAGCCGGACGTGCTGGCTCGCTGGTACGGGCGGTGGACCGGAGACCCGTCGTCGGGTCGGGTGCGGTTGACGATGACCGATGAGCACGACTCGGCGACCACAGACGTGACGATCGTCGAATGCACGGGTCCGCGGTCGCTCGTCGTCGACCAGGACGGGTGGCGGCTCGAACTGCAGTTGCGGCAGGTCGGCCGGGTGACGACGCTCGAGTTCCTGCATCGGCACGTGCCGCGGTCCGAGGTGGCCGAGATCGGTCCCGGCTGGCAGTACTACCTGGATCGGCTCGGTGCGCTGCTGGTCGGGCAACGGGAACCGCACTGGGCGGACTATCCGGAGCTCGGCGAGTCGTACCGCTGAGCCGGGCCGGAAGGCGCAACCGTCCCTCCCTGCTTCCCTGTGCGCGAGCCGCTGCCCCGCGCGTCAGCCGCTGTTGCGCAGCGCGGTGGCCAGGCCGTTCATAGTGAGCTGGATACCGCGGCGCACCTCGTCGGTGTCCTCCCCCGCACGCAGCCGCCGCAACAGTTCCACCTGCAGGTGGTTGAGCGGTTCGAGATACGGGAATCGATTGTGCACCGACCGCGCCAGCGCCGGATTGTCCGCCATCAGATCCGGTTGCCCGGTGATCGCCAGATAGGTGCGGACGGTGCGGGCGTGTTCGTCGACGATCTTGCCGAAGACGCGCTCGCGCAGATCCGTGTCGGGGACGAGTTCCGCGTAGCGGGCGGCCAGCCCGAGGTCGGATTTCGCGAGCACCATCGCCATGTTCGACAGCACGGTGCGGAAGAACGGCCACCGCGCATACAGATCGGTGAGCGCGGCCCGGCGAGTGTCGTCGTCACCGACCCACGATTCGAAGGCGGTCCCGGTGCCGTACCAGCCGGGAAGCATGACGCGGGACTGGGTCCAGGACAGCACCCACGGGATCGCCCGCAGGTCCGCGATCGACGATGTCGGCTTGCGGGAGGTGGGGCGGCTGCCGATGTTGAGCCGGCCGATCTCGCCGACGGGCGTCGCGGTGCGGAAGTACTCGACGAATCCGGGTGTCTCGTGCACGAGTTCGCCGTACGCCGTGCGGGCCCGGTCAGCGAGATCGTCGAGGATCGCGTACGCCGCGGGTGCGTCGGCACCGAGACCTTCGACGTCGAGCAGCGTCGATTCGAGGGTCGCGGCGACGAGGCTTTCGAGGTTGCGGCGCGCCGAGCGTGGTTCGGCATACTTCGCGGCGATCACCTCGCCCTGTTCGGTCAGCCGCAGCGACCCGGTGACCGCGCCGGGCGGCTGCGCGAGAATCGCGTCGTAGCTGGGACCGCCGCCGCGGCCGACGGTGCCGCCGCGGCCGTGGAAGAGGCGCAGCCGGATACCGTGTTCACGCGCGCACTCGACGAGGTCGAGTTCGCCGCGGTACAGCGCCCAATTCGCGGCGAGGTAACCCCCGTCCTTGTTCGAATCGGAGTAGCCGAGCATGACCTCCTGCACCGACCCGGCCGAGTCCACCAGGCTGCGGAACTCCGGAATCGACAGTGCCGCACCGAGAATCTCGGCGCCACGCTGGAGATCTTCGATGGTTTCGAACAGCGGGATCACCGCGACGGGGCAACGGGGTCCGACGCCGGTGTGGTCGACGAGCCCGACCTCCTTCAGCAACACCGCCGCCTCGAGCAGATCGCTGACCGAGCCGCACATGCTGATGATGTAATGCGACACGGCGTGGGCACCGAGGCGGCGGATCGCGTCGGCGGCGGCGCGCAGCACCCCGAGTTCGGCGGTGGTGAGCTCCCCGAGCTGCGCATCGGGGGCACTCAGCGGACGACGGATGCCGAGTTCGCGGGTGAGCAGTTCGACCTTGCGTTCTTCGGAGAGCACCGCATAGTCGTCGGTGACGCCGGCCCAGGCGAGCAGTTCGGCCACGACCCGGCCGTGGACTTCGGAGTTCTGCCGCAGATCGAGCGCGCTGAGATGGAACCCGAACACCTCGACGGCGCTGCGCAGGCGAGCGAGGCGGTCGTCGGCGAGAACCTCGGCGCCGGCCGCGCGCAGTGAGGTGTCGAGGACCTCGAGGTCGGCGAGCAGGTCGGCCGGGCTCGGGTAGGGCTCACGGGCGGGAACGTCGAAATCCGGCGGGTCGTCGAGCAAGCGCTGCGCGGTCCCGGCGAGACGGCCGCGGATGCCGCGGATCGCACGCCGATACGGCTCGTCGGCTCGTGACGGCTCGTCGTCCGCCGCAGCGGCGACGAGCGCGGTGAGCTCGGCGGTGACCGGGACGAGCCGCACGGACATCGACAGTTCCTGCTCGAGGTCCGCGAGTTCGCTGCGGTAGTGACCGAACACCGTGGTCGCGGCGCGGTCGGTGGCGCGGCGGACGACGTCGGCGGTGACGTTGGGATTGCCGTCGCGGTCACCGCCGATCCACGATCCGGTCCGCACGATCGGTTCGGTGAGCAGGCCGGTGCCGGGCCATCGGGACCGCAATTCGCGGCGGACCTCCGCATCGAGTGCGGGCACCACCTCGAACAGTGAGGCTTCGTAGTAGCGCAGGCCGGTTTCGATCTCGTCCTGGATCCGCAGTCGGGACAACCGGATCAGCGCGGTCTGCCACAGCGTGAGGATCTGCCGCCACAGCTGCCGATCGATCGCGGCGATCTCGGTGGCCTCGTCCGCGCGACCGCGGCGGCGCATGAGTTCGGTGATCCGGGACTGCACGACGAACACGGTGCGCCGGCGGGTTTCGGTGGGGTGCGCGGTGATGACCGGCGAGACCAGCGCGTGCGAAAGAGCCACCGCGACCGCGTCCGGGTCGAGGTCGGCGGCGTCGAGCTTGGCGTAGGTGGCGGCCAGCGAACTGTCCTGCGGCGCTTCCCCGGCGCTGATGTGCAGCGCGCGGCGCCGTTCGCGGTGCAGATCCTCGGCGAGATTCGCGAGCAGCGCGAAATGGCTGAACGCGCGGATGACGGGGATCGTGTCGGCGGTGGCGACCCCGCCGAACATGGTCGCGAGGTCGGCGCGGTCGAGTTCGGAGCGGCGCACCCGGAAGCTTTCGATCCGGGCCTTCTCGACGAGTTCGTAGGCGGCTTCCCCGGCGTGCCGGCGCACGATCTGCCCGAGGATACTGCCGAGCAGACGGATGTCGTCGCGTAGAGGCTCGGTCGCGGCTGTTCCGGTCGGGATGCTCATCCGGCCAGTATCGGCGCGTGGCGCCGGTCCCGCGACCGGAAGCCGGTCAGCTGAACTTGATCTGCAGACCGATGCCGAGGATGGCGATCAGCCAGATGATGCCGGTGAAGACGGTGAGGCGGTCGAGGTTCTTCTCCGCGACCGTCGATCCGGACAGGCTCGACTGAACGCCGCCACCGAACAGGCTGGACAGGCCGCCACCCTTACCGCGGTGCAGCAGCACCAGCAGGATCAGCAGGAGGCTGGTGACAATCAGCAGAATGTCCAGGAACAGTTCCATGCGGCGCTCGGTGTCCTTCGATGGTCGGTGACGTCGGCCGTCAGCTTACCCGGTGGTCTCGGGGGTGCGACCCGCGGAGCCACCCGCGTCGGATCGCCGACCGGCAGGACAACCGCGCGCGACCGACAGCGCGCAGCTGTCTCTCCGGTCTGTGGTGTTCGTGCGGGCCACTTCCGCCACACCGCCGTCACCGTCCGGACACAGCGGCACCAACAGCTTTCGCGAGCTCGGACTCGCCGCGGTATCTCGGTCGAGGAGTCGCCGCGCTGGCCGCCGATCGCGCGCGGGGCCGCTGGAACCAACAGTCGGTGACGTCGGCCGATCTCGCCCGCGCCTATCACTTCACCGATGTCGACGGATCCCGGCCCGACGCCTGGGCCGGCTCGTGACGGGCCCGCGCTACGCGGCCGGCGCGCCGTGGGTGTGGCGGTCGCGGCCGGCGAACCCGCCCGACAGGCTCTGGCCGACGGCACACGCCGCGATCAGGATCAGGACGGGCGTCCAGGTCCCGGTGACGTCGAAGATCGCACCGGCCGCGATCGGGCCGCACATTGCCAGCAGGTAGCCGACGCACTGCGCCATCCCGGACAGCTGCGCCGTCTGCGCGACCGTGCGGGTGCGCAGCCCGAACAGCGCCATGGCGAGCACGAACATCGCGCCCGAACTGACACCGGCGACGATCGCCCACAGCAGCACCAGTTCCGGGGCGAGCAGAATCCCGGCGATGGCGACGACGAGGATCGCACCGCCGATCACCGCGAGCACACTCAGATCGGCACGGTTGCCCATCAGGACGGTCGCCCCGAGACCGGCGACGATACCGACGACCTGGTACGCGAACGAATGCCAGCCGGCGGTGGCGGCGTCGACGCCGAGACTCGCTTCGATCGACGGCAGCCACGTCACCATCAGGTAGAACGTGGTCGATTGCAGGCCCATGAACACGGTGACCTGCCACGCGACACCCGAGCGCCACATCGAACGGCCCGGCCCGGCTGCCGCCGCGAGCGGTGCGTCCGCGGGCTCGCCGGGCACGACCCGGCCGCGCAGGAACCACACGCCTGCCGCTGCACACGGCAGGATCGCCCACACCGCCAGCGCGGTGCGCCAGTCACCGGTCGCGACCGCCAGCGGCACCGCCAACCCGGATCCGAGCCCGGCGGCACCGGTGGTCACCGACGAGAACATGCCGGTGACGGTCGTGAGCCGGTCCGCGTGATCGCGTTTGACGACGGCGGGCAGCAGCACGTTCCCGACCGCGATACCGGCGCCGATCGCCACGGTGCCCAGCCACAGCCACCCCGCGCCGGGCAACGACCGCACGAGGATCCCGGCGGCGAGCACACCCATCGCGAGCAGGATCAGCTGGTGCGAACCGAAACGAGCGGCGGGCCGGTGGATCCACGGGGACACCACCGCGAAGCACAGCAGCGGGACCGCCCCGAGAATCCCGAGCCCGGTGCTGTCCAGGCCGGTGTCCGCGCCGATCCGGCCGAGGAGCGGGCCGACCGCGGTGATGGGAGGGCGCAGGCAGGCAGCGACGAGCAGCACCGCGAACAGGCCGAACAGCACCGTTCGGCGGGTCGGTCCGGAACGGACGAATCCTGCGGTAGTCATCGGTATCGATTCACTTTCGGGCGAAATGCCATGGGGCGCAGGATCTGTGCCGATCCTGCGCCCCACGGGTGGAACAGTCGTCCGCTACAGCAGCGGACCGCCTGCGGCGATCGCCGAGAGCTGCGCGAACTCGTCGGCCTTGAGCGACGCACCGCCGACCAGGCCGCCGTCGACGTCGGTCTGCGCGATGAGCTCGCCGACGTTCTTGGCGTTCACCGATCCGCCGTAGAGGACGCGGACGGTGGCGGCCACCTCCGGCGAGGCGAGCTCGCCGAGCGCGGCGCGCACCGCGGCGCACACCTCCTGGGCGTCGGCGGCCGAGGCCACCTTGCCGGTGCCGATGGCCCACACCGGCTCGTACGCGATCACGGTTTTCGCGATCTCGTCGGCGGTCAGGCCGGCGAGCGAGCCCTTCAGCTGCTCGACGTTGTACTCGACGTGGTTGCCGGCCTCACGGATGTCGAGGCCCTCGCCGATGCACACGATCGGGGTCAGGCCGTGCTTCAGCGCGGCCTTGGCCTTGTCGCGCACGATCGCGTCGGTCTCACCGTGCAGCGTGCGCCGCTCGGAGTGGCCGACGACGACGAACGTGCAGCCCAGCTTGGCGAGCATCGCACCGGAGATCTCCCCGGTGTAGGCGCCGGAGTCGTGGACGGACACGTCCTGCGCACCGTAGGTGAGCCGGATCTTGTCGCCCTCGATCAGGGTCTGCACCGACCGGATGTCGGTGAACGGGGGAATCACCGTCACGTCGACCTTGTCGAGGTACTTCTCCGGGAGCGTGAACGCGATCTTCTGCACCAGGGCGATGGCCTCGAGATGGTTGAGGTTCATCTTCCAGTTGCCCGCGATGAGCGGTGTGCGTGCCATACCCTTCAGCCCTCCAGTACCGCGATGCCGGGAAGTTCCTTGCCCTCGAGGTATTCGAGGGAGGCACCGCCGCCGGTGGAGATGTGCGAGAAGCCGTCCTCGGGCAGACCCAGCAGGCGCACGGCCGCGGCCGAGTCGCCGCCGCCGACGACGCTGAACGCGCCCTTGCCGGTGGCCTCGATGATGGCTTCGGCGACGCCCTTGGTGCCGTCCGCGAACTTCGCGAACTCGAACACGCCCATCGGGCCGTTCCAGAACACGGTCTTCGCGCCGGCCAGGTGGTGGGCGAACCGGGCCACCGATTCGGGGCCGATGTCCAGGCCCATCCACCCGTCCTCGATTTCGGTGACGGGCACCGTCTTCGCCTCGGCGTCGGCGGAGAAGCTGTCGGCGATCACCACATCCTGAGGGATGTGGATGACGTCGCCGAACTGGTCGAGCAAGCCCTTGCAGGTCTCGATCATCGATTCCTCGAGCAACGAGTTGCCCACCGAGATGCCTTGTGCGGCAAGGAAGGTGAAGCACATGCCGCCGCCGATGACGAGGGTGTCGACCTTCGGTGCGAGCGCCTCGATCACGGCCAGCTTGTCCGAGACCTTCGAACCGCCGAGCACGACCGCGTAGGGGCGTTCCGAATCGGCGCTCAGCCGGGCCAGCACCTCGACCTCGGCCGCGACGAGGGTGCCCGCGTAGTGCGGCAACAGCGTCGCCACGTCGTACACGGACGCCTGCTTGCGATGCACCACTCCGAAGCCGTCGGAGACGAACGCACCGTCGTCGCCGACCAGCTCGACCAGGTCGCGGGCCAGCGCGAGGCGCTCCGCGTCGTCCTTGCTGGTTTCGCGCGGATCGAAACGGATGTTCTCGAGCAGGAGGATGTCGCCGTCGGTCAGGCCCTCGGAGCGGGCCAGGGCGTCCTGCCCCACGACATCACCGGCGAGCTGGACGTTGCGGCCGAGCACCTCGCCGAGCTTCGCCGC
The DNA here is from genome assembly GCF_001895025.1 of Rhodococcus zopfii NBRC 100606 = JCM 9919. Lineage (GTDB taxonomy): Bacteria > Actinomycetota > Actinomycetes > Mycobacteriales > Mycobacteriaceae > Rhodococcus > Rhodococcus zopfii. The sequence continues at coordinate 365,630 of NZ_BCXI01000001.1, forward strand.
GACGGGCGCGAGCGAGAATTTCGGGTCCGGCTCGCCCTTGGGGCGGCCGAGGTGCGCGGTGACGACCACCTTGGCGCCGGCCTCCGCGAGCGCCTTGATCGTCGGGGCCGACGCGACGATTCGACCGGGGTCGGTGATCGTCGCGCCGTCCAGCGGGACGTTGAGGTCGGAGCGCACCAGCACACCGCGCCCCTCGACGCCCGCGTCAAGCAGATCCTTCAGGGTCTGAACAGCCACTGTTCGGGTGTCCTCTTCGGTCGGTGTCAGAGGGACTTGCCGACAAGGCCGATGAGGTCGGCCAGGCGGTTGGAGTAGCCCCACTCGTTGTCGTACCAGGACACGACCTTGACCTGCTCGTCGATGACCTTGGTCAGCGGCGCGTCGAAGATCGACGAGTGCGGGTCGGTGACGATGTCCGAGGACACGATCGGGTCGGTGTTGTACTTCAGGATGCCCTTGAGCGGGCCCTCCGCGGCGGCCTTGAGCGCGGCGTTGACCTCGTCGGCGGTGGCCTTCTTGGTCAGGGTCGCGGTGAGGTCGGTGACCGAGCCGGTCGGGACCGGAACACGCAGGGCGTAGCCGTCGAGCTTGCCGAGCAACTCGGGAAGCACGAGGCCGATGGCCTTGGCGGCACCGGTGCCGGTCGGGACGATGTTCAGGGCGGCGGCGCGGGCGCGGCGCAGATCCTTGTGCGGCGCGTCCTGCAGGTTCTGGTCCTGGGTGTACGCGTGGATCGTGGTCATCAGGCCCTTCTCGATGCCGAACTCGTCGTTCAGCACCTTGGCGAGGGGGCCGAGGCAGTTCGTGGTGCACGAGGCGTTCGAGATGATGTTCTGCGTGCCGTCGTACTTGTCGTGGTTGACGCCCATGACGATGGTGATGTCCTCGTCGGTGGCGGGCGCCGAGATGATGACCTTCTTGGCGCCGGCGTCGAGGTGACCCTTGGCCTTGGCGGCGTTGGTGAAGATACCGGTGGACTCGACGACGACGTCGACACCGAGGTCGCCCCAGGGCAGGGCTGCCGGGCCTTCCTTGATCTCGAGGGCGGTGATCTTCTGGTCGCCCACGTAGATGTAGTCGCCCTCGGCGCGGACGTCCTTGTCGAGACGACCCAGGATCGAGTCGTACTTCAGGAGCGTCGCGAGGGTGTCGTTGTCGGTGAGGTCGTTGACGGCGACGATCTCGATATCAGTGGTGCCGAGTGCCTTCTGGGCCTCGACCGCACGGAAGAAGTTACGTCCGATGCGACCGAAGCCGTTCACGCCTACGCGGACAGTCACAGTGAAGCTCCTTTGCCCAAATCTCGATGGTGGTGCAACTGGTGCCCCTACCCTAATGTGCCGGGTCGACGGAGGGGGATTGACCCTGACGTCCTGATGCAGCCCGCGTCGAGCGTCCGCCTACGCCTCGTCGAGCAACTCCATCGTCACCGCGGACTCGGTGTCCGGAATGCCCAGTTCCTTGGCGCGCCGGTCCGCCATCGACAGCAGCCGGCGGATGCGACCGGCGACGGCGTCCTTCGTCATGGGCGGATCGGCGAGCTGTCCGAGTTCCTCGAGGGACGCCTGCCGGTGCTGCACCCGCAGCGACCCGGCCGCGGCGAGGTGATCGGGCACGTCGGAGCCGAGGATCGTCAGGGCCCGCTCGACACGCGCGGCGGCCGCGACCGCGGCCCGCGCCGAGCGCCGCAGGTTCGCGTCGTCGAAGTTCGCGAGCCGGTTGGCGGTGGCCCGCACCTCGCGGCGCATGCGCCGTTCCTCCCAGGTCAGCCGAGTGTCCTGGGCGCCCATGTGGGTGAGCAGCGCGCCGATGGCCTCGCCGTCGCGGACCACGACCCGGTCGGCGCCGCGCACCTCGCGGGCCTTCGCGGCGATCCCGAGGCGCCGGGCGGCACCGACCAGCGCGAGCGCCGCCTCCGGGCCGGGGCAGCTGATCTCGAGCGCCGACGAGCGACCCGGTTCGGTGAGCGATCCGTGGGCCAGGAACGCGCCGCGCCACGCGGCCTCGGCGTCGGAGATGCTGCCGCCGACGACCTGGGCGGGCAGCCCGCGGACCGGGCGCCCGCGCAGATCGAGCAGGCCGGTCTGCCGGGCCAGGGCTTCGCCGTCCTTGGCGACCCGGACAACGTACCGCGAGCTCTTGCGCAGGCCACCCGCGCCGAGCACGTGGACCTCGGCGGAATAGCCGTACAGTTCGAAGATCTCGCGGCGCAGACGACGGGCGATCGACCCCAGGTCCACCTCGGCTTCGACCACGACACGGCCACCCACGATGTGCAGGCCACCGGCGAAACGCAGGAGAGCGGACACCTCGGCCTTGCGGCTGCTGGTGCGGGTCACCGCGAGCCTGCTCAGCTCGTCCTTGACCTCCGCTGTCATTGCCACGAGACGATCTCCCTTCGGCTGCTGTCGCGTGAGTCGGCGGAGCCGGACGCGGCAGGCAGATGTGATGCCAGAACATCCGCCAGTTTGGCGGGGTCGTGACGGTGGGTGCCGGCTTCCGCGACGTCCGCGTAGACGACGTCGGCGCCGAATCGGGCGGCGGCCCGGCACAGGTGCTCGCGTTCCCGCCCGGCGGGCACCGACGTCGCGTCGACCACGATGTGATCGACGTGGAAGCCCGGGGCGTGTTGTGCCAGCACGTGCAGGTGGCGCTCGGTGGAGAATCCGGCGGTCTCCCCCGGTTCCGCGGCGAGGTTCAGGACCAGCACCTTGCGGGCCCGGGTGCGGGTGAGGGCGTCGAGCAGGTCGGGCACGAGGACGTGCGGGATGACGCTCGAGAACCACGATCCGGGGCCGAGGACCACCAGGTCGGCGGTGTCGACCGCGTCGAGCGCGTCCGGGCAGGCCGGTGGATCGGCCGGGATGAGCCGGACCCGCCGCACCTTGCCGGGCGTGGTCGCGACCGCGACCTGCCCGCGGATGCCACGGCTGACCCGTGGATCGGATTCGAGACCGGAGACGTCCGCTTCGATGTCGAGCGGGATCGGCGACATCGGCAGCACGCGGCCGCGGACGTCGAGGACGGCGGCGAGCCGATCCAGCGCGGCGACGGGATCGCCGAGAACCTCGGTGAGTCCGGCGAGGATCAGATTGCCGACCGAATGCCCGGCGAGGGCTCCGGTGCCACCGAACCGGTGCTGCACGGTTTCGGTCCACACCCGGATCTCGGGGGTGTCGGCGGCCAGCGCCGCCAGCGCCATCCGCAGGTCGCCGGGCGGAATGACGCCGAGTTCGGCACGTAAACGCCCGGACGATCCTCCGTCGTCGGCGACGGTGACGACGGCGGTGACCCGGTCGGTGAGGCGTCGCACCGCGCTGAGGGTCGCGTACAGGCCGTGACCGCCACCGAGCGCGACGATCGCCGGCGCAGTCATTCGCGGCCCAGATCCCGGTGCACGACGTGCACCGTCAACGCCGGATCCTTGTCGAGGTGCGCGGCGAGCGCTTCGGTCATCGCCACGCTTCGGTGTTTGCCGCCGGTGCAGCCCACCGCAATCGTCATATAGCGCTTTCCCTCCCGGCGGTAGCCGGCCGTGGTCAGTTGGAGCACTCGATGATAGGTCTGCAGGTATTCGTCCGCACCGTCGCGGGAGAGCACGTAGTCGCGCACGTCGGCGTCCTGCCCGGTGTGGTCACGCAACTGCGGCACCCAGTGCGGATTCGGCAGGAAGCGTACGTCGCACACCAGGTCGGCATCCATCGGCAGACCGTATTTGAATCCGAAGGATTCGACGGTCACCTGGATGGTGTCGGCGGCGGCGTCGCCGAACGCCGATTCGATCTTGCGGCGCAGTTCCGGCCCGGACAGCGCGGACGTGTCGACCACCAGGTCCGCGGCCGCCTTGACGGGGGCGAGTTGGGCGCGTTCGGCGGCGATGCCGTCGGCGAGGGTGCGGTCGGCGGTGTCGGCCTGCAGCGGATGGCTGCGCCGCACCTGCTCGAACCGCCGGATGAGCACGGCGTCGGTGGCTTCGAGGAACAGCACCCGGGTGCGCACCGGCCGGGCGGCGAGTTCGGTGACGACCCAGCCGAGGTCGCCGGTGAACAGCCGGCTGCGCACGTCCATCACGACGGCGAGCCGTTCGAGGGGCGGTTCGGCCTGCACTGCCAGATCGACCATGGCGATGACCAGCTGCGGCGGCACGTTGTCGGAGACGTACCAGCCGAGATCCTCGAGGGCGGTGGCCGCGGTGCTCATGCCGGCACCGGACAGTCCGGTGACCAACGTCACCTCGGCGCGGCGATCCCGGGGGGTCGCGGTGGCCTCGACGCCGCCCGTTTCGGTCCCGGACGACCCGAGCGCAGCTTGTTGCTTCACAGTTCCCGCTCCGCTCCCGTTCCCGACACGCCGACGATGCCATCATCACGTACCGGCGTGTCCCCCGCAGCATCATCGGCGACGGGCACCCGTGCGGGGGTGAGGCCGGACAGGGTATCGGTTCCCGTCGGCGCGTCCGCGCGCAACGCGTCGAGGACCGCCCGGGCGGTGGCCGCTCCGATGCCGGGGACGGCGGTGATCTCCTCGACGCTCGCCTCCCGCAGCCGCGCCACCGACCCGAAGTGCTTGACCAGCGCGGTGCGTCGGGTCTGCCCGAGGCCGCGCACCCCGTCCAGCGCGGACGCCGTCATCCGGCGGGACCGCTTGCTGCGGTGGAAGGTGATCGCGAAGCGGTGCGCCTCGTCGCGCACCCGCTGCAACAGATACAGGGACTCGCTGGTGCGCGGCAGGATCACCGGATCGGACTCGCCGGGCACCCACACCTCCTCGAGGCGTTTGGCCAGGCCGATCACCGACACGTCGGTGATCCCGAGTTCGTCGAGGACCTCCGCGGCGGCCGCGACCTGCGGGGCGCCCCCGTCCACGACGTACAGATTCGGCGGATACGCGAAACGCCGTGGCCTGCCGGTCGCCGGATCGAGCGCGGCCTCCGTGGAGAAATCCCCCCCATCTCCGTCCTCCCCGGCGGCGACGTCACGCCGATGCCGCAGGAAGCGGCGTCGGGTGACCTCCGCGATGGACGCGACGTCGTCGGAGCGGCCGTCCCCGGCCGCCTCCTTGATCGCGTAGTGCCGGTAGTCCGACTTGCGGGGCAGACCGTCCTCGAACACCACCAGGGAGGCGACGACATCGGTGCCCTGTACGTGACTGATGTCGACGCACTCGATGCGCAGCGGCGCCGAATCCAGGTCGAGCGCGTCCTGGATGCCCTGCAGCGCAGCGGACCGAGCCGTCAAGTCACCCGCGCGGCGCAGTTTGTGCTGGCCGAGGGCTTCCTTCGCGTTGCGCTGCACGGTATCCGCGAGGGCCTTCTTGTCGCCGCGCTGTGGCACCCGCAACCGGACCGGGCCGCCGCGCAGGCCGGCGAGCCAGCGACTCATCTCCTCCGGGTCCGGCGGCAACGCCGGCACCAGCACCTCGCGCGGCACCGCGCTCCCTGCCGCCTCGGCGCCCCCGGATTCGGTGAGCACCGACTCGGTCAGCGCGGCTTCCTCGCCGTAGAACTGGGTGAGGAACTGCTCGACGAGCAGCGACTCCTCCTCGTGCTCCCCCGCCCCGCCGGAATCGATCCGGTCGGCGGTGTCGATCCGGTCGGCAGTGTCGGGACGGTCGACGACGTCCCCGGACTTCTCGACGACCCACCCCCTCTGCCCGCGGACCCGGCCGCCGCGGACGTGGAAGACCTGCACCGAGACCTCGAGGTCGTCGCCGGCGAACGCCACCACGTCGGCGTCGGTGCCGTCGCCGAGCACGACCGCCTGCTTCTCGAGTGCCTTGCGCAGCGCCCCCAGGTCGTCACGGAGCCGCGCGGCGGTCTCGAAGTCGAGGTCCGCCGACGCGGCCTGCATGCGGGCCTCGACGTCGCGGATGAGCTTGTCGGTCCGGCCGGCGAGGAAGTCGCAGAAGTCCTCGACGATGCGGCGGTGTTCGGCGGCGTCGAGCCGTCCGACGCACGGTGCCGAACACTTGTCGATGTAGCCGAGCAGACACGGCCGCCCGATCTGCGTGTGCCTCTTGAACACCCCCGCCGAGCAGGTGCGGGCGGGGAACACCCGCAACAGCAGATCGAGGGTTTCCCGGATCGCCCATGCGTGCGAGTAGGGGCCGAAGTAGCGCACCCCCTTGCGCCGCGGGCCGCGGTAGACGAACAACCGCGGATACTCCTCGTTCAGCGTCACCGCGAGCATCGGGTACGTCTTGTCGTCGCGGTAGCGGACGTTGAACCGCGGATCGAATTCCTTGATCCAGTTGTACTCGAGCTGCAGCGCCTCGACCTCGGTGCTGACCACCGTCCACTCGACACTGCCCGCGGTGGTCACCATCTGACGGGTCCGCGGATGCAGGGACGCCACATCGGCGAAGTACGAGTTCAGGCGTGAGCGAAGGCTTTTCGCCTTGCCGACGTAGACGACGCGGCCGTGCGGATCACGGAATCGGTAGACGCCCGGCTCGGTCGGGATGGATCCGGGGGCGGGACGGTAGGTCGAGGGGTCGGGCACGGGTCCAGGCTAGTCGGCACCGCCGACGAGTCCGCCGTACCGCGCGTGCAGTTCACGGAACGAGTCGACAGCCTCGACCGCATGCTGCCCGTCACGTACCTGCAGCGCCGCGACCGGCACGTACTCGTCGTGCGGCAGTTCCAGGCGGGCCCACGGGCCGCCGTGCTCGAAGCTCAGGCCCCGCACCTCGTCCCAGTCCAGGCGCCGTTCACCGAACACCTTGCGCACCTCGACACCGGCCGCACCGGCCCGCAGCCGCGGCCGCGCGTACATCAGGGTGAATCCGGACAGCACCACCCCGATCGCGATCATCGCGATCTGGTCGGCCAGCCGCAGGTTCGCGCCGGTGTAGTCGCCCCCGCGCAACACCAGCGCAGCGCCGATGTGACCGAGCATCAGGACCGCGGCGCCGATGATCACCCAGCGCCGCATCTTGACGCTCTGGACCTCGAGGTCCCAGTCCGTCGTGCTGGTGTGCGCGGTCACCGGCCGGGCTCCCGAAGGCGACGCAGGGTCACCGCGGTGTCGAGGGCCGCGGCGCACGCCTGCCCGCCCTTGTCCTCGACTGCGCCGGGCAGCCCGGACCGGTCCAGGGCCTGCTGCTCGGTGTCGGTGGTGAGCACACCGTTGCCGACGGGGGTGCCCTCGTCCAGGGCGACGCGGGTCAGCCCGTAGGTGACGGCGTCGCACACGTACTCGAAGTGCGGGGTGCCGCCGCGGATGACGACGCCGAGCGCGACGACCGCGTCGTGGGTGCGGGCCAGCTGCTGTGCGACGACCGGCAGTTCGATGGCACCGGCGACCCGTTCGAGGGTGACGTCGGTGATACCGGCCTCGCCGGCGACGCGCTGCGCCCCGGCGATCAGGGCGTCGGAGATCTTCTGGTGCCAGCTACCGGCGACGATCGCCAGGCGCAGTCCGCGCGCGTCGGCGAGCTGCAGCTCGGGCAGACCTTCCCCGCTCATCAGGCGTCACCGGCCTCGAACTCGTCGAGCCCGATCAGGTCGTGACCCATGCGATCGCGCTTGGTGCGCAGGTAGGTGAGGTTCTCGGCGTTGGCGCGCAGCGGCATCGCGACCCGCTCGGTGATCTGCAGACCGTAGCCGTCCAGGCCGACCCGCTTGGCCGGGTTGTTGGTGAGCAGCCGCATCGACGAGATGCCGAGGTCGACGAGGATCTGCGCGCCGATGCCGTAATCGCGGGCGTCGGCGGGCAGGCCGAGCTGCAGATTCGCGTCGACGGTGTCGGACCCGGAGTCCTGCAGCTGGTAGGCCTGCAGCTTGTGCATGAGGCCGATTCCGCGGCCCTCGTGCCCGCGCATGTACAGCACGACTCCCCGTCCCTCGGACGCGACCATCTCGAGGGCCGCGTCGAGCTGCGGGCCGCAATCGCAGCGCAGCGAACCGAACACGTCCCCGGTCAGGCATTCGGAGTGGACGCGCACGAGCACGTCCGCGCCGTCGTCGTCGGGTCCGGCGATGTCACCGCGGACCAGCGCGACGTGCTCGACGTCGTCGTAGATGCTCTGGTATCCGACGGCGGTGAAATCGCCGTGGCGGGTGGGGATGCGCGCCTCGGCGACGCGGACGACGTGCTTCTCGTGCTTGCGACGCCACGCGATGAGGTCGGCGATGGAGATCAGGGCGAGTTCGTGCTCGTCGGCGAAGACGCGCAGTTCGTCGGTGCGGGCCATCTCGCCCTCGTCCTTCTGCGACACGATCTCGCAGATGACGCCGGCGGGTCGCAGATCGGCCATGCGGGCCAGGTCGACAGCGGCCTCGGTGTGCCCGGGTCGGCGCAGCACGCCGCCTTCCTTCGCACGCAGCGGCACCACGTGGCCGGGGCGGGTGAAGTCGTCGGCGCGGGTGTTCGGGTCGGCGAGCAGCCGCATCGTCGCGGCGCGGTCGGACGCGGAGATCCCGGTGCCGATGCCTTCCTTCGCATCGACGGTGACCGTGTACGCGGTGCCGTGTTTGTCCTGGTTGGTGGAGTACATCGGGGGCAGCCCGAGGCGGTCGCAGTCGTCGCCGTCGAGCGGCACACACAGGTAGCCCGACGTGTAGCGCACCATGAACGCCACCAGTTCGGGCGTGGCCTTCTCTGCGGCGAAGATGAGGTCGCCCTCGTTCTCCCGGTCCTCGTCGTCGACCACGACGACGGCCTTGCCGGCTGCGATGTCTGCGACCGCACGCTCGATCGTGTCGAACCTCGTCACTTGCCTGGACTCCAAATCTCGATATTCCGACAACTGCTTGCACTAGCGCGGCACGTGGAACTGCCGCATTCAACAGTACGACTCAGCGACCCGCGTTCTGCAGGCGCTCCACGTACTTGGCGATCACATCGACCTCGAGATTGACCACGGTGCCCGGTTCGGCAGTGCCGAGCGTCGTCAGCGACAGGGTGGTGGGGATCAGCGAGATCTCGAACCACTCTCCGCCCGGCTCGCCGCCGAGACCGGAGACGGTCAGCGACACGCCGTCGACGGTGATCGAACCCTTCTCCACGACGTAGCGGGACACGGTGTCGGGCAACGAGATCCGCACGACGGTCCAATTCTCGGACGGGGCTCGGGAGATCACCGTGCCGGTGCCGTCGACGTGGCCCTGCACGAGGTGTCCACCGAGCCGGCTGCCGAGGGCGGCGGCGCGTTCGAGGTTGACGCGGCTGCCGGCGGCGAGCCGGCCGAGACTCGAACGGTTCAGTGTCTCTTGCATCACATCCGCGGTGAAGCTGTCACCGTCGACGACGTCGACGACGGTGAGGCACACGCCGTTCACGGCGATCGACTCGCCGTGCGCCGCATCCGAGGTGACCAGCGGCCCGCGCACGGTGAACCGCGCCGCATCCGCAAGGTCCTCGCGCGTGACGATCTCACCCAGTTCCTCGACGATCCCGGTGAACACCTACCCGCTCCTTTGCTCCCGGTCGGGGACCAGGGTGATCAACACATCGGCGCCGACCGTTTCGACGCGTTCCCGACGAAACCGTATCGCTTCGGCGATCGTGTGTACGCCGGCGTCCCTCACAGCGGACAGTCCGTCCCCGAGCAGGACCGGTGCGATGTAGGCCTGGATGCGGTCGATGCGCCGGGCGGCGAGGAACGCCCCGGCCAGGCGCGGACCACCTTCGAGCAGAACGTCGGGATGCGCGGTGAGCGCGTCCAGCACCTCGTCGACGTCGTGGGTGCGCAGGACGAGGGTCGGCGCGGCGTCGTCGAGCACCCGGGCCCGGGTCGGCAGATCCCGGGTACCCACCACCACCCTCAGCGGCTGGTGCGGGGCGAGCGACCCGTCGGGCAGCCGGGCGGTGAGCCACGGATCGTCGGCGAGGACGGTGCCGGTGCCGACGACGATCGCGTCGAGGCGGGCGCGATCGGCGTGCACGATGGCGCGTGATTCGGGCCCGGAGATCCACCGGCTGGTGCCGTCGGTGGCGGCGATGCGCCCGTCCAGCGTGGCCGCGTACTTCCACGTCACGTGCGGGCGCCCGGTACGGGTGCGGTGCAGCCAGGCCCGCAGCGGACCGGCCGCGACCACATCCGCGCCGAGACCCTCGTGCACGACGATCCCGGCCGCGCGCAGCGTCGCGGCCCCACCGGCTGCGGACGCGTTCGGGTCGGGCACCGCGTAGTAGACGGTCGCGATACCCGCGTCGATCAGCGCGCGGGTGCACGGGCCGGTGCGGCCGGTGTGGTTGCACGGTTCCAGGGTCACGACGGCGGTGCCGCCGCGGGCCCGCTCCCCGGCCGCGCGTAGCGCCATCACCTCGGCGTGCGGTCCGCCCGGTGGCTGGGTGGCGCCGACACCGGCGATCCGGCCGGCGGCGTCGAGGACGACGGCGCCGACCGGCGGGTTCGGGCTGGTGCGTCCCCGCACGTCCTCCGACGCGTCGACGGCACGCTGCAGGGCCTCGGCGAGCGCCGGATCGGTCACGGGGCCAGGGTCAGATGTGTGGAGGCGGCGCTCGCCTGGGCGCGCAGCTTGCGGACGGCCTCCCCCGGGTCCGCCGCGCCGTACACCGCGGAACCGGCGACGAAGCAGTCGACGCCGGCCTCGGCGGCGGCCTCGATGGTGTCGGCGTTGATGCCGCCGTCGATCTCCACGAGGAGGGTCAGCTCCCCGGAATCGACGAGGCGACGCACGGCGCGGGCCTTGCCGAGCACATCCGGGATGAACGACTGGCCGCCGAAACCGGGTTCGACGCTCATCACCAGCAGCGTGTCGAATTCCTTCAGGATCTCGAGGTACGGCTCGATCGGGGTGCCCGGCTTGACGGACAGTCCGGCCTTCGCACCCGCCGCGCGGATGTCGCGGGCGACCGCGACGGGGTCGTCGGTGGCTTCCGCATGGAAGGTCACATTGTGGGCGCCGGCCTCCGCGTACGGGGGCGCCCACCGGCCCGGATTCTCGATCATCAGGTGACAGTCCAACGGGATCCCGGTCGCGCCGAGCAACGACTGAACGACCGGCAGCCCGAGCGTCAGATTCGGAACGAAGTGCGCGTCCATGACGTCGACGTGGAGCCAGTCGGCACCGGCGACGGCGGCGGCCTCGTCGGCGAGGCGTGCGAAATCCGCGGACAGGATGGAAGGGGCGATCATCGGGTGGGCCACGTCGGCCGAGTCTAGTCGGCCCTCGTCCGCGCGCGGTCCGGCCGGTGCGCCCACCGTCAGCGGGTGGAGTCGATCCGGCAGATTCCGGGTATTCCCGGCGTATACCGCCGTGAAGCCGAGGAGCGTGCCCCGTGCCGGAAGACACCCCGTCCGTCGTTCCGAATCCGTCGGTGTTCGTGTTCGCCCCGTCGCCGTTGCTGACCGTCACGATCGAGTGCGCGCCGGACGGTAGCGACGAGCTGCACGTGCACGCGGGAGGGCAGGGTGTCTGGATCGCGCGGATGGCGGCGACCCTCGGTGCGGAGGCCACTCTGTGCGGGGTGTTCGGCGGGGAGACCGGCCGGATCGTGCGCCACGCACTGGAGTACGAGGGCATCTCGGTCCGCGGGGTCGACACGTCCGGCGCCAACGGCGGCTACGTGCACGATCGGCGGGGCGGAGAGCGGGTTCCGATCGCGCAGGTCGATCCCACGGTGCTCACGCGCCACGAGGCCGACGACCTGTTCGCGTTGTCCCTCGAGTCGGGGCTGTGCTCCGACGTGGCCGTTCTCGGCGGCCCGCACAGCGACACCACGGTCCCGCCGGAGATGTACGGCCGTCTGGCCCGCGATCTGCACGCGATGGGGATCCCGGTCGTCGCGGATCTGTCCGGGCCGACGCTGACCAGTGTGCTCGCCGGGAGCCCGACCGTGCTCAAGGTCGCGCACGACGATCTGATCGAGGACGGCCGGGCCGCGTCCGACGATGCGGCGACCCTGGAGCAGTCCATGCGGAGGCTCGCCGAGGAGGGCGCGCGGAACGTCGTGGTCTCGCGCGCCGGGGAACCGGCGCTGGCGCTGGTGGACGACCGGTTCTGGGAGGTGACGGCGCCACCGCTGACCAGCGTCGACCATCGCGGCGCCGGCGATTCGATGACCGCGGGGATCGCGACCGCGCTCGCCCGCGGCGAGTCGCTGATCGATGCGCTCCGGTGGGGCGCCGCCGTGGGGGCGATGAACATCACCCGGCGGGGGTTGGCGACGGGACGCCGCGACCTGGCCACCCGTCTCGTCGGGTCGGTCGGCATTCGGCGGGCCGACGGTGAGGAGTCCTGATGCGAGTGCTGGTGACCAACGACGACGGCATCGAGAGCCGGGGCCTGGGTGTTCTGGCTCGGCTCGCGGTCGAGGCCGGGCTGGACGTGGTGGTGGCGGCCCCGCACACCGAGCGCAGCGGCGCGAGCGCATCGCTGACCGCGCTCGCGGAGGACGGCCGTCTCGCGGTCGGCGAGCGGCGGTGGGCGGATCTGCCGGATGTGCCGGTCCGGGCGGTGGAGGCCTCGCCGGCCCTGATCGGTTTCGTCGCCGCGCACGGCGCGTTCGGCCCCGCGCCCGACCTGGTGCTGTCCGGAATCAACCACGGCCCCAACACCGGCCACGCGATTCTGCACTCGGGAACCGTCGGGGCGGCCCTGACCGGGGCGACACACGGGGCGCTCGCGCTCGCCGTATCGGTTGCCGCCGCCGACCCGCGACACTGGGACACCGCCGAACAGGTCACCCGCCGCGCGTTGCGGTGGGTGATCGAGTCGGGACAGCGCGGCTCGGTGCTCAACATCAACATTCCGGACGTTCCGCCGCACGAACTCCGCGGGATCCGACCGGCGCCGCTGGCCGCGTTCGGTGCGGTCCAGGCCGACATCGGGGAGGTCGGCGCGAGATTCGTGACCGTGACCTTCCGGGAGATCCGCGCCGGCGAACGTGACCAGACCGATGCGGGTCTCGTCGCGCAGGGCTGGGCGACGGCCACGGCGCTGCGGGCACCCGTCGAAGTGGCCGAGGTCGATCTGCAGGCACTCGCGTGGACGGGACCGGGGCATCGGTCACCCGGTCCGCACGACCCGGATCAGCGGGACCGGGCGAGCTCGTCGAACCGGTCGATGTCCTCGCGCCGGCACACGTGACTGCCGGCGGTCAGCAGTGCCGCCGACCCGCACGCGATGCCGAGCGCGAGTGCATCGCGCAGCGACCGTTCCTGCAGCAGCCCCACGACCAGCCCCGCAACCATGCTGTCGCCCGCGCCGACGGCGCTGTGCACCGGCACGTCCAGGGCCGGCACCTCCACGGCGTCGTCGGCGGACACCATGATCGCGCCCTGCGCGCCGAGGGAGACCACGACGATCTCGGCGACCCCCGCGTCGACCAGTTCGCGGGCCGCGGCGGTCCGGGTCGCGGTGTCCGGCAGGTCCCGGCCGACCCATTCGTGCAGTTCGTCGAGGCTCGGTTTGACGAGGAACACCCCCGATTCGATGCTGGTCAGCGCGTCGCCGGAGGAGTCCAGCACGAATCGGGCACCCACCTTGTGCGCGACGTCTGCGATACGCCGCACGAACGTGCCGGGCACGCCGGGCGGAAAGCTGCCGCTGGCGACGACGTAGCGGGCGCCGGACGCGGCGGCCACCAGCGCCTCGAGGCAGCGTTCCTGCTCGTCGGCGGTCAGCTCAGGACCGGGGGTGACGAAGCGGTATTCCTTGCCGGTGCTGCGGTCGATGGCGGTGAAGCATTCGCGGGTGTCGTCGGCGATTTCCACGATGTACTCCTGGACGTCGTCGTCGGCGAGCAGTCCGCTCATCTGCCTGCCGCGTGCCCCACCGGCCGGATACACCGCCGCGGCGGACGCGCCGAGCACCCGGGCGACCTTCGCGACGTTCACCCCGCCCCCGCCCGCGTCGTAGATCGGTTCGTCGCACCGTAGTTTCCGGGTCGGCACGACCTCGTCGGCGAAGGTGGTGACGTCGAGCGCCGGGTTGAGGGTCAGGGTGACGATGTCGGGCACGAACTCTCCTTTCGTCCGGGGCACGGAACCCCACCCCGTCGGGTGATGGGAACCGATATTCGGTCTGACCAGGTGAATGGTCCCATCAGCCGGAGGTGCCGCACTCGGATATCAGACCAGAGGTTTGCGCAGAGCGGCCATGAACATCGCGTCGGTGCCGTGCCGATGCGGCCAGAGCTGGACGCCGGGTCCGGATCCGAGCCGCGGCACCCCCGGCACGAGTTCGCGGGTGTCGAGCTGTTCGACACCGTGCCGGCGCACCGCGTCGGCGACGATCGCGACGGTCTCGGACATGTGCGGCGAGCACGTTGCGTACAACACGACGCCGCCGGGCCGCAGCAGCCCGATCGCCGACGCCAGCAGTTCCTTCTGCAACCGCACGAGTTCGGCGACATCGCCGGGCTGCCGCCGCCAGCGGGCCTCGGGACGACGGCGCAGCGCACCGAGACCGGTGCACGGTGCGTCGACGAGGATGCGGTCGTAGCCGCCGTCGAGACCGGGGTCACGACCGTCGGCCACGTGCACCGTGACGGGCAGGCCTCGGGTGGTCTTGCGCACCAGGTCGGCCCGGTGCTCGACCGGTTCGACCGCGTCGACGGTGAACCCGTCGAGGTCGGCGAGGGCGCCGAGCAGCGCCGCCTTGCCGCCCGGACCGGCGCACAGGTCGAGCCAGCGGCCGTTGTCGTCCCCGTCCAGGGGCGCCAGCGTGAGGGCACGGGCGACGAGCTGGCTGCCCTCGTCCTGCACCGCAGCCATGCCTTCGCGCACCGCGTCGAGCCGGCCGGGGTCGCCGTGTTCGAGGTGCACCGCGTACGGCGACCACGGACCGACCTCTCCCCCGGTCGCGAGCGCGAGTTCCTCGGCGGTGATGACGCCGGGCCGTGCCACCAGGTGCACGATCGGCCGTGCGTCGTCGGCGGCGAGGACCTCCTGCAGTTCGCCTGCGTCGGCGCCGAGGGAGTTCGCGAATGCCTGGGCGATCCACACCGGGTGCGGGTACCGGAACGCGAGGTGGCCGACCGGGTCGCGTTCGGGGTCCGGAGCGAGCTCGGCGACCCATTCGTCCTCGGTCCGTTCCGAGACCCGACGCAGCACGGCATTGACGAAACCCGCCCTGCCGGAACCGAATTCGGATCGCACCAGGTCGACACTGGTGGCGACTGCCGCGTGCGGGGCGACGCGGGTGCGCAGCAACTGGTAGGTGCCGAGGCGCAACGCGTCGAGCAGCGGGCCGTCGATCTCGTCGACGGGACGGTCGGCGGCGGAGGCGATGACGGCGTCGAGCAGACCCTGCGCGCGGGCGGCGCCGTAGGTCAGTTCGGTGGCCAGCGCCGCGTCGCGGGTGTCGAGGTGACGCTCGCGCAGGAGCCCGGGCAGCACGAGGTTGGCGTAGGCGTCTCGTTCGCGTACCGCGCGCAGCACGTCGCGGGCCGCGACGCGCGCCGGGTCGACGGCGGACTGTGAGGGCCGGCGGGCCTGCCGCGGCTTGGAGTTGCGGTCGCCGGGACCGCGCTGCGATCGGCGGGCCGGTCTGCGGGATTCGGTCACTGTGCACGCACCTTCGGGTCGAGTCGGGCGCCGCGGGCCCAGTCCGCGGCGATCATCGCCTTCTTGCCGGGGGGCTGTACCTGCCCGAGTTTCACCGCGGTGGTGGCGGTGCCGACGAGCACACCGTTCTTGCGGATCTCGATCTCCCCCGGTTCGAGGGTCTCCTCGGTGATCGTCACCGGCCCGACTTTCACTCGCAGATCACCGATCATCGTCCAGGCTCCCGGCGCAGGCGTGACCGCGCGGATGCGCCGATCGACGACGTGCGCCGGATGCGTCCACGTGACCCGGGCGGACTCGACGGTGACCTTCGGTGCGTAGGACACCCCGTCGGAGGTCTGCGGAACGGCAGTGAGCAGCCCGTCCTCGAGTCCGTCCAGCGTCGATTCCAGCAGTCCCGCTCCGGAATCGGCGAGCCGGCCGAGCAGGTCCCCGGCGGTGTCGGCAGGCCGGATCGTCTCGGTCACCACCCCGTACACAGGGCCGGTGTCGAGGCCGGCCTCGAGGCGAAACGTGCTGGCGCCGGTGATCTCGTCGCCAGCGGCGATCGAAGCCTGAACGGGGGCGGCGCCACGCCACGCCGGCAGCAGCGAGAAGTGCAGGTTCACCCAGCCGTGGGCGGGGATATCGAGCACGGGCTGCGGCAGCAGCGCACCGTAGGCGACCACCGGGCAGCAGTCCGGGGCGAGTTCGGTCAGCCGGGCCACGAACTCCGGGTCCCGCGGCGATTCGGGGGTGAGAACCTCGATGCCGTGTTCGTCGGCGAGCTGCCCCACCGCCGACCGCACGACCTTGCGGCCACGCCCGGCGACCGTGTCGGGGCGGGTGACGACGGCGACGACCTCGTGCCGGGACGATTCGATCAGTCGGCGCAGCGACGGAACGGCGGGTTCGGGTGTGCCCGCGAAGACGACCCTCATGTCAGCGCACCGCCCGGGTGCGCCGGACCGGGCGGCAGCGCCGCGGTGAGGTGATGAACCGGACGACCGAACTTGTCACGAATACTGCTCCCGGGGATTCGACGATGATGCCCCACAGTCTAGGGACCGTCCCGGCCCGGATCGGACACCGACTGCGCCGTCAGAAGTTGCTCTCCAGGATGACTTCGGGAATGCCGGTCCCGAGCGCCACCGGCACACACGGGCCGAGACCGTAGGTGTCCGGGTCGAGGGTCTGCCGGATCAGCGCGAGCGAGAAGTTGTCGTACGGCATGTTGAAATGCCCGGTCAGGTTGTCCGGGCACAGATCCTGGATCACCAGATTCACCGCGCCGGGCCCGTGCAGGGCGACGTTGCTCGGCGGCTGGATCACTTCGTCGACCCGGGTGCCGATGGTGGTGTACTCGACGCCGGGCACCGTGTCGGTGGGGTTGTTGAGTTCGGTGAGCAGTTCCGATCCCTGCGCCTGTTGCACGAGCGCCACCGAGAATTCGTCGGCGACGATGTCGGACGCGCCCGGGATCTGCCCGGCGATGGGTCCGAGCCCGTAGAAGGTGCCTCCGTAGCTCGGTGAGGCCACCCCGATCCACCGGTCGACGGCGGGGGCGCCTCCGAGCCGGTTGATGTAGTACCGGGAGACGGTCGCGCCCTGCGAGAACCCGACGACGTCGACCGTCCCCGCGCCGGTCTCGGCGCGCACGGTGTCCACGAAGTCTCCGAATTGCCGTGCACTGACACGGATGTCGCCGGTGCCGTAGTCGTCTGCTCCGGGTGCCTTCCCGAAGTTCAGCGCGTACACGCACCATCCGGAGTCTTCGAGCAGCGGCGCCAGCGCCGCGAAATCGGTGTAGCTGTTCGAGTCGGTGCCGTGCGCGAGCACCACGGGGCGCGGGTGCTGCGCGGACGGGATGCAGGAGAAGTCGTTGGAGCCCGGTGGGGCCGCGTCGGGGTGACTCTCCGCGTAGGCCGATGCCTCCGCGGAACTCGTGGCCGGGGGCGCCGGGGCGCGGGGCACGCTCGCGGTGGATCCGGCCGGCTCGGCGGTCGCTGGGACGGCGCCGAGGAGCGCGGCGCACGCGACCGCGAGTACTGCGCTGGTTCGTCCTCCACCGGCCATGTTCGCGCCTTTCGACCTGACCGCAACCGCTGGGCCCCTTCGGGACTCGCCACCGCCGCGGCATCCTGCCGAAGAGTCTAGGGGGAACCGGCAGGCTGCGGAGGCCGTGCGCCGCAGCCGGCGCCGAACGGGAGTCTCGGCCGCGCGGCTGCGTTTGGATCCGGCGCATTCGGGTACCGCCGCAGGCATGACCGCCGCCGACCGTATTCGCGATCCCTGGGCCTCCGCACCCCCTACGCGCCGGGTGAGCCGTGGCCGATCCGGGTGGACCGCTACCTGGCCGACGGGCTGAGCGAGGACGACGTCGACGACTGGGTGCAGTCGGCGACGATTCTCCGCTCGAACGGTGACGGACTGGACATCGCTGTCAAGGACGGTCGGATCGTCGGGGTCCGCGGTCGCGCGGCGGACCGGGTCAATCACGGCCGTCTGGGACCGAAGGACCTGTTCGGTTGGCAGGCGAACGGCTCCCCCGACCGGTTGACCACTCCGTTGATCCGGGGTGACGGCACGCTCGTGGAGACCGACTGGGACACGGCGACGGCAGCCGCGGCGTTGAAGGAGTCGTTCGCGTGCGACGGCCAATCCGGCTCCTACACCGACATCGATCACGCCGACGTCATTGCCCTCTACGGCCACAACATGGCCGAGACGCAGACCGTGCTGTGGTCCCGGGTGCTCGACCGGCTCGCCGGCCCGAATCCGCCGGCCGTGGTGTGCGTCGACCTGCGGGAAACGCCGGTCGCACGGGCTGCCACGGTGCACCTCGCGCCCAGGCCGGGCACGAACGTGATGCTGATGACCGGGCTGCTGCACGAGATCGTGCGCAACGGCTGGATCGACCGGGGCTACATCGAGGCGCACACCGTCGGCTTTCCCGAACTGGAGAAGCAACTCGGGGACTATCCGCCGGGACGGGCCGCCGAGGTGTGCGACGTCCCGCTCGACGACCTGCTGGAGGCGGCGCGCGTCCTGGGCCGCGCCGAGCGTCTGGTGTCCACCGTGCTGCAGGGCTTCTACCAGTCCCACCAGGCCACCGCGGCGGCGGTCCAGGTCGACAACGTCCACCTGATCCGGGGCATGCTCGGCAGGCCCGGATGCGGGTCCTGCAGATGAACGGCCAGCCCACGGCGCAGAACACCCGCGAGTGCGGCGCCGACGGCGATCTGCCGGGGTTCCGGAACCGGGCCAACGACGCGCACGTGCAGGATCTGGCCCGGGTGTGGAACATCGATCCGATGCGGATTCCGCACTACACCGCGCCGACGCATCTGATGCAGATGATGCGCTACGTCGAGGACGGCTCGATCCGGTCCCTGTACGTCAGCGGGACCAACCCGGCGGTGTCGCTCCCGGAGCTGGGCCGCGTCCGGGACATCCTCACCCAGGAACGCCTGTTTCTCGTGGTGCAGGACATCGTCCTCTCCGAGACGGCCCAGCTCGCCGACGTCGTGCTCCCGGCCGCGACGTGGGGCGAAAAGACCGGCACGTTCACCAACGTGGACCGGACCGTGCACCTGTCGGAGAAGGCTGTCGACCCGCCCGGCCGCGCCCGTCCCGACCTGGACATCTTCGTCCGTTCCACTACGACTACTGGGACACCCCGGGCGGCCACGGGCCGGGTGACGGCGAGGGCCGTGCCGCGAACGAGCTGACCCTCACCGACTGGGATCCCGCTTCCAAACAGCCGTTGTTCAAGGGCGGGGCGGCCCGCGTCGAACGTCTCCGGGCCGGGAACGACATTCCGTCCGCCGCGCCCACGACGACCGCATCGAAGCCGGTGGGCGCAGCCGTCCCGGAGACCGCCGGCGGCCCCGCGGCCACCGACACCGAGACGTTCGCCGAATCCCCCGGCGGCGCGCCGGTGAACACCGGAGGCGCGCAATGAACAACCGCGCAATGAACAACAAGGTGGGGCTTGCGATCCGGGAGCTGCACCGTGCCGAGAACGCTCTGGCGAGGCGGTTGCTGCAGATCTCCGACCGGCACAAGACCGATCACGAGGTCTTCCATCTGGGGCGGGACCTCGCGCGGTGGTCGCAGCAGCACGTGCGCGAACTCGCTCGTGTCGGGCGGGACGACGACCTCGATCTCGACACCGAGCCGGCGGAGGACCACAACATCCTCGCGGCGCTCCGGGAGAAAGGCAGCGAGCTGATCGGCCGGCATCACGATCCCGCGCTGCTGTTGCTGCGCGACCTGCGCGAGATCCACCGCGCGGCGGCCGGGGTCTCCCTCGGCCGGGAGATCCTCGCCCAGACCGCGCAGGCCCTGCCGGACAGCGAGCTGCTCGACACCGCAGAGCGCTGCCATCCCCAGACCCTGCGCCAGATGCGCTGGGCGAATGCAAAGCTCGAGGAGAGTGCCGCCCAGATCATGGTGACGGGGTGAGGACGTGCGGGGGCTTGTGCCGCGCGGTGCGTGACGATGCCGACATCTCCACGGGAACCTTTCCCCGGGTGTGGTTCGTCCTATTCTGTGACGACCCGTTGTCACCGATCACAGAGAGAGCCATGCGACGCGCCAAGCGCAAACCTCGAAGACCCCGCCCGCCCCATCGTGACGGGAACCCCGCCACCGCCGGATCGGCATCCGCATGCTGACCGCCCTCGGAATTCTGCTCGGCATCCTCGTCGTCCTCGCCATCACCGCCCTCACCGGCTACTTCGTGGCCCAGGAATTCGCGTACATGGCGGTGGATCGCTCCCGCCTGAAGGCCCGCGCCGAAGCCGGCGACGCGACCGCCGCCCGCGCCCTGGCGGTCACCCGCCGCACGTCGTTCATGCTATCCGGCGCCCAGCTCGGCATCACCGTCACCGGTCTGCTCGTCGGCTACGTCGCCGAACCGCTCATCGGTAGGGGCCTCGGCGAACTGTTCGGCGGCGTCGGTGTTCCCACCGCCGTCGGGGTGGCGGTCGGCACCGTGCTCGCGGTGCTGTTCTCCACCGTGGTGCAGATGGTGTTCGGCGAACTGTTCCCGAAGAACCTCGCCATCGCGCGACCCGAACCGGTGGCCCGCTGGCTCGCCCTGTCGACCACCCTCTATCTGAAGCTGTTCGGCTGGTTGATCGCCCTGTTCGACGCCGCGTCGAACCTGCTGCTGCGACTGCTGCGGATCGAACCCGTGCACGACGTGGAGCATTCGGCCACCGTCCGCGACCTCGAGCACATCGTCGCCGAGTCCCGCGATACCGGGGATCTGCCGCCGGAGCTGTCGACACTGCTCGACCGCATCCTCGATTTCCCCACCCGCACCGCCGAACACTCCATGATTCCCCGCGCCCGGGTGGACGTCGTGCACGTGGACGAACCCGTCGACCGGGTGCTGGCGAAGATGAGCGGCGGCCACACCCGCTACCCGGTGGTGGGTACCTCCACCGACGACCTGCACGGCGTGGTGCACCTGCACGACCTGCTCGAACGCGACCGGACCGATGACACCGCCGGATCCGTGCACCGGCCCGCCGTGATCGTGCCGACCACGCTGCCGCTGCCGGACGTCCTCGCGCGCCTCACCGAGGCCCGCGAGGAGATGGCGCTGGTCATCGACGAGTACGGCGGATTCGCCGGGGTCGTCACCGTCGAGGACATCGCCGAGGAACTGGTCGGGGAGATCGCCGACGAGCACGACCCCGAGTCCGACACCGCGGTGATCGTCCGCGCCGGCGACGGTTGGACGGTGCTCGGCACCGCGCACCTCGACGAGGTCGGCCGCACCCTGGGCCATTCACTGCCCGACGGGGACTACGAGACCCTCGCCGGTCTGGTCATCGCCGAGTTCGGCGGCCTTCCCGCCATCGGCGACCGCGTCGAGATCCCGCTGGCCGCAGATCCCGCCGAGCTGGTGAGCGCTGCGCGTATCCCGCACCGCACGCTCGTCGCCGAGGTTCACGCCGTCGACAAGCACGTGCCGTCCTCGCTGCGCGTCACCGTCCGCACCGACCCCGAGGTGAACACCGATGAGTAACCCCTGGATCGTGCTGGTGACGACGGTCGCGCTGATCGCGGCCAGCGCATTCTTCGTTGCCGTCGAGTTCGCCCTGATCGCCGCGCGGCGGCACCGCCTCGAGGATGCCGCCCAGCACAGCCGCGCCGCGCGGGCCGCGTTGCGCAGCGCGACGGAACTGTCGGTGCTGCTCGCCGGCTCCCAGCTCGGTATCACGGTGTGCACCCTGGCGCTGGGTGCGGTGACCAAACCGGCCGTGCATCATTGGTTGACCCCCCTCGTCGCGGGGTGGGGTGCGCCGATGTGGCTCGCCGACGTCGCCGGGTTCGTGTTGGCGCTGATCATCGTGACGTTCCTGCACCTGGTGGTCGGTGAGATGGCACCGAAGTCGTGGGCGATCGCGCATCCGGAGAGGTCCGCGACGATGCTCGCGATCCCGATGCGCGTGTTCATGTGGTTCACCCGCCCGGTCATCGTGCAGCTCAACCGGATGGCGAACTGGTGCCTGCGCAAGGCCGGCGTGGAGCCGGTCGATCAGGTGGCCACCGGCCAGGACCCGGACGCGCTGCGGCACCTGGTCGAGCATTCGGCCACGGTCGGAACTCTCGACGAGCGCTATCACGGGCATCTGACCAGCGCCCTGGAATTGGAGGCGCTGACGGTCGGCGACATCGTCGTCCCGAACGACCGGCCGAGCAGCGTGCCGCCGGATGCGTCCGGTGCTCAGATCCGGGAGACCGCCCGCCTGACCGGGCACCTGCGGTTGCTGGTCCGCGGCAACGGTCACGTCGACGGGGTGGTGCACGTGCGCGACAGCCTTCACGCCCCGGAGGTGCGCGCCGCCGAACTGATGCGCCCCGCGCTGACCGTCGAGGCTGCGGTCCCGGTGTACGAGGCGTTGCGCACCATGCGGGAAACCCGAAACCACCTCGCCACCGTCACCGACGGTGGGCGGGTCGTCGGGTTGATCACGATCTCGGACGTGCTCCAGCGTCTGCTGCCGACCGCCGGGGTGCGCTGACGCGCCCGTGTGCCGTTGTGGCGTCCTGAACCGCCACAACGGCACACGGGGGGTCCGAGACCGGCCGGAACCAGTCGGTCACCCGGCCGAGCAGGTCGGGATCGCCGGCCGCCGTCACCGAACCGTCCCCGAAGGCGTCCGACCATCCGCACCGTCCCCTGGCGAGCGCCAGCAGCGCCGGCAGCGAAGACTCCAGGTACACGTAGCGGCTCGCGTCCAAGAGCGGGTCCGTGAGACACCCGTACGGTTCGACACCGCGCTGCAGCACGAGCCAGTACCTGCGGTCGTACCGATGGTGCAACCGAAGTTCCAGGACGACGGGCCGCTCGGGCGCGCGGCCGGGGTCCACCCGCTGCGCCAGCCAACCGAGCACGATGTCCGGGTCCCGGTCCAGCATGCCGGGGTCGTCCGGGAGCCATGTGTCCGCCCAGACCCGCAGCGAGCCGAGGGTCGCCATCAAGCCGTCACCGACCGCGGTGAGGCGGTACGCCGCGCGCGCCCCGGGACCCTCCCCGCGTGACACCAGCCCGAGCGTTTCCAGGCGGCGCAGTCGATCCGCCAGCACCGAGCGCGAGATGCGGCCGGGCAGCGCGGTGGCGAGGTCGTTGAATCCCTGCGGCCCGACCATCCCCAACTCTCGGACGATGAGCAGACTCCATCGGTCGCCGAGGTGCTCGATGGCCTTGGTGAACGAGCAATATCCGACGAACTCGCTCGAGCCCACCACACGAGTGTCCCACCGACGCGCAGCCTCGGGCGGTTCGAAGTTCGAACTGGCCGTACACGGCGGGACGGCAGATTCTGGCAGCAGCACGAAGCTCACCCCAGGAGTCACGATGACTGTCCAGCCGAACACACCGCACGTGCCGAGGCACCCGGACCGGCTACGAGAGGGGTACGACCGGATGGTTCGGGCGGCCGGCGTCGACGGCCGCTTCATCCGGCGACGGTCGGCCCAGGTACACGTGATCGAGGCCGGCGACGGGCCGCCGGTCGTTCACCTGCACGGCAACAACACCTCGTCGCTGTCCCATCTGATGCTGCTCGAGCACATGCCCAGAGCGCGCTCCTACCTCGTCGACCGACCGGGATTCGGGCTCAGCGATCCCGACCCGTTCCCCCGCAACGGTTTGCGGCAGTGGGCGGTGGCGTTCCTCGACGAGGTCCTCGACGAGCTTGGGCTCGGGGCGGCGGTCCTGGCCGGCGCATCGGGAGGTGGGAGCTGGTCGGTCTGGTACGCCCTGGACCGCCCCGAACGCGTCCGCGGCCTCGTCCTGGTCGGGTCCGTCCCACTGCTTCCCGGCGCCCGGATTCCCGCGGGCATCCGGCTCATGGCGACACCGCTGCTGGGTGGCTTCCTCGGCCGCACGGTGAAGCCGGGCCGGCGGACGCTGCTCCGCCTGATGTCGTCGATGGGTGAGGGTGACACCATCCTGCGGTACCCGGACCTGTTCGCCTCACTTCTCGACGCCGCACACGATCCGGTCGCCACCGCAGCCGACACTGCCGAGTTCCGGGCTCTGCTGTCGCCGTTCGGGGTGCGCTCCGGCGCCCGGATCCGCCCGGACGAGCTGCGGCGCCTGCCCGTGCCCACCCTGATGATCTGGGGTGACCGCGACCCCGTTGTCCCGGTGGCCGACGCGCGGTCGGCCGCCGACCTGATACCGAACGCTCGCCTCGAGGTTCTGCCGGCGGGGCACGTACCGCAGCTCGGCAACCCCGCACGGGTGGCCGAGCTGATGGAAGGATTCACCCGGTCCTGTGCGACCCCCTAGCCGATCCTCGGCGGATCCATCTGCACACGCAGAGGCCCGTCGGCACGCCGGGCGGTGCGCGCGGCCTGCGCGTCCCGCAGTGCCCGGCCGAGCGCCCGACCGCGTCCGCGGCTCACCCGGACGAGCATGCGGTGCACCTCGTCCGGTTCCGGATCGTCCGCGCCGAACGGCAGCCGCTGACCGGGTGGCAGCGGTACCGGGCCGAGCACCTCGGCGTCGTCCGGCAGCACCGTGGCCTCGAGCAGCTCCGCGACCGCCGCGGCGGTGCCGTCGATCGCGGCCATGTGCACGGTGGGCGGGAATCCGACCTCGGCGCGCTCGTCGAGCTGCGATCGCGCGTGCCCGATCGGATCCCAGCGCACCAGCGCCTGCACGGTCGGGATCCCCGAGTCCGCGACGACCACGACCTGGCCGCCGTCCCGGAACGGCCGGACCAGCGACGACGCGGTCAGCCAGCGCCGCAGGGTCTCCTCGGCGGCGCGGAGGTCGGCGCGGCCGAGCAACGCCCAGCCGTCGAGCAGCAGCGCCGCCCCGTACCCTCCGGGTGCGACGGGTTCGGCACCGACCGTCGAGACCACCAACGCCGGTCCCTCCGGGGCGGTGGCCTTGACGTCGGAGCCGCCCGAGGTCACCACCGGCACGCCCGGGAACGCCCGGCCCAGTTCCTCGGCGGTCCGCCCGGCCCCGACGACGACCGCGCGCAGCGACCGGGCACCGCACACGTGGCAGCGGTGGGTCGCGTCGGCGACTCCGCACCATCGGCAGGCGGGGATCGCGGCGCCGTCGGGCCCGCCCGCCGTGGGCAGCGCGAGCGGGCCGTTGCAGTGTCGGCACCGCGCCGGCGCGCGGCATTTGCCGCAGGCCAGCGCGGGAACGTACCCGCGGCGCGGGACCTGCACGAGCACCCCGCGACCAGCCCCGAGCGCCGCGCGCGCCGCGGCGAACGCGATGGCGGGAATGCGGGCGGCCCGCGCCGCCGGGTCGCGGGCGAGGGCGTGATCGCTGTCGGCCAGCGCCGTCACCTTCGGCGCCCATTCGCGGATCACCGCACGCGGGGCGGTCAGGTCGTGCGCCCACCCGGAGTCGACGAGCGCCTGGGTTTCGGCGGTGCGGGCGTGCCCGCCGAGCACGACCGCGGCACCGGCTGCGTGGGCGCGCAGCACCGCGACCTCTCGTGAGTGCGGGTACGGGGAGCGTGGTTCGGCGTGCAGGTCGTCGCCGTCGTCCCAGACGACGAGCAGTCCGAGGTTCGGGGTGGGGGCGAACACCGAGGCGCGGGTACCGACCACGATGCGCGCGGTGCCGCGCAGCGCGGACAACCAGCGCCGGTAGCGGACGGCCGGTCCGAGTCCGGCGCTGAGCCCGACGACGTGGTCGGCGCCGGCGACGGTTTCGCAGGCGGCCAGGACCCGGTCCAGGTCACGTTGATCGGGCACGACGATCACCGCGGCGCGCCCACCGGCCGCGGTGAGCGCAGCGAGCTCCGCCAGGCGTCGTGGCCAGTCCTCGCCCGGGAGTGCCTGCCATGCCGCGCGCGGCGAGCGACCGGCGGCGAGCGCGTCGAGGAAGTGGTCCCCGAACCGGTAGCGCGTCCATGCCTGCCGGTCGATGTCCGGCGCGGCCGGCGGGGACACCGCGACGGGCGTCTCGGCTTCGACACGGGCGTGGCGCGGCGGCACCGCCAGGCGCAGTACGTCGGCGCGGGTACCGGCGTAGCGGGTGGCGACCTCGTCCGCGAGGGCTGCGATCTCGTCGGTCAGTACCCGTTCTGGTGACACGACCCGGTCGAGCCAGCCGAGACGTCCCGGATGGTCGCTGGTAGCGATGCGGGAGAGCAGGAAGCCGTCGACGAGCCGACCGGAGAACCGGACACGAACGCGGACACCCGGCCGGGCGTCCGCGTCGAGTTCACGGGGAATCAGGTAGTCGAACTCGCGGTCGAGGTGCGGAAGCGGCAGCAACGGGAGTATCCGTGCCACCGGATCCGTCTCGGCGGCGAGCCTGTCGGCACCCACCCCTCGGTGACCCGCCGGTCAGAGGCCGGCGGCCGCGCGCAGTTTCTCGGCGCGGTCGGTGTTCTCCCACGGCAGGTCGATGTCGGTGCGTCCGAAGTGGCCGTACGCGGCGGTCTGCGCGTAGATCGGCCGCAGCAGGTCGAGGTCGCGGATGATCGCGCCCGGCCGCAGGTCGAAGACCTCGATGATCGCGGCCTGGATGCGAACCGGGTCGGTCTTCTCGGTGCCGAAGGTCTCGACGAACAGGCCGACCGGGGCGGCCTTGCCGATCGCGTAGGCGACCTGCACCTCGATGCGGTCCGCCAGGCCCGCGGCGACCGCGGTCTTGGCGACCCAGCGCATCGCGTATGCGGCGGAGCGGTCGACCTTCGACGGGTCCTTGCCGGAGAACGCGCCGCCGCCGTGGCGGGCCATGCCGCCGTAGGTGTCGACGATGATCTTGCGGCCGGTCAGGCCCGCGTCGCCCATCGGCCCGCCGAGGACGAACGAACCGGACGGGTTGACGAGCAACCGGATGTCCGAGGTGTCGAGTCCGGCGAGGTTGGGGTCGGCGAGCACCGCGTCGACGACGTGGGTGTGCAGGTCCGGGGCCAGCAGGTTGTTGAGGTCGATGTCCGCGGCGTGCTGCGTGGAGATGACGATGGTGTCGAGACGCACCGGGGTTTCACCGTCGTACTCGATGGTGACCTGGGTCTTGCCGTCCGGGCGCAGGTACGGCAGCACCCCGGTCTTGCGGACCTCGGTGAGCCGATGTGAAAGCCGGTGGGCCAGCGAGATCGGCAGCGGCATCAGTTCCGGGGTGTCCGAGCACGCGTATCCGAACATCAGGCCCTGGTCGCCGGCGCCCTGCTTGGCGACCTCGTCGTCGGTCAGCGTTCCGGACCGGTGCTCGTGGGAGACGTCGACGCCGCCGGCGATCTCCGGGGACTGCGCACCGATCGCGATGTTCACGCCGCACGAGTTGCCGTCGAAGCCCTTCGACGACGAGTCGTAGCCGATCTCGAGGACGCGGTCGCGCACGATCTTCGGGATGTCGGCGTACGCGGAGGTGGTGACCTCGCCGACGACGTGAACCTGACCGGTGGTCACGAGCGTCTCCACCGCGACACGGGCGCGCGGATCCTCCGCGAGCAACGCGTCGAGGACGGAGTCGCTGATCGCGTCACAGATCTTGTCCGGGTGCCCCTCGGTCACGGACTCACTGGTGAAAAGCCGACCGCCGGTCTTGCTCACAGAACTCCCTCTCGACTGAAAATGTCTAGCTCGAATGGACAGCATCTAATCACTGAACGCCGTAACCGGGCCGGGGCCCTGCCACCACCTCGACGCTACTGTCCCACGCACGCGGACGCGATAGTTAAATTCATCAGCTTTTCGGTCGGTCCGCCGGCGCCAGCAAGGGACGCAACGCATCGAGGACACGGCTGGCCATCAGCGACTTCGAACCGTGCGCGAGCGCGGTCTCGGATCCGTCGGCGGCGAGCAGCCACCCGTCGTTGTTGTCGACCTCGAACGCCTTGCCGTCACCGACGGCGTTGACGACCAGCAGATCGCATCCCTTGCGGGCCAGCTTGGCGCGGGCATAGGTGAGCACGTCGCCGTGCTCGTCGCCCGTCTCGGCGGCGAAGCCGACGATGACGGTGCCCGCAGAGAGACCGCCCTCGGTGCGGGCTTCG
Source organism: Rhodococcus zopfii NBRC 100606 = JCM 9919 (assembly GCF_001895025.1). Taxonomy (GTDB): domain Bacteria; phylum Actinomycetota; class Actinomycetes; order Mycobacteriales; family Mycobacteriaceae; genus Rhodococcus; species Rhodococcus zopfii. Next base: position 393,595 of record NZ_BCXI01000001.1, read on the forward strand.
ACCAGTCCGGCGAGGATGTCGTCGTTCTTGGTCAGCGCGATCGAGTCGGGTTCGCCGGCGCCCTTCTTGATCTTCGTGGTCGCGAGCGTGGTGGGCCGGAAATCGGCGACGGCAGCGGACATGATCACCGCGTCGGCACCGGCGGCATACTTGACGACCGCGTCCTGCATCTGCGCGGCGGTCTGCACGCGCACGACGTCGACCGCGGCGGGATCGGTGAGCCCGGCGACGGCCCCGGCGATCAGGGTGACGTCGGCGCCGCGTTGGGCGGCGAGCCGGGCCAGCGCGTAGCCCTGCTTCCCGGAGCTGCGGTTGCCGAGGAACCGGACCGGATCGAGCGGTTCGCGGGTGCCGCCGGCCGAGATGACCAGCTTGCGGCCGACCAGGTCGCGCGGCAGCGCGTCGGCGCGTTCGAGCAGCAGCGTCGCGAGCCCGAAGATCTCCTCGGGTTCGGGCAGCCGGCCGGCGCCGGTGTCCTGGCCGGTGAGCCGGCCCGAGGCGGGTTCGACGACGACGACACCGCGTCGGCGCAGCGTCTCGACGTTGTCGACGGTGGCCGGGTGCTCCCACATCTCGGTGTGCATCGCCGGGGCGAACATCACCGGGCACCGCGCGGTGAGCAGCGTCGCGGTGAGCAGGTCGTCGGCGCGACCCTGCACGGCCCGTGCCATGAGGTCCGCGGTGGCCGGGGCGACGACGACGAGGTCGGCTTCCTGGCCGAGCCGCACGTGCGGAACCTGCGGGACGTCGGTGAAGACGCCGGTGTGGACGGGGTTGCCGGACAGCGCCTCGAAGGTGGCGCGACCGACGAACTCGAGCGCGGATTCGGTCGGGACCACCCGGACCTGGTGGCCGCTCTCGGTGAAGGCGCGGATCAGCGCACACGCCTTGTAGGCAGCGATGCCGCCGCCCACGCCGATGACGACGCGGCGGCGGCGCTGCCCGAACTCCGAGGTCTCGTCGAGGCTCTCCACGGTGAGCGGACTCACTCGCCTTCGGTGTGCTCGAGCAGGTCCGTGTGGATCTCGCGCATGGCGATCGACAACGGCTTCTCCTGCAGGCCCGGCTCGACCAGCGGGCCGACGTACTCGAGGATGCCGTCGCCGAGCTGGTTGTAGTAGTCGTTGATCTGGCGGGCGCGCTTGGCCGCGTAGATCACCAGCGCGTACTTCGAGGAGGCGCGCTCGAGCAGCTCGTCGATGGGCGGGTTGGTGATACCCAGCGGGGGGTCGTAGACCGGAAGCTCGTTACCCGCAATGTCGGTCGCGGCTGCCTGGATGCTGCTCACTCGGTGATCTCCTGAGTATTCGCGGGAAAGAAATAGGGGTGGCCGACCGCCGGAGGACGTTGCTAGCTGGAGCGCGGTCCGGACCCGGCGTCGGGTCCAACCAACAAGGATACCAATTCGTCGCAAGCCCGGTCGACGTCGTCGTTGACGATGACGGTGTCGAACTCGTGCTGCGCGGCCAATTCGGTGCGGGCCGTCTCGAGTCTGCGCGTCACCACGTCCTCCGACTCGGTGCCGCGGCCGGTCAGCCGGTCGACCAGGACCTCCCAGCTCGGGGGGGCCAGGAAGGCCAGGACCGCTTCGGGCATCGCGGCCCGCACGGCGCGGGCGCCGGCCAGGTCCACCTCGACCAGGACAGGACGTCCCGCGGCGAGCGCGTCGCGGACAGGAGCGGCGGGAGTACCCGATCGTTGCAGTCCGCCGTGGATCTCCGCCCACTCGAGCAGGTCCCCGGCGTCGATCATCCGGTCGAACTCGGCGCGACCCACGAAGTGGTAATCCTCGCCGTCGACCTCCCCCGGCCTCGGATCCCGGGTGGTCGCCGAGACACTGAACAGCAGGTCCGGCACCCGGGAGCGCAGGAGGCGGACGACGGTGGACTTACCGACCGCGGAGGGGCCGGCCAGAACAACCAGCCGGCCCCTCCGCGTCACGGGTGCGCTGTCCGACACGGGCTGTGCGTCAGCTACCACCGTCGTTACTCGGCGTCGAAATCGAACCTGGCGAGCAGCGCCTTGCGCTGACGGTCGCCCAGGCCGCGCAGGCGGCGCGTCGGGGCGATCTCCAGCTCGGTCATGATCTCCTGTGCCTTGACCTTGCCGACCTTCGGCAGGGCCTCGAGCAGGGCGGAAACCTTCATCTTGCCGAGGATCTCGTCGTTCTCGGCATCCTTGAGCACCTGCTTGAGGTCGGTGCCGCCGCGCTTCAGACGCTCCTTGAGCTCTGCCCGGGCACGACGGGCAGCAGCCGCCTTCTCCAGAGCAGCGGCGCGCTGCTCGTCGGTCAGCTGGGGAAGGGCCACGGTTCCTCCGTCTCATCGTTGGAAAATAGTCTTCGACCGCTGATAACCAGCGGCGATAGCGACCGTACTCACGCTCGACGACGATTGCGAACCCACCCCCCGGCGTTCCAGTCGAAAATCCGTGCGGTAGTGCAGGACAATTCCGCGACGCGAAACAGCCCTTTCCGGCGGCCGACACACCACTTCCCACCTGCGGCGACGCCGAAAACCCGCAGGTGAACACGGTAATGTCCGGTTCGGCGCGGAAGCGCGCTCCGGCTCTGCACCGGATGGGCCGCGACGATGCCGAAGCGGGTCGGCCGGTCCGGAAAATTTTCTGACGATTGCGCGTGTCGCGTCTCCCACCAGCACGGGGAGACACGAAACGAACCGTCGCCGTGGCGCCCCGCCGCCGTGCCCCCACGCACAGCGGCGGGGCCGGACCCACGAAGGATCCGGCCCCGCCGGGACGACTGTCGTCAGGCCCTCAGGAACGCGAACCCGTCGACGGCGCGGGCGACCGCGTCGCGCAGCGCCGGCACCGCCGGACCGGCGCGCAGCACCTCCCGGGACACGTTCGGCACAACCGCATCGAGATGGTCACCGGCGAGTCGGCGCACGTCGTCCGCGGTTCCGCCCTGCGCCCCGACGCCGGGCATGAGGATCGGGCCGTGCAGCGCGCTCAGATCGGGCGCGGCGGCCAGCGTCGCGCCGACCACCACCCCGACCGATCCGAGCACCGCGGCCCCGGCGTTGCGGACCGCGGCCTCGTCGACCATCACCTGGGCGAGAGTGCGCCCGTCCGCGACCGTCGCCTGCTGCACCTGCGCGCCCTCCGGGTTGGAGGTGGCCGCAAGCACGAACACCCCGCGCCCGGTCTCCTGAGCGAGCTGCAGCGCCGGTTCCAGGGCGCCGAAGCCCAGGTACGGCGAGACGGTCACCGAATCGGAGCACAGCGGCGAGTCGTCGGACAGCCAGGTTCGCGCGTACGCGGCCATGGTGGAGCCGATGTCGCCGCGCTTGGCGTCGGCGAGCACCAGCGTTCCGCTCTCGCGCAGCGCAGCGACGGCGCGTTCGAGCACGGCGATGCCGGCGGACCCGAACGCCTCGAAGAACGCCACCTGCGGCTTGACCAGCGCGACCTCACCGGCGAACGCCTCCACGCAGTACTCGGTGAACGTGGCCAGGCCCGCCGCGTCGACGGTCAGCCCCCACGCCCCGAGCAGTTCGGGGTGCGGGTCGATGCCGACACACAGCGGTCCGCGCTCGGCGAGCGCCGCGTGCAGCCGCTCCCCGAACCCGGTCACGACAGCGGCTCGCCGTTGCGCAGGCCCGCCTGCATCCGCTGGATGGAGCGGACACCGATCTCTCCGCGGATCGCGGCCTCGATGCCCTGGATCGCGGCCGCGGCACCCTGCACGGTCGTCACGCACGGGATGTTCGCGGCGACGGCGGCGCTGCGGATCTCGTAGCCGTCGATGCGCGGTCCGGCGTTGCCCCACGGCGTGTTGATGACCATCGCGACGTCCCCGGCGCGGATGCGGTCGACGATCGTCGGCGCGCCCTCGGGACGATCCTCGTCGGACACCTTGTACACGTGCTCGCACGGGACACCGTTGCGCTGCAGCACCTCCGCGGTGCCGACGGTCGCCATGATCCGGAATCCCAGGTCTGCCAGGTGCTTGACCGGGAAGATCATCGACCGCTTGTCCTTGTTCGCGATCGAGACGAACACCGCACCCGAGAGGGGCAGCGAACCGTACGCGGCGGTCTGCGACTTGGCGAACGCCCGGCCGAAGTCGCTGTCGAGGCCCATGACCTCACCGGTGGACTTCATCTCGGGGCTGAGCAGCGTGTCGACGCCGGTGCCGTCGGCCTTGCGGAACCGGTTGAACGGCAGCACCGCCTCCTTCACCGCGATGGGCGCGTCGAGCGGGGCGTGGCTGCCGTCGCCCTCCGCCGGGAGGATGCCCGACTGCCGCAGCTCGGCGATGGTCTCGCCGAGCATGACCCGCGCGCACGCCTTCGCGAGCTGCACACCGGTCGCCTTGGACACGAAGGGCACGGTGCGGCTGGCCCGCGGGTTGGCCTCGAGGACGTACAGGATGTCGTCCTTGAGCGCGTACTGGACGTTGAGCAGGCCCTTGACGCCGATCCCCTTCGCCAGCGCCGCGGTGGAGCGCCGTACGTTCTCGATGTCGGAGCGGCCGAGCGTGATCGGCGGCAGCGCGCACGCCGAGTCACCGGAGTGGATACCGGCCTCCTCGATGTGCTCCATGATGCCGCCGATGTAGACGTCGGTGCCGTCGCACAGGGCGTCGACGTCGATCTCCACGGCGTCGTCGAGGAAGCGGTCGACCAGCACCGGACGGTCGTCGGAGATCTCGGTGGCGTTCGCGATGTAGGTCTCGAGCGCCTTCTCGTCGTAGACGATCTCCATGCCGCGGCCGCCGAGCACGTAGGACGGGCGCACCAGCACCGGGTAGCCGATGCCGGAGGCGATCTCCCGCGCGCCCTCGAAGGTGGTGGCGGTGCCGTACTTCGCGGCCGGCAGGTCGGCCTGCTCGAGCACCCGGCCGAACTCGCCGCGATCCTCGGCGAGGTCGATCGCTTCGGGGCTGGTACCGACGATCGGCACACCCGCGGCCTTCAGCCGCCGGGCCAGGCCCAGCGGGGTCTGGCCACCGAGCTGCACGATGACACCGGCCACGGTGCCCGACTCGCACTCGGCGCGGTACACCTCGAGCACGTCCTCGAAGGTGAGCGGCTCGAAGTACAGGCGGTCGGCGGTGTCGTAGTCGGTGGAGACGGTCTCCGGGTTGCAGTTGACCATGACGGTCTCGTATCCGGCTTCCGACAGGGTCAGCGCGGCGTGCACGCACGAGTAGTCGAACTCGATGCCCTGGCCGATACGGTTCGGGCCGGACCCGAGGATCAGCACCTTCGGGCGTTCGGTCTGCGGCGCGACCTCGGTCTCGGCCTGGGGATCGAGCTCGTAGGCCGAGTAGTGGTACGGAGTGCGGGCCTCGAATTCGGCGGCGCAGGTGTCCACCGTCTTGTACACCGGGTGCACGCCCAGTTCGATGCGCAGGGCGCGGACGGCGTCCTCGTCGGCGAACTGCTCCGGGCGCAGCTCGGCGATCTGCCGGTCGGAGAAGCCGTGGTGCTTGGCGTAGCGCAGTTCCTGCTCACCGAAGGTCTCGGCGACGCGGATCTCGTCGCCCAGCTCGACGATCTGCTGGATCTGGTCGAGGAACCACGGGTCGATCGCGGTGGCGTCGAAGACCTGCTCGACGGTCGCGCCGAGCTCGAACGCCCTCGCCACACCGTAGATCCGGCCGTCGGTGGGAGTCGCGATCTCGGCGAGGATCGAGTCGAGGGTGCCGTCGACCTCGGGGCCGGTCCAGAAGCCGGCGCGCTTGGTCTCGAGCGAGCGCAGCACCTTGCCGAACGCCTCGGTGAAGTTGCGGCCGATCGCCATGGCCTCACCGACGGACTTCATGGTGGTGGTGAGGGTGCCGTCGGCACCGGGGAACTTCTCGAACGCGAACCGCGGCGCCTTGACCACGACATAGTCGAGGGTCGGCTCGAAGCAGGCCGGCGTTTCCTTGGTGATGTCGTTGACGATCTCGTCGAGCGTGTAGCCGATGGCGAGCTTGGCGGCCATCTTCGCGATCGGGTACCCGGTGGCCTTCGACGCCAGCGCCGAGGACCGCGAGACGCGCGGGTTCATTTCGATGACGACGAGCCGTCCGTCCTTCGGGTCCATCGCGAACTGGATGTTGCAGCCGCCGGTGTCGACGCCGACCTCGCGCAAGATCGCGATCGAGAGGTCGCGCATCTTCTGGTACTCGCGGTCGGTCAGGGTCATCGCGGGTGCGACCGTGATCGAGTCGCCGGTGTGCACACCGACCGGGTCGACGTTCTCGATCGAGCAGACGATCACGACGTTGTCGCGGCCGTCGCGCATGAGCTCGAGCTCGTATTCCTTCCAGCCGAGGATGGACTCCTCGATCAGGACGTTCGCGGTCGGCGACGCGGCGAGACCGCCACCGGCGATGCGGGTGAGGTCCTCGTCGTTGTAGGCCATGCCGGAGCCGAGCCCGCCCATCGTGAACGACGGGCGCACCACGACGGGGAAGCCGAGTTCGGCGACGGTCGCGCGGACCTCGTCCATCGTGAAGCAGACCCGCGAGCGGGCGGACTCGCCGCCGCACTTGGTGACGATGTCCTTGAACATCTGGCGGTCCTCGCCGCGCTGGATGGCGTCGAAGTCGGCGCCGATCAGCTCGACGTCGTACTTGTCGAGGATGCCCTGCTCGGAGAGCGCGACCGCGGTGTTCAGCGCGGTCTGGCCGCCGAGGGTCGCGAGCACCGCATCGATCGGGGTGCCGTTGGCGGCCTCGGTGGCGATGACCTTCTCGACGAACTCGGCGGTGATCGGCTCGATGTAGGTGGAGTCGGCGAACTCCGGGTCGGTCATGATCGTGGCCGGGTTGGAGTTGACGAGGCTGACCCGCAGGCCCTCCTCGCGCAGCACCCGGCAGGCCTGGGTGCCGGAGTAGTCGAACTCGCAGGCCTGGCCGATGACGATCGGGCCGGACCCGATCACCAGGATGTGGGAGAGATCGGTACGGCGTGGCATCAGTTCTTGTCTCCCTCGAGCAGGCTGGTGAAGCGGTCGAACAGGTAGGCGGCGTCGTGCGGGCCCGCCGCTGCCTCCGGGTGGTACTGCACCGAGAAGGCGCTGCCGTCGAGCAGGCGGACACCTTCGACGGCACCGTCGTTGGCGCAGGTGTGGCTGATCACGGCGCGACCGAACGGGGTGGCGAACTCCTGGCCCGCCTCACCTTCGAGCGCGAAACCGTGGTTCTGCGCGGTGATGGCGATACGGCCGGTGTCGTGTTCGACGACCGGGATGTTGATGCCGCGGTGCCCGAACTTCATCTTGTAGGTGTTCAGGCCCAGGGCGCGCCCGAGGATCTGGTTGCCGAAGCAGATGCCGAACAGCGGCAGGCCCTGCCCGAGCACCTCCTTGGTGAGGTGCACGGCACCGTCCGCGGTCGCCGGGTCGCCGGGTCCGTTGGACAGGAACACGCCGTCGGCCTCGAGGTCGAGGATGTCGTGCAGCGTCGCGGTGGACGGCAGCACGTGCACCCGCATTCCGCGTTCGGCGAACATGCGCGGGGTGTTGGTCTTGATGCCGAGATCGATGGCCGCGACCGTGAACCGGGCCTCGCCCCCGACCGGTTCGACAACGTATCCGCTGGTGGTGCTGACCTCGCCGGCGAGGTCGGCGCCGAGCATCGAGGGCTGGTCCTTGACGCGGGCGAGCAGTTCGGCGTCCGGCGCGAGCGCGTCGCCGGAGAAGACGCCGGCGCGCATGGATCCGCGGGTACGCAGGTGCCGCACGAGGGCGCGGGTGTCGATGCCGGCGATGCCGACCACACCCTGCCGGACCAGTTCGTCCTGCAGGGAGCCGGTCGCACGCCAGCTCGAGGTGCGGCGAGAGGGGTCGCGCACCACATATCCGGCGACCCAGATCTTCGCTTCCGTGGAGTCCCCGGTCGGGCCGACGGACTCGTTGTCCTCCTGGTTCCAGCCGGTGTTGCCGATCTGCGGTGCCGTCGACACCACGATCTGCCGGTGGTAGCTGGGGTCGGTGAGGGTCTCCTGGTAGCCGGTCATGCCGGTGCTGAAGACGGCCTCACCAAGCGTCTGGCCGACTGCTCCGAAGGTGGTGCCGCGGAAGATGCGCCCGTCCTCGAGTACCAGCAGCGCGGTGCCGCCGCCGAAATTACCGCCGCTCATGCGTTCTCTCCGTTCTGCTCGACCTCACCAGAGCTGTCCGCATCAGCTGAAATCTCACGTGCTGTGATCGTCACTGTCCTGAATTTTCGTTCGTCGCGTCCACCCACGAGGGGTAAACAGTCTTGTCGTCGCCGCGGAACCCGGTGTCGACCTCGGTTCCGGAGGGCAGTTGCCAGCGGATGACCAGGACGCCGTCCTTGGTCATGACCTTCCCGGCCAAGCCCCGTTCGGTGCGGATCGCGCGGATCGAGTCCTGCGGAATCCAGATCGGCGAAGCACCGTCGCGTTCGAGGAGCACTCCGCTGCGGTAGCGGCTGATCTCGCCGGCGGCCCGGTGGCCCAGGTCGCCGACCGCGACGCGGTCCTGCCAGCTCGGGGCCAGGGTGCTGCCCACGTACAAGCCGGTGCTCGGCGCCACCAGCTGATCGCCCAGCTCCGCCGGCACGGCGGGTAGCTCGCCGACGGCGTCGGCCTGACGGCGGGCGCGTCCACGCCAGCCCTTCCACATGAGCAGCACCAGCACGACCCACAGCAGCAGAAAACCGAGGGTGATCAGTACCCGGTCCATCGCCTACCTCCCGCCGGTCGTCGGCCGTACCGCGCCGTCGCGGGCGGTGATCCGGCCGCGCAGCACGGTCGCGGTGACCTTGGCGGGCAGCGTCATCTCCTCGTACGGGGTGTTGTGCGAGATGCTCGCCAGTTCCGGTCCACGCACCGTCCATTCGGTGTCCGGGTCGACGAGCACGACGTTGGCGGGCTCCCCGACCGCGAGGGGACGTCCCTGGTCGTCGAGTCCGACGATCTCGGCGGGCCGCTCGCTCATCACCTTCGCGACGCCGCGCCAATCGAGCAGGCCGGGCCGGACCATCGTCTCGACGACGATCGACAGGGCCGTCTCGAGGCCGAGCATGCCGGGGCGGGCCTGCGAGAATTCGCAGCATTTGTCCTGTTCGGCGTGCGGGGCGTGGTCGGTGGCCACGCAGTCCAGGACGCCCTCGGCCAGGCCGCGGCGCAGCGCCTCGACGTCGGAGCGTTCCCGCAACGGCGGGTTGACGCGATTGACGCCGTCGTAGGTCTCGAGCCGCGAGTCGTCGAGCAGCAGGTGATGCGGAGTCACCTCGGCGGTGATCGAAATCCCCTGTCCGCGTGCCCACTTGACGAGCTCGACGGTGCCGGCGGTCGACGCGTGGCAGATGTGGACGCGAGCGCCGGCGTCACGGGCCAGCAGGGCGTCGCGCGCCACGATCGATTCCTCGGCGGCGCGCGGCCAGCCGGCCAGACCCAGCCGCGCCGCGGTCGGGCCTTCGTGGGCGACGGCGCCGACGGTCAGCCGCGGCTCCTCGGCGTGCTGGGCGATGAGGACGCCGAGAGTGCCCGCGTATTCGAGCGCGCGCCGCATGATCAGCGGGTCGTAGACGCAGTGTCCGTCGTCGGAGAACATCCGGACCCGGCCGACGCCGGCCGCCATGGTGCCCATCTCGGCGAGCTGTTTGCCGGCGAGACCGACGGTGACCGCCCCGACCGGGTGCACGTCGACGAGCCCGACCTCCTGGCCGCGCCGCCACACGTGGTCGGTGACCACGACCGAGTCGGCGACCGGGTTCGTGTTGGCCATCGCGAACACCGCGGTGTACCCACCGAGGGCGGCGGCGGCGGAGCCGCTGTCGATCGTCTCGGTGTCCTCGCGGCCGGGTTCACGGAGGTGGGTGTGCAGGTCCACGAAACCGGGCAGCAGAATGTGACCGGTCCCGTCGATCACCTCGGCGTCGGCGTCGGCGTCGAGGCCGGAACCGATCGCGAGGATCTGTTCGTCGCCGAGCAGGACGTCGACCGGGTCGCCCTCGCCGTAGACCAGCACGTTGCGGATGAGCACCTGCGGGGTCACCGAATTATCTCCTGTCCCAATGATTTTCGTCATGCCGATGCCTCTTCGGTGCCGACCAGCAACCGGAACAGCACCGCCATGCGTACGTGCACACCGTTGGTCACCTGCTGCAGCACCGCGGTCTGCGGCGCGTCGGCCACCGCCGAGGCGATTTCCATACCGCGCAGCATCGGTCCGGGGTGCAGCACGACCGCGTCGTCGGAGAGCAGCCTCAACCGGCGCTCGGACAGCCCGTAGCCGATCGAGTATTCGCGCGCCGACGGGAAGAACCCGCCGTTCATGCGTTCGGCCTGCACCCGCAGCATGAGCACCGCGTCCAGGCCGGGCAGTTCCGCGTCGAGCGAGTGGGCCACGGTCACCGGCCATGTCTCCACCCCGACCGGCAGCAGGGTGCGCGGCGCGACGAGCACCACCTCGGCGCCGAGCATCGACAGCAGCAGCGCGTTCGAGCGGGCCACCCGGCTGTGCAGGATGTCGCCGACGATGCCGATCCGCCTGCCTTCCAGCGAACCCAGCCGCTGCCGCAGGGTCAACGCGTCCAGCAGCGCCTGCGTGGGGTGTTCGTGGGTTCCGTCACCGGCGTTGATCACCGAGGGGCCGTTACCGTCGGCGTCGGTCGTCCAGTCCGCGATACGGTGCGCCGCACCGGAGGCGGGGTGACGCACGATCAGCGCATCGGCGCCCGCGGCGTGCAGGGTCAGCGCGGTGTCGCGCAGCGATTCCCCCTTGGACACCGACGAACTCGACGCGCTGACGTTGATGACGTCCGCGCTCATCCACTTGCCGGCGACCTCGAAGGACACCCGGGTCCGGGTCGAGTTCTCGAAGAACACGGTCATCACGGTGCGGCCGCGCAACGTCGGCAACTTGCGCACCTCGCGGCCGAGCAACGCCTGCTCGAACCGTTCCGCCTCGTCCAGAAGCTCGGTCGCGGAATCCGTCGTCAGATCCGCGATGGAGAGCAGGTGTTTCACAGGTTCTTGCCTCCGGAGATCTCCACCGCGTCACGTCCGTCCTGTTCGGTGAGCAACACGCGCACATCCTCGGTGCGGGCGGTGGGTACGTTCTTGCCGACGTAGTCGGCGCGTAGCGGCAACTCGCGGTGCCCGCGGTCGACGAGCACCGCGAGTTGCACGGCACGCGGCCGGCCCAGATCCCGCAGCGCGTCGAGGGCAGCGCGCACGGAGCGGCCCGAGAAGAGCACGTCGTCGACGAGGACGACGAGGGTGTTGTCGACGCCGCCTTCGGGCACCGAGGTGCGTTCGAGGGGGCGATGCGGCTTGGTCCGCAGATCGTCGCGGTAGAGCGTGATGTCGAGGGATCCGACCCGCACGCGAACACCGGAGAACTCCTCGATGCGCTCGGCGATGCGGTGCGCGAGGGTGGTGCCGCGGGTGGGGATTCCGACCAGCACGACGCGGGGCGCTTCGCCCTCGGGGGCGTCGAGTGCGGTCTTCTCGATGATCTGGTGCGAGATGCGGGCAACGGTGCGTCCGACATCCGCGGCCGACAACAACTCGCGGGCGGGCGCTCCGGTTCCGGACGCCGATGAATCGGTGGATGCTGACGAGCCGTCCTCGGACATGGCCATACAGCGACCTCCTTCTCCGCCTCGCTGGACGGATCGTTAAAGGATGCCTGACGGTCAAACAGCCTATCAGCGGCCGGGTGCCGTCACGGCACGGTTGACGGGTGAAGCGCGACACAGGAGCGCCGAACACGAGGGCGGGTCCGGTGAGATCGTCGACCTCGCCCGGACCCGCCCGCGTTGCATCGTGCCCTACTGCTGCGACCCGGATCGGTCCGGGCCGTCGGACTTCTCCACGGCATGCACCGACGTCGCTGCGGCCGCAGCACGCACCTGGTCGGCGACGGCGACGAGCTGGCCGAGAACTCCGTTGACGAAGGCCGGCGAGTCGTCGGTCGACAACTGCTTGGCGAGTTCGACGGCCTCGTCGACGGCCACGACCGGCGGCACGTCGGTGGCGTGGAACAGCTCCCACGCGGCGATCCGCAGAATCGCGCGGTCCACGGCGGGCAGCCGCGCGAGCGTCCACTCGTGCAGGTGGTCGGCGATGAGCTGATCGAGTTCGTCGAGGTGCTCGGCGACACCCCGGACCAGGGTCCGGGTGTACGGCGGGACCGGGGCCACCTGGTCGTCGGTGAGCGCCAGCGCCACGCGGTCCGCGGCGAGGTCGATCGGGTCGGTGTCGCGGGCCTCGGCCTCGAACAGCAGGTCGACGGCGCGTTTACGCGCCTTGTGCCGGGCTCCGAGTCTCTTCTGCGTTCCGGACACTCAGGAGTTCACTCGCCCGAGGTAGTTGCCGTCACGCGAATCGACCTTGAGCTTGTCGCCGGTGTTGATGAACAGCGGGACCTGGATCTCGGCGCCGGTCTCGAGGGTCGCGGGCTTGGTGCCGCCGGTGGAACGGTCGCCCTGCAGTCCCGGATCGGTGTGCTGGACGACCAGCTCGATCGTGACGGGGAGCTCGACGAACAGCGGGGTGCCCTCGTGGGTCGCGACCTGGACGGCCATATTCTCGAGCAGGAAGCGGGCACCGTCACCGAGCGTCTCCGGGGAGATCGAGATCTGGTCGTAGGTCTCGCCGTCCATGAAGACGTAGTCGGTGCCGTCGTTGTACAGGTAGGTCATGTCGCGGCGGTCGACGGTCGCGGTCTCGACCTTGACACCGGCGTTCCAGGTCTTGTCGACGGTCTTGCCGGAGAGCACGTTCTTCAGCTTCGAGCGCACGAACGCCGGACCCTTGCCGGGCTTGACGTGCTGGAATTCGATGATCTGCCAGAGCTGACCCTCGATCTTCAGCACAAGCCCGTTCTTGAAATCACTGGTATCGGCCACTTACTTCGCGTCTCCTAGAGTCGAGGAACCGCCCTTAAACGACGGTCAATGTCTTGTCGGTCAGCGTGAGCAGTTCCGGTGCCTGCTCGCGCACCACGAGCGTGTCCTCGATCCGCACACCTCCGCGCCCGGAGAAGTACACGCCCGGCTCGACGGTCACCGTCGCACCGGCGACAAGTGTACCGGTCGCCGCGGCACCGATCCCCGGCGCTTCGTGGATCTCGAGTCCGACTCCGTGACCGAGTCCGTGCAGGAACAACTCCCCGTACCCGGCATCGGTGATCACCGAGCGGGACACGGCGTCCACCGCGGCACAGTCGACGCCCGGCGCGAGCGCCTCACACCCGGCCTGCTGGGCGCGCAACACCAGGTCGTACAGCTCACGCTGCCAGTCGGCGGCCCTGCCGAGCACGTAGGTGCGGGTCATGTCGGAGTGGTAGCCGCCGACCTGGGCCCCGAAGTCGAGTTTGACGAAGTCGCCGGAGGCCAGCACCGTGCTCGTGGGCCGGTGGTGCGGGATCGCCGAGTTGGCGCCCGCGGCGACGATCGTCTCGAAGGAGATTCCGTCGGCACCGTGGTCGAGCATGCGGGACTCGAGGTCGCGGCCGACCTCCTTCTCGGTGCGGCCGGGGCGCAGGCCTCCGGCGGCGACGAGGTCCGCGAGCGCGCGGTCCGCAGCGGTACACGCCGCACGCAGCAACCCGATCTCGTGTTCGTCCTTGACCGTGCGCAGCTGCTCGACGAGGCCCGGCGCCGCGGTGAACGTCACGCCGCTGCCGAGTCCGGACCAGCGGGCGTGTTCGTCGACGGTGACGACGTGGCTTTCGAAACCCCAGGCCGTTGTCTGCGGTCCCGCGGATTCGACAAGGTGTGCGGCGGCGGCGCGCGCGACGACCGCGCGCAGGTCCGGGACCTGTTCGGCGATCTGGGTGACGTACCGGCCGTCGGTGCACACGACGGTCCGCGATTCGTCCGCGTCGTCGTCGGTGGTGACCAGCAGCGCGGCATTGGACCCGGTGAATCCGGTGAGGTAGCGGATGTTGAGCAGGTCCGTCACCAGCAGCGCGTCGAGCCCACGGTCGGTGAGGGTGGCGCGCAGCGCGGCGCGGCGGGAGGCATGATCGGCGGCCATCGATCCAACGTACCGCGACGGTTCGTGGCCGGTCACAGGACGACGGCACGGTTTCGGGTGTGGGCCGAGACACACTTTTGCCGATTCAGCCGTTACCCTCGGATACATGAAACCCTGGTTGACTCGCGGGCTCGGCCTGACTCTCACGCATGTGCTCGTCCGCGTCCTGCTGGGCGCAGCGCTCGTCCAGTGGCCCCTGCAGGGCACGGTCCTGCGGTGGGGCGGTCTGCTCGTCGTCGTGTTCGTGGCCCTGCTCTGGGGCGGCATCGACGGAATCCGCGATCGTCGGGCGAATCCGGATCCGGATCGCGGCGCGGACCTGACGATGCTGTGGCTGAAGGCCGGCGCGGTCGCAGGTCTGCTCGGCGGATTCCTCACGTGGCTCGTCGATGCGATCACCCCGATCCCGGTCGGCGTCAAGTCGCTGTTCTTCGAGATCACCTCCGGGGCGGCGTTCACCGTGCTTCTGGTGTTCCTGCCGGCCATGCTCGCCGTCACCGTAGGTCGTTTCCTGGTGCGCCGCGAGCAGGCGAAACCGGTCGAGCAACCCGCCCCGGCCCCGGTGCCGGTGGGCGCCGCGGCCGGGGCGAACACGGCGTGGAGCAGCGACGACTCCCCCACCGAGGTGTTCCCCGCTGTCGACCCGCAACGCGACGACAGGCGCTGACAACCGGCGGGCCTCCACTTCCGCGGCCGCCGCGACCATCGTGGTCGCGGCGGCCACGTCGTCTGTCGACCGCCGTCCAGCGGCCACCCCGATGTCGGTCGTCATCCGCCCCTCCGCGTGACGGGCCGACCCTTCACCCGGCGGGTGAACGCTCAGTTTCGAGATCGAAACGGGTCTGTCCTCGTGTCGACTCCACCGATCCGAGAACCGAGGTGCCCCCGATGACCGAAATGCTCGATCTCGATCCCGCCGCCCGCACGATGGCCGACGTGATCGCCGGGATCCGCGACGATCAGCTCACCGCCCGGACGCCGTGCCGGGACGCCACGCTCGGCGACCTGCTCGACCACGTCGGCGGCCTGTGCGTCGCATTCACCGCCGCGGCAACCAAGGAACTCGGTGAGACCACCGCCCGGCCGCCGGCACCGTCCGCCGCCAACCTCGGTGACGACTGGCGCACGCGGATCCCCGCGCAGGTTGCTGCCCTGGCCCAGGCCTGGCACGATCCCGCCGCGTGGACCGGGACCACGCAGGCCGGCGGTGTGGAACTGCCGGGGCGGATCGCGGGACTGATCGCGCTCGACGAGCTGGTGATTCACGGATGGGACCTCGCGGCCGCCGCCGGCCTGCCCTACCCCTGCGACGACGCGTCGGTGGCCGCCTGCACAGCGTTCGCGGCCACCGTCACCCCGGAACAGCGCGCCGAGGGCGGTCTGTTCGGTCCCGTGGTCACCGTCCCGGCCGATGCGCCCGCGTTGGATCGTCTCGTCGGCATGACCGGGCGCAACCCGTCCTGGACGCCACCGCGCGACGCCGGATGAGACGTCCGAGCCGCTTCGCGCCTTGTGTGATGTCACAATCGATCGCCATGAGCGCTATGACGAAGAACTCGGGCGCGCTCGCCGTGGGCGCGCGGGTGACGATGCGAACCGGCTCCGGCCACGCGGCACCGGAACGCGGTGCGATCGTGGCGGACTACGGCCAGGCCGTCGCCCTGGTCGCCGACGATCTCGGCCGCGACTGGGCTCCCGTGCGTCGGTGGGCGGTCGCGCTCGACGACGCCGGCTCGTCTTCGCCGACGACGGCGATCTCGAACCCGACGCAGCGTCGAAGGCCACCGCACCTCGTCGTAGGCCCGGCGCCACCCGAATGCCGTGTCGACGGCGCTACACCGTGTGTACGCGGCGTCGGGGTGGCACGATCGATTGTGGAGATCGTGACGTCGACGTGACGTTCGGCTCCCGAACAGGAAGTTGGGCAAGATGGCGCAGGGCACCGTGAAGTGGTTCAACAGCGAAAAGGGTTTCGGATTCATCGCTCCCGATGACGGGGGCGCCGACCTGTTCGTCCACTTCTCCGAGATTCAGGGCAGCGGCTACCGCTCGCTGGAAGAGAACCAGCGAGTGGAATTCGAGGTCGGGCAGGGGCAGAAGGGGCCGCAGGCCCAGCAGGTCCGCGCCCTCTGACCGGTTTACGAAAGCCGAAATCGGGGCGCATCCCGCGTGGGGTGCGCCCCGCCGGTCGTCGGGTCCGCGTCGTCGCGGCGCGGCTCTACGGGACGACCGGCACGAACGGCAGGATCTCGGCCCCGTAAGGTCCGACCACTCCCGCACTGGATTCGGGCACCTCGTTCCAGGCCCCAGTCAGGTCGCGCAGCGGCTCCGACACCACCAAGCGGGCTTTCGGCCCGAGCTCGGCGAGAACTTCCACCTCCGGGTGCAAGGCGCGGAGCGCAGTCATGTCGGTGGAGTAGAACAGCGACCGCGACAGCGTTTCGCTGGAATATCGGAAGAACCACAGCGACGTTCCATCCGACGTCGCGACCGTCATCTGCACCGGATTCTCGATGCCGTGTGCGCGCGCGACGTCTTCGACGAATCCGACCGCGCGGGCGACGGCGGCGACCGGGTCGTCGGTCAGGCCGAATGTCAGGGCGAGGAAGAACAGCGCCTCCGAGTCCGTCGACCCCAGGATCTCCGGGTACAGCGCAGCGTCCACCGCGAGCAGCAGATCCCGCTTGATCGTCGGATAGCTGTCGACCGCGCCGTTGTGCATCCACAACCAGTTGCCGTGCCGGAACGGATGGCAGTTGCTGCGCTGAACCGGCGAGCCCGTCGACGCGCGCACGTGCGCAAACAGCATCCCGCTGCGGATCTGGGTAGCCAGCTCCCGTAGGTTGCGGTCGTTCCAGGCGGGTTCGATGCTCTTGAACAGCGCCGGTCGCGGTCCTTCCCCGTACCAGCCGATACCGAAACCGTCGCCGTTCGTGGTGGTGGCGCCGAGCTTCGAATGAAGGCTCTGGTCGATGAGCGAGTGCATCGGACGGAACAGCAGATCCTCGGCGAGGATCCGCGCGCCGGCGTATGCCATCCATCTGCACACGGTTCTCATTGAAACAGATCGGAGCGCGCGACCCCCCGTTTTCCGAGCGGACGGTACATTCCGTCGATCTGTGAGGAGCCGAGCGGTACATTCGCTCGGCAAGAACGGGAGCCCCCGAGGCCCCGAACCCACTCTTCCGCAACGTATTGCGAGACTCCCCCGCGAATTCCCGCCGACCGCGCGCCTAATGGACAGAGTCGACGATCGGGGGTTCGGCAACATGACGAATCGCACTGCCCTGGTTGTGTCCGGCGCCGGCGCACGAGGCGCCTACGAGGCGGGGGCTGTCCGGGCCCTGCTTCCCGCGCTCCTGGCCGGCGACGCGATCCCGCAGATTCTGGTCGGGACCAGCGCCGGGGCCCTGAACGTGGCGGGATTGGCGGCCTATGCCCACCTCGGCGCCGAGAAGGCGGCCGAGGAGGTGGTGGCGGCGTGGAGCGACGCGTCGTTGACAGGCGTGTTCTCACCGGTCGGTAGCCTGCTGCGGACGGGCGGAGCGACCCTCGCCAGGCTGATCGGGCTTCCGGTTCCTCCACCCGCCGGGCTTCTCGACACGTCTCCGATGCGGGCCACGCTCGACGCCCTGGTCCCCTGGGATCAGCTACACGAGAACGTCCGCACCGGCAAGGTCCGAGCGATAGCCGTCACCGCGACCTCGCTGGCCACGGGCGGCACCGTGGTGTTCGTCGAGCACAACGACGACGTGCGTCTTCCCGGCTACGACGCACACCGCAACATCAGCTACGTCTCGACCGCTCTCACGATCGACCATCTCCTCGCCTCGGCAGCGATCCCGATTCTGTTCCAACCGATTCGGATCACCGACGAGAAGAACGACGAGTATGCGGGGTGGTACATCGACGGCGGTCTGTTGCTCAACACCCCCATCAAACCGGCGCTCGAGTTCGAAGCCACCAGGATCGGGGTGGTCGCGTCCCACCCGCAGGAACGTTTGCCGCCGCCGGCCGTATCGACGCTGCCTGCGACTCCGCCCGACGTTCTCGGCACCACGGCCTTGTCGCTGCGCGCAATTCTCACGGACCGCATGGTCGACGACCTGTGGACGCTCCGTACCCGCAATGACATGGACGGCTACACACCGGTCGAGGCCGTGTTCGCCGGCCCGGCCCTGGCGGAGACTGTCGAGATCGACCGTCTCGCGGAGGAGGCGTTCGACGGCATGCTCGGATTTCTGCACCGTGTGCGAAATCCGATGGAGACGACGCTGCTACGGCTGATGAGCGACGGAGTACCCGGTCACCGCGAACTGCTGAGCTACACGATGTTCGACTCGAGATTCACCGCGCCCGCCGCGGAGTTCGGCAGCCGTTGCACCCCACAGTATTTGTCACCCAGTCCACGACCGGCGGGACGCGAACGATGAGTCCGCCGTCCCGATCAAGTCGATGTCGGCAGACCAGCGAATCCATCGATGGACCTCGACCATGAAACCGGCCACCGTCACCGCCGTCTCCGTCGGCGGGGTGATGCAGGGACTCGGCGGGCCGGACGAGGATCGCCGCGGCGGCCATCGAAGAACTGACGGCAGCGGACGACGGTGAGTTACAGGTCCACGGATCGGGCGCGCGCTCGAACTCCTCGACTCTCGAACCACCCGAACGGCGTCACCATCCAGGTCTACCGACCGACCGCGATACGCCGACGCCGACGCCGACGCGGACCATCCGCACTGACGACCGCCCGGGGGACCGTGGTGCCCTTTCGGATCTGCTCGAAAGGGCACCACGCGGTCACCGCTCCGTCGCGCGCACGAGCAGGCGCAATTCCGCGCCGAGCGTGCACGCCCGCGGCAGGTCGACGAGCGCGTCCTCACGCAGTTCGGCGGTCAGGCGCGTCACCCGGTCGATCGAATCCGGGACTCGCTGCTGCCACCGCGCCAGGACCTCGTCGACGGCCGCCGGTGCGTGAGGGCCGCGGTCCCGGCGCAGGATGGCGGCGACGAGGCCGTGGTGGCGTTCGGCGAGGTCGTCACGCGCGGTTGCGAGCGCCGCGTTGTCCCACCAACTGTGGTGCCCGGTGGCCAGGTCCGGCGACAATCCGTCGATTCCGAGCAGCGAACCCGTGGCCGCGTGCACCCGGGCGACGATGCGCGCCGGACAATCCAGCGTAATTGCGGTGTCGACCAGCGCCGGGCACTCGCCGAGGAACCGGAAGTCCGGTTCCGCCGCGATGTCCTCGACCAGGTCCTCGATCCCGGCACGCAGCCGCATGATCTCGTCGGTCACATCGAGCGACGGTCGCAGCCGCAGAATCCACGAGACCGCATGCTCGACGAACCCTTGCACGGCACCGAGCCGATCCCACCGGGCGGCACCGGAGTCGGCACTGTCCCGCGCCTCGGCCCACAGCCGGTCGGTGTCGAACACCGCCCGGATCACCGCGTAGGCACGGGCGACCGCCGGTGTGCGTACCCCGAGCCGTTCCTCGAGCTGATAGATCATCCCGGGGCCGACGTGATCGACGAGATCGGAGGCGATCCGGGTGGCGACGATCTCGCGGCGCAGGGGATGGTCCCGGATCTCGTCCCGCAGCAGGTCGCGCATGCCGGCGGGGAAGTATTCGCGGGCGACGGCGGCGAAGACGGGGTCGTCGGGCACGTCGGAGTCGAGTAGGTCCCGGCACACGACGTTCTTCGATCGCGCGAGCAGTGCCGCGATCTCCGGCCTGGTCAACCCGCGACCGGCGCCGGCCCGCGCCGCCAGTTCCTGCACGGTGGGCAGCACCTCGGTGCTGCGCCGGATCCCGCCGGTCTCGAGGTGGACGATGAGCCGTTCGTGTCTGGCGAGCAACCGGGTTGCGCGCGAGCCGGCGAGCCCGAGCGCCACCGACTGATCCCGGCTCGTGCGGAGCACCGTCCGGGCCACCTCGTCCCTGGCGTCGGCCAGCAGCCGGTCGCGCTCGGCGAGGGTCAGACGTCCGCGGCGCCGTGCGGATTCGAGGGCGATCTTCAGATTCACCTCGGCGTCGGAGGTGGCCACGCCGGCCGCGTTGTCGATGAAGTCGGCATTGACGTGGCCGCCCGCGGCCGCGAACTCGACGCGCGCACGCTGCGTCAAACCGAGGTTGCCGCCCTCGCCGACGACACGACACCGCAGCTGCGCGGCGTCGACACGGACGGGGTCGTTTGCCGGATCGGCTGCGTCCGTGTGACTTTCGGAGGAGGCCTTGACGTAGGTGCCGACACCGCCGTTCCAGAGCAGATCCACCGGCGCCGTCAGCAGCGCCTTGATCAACTCGTCCGGGGTGGTGGTCGGGTGGGACAGTCCGAGCAGCCGCCGTGCCGGTTCCGGGACGATCACCGACTTCGCGGAACGTGGCCACACGCCTCCTCCGACGGAGAGGACGTCGCGGTCGAAGTCGTCCCAGCTCGATCCGGAGAGCTCGAACAGCCGACGACGCTCCGCGTAGGCACGGGCCGTATCCGGGTCGGGGTCGAGGAAGATGTGCCGGTGGTCGAAGGCACCGACGAGGCGCAGGTGCGGGGAGAGCAGCATCCCGTTGCCGAAGACGTCACCGGACATGTCGCCGATTCCCACCGCCGTCACCTCGGTGGTGTCCACGTCGAGACCGAGGTCGGCGAAGTGCTCACGGACCGCAACCCATGCGCCGCGCGCGGTGATGCCCATCGCCTTGTGGTCGTAGCCGCTCGATCCGCCCGAAGCGAAGGCGTCGCCGAGCCAGTAGTCGTACTCCGCCGCGATGGAGTTCGCCAGGTCGGAGAACCGGGCGGTGCCCTTGTCCGCGGCCACCACCAGGTAGGCGTCGTCCCCTGCGTGGACGACGGTGCGGTCCGGGTGCACGATCCGTCCCTCGACGATGTTGTCGACGAGGTCGAGCATTCCCCGGATGAACGTCGAATAGGCATGGGCGGGAGAGATATCCGGTCGTCTGCGGACGAACGCGCCCTTGGCGCCGACCGGGACGATGGGCGCATTCTTGACCACCTGGGTCTTCATGAGGCCGAGCACTTCGGTGCGGTAGTCCTCCGGGCGGTCCGAGAACCGCACCCCGCCACGGGCGACTGTGCCGCTTCGCACGTGGATCCCCTCCATCTCGTCCGAGTGGACGAAGATCTCGCGGTGGGGAACGACCGGTCCGGGATCGGCGAGGCGCCCGGACTCGAGCATGAACGCGCCGTGCGGTTTCGGTGCGCCGTGTTCGTCCCGCTGGTACCAGTTGGTGCGCACGGTCGCGGTGACGAACGACTCCAGGCTGCGCAGGATGCGGTCCTCATCCAGGCTGTCCGCCGCACCGCGCCGCGCGGCAAGCGCCGATTCGGCGTCGGCGGTATCCCGGTTGCGCCGGTCCGGATCGAAGCGCGCGGCGAAGCAGGCGACGAGTGCCTCGACGAATCGGGCGTTCCGGCAGAGGGTGTCGACGACGTACCGTTCCGACATGATCAGTCCCGCCTGGCGGGCGAAGCGGGCGGCGGCGCGGATCAGGTCGATGTCGCGCACGCCCACCTCGGCGACGACGGCGAGGCGGGAGTACCCGTCGACGACGGTGTGACCCAGCGCGTGGGCGTCGAAGACCGCCGCCACCCGGCGCGGCGAGCCCGGTTCCCAGTCCGGGGGCGTGACGAAAGCGAACCGGTGCACCCGGCGGTCTTCGTCGTCCACCTTCAGGAGTTCGTGCTCGTCGATCCGCAGCCCGAAATGCTCGAAGGTGTGGACGGAGTCGGCGAGCAGCGGCTCTCGTCCCGGCCATCGCATGACGGCACCCGCGGTACCGTCGGCGGGCTCCTCGACGAACAACAGGGCCGGTCGAGAATCCTGCGAGCGCGCGAGGAGCCGTGCGGCCTCGGCGACGTCGGGGGGCGCCGGTTCGCGCGGATGCGCGGTAGCGGTGTCGGTCATCTGCATGTCCTTTCGATCACCCGGTGTGAGCCGTGATGTGCCGCCAGTCTGCGGATGGCCATCGATGACGGACATGTGTTCGGTGTACAGGAAGGTCCCATAACTTGTACTTCAGGTCCATCACCGGCCGGCTTCTGCACTCCTACAGTTCGAGGAAACCTACGGACGGAGAAGAACATGACCGCAGTGGATCAGGTACTGGGCGGGCCCACGCTCGAGCAGGCACGCCGCATCGTGACGGAGATCCCGGGACCCCGGTCCCGGGAGCTGGCGCGGCGCCGCGCCGCCGCACTGCCGGCGGGCCTGGCCAGTGGCGCCGAGATCTACGCCGCCGCCGGGGGCGGGGGTGTGCTCGTCGACGTGGACGGGAATTCCTTCATCGACCTCGGCTCCGGCATCGCCGTCACCACCGTCGGCAACTCCGCCCCTCGGGTGGTCGAACGCGCCACCGCGCAGCTGCAGCAGTTCACCCACACCTGTTTCCTCGCCACCCCCTACGAGCCGTACATCGAGGTCGCCGAGGCCCTCAACCGGCTGACTCCCGGCACCCACGCCAAGCGCACAGCCCTGTTCAACACCGGCAGCGAGGCCGTCGAGAACGCCGTGAAGTACGCCCGCGCAGCGACCGGCCGGTCCGCCGTGGTCACGTTCGACCACGCCTTCCACGGCCGGACGCTGATGACGATGACCATGACGGCGAAGAATCAGCCCTACAAGCACTCCTTCGGTCCGTTCGCCCCGGAGG
This sequence comes from Rhodococcus zopfii NBRC 100606 = JCM 9919, assembly GCF_001895025.1. Taxonomy (GTDB): domain Bacteria; phylum Actinomycetota; class Actinomycetes; order Mycobacteriales; family Mycobacteriaceae; genus Rhodococcus; species Rhodococcus zopfii. The sequence goes on from NZ_BCXI01000001.1 coordinate 416,242, forward strand.
TCTACCGCGCCCCGATGGCCTACCCCTACCGGTGGTCGGGTGGGCCCGACCGCGCCGCGGACGAGGCGTTCGAGCAGTTCCGGTTGCTCGTCGACGCTCAGATCGGTGCGGACCAGGTGGCGTGCGTCGTCGTCGAACCCATCCAGGGCGAAGGCGGGTTCATCGTTCCCGCCGACGGATTCCTGCGGCGCATCGCCGATTTCTGCCGGGACCGCGGCATCCTCGTCGTCGCCGACGAGGTCCAGACCGGAATCGCCCGCACCGGAGCCTGGTTCGCGTGCGAGCACGAGGGCCTCGTGCCGGATCTGATCGTCACGGCGAAGGGACTCGCCGGCGGATTCCCCCTCGCGGCCGTCACCGGCCGGGCCGAGATCATGGACCGCGCCCATCCGGGCGGCATCGGCGGCACCTACAGCGGCAACCCCGCCGCGTGTGCCGCGGCGCTCGGCGTATTCGAGACGATCGAGGCCGAGCACCTGCTCGACCGCGCTCAGGAGATCGGCGCGCTGATGCTGCGGGAACTGCGCGAGATCGGCACCCGCCACCCGGTCGTCGGCGACGTCCGCGGTCGCGGCGCCATGGTCGCCGTCGAGCTCGTCGAGCCCGGTACGACCACCCCCAACCGCGAGGCGGTCGCGGAGATCGTCCGGTACTGCCAGGCCCACGGAGTCCTCACCCTGACCGCCGGCACCTTCGGGAATGTGCTCCGGTTCCTGCCGCCGTTGTCGATCTCCGACACGCTGCTCACCGAGGCGTTCTCGGTGCTGCGCGACGCGTTCGCCGCCCTCTGACCACCGCTCCCCTACTCCCGAGGACCAGAGTATGACCACCACCGCACCCGCACGCACGACCGGCCCCCTGCGGCCGCTCGAACTCCTCGGCGCCGACGCGTTGCTCGACGCCGACGAACGCGACATCGCCGCCACCGTCCGGAGATTCGTCGAAACCCGACTCGCCCCCGAGGTCGGCAACTGGTTCGAATCCGCCACGCTGCCCAAGGAGCTGGCGAAGGAGTTCGGCACTCTCGGCGTCCTCGGCATGCACCTGCACGGATACGGGTGCGCGGGCACCAACGCCGTCAGCTACGGTCTGGCCTGCCTGGAACTCGAGGCCGGCGACAGCGGATTCCGTAGCTTCGTCTCGGTGCAGGGCTCGCTGTCGATGTTCTCGATCCACCGCTACGGGTCCGACGAGCAGAAGGAGCACTGGCTGCCCCGGCTCGCCTCCGGCGACGCCATCGGGTGCTTCGGCCTGACGGAACCCGACTTCGGTTCCAACCCCGGGGGAATGCGTACCCGCGCCCGCCGGGACGGGTCGGACTGGATCCTCACCGGCACCAAGATGTGGATCACCAACGGCAATCTCGCGGACGTCGCCACGGTGTGGGCGCAGACCGACGAGGGTGTGCGCGGGTTCGTCGTGCCCACCGACACCCCCGGCTTCACCGCCAACCCGATCCACCGGAAGCTGTCGCTGCGGGCGTCGGTGACCTCCGAGCTGGTGCTCGACAACGTGCGCCTGCCGGCATCGGCCGAGCTGCCGCTCGCCCGCGGACTCGGCGCTCCCCTGTCCTGCCTCAACGAGGCCCGGTTCGGGATCGTGTTCGGCGCGCTCGGCGCGGCCCGCAACAGCCTCGAGACCGCATTGGACTACGCCGCCTCCCGCGAGGTCTTCGATCGTCCGCTCGCCGCCTACCAGCTCACCCAGGAGAAGCTGGCCGACATGACGCTCGAGCTCGGCAAGGGATTCCTGCTCGCGCTGCACCTCGGCCGCCTCAAGGACGAATCCGGGGTCACTCCCGAGCAGATCAGCCTCGGCAAGCTCAACAACGTCCGCGAGGCCCTGGCCATCGCCCGCGAATGCCGGACCATCCTCGGCGCCAGCGGAATCACCCTCGAGTACTCGCCGCTGCGGCACGCCAACAACCTCGAGTCGGTGCTGACCTACGAGGGCACCAGCGAGATGCACCTGCTCTCGATCGGTCGCGCGCTGACCGGTCACGCCGCATTCCGCTGATCCGCACCGTCGACGCGTCGAAGGGACACACCATGACGACACCCGTTCTGCTGCAACACTACATCGACGGTGAGTGGTTCGACGGCGGGGCCGAGGCTCTGACCAGCATCAGCCCCGCCGAGCCGGACGTCACCGTCGCGCACGGCCGGGCGGCCACCGGCGACGACGTCGACCGGGCCGTCGCCGCCGCGCGCGCCGCGGCCCGGCACTGGGCGAAGACCCCGGCGCACGAACGCGGTGCCGTCCTGGCCCGGGCGGCCGCCGTCGTCGAATCGTCCGCCCCCCAGTGGGGCGCGGAACTCGCCCGCGAGGAGGGCAAGACGCGCGGCGAGGGCGTCGCCGAGGTACTCCGCGCCGCCCAGATCCTGCGCTTCTACGGCGGCGAGGGAGACCGGGAGGCCGGTGAGGTGTTCGCCTCCCCGCGGCGCGGGGAACAGATCCTGGTCGCGCGCAAACCCGTCGGCGTGGTGGGGGTCGTCACCCCCTTCAACTTCCCCATCGCCATCCCCGCCTGGAAGATCGCCCCGGCACTGACCTACGGCAACACCGTGGTGTGGAAGCCGGCGGGCACCGTGCCGCTGCTGGCGATGCGGCTCGCGCAGGCCCTCGCCGACGCGGGCCTGCCACCGGGCGTGCTCAACCTCGTCGTCGGCGGCCGGGCGGTCGGCGCCGGCATCGCCGATCATCCGGGGATCGACGCGCTGACCTTCACCGGTTCGACGGCGGTCGGTCGGAGCCTCGCGGCGGCCGGGGCCGCGCGGGGCGTGCCGGTGCAGGCGGAGATGGGGGGCAAGAACGCGGCCGTCGTGCTCGGCGACGCGGACCTCGATCTCGCCGCCGAGCAGGTGCTGCTCGGTGCGTTCCGGTCGTCGGGGCAGAAGTGCACGGCGACCTCGCGGCTGATCGTCACCGACGACGTCGCCGACGAGTTCGTCGGTGAACTGGTCGCCCGGATCGGCAAGTGGACCGTCGGCAATCCCCTCGATGAGCAGGTCCACATGGGCCCGGTGGTCGACGCCGCGGCGCGGACCTCGATCCAGGCCGGTGTCGACGAGGCGGTCCGGCAGGGTGCCCGCCTGCTGTGCGGCGGGCGACCGTACGAGGACGGTGAACTCGCGGCCGGGTTCTACGTGCCGCCCACCGTGCTCGAGTTGCCCGGCACCGGGCTCGACGTGTGGCGGGAGGAGTTGTTCGGACCCGTCCTGGCCGTGTGCCGCGCGGCGGACGCCGAGGCGGCGTTCGCGCTCGCCGACGACAGCGAGTACGGATTGTCGGCCGCGGTGTTCACCCAGGACCTCACCCGCGCGCTCGGGGCGCTCGAGGACCTGGACGTGGGCATCCTGCACATCAACTCCGAATCCGCCGGTGCCGATCCGCACGTCCCGTTCGGCGGCGCCAAGAAGAGCGGCTACGGCCCGAAGGAACAGGGCCGCGCGGCGCGGGAGTTCTTCACCCACACCACGACCGTCTACCTCCGCGGCGGGAGGCCGATCGCATGAGCCAGGGCGCACTCGACGGCATCGTCGTCGCCGATTTCACCCGGGTCCTCGCCGGCCCCTACGCCACGATGATGCTCGCGGACATGGGCGCCGAGGTCGTCAAGATCGAACGTCCGGGCACCGGCGACGACACCCGGGCGTGGGGACCGCCCTACGACGACGCCGGCACGGCCACCTACTTCAACTCGGTGAACCGCAACAAGACCTCCGTGGTCCTCGACCTCGCGTCGGAGCCGGGCCGGGCGGAGGCCCGTCGGCTCGTCGCGCGCGCGGACATCGTGGTCGAGAACTTCCGGGCGGGCACCATGGAGCGGCTCGGCCTCGGCTACGACGACCTGCTCGACGTCAACCCGGGGCTGATCTACTGCTCCGTCACCGGGTTCGGGAGCGGCGACGGGGCAGCCCTGCCGGGCTACGACCTGCTCGTGCAGGCCGTCGGGGGACTCATGAGCATCACCGGACCCGAGGCCGGCACGCCGACGAAGGTGGGCGTCGCGGTCGTCGACGTGCTCACGGGCCTGCACGCCCTCGCCGGGATCCTCGCTGCGCTGCACCACCGCGAGCGCACCGGCGAGGGGCAGCGCGTCGAAACCAATCTCCTTGCCGCGCTGCTGTCCTCACTCGTCAACCAGGGGTCGGCGTACCTCGGTGCCGGGGTGGTGCCCGGCATCCTCGGAAATCGTCATCCCAGCATCGCCCCATACGAGGTGTTCCCGACCAAGGACCGGCCGCTGGCGCTGGCGGTGGGCAACGACAAGCAGTTCACCCGGCTCGCCGAGACGATCGGCGCGCCGGGACTGGCCACCGATCCGCGGTTCGGCAGCAACCCGCTGCGCGTCGCACACCGAGACGAACTGCGGGAGGAGATCACCTCGATCCTCGCCACCGCCGGGGCCGACTACTGGTACGACGAACTCTCCCGCGTGGGTGTTCCGGCCGGACCCATCAACGACGTCGCCGAGGCCTTCGAGTTCGCCCGGCGTCTCGGTCTCGACGCCGTGGTGTCGGTGCCCGGAAGCTCGACGCCACAGGTCGGAAACCCGTTGACCTTCTCCAGGACTCCGGTCCGGTACCGGTCGGCTCCGCCACCCCTGGGTGGAGCCGCGGACTGACCGGAGAGGCCTGGAGGAGTGCCCGTCCCGTCGCGCCCGGCCGCGGCGGGACGGGCGTCGCACGGGGGCGGGACCGTGTCGGATCAAGGATGCACGACGGCGCGAACCTCGTGTGCCGGAACGGTGGCTGCGGGGACTCGATGCCGACGACGTCCAGAAGCGTCACCGATGCCGACAGGTCCATGAACCCGACGGCCTTGCCGTGCAGGCCGTCGGCGGCAGCTGGTTCCTACAGCACAATCTCGGCGACCGTGCAGCTGTACCGGACGAAGGTGGTCACGGTGAGAGCGACGGTGATCGCCGTTCGGGACAACAGACGCTCCGGACAACAGATTCGCCACAACCCTGGCTGCCATCGGCTCGTTTCCGAAGATGTTGGCCTACAGGATCATTCACTCCACCAGCATGACCAGCCGAGCGGGGAACCGATCGAGCGGGAAGCCCTGGACCGTGCCGAAGCCGACGATCATCCGCGCTCGTTCGAGCGACGCAGTGTCCGGTCGCCGGCCGTTCGCGGTCACCGTCACGAACCGCGCGAATTTCGGCGTCGGTGATTACGGTCGAACCCGCCTGCGCCACTATTCCTCCTGGCGGTCCAGCATCTCCCGAGCCTTGACGGCCAGCCACCACTCCACCCGGGTGTGGATCGAGTCGAGATCGCGGCCGGTCAGCTCGGCAATACGGGCGAGCCGGTTCCGCAGGGTGTGCCGGTGGATGCCCAGCGCGACGGCGGCACTCTCGGCCTGAGCGTTGTGCTCGAGGTACGCGGCCAGCGTCTCGACCAGTCCTCCACTCCCCCCGCGCTTCTCGTCGTAGGCATCGAGCGCCTCGAGTCCGGAGCGGGCGATGGCCTGCAGCGCGTCCGGATCCTGCATGCCCAGCAACACGGAGAAGGTGCCCAACTCGGCGAACACCACCGGTACCGTGTCCCCGCCCCGCGCCGCACGAGCCGCCGAGAGTGCTTGGTGGACACTATTTTTCGCGTCCATCACGGCGCACGGCCCGCCCAGCCCGCACCGGACCGGGCGGCTGAGCTGCGCGCGGACGCGGTGCTGGACCCGGGTCGCGATCTCGCGCGCCCGGTCGGCCGGCAGCACCACTGCGACATCCGCACCGACCGAGGCCGCCAGGTATGGGACCGCCTCCGTGGCGAGGGCCGAGCCGACCTGCCGTTCCGCCGGCAGCAGCGGACCGACCTCGGTCAGCACGGCGACCGCGACCGTGTCGGTCGGTTCCAATCCGAAGTATCGGAGCAGGCCGGCGTCCATGCGTTCGGGCGCGTCGAAGAGCGTCCGGGTGACGACGGCCCGCAGCCGCTGCTCCGCGCTCTGTACCTTCGCGGGCTTCCCCAGCTCGATGGAGATCAGCGACACTGCGTGGGCGAGGAGCAGACGGTCGGCCGGCGGGAGCGGTTCCGCGGTGCCGACGGCCAGGTATCCGTAGACGTCCGGTGCGGCGGCGATGCTCTGAACGGTGTAGTGGCCGCCGTCGTCCACCAGCACCTTGCTCATCTGCCGACGTCGCGGCGATCGGGACGCCGACTCCGATACCGCGCGGGCATGCCCGATCGCCCGGGTCGTGTCCGACCCGTACTCGGCGAGGACACGATCGTCCGGGTCGACGACGGCGACGACGCCGGCCAGTGCCTGGCCGAGCGTGGTCACCACCGCGGGCACGCCGCCGCGCAGGGTGGCGCGGGCCAGTCGCTCCTGCTGATCGACGACCCGCTGCACCGCCCGAACCTGATCGGCTGTCAGTTCGTCGATGACCGCGCGGGTGATGGCGACGAAGGGGGTCGAGGCGGGCACGGCGAGTACCGGGAATCCGAGGGCGTCGCCGGCTGCCCGAAGACCGTCCGGCACGCGGTCGAACCGGGTGCCGGTGTCGAACGCCAAGGCCACGCAACCGGCACCGACCAGGCCTTGGAGATAGGTGAACTGGTCGTCGGCACCGGCACCGATCTCCAGCCCGGTGGTCATGACGAGTTCTCCTCCCGAAAGCCACGGAGTGGGATCGGGAAGCTCGATCGGATGCGCCCATTCGATGACTCGGTCGGCACCGTCGCGACCGGCAACGAGGGTGAGCCCCAACTCCGGCAGCGTCGTGAGTCGACGCACGGTGATGGCCATGATGACGTTCCTTTCCCGCACTGGGCGGCTAGGAGGTGGGCCGGTCGGCGAGAACTTCGAGTGCCAGCTGGATGTCCGTGACGTCCCGGGGTGAGCGTAGGGACCGGCCCAGCAGGTCCTCGACCCGCTTCACCCGGTGCCGCACGGTATTCGGATGCAGATTCAACTCCCGCGCAGTGCGCCCCACGTCCAGTTCCCGGGCCAGGTGCAGCACGAGGAAGTCGACCAGGTCGTCGTGGCCGTCGAGCAGGGGGGCCAGGAGCGCGGCAGCGCGGGCGAGGGCTGTCTCCGGGTCGCGGCCCGCCAACAGCCAGTCGGCGAGACCGACGTCCTCGAATCGCTGGGTGATCATACCGAGCCGCCCGGCGGCCCGTCGCGCCCGGCGTGCCTCGCGTAGTTTGCCGGGTCCGCGCGCGGGATCGGTGAACGGCTCGCTCACGCCGCACGTCAGTCCCTCCGGGAGGTTCGCGGACCACGAATCGAAGGCCTCCGCCCGGGCCGGGACCACTCCGACGAGGCCGCCGTCGTCCCGGGCGAGGAGCAGGGTCAGCCCGATGTCGCGGGCCAGCCCGGACACATCCGATTCGACGGCGTCGAGCAGTGAATTGGCCCGGAACACCCACCGACGGTTGTCGTAGTCGGGTGTGGCGGACAGGACCAGTATCCGCATGTCGGGCTCGGGCCCGAACCGGAGCATCTCGAGCTGATCCAGGACGGTGTCGGCATCGGCCGGGTTGCCCGACGCCAGTGCCCGCACGAGTGCGGCGTGCCGCGCGCGGTTCTCGACGGTGGCACGCTGGCGGGTGCGTTCGATCGTGTTGAGCAGCCGCAACGACACCTCGACCGCGGGTGCCGTGAGCGGATCGGCGAGCTCGTTGCTCCGCGAGGCGAGGACCAGCCAGTAGTGCTGGTCGCCCGGGGTGATCGAGTGCGCGCTCACCGACCATCGGCCGACTCGGAACATCAGCCGACCGTCCCGGCCGCGCAATTGGTTTCGGATCAGGTGCACGGGCGCCCCACCCGCCGAGGCGGCGACGTCGCCGACCTCGTTGTAGAGGATCACACTGCTGCGAAGCAGCCCGGCGAGACGGGCCACGAGGTCGACCTCGGGCGCTTCGGCTGTCATCGCTTCGAGCAGATGGTTCTGCATCTGCAGCGTGCGGCGCAGCAGCATCGAGTCCTGCGTCCGCACCGCCGCGTTGACGTGTCCGACCACATCCATGAACGGCAGTTCCGGCGGGATCGACACCACGGCGAACCGGTGGCGTTCGGCCTCGTCGAGCAGAGGGCGGGGGATGTCACCGGTGATGACTCCGAGGCCGTACCCGAGCGCGGTGATACCGGCCCCGACGAGTTCGCGGATCAGTTCACGGCAGGCCTGCTGCGGATCCGCGAGGGCAGGAAACCGCGAGCCGGTGGTGAGCATCATCGATCCCGGAGGCAGCCACCGGGTCGGGTTCTCGATCTCGATCGGGTGTGCCCCGGTGATCTCCACATTCGGGTCGGCATCGGTCACGAGCCGGAGCTCGAGGGCGGGTTCGAGCAGCAGGTCGACGAGCCGGAATCGGTCCGGAAGCAGGTTCGCCATCTTCTCCCTCGGATGTGCAAAACTCCAACGATTGGGGCAACTCAATTCACTATCTCCAATTGATGGGGTGCCGACCAGGCCGAATACTGGGTCACACCCAAAACAGGAGTATGACGATGATCACATCTCGCAGTCCTCACCTTCGCGTCGCCGTGGACGTCGGCGGCACCTTCACAGACGTGTGCATCTTCGACGAGAGCGCTTCGACCACCCGCATCGCGAAGGTTCCCTCGACCCCGGACGACCCGATGCGAGCCGTGATGGACGGCGTGCGCACCGCGGGCATCGATCTCACCGAGGTGAGTCTGTTCTCCCACGGCACCACGGTCGCGACCAATGCGCTCATCACCCGCAACTTCCCACCCGCGGCGCTGGTGACTACCCGCGGGTTCCGCGACGTGCTCGAGATTCGCGACGGCACCAAGGACGAGCTCTGGGACACGTACGTCGACGTCGGCACCCCCTACATCCGTCGCCGGGACCGGTACGAGGTCACCGAGCGCATCGACTACGCCGGCGAGATCGTCACCCCGCTCGACGAGACCGAAGTCCGCGAACTCGCCCGGGTCCTCCGCCGCAAGAACATCAAGACCGTCGCGGTCTGCCTGATCAACAGCTACGTCGACAACACCCACGAACAGCGCGTCCGGGCGCTGCTCGAGGCCGAAATTCCCGACGTCACTGTTTCGACCTCGAGCGAGATCCTCCCCGAGATCTTCGAGTACGACCGCGCCTCCACCACCGTCGCGAACGCCGTGCTCGCGCCGCTGGTCAGCGGATACGTCAACCGGCTCGAAGCGCAGTTGCGCACCGACGGGTACGAGGGCGACCTGCTCCTGCTCCATTCCGGCGGCGGTTCCATGACTCCCGCGATGGTGGAAAAGTTCCCCGTCCGCCTCGCCGCTTCCGGCATCGCCGCCGGCGCGATCGCCGTGGCCGACATCGCGACCCGCTGCGGATACCCCAATGCGATCGGCCTGGACATGGGAGGTACCAGCACCGACATCTCGCTCGTCTACGACGGCGAGGTCCGCACCACCAAGCAGTGGCAGGTCGAGTACGGCTTCCCCATCTCGTTCCCCAGCATCGAGGTGCTCACGATCGGTGCGGGCGGCGGATCGCTGGCCTGGCTGGACGAGGCGGGCTCGCTGCGCAACGGGCCGCAGTCCGCCGGCGCCTCCCCCGGCCCGGCCTGCTACCTGCGCGGCGGCTCCGAGCCGACCAACACCGACGCGAACGTGCTGCTCGGCCGGCTGGGCACCGCCCTCATCGGCGGCGGACTCACCCTGGACGTGGCGGCCGCCGAGAACGCGATCAAACAGAGCGTGGCCGGACCTCTCGGCCTCGACGCCGACACCGCGGCGAGCAACATCATCCAGGTGGCCAACGCGAACATGGCGGATGCGGTGCGGCTGTTGTCGATTCGCCGCGGCTACGATCCGCGTGACTTCGTCCTCGTCGTGTGCGGTGGGGCGGGCGCCCTGCACGGCGCGGCCCTGGCGAAGGAACTGTCCATTCCGACCGTTGTGGTGCCACCCCACCCGGGTATCACCTCGGCGCAGGGCTGCCTTCTCGTCGACATCCGGCACGACCTGTCGGCGATGTTCCAGGGCCGAGTCGACGAGGTCGACACCACCGCGCTCGAATGCGAGTTCCTTCGCCTCGAACAGGAGGGCACGCAGCGTCTTCGCCACGAGGGGGTCCCACCCGAGCGAATGGTCCTCGACCGTCACATCAGCATGCGCTATGCGGGGCAGTGGCGTTCGCTCACCGTCACCGCCGGCAGCGGTCCCGGCTTCCTGACGGAGGCAGTCGAGCGGTTCCACGAGGAGCACGAACGGGACTACTCGTTCCGGCGTGACAACACGCCCGTGGAGATCTACCAGATCGGCCTGCGCGCGGTGGGCACCACACCGAAACCGAACTTCCCGCGAACCTCCGAACCCAGCACTGGTGAGCCGACGCCCGTGGAACGGCGCCACGTCTACTTCGACGAAGCACGCGGCCGGCTCGATACACCCGTCTTCGACCGCGGCACACTGGAATTCGGTGCGCGGATCCCCGGCCCTGCCGTGATCACCCAGCTCGACTCCACCACCGTCGTCCCCCCGGGGACCACCGCCACGATCGACGAGTGGGCGAATATCCGTATCGACATCCAGGAGACCCGATGACCACCACGTCCCCCACCCTCGATCCGGTCACGTTCGAGGTTCTCAAGAACGCGTTCGCCACCTCGGTCGACCTGATGTCCGAGCAGATCCTGCGCACCTGCTACTCGTTCGTCATCTACTCGCGGGACTTTTCCTCCGCACTCTGCGACGCCGAAGGCAATACGGTGATGCAGGGCAGCCAGGACATCGCCGTCCACGTCGGCACCCTCCACTTCCAATGCAAGGCCGTGCTGGAGGAATTCGGCTCCGACATCAACCCCGGCGACATCTTCATGGTCAACGACCCCTACCGGGGCGGCACCCACCTCAACGACGTCAGCTTCGTCCGGCCGATCTTCGCGGACGGGGTCCTCATCGCCTTCGCGCAGAACAAGGGGCACTGGGCCGACATCGGCGGCAGCGTGCCGGGATCGTTCGACGTGACCGCCACCGAACATTTCGGTGAGGGCCTGCGAATCACGCCGGTCCGGGTGTGGCACGAGGGCCGATTCCTCGCCGACGTCGCGAAACTGCTCGTCGCGAACACCCGCTCGCCGGAGATCAGCATGGGTGACCTACACGCCCAGGCCGAGGCGACGGGCGTGTGCGAACGCGAAATCCATCGGTTGGTAGGCAAATACGGTCGCGACACAGTCACCGGCGCGATGCGCGAGGTCCAGGACTACGTCGAGCGGATCGTGCGCAGCCGGGTCGCCGACCTGCCGGACGGCACCTGGACCACCGAGGACTACCTCGATTCCGATCCCGCTCGTCCTGAGGGTCTCGTCCCGATCCGGGTGACCATGACGATCGAGGGTGACCAGCTCAGCTACGACCTGACGGGCAGCGCACCGGCCGTCGCCAGCTTCCTCAACAGCGGCTACGGCACCGCGTTCTCCGGGATCGTGGCCGGCACCAAGTCCTTCTTCCCCGACGTCCCGCTGAACTCGGGCCTCTACAACGCGATCCGCACCGACCTCGGACCGGAGGGCACCGTCGTCAATGCAGGCTGGCCGCACGCGGTGACCGGGTTCTGTTCCGGCCCCTACGAGAAGATCATGAACGCGATCTTCGAACTGTGGTCGAAGGTCGTGCCGTCCCGCGCCATCGCCTGCTCGTTCAACCTCGAGTACCTGCTCGTCGGCGGCCGCGACGCCCGCACCGAGGATCGCTCGTTCTTCATGTGGTACGACTGGATGGCCGGCGGCTGGGGCGGCCGCAGCTCGAAGGACGGCTCGAGCGCCACCGCACCGGTGTTCGGCATCGGCCTGGCCGTGCAACCGTGCGAGGGACAGGAACGGCTGACCCCCGTCCTCACGACCGAACATGCCATCATCACCGATTCCGGTGGACCGGGCGAATACCGCGGCGGGTGCGGACTGTCCAAGGGCGGTGTCCTCACCGACAGCGACAACAGCGTGATGTCCTACTGCTGCGACCGTTCCCGCTCGGTCACGTGGGGCATCGAGGGCGGCCTCCCCTCCATCCCGCACGGCGTCTGGCTCAACCGCGGCACCCCTGAAGAGCGCTTTCTCGGTTCCGTGTTCTCGAATGTGCCGGTCCAGTCCGGGGATTCCTTCGAGCGGCCGTCGGCCGGTGGCGGTGGCTACGGGGATCCGCTGCGGCGGGTCCCGGAGTCCGTGCTCGAGGACGTGATCGACGGGTATGTCTCCGTCGAACGCGCCGCCCTGGACTACGGCGTCGTCGTCGTACCGGTGGATCCCGAGATCGACCGTTACGAACTCGACGACGACGCCACCGAGCGCCTCCGCGCGAAGATCCGCGTGTCTCGCGAGGGTTGGCTCGCCGAGGATCCCGAATCCGTCGCCGTCCGCTACCGCAGTGGTGAGCTGTCCGTGCTCGACCTCGTGCGTCGCTACGGCGTGATCGTCGACTGGGGTACCGGCGAGTTGCTGCCCACCACCACCGCCCAGTTCCGCGATCTCCTGCTGACCCGGTCCGTCGCGCACTGGTCCTGACCGTGAGGGCGGGGCAGCGAACTCGCTGCCCCGCTTCGGTTTCCGCTTCACTCCTTCCCGAACACTCTCCGACCGAACCTCCCACCCGGTATCGCGGGCGGTCGTGCACCCCTGCGCCGGTTCGGATTCCCTCCCCTCGAGAGGCGGCCCCATGCCCGATCAGCTCACCGATTCCGTCCCCGAACCCCGCGCGGAGCGCGACCACGTGCCCGACTCGGGCCGGATGTCCCGGTGGTCGCTGACGATGGCCTGGTGGGCCATGTTCAGCGCAATGTTCTGGCTCTACATCGCAATTGCCTCGGCCGGAGCGGTCGGTGTGCCGGCGACTCTGGTGGGGATGGCCGCCTCCGTCGTCACCTTCGGCGTCGTGAATCTGGCGCTGTCCCGGTATGCGATCCACACCGGCCTGTCCGTCGAGTTGCTGTCCCGGCGCATGTTCGGTGCCGTCGGCTCACTGCTCGCCCCGGCGCTGTTCGCCGCCACCGCGCTCTACTACGGGGTCTTCGAAGGATCCATCGTCGCCGTGGCCCTGCAGGAGTACTTCGGCGGCGATATCAGGCTGTGGTATCTGCTGTGCACGGTGTACATGATTCCCGTGGTGATCGGCGGCGTGGCCGCGTGGCTCGACAAGCTCAACGGGATCCTCCTGCCGTTCTACCTCGCAGGCATGGTCGCCGTCGTGGTGGCCGCGACCGTGCAACAGGGGTACCCCACCGGTTGGCTGACCGCCACGGTGGCGTCGGGTCCGCTTCCGGGCTGGCTCACCGCCTACCTCGTCTACATGGGTGTCTGGGTACTGATGATGTACACCATCGACTACGCGAGGCTCGGTCGAAGTGCCGACGCCGGTTTCCACGGCACCGTCACGTTCGGCTGGGTGTTCTACGCGGTGACCTTCGGGTTCAACGGACTCATCGGCCTCTACCTCCTCGGGGCCCGGGACATCGCCGGAACCGAGTCCGGTGTGGTCGAGGCGGTCGTCGGCTCCCTCGGCTTCGCCGGGGTCCTGCTGATCATCGTGTCCCAGACCCGCATCAATTCCGCAAACTTCCATCTGGCCTCAACCAACCTTCAGGTGTTCGCCCGCCGGGCGCTGGGCCTCGACATACCCCGGGCGGTGTGGGTGGTGGTCACCGCGGTGCTCGCATACCTGCTCATGCTCACCGATGTGCTGGGATACCTGTTGCAGGCCCTCGCCTGGCAGGGCGTGCTGATCACCGCCTGGGTGGCGATCGCGCTGGTCTATGTGCTGCGGGATCGCTGCCACCTCATGCCCGGTACCGCGTCCGGGGGTGTGCCGGCGTGGCTGATCTCCTCGGCCGCGGGTATCGCGCTCACTGTGCAGAAGGTCAGCGCGACGTGGGCCCAGCTCGCGCCGGTCGTGACGGTGGCACTGGCCGCGGGCAGCTACGCGCTGCTCACCCCGCGAGCAGGCGTGACGGACCGCCGGACGGCGGAACCCGAGTCCTCACCGGACGAGGCGCAGCCGGTGTGAATCCGGACGGGCAATTGCCTCGACGGCGAATGTGATCGCGGATCATGTACATCGGCGACATGTCGTGGGTCACATTTGCGGGCCTACTGTTCTCCCATCCGAACGACAGCGCAGTCGGAGCGCCGGAAATGGCACGCGAAGGCGCCGCACGACAGGTTTCGAAGGGAGTGCCGTGCACACCGATTCACAGGCCGAGAGGCCAGACGCCCTGGGGCACGCGCTGAAGAAGCGCCATCTCACCATGCTGTCGATGGGCGGGGTGATCGGCGCCGGGTTCTTCGTGGGCATCAGCGCGATCATCGGCCAGGCCGGCCCCGGCGCCATCCTCACCTGCCTGATCTGCGGCGTCATTGTCTTCCTGGTCATGCGAATGCTCGGGGAGATGGCCGTTGCCAAACCCTGCACCGGCTCGTTCACCGAATACGCCCGCGAGGCCATGGGCAACTGGGCGGGGTTCGCCACCGGATGGCTGTTCTGGTACTTCTGGGTGGTCGTCGTCGGGATCGAGGCCGTGGTCGGGGCCACACTGCTCGGCCGCTGGCTTCCCGACGTCCCGCTGTGGCTGATGGCAGCCGGTCTGCTGTTGATCATGACCGTGGTGAACCTGCTGTCGGTCGGCAATTTCGGTGAGGCCGAATACTGGTTCGCCGGAATCAAGGTCGCGGTGATCATCGCGTTCCTGGTCCTGGCCGGTCTCTACGTGCTGGGCGTCTGGCCCGGCACGGACCTGTCATTCCGCAACCTGACCGCGCACGGCGGCTTCCTGCCGAACGGCTTCACTCCCGTCCTGGTCGGGGTGGTCGCCGTGATCTTCTCGATGACGGGAGCCGAGCTCGTCACCATCGCCGCGGCCGAGTCGAAGGAGCCGGCGGCCGCGATCCGCCGTGCCACCAGCACCGTCGTGTTCCGGATCCTGGCCTTCTTCGTCGGTGCGACGTTCCTGCTCGTCACGATGCTGCCGTGGGACACCTACGTGGTCGGCGAGTCCCCCTTCGTGTCCGCCCTCGACGTCCTGGGCGTTCCCGGGGCTGCCGAGATTCTCAACTTCGTGGTGCTGGTGGCCGTGCTCTCGTGTCTGAACTCGGGGCTCTACACCGCGTCGCGCATGCTGTTCGTGCTCGGTGCCCATCGCGACGCACCCGCATGGATGACGGCGGTCAACTCCCGCGGTGTCCCGCTCAAGGGCGTGCTGTCGTGCACGTTCGTGGGATACGTGTGCATCGTCGCCGCCTACGTCTGGCCCGACACGATCTTCTTGTACCTTGTCACGTCGTCCGGTGCGATCTGCCTGTTCGTGTACATCATGATCTGCCTTTCCGAGCTGGTGCTGCGCCGCCGCTGGGAGCGCACGTCCCCGGAGATCCTGCAGTTCCGGGTGTGGCTGTATCCAGCCCTCCCCGTCGTCGTCACGGCCGTCATCGTCGCAATCCTCGTCGGCATGTGGTTCACCGGCGCCCGTGCCGAACTGGTGCAGTCGCTGATCGCGCTCGGCGTCATCGTCGCCGCGTACCACCTCAACACCCGGTACCAGCGCCGACGCGGACGCGCCCGGACCACCCCACCCGGGGAGACCGCATTGGCACGGGCGATGCACGTCGACAGGGCACCGCGACCCGCCGCGCCGGAGCCTGCCACCTCGGGCGATCCTGCGCACTGACGATCCGCTCCTCGCCGCCGGCCGCATCCGCAGCCGGCGGCGAGTCGTAGTTGCCGGGTGGGCTGCACGCGCTCATGCTTCCTGTCATGGACGGTCCTGTGTTCCCGCCCCCTCCACGCTCGGCGCGTCCGGTTCGGCGCGAATGGGACGCGCTGAGTTCCCTACCGCCATCGACGCGACGATTCGCTCCCGCGCAGGTCGCAGACCTTCCCCCGGCCGCACGACGATGGCTCACCCACGCAGTGGAACCGGGCGTGCCGCTCGCCCGGGTGGTGGCGCTGACCATGCACGGTCACATCAAGCTCGGGTCGTGGCGCCCGTTCCGGGCGACGCAGATCCTCGCGCCAGGGGTCGGGTTCGTGTGGGCGGCCACCGCGCGGGTCGCGGGTCTGCCGGTTCTCGGCTACGACCGGTACGCCGACGGACGCGGCGAGATGAACTGGAAGCTCGGCGGGCTCATCCCCGTGATGTCGGCCGCGACCGCCGATGTCGGCACCAGCGCCGCCGGCCGGCTGGCCTCCGAATTCGTCTTCGTACCATCGACATTCGGGACGGCGACGTGGCACGAGGCGGGTCCCGATGCCGCACTCGCGACCTGGCGTATCGGCCCTCACACCGAGACGGTGTGCCTCGAACTCGCCGGAAACGGCCGGCTCGGGGCGGTCCACCTGGATCGTTGGGGAAATCCGAACGGGAAACCCTTCGGCCGCTACCCGTTCGGGGTGGATATCGAGGCCGAAACATCGTTCTGCGGCATCACGATCCCGAGCCGGTTCCGCGCCGGATGGTGGTGGGGGACGAACCGCTGGTCCGAGGGCGAGTTCTTCCGCGCGGAGGTCACCGCCGCCGCATTCCGGTGAAATGCGCGGCGCCGACCCCACCGAGCATCAGAGCAGCACGGTACCGGCGTCGGCGTTGCCCTGCTTGGCGACCTCCGAGTAGGCCGCGGCGAGCAGCGTCGGGTCCGGCCCCTCGAGCCGGCCCGGTTTCGCGAGACCGTCGAGGACGACGAACCGCAGCATCCCGGCACGATTCTTCTTGTCGGTCTGCATGCCCTTGAGCAGATCGCCGAAGGCCGCGGCGTCGTACGTCGTGGGCAGGCCCACCGATTCGAGGATCGACCGGTGCCGATCGGCGGTCGCGTCGTCGAGACGCCCGGCCAGGCGGCCGAGTTCCGCGGCGAACACGAGTCCGACGGAGACCGCGGCGCCGTGACGCCACCGGTACCGCTCGCGACGCTCGATGGCGTGACCGAGGGTGTGCCCGTAGTTGAGGATCTCGCGCAGGCTGGACTCGCGCAGGTCCGCGGCGACGACCTTCGCCTTGACCTCGATGGAACGACGGATCAGTTCCGGCAGCACCGTTCCGGTCGGATCCAGCGCGGCCTGCGGGTCGGGCTCGATGAGGTCGAGGATCGCGGGGTCGGCGATGAATCCGGTCTTGATGACCTCCGCCATTCCCGCAATGATCTCGTTGCGCGGCACCGTCTCCAGGGTCGCCAGGTCCACGAACACGGCGGACGGTTCGTGGAAGACGCCGACGAGGTTCTTTCCGGCCTCGGTGTTGATACCGGTCTTGCCGCCGACCGCGGCGTCGACCATCGCGAGCAGCGTCGTCGGGATGTGGAAGATGCGCACGCCGCGCATCCAGGTGCCGGCCACGAATCCGGCGAGGTCGGTCGCGGCGCCGCCACCGAGGGAGACGACCGCGTCGCTGCGGGTCAGGCCGATGCGGCCGAGCACCTCCCAGCAGAACCCGGCGACCGCGAGATCCTTGCCGTCCTCGGCATCCGGGATCTCCACGCGGTGCGCGTCGATTCCCTTCTCCGCGAGCACTTCCCGCAGCGCCTCTGCCGTCGCTTCGAGCGGCGGCTGATGGAAGATCGCGACGGTGCGGGTACCTGTGAGGGTGTCGACGATGTCGCCGAGCAGGCCCCGCCCGATGATCACCGGGTAGGGCTGGGCCGTCTGGACATCGACGCGTACCGGTTCGGTCACGGTGTGGTGCTCCGCTTCTCTGCGCTGGTGGACGTGCTCTCGATGGTGCCGGAATCGGCCTCCGCCTCGAGCTTGCTGATCAGGTACTGGACGACGCGTCCCGGGCTGCGTCCGTCGGTCCGGACCCGGATGGTCGCGGCCTGCCGGTACAGCGGGCGCCGTCGGCGCATCAGTTCCCGGTACTTCCTGGCCGGGTCGTCGCCGGCGAGCAGGGGCCGGCCGGCGCCCGTTCCGGTGCGGCGCAGGCCCTCGGCGATGCTGATCTCGAGATAGATCACGGTGTGCCCGGCGAGGCGGCTGCGGGTGCGCTCGGACAGGATCGCGCCGCCGCCGAGGGAGACGATGCCGTTCTGCTGCGCGAGCGCGTCCGCGACGACGCGTTCCTCGATCTCCCGGAAGGCCGGCTCCCCGTCCTCGGCGAAGATCTCCGGGATGGTACGGCCGGTCGTGCGTTCGATCTCGGCGTCGGTGTCGAGCAGCGGCAGCTCGAGCGCCTGGGCCAGACGCCGACCGATCGTCGACTTTCCGGCACCGGGCGGCCCGATCAGTACGGCACGTGGCCTCATGACAGTCACCGCCGCGGACGTGCCGCAATGCCCTTCATGTAGTGGTCGGCGTTGCTGCGGGTCTCGGCCAGCGAGTCGCCACCGAACTTCTCGAGCGCAGCCTGTGCGACGACGAGCGCGACCATCGCCTCGGCGACCACACCGGCGGCGGGCACCGCACACACGTCGGACCGCTGGTGGATCGCGACGGCTTCCTCACCGGTGGTCATGTCCACGGTGGACAGGGCGCGCGGGACCGTCGAAATCGGCTTCATCGCCGCGCGCACGCGCAGCGCCTCACCGTTGGTCATGCCGCCTTCGAGGCCACCGGCGCGGTTTGTCGACCGCAGCACACCGTCCGGGCCGGGAAGCATCTCGTCGTGCGCGGCGCTGCCGCGGCGACGCGCGGTTTCGAAGCCGTCGCCGACCTCGACGCCCTTGATCGCCTGGATACCCATGAGGGCCGCGGCGAGACGCGCGTCGAGACGGTCGGCGCCGCTGATGAACGAGCCCAGGCCGACGGGCAGCCCGTGGACGACGACCTCGACGACGCCGCCGAGGGTGTCGCCGTCACGCTTTGCGGCTTCGATCTCGGCGATCATCGACTCTTCGGCGGCCTTGTCGAACGCGCGCACCGGGCTTGCGTCGATGGCCGCGAGGTCCGCGGCGGTCGGTTCCGCACCGACGTAAGGGTCGGAGGCACCGATGGAGATCACGTGGGAGACGACCTCCGCCCCGAACAGCTGGCGCAGGAAATTGCGGGCGACCGTCCCGGCGGCGACACGTGCTGCGGTTTCGCGGGCGCTGGCGCGTTCGAGCACCGGGCGGGCGTCGTCGAAGCCGTACTTGAGCATGCCGGAGTAGTCGGCGTGACCGGGGCGGGGACGGGTCAGCGGGGCGTTGCGGGCCTGGCCTGCGAGTTCCTCGGCGTCGACCGGGTCGGCGGACATGATGGTTTCCCACTTGGGCCATTCGGTGTTGCCCACCTCGACGGCGACGGGACCGCCGAGGGTGAGTCCGTGGCGCACACCGCCGATGATGGTGACCTTGTCGGCCTCGAACTTCATGCGCGCGCCGCGGCCGTAGCCGAGGCGGCGGCGGGCGAGCTGCTCCGAGATGTCGCTCGACGTCACCTCGACACCGGCGACCATCCCCTCGAGCATCGCGACGAGGGCGGGACCATGGGATTCTCCAGCAGTTATCCAGCGCAGCACACCGCATATCCTTCCATGCCCGATCGGGTTGTCGTGACGGTGGTCCGGTCACGCGACGGTGAGCAGTGCGAGCACGGTGACCGCGCACATCGACGGACCGTGCGGAACGAGCCCCGGGCCGGCTCGCGGTCGCCACCTCTGTCCCACCCGCATCAGGAGTCCCGCGGTGGCGGTGAGCAGCGGTGGACCGACCGCGACGAGCAGCCACACGACCGGCCCCGCGACGCCGGCGGCAGCGCCCACACCGACTGCGAGTTTGACGTCGCCGGCGCCCAGCGACCGCGGGGACGCGAGGTGGGCGAGCAGCATCGGCCCGGCGAGCAGACCCGCGCCGGCGAGCGCCGCGCGACCGGATCCGGCGCCGGCCGCCAGTGCGACGACGGCGACCGCACCGGGCACGGTGAGGACATTCGGGAGTCGTCGCACGAGCAGGTCGACGGCGCTCAGGCACACGCACCACCAGACCAGCGCGGCGAGCAGGAGCGCCGCCGCCGGGGTCGGCCCGACCAGCGCGGCGACCACCGCGCCGCCGCCGCACGCCGCCTCGCAGGCACAGCGGGCGGGGGGTCGCCCCGCGAGTCGGGTGGTCAGGTTCCGGGCCCCGAGACCCGCGACGAGCCCGGCCGACGCGTACAGCACGATTTCCATGGGCGCAGCGTGCCGCGTACGGGGTCGCCGAGCGACCTCCTCGGGCGGGAAAGCCCGAATCTGTGGATGGATCGGGCGGGTGTGGACAACTTCCGGATTGGCACGGCGTGTGACTGACGTATCCGTGCCCCGCGCCCGGATAGACCTTGATGTCGTGGTCGATCCCTGCCGCGTCGAGGATCGGTTCGATGCGGTCGGGAACACCGCGCACCCCGGGCCATCGATCCTTGTCCCCGAAGCTGCCGACGATCGGGCACGCGTGCGGCAGCGACCGCTCGACTTCCCTGGTGAGCCCGCCGTAGTTCACGCTCGCCGCGTCGAAGTCGTGGTCGGCAGCCACCGCGAGCGCGAAGCCCCCACCCATGCAGAATCCGATGACGCCGATTCTGCTCGTGCACTGTGGGTGGGCCACCAGCCACTGCCGGGTGGCGTCGAGTTCACTACCGGGCATCCACCCGCGCATCAACGCGAACAGGCAGCGGGATCGCTTTCCCCAGTAGAAGAGATCCGGTGCGACCGCGAGAAATCCTTCGCTCGCGAGCCACTGGGCATGGGCGCGGACGTCGCGGCTCATGCCCAGTGCGGCGTGGATGACGACCACGCCCGGCCACGGACCGGGTCCTGCCGGTGTCGCGACGTACAGGGGCATCTCGCCTCGTGGTGTGTGGATGCTGGTAGCTGTCACCAGCGGCTCCTTCTGTCGGTTCAGGACTCGGTCTCGGGACCGGCGAGGTCCGGCTGCACTGCCGGGCCGGTGACGTCACAATGCGGCTTGCACGCCACCGAATTCGCCGGTACCGCGGCGATCTGCGCGGGAATTAGGACGGCGGCGAGGACCGCGCCGGCAACGAGCAATCCGGCGCAGATCAGCATCGCGACATCGAACCCCCGGTCGAACGCGGCCGGGTCTGCGAGTGCCGCACCGCCGATGCCGACGAGCCCGGGAAGCGCGGCGACGGCGAGCAGCTGGCTGGTCCGTGCCACCGCGTTGTTGACCCCGGACGCGATCCCGGAGCGCGCGACCGGCACCGCACCGAGGACCGCCGCGGTCAGCGGCGCGACCAGCGACGACAGACCGAGACCGAACACGACGACCGCGGGCAGCACGTCCCGGAGGTAGGACGCGTCCGCGTCGATGCGCAGCATGAGCAGCAACCCGACCGCCGCGACGGCGGGCCCCAGCGTCATCGGTCCGCGCGGGCCGTGCCGCTGCGCGTAGCGACCCGACCGTGACGACAGCAGCAGCATCAGCACGGTGATCGGGATCGTGGCGGCGCCCGCCTGGATCGGCGAATAACCGACGACGAGCTGCAGTTGCAGCACCAGCAGGAAGAACACGCCGCCGAACGCGGCGTAGACGGTGAAGGTGACCAGATTCGCTGCAGTGAACAGGCGGGAGGCGAACAGATCCGGCGGTATCAGCGCGACCGGCGAGCGCCGCTCGATCAGCACGAACGACACCAGGACCGCGACGCCGACGCCGGCGACGAGGGGCTGCGCCTCGATCAACCCGTAGGTCACCAGACCCAGCCCGGCCGCGCCGAGGACCACGCCCGCAACGTCGAGCCGGTCCGGCGGCGACGGATCGCGACTCTCCGGCACGTGCCGGACCGCCGCCCACACGACGGCGGCGGCAAGGGGCAGATTCAGCAGGAACACCGACCGCCAGCCCGCGACCTCGACCATCCAGCCGCCGAGCAGCGGGCCGACGGCACCGGCGACGCCGCCGAAGCCGGACCACAGTCCGATCGCGGCGCCGCGGTCGTCGTCGCGGATGGTGGCCGAGATCAGCGCGAGGGATCCCGGCGTGAGCAGGGCCGCACCCACTCCCTGCAGGATTCGCGCGACCACCAGCGTGGCGACGTTCGGCGCGAGTCCGCACAACAACGATGCTGCCGCGAACCACACTGTGCCCGCGACGAATACACGCCGTCTCCCCCACCGGTCGCCGAGTGCACCACCGAGCAGGATCGCCGACGCCAAGGTCAGCGTGTAGCCGCTGAGCACCCACTGGATGCCGGCGACGCCGGAGCCGAGGTCGGTGGCGATGCGTGGGAGGGCGATGTTGACGACGGTGCCGTCCAGCAATGCGAGGCTCGAGGCGAGCACGGTGGCGGTGACGAGCCACCGGCCCCGGCGGGTGCGCAGACCGACGGTCGCCTCAACCATCTGTTCATGGTGCCTGCATCACCGGGAGCCCGCAGTCGATCCCCGGGGGGCCGGGCGCGCTCCTCGTCGCCGCCCGGACCTCGGCGCCTGTTTCGGCTGGAGCCGCTGTGCTCCGTCGATGCGCACCACCTCGCCGTTGATGTTGGGATTCTCGAGCAGGTGCTGCGCGAGGAAGGCGTATTCGTCTGGGGCGCCGAGCCGCTTCGGGAACGGCACCGATACGGCGAACTCGGCGAGCTTCTCCTCGCCGGGGAACTCCATGAGCGGGGTGCGGACGGTACCGGGAGCCCGACGACGAGATCGACAGATGACGCACCTGAACGCAATGCACTGGCATTCGTTCGACCCGTTCACGCACATCCCTCGCGACCGGGCCACGGTCGGCGCGCTGCGCGCCGCCTCCGCCGGGCACGACGTGAGCATCCAGCCGCGCAGCCACAAGCACACCCCGCCGAGCACAAGCCGTCGGCGTTCCAGGCACAGATCAAGGCGGCCACAGCGCACACCGCGTCCTGACCGACACTCCTGACCCGCGCGCGGTGGCGGATGCTCGTTCCTCATACCTAGATCTGCTAGGGTCACCGTTATCCATAGCACCGCTAGGTATGAGGGCGACATGTTCATCGAGAAAGATCTGGTGGCCGCCTCGGCCACTCCGCTCGTGCTCGGAATCCTCGCCGAGGGCGAGTCCTACGGGTACGCGATCATCAAACGCGTCAACGAATTGTCGCAAGGGCAGATGCAGTGGACGGACGGGATGCTGTACCCCCTCCTGCACCGCCTCGAGCGGGCGGGGCACGTGTCCGCTACCTGGCGCGTCGCCGACAACGGGCGACGTCGCAAGCACTACGCCATCACCGACGCCGGCCGGGGGGTGCTCGCCGACCGGGCGGCGCAGTGGACGGTCGTCGCCGACGCACTGCAGCAGGTGTGGCAGTCGGCCCAGTTGCCTCCTGCTACCGCGCCGGGGTGGTCGTGATGACACTCGACGCGCATCTCGAATCCCGCATCGCCGGTTGGCGCAGTTTCGTCGCCGGCCGGCGGGTGATCTCCCCCTCGGACATCGACGAGATGGAAGATCATCTCAGAGAACAGATCTCGGATCTCGTCTCGGTCGGATTGACCGCCGACGAAGCGTTTCTCGTCGCGGTCGGCCGGATGGGTGGACTCGACGAGATCTCCCGGGAGTTCGCCCAGGAACACTCCGACCGGTTGTGGAAGCAACTCGTCCTCACCCGTGACGCCGGTGAGGAATCCGGCACCGTGCGCCGCCCGAAGGAACTCGCGGTCGTGCTCGCGTGCGCGCTCGGCGCCGGCCTCGCGGTCCGCGCCGGGGTCGAGTGGCTGACGGAGTCGGCACTCGTGCGCAACGCCGCACTGCTCGTCCTGCCGTTCCTCACCCTGTACTTCGCGTGGAAGCGTGACATGCGCCTTCGTACGATTGCGGCACTCGCCCTTCCGTTCGCCGCAGCCGCGGTCGTGCTCAACGTGTTCCCGTTCGAACCGGGGGGTGTCACCGAGATCATCGCGGCGATCCACGCTCCCGTCGCCCTGTGGTTCGCCGTCGGGGCGGCCTATGTCGGGGGCGACTGGCGTTCCCACCGCCGGCGCATGGACTTCGTGCGCTTCACCGGGGAATGGGCGGTGTACCTGGCGTTGCTCGCCCTCGGTGGCGGTGTGCTGATGGGATTGACGGCGGGAGCCTTCGGCGCCCTCGGGATCGACATCGAACCGTTCTTCGAACAATGGATCCTGCCCTTCGGCCCGGCGGGAGCGATCGTGGTCGCAGCGTGGCTCGTGGAGGCGAAACAGCAGGTCGTCGAGAACATCGCGCCCGTCCTCACCCGGGTGTTCACGCCGATCACGATCGTCATGCTGGTCGCGCTGTTCGTCGCGGTGATCGCGTCCGGCAGTGTCGTCACCGTCGAGCGCGACCTGCTGATCCTCATGGATCTGATCCTGGTGCTGGTTCTCGGGCTGTTGCTGTACTCGATCTCGGCCCAGGACCCGCACGCCGCGCCCAACGTGTTCGATCTGCTGCAGGTCGTGCTGATCGCGGCGGCGCTCGCCGTCGACCTGCTGATGCTCACCGCGATGGCCTCGCGCATCGCCGAGTTCGGGTTCACCGCGAACAAGGTCACCGCGCTCGGCCTGAACCTCGTGCTGATGGTGAACCTGGTGTGGGCCGCTCGGCTCGGTGTCGCGTTCCTCCGGGGGCGTGCCGGCTTCGCCGCGGTCGAAAGGTGGCAGACCCGGTATCTCCCCGCCTACTGCGGGTGGGCAGTGCTCGCAGCGGTCGCGATTCCGCCGCTGTTCCGGTTCGTGTGAGCGTAGCTCTATGCTCGGGCGATGTTCCTTCTCTTCGGATTCGGCACCAAGCGGCAGAACCTCGGCGCAGGACAGATCCGAAACTGCCCGCGCTGCAACAACACCACGCAGCGGGCGCGGATCCGGGAATCCCAGCAGTTCACCCTGTTCTTCGTTCCCGTTGCACGCTGGAATCGCCGGGAACTGGAGCAGTGCGGCATCTGCGGCGCCGCCGTCCAAATCTGAACGAGGTCAGTCAGGGTCCACGAAGACCGGTGCCCGCCCGGCCTTTCCTGCGGTGACCGCCTCGATCTGATTGGGCGACCCCATCAGCTCGACCTGCAGTCGGCTTTCGAGCAACAGGGCGGACGCCGGATCCGAGCCGGTCCACGTCTCTTCGTAGAGACGCTTTGCGGCCTGGACCGCATGCGGGGACTTCCCGGCGATTTCACGAGCCAATTCCGAGGCCGCGGCATATGGATCGTCCACCACATGGGTGACGAGGCCGATCTCCTTGGCCTCGGCACCCGTGATGATTCGCCCGGTGAAGGTCAGCTCCTTGGCGACGTCGAGGCCGACGAGTCGCGGCAGGCTCTGCGTGATGCCCATGTCGGGAACGAGGCCCCACTTGACCTCCATGATCGACAACCGGGCGTCCGGGGTCGCGAAGCGGATATCGGCGCCCAGCGCAATCTGCAGTCCACCGCCGAAGCAATTGCCGGTGATCGCGGCAATCACGGGGGCCGGAAGACGGGACCAGCCGTAGGCGACACGCTGGCCGTGGCCGGCGACCTGACCGTCCTCACGCGCAAGCAGATCCCGCGGACCCATGCCCTTCCGATCGGCGAGACCGGTGATGTCGAGTCCGGAACAGAAACTCTTGCCGGCACCGTGCAACACCACGGCGCGGACACTACGGTCGGCAGCAATTCGCGTGGTGGCGTCGACCAGCGCATCGAACATCGCCGGATCCAGAGCGTTGTGCTTCTCGGCTCGATCCAAGGTAACTGTCGCGACACCGCATTCGTCGACCTCGACACGAACCCTGTGCTCACTCATCCGACCCGAACCTCCTGTACCGGCGCCGTTCGGGCTTGCGAGGAAGGGCGCCCGAGATCGTCGAGCCGACTGTACAAGACGGCGTATCCCTACGGATCGACGCGACCAGGCAGCGCACGAGGCCGGTCGCTCCGCAAGGCCGTCGGAGGCGACCGGGCGGCAGGCGGCCTCGGCCGTCGTGCCTGCCACCGTCGCCCGCCCCCTTTCCGAGCGAAGGGCACGTTCAGTCGATCCAAGGAGACGAGCGGTACATTCGCTCGCACGCACACGCACGCAACCGGGCGGCACCGATTCGCCCGCAGCCGTTCGAAGAGCCGCAGCCGTTCGAAGGGGTGCGCCCCGCCTACCTCCGAGTGACGGTCGCGGGCGCCTCATCCGCCGGCGCGGACAACCCGCCGGGCAGGTACCTCCCGGTCACGACGCCCAGCACGGTTCCCGCGACGAGTCCGGTCACGGCCCCCAACGCCACAACCGCCGGGGTCGACCACGTGCTCTCGGGTGTCGTTGCACCCAGGAAGATCACCGCCATCGTGGGCGGCCAGGCCAGCGTGTTGCCGAGGATCCAGCGGGACGGCCGACGCACGACGCCGCGCAGCACCATCGCCTGCGCCGCGCCGAGCAGCGCGCCCATGACCGCCCCGAGCGCGAGCGCACCGACCAGCACGAGAAGCAGCGGTGGTTCCGGACCGCCGTCGTCCGGGGCGAGCACACCGGGCACCGACGCCAACGCCCATCCCACGCCGGCAACCGCAGCCGTCACCCCGAACCACGCCCAGGCGTTCAACCGCGGCAGGCGCCGGCGCAAACCCCGCGCCTGCAGGCCGCCCAACGCGGCACCCTCGACGAGCCCGCCCGCGACCACCACGGCCAATGCCACCGCGAACACCCCACCGTGAGGGTCCTCGCCGAGCACGCGCTGCGAGACCTTCGCAGCGAGTGCCGAGGCTGTCATCCCGATCGTTTCCGCGCACGCGCACAGCACGATCCACCGGCGCACGGTGAGCCCACGGCCATGCAGATGTCCGATTTCCGGGGTGTTCGTGGGAGCGCTACCGGACGTCATCGTCGCTCTCGGCGCGGACAGTGGCGACCCACTCGTCGATGTCCGCCCAGTCCCGGGCATCGCCGTAGTGACCGCCCATCAGCCGGAACACGATCCGCCCGACACCCGGCCAGTCGCCGGGCGCGATGGTACCGGCGAAGAATCGGTGCCCGCGCACGTCGGCGGCCGAGGCCCGCAGCGCCTGCACCGCCTTCGGCTCCGGTGTCACCCGCCGCAGGTATCGCGCGACCCGGGGCGACAGGAGGCTGCTCGACGCGCCCACCGACGACACCGAATACGCCCACACCGCCCGACCTCGGAGATCCGGGCCGAGACGTTCGAGCGCGTCTGCCGCGTCGGGAAGCCACTGACCGTTGTGGATCGCACTGCCGAGGACGAGCACGTCGTACGCACCTACCGAGGTGACCGCCGACAGTTCCCTCGAATCCACGGTATGACCGGCCTGCTCGAGTCCCGTGGCGATGCGTTCCGCGATCCCGCGCGTGGCCCCTTTCGCGGTCGCGTATCCGACCAATACCCTCATGACTCGCCCCTCCCGCTGCACTGTCACTCCAGTGTGGCTTCCCCGCAGACGAAGTGTACGAGCTTCACGTCACACGCAGCGTCTGCGAAGCGGCTCACGAAACGTGGCTGAGCTGCCACCACACACCGGCGCCCGTGTCGGTGTTCCACCGCTGTCCGGCCGCGGCGGAGAGGACGTCGTCACGGACCAGGTCCGGCAGCACGCGGTAGCGGATGGACGAGCGGTCGCTGACCAGCGCAAGCGCCCACCACAAGGCCTGGACGTAGTCCCGCGCGGAGGCGGCACCGTCCCACTGGTAGAACCCCCGGTACCGACCGGCTTCGTCTGCGGTGAGCCACAGCTTCGAGACGAATCCGGGGAATCCCGCGAACAGCGGTGTGTTGAGCAGGCTTTCCGCCCGAAACAGGGCATGTCCACGACCGCGGACACCGCGTAGCCGGAATTCGACCACGAGGATCACGGGGTCGGTCGGCTCTGCGCGGTCCGCGACGGTTTCCCGGTAGATCACCGCAGAGGTGCCGTCAGCGAAGGTCATCGTCCGGCCCTTGTTTCCGGCCGGAAGGTGCAGTCGCTGCCCCGCGAGGAGCTGTGCGGTACGTCCGGCGCAGCGCGCGAGACGCGGCAAGGCTGTGCGCAGCGGAAGCGGGTGGGGCCGGTCGTCCGGCTCGCCACCGCGTCCGGGTGAGTTCGGCGCAGGGTCGTTCGAGGCCATCGTCCTGTCGGTCCTGTAGGAGCACAGCCGTCACCGCGACGGCCACGCAGACACCGAAAACCCTACGCCACGGACGGACCCGGAGCGGTCGCAGGCTTCGCGACAGGTGTTCCGGCGACGGCGACTCCGCGCGCTCCACCGCGCGTCCGCGATACTCGTTCACGTTCGGCAGGACCACACGGAAACGGAGCGAAGGCGTGAAACATGCATCGGCAGGCCGGTCGACCCGGGCCATCCACGGCGCCAACGTCACCGATGCGCACGGCGCGCCGCACCTGCCGATCTACAACACCACGACCTTCGCGTTCGAGAACACCGAGGCGTTGCTCGACGTCGCCGACGGACGCGTCCAGGGCCCGCTCTACACCCGCTACGGGCTGAACCCGACGATCTTCGCTCTCGAGGAAACCACGGCCTCGATCGAAGGCACCGAGAGCGCGCTGGCGTTCTGCTCGGGCATGGCCGCCGAAACCGCGTTGTTCGCGCACTACGGCCGCGACGGGATCGTGTGCGTCGGCGACGCCTACGGCGGCACCATGGAACTGCTCGGCAATCAGCTCGCGCGGCTCGGTATTTCGACTACCTTCCTGCTCGGTGGCGAGCTCGACCGGCTCGAGGACGTGCTCGGCGCCGGAGCGAAGCTGGTGTTCTTCGAAACCCCGACCAATCCGACGCTGGGGATCCACGACATCACCGCGATCTCGGAGCTGGCGCACCGCCACGACGCGAAGGTCGCGGTCGACAACACCTTCGCCTCGCCGATCAACCAGCGACCGCTCGAGCTCGGCGCCGATCTCGTCTCGTATTCGGCGACGAAATACCTCGGCGGACACTCCGACCTCACCGCCGGATTCGTGCTCGGCGCAACCGCACTCGTCGAACCGCTGAAGGGTTGGCGCAAGAGCTTCGGTTCGACGATCGCGCCGGAAACAGCGGCGATGCTCTCGCGCAGCCTGCGCACCCTCGTCGTGCGGGTCCGGCAGCACAACGCCAACGCGCAGGCGGTTGCCGAAGCGATGGAGGCCGATCCGCGAGTGTCGCGGGTCCTGTATCCGGGGCTGCCGAGCTTTCCCGGTCATGCCCTCGCCGCGAAGCAGATGTCCGGGTTCGGCGGGGTCGTCACCATCGAGCTCGCCGCTGACGCGGCCACCACGGTGAAAGTCGTCGACCGGCTCGAGCTGTTCGCGTTGGCCCCGAGCCTCGGGGGTGTGGAAAGTCTGGTCACACAACCGGTCACCACCACCCACTACGACCTCTCCCCCGAGGAACGCGCACGGCGCGGCATCACCGGGTCGATGATCCGCCTGTCGATCGGCCTCGAGGACGCCGACGACCTGATCGCCGATCTCACCCGGGCGCTCGACGTCGTCGAACTCTGAGCCCGGTTGCCCGTCGGGTCGGCGTGCCGTCCGGCAGGATGGGGACAGGCCCGATCCTCGAAGGAGGACGAAGAAGATGTGCGGACGCTACGCGAGCATGAGCACCCGCGACGATCTGCTGGCGGCATACGACACCGCCACCACGGTCGGCGACGAACTGCCCCCGTCCTACAACATCGCCCCCACCCAGCACGTGAACGTCGTGCTCGAACGTGCCCCGCGCCACGAGCCCGACGCCGAGCCCATCCGGCAGATCAACAGCACGGTCAAGTGGGGTCTGGTGCCGTCGTGGGCGAAGGACCCGAAGATCGGATCCCGCATGATCAACGCGCGGTCCGAAACCGTCACGAGCAAACCCGCATTCAAGGCGGCCGCGGCGCGGCGGCGGTGCATCCTCCCGGCCGACGGCTACTTCGAATGGATGAAGGACGAGAACGGCAGGAAGATTCCGTTCTTCCTGCACGCCGACAAGCCGATCGCAATGGCAGGCCTGTATGAGCTGTGGCCGAATCCTGAACTGCCCGAAGATCATCCCGATCGATGGTTGTGGACGTGCACGGTACTCACGCGACCGGCGACCGACGTTGCCGGGCACATCCACGACCGCTGCCCCGTGCTGCTGCCGGAGCCGTTCGTCGGGCCGTGGCTCGACCCGACCCTCACCGATCGCGACGACGTCGACGCCTTGCTCAACTCGATCCCGGAACCGCATCTGCAGCCGTACGAGGTGAGTACCGCGGTGAACAATCCGCGCAACAACTCGCCGGAGCTCCTCCTCCCGGTGAACACCTGACGCCGTTCAGGCTCGAGGAATCCCCGGCCCGGCGGACACTCCGCGGGTTACGGACCGGTGCAGTCGGTCCAGTGTTCCGGGTCGCACAGCGTGAACACGATGCGACCGTCGGGTTCCCGGTCCGGAAGAACCAGTACGCGCCACCGCGGGATCCATTCACCGATGCCCCCGCCCAGCGCGAGAGCCTGCCCGATCGCGTCGACATCATGGTGACGGAACGTGCATCTATTTCCGTCCCAGGACAATTGGACCGTCTTGTCGTCCAGGATCTCGACAAGTGCGTGTACCGCAAGGTCGCGGTCGCCGAGGGCGTGCCGGGCACGTATGTGGTGCGCGTGATGTCCGTCGTGAAACGAGTTGCACGTAGCGGCGGCGGCGCGGACGATCGAACGGGCAACGAGAATCATCGTGGTCCTCCGGGTAAGCCCCGGGGCGGGGCGCTCCTGTCCGAGCCGGTCGGTCTCGGACCGCTTCGTCACCCGAACCACCCGCGAGCGTGGGGTTGGTGTGCCGTCCAGTCGGGGCTTGGCGACGGCAACTCGTGAAGCAACGCCACTGTACCGCACCGGAGGCTGCGCGAGTTCGGTCAGGCACGGTGAGCCCCGTGGCGGTCGGGACAGCCCGGAGTGCCCGCGGCCGGTGGAACAGCCTGCTGCAACCGAGTTCGGGGACGTGGAAGTGCTCGCCCCGCAGGCGGACGGCACCCTTTGCTCCCGTGTTCGGCGCGAGTGTGAGGAGCGCGGTGCAGGTCAGAGCAGGTCGGCCCTGTCCACGAGCCAGCGTCCGTCCACAATGTCGAGCGTCATCACCACGCGGCTGCGGTCGACCCGCGGTTTCGGGCTGGCGGCGTTCGTGATCGTCCGGTCGACGAAGAGCAGGACGACGACCTCGTCGTCGGCCGCCGACCGCACCGCGGCGTCCGCTACCGTGCCCATGCTGGTGGCGTTGTTGTCCACCAGCATCTGCTCGAGCTGGCTACTGGACCGCGAGTACATGTGCGGAACTCCCGCGTCGCTCCGGCCAGGACGTCGGAGAAGTTCCGGTCGATGTCGCCGGCCTCGATGCTGGTGAGGGTGACGGCGTAGTTCCTCGCGGTCTCGAGCGCCTACGGCGCGGCGCGGTCCACCACCGCATCGGAATACATGCGCCAGCAGGCGAACCCCGCTCCGGCGCACACCGCGCCGACGAGCAGCCCGGCGAGCACCCGGCGGACGCGGTGCGGCGGACCTGCGGTGTCGGACCGGTCCGGCCGAGCGGGTCGCTACCCGGGGCCGACTTGTCGGTGTCGTCTCCCGCGGGCCGTGGTGCCGCCGCCGCGCCGCGGGGAAGCAATTGCGGGTCAGGGCAGTGCGTATTGAGGAACGGCTCCGGGCAGTCCGGTCGCGACGGCGCCGAGGCAGCGGACAGTCGCACGGCACCCGCGGGAAGACGTCGACGCTGCCCCAGATTCCGCCGCCGCGGAAGACCGTGCCGATCGACACCCCGCGCAAGGTCACATCCTGACCGGGCGCGGCTGAGGTCGCACACATAGGCGCTGAGGAAGCTGCCCGCCTGACTGATCCGGGCAAGACCTTTGAGCAGCAAGGGCACATTGGCGCCCGTGTAGCCGAAATCCTTCTTCCCCGCGTTGAAATGGGAGGAGAACCCTGGCTCCCGTTCGAGGAACTCGGTGACCCCGGGCCGGATGGCCGCCGCGATCTCGGCAACCCGGTCGCCGACCCGTGCGATCGTGTCCACGGACGTGATCAGGTCGGGCTTGCGGGACGCGAGCTCGGTGGGGATCGCCTGGGAAGGTGTTTGCGAACTCTGATGCTTGAGGTGACCAGCGTGGATGTAGGAAAAGAAGTGAACTCATGGTAGGTCAGGAGGGGCTTACGCCACGACCCGACCAGGAGTCCACGTTGTCATCATCGACATCGTTCATCGCGCTGTGCCCGTCGTGCCCCCAACGAAGACGGCGGGCACCGTTGCCGGGTGCATCCCTCACAATCGGTCACCGACACACAATGGGCGATTCTCGAGCCGCTGCTCCCACCTCCCGGCAACCTCTCCGGACGCGGGGACAACCCAAAGCCCTGGCGTCGTCGCATTCTCGACGCGATCTTCTCCGTGGTTCGGGGCGGTATCGTGCGGGCGGCAACTGCCGTCGGAGTTCCCGCCGGCGATGACGGTCTACGCCGTCTTCGCCCGGAACGTCCGGTCGCGGTCTGGGCGAAACACGTTCTGGCTCTTGCGGTCGAGGTTGTCAAGCGCACCGCCGACACCACCGGATTCGCGGTTCTTCCCCGCAGGTGGGTGGTTGAGCGGACCGTCGCGTGGATCAGCCAGCACCGCCGTTGCGTCCGCGATTACGAGACCCGTCCGCAGAATCACGAAGCGATGGTGTACATCGTCATGATCGTGACCATGTCCCGCCGGCTCGCCCGGTCTGCGTGACATCTACCGGGTTCTCAAACACGTTCTCAGGCATGCTCGGCCATAGCGCCTTGTCCCCGATCAGTCGCATGATCGCAGGAACGAGCAACGGTCGGACAACGAAGGTGTCCAGTAGGATGCCGATGGCCATCGCGAGACCGAACTGGAACAGTTCCCGGATCGGTTGGGTGGTCAGTACAGCGAAGGTGGCTGCCAGAATGAGCCCCGCGGATGAGATCACCCCACCAGACCGGGTAAGCGCCACCCGCAGGGCCGCCCGTGGTGGATGTGCCGAAAGCTCTTGCCGGTAGCGGCTCATCAGGAAGATGGTGTAGTCGACACCGAGCGCGACCAGGAACACGAAGATGTAGATCGCAACCCGGTTCCCGATCCCAGCGTCCCCGAGCAGCGTGACAGTGATGAAGGTCGTGAGCCCGAGTGTCGCGGTGAACGACAGCACCAGCGTCCCGATCAGGTACACAGGTGCGAGCACGGACCGCAGCAGCAGTGCCAGTACCGCGGCGACGATCACGAGTACCAGTGCGGCAACGACCCAGTTGTCGCGATCGAGCGCCGCCCGGATATCGACGGAGTGAGCCGTTTCTCCGCCAACGAGGACCTGCGCGTTTTCTATCCCAGCACTGTCCGCTGCAGACTGAGCGGCGGAAGCGAGGGTGTCCACGCGGTCCATTGCCTCAGGACTGTAGGGGTTGTCGGTGAAGGTGACTTGGAATGCTGCGGTGGTCCCTTCGGCGCTGACCGCGGGATACTCACCCACTCGGGCCACCCCGTCCACGTCCGCCAGACCGCTAGCGATCCTGTTCCAGTCCGGGGAGGGCGTCGTCCCGGACGGCGTGGTGACATACACGCTCGACGGTGCGATCTCCCCAGGCCCGAACGCGTCTGCGATCATGTTCTGACCGGCCTCGGATTGGGTATCGATGCGGAATCCGCTGATGAAGTCGAAGCTTTCACGGTAGCCGGTCAGGCCCGCGGTCATCACGAGAAGGCCGAGAAGCGTGGAGACCAATACCGCCTTCGGCGATCGGTCGACCAGGTCCGAGACCCGTTCCCAGACTTTGCCACCGGCGCGGCCCGCGGCTGCTTGGGTTGTGGACGGCCAGAACAGCTTTCCTCCGAAGAGCAACATGAGCGCAGGGGTGAAGGTGAAACCGACAAGCCCCATCGACGCGACGCCCAGCGCGAGATACGGGCCGAACCCGCGCAAGGCCGGAGAGACCGCTGCCAGCAGAGCCAGCATTGCCAGGACGATAGTCGAGACACTCGACAGGATCGCCTCGGACACTCCCCGCAACGCCCGCATCATGGCGGCCGGGCGATCCGGTTCCTCGACGAGGGCCTCGCGGTAGCGGGCGGTGACGATCAGTGCGTAGTCGGTACCGACACCGAACAGCAGCACGGTCATGATCGACGCGGTCTGCGAACTGATGTCGAACCAGCCCGCGTCGGCCATCATCGCGCCCACCGTCTCGGCGAGCCGCATCGCGACACCGACACCGACCAGCGCCACAACCACGAGGACCGGCGACCGGTAGATCACCAGGAGGATGATCGCGACCAGCAGGATCGTTCCGAGGAGCAGGATCTTGTCGCCGCTGCTGAACACCTTCACGGTGTCGGTGGCGATTCCTGCAGGCCCGGTGACCGCCGCGTCAGCAGGCCCGGCGGCCTCGCCGACCAGATCGCGAAGCACACCGACCGTGTCCTGGAACGAACTGTCGGTCGGGTTGCCGGTCAGCGACACGACAATCATCTCGCTGCCACCGTCAGTGGTGCGCAGATTGGCACCGCCAGGACTGTCGGCGGTGACAACAGCGGCGATCGAGGGATTGTCGGCTCTCGCACCGTCAATGCTCGTGACGATCCGCTCCACTGCCGCCGCCGTCGCGACCCCGTCGGCGCCGTGCACGACGACGATTGCCGGGGTGCCCTCATTGCGAGGGAACTCGCGGGCAGCGAGTTCGGCAGCCTGCACGGATTGCGATGAAGCGGGCGGATCGTTTGCACCCGTGTTGTTTTCGACGTCCTCCAAGGCGGGGGCCGCGCTTGCGAGGACAGCCACCAGGATGATCCACAGCAGCACGGCGATACCGGCCCGACGCCGGGATCCGAAGAGGGTGTTCATGAAGCGTGATGTCATATCGTGGCATCCAATCCCGACTGGAAAGCGTTCATCGCACCGACGTCGGATAGCGGGACGGGAAGTCGGAGTAGCGGTCCGCCCCCGGGACGAAACGCCCGGTACGGGCAGCCCACACCTCGAACGCGATCGTGGCGAACGGCGGCAGCGAAGAGACCAACGCCAACAGTAGGGTCCGCGGGCGCCAGCCGAGCCGGACGTACATCGCGATCGAGAGCACGACGAACGTCACGAACACTGCGCCGTGCAGGGATCCGAAGATTCGAACGCCGACCTCGGTGCTCTTCGCGATCCACTTGAGGTACATGCCGATCAGCAACCCGAGCCAGGTCACCGCTTCCAGCGTTGCCACGATACGGAACGCCCGCACGAGAATGCGGGCATCCGACGTCGCCGCCGGACGTTGAGGCTGGTCACTCATGCCACTTCCTCCACATTCGTTGATGTGCTCGCTATTTCGCGAAAGTCGCGGTGTTCGGGCGCGCGCACGACTGCGCTTCGAAGTGCGAGGAAGAAGACGACGAAGGCGACGGTCAGCAGGACATGACCTATACCGGCAATCCCCGAGATCGCGGCCGACCCTTCCTTGCCGAAGACCTGCATGGTCCCGTGGACGAGCTGCATCGACACCGTGAGGATCAGGCCGGCGTGGAAGGTGACGGTGAACCATCGGTGGAGCGGGCTGGCCGAGAGCACGAACAGGCGCTCGAAGACGGCAACGATCAGCAGGAACAGCACCCCGAGAACTAGGAAATGGGTGTGCACGGTGGACAGTTGAGTCGGGCCGTCGAAGTCCTGAGCCTTGGTCAGTTCCCGGTAGTACAGGCCCGACGCCAGACCCGCGACGGCGTACCCGAACGCGGAATCGACAAGTATTTTCACACCTTCCATCCGACCGGATTCCGGATTCGGGCACATCCGCAGAACGGTGCGATTCATCTACGACTTTGGATAGAGATGGCGTGGAGCAACACCGCTCGAGCCCAGCCCGCCCTCTCAGCGACGACGACCCGTCTACCCCTGCGATCGCTGGAAGTCCCTGCTGCCGAACAAACGTCAAGGATGGTCGGTGGCTTCGCCGATAATCCCCCGCGCGCGTGCCTGCGCGACCGCCGCTGTCCGCGACCGCACCCCCAACTTGCCGAACGCGTTCGTCAGATGCGTCTTCACGGTGCCCTCGCTGAGGAACATGCGGTGTGCGATCTCCCGGTTGGAGTATCCGACTGCGACAGCCTCCAACACCTGAACTTCACGTGGGGTGAGGGTCGCCGCGGGACCACGCATCTGCGCCATCAGTTTCGCGGCAACTGCCGGGGAGAGCGCACTCGCGCCCCCTGCTGCCGCGACGATTGCCGTGAAGAGTTCCGCCGGTGCGGTGTCCTTGAGTAGATAGCCGCTGGCACCGGCTTCGATCGCGCGCAGGATCTCAGCATCGGTGTCGTAGTTCGTCACCACCAGGACCCGAGGTGCGTCCGGCAGCGACCGGATCCGGCTGGTCGCCTCCACGCCGCTCAGTCCGGTTCCGAACCGCAGATCCATGAGTACGAGGTCGACCTCCGTGTCTCGACACAACGCAACGGCGTCTTCGCCGGTGGACGCCTCGGCGACGATCTCGAATTCGTCCGAGTGTCGTTCGAGCAATGCGCGCAATCCTGCGCGCACTATTTCGTGGTCGTCCGCGAGCACGAGCCGAATCATCGCGACTCCTCCTCCTGTTGTGTGAGCGGGAACGCCACCGACATCGCGGTGTGCCCAGGCTCGGACTCGATGGACCAACGCCCGCCGAGTTGCTCGACACGGGTTCGCATGGCATTGAGTCCGAAGTGGTGTGCGGAGGGATCGGCGAGGATTGCGGTGTCGAATCCGTGACCGTCGTCGACCACGTCCAGATGCACGGCGTCGGCACCATAGCTGAGGGTGACTACGGCGTTGCGGGCCTCGGCATGGCGCACGACGTTCGACACCGCCCCCTGGAGGAGGCGTACCAGAGCCGACTCCACCGGCATCGGCAAGGACACTGCTTGCCCTTCCACAAGGAGCCCGATTGTGCATTGTCCCCCTGCCGCCCGGTCGCACACCCTGTCCAGCGCATCGACGAGCGAGTTTCCCGCCAGGTCTGCAGGCGAAAGAGCCGCGATCAGGCGGCGCGCATCTGCCAACCCCGCCGAGGCAGTTCGCCGGGCCAATACGATCTTGTCCGCTGCGCCGGTCGGCAAGTCTTCAGTCTCAGCGGCGTGCAGCAGCATCTGAATGCTGCTCAACCCCTGTGCAACGGTGTCGTGAATCTCCCTGGCCAACCTCTCACGTTCGGCCAGTTCACCCGCGGTTCGTTCCGTCTCCGCAAGCTCTGCACGGGTGCGGTGTAGATCTTCGATCAGTTGCTGCCGTCGCTCCGTCTCGCGGAACAGCACCCGGAACCCCAGCCCAACAACGACACCCACGACGGCACCCAACATCGACCCGACTAGTGCACCACCCCACTGGCCTCGAGTTTGGACGGCGATCACGGTGTTGAGGAGGGTGATCACCGACACCGCTGACACCGCGGGGATCAGTGGCACCTCGGTCATGAAGAGCAGGATGAGTCCGAACGACACATACGCCGCATCGGCGCCGAGGAGCGCCATCGCAACCCACACTGCACACAACGCTCCCAGCCAGGCGAATCGCGCAACGGGAGCGCGCAAGGTACTGGCACCCACGATGTGAACGACGACGAACACCGCGGTCAGCGGACCGATCCATCCCACCGACGCTTCCGAGAGCAGCACCGCCCGCAGCAGCACGATCAACGCCAGAACCACGACGAGAACGTGCAGCCCTAGCCGAAGTCGAGCAACGCCCGTGAACGCGGATTCATCAACCATCACAACACACGATAGCGACGGCGACCCACCGCCGGGATTACGTCCGAGGACGCAGCCGAGCGAACGACGGCCGAGATCCTGTTCACCGTCGTGCATTATGCAACATCCCTGGTGCCGGTGTGTTCGGCGCGATGGACTACACCACAGGGCATTTCGGCGCCTCGACGATCGGGGCACTGCTCGGCCTGATCGCCACCCGCTGCGCGACCTCGTTCGTTCGGCCCAGTTCCTCTTCCAGCCCGTCGACGGCCTGGTGCATCGAGGCGATGATGCACAGCGGTCCGAGGACCGCCTGCCCGAGGGCGGCCTCGACCTGCGGCGGCTGCCGCAGCGTCGGTGCCTTCAGCTCGGTGAGGATCTGTTCGACGAGGCGTGGATCATTGCGCCGGTCGCAACGTCCGAGAAGACTCTCGAGACGTCGGCGGGTGAGCTCGCGACCCGTCGACGGGGTGTGCGCAGCGGTGAGAACGGTCAGTGCGGCGCGGTGCTTCAAGTTCGGAAAAGCTTGCAGAGACTGGGATGAACTCAAGCAATACCGACCGGAGCCGACTGATGGTTTGATGCAGGGCCCAGATGGCCTCCTGATGTTGGCGGGCCAGTGCCTTGACCGCTCGTCCGTGCTCACTGATGGCCGGCAGCAGTCGGTGCGTGTTCTGGTCGGTGCGCAGAATGTTCGCCAGAACCGCGGCGTCATCGGGATCCGATTTGCCGTCGGCCTGGCCGTGGCGTTCGCGGTAGCGGGCCACCGCCCGTGGGTTGATCGGATAGACGGTGAAGCCGGCCTCGGCGAGGGCCACGACGAAGCGGTTCTTTTCGGTTTCGATCGCGATCGGAGTGTCCTTCGAGCTTCCTCCGTTCTCGGCGATCAGCCGAAGTGGTGTATTGAATCCGTCTGCGCCGGTGCCGATTCGCGCTCGTGCCACGATGTGTCCGGTGTCGTCGGCGAGGGCGATGTCGTCGTGTGTCTCGGCCCAATCGATTCCGCAGATGATACCCGTGTGGTGTCCTCCCTGTGTCGGCGTCGTCCCTGTCGGTGAGCTCGGGGTTGGTGCGGCGACCTGATGGACAGCGCTCGCGGGCGCGGCATCTCACAAGCCGATCACCTATCCCCGGGGGCGACTGGCAAGGCCACCGTCTACGTTGCGAGACCTCTCGCGCAGTCCGTGTCCTCAACAGCAGTGGTCACCTGTCAGCAGCTCACCACTTCAGACTGCGCCCGGA
Source organism: Rhodococcus zopfii NBRC 100606 = JCM 9919 (assembly GCF_001895025.1). Classification (GTDB taxonomy): domain Bacteria; phylum Actinomycetota; class Actinomycetes; order Mycobacteriales; family Mycobacteriaceae; genus Rhodococcus; species Rhodococcus zopfii. The sequence continues at coordinate 454,943 of NZ_BCXI01000001.1, forward strand.
TCGGTGAAATCTCAGTGACCTCCTGCCGGTCGCTGTCCGTGTCGGACCGGGGTCCGACTCTTCCATTGGGTGTAGGGGTCGGACCCAGGGCCCCGGCAAAGTCGTAT
>NZ_BCXI01000002.1 GCF_001895025.1 Rhodococcus zopfii NBRC 100606 = JCM 9919
GACCGATCCGAGCAGCCGGATCGAGGACAGGTCGTGGGCGTCGGGGATCGCGCGACCCCACTTCATGAACGTGCGGATCAGCGTCGGGGCGGTGTAGTAGATCGACACCCCGTACTTCTCGATGATCTCGAAGTGCCGGTGCTCGTTCGGCGAATTGGGGGTGCCCTCGTAGACGACCTGCGTAACGCCGTTGGACAGCGGCCCGTACACGATGTAGGTGTGGCCGGTGACCCAGCCGATGTCGGCGGTGCACCAGTACACGTCCGTACCCGGCTTGTGGTCGAAGACGTTGTGGTGGGTGTAGGAGGCCTGGGTGAGGTAGCCACCGGAGGTGTGGATGATGCCCTTCGGCTTTCCGGTGGTGCCGGAGGTGTAGAGGATGAACAGCGGGTGCTCGGCGTCGAACGGCTGCGCGGTGTGCTGATCGGAGGCCTTGTCGACGGTCTCGTGCCACCACAGGTCCCGGCCTTCGGTCCATTCGACGTCGATGCCGGTGCGTTTGACGACGAGCACGTGCTGGATCGACTCCGCACCGGTGACCGCTTCGTCGGCAGCGGCCTTGAGCGGGGCGGGAGCACCGCGACGCCACTGGCCGTCGACGGTGACCAGCAGCTTGGCCTGCGCGTCGTCGATGCGCGAGCGCAGCGCGTGCGAGGAGAAGCCGCCGAAGACCACCGAATGCGTCAGACCGAGGCGGGCGCAGGCGAGCATCGCGATGATCGCCTCGGGGATCATCGGCATGTAGATCGCGACGCGGTCGCCGGCGACCAGGCCGAGTTCGGTGAAGGTGTTGGCGGCCTTGGACACCTCGGCGAGCAGATCGTGGTAGGTCAGCGAGCGGGTATCGCCCGGTTCGCCTTCGAAGTGGATGGCGACGCGGTCGCCGTTGCCGGCCAGCACATGGCGGTCGACGCAGTTGTAGGCGACGTTGAGCTCTCCACCGACGAACCACTTCGCGACCGGGGCGTCGGACCAGTCCAGCACCTCGCTCCACGGCCTCGCCCAGTCGAGGCGCCGGGCCTGGGTGTCCCAGAACGCGAGGCGGTCGGCGTCGGCGGCGGCCTGCAGTTCGGGACCGGCGTTGGCCACGGTCGCAAACTCCAGGCTGGGAGCAAACACATCGCCGACCTGCTGGGAACCACTCATCTCAGACATTCAATCCTTCCAACACCGAATCTAACCATCCAGCAGTGAATCTCAGAATGAATCGGGAACCCCGCCGCCGGGAAAGCGGCGGGGGTACCCCGATCAGAAGCTGCGGAAGTACTCGCGCTGCTCCCACTCCGTCACGGTGTTCTGATCTTCGCGAATTCCGTTCTCCTCCAGGTACTGGATGTATCTGCGCCACTCGTTTCGCTTCAGCCCCAGATAGAAGTCGACGAAGGCGTCGCCGGCGCTGCGCCGGAACAACTCGCTGGCGTCCAGAGCATCCGCTGCCTGCGCCAGGCTCGACGGCAAACGAGGCAGGTCCTTTTCGTGCGGGTTGTCGGTCAGCGGTCCTGGATCGATCTTGTTGTCCACCCCGTCCAGCCCGGCAATCAGCTGAGAGGCCATGTACAAGTACGGATTGGCTGCCGGTTCACCGAGCCGGTTCTCGAAGTGGGTTGCAGGGTCCCCGGGACCGCCCAGCACCCGCAGATAGGTTCCGCGATTGTCTGCAGACCAAGTCGCCCTGTCGGGTGAGAGCGAGAATCGATCACTGAATCTCTTGTAACCGTTCACCGTCGGCGCCGCGAAGATCGCAGTAGCCGCCGCATGATGGACCAGCCCGCCGGCGAAGTGTGTGGCGAACTCGGAAACGAACTCACCCTCTCCCTGAGCCACGAACACGTTCTCACCGACACCCCTGTCGAAGAGCGACTGATGCAAGTGCCATCCACTCGCATCGAACCCACTGAGCGCAGGAGCACACATGAATGTCGCGTGGTAGCCGGCACGAGCGCAAAGCTGCTTGACCGTGGTCCGGAAGAGGAGCATCGCGTCCGCGGCCTCGAGCGCCGGCATCGGATCGAACGTGAACTCCATCTGGCCCGGGCCGGACTCGTGCTCTGTCGTGCGTAGCGGGATCCCGAACGACAGAAGCGTGGAGCGAATCTCTCGAATCAGTCCCTCCACTTCATCGATCAGATTCTCACTGTTGAACTGATAACCCAGGTTCACCGGTGCGACGACCGGCGCGGCACCCGGCGACCCGAAACCGCCGACCGACTCGAGATCGTTCTTCAGGTCGATCAGGCGGGTGAGATACCATTCGACCTCGAGACCCACGACGTACTGCAAGTCTCGTGCCTCGACCTCCCCCAACATCCGCTTCAGCAGTTGTCGTGACGAGAAAGGCACCGGGCGGCCGGATTTGAAGTATTCGTCACCGATGATCCATCCCGCCTTGTCCGCCCAAGGGAGGACGTGAAATGTCTCCGGATCCGGCACCAGCACAAAGCTGCCGGCACCGGTCATCTCGTCGTCATTGAGTCCGCCACCGCGCTCGAACGGATTGAACACCAGGTCCAATCCGGTATCGAAGATGAACGGACCAGGGCTGCAGTCGATCCCATTCCTCAGGACCGATGCGAACGAAGAGGCGGTCACTGCCTTGCTTCGCGAGAGGCCGTGCGGATCACAGAAGGACATGCGGATCACCTCCAGTCCGTCTTCTTCGATCTGTGCAAGGATCTCGGCGGCTTTCGCCTTCTGCCGAGGTGTCCACAAACTGTGCATCTCGATGAACCCCGAACGGCCGGTGCTCAGATTCTTCAGTGTCGCGGTGCTGATGCTTTCGGACATGTGGATTCCTTCAGTAGGTCGAGTGCTTGATGAGTTCTGGATACGCCGGCTTCCACGGCCGGTTGGCCTCGTAGTCGGCCGCGATGTCGAGGACACGGTGATCGTCGCCGAACCGCCCCACGAACTGGATCCCGATCGGAAGTCCGCGAGGATCGAGAGCAGCCGGCATGCTGATCGCGGGCTGGCCCGTCAGGTTGAAGGGATACGTGTAGGGCGTCCACGAGAGCCCCTCCGAGACCTTCCCGTCGACGACGACGGCCTCACCCTGATCGGACGGAAATGCAGTGATCGGCGTGGTCGGCGTCAAGAGGACATCAACCTCGCGGGTCGCTGCCCGCAAGGCCATCGTGTAGTCGTGGCGAAGATCGTGTGCGCGCGCAAGTTGACCGGCGCCGAGGTCCCGCCCCCGCTGAATCAATCTCGCGTACCCCGGGTCGAGTAGGTGCACGATCTCGTCGAAGTTGTCCCAGTAACTCGCGGCCTCGTGACCGGCCCAAATTGTATCGAGAATTTCGTAAGGATCCGAAAGGTCGATGTCGACTTCGACTGTTTCGTAGCCGATCTCACGCAACAGCGCCACTGCGTCGAAGAGTGCGCCCTCCACGGATGCCTCCGGCCTTGCGCTTCCGAGCGAACTCGTGAAACCTACTCGCAGTGCACGCGCGCCGGTGCCGGTCTGTATCGGAGTACCGGTCTGATCGCCGATGTTGCTCGAACGATCTCGAAAATCTGGACCGCTCATGACAGCTACCGATCGAGCGGCATCCTCGACGCTGCGGGTGAGGACCCCGATGTGGGACAGGCCGTCGGACGAGTGCGGCCAGTACGGGATGCGTCCCAGGGTCGGTTTGAAGCCCACAACCCCGCAGAAGGCTGCAGGTATCCGTACGCTGCCGGCGCCATCCGTCCCGACCGCAACGGGCCCGAAGCCCATCGCTGCGGCGACACCAGCCCCTCCGCTCGAGCCGCCGGCAGAGCGCTCGTATGCCCACGGGTTGAGCGACGGACCGACAAGTTGGTTGGCCGCGTCGCCCTTCCAGCCACCTTCACTCGTGTTGGTCTTTCCGACAATCACCGCTCCCGCTTCCCGTAACCGTGCCACAGATGGAGAATCCTCGTAGGGTACGAAGTCTTTCGTGACGAGAGATCCACGCGTCGTGCGCAGACCTCGGGTCCGAATCAGGTCCTTGACTGTGACAGGGATACCCAGCAAGGGCATCTCCGGAGTCGGTCCGTGACGTTCGAGCGCTCGTGTCGCCACTTCTGCCTGTGCTCTGCATCCGTCTTCATCCAGAGTGATGAATATGTTCAACGACTCGAAGGTGCTCGCGCGGCGAAGAATGTCGTCGATCACCTCGGACGGCGTGTATTCTCCTGTTCGGTAGGCATTTTGGAGCTCGGAGATCGAGTAGAATCCCGGCTCCACTCGCGATGTGGTCATCTGCTTCTCGATTCGGGTTCTTGATGGGGTGATCGTGGTGCGCACGTCACCGCTGGAGTTCGAGATCTCTTGTATCGCGGAGCATTTCCGGTTCAGGAGGAGTGGCCTTGGAGCGGGCGACCAGTACGAGAAAGACGGCGATGACGACGATCTGAACGGTGGCCACCACCGTTGAATTCACTTCTTCCCAAGTCCCCGTGAGCTGCAGAGCACCCGGAATCGTGGTTGTCGTGACCGCCTGCAGCACCGCCAGCCAGCCAGTCGGGCGCTGTAGCCATCCCTGCCCCAACGCGAGGACGAAGAAGAAGGCCGAGAACAAGATCACCCAGGACAGCCAGATGAACCCGAACTTCACGTCCGAGAATCGGACAAAATTGACCACAGCCAGGAACACGGACACCAAGGCGGCCCATCCACAGTACCAGCCGAGACCGTTCCCGGGCAGACTTCCGAAGTTGTTGAACGCCACGTAGAGATAGGTGAAGGCGAAGAGCAGGAAACCCGTGGCACCCAGCACGACGTCGAGCTGCCCGCTCCCCGAAGTCGGCCCCGAGAGCACCGCAGACAACACCGTGATCACCAGGGCCGAGCCGATGAACACGTTGACGGGGGCTGTCGCCTTCGGCCCGACTACACCGAGCAGGCCGAGTCCGTTGAGGAGGAGGACGGATCCCACGAACATGAGAGACAAGCTGGACATGAATTCTCCTGATCATTCCCTGACGAGCGCATCGATTTACCGAACGACAAAAGTATCGAGCCATGCACTGAAGATGTTCCTGGCAATTTTCATATTTCCGTCGATGTTCAGCCTCAACTCTTCGAGTACCCTTTCCGAGGCACCCTCGCCGTGAATAGACTCCAACGCCTCTTTGTATTCCGGGATATCGCCCCATTCCGCCGCCAGCGACTCCGTCACCTCGACATGGAATTGGATCCCGTAAGCCGCTCCGCGGGAAATGACCTGATTCTCGTACAGTTTCGATTCACACAGCCGAGCGAATCCCTCCGGCAGAACGAAGGAGTCGGAATGCCATTGAAATACGGGAAACGAGGCTGGTAGTCGAGAAAACACCGGGTCGCTCTCGGCGGCGGCTGTCAGAGACACCTCGTTCATGCCTACCTCCGGCGTCTCGCCTGTGTAGATCTCGGCGCCGAACGAGGCAGAGAGGAGCTGCGCCCCCAGACAGACGCCCCAGTAGGGCATTCCGGCGCTTACGGAATCTTCGATGAATTTCCGCTCGCCGGCGAGCCAGGGGAATTCTTCGTCGTCGACCGCCCCCATCGGCCCACCCATTGCTATGACGGCGTCGTACAATCGCCAGTCGGGCAGCGCATCGCCCCGATCCAACTCGATCCGATCGATTCCGATGCCACGTTCGACGAGTACATCTTCGAAGACTGCCGGCGGCTCGCATTCGACGTGCTGAATAACCAAAACCCGGCGACCGGGTTTCCCGTCTACTCCTGCATCGAATTTATGTTTCGACATATATGCCTCTCGCATTTCATGGTTGCAGTGGCGGCTTCTGCAAACGATGATGTAGCTGTGATGCTCGGCACACAAGATGCCACCCATGCGAGATTGGACTTGTTTCTTGACGACCATGAATAGAACGATCATCTGGCACCTGCTCCGGACCGAAGGCGCTCCCGGACCCCGGTATCGGAGCATCGCGCAGTGCTTCGAGGCACTGATCTCCGTCGGACACATACGGGTCGGCGAGAAGCTTCCCGGCGAGAGGGACATAGCCGACGCCCTCGCCGTAAGCAGAACGACAGTGGTGCAGGCCTACAAACAACTCAAGGAGTCGGGATGGGCCGAGAGCACCACAGGAAGAGGGACTTTCGCTCGCCGACCGTTGAAGAAGCGGGCGACCAGGATGATGGACTGGGTCGAAACCCCCGACGGCGGCCCACTGACCGGTTCGGCTGTGCCCTCACGAGTTGTCGATTTCGTCAACCCGACGCCGCCTGCCCCGATCGAGCTCCACGACGCCGTCACATCGAGCGCAGCCGAGGTGGTACGGCTCGCAGACAGTGCAGTGCACTATCTGCACGGGCTGCCCGATCTGCGACAGTGGATCGCCGAGTGGTACACAGCCAGAGGACTACCCACCCGATCGAACGAGATAGTGGTGACTTCGGGTGCGCAACAAGCACTCGCATTGGCGTGCCGGCTCTTCATGCGTCCGCATGGATCCGTGGTACTCGAAAGTCCCACCTATCTAGGGGCGTTGGACCAGATGCGCTCGCGCTCTGCGCACATCGTCTCGATCCACTCCGGTGCCGAAGGGTTCGATTCCGACCAACTCACGGAAGCAATGAGGAGCCACCGGCCGGATTTGATCTATACGATGTCGGCCTGTCATTCCGTAACCGGCACCGCCATGACCGATGGACAACGACAGCACGTCGTCGATCTGACTTCCGCGTCCTCCACGGTGATCGTCGACGACGACGTCTACGCGGGACTGTCGCGGAACAGCGTTCAACGGGCACCTTTGGCCGCCGTAAATCCGGATGCACCGATCATCACGATCGGTGGAGTCGGCAAGCTGTTGTGGGACGGACTCAGAGTCGGATGGTTGCGCGCGCCTGCTCCCCTCGCCGAGCGTCTCGCTCGGCTCAAGGGCGTCGAAGATCTGGGCACATCGCTGATCGCCCAGGTCGTCTCCCTCGAACTGTTGCACCACCATACGGAGATCGCAGCGCGGCGAAGGCTCGAGGCAGCCGAGAGACTGCACCTAACCCAGTCACTCCTCCGGGCACCTGTTCCCGAGTGGAGGTGGTACACTCCAGCCGAGGGTTGGTCGCTGTGGATTGCGCTGCCACACGGCTCGGCAACACAGTTTGCTGTCGAGTCCCGCAGGAACGGTGTACTGATCGCCGCAGGGTCCACTTTCACCGCGGATGGCAGCGGCGATGACCATCTCCGCCTGGTGTTCTACAAGTCCACGGCCGATCTCGAAGTAGGGGTGCGGCGACTCGGCGAATCGTGGATGCAGTTCGCCGCAGTGTGACCGAGCAGAGTTCACACGAGCACCGGACGCCCCGAACGTCAGAGGATGAACATCAGCGACCAGTACACGACGAGAGTGGTCACAGCCATCGAAGTCACGTTTGCGATGAACGGATGGAACAGCGGAGGAATCAGCTTTGCGAGCAGCCGGGCGACGGGAGCCCCGAGTGCGGCGCCGATAGCTGCACCCAGGACGAGTGCAGACCAACTGCCGCCGAAGGCGACTACTGCGGTAGGTGCGCTCGAGACCACAGGAACGTAGGTCGCAGTCCAACCCCCACCGCGATACCACTGCCGCCACAGCACCACCCCGATGGCGGAAGTGAGTACCTGGGCGAACAGTATCCGGGGTAACAGTTCGAGGCCATAGCCGGCGAAGGACGGATCGATGAGGAATCCGGCGCACGCGCCGACGATCATCAGTCCCCCGGCCCATTCGCTGCCGATGAACTGTGCCTCAGAGAAGTCGGCGAGCACGCGCCGCACAGTCCATGCAGCTTCACTCCGCCTGGCGTCCACTCGACCGGCTCCGTGCACCGGCGGTGCATCGTCGGGCACCCTCATCCAGGGCAAGAAGCGACACGTCGCGCATGCGATCACGCCCCCGAGGGCCATCGCCGAAACGATGCCGACGACATTCGGGATACCGTTTGGAGCACAGAAGTTCGCGATCAACAGCATCGCAAGAGGCGGTACGGTCACGATTCCGAGGACGGCACCGGTTCCCAAGACTGCCCAGCCGCGCCCGTAGAGCAGCACGACAGCGGCGGGGACCGAGGCGACGACGACGAACGTCGGTTGCCACTTTCCGTCCACGAGTAGGCCACGGAACAGCAGATTCGTCGCCACCAAGGACAGAACCACCGCTCCGATCATCCAGGGAAAGCGGGCACCGAACCCGTACGAAACCGGTGTCCCGGCGAACCGGGACGAGGACCGCCACAGGAAATATGCGGCGAAAGCGCCCACGAGCAACCCTACCGACGCGAGTGGACTCTTGTACGACGTCGGTTCGGTGAAGTCTCCGAGCACCCAACTCCACCACGCCGTCCATGATGTCGAAACGTGAGGGGTCCACTGTTCATAGCTTCGCGCCGGGCTCGAGCGTGCAGAGGCGGCAGCTTCGAGGAGCAGCGCGACCGCCAGAGCGGTCACACAGATGACAAGGGCACCGAGAAATGTTCCGACAGAGCAATATCGACGATATTTGACTGACAGATGTTCGCTAGAGGACGCGGTCGTAGGCATACTGACCTTCCAGGGGCTGATAGCACGCAGAGTCGCGACCGACGTTGGTCGCGTCGGGTGGGGTGGATCCATCCGGAGGGGGAAGGAACAGGAATGCTCGCTTCCCCCTCCAGTCCGGTCACAGTGTTCGTGTGGCCGGGATGCGGTAGTGGTGGGACCAGGGGCGAGCCTGCTCGAAGGCCGCAATCGCTGCCATGACGCCGGCGTCGTCATGCCGGCGCCCCATGACGAGCATGCCTACCGGTAGGCCGTTCGAGAGTCCGGCCGGCACCGATGCACTGGGATTTCCCGTGAAGTTCGTGAAGTAAGTCATGCACCAACCGATCAGCGGGTCCACCGGCTCGCCGTTGATCTCCTTCGGCCCCTGGGTTTCTCCGTCGTCACCGTTCAGTACAGGCATGCACGCCAGCGTCGGCGCAACGATGTAGTCGTAGGAGGCGAAGACGTCCGCGAAGCGGTCGTAGACGCTGGTCCTCATTCGCTGATCCCGGATGAGATCGTCCACGCCGAGGGTGGGCACCAGATCGACCCAGTGCATCATCGATTCCGGCAGTTCGCTCGGAGTTTCCGAGCGTAGGTCGACGCCGTTCGCCGCGAGGGAAGCGAGCGTCTCGTAAACGCCGAACGCGGTCACCCGCGACCACATGTCGCTCAGCTCACCTTGCGAGACGGTGAACCCGAAGTCGATGGGTTCGACGACGGCACCGAGATCCTCGAACGCGCGTACCGCGTCGTCCACGACATCCCGCACCTGCTTCTCTACCGGGAAGATCCCGTAGTCGGTGGTGTATCCGATGCGTTTGCCCTTCACTCCTCGCGTGAGCGCACCCATGAAATCGACGGTTCCGTCGAGTGCGATCGGGTCCCGCCGATCGAACCCATGCAGTGCAGTCATCGCGAGCGCGGAGTCTTCGACGGTGCGCGTGATCGGGCCTTCATAGAGAAAGCAGGAGGTTCCGAAAGCATTCGGCCGGGCGACAAAGGGCAGGCGGCCTGCCGACGGCTGAAACCCCACCACTCCGCTCCACGCGGCGGGGATGCGGATCGATCCTCCGCCGTCGGTTGCACCTGCAAGCGGGACCATTCCGTCCGCTACCGCTGCGGAGCTTCCGCCGGACGAGCCGCCCGGATTCCGGGTCGGATCGAACGGATTCCGGGTGGGGCCCACGGTTGCATTGTCGGTCGTACCGCGAAATCCGAACGCGGGGCTGTTGGTCTGGCCCACGACGATGCTGCCAGCAGCCTCGACGCGTGCCGGGAACATGCTCCAGGTGTCGGAGATGTTGCGGCTCAACGCCGAGAGGCCACCGAGTGTCGCGGGCCAGCCGGGCTTGAATCCGAACAGATCCTTCATGAGGCTGGGCACACCCGCCAGTACCCCGATGTCTTCGCCCTGGGCGATCCGCGCTTCCAACCGCCGCGCGTGGGTACGTGCATCCTCATAACCCTTGTATGTCACGGCATTCAGACTCGGGTTGCGCCGTTCGATCCGTTCGATCGCCGCCTCGGTGGTCTCCACCGGTGAGAGGTGCTTGGCACGAACGGCGCGGGAGGTCTCCGCTACCGTAAGGGTGTCGAGTTCGGAAGATGTCGTCATCGGTGTCTCCTCGCGCCGCGAACACAACGGTTCGCGTGGGGCTGATTCGCGTAGCGGAAGCTACGACGAGGTAGGCGGAGGTGGGGGCCCGGTTCGGTCCGGTGGTTCCACCCAGTCCTCTGCCTCGGACCGGATCGAGACGATCAGCGGGACGGTTTCCGCCGACCACCCGAGTGGCCCGATGCGGAGAATGTAATCTGCATCACTGGCGTGACGCGTCGGTCAGATTACGTATTTTCCGCCAACGCTGAGCAGCCCTTCACGATCGGCGACGAGGGCGGCAGCAGTTCGAGTGGAGACGGACAACTTGGCAAGAATGTGTTCGACGTGCGTGGTGATCGTTCGCACACTCGTCGACAGTGCCTGCGCAATAGCGGCATTCGAAGCCCCCGTCCCCAACGCGGCAAGAACATCCAGCTCACGCCGGGTCAGACCGTATGGAAGTGGCTCCTGACGCCAACTCACGACTGCGCGACATGTCGAACCGCCGAAGGGAAGCAACTCGACCGTCAGCGGTTGCAGCCGTGATCGTCGACCGCGGCGATCTCCATCCCGGTCACACCAGCGAAAGCGCACCGGACGGTCCGTCCTCGACAGAACCTCGGTGATCGTGTCCAACAGAGCCCGAGGCGGCAAACCTTCGGGGGTCAGCGGTACCCACCCGTGGACACGATCGAGTGCCGCGGCCGGCCGTTGCGGTGAGTGCATAGAGACGAACTGCCGTGCCGGAGCGAGACGATCGACGAGGGGAGTCATCCCGGCCCCGACGATTCCGAGCATCTCCCGGACCTCGTCCGCGGGCGGGGTGGCCGCCTCGAGGTTCAGCAGCAGCATTCCCAGGTACACACCGTCGATGGCCCTCAGCAACATCGTGCCGCCTTCACGGAATCCGTGAGCCTCCACCGCCTCTACGTAGAACTCCGAATCGCGCCGGTCGAAGGGGCAATCCTTCCAGAAGACCGGTTCAGCTCGCTGCTCGAGGACACCCCAGACGCGGTCGGTGCGATACCGGGGCCCGTTGAGCGCCACGCGCATCTGCTCGGTGTACCCGCGGCTGGCGACAGTGTGATGGGTCGAAGTTCTCGGGTTCCAGACAGCGATCTGCGCGGCGTCATACGCGACGATCGCCGCCAACTCGTCGAGCACGGCATCGGCACGCTGATCCATCGGCGAGGTGTCGGCGACGATCGCCGAGATCCGTCGCACCGAGTCCACCATCGATGACCTGGACATGTCGTTATCATAGGACGGTGCGTCGCTCGACGGTCGTACACCTGGGAGACGCGCTCCCGGAAAATAATTGACGAGAAGCGCCGCGTCCGCGTTACGTCGCGCTCATTGCCTCTCCATGAGCCGCGCGATCCGACGGATGCCTTCGCTGATCTGCGGGACCGAGGCGGCGCCGTACGAGAGGCGGATGTAAGCCGCGGGTGGCTCATCGAAGTAGAAGTGGCCACCGTCCCCGATCAGTACGCCGGCGTCCTGGGCCGCGGCCGCCAACGCCGCCGTATCGGTACCCTCCGGCAGCTTGGCCCAGAGGTGGATGCTGCCCTGGGGAGTATGCGGGACACGCACATCCGGCAGCGTGGCAACGATCTCTCCCAGCATCACGTCGCGACGCTCCGCCAGGTGCGACCGGAGCCTCTTGAGGTGCCGGGGCCAGGCATTGGAGGTGAGCAGGCTCAACGCGACCTCCTGAACCAACGGAGGAACACACATGTCGTCGGCGATGCGCGCTGTCCGGAGTCGTTCGCCGGCCGGTCCTCGCGCAGCAATCGCAGCGACCCGCAGGCCGGGCGCAGCCGATTTGCTCAGGGTGGCAATCGAAACCACATGACCGTCAGGATCCTGGGTGAACAGCGGCGCGGGCGCGCGGCCGTCGATACTCAAGTGCCGGGCCCAGTCGTCTTCGATGATGAATGCCCCGTGGCGGGCGGCGAGCCGGAGCACCTCTTCGCGACGAGAGGCACTCAACACGGCACCGGTCGGATTGGCATAGCAGGGTTGGAGATAGATCACCGTAGCGCGTGTGCGTTCGAGAGCGTCGGCGAGTTTGTCGGGTCGGATGCCGTCGGCGTCCGCGGGCACAGCGACGAGCTCGAGACCGGCCGCTTGCGCGGCGATCATCGCGCCAGGATAGCTGGGGCTCTCGGCTATCAGCGTCGCACCGGGTTCGGCAAGCGTGCGCAGTGCGTAGACGAGCGCCTGCTGGCCACCGGGCACGATCAGCACGTCGCTCGGATCGGTGTGGAACTCCTCGGAGAAGACTCTGCGCAGATCCGGTAAGCCGAACGGGGGAGCCATCATCCATGCCCGCGGGCTTCGCGCGGCGCGAGCGCCCAAGGATCTCAAGTCTTCGAGCGGCTGTAACTCGGGTGCCAGATATCCCCACGACAGCTGGATGTCGTCGGCGGTTCCGTAGGCTCCCAGCCGGGAGGTCCTGCGCGCGTCGACCCGGGCGTGACCGAGGGATTGCGATTGCCACGAATAGTCGGGTTCCGGACCCCGGTCTCGGCCGAGGACGAACGTGCCTCGGCCCGGCTCCGCTTTGACCACCCCGAGCGCTTGGAGCTGCGCGATCGCCTGGGAAACCGTCGCGGCACTGGCCTGAAACTCGCTCGAGAGCTGACGAACCGGGGGCATTTTCTCCCCGACACGCATCGAGGCCGCCCGATTCCGGAGGATCGCGGCAACCTCTGACGCTCTGTTATCGTTGACCATGAAGCTATTGGATAACGTTACTCCTCCACTGTCAATCACGTTACTGCCCTCGACTGCGGTCGACTCCCCCCGGAAGTACATCGCATGAGGGGCGTGCGCTCGGTACTCGAGGACGTTTCGGCATCTGCGCTTGTCGCCGGGGTCATCTCGGCACTGGTGAACTACTCCGGCCCCTTCCTCATCGTGCTCGAGGCAACCCGCGCAGCCGGATTGAACGAAGCGCAGACAGCTTCATGGGTGTGGGCCGTGTCCATCGGCAACGGCGTCTGCAGCATCGCATTGAGCCTGTTCACACGAATGCCGATCATCGTGGCTTGGTCGACGCCGGGAGCCGCGCTCCTGATCGCGTCGCTGGGCGGGTTCAATTTCTCCGACGCGGTCGGCGCGTTCCTCGTGGCGTCGATCGCGGCGGCGGTGGTCGGATACACCGGGTGGTTCGGATGGCTGCTCGACCGCGTCCCTGCGCCGGTGCTGCAGGCGCTGCTGGCCGGCATCCTGCTCCCCTTCGTCATCTCGGCCGGTTCCGCGTTCCAAGCGGCCCCGATACTGGCCGGGAGCGTGATCGTCACCTACTTCGTCGGCAAGCGGTACTTCGACCGATACGCCGTACTGGCGGCGCTGATCGCGGGAATAGCGGCCGCAGCCGTCACCGGCTCCTTCAAGACGATGAGCGTCGGGCTGACAATCACCGGCCCGGTCTTCACGATGCCGGCCTTCAACCCCACCGCGCTGATCAGCATCGGGCTTCCGCTGTTCATCGTCACGATGGCCTCGCAGAACGCACCCGGACTCGCGCTGCTGCGCTCCGAGGGCTACGTCCCCAACGATCGGCTCCTCGTCGGGTCCATCTCCACGGTCTCCGCGCTCCTGGCCCCGGCCGGCAATCACGGCATCAACATCGCGGCCATCACCGCGGCCATCGCCGTCGGCCCGGAGTCGCATCACGACCGGAATCGCCGTTACATCGCTGGGCTTTCCGCGGGCATCGCGTACTTACTCGTCGGCATCTTCGGCAGCTTCCTCGTCGCGGGCTTCCAGTCCATTCCGTCCGAAACCATCACGACACTCGCGGCGGTGGCACTTCTCGCGTCGACGCTCACCGCGCTGAAGGGAGCGACGGGCGGCGACACCCGAACCGGGGTCTCGGCCCTCACGACACTCGCGGTCACCATGTCGGGCATCGTCCTCGTCAGCGTGGGCAGCGCATTCTGGGGCCTGCTCGCGGGCAGTGCCGTGTACGTGATCTTGGGTCTGCCCACGGTGAAGCGTCGGCCCGCCCGCGCCCCGCGCGCCGCGAACCCCGGTCCCGACCCGGATCCCCTTGCCGAGGAGGCGATCCGCTGAGAGTGCCCCGCTGCCCGGTCGGTGCCCGGAAGTGCGGCGGCGATCCGAACGGGTCGGCGCCGCGCGGGTACGAAACCCCGTTACCCCGGACACGACCATGGTCCGGCCGCGGAACTCTTTCTGATACATGATGATTCCCTCTACTCCGGAAATCCGTTCCCGCGGGTACGCACCGGCGATGAGGGCAACAAGGTCCCGTGGCGCTCGAGAATGCGGGCCCGGTTGTCCCGCCGGGACAACATCGCCACGACCGGCGTCACACCCTCCGGCTCTCGACCACCGCGTTTCGATCTGTCGGCGAATGTCCCCGTTCAAACCGCAGCCGCCGGTCTAGGCTCCCAGCATGGCCGGATCGGCAAGGACACTCCGCACCGTGTGTGCAGCACTGCTGACGGTGCTGCTCGCACTCGTGCTGACGTCGTGCAGTTCGTCGGGAAACGACGCCGCCGGATCCCGCGACCTGTGTTCACCACCGGGTATCGGTTCCGCGTCGGCAGCGCCCACGAATCTGGCGGCGGGCGCGACGGAAGCGGAGGACCGGTACACGACGCCGGACGTGGTGCCGCTCGAGGGCATCGACACCTCCCGGCTGGGGCTCATCAGCCCGGGTGTCCTGACCGTCGGCACGCTGTCCGACGCGCCGCCGAGCATCTGCGTGAACTCGGAGGGCGTGTTCACCGGCTACGACAACGAGGTTCTGAAGGCGATCGGGGAGAAGCTCGGACTGGACGTGCAGTTCGTGGGCACCGAATTCGCCGGGCTGCTCGCGCAGGTTGCCGGACGCCGCTTCGACGCCGGATCGTCGTCGATCACCACGACGGACGAGCGCCGGAATCTCGTCGGCTTCACCAACGGCTACGACTTCGGCTACTTCTCGCTCGTGGCACCCAACGGCAGCCCGATCTCCGGGTTCTCGGACCTGAACGCTTCCACCCGGATCGGCGTGGTGCAGGGCACCGTGCAGGACGACTACGTCGTCAACACGTTGAAACTCGATCCGGTGAAGTTCCCGGATTACAACACCGCGTACGCGAACCTGAAGACCGGCCAGATCGACGCGTGGGTCGCGCCGTCGCAGCAGGCCGAAGGCGCGATCGCACCGGGTGACGCCACGTCCATCGTGGAGAACACGTTCAGCGTCAACAACTTCGTGGGCTGGGCGGTCGCGAAGGAGAACCAGCCGCTCATCGATGCACTGAACTCCGGCCTGGACGCGGTGATCGCCGACGGCACGTGGGCCGAGTTGTACACCGAATGGGTGCCGCGCGAGCTTCCCGAGGGCTGGAAGCCCGGCAGCAAGGCCGCACCCGCACCCGAGCTGCCCGATTTCGCGGCACTCGCCGCCCAGACCGGAACCGAACCGGCGGGTACGCCGGCCGCCGAGCAGAAGTCCACGCTGGCGCAGCTGCGCGACACGTTCTTCGACTGGGAGCTCTACAAGAAGTCCTTCCCGGACCTGCTGAAGACGGGTCTGCCGAACACCCTGATCCTGGCGCTGACGTCCGGGATCGCCGGCACGGTCCTGGGCATGCTGCTGGCGGTCGCCGGAATCTCCCGAACCCGCTGGCTGCGCTGGCCGGCCCGCATCTACACCGACATCTTCCGGGGTCTGCCCGCCGTCGTGATCATCCTGCTCGTCGGCCTCGGTGTGGGGCCGGTGGTGCAGGGCATCACCGGCAACAACCCGTACTGGCTCGGTGCGGCGGCTCTGGCGCTGCTGGCCGCCGCGTACATCGGCGAGATCTTCCGCTCCGGGATCCAGTCCGTCGAGCCCGGCCAGATGGAGGCGGCGCGCGCGCTCGGCTTCAGCTACCGGCGGTCGATGTCGCTGGTGGTGGTGCCGCAGGGCATCCGCCGAGTGCTGCCTGCCTTGATGAACCAGTTCATCGCCCTCATCAAGGATTCGTCGCTGATCTACTTCCTCGGCCTGCTCGCGACGCAGCGTGAACTGTTCGCGGTCGGCCGGGACCTCAACGCCCAGACCGGCAACCTGTCACCGCTCGTCGCCGCCGGCCTGTTCTACCTGATCCTGACGGTGCCGCTCACACACCTGGTGAACTACATCGACCATCGGCTGCGCGTCGGCCGGAAGGAAGCCACGCTCGACCCGCTCGAACAGGACATCGTCGTGGAGAGAGGCTGAGAACGACCATGACCGCGCCATCTCTCGAGGGTGTTTCCCTGACCGGCACCGGACTGCACCTGGCCTTCGGCGCCAACAAGGTGCTGCGCGGCGTCGACCTGCACGTCGACGCCGGGAAGACCGTCACCGTGATCGGGCCGTCCGGGTCCGGTAAATCGACGCTGCTGCGCGTCCTCAACCGGCTGCACGAACCGGACGCCGGCGACGTGCTGCTCGACGGCAAGTCGGTGCTGAAGGACGATCCCGACGCGCTGCGCCAGCGGATCGGGATGGTGTTCCAGCATTTCAATCTGTTCCCGCACAAGACCGTCGTCGAGAACATCGCGCTGGCGCCGCGCAAGCTCAAGGGGATGTCGAAGACCGAGGCCCGCGACCTCGCCCTCGCCCAACTCGAGCTGGTGGGTCTCGCCCACAAGGCCGAGTCGCGTCCGGCGAATCTGTCCGGCGGGCAGCAACAGCGCGTCGCGATCGCCCGGGCCCTCGCCATGAAACCCGAGGTCATGTTCTTCGACGAGGCGACCTCCGCACTCGACCCCGAACTCGTCAAGGGTGTGCTGGCGCTCATGGCCGACCTCGGCTCGGGCGGGATGACGATGGTGGTGGTCACCCACGAGATGGGGTTCGCGCGGTCGGTGTCGGACACCGTCGTGTTCATGGACCACGGCGCGGTCGTCGAAACCGGCACCCCGGGCCAGTTGTTCGACAGCCCGGAAACCGAACGGCTGCAGCAGTTCCTGTCACAGGTCCTGTGACAGCCTTCGGTCAGCGGTGCCGGATCGGGCGACGGACCGTTCCTGTCGTGATCACGGGTGGATCAGCACGTCCAGGCCCCGCTGGAAATCGGCGACCCGCCGGGAAAGGGCGTTGTGGCCACCGTTGACGATCTCCGACACCCGGACGATCCCTGCGGTGTCCGCGACCTGATTGAGGTTGCGCGATGTCCAGTACCAGGCGGCGGTGGTGAAGGCATTCTCCGGCGCGGCAAGCAATTCGGGGTGCGCAACGTAGTCCACTCCGGTGTGCTCGCTGAGCTTTTCGTAGTTGTGCCGACCCGTGATCTGGATGGCGCCACGGCCTTTGAAACGTTCGCCGTCGCCGGGCTGGGTGTTGCCGAGATCGGCTCGACCCTCGTAGGCGCGTCCGGAGGCGTACTCCTCGAAGGTCCGGAAGGAATCGGACTCGACAGCGAGCTGGGCGATGAACGCTGCCTGCCGGACCGGTGTGTCGATGCCGTTGTGCGTCATCGCGTCGTTCAGCGGGGCGATGTACTGACCGATCTTCTCGGGCTGGATGCCCGGCACGATGCGCGCCAGATCGTCGGGGGTGACGGCGAGTGGCGCAGGCGCCGGAGGAGGCGCAGGGGAAGGCTCTGCCGGGACGTCGGACCCCTCCGTGGAGGCCGCGGGATCGACGGCCGCAGAGTCGTCGGTCTCAGCCCATCCCGCGGTGGAGAGGGTCGTGAGGTCCAGTGCCAAGAGCCGGTCGCCGGGTTCCTGGAACCGAGTCGGTACCGAAGGGACCGGATCAGCGTTGGCGACGGACGTACCGACCCCGACGACGGTGGTTGTGGCAGTGGTGATCATGGCTGCCGCGGCGAGGGCGGCACGGAATCGGCGGCGCGAATGTGAAACGGACATGGGTCGTGCTCCAAGATTCGGCCGAAGGGTTCGTTCGGCCTTCAAAACGGGGCCACGGGCGCTACCGAAGGGAAGTCGTTGCTCCCTGTAGGATCACCATCGAGCGGCCTAAAGGTCACAACCAGGTAACGTCGCAGGTAGGCGGGTTTTCAAGGCATTGTGGCCGACGTCATCTTGACGCGGCGCAAGTGACCCACGTCGCACCCCGCCCCGATTCGGTCCCTCCGAGCCACCCGGCGGGACCGCCCCGGACACCGGGCCGCCGCGACCCGCCCACCCCGCCCAGCCCGGCAGTGAGCGCACGCAGTGAATCCACACCTATTCTCCTGCAACAGGATTCGGCCGAATCAATCTTCCGGGCGAGTCCTCGGCCCCGACTCACCGACGGCGCAGCCCCGATGTGCGCCGCACCCGCGTCCTCTCCGACACGAATCGGGTACGACAACCGCCCGCCAGCGGCCCGCCGTGACCGGATCGTGGCCCATTACACACAACCGCGACGAGTTGCTGCGACCCGGTTTCGATCCGTTCGTCCTTCCCACAACACGCGGCGGGCCCGCCCCGCCGGCCTTCGGTGTCCGGCATCTGCCGGGCGCCGCTCTCCGTTCACCTTCTCGTTCCCTACGTCACGTTTCCGCCTTCTACGGTGCCCGCGGAACGCGAATCGACGAGGGAGTACACGTGCGCATCAAGGACCTGCCGCTGTTCGTCACCCACGACGGGAAGTCGTCGCGGGCGAACATCACCTGCCGCTACAAGTGTGGCGACGCGTGCTCGCACGCGGTACCGAACGTCTCCGGCGGCGCCTACTTCGGGGACCTCGTGCGGAACGCGGTGTCGCGGCGCGGGGTGCTGCGCGGTGGCGCGATGGCGGTCCTCGCGGTCGGCGCGGGCGGGGTGCTCACGGCCTGCTCGGACGACGCGAGTGCGGGGGAGACACCGGCTCCCGGCACCGGCGACCTCGGGCCCGTCGCCCGCGGAACCGACTTCACGCCCGTCGCCCCGAACACCACGGACGCGGTGACCGTTCCCGACGGCTACGACCAGGCCGTCGTGATCCGCTGGGGCGACCCGGTGCTGCCCGATGCGCCCGCGTTCGACATCGCGAATCAGACCGCGGCGGCGCAGGAGAAGCAGTTCGGATTCAACAACGACTTCGCGGGTCTGCTGCCCGTCGAGGGCGTGCCGAACGCCTACCTGCTGGTCGTCAACCACGAATACACGACCGAACCGTTCATGTTCGCCGGGTACGACGCGGAGAACCCCACCGAGGAGCAGGTGCGGATCGGCTGGGCCAACCACGGACTGTCCGTCGTGCAGGTCAAGGGTGAGCCCGGAACAGGGCGTCTCACACCGGAATTCGGACAGTACAACCGTCGCATCACCGGCCTGACCGAGTTCGCCGTCACCGGTCCCGCCGCCGGCAGCGACCTGCTGAAGACGACCGCGGACCCGACCGGCACCCGGGTGCTCGGAACACTCAACAACTGCTCGGGTGGGCTCACCCCGTGGGGCACCGTGCTCTCCGGCGAGGAGAACTTCAACCAGTACTTCGCGAACGCCGAGCAGGTCACCGATCCGGTCGTCGCCGGACGGCTCGCCCGGTACGGCATCGAAGGCGGTGCGTCCGAACGCAAGTGGGAACGGTTCGATCCCCGGTTCGATGTCACAGCGACCCCGAACGAGGTCAACCGCTTCGGCTGGGTCGTCGAGGTGAACCCGTGGGACGCGACGTCGGTGCCGGTCAAGCACACCGCGCTGGGCCGGTTCAAGCACGAGGCCGCGACCATCCACGTCACCGCCGACGGCACGGTGGTCGCGTACAGCGGCGACGACGAACGCTTCGACTACATGTACAAGTTCGTCTCCTCGCGGAAGATGCAGGACGGCAATTCGCAGGCGGCGATGCGCCACAACATGACCCTGCTCGACGCGGGCACCCTGTACGTCGCGCAGCTCACCGGCGACAACCCCGATGCGATCGACGGCACCGGAACCCTCCCGGAGGGCGGGGCGTTCACCGGCGCAGGCACGTGGATTCCGTTGCTGCGCACCAACGAGGACGGGTCCGCGGAGTCCCTGGTCGACGGCATGTCGGCCGACGAGGTCGCGGTCTTCACCCGCCTCGCCGGCGACAAGGTCGGCGCCACCAAGATGGACCGGCCGGAGGACTTCGAACCGAACCCGGCGACCGGCAAGGTCTACGTGGCCCTGACCAACAACTCGAAGCGCGGCGTCGACGGCAAACCCGCTGCCGACGAGGCGAATCCGCGTGTCAACAACAAGAACGGTCAGGTGCTCGAGATCGACGACGATCACGCCGGCACCGCATTCACGTGGAATCTGCTGCTGGTGTGCGGCGACCCCGAAGCGGCCGACACCTACTTCGGTGGATTCGACAAGTCGCAGGTCAGCCCGATCTCGTGTCCCGACAACCTGGCGTTCGATCCGCACGGCAACCTGTGGATCAGCACCGACGGCAACGCCCTGAAGTCCAACGACGGGCTGTTCGCGGTGGTGCTCGACGGGCCACGCCGCGGCGAGACCAAGCAGTTCCTCACCGTCCCGATCGGTGCCGAGACCTGCGGTCCCATCGTCCAGGAGAACCGCGTCGTGGTGTGTGTGCAGCACCCGGGGGAGACCGACGACGCGTCGTGGGACGCTCCCGCCTCGCACTGGCCCGACGGCGGTGCCGCCCAGCCGCGGCCCGCGGTGGTCGCAGCGTGGAAGTCCGGCGGGCTGATCGGGGCCTGACGGCCCGGTGTGCCCTTTCGGCGGCCCGAACCGCCGAAGGGGCGCGCCGGCGCGTCAGCGCAGCACGGAACCGCCCAGGTACTCGCAGGCCTGCAGGGCGAGCGCGATGTCCAGTTTGTCGTGCGTGGCGGGTGCGCGGGTGGGGTCGCCGAGCGCCTTGCCGACCCGGTACTTGACGGTGTTGCGGTGCAGGTTCAACCGTTCGGCGGTGCGCAGGTGACTCTCACCGGTGGCGAAGTAGGTACCCAACGTCACCCGCAGCATCGCGGCCTGTTCGGTGTCGTCCGCGAGGGGACCGAGTACCTCACCGACCCAGGCCCGGGCGGCGTCGAGGTTGCGGGCGAGCAGCGACACGACGGCGACACCCCGATCACCGAATCCGATGACGCGGCGCCGTGAGGTGCTCTGCACCATGGCAATCGAATACGCGGCCCGGGCCTGCTCGTGGCTGCGCCGGAACCCGGCGAGACCGGTCGCGGGCAGGCCGACCGCGACGCGGCCGGTGGAGTGGGCAGCGACGACGGCGGCGAGTTCGGCCGTGTCGATCGTGGGCGGGCGCCGCCCGAACGGCAGCCACGCCCACACCGTGCGGCGGTCGACGGCGGTGAGGATCGGCGGGCCGTCCGCACCGAGATGGTCCGCGACGTCCCGGACGAGGTGGTCGAGGGGGCTGACACCGCCGTCGGCGGGCTCGGTGGTGGTCCACACGATCACCGCGAGGTGACAACGGCCGAGACGGTACCCGGTCTCGGATTCGAAGACCGCCGAGTCCGTTTCGGATCCCTCGACGAGTCCGTGGATCAGCGCCGAGTGGACGTTGCCGCGCGCCGCCGACCAGCGGTGCCGTTCCTGTTCGTAGGCGTCGAACACGTACAGGGTGATCCGGTCGATGTAGCGGGAGACCACCGCCGAGAGGTTGTCGACGACATCGAGGACCAGATCCGCCGGCAGGTCCATCGAGCGGACCTCGTCGACGCACATCCGGATGAAGTCGTTCTGGCCGAGGTGATAGGCCCGCACCAGCGAGTGCGACGGCACCTCCCGCTGGGCCAGGCGCAGCGCGTATTCCACCGCCGCCGTGGTGGGATGGAGATGCTCGGCCGGAATATCGTTGGCGAGCACGTGGATCAGGGTTGCGATGTTGCCGTGCACGCTCGCCTCGAGCAGCTCGACCAGTTGCGGATCTTCGTCGAGCTGCTCGACCTCGCGGGCCATCATCGCGGTCATCGCGCGGGTGATCTCCCGCTGGCGGTCGTCGAACCGCTGCGCGATCTCGGTGACGACGCGGCGGACCTCGTCGCTGCCCGGTGGTGACCCGCGCCGCACGATGTCCGCCGGGATCGGCTCAGCCACGGCTGCCCCGCAGATGACGCAATGCGGATTCGGCGGCGTTGTAGCCGCACATGCCGTGTGCGCCCGCACCCGGCGGGGTGGACGCCGAACACAGGAACACCCCGGGGACACCGATCCGATACGGGTCGAGCGCAATTCGCGGACGGAACACCACCTGCACGCCCCCGTTCGCGCCGCCGATGATGTCGCCGCCCACCTGGTTCGGGTTGTCCCGCGCCAGGTCCGCCGGGGCGGTCACCGCAGTGGCGACGACCCGGTCGCGGAAGCCGGGGGCGAACCGCTCGATCTGTGCGACCACGGCGGCGGTCGCGTCTCCGGTGTATCCGGCGGGTACGTGCGCGTAGGCGTACACCGGGTTCACGCCGTCGTGGGACCGGCTCGGATCGGCGACGTACTGCTGGCCCAGCAGCACGAACGGCCGGTCCGGCATCCGGCCCGACGCGACATCCCGTTCGGCACCGGCGATCTCGTCGAACTCGCCGCCGAGGTGCACGGTCCCGGCGCGACCGCACGCCGGGTCGGCCCACGGGATCGGCCCGTCGATCGCGAAGTCGACCTTGAAGGCTCCCGGTGCGTGCCGGAACTTCTTGTACGACTTCGTGATCCGCGAGGGCACCGCATCGCCGAGAATCTCGAGGGCCGCCCCCGGGGCGACGTCGAGGAGCACGACGTCGGCCGCCGGGATGTCCGCGGCCCGGCGCACCCGCACACCCGTGTGGATCTTGCCGCCGTGCTCGGCCAGCTGGGCGGCGAGCGCGCGGGAGATCGCGGCGGACCCGCCCTCCGCGACCGGCCATCCGTATCGGTGCCCGGCTGCGGTGATCATCAATCCGACCGCGGACGTCGCCGGCCGGTCCAGCCGGTGGTAGGCGTGCGCGGCCACCCCACCGAACAGCGCCCGTGCCTTCGGGGTGCGGAACCAGCGCGCCGCGACGCTGGCCGGCAGCAGCGCCCGCGGACCGAACGCGGCCAGCCGCAGCGGATGCCGCGGCACGTTCAGGACCGGCCGCATCAGGTCCGCGGCCAGCGCATCGAACCCGCCGGCCAGATCGGTGAACATCCGGCGCCACCGCGCCCCGTCGACGCCGAGCCCGGCGGCGGTCTCCTCCAGCGACCGGTACAGCAGCGCGGCCTCGCCGCCGTCCCGGGGATGTGCGCAGTCGATCTCGGGCCACAACCAGCGCAGCCCGTACCGTTCGAGCCCGAGGGTCTGCAAGTAGGGGGAGCCCGCGCCCATCGGATGGAACGCGGAGCAGTGGTCGTGGACCAGGCCGGGGACGGTGAGCTCGCCGGAGCGGGTTCCGCCACCGATCTCGTCGGCCGCTTCGAGGACCTGGACGTCCACGCCGCTGCGGGCGAGGTGGACGGCGGCGGCGAGCCCGTTGGGCCCGCTGCCGACCACGACCGCTGTGCTCACGCCAAGACCTCCCGATCGTCCGTGTCGCGATGCGTGCTCTTGCGGTCCATTGTCCACTGCACGTCGAACGGGATCGGGCCGTTGGGCAGCCAGGGCTGCTCGGCGACCGCGTCGGCGACCTTGTAGGTGCCCCATTCGATCACGCCGACGGCCGCGTCGATCACCTTGTATTCCTGGATGCCGCGATGGATGGGCTGCGATTCGATCCAGGCGACGATGAACTCGCCGGGGGCGAAGTTGCAGCGCTTCTGGATCGCGGCGATCAGGTGCTCGTTGTGCAGGTGCCCGTCACCGAAGTTGAAGGCGACGATCGAATTGCACGAGAATTCGGCCTCCCGCAGGTCGTACGTGTCGATGTCGTCACCGAGGTGCCGCATCATCAGCGAGAACAACGCCCGGCCCTGGCTGTGCATCGAACGCCAGCCGAGCAACTGGTGCATCACGACGTCCGCGACGTCCGCGGGGTACGAATCGAGCAGCTGGGTGCGGGTGTTCTTCGCGGCCCGGACGAGGTGCCGGTCCAGCTTCTCCTCGGCGCCCGGGGCGAACGCCCAGGTGGCGGACGCCCAGTTGCCGGCGTACTGCCGCATCGACGGCAGGAACGACACCAGATCGGGCCGCAGATTGCCGAGGACGGGGAAGAAGCACAGCGCGACGACGATGCCGCCCGCCAGCCACCACGACGACATGTCGGCGACTCCGTAGCCCTCCCACGCGGGGAAGCCCCAGAACAGGAACACGGTGGCGTACGCGAAGAGCAGGTTCCACTCCAACGGCACCGCCAGCGGGAACGTCGAGGCGATGAAGAAGTGGAACGCCACCATCAGCAGCACCGCGAGCAGCGTCACCGTGCGGTTGGTGGAGAACAGCAGGATCACCGGGGTGACGATCTCGACGAGCGTGCCCAGGATGTGGGCGACACCGCTGCCCAGGTGCGACGGGCGCAGATCCTCCGGGAAGTTGCGGTAGTGCATCCGCTTGACGCGCTTCGACATCATCCACGGCGTGTTGCTGATCATCGGCGGCACGACCATGGAGAAGTGCCGGCCGAACTTCGAGACGCCGGCCCCGACCCACACCGTGACGATGAGCAGCTTGAGGGCGACGATCATGTCGACGAACGGCAGGAACGTGAAGAACACCATCGCGGGGAGGTACTGCTCGCTGCGGGCCGCGATGAAGATGACCTTGTCCCGCAGGCCGATCACGATGAGCAGCGCGATCAGCGGGGCCACGACGGCCGGTCGGACGAGGCCCACGTTGTCGGCGACGAGCGCGTCGAGCGATCCGGTGTGCACACCCGGAAGAACCACGGCGACAACGAGGTTCGCCAGCAGGATGGCGTAGAGCAGCACGTCGCCGATGGTGCGGCGGTCGCCGGCGGTGCCGGGCACCTTGTCCGGCCATGGGGGGAGCCGGATCGTCTCGGGCTTGAGCCAGTACCGGAAGCCGCCGGTCATCGGCTTGAAGTGGCCGGCGAGCGGTCCCCACGAACCGGCGAGACCGAGCGATTCGAGCAGCACCGTCCACAGGATCAGCTTCTGGTAGACGATCGGCTGGTTCCACCACGACGCGACGTCGAACCACGACAGACCCGACGTGAGGGTCGCCAGCGCGGTGCCCGCACCGACGTAGAGGATCGCCAGTTTGAGGATGTAGACGGTGTGCACCATCTTCGGGGTTCCGAACCCGTAGTCGGCCCAGTGGGTCGACATGGCACGCAGACGGTCCCGGAATGGAAGGTCACGAAATGTTGCGGGGTCCACCTCGGGGAAGTGGCCGGTCTTGAATCCCATCGGAATTCGCCTCCTGGGTAGGGGTGATCACCTCACCGGCCCGCGGCCGGTGAGTGGAATGAACGTGCGACGAGTGGGTGGGACTGTGTGGCGGGTCAGAGGTCGGCGGCGGCGCGGTGACGCTGCCGCAATCCCGGCTTGTCGATCTTGCCGACGGGGTTTCGGGGCAGAGCATCGACGACGTAGATCTCCGCGGGCACCTTGACCCGCGTGAGCCGGTTGGCAAGGTGGACGAGAAGCTCCTCGTCGGTGGTACTGCGATCGGGGTAGGTCACCACATAGGCCACCGGGACCTCGCCGTACACGTCGTCGGGCGCACCGATCACGGCGCACTCGAGGACCGCCGGATGCTCGGCGAGGGCGTTCTCGATCTCCTTGGGGTACAGGTTTTCTCCGCCGCGGATGATCATGTCCTTGATTCGGTCGACAAGGGTGAGGTAGCCGTCCTCGTCGAGCCGGCCGACGTCGCCGGTGTGCAGCCGACCGTCGACGACGGTGCGGGCGGTCTCCTCCGGCCGGCCGAGATACCCGGCCATCACGTTCGGGCCTTCGACAACCACCTCGCCGGCCTGCCCCACCGGCAGCGTGTTTCCCGCCTCGTCGACGATGCTGATGCGCTGGCCGGGCAGGGCCGGCCCCACGGTGCCGAGCTTGCGGGGCCCGTCGATCGGATTGCAGGCGGACGCGCAGGTCCCCTCGGTGAGCCCGTAACCCTCGACGACGACCAGCCCGAACCGTTGCTGGACGCGGTCGAGAAGTTCCTTCGAAATCGGTGCGGCGCCGCAGATCCCGAATCGGAGCGACGACATGTCCAGCGACGCCTTCGCGGGCTGGGAGACGAGCAGGGCGTAGATCGTGGGCACGGCCGAGAAATACGTCGGCCGCAGCGTCGCGACGTCGTCGAAGAATCGGGCCGGGGAGAACCGGCCGGTGATGCTCAGCTGCGCCCCGGCCAGGATCGGCGCGAGGAAGCTGACGGCGATCGCGTTGACGTGGAACAGGGGCAGGATCAGCAGGCAGTGGTCGGATTCGGTCAGTCGCAGGTGCGTCCGGAACGATGCTGCCATGAACTGCAGGTTCGCGTGCGTGAGCTGCACCCCCTTGGGGCGGCCCGTCGAACCGGAGGTGTAGATCAGCAGTGCGGTCTCGTCGGCGGCGGGGTCGTCACCGGCGGACCATCCGGCCGGGGGTGCGGCGACCATGTCGTCGACGTGGATTACCGGACGGCCCGCCGACGGCGACTCGGGTCCGGCGCCCAGCACCAGTACCGCTCCGGCATCGTCGATCTGGTAGTCGGCCTCGGCGGCCGTGAACGCGGGATTGATCGGGGTCGCTGTCGCCCGCAGCCGCCACGCGGCCATGAGCGCGACGAGCAGTTCGGCCCGATTGGGCAGCATCACCGCGACGACATCACCGGCCCCGACTCCATGCTGCTGCAACTGGGATGCGAAACCGTCCACTCTGCGGGCGAAGTCGGCGTACGTGAGCTCGAGGTCGTCGTCGCGCACGCACGGCCGGTCGGTCTCGCGATGCCACACCAGGTACTCGATCGTCACGGGATCGATCGTCACGGCGTTGTCGGTGGTCACTGCGGGCGGTCCTTCCTCTCGGGATGACCGCAACGGTAGTGACGCACGTCACGTTTCGACCAGGGTCCCGCGGGCTCGAGTTCCGCCGACGCGTTGTCCCCGGAGCACAAAAGCTCCGCACCCGCCGCCCTCGGGACGCCTATCCCAGCCAGTCCAGCACGGCCGCCGCGGTCCAGGACTGCTGCATGCTGCCCAGCGGCTTGCCGGTGAACGGCTCGTAATACTCGGCGAACGATCCGTCGGCGGCCTGCCGGAGCCCTTCGGCGCGGAGCATGTCCGCACGCTCGGCCCAGCCGCGGCGCGCGAACGCCCACGAGTACAGCCATGTCATCACGGGCCACACCGGTCCGCGCCAGTACTCGCGGGGACGAAAATCCTTGGACACCGGCGAGGTCGACGGCGGCACCGCGTAGCGCAGATCCGGGTGTCCGCAGAACTTCGGGCCCTCGAAAGTCCGCAGCAGTGCACGTTCGGTCGATCGCGGCAGGCCCCCGCACAGCAACGGCGCGAATATCGCGAGGGTGTCGGTGGCTATCCACTTCCCGGATCGAAGGTCGAAATCGCGTGCAGCGCCGGTACGTTCGTCCGTCGTCTCGACGACACCCTGCCGGAATCGTTCGGCCCAGGTGTAGAGGTCGCGCACGTCCGCGTGCGGACGCGAATGTTCCTCGCCGATGGCCGCGAGCACCTCGCACGCGAGCGAGAACACCGCGCTGACGAACACGTCCTCCACCGCGAAGCTCATGGCGGTGGCGAGTTTGCCGTCGTCGTACCGGACGCCCTTCATCTCCTCGAGCAGCCACAGGTAGCGGCTGTACTCGGCGTCGGTGGGGCGCTGCCCGGCGTCGCCGACGTGCACGAGGTCCTGACGCAGGTAAGCAGGAACCGGCCCGGGCACGACATTCGCGTACGCGGCGTCCCAGCGCGGCGAGTTGTCCATGCCGGACTCCCACCCGTGGTACAGCGCGATGCGGCCGTTGCCGTCGAGGTCGCGGGCATGGGCGAGCCAGCGATGCCAACGCACCAGGTCCGCCCAGCGCCGATCGAGGAACTCCTCGGCGACCGCGCGCGTGCTGCGACCGTGCCGGCGACCGTGGTCGAGGATCCGCTGCACCGCGATCGCATGCACCGGCGGCTGCGTGATCCCCGACGTCTGCACACCCGCCGGGGCGTGCGCGGCGAGCTCGCCGGCCGCCCACCGGGACGGGCCGGGAAAATACCCGTCGACGCCGTTGGCGAAGACGATGTGCGGGATCATGCCGTTGCTCCACTGCGCCGACAGCAACGTGTCGAGCTCGACGACGGCGCGTTCCACACTCAGCGGCGCCAACCCGACGGCGACGAACGCCGCATCCCAGCTCCACATGTGCGGATAGAGCTTCGGCGCCGCGCTGGTCATCGTGCCCAGATCGTTGCCGCGCAACAGGTAGGCAGCTCGCGCGGCGAGCTGGGTCGGAGTGAATCCGCGATCCGGCATCGTTTCATTGTGCGGCTTCCGCCGGAAACCGCACGTCGAAGTACCCGGTCGGTCGACCCTCGTGGCAGGTCGGGGACACCGGCGAGGACAATGAGGCGGTGAGCTCCCGTCCCCGTCCCACTGCCGATACCGTTCTGTCGCCCGGAATCCACGACATCGATACCGGTACGTGCGAGCTCGTCAAGGACCGGTACCGCCCGGACGGGTGGCTGCTCGAGATCAACGGGGTGCCCAGCTCCCACATCGACCTGTCCGATCCGACGCTGCTCGAGTTCGAGTACATGCGCTGGATCGCGCACCTGATGGATGCGCGCTGGACCCGGGCGGACCGGCTGCGGGTACTGCACCTCGGCGGCGGGGCGTGCACGATGGCCCGGTACGTCCACGCGTGCTTCCCGAGTTCCCGGCAGGTGGTCGTCGAGATCGACGGCCGGCTCGCCGAGCTGGTGCGCGAATGGTTCGATCTGCCGCGGGCACCACTGCTGCGCATCCGGGTCGGGGAGGCGCGTGCGGTGCTGAGTTCGCTCACCGACGGCACCCGCGACCTCATCGTGCGGGACGTGTTCGCGATCAACCGCACCCCCGCGGCCCTGACGACCGTCGAGTTCACCCGGCACGCCCATCGTGTGCTCGCGCCCGGCGGCGTCTACGTCGTGAACTGCGGCGACACCCGCGACCTCACCACCGCCAAACGCGAGGCCGCGACGATCGGCGGGGTCTTCGCGCACACCGCGATCATCGCCGACCCGGCGATGCTGAAGGGCCGCCGCTACGGCAACGTCGTCATCGCCGGCAGCGACGTGCCGCTCGGCGACTCCGCGAGCCTCGCGCGGGACCTGCTCGGCGGCGCGGTACCGGCGCAGATCCGCCGCGACGACGACGTGCAGCGGTTCGCGGCCGGAGCGAAGATGCTGTGCGACAGTGAAATTCCCTTTCCTCGCGCATCGGCTCCGAGCCTGGTCACCGGCTGAAAGCCATCGATTCGTCGAGTCGTCCGAATCGCATCGTCGGCAGATCCAGCAGGTAGTTCTGGTGCATCCGCCACGGGTTGCGGGTGCCCTGCCGCGGCAGCGTCCCCGCGGCGCGCTGCACGTATCCGGAGGTGAGTCCGAGCAGGGGACGGGTCCGTCCGTCGCCGCGGTAGTCGGGAACTGCGATCCGATATCCCTTGCGCCGCATATAGTTCAGCAGCCGGCACACGTACAGTGAGGCGAGATCGGCGCGCAACGTCCACGATGCATTCGTGTAGCCGAGACACAACGCGAAGTTCGGCACACCGCTGAGCATCGTCCCGCGGTACACGTACGTCTCGCTCGGATCGACCCGCTCCCCGTCGACGACGAGCGCGATACCCCCCGCCGGGACGATCCGCAGGCCCGTTGCGGTGATCAGCACATCGGCCTCGAGTTCCTCACCGGATTCGAGCCGGACCCCACGGTCGGTGACGGTGTCGATCCGGCCGGTGACGATGTCGGCGCGACCGGACCGGACCGCCCGGAACAGGTCCGCATCGGGAACCAGGCACATGCGCTGATCCCACGGATCGTAGGCGGGCGCGAAATGCGGATCGACGGGCACGCTTCCGTGCAGGAGACGGGCGGTGCCGGTGCGGATCACCGCGCGGGCCAGTCGCGGCATCCGCTGGCAGAACTGGTAGAACGCCAGCGCCGAGACGACATTCTTCATTCGCACCAGGCGGTGGGCGATGGTGTCGGGCAGCCATTTCCGGAAGCGATCCGCGATCGGGTCGCGGGCGGGAAGCGACACCACGTACGACGGGGACCGCTGCAGCATGGTGATGTGCTCGGCGTCCTCGGCCATCGCGGGAACCAGAGTGACCGCGGTGGCACCGCTGCCGATCACCACCACTCGCTTGCCGGACCAGTCGAGGTCCTCCGGCCAGAACTGCGGGTGCACGACCGGACCGTCGAAGGTGTTCAGGCCGGGAATGTCCGGCAGGTAACCGGATTCGTAACTATAGTACCCGCTGCACATGTACAGGAACGAACAGGTCAGCTCGACGGGGAGTCCGTCGGCGATCGCCCGCACCGTCCAGGTCGCGGTTCCGGACGACCACGTGGCACTCGTCACCTTGTGCCCGAATCGGATTCGACGATCCACTCCGGAATCCGACGCGGTGGCACGCACGTACTCGAGGATCGAGGAGCCATCCGCGAAGGACCGGTCTCCGTGCCACGGCCGGAACGGATACCCGAAGGTGTACATGTCACTGTCCGATCGGATCCCCGGGTACCGGAACAGATCCCACGTCCCGCCGATCGCGTCGCGGCCCTCGAGAATCGTGTAGGTCAGGCCCGGACACTGCGTCTGCAGGCGGTATCCGGCCCCGACGCCGGACAGGCCGGCCCCGACGATCAGCACATCGACATGCTCCACATCCGCTCCTATTCGACAGTCCAGGCGAGCAGTTCCTCGACGGGCCACGTGTTGACGACGTCCTCCGGCTCGACACCCCGCTCCGCGGCACGTTCGCACCCGTAGCCGAGCCAGTCCAGCTGGCCGGGGGCGTGCGCGTCGGTATCGATCGCGAAACGGCACCCGAGCCGCAGTGCCAGGTCGATCAGCCGGGCCGGCGGGTCACGCCGCTCCGGCCGGCAGTTGATCTCGATCGCCGTGCCGTGGTCGCGGCACGCGGAGAACACCTTCTCGGCGTCGAAGGTGGATTCGGGCCGGTGCCCGCGACCACCCGTGACGAGCCGCCCGGTGCAGTGGCCGAGCACATCGACGTGCGGATTCGTCACCGCCCGCACCATCCGGCGTGTCATCGCCGACCGCTCGGCGCGCAGTTTCGAATGCACGCTCGCCACGACGACGTCGAGTTCGGCGAGCAGATCTTCGTCCTGGTCGAGCGAACCGTCCTCGAGAATGTCGACCTCGATTCCGGTCAGGATCCGCAATCCGTTGCCTGCGGCGTTCAGCTCGGCGATCACCCCCAGCTGGGTGCGCAGCCGCTCCGGGGTCAGCCCGTTCGCGACTGTGAGCCGCGGCGAATGGTCGGTGACCGCGCAGTACTCGTGCCCGATCATCGTCTGCGCGGTGCGCATCATCTCGTCGACGGGACTCCCGCCGTCGGACCAGTCGGAATGGGTGTGCAGGTCGCCGCGCAACGCGGTGCGCAGGTCGCCGGCACCGCGACCGATCGGCTCGGCGGACTCACGCAGCTCCTCCAGGTAAGCCGGGGTTCCGTCGACCGATTCGCGGATCACGGCGGCGGTCTTGGGTCCGATGCCGGGGAGCTCCGTCCACGTGCCGGTGCGGTGACGTTCCCGCCGCCCGGCTTCGCTCAGCCCCGCGACCACGTCCGCCGCGTGCCGGTAGGCCTGCACGCGGTAGGTCTTCGCGTGCTCCCGTTCGAGCCAGAACGCGACCTCACGCAGGGCGCTCACCGGGTCCATTCCTCCATTGTGGCCGCCCCGGCACCACTCGGGTGATGGGAACCGATATTCGGTTTGACGGGGTGACAGGAACCTTCACCCGGTGGGGGCGGGCGACGGGGGCGGCTGAAGGCGCGGGAGAGTTGCGACCGTCCTAGGCTCGACCGCATGCGTCCCACAGCCCTGATCACCGGCGGCGGCCGCGGCCTCGGTGCCGCGATCGCCCGCGACCTCGCCCCCGACCACGACCTGCTCCTCGGCGGTCGCACCGAGCAGTCCCTCGGCACGATCGTCGCGGAACTGCCCGCCGCGACACCGTGGCCGGTGGATCTGCTCGACCACGATGCCGTCGCCGCGGCCTGCTCCGGCATCGACCGACTCGATGTCCTCGTGCACAACGCGGGGGTCGCGAGCCTCGGCACCGTCGCCGACAGCGACGTCGCGCAGTGGCGAGAGATGTTCGACGCCAACGTTTTTGCCGTCGTTGCACTGACCCGAGCTCTGCTGCCAGCGCTGCGTGCCGCGAACGGTCATGTGGTGCTGATCAATTCGGGTTCGGGCCTGAACGCGAAGGCTCGCTGGGGCGCGTACGCCGCGAGCAAGTTCGCACTGCGCGCCTTCGGGGACGTACTGCGGCAGGAGGAACCGGACCTGCGAGTGACATCGGTGCACCCGGGCCGCATCGACACCGACATGCAGCGCGCGATCGTCGCGGAGGAGGGCGGCGAGTACCGGCCCGAACGGTTCCTGAGCCCGGCGACCGTCGCGCAGGCGGTGGGCCAGGCGATCCGCACCCCGGCCGATGCCCATCCGACGGAGATCGTGCTGCGCCCCCGGTAGCCGCTGCCGGTCAGAACGGGAGCGGAATGACCACCGGCGGGGCACCCGGGATCTGGATCTGGATCTGCGGGGCGGGCTCCGGGGCCGGTGGCGCCGGTACCGGTGCGGGCGCGGGCGGCGGAGGGGGCGGGGGCGGAGGTGGTGGCGGGGGAGGTTCC
>NZ_BCXI01000003.1 GCF_001895025.1 Rhodococcus zopfii NBRC 100606 = JCM 9919
GGTTCCGGCGGCGGCGGTGGGGGAGGCGGCGGGGCCGGTGCCTGGGACTGCGGGCGCGGCGCGGGGGCAGTTCCCTCGGGTGCCCGGTTGTCCGGACGCGGCGCGGGGCTCGCGACTGCGGCCTCCGGGGGCGGCGCGGGTGCCGGTTGCTGCGGTCCAGCCCCGATCGGGACCGGCAGCAGAGCGCCGGTCGAGATGTCCACGACCGTCAGCTGCGGCACCGAGGTCGCCGCGGGCTGCACGACGAACAGCCGCTCCGGGTCCAGTCCGTCCCAGCCGTCGCCCGTCAGATCCGGAGCCGGTGTCAGCACCGGGGCCGTCAGCGGCGTGCCGCGCGCGCATCGCACCTTCGGGGTGCCGCGATCGTCGACGAGCACGACGGTGCCCGACTCGAGAACCGACTGCACCGCGACGACGTTGCCGCTGCGGTACTCATGCATGGTGACGCGGGTGTCCGCGCGCAGTAGCACCGGCGTCAGCTTGCGGACGTATTCGCGCGCGTCGATGACCTTCAGGACACCGAGCCACGCTTCGATCTTCGCGGGATCCTGCTCGAGGGTGTCGACGAGTTCCTGCCGGTCGCACAGTTCACGGTTGAGGCTGCCACCGTAGAGCGCGGTGCGGTCGCCCGCGACCGCGGCGGTGCCGTCGTCCGTCACGGCGACCGGATCGCCGGTGCCGGAGACGTCCGCATCGCCGGGTGGCGGCACCACGACCGGGACCTGGGCCGGAAGCAGTAGTCCGGTCCAGGGGTACTGGTCCTGCGCGGTCGCGACCTCGAGTCGCACCGGGTCGGTTCGCGCGGAACCACCCGACGAACATCCACTCACCACGAGCGCGGTCAGCACGAGCACCATTCCGAATCCGCGCGCGGCGGCATCGGTGGCCACCCGCACATAGTAGGACGGGCTACCGGTGAGGTTGGTGGATTCGCCGAACCGCTCGCGGTCGACGCGGTGGACCCAGACCGGCTATGCCGTGAACACCTCCGCCGCGAACTCGACGAGCAGTTCGTCGACCCGACGGGCCCGTTCCATCTGCACGAAGTGGCCGGCGCCGGCGAGCAGGTGCACGCCGCGCAGGTCGGGGACGGTCTGTTTCATGCGCTCGAGGGCGTTCGGCCCCGCCATCGTGATGACGGGGTCGTTGGCGCCCGCGACGAACAGAGTCGGAACCTCGAGCCGTGCGTCCTCGTCTCCGGCGGACGATTCCCAGTTGGCGTCGTACGCGCGGTACCAGGACAGGCCACCCCCGAATCCGGTTCGCGCGAACACCCGTGCGTAGTGGTCGAGTTCGTCCTCGCTCAGCCAGTCCCACGGTAGTTCCGGCGCGTCGGGCAAGACGTCGAGGTAGCCGTTTCCGTCCGACGGGTGCCGCCAGATGTCGAGATACCGGAATTCGCCGGAGAGCGCGTGGAACAGCCGCTGCAGAAATTCGCGCGGCCGCGCGTCGAGTTCGCGTTCCGCGACGCCCGGCTCCTGGAAGTAGTGCAGGTGCAGGAAGTGCCGGCGGGCCATCGCCGCGTACAGCTCGGTGGGTCGCGCGGGCAGCCGGTCGGGAGCGTACGGCACGGCGAGCAGGACCAGCCCCGCGACGCGGCGGCGGTGACGCCGTGCGACGGTCCACGTGGCGGGTGCCCCGAAGTCGTGCCCGACCAGGACGGCCCTGTCGATGCCGAGTGCGTCGAGCAGGCGGACAAGCCGATCGGCGACCGCGATGTTGGTGTACTCACCGATCGAGGCCGGTCGATCGGTGCCCCCGTAGCCGGGCATGTCCGGCGCGATCGCGCGGTAGCCGGCGGCGGCGAGTGCCCTCAGCTGGTGCCGAAAGCTGTAGCCGAGACCGGGGAAACCGTGGCACAGGACGACGGCGGGCCGGTCCGCGTCACCGGCTTCCGCAATGTTCCACGTGAAACCATCGACCTCGACGGCGGAGTTGCGCATCAGGACGCGGGCACCGTGACCATGTCGTCCTGGCTCCAGTACGCCTTCATCGAGGTGATCTTCGCGTCGTCGTCGAAGGTCATGACGTCGACGACCTCCATCACGAGGTTCTGCTCACCGAGGTGGGTGGTAAGGCGGAACAGGAACGCGGCGTTGCTCGCAGCGATCTTGAGGGTGAGCAGTTCGCCGGTCTGCGTGAGCGGCTCGATAACGCCGTAGAACTCGCGCAATGCCTCCTCGGTGGTGCGCGGCTCGGTGCCGACCGGATCCTCGACGGTCGCGCCCGGCGCGTAGAGGGCCAGGACATCGTCGGTCGTTCCCTTCGCGACCGAACGGATGTAGTTCTCGACGGTGGTGCGGATCGCCTCGCTGGACGGTGCCATGGAAATGCCTCCTCGAATAGAACACGTTCTAGATCAGAAAGACTAGTGTCCCCCGGCCCGACAGACCAGATCCCCCGGCGAATCGGCTCCACCCCGCCGCGCGGAGTGCTTGGCTGACACGGGAGCAACGCACCGAGAGGAGTCCCGATGGACGAGACGACCGCGTTCACGCTCGACGGTCACGCCGGAGCACTGGCCGGCCGCCGCTGGCCCTGCGAGAACCCGCGCTACATCGCGCTGCTGTGCCACGGCTACGGCGAGCACACCGGACGGTACGAGTACGTCGCGACCCGGTTCGTCGCCGACGGCGCCGTCGTCTACGCGATCGACCACGTCGGGCACGGGCTCAGCGACGGCGAACGCGTCCTCGTCGAGGACTTCGAGAAGGTCGTCGAGGACTTCCATCTGCTCGACCTGACCGCACGACGCGACAATCCGGACCTGCCGGTCGTGCTCGTCGGGCATTCGATGGGCGGGATGATCGCCGCCCGCTACGCACAGCGGTACGGCGAGAGCCTCGCCGCGGTCGTCCTGTCCGCGCCGGTGCTCGGCACCTGGGCCGCGGTCGACGCCCTGCTTGCCGCCGACGAGATCCCGGACGCTCCGATCGATCCCGATACGCTCTCGCGCGACCCCGCGGTGGGACGCGCCTACGTCGCCGACCCGTTCGTGTGGCACGGTCCGTTCAAGCGCCCTACGGTGCAGGCGCTGAAGGACTGCCTCGGCACGATCTCGGCCGCCGGACCGGTGGACTCCGTCCCGGTGCTGTGGCTGCACGGCTCGGACGACGGACTCGTACCGATCGAGGGCACCGTGCAGGGCTGGTCCACCCTGTCGGGCGCCCACGCGCGCGCCGGGGTGTACACCGGTGCGCGCCACGAGATCTTCAACGAGACCAACCGTGACGAGGTCCTCGGGGACGTCCTCGATTTCGTGAACAGCGTTCTGCCGGAACGGAACTGATCCGGCAGAACGCCATCGCGCGACGCTCGGGTCAGCGCACCACGTTGATCATCTTGCCGGGCACCACGATCACCTTGCGCGGCGCGGCACCGGCGAGCAGCTCGACGATCTTCTCGTCCGCCAGCGCCGCCGCCTCGATCGCGTCGGGCTTGGCGTCGGCGGGCACCGTGATGCGGCTGCGCACCTTGCCGTTGACCTGGATCGGGTACTCGACGCTGTCCTCGACGAGCCACTTCTCGTCGACGACCGGGAACGGGCCGTGCGCGAGCGACTCGGTGTGCCCGAGCCGCGACCACAACTCCTCCGCGAGGTGCGGCGCCACCGGCGCGAGCATCGAGACCAGCGGCTCGACCGCGGCCCGCGGCGCCCCGTCCGGGTACGTCTTGGTGAGGTGGTTGGTGTACTCGATGAGCTTCGCGATCGCGGTGTTGTCCCGCAGGTGCGCGTAGTCGTCGGACACACCCTCGATGGTCCGGTTCAGGGCCCGCAGCGTGTCCTCCGCGGGGTCGGCGTCGGTGACGCGCAGCGCGCCGCTCTCCTCGTCGACCGCGACGCGCCACACGCGCTGCAGGAAGCGGTGAGCACCGACGACGTCCTTGGTCGCCCACGGGCGGGACTGGTCGAGCGGACCCATCGACATCTCGTACACACGCAGCGTGTCGGCGCCGAAGTCGTCGCAGATCTCATCCGGCGCAACGGAATTCTTCAGGGACTTGCCCATCTTCCCGTACTCGCGGTTGACCTGTTCGCCATTGTGGAAGTACGCGCCGTCGCGCTCTTCGACCTCGTCGGCGGGAACGTAGACGCCGCGCGCGTCGGTGTAGGCGTACGCCTGGATGTAGCCCTGATTGAACAGGCGCCGGTACGGCTCCGAGGAGGTGACGTAGCCGAGGTCGAACAGCACCTTGTGCCAGAACCGCGCGTACAGCAGGTGCAGCACGGCGTGCTCGACACCGCCGACGTACAGATCCACACCGCCGGGGTCGTTGGGGCCGTGGATCTCCGGACGCGGACCGGTCCAGTAGGCCTCGTTCTCCTTGGCGCAGAACTCTTCCGGGTTGGTGGGGTCGATGTAACGCAGCTGGTACCACGAGCTGCCCGCCCACTGCGGCATGACGTTCGTGTCGCGGGTGTAGCGCTGCAGGCCGTCACCGAGATCGAGGTCCACCTCGACCCACTCGGTGGCCTTCGCGAGCGGCGGCGACGGCTCCGACGCGGCGTCATCCGGGTCGAACGACACGGGCGCGTAGTCCTTCACATCCGGAAGTTCCACGGGCAGCATCGATTCCGGCAGCGGATGCGGGCGTCCGTCGGCGGAGTACACGATCGGGAAGGGTTCGCCCCAGTAGCGCTGCCGTGCGAACAGCCAGTCGCGCAGCTTGTACTGGATGGTGCCGGTGCCGGAACCGGACTCCTCGAGCTTCGCGACGATCGTCTTCTTCGCGTCCGCGACGTCGAGCCCGTTCAGGTAGTCCGAGTTCACCAGCGCGCCGTCGCCGGTGTACGCCTCGGCGGTGATGTCACCACCGGAGATGACCTCGCGGATCGGCAGGCCGAACGCGGTTGCGAACTCCCAGTCGCGCTGGTCGTGGCCGGGCACGGCCATGATCGCGCCGGTGCCGTAGCCGGTGAGCACGTAGTCGGCGATGAACACCGGCAGCTTCTCGCCGTTGACCGGGTTGACGGCGTACGCGCCGAGGAAGACGCCGGTCTTCTCCTTGCTTTCCTGCCGCTCCAGGTCCGACTTGGCCGCGATCGACGCGCGGTATCCGGCGACGGCCTCGGCGGGGGTGGCGGCGCCACCGGTCCAGCGCTCGTCGACGCCCTCGGGCCACGCGGCGCCGACGATCTCGTCGACCAGGGCGTGCTCGGGGGCGAGCGTGACGTAGCTGGCGCCGAACAGCGTGTCGGGTCGGGTCGTGAAGACCTCCACCTCCGAATCGTGACCGGCGACACGGAATTTCACCTGGGCGCCGTGGCTGCGGCCGATCCAGTTGCGCTGCATCGTCTTGACCTTGTCGGGCCAGTCCAGGTACTCGAGATCGTCGATGAGCCGGTCGGAATACGCGGTGATGCGCATCATCCACTGCCGCAGGTTCTTCCGGAACACCGGGAAGTTGCCGCGCTCGGACCGGCCGTCCGCGGTGACCTCCTCGTTCGCGAGCACCGTGCCCAGGCCGGGGCACCAGTTGACCAGCGAATCCGAGCGGTACACCAGGCGGTAGCCGTCGAGGGCGGCCTGCTTGTCGGCATCCGGCAGACCGGCCCAGTCGCGGCCGTCGTCGAGGGTGCGGACGCCGGACTCGAGTTCGGACTCGAGTTCCGAGATGCGGCGGGCCTTGCCGGCCTGCGGGTCGTACCACGCGTTGTAGATGGTCAGGAAGATCCACTGCGTCCAGTGGTAGAAGTCCACGTCGGTGGTCGCGACGGCACGACGCTCGTCGTGGCCGAGCCCGAGACGGTGCAGCTGCCGCTTCATGTTCGCGATGTTCGCCTCGGTCGTGGTCCGCGGATGCGTGCCCGTCTGCACGGCGTACTGCTCGGCGGGCAGCCCGAACGCGTCGTACCCGAGGGTGTGCAGGACGTTGTGGCCCAGCATGCGGTGGTAGCGCGCGTACACGTCGGTGGCGATGTAGCCGAGCGGATGCCCGACGTGCAGGCCGGCACCGGACGGGTAGGGGAACATGTCCTGCACGAACAGCTTGTCGGCGGGCACCTCGCCGGCCAGCGGACCGACCGGGTTCGGCGCGTCGAACGTGCCGCGGTCACGCCACAGCTCCTGCCAGCGCTGCTCGATCCGCCCGGCGAGCTCGGCGGTGTACCGATGCTGCGGGGTGGCGTCGGACGACGGAGGGGAAGTCTGATCAGGACGAGTCACGGCGGTCGCTATCTACTTGGCTGGCGTCTGTTACCTCCGACCAGGGTAGAACGTGGCCGAACCCGACCGGACCGGCGGCTGCGTCCGGCGGTATCCTGGTCGCCGTGCTGATCGTCGCCATCGTGCTGTTCGTACTCGCCCTCGTTGTCGGTGCCGTCGCCGTCGCCGGGCTCACCGGACGGCTCGAGCGGAACCGCTGGGCGGGTGTCCGCACCGCCGACACCCTGCGCGACGACGAGACGTTCGCGCTGGCCAACAAGGTCGCGGCCCCCAGCGTGCTCGGTGCCGCGGTGCTGCTCGTCGCCGGAGGTGTGGCTGCGCTGACGCTGCCGACCGTCGCGGGTGTGATCGCCGTTGTCGTGACGATCGTCGCGGCGCTCGTCACGGCCGGGGCCGGCGGATCCATCGCGGCACGTGTGGCCGCCGCCACCAAGCCCGAGGAGACCGAGGGCTGCGGCACCTCCTGCGGCGCGTGCAGCCTGCGCGGCGCCTGCGAACCCACCGCCTGACGACCCACCACCCGGACGCCGCCGCGGATCGTCGGGCAGTCCCTACGCTGGGGCGGTGACGACCCGCCGCATCATCGATCCCGCCGGTGCCCTGTTCGGTATCGCCCTTCCGATCGCCACCGCCGTGGCCGCGGTGCTGCTCACCGTCGTGTGGGAGCCCCGCCTGCCCGCCGAGATCGCGACGCACTGGTCCGGGCCGGATCCGGTCGGGTTCTCCGCGCCGATGTCGAGCGCATGGGCGATGGCCCTGGTCATCGTTCTGATCGGCGGAGGATGCAGCGCGATCGCGGCGCTCGCGCAAGCCATGCTGATGATGCGGCGGTACATGCTCGTCGTCGGGCTGGGCGTCACCGGGCTGCTGGCCACTCTCCACCTGACGATGCTGGCGGCGCAGCTGGACCTGTCCGACGCGGCACAGGCGCGGCTGCCGATGTGGCCGGTCGGGCTGGGCGTCCTGATCGGGATCGCGGCCGGATTCGTGGGCGCTGCGCTGCTGCGGGACTACCGGGAACGGGTGCCGGCGACCGGTGCTCCGGATGCGCGGCTTCCCCGCGGCCGCGTGGAACTGCCGATCGTCGACCAGGTCGGGACGGGCACGCGCACCACGGCCGTGCTGGCACTGGTGTTGCTGGGCCCGGTCGTGATCGTGTGCGGCGCCACCGGATCCTGGTGGCCGCTCGCAGTCTTCCTTCCGGTCGGCGTGCTGGTGCTGAGCCTGCTGCGGTTCCGCGTGACCGTCGACGAGTCCGGTGTCCGCGTCCGCAACCTGGGCATGACCGCGGTCGAGTACCACCTCGACGAGATGATCGGCGCGAAGGTCACCGAGACCCGGCCGTTCCAGGACTGGGGTGGCTGGGGGCTGCGGGCCAAGGGCCGCGGCCGGTACGGGCTGGTCACGAACACCGGCCCGGCCCTGGTATTCACCACCGCGGGCGGTCAGGAGTTCACCGTGACCACCGACCGGGCACAGGAGATGGCCGGGGCACTCAACAGCCTCGCCGACGCCCGCGCCCGCTGACCCGGCACGGATCGAGCCGTGGAAACAGCGCACGGCGGCCGGGCGGCTCCGGTTCAATGGGACACGGATTTCCATGGAGCACAGTCGACCGGACCCTCGGAGGTTCCAGTGAGTCA
Source organism: Rhodococcus zopfii NBRC 100606 = JCM 9919 (assembly GCF_001895025.1). Classification (GTDB taxonomy): domain Bacteria; phylum Actinomycetota; class Actinomycetes; order Mycobacteriales; family Mycobacteriaceae; genus Rhodococcus; species Rhodococcus zopfii. The sequence continues at coordinate 7,811 of NZ_BCXI01000003.1, forward strand.
TCGGAAACGATCGCACCCCGACGGGGTTCTCGCGCCCGCGTATACGAGCCGCCTCGACACCGACCCGGTTCCCGCGGCGATACTTCCTCAGGGATCGATGGACCCGGGCGCGGTGTACCGGTTCATCCACGACGAACTCATGCTCGACGGCAGTTCCCGGCTCAACCTCGCGACCTTCGTCACGACCTGGATGGAGCCGGAGGCGGGTCGTCTCATGGCGGAGACCTTCGACAAGAACCTCATCGACAAGGACGAGTACCCGTCGACCGCGGCGATCGAGGAACGCTGCGTGGCGATGGTGGCGGACCTGTTCAACGCGCCGGGGCTCACGGAGTTCGACCCGTCCTCGGCCACGGGAGTGTCGACGATCGGCTCGAGCGAGGCGGTGATGCTCGCCGGGCTCGCCCTCAAGTGGCGCTGGCGGCAGCGTCGCGAGGCTGCCGGGCGGGACGCGTCCCGTCCGAATCTTGTTCTGGGGAGCAATGTTCAGGTGGTCTGGGAGAAATTCTGCCGGTACTTCGACGTGGAACCGAAGTACCTGCCGATGGAACGGGGCCGCTATTCGATCACACCGCAGCAGGTACGGGAGGCGGTGGACGACAACACGATCGGCGTCGTCGCGATCCTCGGCACCACGTACACCGGCGAACTGGAACCGGTGGCGGAGATCTCCGGGGTCCTCGACGAGGTCGCTGCGTCGGGTGGGCCGGATGTGCCGCTGCACGTCGACGCGGCCAGCGGCGGATTCGTGGTGCCCTTCCTGCATCCCGAGCTGGAATGGGACTTCCGGGTACCGCGCGTCGCGTCGATCAACGTCAGCGGACACAAGTACGGCCTGACCTATCCCGGGATCGGCTTCGTGGTGTGGCGCGACCGCGAAGCCCTGCCCGAGGACCTCGTCTTCCGGGTCAACTATCTCGGTGGCGACATGCCGACCTTCACCCTGAACTTCTCGCGGCCCGGCAATCAGATCGTCGGCCAGTACTACAACTTCCTGCGGCTCGGCCACGCCGGTTATCAGCGGGTGATGAGCACCCTGCGGTCCACCGCGCTCCGGCTTTCCCAGCAGATCGCCGAGATCGAGGGCATGAACGTGATCACCGACGGCAGGGCGATTCCGGTGCTGGCCTTCGAATTGACCGGCGACCCGGGCTTCACGGTCTTCGACGTCTCACACGAACTGCGGGCCCGCGGCTGGCAGGTTCCGGCGTACACGATGCCCGCGGACGCCGAGGACGTCGCCGTACTGCGGATCGTCGTGCGCGAGGGGTTCAGCGCCGACCTGGCCCGGATGCTGCACGTGGACCTCGTGGAGGTGTGCGCCGAACTGCGCAGCCGGGGGCCCGGAAAGCACTCGACGGAAAAGCATTTCGCGCACTGACAACTGGTGTGCCGTATCGGCCCTCCGGGGGCCGGAAGGCACACCGGACTCAGTTGCGTTCGACCTCGATCGGGTGCGTCGCGAGCAGTGCGAGAGGCAACGGCTGGCGTCGCAGGACGCGAGCCCACAGGTCCGGGCCGGCCGGCGCGAGCAGGTCCTGCGGCAGGGCGGACAGGACCATCCAGTCGCGGTTCTTCAGTTCCCCGTCGAGTTGGCCGGCGCTCCATCCCGCGTAGCCGGCGAAGATCCGGACCCCCTCGACGAGCGGTCCGACGACGTGCGGGTCGGAGTCGAGGTCGATCATGACGACACGTCCGTCGATACGGCGTAGCCCGGGTACGCCGGCCGCGGAGACCCCGGGACGGAGGGTGCCGAGGCAGAGCGCCGAGTCGCGCCGGACCGGGCCGCCGACGAACAGGGCCTTCGGTTCGGCGGAGACGGGTGCCCAGGCGGGCAGCACCGCACCGACAGCGGTGTCGCTCAGACGGTTCAGCACGACACCGAAACTGCCCGAGTCGTTGTGCTCGACGATGTAGACGACGGTTCGACGGAAGGTGGGTTCGGCGAGGTCGGTGGCCGACACCAGAAGGCTCCCGGCCCGCACGTTCGGCGCTGCTGCCGTTCGGTCCTCGGGTTCGTCCTGGTGTTGCGCCACCGGGACATCATCCCACTGTCGTCACTCCGGCGCCCGTAAGCCCCACTCACGATCTGTCGGTGCGGCCCCGAGTCCGGCCGTCTCGGCGAGGATCGCGAGATGGTGTTCGAAGAGGTCGTCGGGGGCGCTGAAGGTGTTCTCGCCGTACTGCCCGAACACCTCGAAACTCACCGCGCCGAACAGCGCCGACCACAGCAGGACACCGCGGGCCAGTGCCGCATCGGGGAGATCGGTGCCGGTTTCGGTGCGGATCCGGTCGAGGTCGGTGTGCAGGGTGTCGGGAATCTCGCCCGCGGCGGGCAATCGCAACATGCCGTCCGCGTATGCGGCGGTGAGGATGTCGACGAGTCGGACCACGACCCGGGTACCGGGTTCGGTGGTGCGTTCGGCGGGGGCGCGGTAGCCGGGGACGGGACTACCGAACAGCAGGGCGTAACGCGCGGGTTCACGCAGCCCCCATCGCCGGACGGCGCGGGCGAGCGCGCGGAAACGTCCGAGCGCGTCGTGCGGGTCGACGACGGCGACGGCGTTGTCGACGGCGTTGCCGAGTTCCTCGTAGGCGTCGACGACGAGGAGGGTTAGCAGGTCGTCGCGGTTGGCGACGTAGCGGTACACGGCGGACGACACGACGCCGAGGTCGCGGGCGACGGCACGGAGCGAGAGCGCGGCGGCACCGTGCACGGCGAGATGTTCGCGCCCGATGCGCAGGATGTCGGCCATCGTCTGGGCGCGGGCACGGGCGCGCGGTGTCGTTGCCATGGCTCCGAGCCTGCCCTCATCCGTGAGCACTGTCAACAAAAGTGAGCAGTGCTCTTGACACTTGCCCCGGGCGGGCGCATGCTCGTTCCATACCGAGAGCAGTGCTCACAATTCGAATGCAGAGCGAGGACACCATGTCGAAACTCCAGATCGTGTGCGGTGCCGGACCCGTCGGCTGGACCGTCGCCCGGCAACTCGCCGACCGCGGGCACCGCGTCCGCGTCCTCACCCGCTCCGGCAGCGGACCGGACCATCCGCTCGTCGAACGCGTCCGCACCGACGTCTCCGACCCGGACGCCCTCACCGCCGCGTTCGGCGACGACACCGTCACCGCCGTCTACCTGTGCATCCACGGCTCCGCCTACCGGGCCGAGACCTGGGAACGCGAACTCCCGGCCGCCGAACGCGCCGTCCTCGACGCGGCCGGAAAGGCCGGGGCCGTCGTGGTCTTCCCGGAGAGCCTCTACTCCTACAGCGAACCGGACCGGGTCATGCGCGAGGATTCCCCGCGCAACGCCACCGCCGGCAAGCGCGGCGTCCGTACCCGCCTGCTCGCCGAGCGGGCCGCACACACCACCCCGACGGTCAGTGTCGTCGCATCCGACTACTTCGGCCCCCGCGCGCTCAATGCCCATGCCGGCGAACGCATGGTCCCCACGATCCTCGCGGGACGCGCGCCGCGGGTGCTCGGCTCGGCCGACGTCCCGCACTCGTTCACCTACGTGCCGGACCTGGCCGCCGCGATGATCGCCGCCGCCGGCACCCCCGCCGTGTGGAACACCGTCGTGCACGCACCCACCGCACCGGCCGTCACCCAGCGCGAAATGGTCGCCGCGTTCGCCGCCGCCGCGGGCGTGCCGGTACCGAAGGTCGGCACCATCCCCGCCTGGCTGCTGCGCGGCGGCGGCCTGGTCAACCGCGACGTGCGCGAACTCGCGGAGATGCTCTACCAGTTCACCGACCCGTTCGTGATGGACTCCCGGCGCAGCGAGCACGAGCTGGGTGTGACGGCCACGCCGCTGCCGACGGCCGCCGCCGAAACCGTGCGATGGTGGCGTGAGCGCGAGGCAGCGGCAGCCTGACATACCCATCGCGTCCGGGGCGGGGGATAGTGTCATCGTGCAGGAGTCGAAGCGGCAGGCATGGCGATCCACGGCGACGGCTCTCCGTCACTCACCGGACCTCGCCCGGCTCACCCTCGTCCGCTTCGCGAGCCAGTTCGGCGACGGCCTGTTCCAGGCTGCGCTCGGCGGGGCGATCCTGTTCAACCCCGAACGACATGCCGACCCGACCGCCATCGCCGCCGGATTCGCGGTACTCCTGCTGCCGTACTCCGTCGTCGGACCGTTCGCCGGTGCGCTGCTCGACCGGTGGGATCGACGCCTCGTGCTGCTGTGGGCCAACATGCTGCGCGGCGCGTTCATCCTCGCGGCTGCCGCGGTGCTGCTCACCGGCGGTGGGGAGACCACGCTGCTGCTGTTGGCACTCGCGGCCGTCGGTGTGAGCCGGTTCGTGCTCGCCGGGGTGTCCGCGTCGCTCCCGCACACCGTGGCCCAATCCTGGCTCGTCCCGGTCAATTCCGTGCTCGCGACCGTCGGCTCGGGGGTGTCGGCCGCGGGTGCCGCGGTCGCGGTGAGCACCATCGGGATCATCGGTGCGGGCGACACCGGATCGGGAGTCGCGGTCGCGCTGGGGGCGGCCGGGTCCGTGGTCGCGGCGGTGGCCGCGGGCGGCTTCGCGCGGCACAGTCTCGGACCGGACGGGACGTTGCCGGGCAGCGCGATCCGATCCGTCGTCGACGGACTGCGCACCGGCGCCACCGCGGTCTGGCAGGCGCCCGGCGTCACCGTCGCCATGATCGGGATCGGCACCCACCGCATCGTATTCGGCATGAACACCTTGATCATGGTCCTGGTGTTGCGTGACCGCGGCACAGGCTCCGCGGGCGAGGGACTCGCCGGGTTCGGGGTCGCGGTCGCGGCGACCGCGGCGGGCATGCTCGTGGCCGCGATCGTCACGCCGATCCTCCTGCCCCGGGCCGGCCGGCCCCGCACGATCACGGGGGCACTGCTGGCGGCGGCGGTCGTGCAAATGGTGTTCGTCACCCTCCTCACCCAGGCGGCGCTGCTCGTCGCCGCATTCCTGCTCGGTCTCGCCGGGCAGGTCGTCAAGCTCTCGGGTGACGCCGCGATGCAGATCGAGATCGACGACGCCCGGCGCGGCCAGGTTTTCGCACTGCAGGACACGGTGTTCAACATCGCGTTCCTGGCCGCGATCGCTGCCGCCGCCGTCGTCGTCGCACCCGACGGACGGTCACCCTGTCTCGCGGTCGCGGGGGTCGGGATCTACCTGGCCGGGCTCATCGGGGTGCTGGCCGTGCGCCGCCTCCGGATGTGAGGGGCCCGATTTGCTAGGTTCTCCTGGTTCAGCGCATGAGTGCAGTTCCCTCAGGAGGCGTCCTTGTCCCGTCGCGTGGTGCTCACGTCGCTGGCGCTCGTCTCCTTGACGCTGCCGCTGCTCGCGGTGCCCGCGAATGCCGACGGCGCGGGTCCGGTGAACTCGTGCGGCGAGACCGGTTTCGATCCGGCCGCCGAGAAGCCCGGATCCGGTGGACCGGCGATCGAGATTCCGCAGGTCCTGACGCTGCCGGTGCCGTACCCGGAGTTCGTGCAGGTCGAGGTTCCGGGACCCGTCCCGGACACCACGCGGGTGCCGCAGGCCCCGCTGCCCGCGGACCCGTGCGCGGACCCGTGCCCGGAGACCGCGGCGCAGCCCGACGACCCGATCGGGGGTGCGCCGGGAGGTACCGGTTCGAGCGGTTCGAGCGGCGGTTCCTCCGTTCTGCCGCGCATCGAGATCGATCCGCAGCCCGAGACGATCCCGATCCCGGTTCCCGGTGGCGAGGCTCCCTTGCCGCAGCCTGCTCCGGAGCCCGTCGCCCCGCCCGTCGAGCCCGAACCGGCCGTCCCGCGCCTCGACGCGCCCGGGGTGGGCGAGGTTTCGCTGGTGTCCCAGTTGACCGGCCCCGGCTCGGAGAATCGCACCGATGCCCGCTGGCAGGTGAACGGCACCGACCTCGGCATCATGTGGGAGTCGCGGCCCGGTGAGGTGTCCGTCGCGTTCGGCGACACGTTCGGCCGCGACTGGGAGCCGCCGGGTGCCGTCGGCGGCGACTGGCGCAGCAACGTCCTCGCGTTCAGTTCCGACACCGACCTGTCCGACGGCATGACCATCGATTCGATGGTCCAGGACAGCGCGTGTCACGCCGCGGAGATCCTCGATTCGCGGCACGTGCGCAACTTCGAGACCACCGTCATCCCCACCTCGGGATTCGCGATCGGCGACCGTCAGTACCTCAGCTACATGTCGGTGCGGCGGTGGAGCACGATCCCCGGCATGTGGTACACGAACCTCGGCGGCATCGCCTGGTCCGACGACCACGGGCAGACGTGGACGAAGGATCAGCACGCCCGCTGGGACAACCTGTTCGGCGTCGGGCGGTTCCAGGTTGCGACCATGGTGCCTCAGGGCGATCACGTCTACATGTTCGGCACCCCCAACGGACGCATCGGCACCGTCGGGCTCGCCCGGGTCCCCACCGCCGACCTCTTGAATCCGACCGCGTACCAGTACTGGGTCGCAGGCGATTGGGTACCTGCCGCAGAACACGTCGCGACACCGCTGTTCGCCGGCGCCGCGTCCGAACTGTCGGTGCGCTTCGACGACGAGCACGATCGCTGGCAGATGAGCTACCTCGACCCGGTCGCCGGCAGCATCGTGCTCCGCCAGGCCACCGCCCCGCAGGGTCAGTGGTCCGACCCGGCCGTTCTGGTACGCACCTCGGACTACCCGAAAGCGTACGGGGGATTCATCCACCCCTGGTCGAGCGGCGACGACCTGTACTTCACGATGTCGGAGTGGGACAGCTACAACGTCTACCTCATGCGCGCCCACGTCACCGGGTGACGGGAACACCGCCCGAAGTCACGCGGAGCGGTGGATGCCGATCTCGGTGGCCTTGACGACGAACCACACCTGAGCGCCGGGTTCGAGGACAAGATCGGCGACCGCCGCGGCAGTGATCTCGGCGGCGAGGCCGGACCCGGCGGCGCGGACGAGCACTGTGGCTCCGTGGGCCTCGAGGTCGGCGACGGTGACCCGGAAACTGTTGCGGGGGCTGCCGTGTGGCTCATCGGTGTACACCGCGACCGCGGCGGGGGAGAACACCGCGACCGCGCGGTCGCCGGGGCGGCAACCCGTGTCGAGGATGCCGTGAACGGGTCCGAGATCGGTGTCCAGGCCGTCGGCGGCGGCGGTGCCCGCGACCAGATTCACCCCGGCGATGCGGGCCGCGAACGCGCTCCGCGGGCGGGTGAGAACCTCACGGACCGAACCTGTTTCGACGACAGTGCCGCCGTCGATCACAGCGACACGGTCGGCCAGAGCGAGCACATCGAGCGGGTCGTGGGTGACCACGAGCGCGGTGCGGTCGCGCTCACGCAGAATGCGGCGCAACAGCGAGCGGATCGCGGGGGCGGCGGTGACATCGAGCGCCGACATCGGTTCGTCGAGCATCAGCAGCCGCGGGCGTGCGGCGAGTGCACGGGCGATCGCGACGCGCTGAGCCTGTCCACCCGACAACTCGCGCGGACGACGATCCGCGAACTCCGCCGCGTCGACGGCGTCGAGCCAACGCATCGCCTCGCGGTGGGCCTGCCGCCGACCGGTGCCGACGCTGCGCGGCGCGAACGCCACGTTGCCGACCGCCGTCAGGTGTGGGAACAACAGCGCCTCCTGCGCCAGCAGGGCCACGGACCTGCGGTGCGGCGGCACGTCGACACCCGTTCCGGTGTCGGTGAGGACCCGGTCGCCGAGGACGATGCGTCCGGTGTCGGGGCGCAGCAGCCCGGCAACCAGATTCAGCAGCGTCGATTTCCCGGCGCCGTTGGGCCCGAGAACCGCCAGGGCACCCCCGGATTCGACGTCCAGGGACAGATCGACGCCCCGCGCCTCGACCCGGGCCTCCACGTGCAGGGCACTCACAGCGCACCTGCGATGCGTCGTCCGCGCGCGGCGACCACGATCACGACCGCGACGAGGACGAGCAGCAGCGACAACGCCACAGCCGCATCGGGATCGGTCTCGCGCTGGAGGTAGATCTCGAGCGGCAGGGTGCGGGTGACCCCCTGCAGGCTTCCCGCGAACGTGATGGTCGCGCCGAATTCACCGAGTGCACGAGCGAACGCGAGCACCGCACCCGACGCGAGTCCCGGCAGCACGAGCGGCAACGTCACCCGCCGGAACACGGTGGTCGGGCGCGCACCGAGGGTCGCGGCGACGGCCTCGTAGCGACGTCCCGCGGTGCGCAACGCACCCTCGAGGCTCATCACGAGGAACGGCAACGCGACGAACGTCTGGGCCAGAACGACGGCAGTGGTGGAGAACGCGATGCGGAGACCGAACGCCTCGAAGTACTCGCCGAGCAGCCCGCGCCGGCCGAATGTGTAGAGCAGGGCGATGCCGCCGACGACGGGTGGCAGCACGAGCGGCAGCAGCACCAGCGACCGCAGGACCGGGATGATCCGAAAGGTGCTGCGCGCCAGGACTGCTGCCATCGGGACCCCGACCAGGACACACAGTGCGGTGCTGACGATCGCGGTGCGCAGGCTCAGCGCCAGCGCCTGAAGGGACGCCTCGGAGGTGATGAGCTCGGGGAACCGTGCCCAGTCGACGGCCAGCACCATCGACAGCAGGGGCAGGATCACGAACACGCCCCCCACAGCCGCGGGCAGGTAGATCCAGGCCGGCAGGCCGGTCGGCGTCCCCGTCCGCGATGTCACGGCGCCCCGAAACCGGCTTCCGCGAAGACCGTCCGTGCTTCGTCACCGGTGACGTATTCCAGGAACTTCGACGACAGTTCCGGGTTCTGCGACTCCTCGAGCAGCGCGACCGGATAGGTGTTCACGGCATCGGACGACTCCGGAAACGGCACCGCGGTGACCTTGTCGCCCGCACCCTTCGCGTCGGTGACGTATACGAGTCCGGCGTCGGCCTGTCCGGAGGTCACTTTGCCGAGCACGTCGGTCACCGACGATTCCTCGCTGACCGGCGTGATGTCGAGGCCGGTGGCTGTTTCGATCCGGGTCGTCGCGTTGCCGCACGGCACCTGCGGAGCACAGACGACGACGCTCAGGCCGGTTCCGGCCAGATCGGCGAACGACGTGATGCCCTTCGGATTTCCGGGTTCGGTCACGATGGTGAGGGTGTTGGTCGCAAAATTCGCCGGGTCGCCGGAGACAACTCCGGCTGCGACTGCCTTGTCCATGTTCGCGGTGTCGGCGGAGGCGAACACGTCGGCGGGCGCACCCTGGGTGAGCTGTGCGACGAGGTCGGACGACCCCGCGAAGTTGAACTCGACGGTGGTACCCGGGTGGGCGCTCTCGAACAGCGTGCCGAGTTCGGTGAACGTCGCCTTCAGTGACGCCGCGGCGAACACGGTGACGGTCTCCGCGTTCTCCGGTGCGGACGCGGTCGTGGTCGACGTCGAGTCGCCGCTCGTGCCGCACGCGGCCAGGACAAGCACGGTGCCGGCCAGAGCAGCAACGACTTTCGTACGATTCACGATATTCCTCCCGGAGTTTCGACGATGACGGTGGTCGCCTTGACGACAGCCACCGCGATACTGCCCGGCTCGAGACCGAGCTCGTCGACCGCTTCGGTGCTCATCAGCGAGACGACCCGGTGTGGTCCGCACTGCAGCTCGACCTGAGCCATGACCGTGTCGGTGACGACGCGAGTCACGATGCCCACGAACCGGTTCCGTGCCGAGCTGCCGACGCCGAGCAGATCCGGGGCGGCGGCGGCCTGGTTCCGGACGAACTCGGCGAGGACCTTGCCGTCGACGATCTTGCGTCCGGACTCGTCCTTGCCCGCGGCGAGTGCGCCCTGCTCGATCCAGCGGCGGACGGTGTCGTCGCTGACCCCCAGCAACGCCGCTGCATCGCGGATCCGGAGGGCAGTCACGGCCGCCGCCGATCCGCGTCTACGTGCACGCCGAGAACATTTGTCCGCACATGCGCCATAGATCAGACAATATACCCGTAGATGCGGTTGTCAGTAGACATCGCGGACGTACCGCTTGTCCGACGCGAGCTTGTCGACGTATTCGTCGGCGGCGGCGGCGTCGAGGCGACCGTGCGTCTGGACGACCTCACGCAGCGTCGCATCCACATCCTTGGCCATCCGGCTCGCGTCGCCGCACACGTAGAAGTGCGCGCCGTCCTGCAGCCACTTCCACAACCGGGCACCGTGTTCCCGCATGCGGTCCTGCACGTACACCTTCTGCCGCTGATCGCGGGAAAAGGCCAGATCGAGCTTCGTCAGGAATCCGTCGGAGTGCATCGCCTCGATCTCGTCGCGGTACAGGTAGTCGGTCTCGGACCGCTGATCGCCGAAGAACAGCCAGTTCGCGCCGGCGTGCCCGAGTTCGCGCCGGTCGTGCAGGAACGCGCGGAAGGGCGCGATTCCGGTGCCCGGCCCGACCATGATCATCGGGGTGTCCGCGGTGGACGGTGGACGAAAATGCGGGCTGCGCTGCACGAAGATCGGGATGTCGACACCCTTGCTGTGGTCGGCGAGGAAGCTCGAGCACACGCCCGCGCGTTCGTGTCCCTCGTACGCGTACCTCACCACCGAGACGGTCAGCTGGACCTCGCGAGGATCGGTCTTCGGGCTCGACGAGATCGAGTACATGCGTGGCTGCAGCCGGGTGAGGACCGGCATCCACTCCTCGATGGGGGCCTTGAAGGGGAACTCCGAGATCACGTCCATCGCCTGCCTGCCGTACAGCCACCGCTGCAGTTCGATCTTGTTGCCGGGGCGGAGCAGCTTACCCAATTCCGCGCTGTCGCTCTGCTTCTGGACGAAACGCAACAGGTCCTTCGTCACGCGGGTGATGTCGAGGAATCGGGTGGCGGCCTCGCGCAACGGAATCGTCGGCATATCGCCGAGTTCGATCGGCGATTCCGGGTCGAGCGCGGACACCTGCAGCCACTCGTCCACGGTCGCTGGGCCGTTCGTCGGCATCACCCCGAGGGCGTCGCCGGCCTCGTAGTCGAAGGCTGCGTCGTAGAGTTCGAATCCGAACTGCCGCACGTCCTTCGACGAGCTCGCGCCGCTGAGCGGAACATTGCGGGTCAGCCGGGTCACGAGCGGGGACTTGCGGGTGAACACGGGTCCGCGTACCGCGTTCGGTGCGACGCCCGGACCCGGCGCGCCGCCCCGGAACATCTCCTCGACACCGTTGAGCCACGCGAACGCGGCATCCTGGTAGTCGGGTTCGCAGTCGACGCGATCGGCCAGGCGGGTCGCATCGAGTTCGGCGAGCCGCTCGTCGATACGGCGCCCGTGACCGCAGAAGTCGTCGTAGGCGGAGTCGCCGAAGGCCAGTACCGCATAACGTGTTCCGGGGAGTTTCGGCGCGTCTTCCCGGCTCAGCGCCTTCCAGAACGCGCTTCCGTTGTCCGGGGCGTCACCGTCGCCGAACGTGCTGGTGATGACGAGCAGATCCTCGATCCCGGAGAGCGCGGCCACGTCCAGGTCGTTCATTCCCATGAGCGTCGCAGCCCGCCCGGACGCCCGGAGACGGTCCACGCACAGCTGCGCGAACTCCTCGGCGTTGCCCGTCTGCGAAGCCCACGCGACGACAATCGGGGGAATCGAATCATCTTGTCGAGAAACAGAATTCGAGTATCCAACCGCGACGGGAGCATGCGAGAACAAGCCCGCGAGCAGCCCGTCGAGCCACACCCGCTTGGCCGGCGGGAACGGCGCGGACTCCGGCAGCACCGGAACCACCTCGGCGGGTGCGTTGCGCAGGCCGGCGAGCAGACCCGCCAGATAGACCTGCTCGTTGCCGTCGAAGACCGGCACGGCCTGCTCGTCGATACCGAGTGCGGCAGCGAGACGATCCACCGCCGCCGCCGAGGGCACCTCGGGCTGGTCCGGTTCGGAAGCCGGCGCGACCTTCGTCAGCGACACCGCGCACACCTTGAATTCGGGTTGCTGCGACGCAGGATCGATCGCATCGTTGGTCACCGCGTTGATCGCGAGGCACTCGCCGTAGATGTCGTTCCAGTGGAACGGCGCGAACGCCGTGCCGGGCAGCACCCGATCGGTGACCACGGCCGGCAACACGGCCCGCCCACGCCGGGACGCGATCTCCACCCGATCCCCGTCCGTGATCGAATACCGCTGCGCATCAACCGGATTGATCTCGACGAACGGACCCGAGTCGAGCTTGTTGAGCTTGGCGACCTTCCCGGTCTTCGTCAGGGTGTGCCACTGGTGCTGCACGCGGCCGGTGTTGAGCACGACGGGATGGTCGTCGTCGGGCATCTCGGCGGGCAGCATGTGCGGGCGCGGGAAGAACACCGCCCGCCCGTTGTCGGTTCCGAACGCCAGGCGCGGGACCGTGCCGTCCTCCCGGACGAGCAGCGCGCGACTGGTCCCGTCGTTGAGATAGCGGATCGGGTTGCGGTCGCTGCCGGCGTCCGGCGGGCACGGCCACTGCACCGGCGCGCCGCGCAACCGCTCGTAGCTGACTCCCCGCAGGTCGTACCCGGTCCGTGGGTTCGAGAACGCCTTGAGTTCCTCGAAGATCTCCTCGGCGCCCGCGTAGGTGAAGGACTCGGCGTAGCCCATCTCGCACGCGACCCGCGCGATGATCTCCCAGTCCGGCAGCGCCTCGCCGACCGGGTCGACGGCCTGCTGCAGCAGCGTCAGGTTACGTTCGGAGTTGACCGCGACGTACTCGGACTCGGCCCACAACGTGCCCGGCAGCAGGATGTCGGCGTACGCGTTGGTCTCGGTCTCGAGGAACACGTCCTGCGTGATCACCACTTCGGCGTTCTCGAGACCCTCGAGAACGGTTTTCCGGTTCGCAACGCTGGCAACGGGATTGGTGCAGATGATCCAGCACGCCTTGATCTCGCCGGCCGCCATCTTCTCGAACATCTCCACGGTGCCGCCGCCGACGGTGGTGCTCAGCGTGCCGCGCGGGACCTCCCAGACGTCCTCGACGAACTCCCGATCGGCCTCCGCGAGGACGGTGCGCTGCCCCGGCAGGCCCGGCCCCATGTAGCCCATCTCGCGACCGCCCATGGCGTTCGGCTGGCCGGTCAGCGAGAACGGTCCGCTGCCCGTCCGGCAGATCGCCCCCGTCGCCAGGTGCAGGTTGCAGACGGCGTTGGTGTTCCAGGTGCCGTGGGTGCTCTGGTTCAGGCCCATGGTCCAGCAACTCATCCAGTCGCCGGCCTCGCCGATCCATCGCGCGGCCGTACGCAGATCCTCCACGGCGATCCCGGTGATCTCCGACACCGTCGCGGGCCGGTAGCCGGCGAGGAACTCGGTCATCGCATCCCAGCCGTCGGTGAACTCGGCGACGAACTCCTCGTCGACGTGCCCGTTCTCGACGATCAGGTGCAGCAGTCCGTTCAGCAGTGCAAGGTCGGTCCCCGGGTTGATCTGCAGAAACAGGTTCGCCTTGTCGGCGGTCGCGGTGCGCCGCGGATCGACGACGACGAGCTTCGCACCGGCCTTGACGCGGTCCATCATGCGCAGGAAGAGGATCGGGTGGCAGTCGGCCATGTTCGCGCCGATCACGAAGAACACGTCGGCGTGATCGAAGTCCTCGTACGACCCGGGCGGACCGTCCGATCCGAGGGACTGTTTGTAGCCGGTTCCGGCGCCGGCCATGCACAGCCGCGAGTTCGATTCGATGCGGTTGGTGCCGATGAAGCCCTTGGCGAGCTTGTTCGCCAGGTACTGCGCCTCGAGGGACATCTGCCCGGACACGTACAGCGACACCGCGTCGGGGCCGTGCGTGTCGACGATGCTCCTCAGACGCTGTGCGGTCTCGGTGATCGCCGCCGCCACCGGAATCGGCACGGGATCGCCGCCGCGCTCACCGCGGCGGTACGCGGTCTCGAGCCGGCCGCCGGCGACCAGCATCTCTGCGCTGGTGGCGCCCTTCGTGCACAGCCGACCGAAATTGGCGGGATGGTCCTTGTCGCCGTATGCCTTCACGACACGGCGGGTGCCGGTCACCGCGTCGGTCTCGACGTCGAGCACCATGCCGCACCCCACGCCGCAGTAGGAGCAGGCAGTCCTCACCGTCGTGATGTCGCCCCGCATTGCACCGCCCCTCGTCCGAACCGGCCGTCCGATTCCGGCCGTGTTCCATGCTGCGGACGCGGTGTTGCAGGAGCATTAACAGCGGTGAGTCCCCCGTGACATCTGGCTCACGAAAACCTGGGGGATCGGGTGAGGGGGACGAAACAGTCCCGAAGTGTCGCGATTGCCCGGCTCAGCCAGCGGTCTGCTCGGACCACCATCGGCGCAGCTCGGCCTCGGCCTCGTCCCGTTCGAGCGGGCCGCGGTCCAGACGCAGTTCCTTGAGGAAGTTCCAGGCCTTACCGACCTGCGGTCCGGCCGAGATCCCCAGGATCTCCATGATCGCGTTCCCGTCGAGGTCGGGGCGGACCTTGGCCATGTCCTCCTTCTCCGCCAGCGCGACGATCCGCTTCTCGAGGTCGTCGTAGGTCGCCTGCAACGCGGCCGCGCGGCGCTTGTTGCGGGTGGTGCAGTCGGCGCGGACCAGTTTGTGCAGCCGCGGCAGCAGATGCCCGGCGTCGTGCACGTACCGGCGCACCGCCGAGTCCGTCCACTGTCCCTTGCCGTAACCGTGGAACCGCAGGTGCAGGTACACGAGCTGTCCGACGTCCTCGACCATCTGCTTCGAGTACTTCAGTGCCTTCATGCGTTTGCGCACGAGTTTCGCGCCGACCACCTCGTGATGGTGGAAACTGACTCCACCGCCCGCTTCGTTGCGTTTGGTCCCGGGCTTCCCGATGTCGTGGAGCAGCGCCGCCCAGCGCAGCACCGGGTCGGGGTCACCGTCCTCGAGGCCGATGGCCTGCTGCAGCACGGTCAGCGAATGCCAGTAGACATCCTTGTGCTGGTGGTGTTCGTCGATCTCGAGTTTCAACGCGGGGATCTCCGGCAGCACCCGCTCCGCGAGTCCCGTCTCGACCATGCACTCGATGCCGTCGACGGGGTGATCGCCGAGGATCAACTTGTCGAGTTCGGCCTGCACCCGCTCGGGGCTGATGCGCAGGATCTCGTCGGCCATCTGCTCGATCGCCGTGTGCACCCGCTCGGTGAGGGTGAAGCCGAGCTGCGAGACGAACCGGGCCGCGCGCAGCATCCGCAGCGGATCGTCGTGGAACGAGTCCTGCGGCAACGCGGGGGTGTCCAGGACCCCGGCGAGCAGCGCATCCATTCCGCCGAGCGGGTCGACGAACTCTCCGACGCCGCCGGGTCCGATCCGCACCGCCATCGCGTTGACGGTGAAATCACGGCGGACGAGGTCGTCCTCGAGCCGGGTGCCGTATTCGACGATGGGATGCCGGGTGACGCGGTCGTACGCGTCGGTCCGGAACGTGGTGATCTCGATCTGCTCGACACCCTTGACGGCACTGACCGTCCCGAAATCGATGCCGGTATCCCACTGGTGGTCGACGAAGCCGTGGAGCAGCTCCTGCACCCGGGTGGGTTGCGCGTCGGTAGTGAAGTCGAGGTCGGTACCGAGGCGGCCGAGCAGGGCGTCGCGGACGCTGCCGCCCACCAGGTACAGCTCGTGACCGGCAGCGGCGAAACGCTCACCGAGCGGTGCCAGCACGTCCGACAGGGCACGCAGCGTGACCTCGGCGCCGGCGAGCAACCGGGTGCGCCGATCGGCATCTGCGGAGGGAGAGTTCACGTCTTCGAACCTTACCGAGGCGGGCAAACGCGTGGTTCGGCCGGCAGCCACGTCACGCCAACTACTATCGACAAGGTGTCGCCCGCCGAACGTGCCAACCGCAACCGCCGCAGCTCGCGGCGGCGTGGCGGCAGCGGCGGATCACCCGTCCGTTCCCCGGCGAATCCCGCCAAACCCCAGTTGAGGACGGTGCGGGAGACGTCGGCCGGGGGACTGGTCGTCGACGGGCTCGGTGGTCCCCCCGACCAATTGTGTGCTGCGCTGATCGGACGTACCGACCGGCGCGGCCGGCTGTTGTGGTCGCTGCCGAAGGGGCACATCGAGAAGGGCGAGACGGCCGAGGAAACGGCCATGCGCGAAGTCCACGAGGAGACAGGTATCCGCGGCAAGGTCCTCGCCGAGCTCGGCAGCATCGACTACTGGTTCGTCACCGAAGGCCGTCGCGTGCACAAGACCGTCCATCACTATCTGCTCCGCTATCTCGGTGGCGAATTGTCCGACGCCGACATCGAGGTCACCGAGGTCGCGTGGGTGCCCCTGACAGAGCTGCGCTCGCGGCTCGCCTACGCCGACGAACGCAAACTCGCGGACGTCGCGGATCAACTGATCGCCGAGATGACTGCCGCGTGGCGGCTCGGCACCGGCGGACCGGAGGCCCGTCTCGGATGACGCTGTTGATGCACCGGACCGGTGCTGCGGTCCTTGTCGTGCTCGCACTCGTGTTCGCGACGATCGGCGGCACCGTCGTCCTCACGACGATCGGCGGCGCCGCCGCACACGCGGACACCGACTCGTCGCGGTTCCTGGAACTGCACATCGACGACGTCACCCCGTCGATCGTGACCGACGGCAGCGAACCGGTGGTGGCGGTGTCGGGGACCGTGCGCAACATCGGCGACCGGGACGTCTCGGACGTCAGCGTGCGGTTACAGCGCGCACCGATGGTCACGGACACCACCGAACTGCGCACCACCCTGACGCTCGACCAGGGCGGTTACGACACGGTCGGCGAATTCGAATCGATGGTCGACCTGCTCGAACAGGGCGACGAAGAGCACTTCTCCCTCGAGATGCCGTTGCGTTCGGCGACCGGGCTTTCGCTCGGCATCGACACGCCCGGCGTGTATCCGCTGCTGGTCAACATCAACGGCACCCCCGAGTACGGCGGGGAGGCGCGCCTCGACGACGCCCGGTTCCTGCTCCCGGTTCTCGCGGTACCCGGTGACGGCAAGGATCTGCCCCCGGTGGCACCGCCGCAGGGGGGTCCGGCGGCCGTGACGATGTTGTGGCCCCTGGCCGACGAACCCCGGCTCGCAGCGGGCGTGGCCGGATCCGTGAACGAACCGGTGCGGCTCGTCGACGACAAACTGGCCACCTCCCTCGCGCCGGGCGGTCGCCTCGACGGTCTGCTCGCGGCCGTGGAATCCGTCGCCGGCGACGAGAACCCGGGCCGGCTCGCCGGGGCCCTGTGCCTGGCGATCGATCCCGACCTGCTGGTGACCGTGGCGAACATGACACGCGACTATCTCGTCGTCGACGATCCGGCCGATCCGCTGGGCGATGCGAGTGAGGGCGAGGGCACGGAGGCGGCGGTGGCCTGGCTGGGCCGGTTGCGCACCGTCGCGTCGTCGATGTGCACAGTCGCGGTGCCGTTCGCCCAGGTCGATCCGGTCGCGCTGGCCGATGTGGCCGAATCGTCGCCTGCCGGTGCGTCGCTGACCGCGGCGGCCCTCACCGCACCCGCGGACCTCGTCGACAACATCCTCGGCGTCACATCGATGCGCGACGTCGTGTGGCCGGATTCCGGCGTCCTCACCGAGAAGGCCGGCCTGCTGCTCGCCCAGGACGGCCCGGTGACCACCCTCCTCGCCGACAGCGCCGTCGACACCTCCACCACCGCACCGTCCGCGACCCGCGTCTCGGGTGTCGACGGACTCACCGCCGCACTGTTCGACAGTTCGGCCGCAGCGGCGCTCGCCGCCGTGGGACACAACCCGTCGACACCGTCGTTCGTGCCCGAGTCCGCACGGTACGAACTCGGCGAGGACTCGGCGACCGCGCGCTTGCAGGATGCGCTGGGTGCTCTCGCATGGCCGGCGCTGGGCGGGTCGGCCACGTACGGGTCCGAGGAGGCCGGCGGCACGGCGAACAGTTCCGTGCTGTTCGCGCCGGCGCAGACGTGGGCGCCGAGCGAGGACGAGGCCACCGACATGCTGTCGCTGCTCGAGACCCTCATCCGGGCAGGACTCGCGGTGCCGCGCCCGTTCGAGCAGGTCGTCGGCTCCGCGGCGGCAACCGCGAACGCCCCGGACACCGTGCTGCTGTCGTACCCGGAGCAGGCGATCGTCGACGGCGCATCGGACGTCGTGGTGGGGCACGCCGCGGAACAGGCTCCGCGCCTGGACGCGTTGCAGCTCGCGCTCGTCGAGGACCCGCAGGCGCAGCTCACACCGCAGCGGTTCCTGGCGCCGCTGCGGGAGGACCTGCTGCGATCGATGAGCCTGGCCGGTCGCCGCGGACCCGATCCGGGAGCCGCCGAGCACGCCGCCTACACCCGGTCGACCGCCGTGAACGACGCCGTGGACCGGATGTTCGAGGGCGTGACGGTCCTCTCACCGGGCGGTGTCTACACGCTGACGTCGGAGCAGAGTCCCCTAGTCTTGGTCGCGCGCAACGATCTGCCCGTGGGCATCACCGTGCGGTTGCACGTGGACGCGCCCCCGGAGATGGAGATCACCGACATCGGGCCGACCCAGCTGCCGCCGCGCGGGAGCCGCACACTGACGGTGCCCACCCAGATCAGCGACTCGCGGAAGCTCGGTGTCGAGTTCGCTCTCACCACCGAGTCCGGTTTGTCTCTCGGCACGCCGACGAGTGTGACGGTACGTTCCAACGCGTACGGCCAGATCCTCGCCATCGTCACCGGCTGTGCGGGGGCGCTCCTGTTGTTCCTGGCAGGCCGGCGACTCCTGCACCGGTTCCGCGGTGAACCGGATCCAGCCGACGAAGGGTACGAAAAACCATGACCGGGAACCCGACCCGCGACGGTCGCGCGGCGCCCACGCCCGGCGGTGCGCCGGCAGGCGGTGCGGACACCGGCGCCACCCCCGGCTCCCGGAAGCCCTCGGGCCTGCTCGCCGCGTCCGGTTCCATCGCGATCGCCACCCTGGTCAGCCGCATCACCGGATTCTTCAAGCAGGTACTGCTGCTGACGTTGCTCGGTGCGGGGGTCGCGAGTTCGTTCACGGTCGCGAACCAGATCCCGAACATGATCTCCGAGCTGGTGCTGGGCGCCGTGCTCACCTCGATCGTCGTTCCCGTGCTGGTCCGCGCGGAACGGGAGGACCCGGACGCCGGTGCGGCCTTCGTCCGCCGCCTGTTCACCCTGTCGCTGACGGTCCTCGCCATCGCCGCGTTGCTCGCGACCGCCGCGGCACCGTTCCTGGTGACCCGGTTCTTCCTGGACGACTCCGGCAAGGTCTCGACGTCGCTGACGACGGCACTGACGTTCCTGCTGCTGCCGGCGATCCTCTTCTACGGTCTGTCCGCGCTGCTCACCGCGATCCTCAACACGCGACAGGTGTTCAAACCGGGTGCGTGGGCGCCGGTGCTCAACAATCTCGTCGTGCTCGCGGTCCTGATCCTGTACTTCCTGCTGCCCGGTGAGATCACCCTCGATCCGGTGCGGATGAGCGATCCGAAGCTGCTGCTGCTCGGCGTCGGCGTCACGCTCGGTGTCGTCACCCAGGCCCTGTCGCTGGTTCCCGCGCTGCGGCGCGAGAAGATCAGCCTGAAGCCGCTCTGGGGTTTGGACGACCGCCTCCGTCAATTCGGCGGCATGGCCGCCGCGATCGTGCTGTACGTGCTGATCAGCCAGGCGGGCACGGTGTTCGCCACGCACATCTCGTCCGGCGCCGACGAGGCGGGCCCGGCGATCTACAACAACGCGTGGGCCCTGTTGCAGCTGCCGTACGGCGTGCTCGGCGTGACGGTGCTGACCGCGATCATGCCGCGGTTGAGCCGCAACGCCGCCGACGACGACACCCCGGCCGTCGTCGACGATCTGTCCGTCGCGACGCGTCTGACGATGATCGCGCTGATCCCGATCGTCACGTTCTTCACCATTGCCGGTCCGCAGATCGGCACCGCCCTGTACGGGTACGGCAGCTTCGGTTCCGGGAACGCCGACCTGCTCGGGCAGGCGGTGAGCTGGTCGGCCTTCACGTTGATCCCGTACGCGCTGGTCCTGATCCACCTGCGGGTGTTCTACGCGCGGCAACAGGCGTGGACGCCGACGTGGATCATCCTCGGCATCACCGCCGTCAAGATCAGCCTGTCCGCCCTCGCACCGGTCCTGGCGAGCAACGACCAACACGTCGTGCTGTTGCTCGGCGTCGCCACCGGCATCGCGTTCACGGTCGGCGCGTGCATCGGCGGCTTCCTGCTGCATCGCACGCTCGGCGACCTCGAGATGGCGAACGTCGGGCGCACCGTGTGGAACGTGGTGATCGCGTCCGCCGCGGCCGCCGCGTCGATCCTGCTTGCGGACCGGTTGCTGCAGCTCGACGTGTTGAGCGAACGCTTCGGCGGTGTCGGATCGATCGTCCGCGTCGGCATCACCGGTGTGCTGATGATCCTCGTCGCGCTGACGGTGATGTGGGTTCTCAAGGTCCCCGAGATCCTCGCGATCGTGGCCGCGGTGCGCCGCAAGGTCGACGCGCTGCGCGGTCGCGGTGCGCCCGAGGCTCCCGATGGCACCGACGCGGACACGACCCGGGCGCTGCCGCCGCATCCCCCGGCAGCGGGCCGCCGGTACTACCCCGAGAGCGACGCCGAGAAGACCGTCGTGCTGCCGCGCCTCGACTACCTCTCGTACGGGGGCTCTCCGTACGACGCGATCACAGAAGTCATCCCAGTCATCCGGGATCGACCCGGGGAACTCGATGCTCAGCAGCACCTCCCGTACCCTGGTGACCGGCAGGTTCGGCCCTCGCGATACGGGTCGCAGCAGTTCACGAGGCCGGGCGATGCCCGTTTCCGCGCACAAGGTGGACGAGTCGAAGAAGAAGGAGTCAGGGTGAGCGACGACCACGCTGCCGGCAAGTCCACGATCGATGCCGCCGCACGCACGGACGCGAACGCGCCGTCCGGACCCGCGGACAAGTCCGCCGCGGCGAAGAACGAGCAGGCGACGCCGCCTGCCGGTGCACCGAAACCGGGCTCGGGTGCCGCACCGGCCGACGCCGGGCCCCGGGGGACGATGGGTCCCGCACCGAAGAGCACCGCACGTCCGAAACGCGATCCCAACTACGACACCGGTGTCATCCCGATCGGATCGCCGCAGCTTCCGCCGCTGCGAGTCTCCGGTTCGACACCGCGGCCTCAGATGCGTGGGCCCGAGCTCATTGCGGGTGCCTCCGTCGCCGGTGGCCGCTACCGGCTGCTCGCCCCGCACGGCGGCGCCCGTGGGCTGCGTTTCTGGCAGGCCCAGGACGTCAAGCTCGATCGTGAAGTGGCGTTGACGTTCGTCGACGCCGACCAGCAGTCCGCGAACGTCACCGGTCCCGACGGACCGCAGGCCATCCTGTCGCGCACGCTGCGCCTCGGCCGCATCAGTTCGCCGGGCCTGGCCCGCGTGCTCGACGTGGTTCGCGGCAGCTCCGGCGGCATCGTGGTGTCCGAATGGACGCCGGGCCGCTCGCTGCGGGAGATGTCCGGAACCGAACCCTCCCCGATCGGCGCGGCCCGTGCCGTGCGGGCGCTCGCCGGGGCCGCTGAGGCAGCTCACCGTGCCGGCAGCGCGCTGTCGATCGACCATCCCGACCGCATCCGCATCAGCGTCGCCGGCGACGCGGTCCTCGCATTCCCCGCCACGTTCGCCGACTCCGACGCGATGTCCGACGTGCGCGGCCTCGGCGCGAGCCTGTACGGCCTGATCACCGCGAGGTGGCCGCTGCCCGACGCCACGGCACCGGGCGCGCCGGCACCGGCGGGCGGAACCGTCGGTGGCATGACACCGGCCGAGCACGGAGCTGACGGCGCACTCGTCGAACCGCGCGCCCTGCGTCCCGAGGTCCCGTTCGAGATCTCCGCGGTCGCGGTGCGGGCCCTGCAGAACGACGGTGGCATCCGGACCGCGGCGACCGTGCAGCACATTCTCGATCAAGCTTCGGTCGTCGACCAGAAGACCGACATGATCCCGGCGCTGCGGCTGGGGCAACGGGCGGGCGTCGAGCCGCACGCGCTGTCCGACCCGGAAGCCCTCGCCGAGAAGAAGAAGCGCTCCGAGCGGATGCTCATGGCCCTGGTCGGGCTCAGCGTCACCACCGTGGTGCTGCTCGCGCTGATCGGCTGGTGGATAGCCAACCTTCTGGCCGGAGGCAGCAGCGACGAACCTCTCACGAGCCAGGAGTTCGGGCTCACCCAGACCGCAGAGGCACCCGAACCCGAGGCGGCGGCGCCCACCGCGGCGCCGGCCACGGCCGGCCCGATCGAGGCGACATCGGTCACGGTGTTCTCGCCGCAGGGCACCCCGGATTCGCCCGCGACAGCGCCTCTGGCGATCGACGGTGATCCCGCCACGCAGTGGAGCACCGACGCGTACTTCGATCCGTTCCCGTCGCTCAAGAACGGTGTCGGCCTGATGTTCGACCTCGCGGATCCGGTAGCGCTGCAATCGGTCTCGGTCACCACCGACGATCCGGGCACCGTCGTCGAAATCCGCAGTGCGCCTTCGGATCAGGCCTCACTGGATCAGACTCAGGTGATCGGTTCGGCCACTCTGGGTTCCGGTGTCACCGAGATCCCGATCTCCGCCGAGGGCCGTACGTCGAACGTGCTGCTGTGGATCACCGAACTCGGTAAGAGCGGTGGCAGCAACAAGAGCACGATCGCCGAGGTCACCTTCACCGCAAGCGGATAACGCTTTCGCTCACCGCCGATTCTCCGGGCGGATCGGATACCATCCGCGCGTGCGAATTTTCGGGGGGATCGCAAATATCGCCGTGTCCGATGCCGAGTTGCTGGCGGCGCATGCGGCCGGGGACGACCAGGCGTTCGCAACGCTGCTGCGCCGCCACTACGACCATCTGTGGCAGGTCGCGCGACGAACCAGCTATTCACCGGAGGACGCGGCCGACGCCCTGCAGGAGGCGCTGCTGTCGGCGCACCGGACCGCCTCGTCGTTCCGGAAGGACGCGGCGGTGCGCAGCTGGCTGCACACGATCGTCGTGAATGCGTGCCTGGACCGGATCCGCCGCAACCGGGCACGACCCACCGTTCCGCTGTATCTCGACGACGGGGACGAACCGCAAACCGAACGCAACTACATAACCGAGGCCGAGACCGCGCTCGATGTGGAGGCCGCCCTCGAGGCCCTTCCCGACGATCAGCGGGTCGCGGTGATCGCGGTCGACATCGAGGGCTACTCGGTTCGCGAGGCATCTCGGCGCCTCGGCGTTCCGGAGGGCACCGTCAAGAGCCGCTGCGCACGTGGCCGGTACAAACTGGCGGTGCTCCTCGGTGATCTGCAGGGGCCGGGGAACCGAACCTGACTCCGGACCGTCTAATTGTGATGAGAGGGCATCGAGCCGCCGAGGAGGACTTCGCATGAACGCAGGCGAACTGCCGCGTCCGCCGTACCCTGCGGACCTGCTCGCCGACCTTCACGCGGGCGTGCTCGCCGATGACGTCGCCGAGCGCCTGTGGCCGCTGGTCCGCAGCGACGCCGACGCCATGGCGGTGATCGTCGCCCTCGACGGCGTGCAGGAGCGCCTGCGGGATCTCGCGCATCGGGATGCGCCCGGGACCGGGTCGATGCCACCCGAGGTCGCGATGCGACTCGACGACGCGGTCCTCGGGGACGTCCGGGCCCGGCGGCGACGTCGCCGGGTGTTCGCCGGCGCGGTCGTCGGTGCTGCCGCGGCAGTCGTGGCGGTCGTCGCGGTCGTGGTCGTCGGCGTGATCGGTCCGTCGAGCGACGAGACGGCACCGGTCGCGGTCGGCCCGAGCGGCGCGGCCGTCCTCGAACCGGACAGCCTGCGCAGCCTGATCGGTTCCACCGATCTCGGGCCGCTGTCCGACGACCGCGCGCTCACCGGCTGTCTGACCGCGAACGGCATCGACCCGGCGGGTCCGCTGCTCGGGTCCACGACGCTCGAGTACGGCGACCGGGACGCGGTGCTGTTGCTGGTGCCCGGCGACCTGCCCCCGCAACTCACCGCCATTGTTGTCGGAACTGGTTGCGATGCAACACATCCCGAGACGCTGTCGGTGACGACGATCGGGTGAGGGCCGTCAGCGGTCTGCGACCGGCAGCAGGATTTCCAGGATCCTGGCCCGCAGCGCCGGCGTGTCGTCCTCCGCCGCGATGAGACTGCCGAACAGCGCTGCGCCCGCGGCCATCACGAGGACCGCGCGCGCGTCGAGTGCGCCCCGGTCGGTGTCCTCGGAGAACAGGGCGGTGCTGGGCCCACTGAAGGTGCGCCACAGCGCATTCCGCAGATCTTCGTGGTCGCGCAGCGCGGTGAGCAGCCCAGGGAGGGCGGCCCGCACGTCGGGGCGGGCGAACAACTCGGCGCTGCCGGTGACCACCCATTCGATCCATCCGCGACGATCGATGCCGTCGTACGGTTCGAGGTCCGGGGCGGAACCGAGCAGTGCGTCGAGCACGAGGTGCTCCTTGCTCGACCAGCGGCGAGTGAGGGCGGCGCGGCCGACGCCGGCCCGGGCGGCGATGCCCCGCATGCTCAGTCGATCCCAACCGAGCTCGATCAACATTTCCCTGGTCACCGCCAGGACTTCGGCGTCGATACGCGGTTCGCGCGGACGACCTGGGGCAGGAGCCTGGGACATACAGTGTGTATCTTTTCGGTATGCGATGTGATCCAGACCATCGCTCGGGGGTTATAGTTGAACGACAATACGATACCACTGGCATCGAAAGTAGGGGCCATGTCTCCGTCGCGACCCGCAGTATTCGAACCCGCACGCCTCGGACCACTGACACTTCGCAACCGCATCATCAAGGCGGCCACCTTCGAAGGGGTCATGCCGCACGGTGCGATCACCGACGAGCTCGTCGAGTTCCATGCCGAGGTCGCGCGCGGTGGCACGGCACTGACCACCGTCGCCTACTGCTCGGTGTCCCCGGCAGGTCGCGTCCACCGCGATACCCTCGTCCTCGACCGTGAGAGCATCGCCGGACTGCGCCGCCTCACCGACGCCGTCCACGCCGAAGGCGCACTCGCCTCCGCACAGATCGGCCACGCCGGGTTGGTGGCCAACCAGATCTCCAACGGCGTCCGATCGCTCGCCCCTTCCACTCGCATCAGCCCACCCGGGATGGGCCTGGTCCGCGGGGCCACCCTCGGACAGCTCGACCGAGTCGTCGAGGACTACGAGCACGCCGCCCGCAACGCCGTCGAGGCCGGCTTCGACGCTCTCGAGGTGCACCTCGGCCACAACTATCTGCTCAGCTCCTTCATGAGCCCCAACCTCAACAAGCGCACCGATCGCTACGGCGGCTCCCTCGAGAAGCGCAGCGCGTTCCCGCGCCGCGTCCTCGAAGCCGTGCGCACGGCAGTCGGCGACAAGATCGCGGTCATCGCGAAGTTCAACATGACCGACGGCGTGCCCCAGGGCCTGTGGATCGACGAGTCCCTGCCCATCGCCAAGATGATCGAAGCCGACGGCCACATCGACGCGATGGAACTGACCGGCGGCAGCTCGCTGCTCAACGGCATGTACTTCTTCCGCGGTGAGGTCCCGCTGCGGGAGTTCATGGCCTCGCAGCCGAAGGTCGTCGGGTGGGGCCTGAAGTTCTACGGTCCGAAGCTGTTCCCGACCTACCCCTTCGAGGAAGGCTTCTTCCTGCCGGAAGCACGGCAGTTCCGCGCCGAACTGAAGCTGCCGATCATCCTGCTGGGCGGCATCAACCGGCTCGATACCATCGAGCACGCACTCGAGGGGGGTTTCGAGTTCGTCGCGATGGGCCGGGCCTTGCTGCGCGACCCCGACGTGGTCAACAAGTTCCGGGACGAGAAGGCCGACGAAGGTCTGTGCATCCACTGCAACAAGTGCATGCCGACCATCTACACCGGCACCCGCTGCGTGATCCGCGAAGCGCTCCGGGAGACCCCGCAGGCGGTCTGACACTGCCCCTGCGGCGCCGCCGTCGCCGTGCCGCGCGCACGGCGACGGCGGCGCCCGGCATATGGGGTCGGTGCGCGGGGGAGGGGAGGGGTGCGGGCGCTCGACCGGGCCCGGAACGGGGCGAGTGTGGCGTGACGCACGGCACGATCGGAACAACACCCTCTACCCTGGTGTTGTTTCTTTCGTCGCGGCAGACCGACGCGAATCGCACCACCAGTCACAGACGAACCGGAAGGCCCGCATGACCACTCCGCCCACGATTCACGACCTCATCATCGTCGGTTCGGGACCGGCCGGATACACGGCCGCGGTGTACGCAGCCCGCGCCGAGCTCGTTCCCCTCGTCTTCGAGGGCACCCAGTTCGGTGGCTCCCTGATGACCACCACCGAGGTCGAGAACTTCCCCGGTTTCAAGGACGGCATCATGGGCCCCGACCTCATGGAACAGATGCGCGAGCAGGCTCTGCGCTTCGGGGCCGACATCCGCACCGAGGACGTCGACGAGCTCGACGTCACGGGACCCGTCAAGACGGTCGTCGCGAACGGTGAGACCTACCGGGCCCGCGCGCTCATCCTGGCCATGGGCGCCGAACCCCGGTACCTCGGCGTACCGGGTGAGGAGCGGCTGCTCGGCCGCGGCGTCAGCGCGTGCGCGACCTGCGACGGCTTCTTCTTCCGCGACCAGGACATCGCCGTGGTCGGCGGCGGCGACTCCGCGATGGAGGAGGCCACCTTCCTCACGCGCTTCGCGCGCAGCGTCACCCTGATCCACCGCCGCGGCGAGTTCCGCGCATCGAAGATCATGCTCGAGCGTGCCCGCGCCAACGAGAAGATCCGCTTCGTCACCAACGCACAGGTCGCCGAGGTGCAGGGCGAGAACAGCGTCACCGGGCTCGTCCTCGAGGACACCGTGACCGGCGAGCGCAGCGACCTGGCCGTCACCGGCCTGTTCGTCGCGGTGGGCCACGACCCGCGCAGCACCCTCGTCGCCGATCAGGTCGACCGCGACGCCGAGGGTTACGTGCGCGTCCAGTCGCCGACCACGGCCACGTCCGTGCCGGGCGTGTTCGCCGCCGGCGACCTCGTCGACCGCACCTACCGGCAGGCCATCACCGCGGCAGGCACCGGCTGCTCCGCGTCCATCGACGCCGAGCGGTGGCTCGCCGAGCACGCCGACGTCGACCTGTCCGCGGCCGCCGCCCAGGCCTGACCGGCGGAGTCCGACCCACCCATTCGTTTCACCCCATCGAATCTCCAGGAGACATCGTGGCCAATACCATCACCATCACCGATTCCTCGTTCGTCGAGGATGTCCTCCAGTCCGACAAGCCGGTCCTCGTCGATTTCTGGGCCACCTGGTGCGGTCCGTGCAAGATGGTCGCGCCCGTCCTCGAGGAGATCGCCGGGGAGCACGGCGACAAGCTGACCGTCGCGAAGCTCGATATCGACGCGAACCCGTCGTCGGCCCAGGACTACAAGGTGATGTCGATCCCCACGATGATTCTGTTCTCGGGCGGCAAGCCGGTGAAGACGATCGTCGGCGCCAAGGGCAAGGCGGCACTCCTGCGCGACCTGGGCGACGTTCTGTAGTAGCGTCCCACCGATCGACGCGCGGTCGCCGGACCCGGCGGCCGCGCGGCAGGTACGCCCGGATTTCTCCAGCTCCGGGCATATCTGAGACAATCGAGCGATGCTGCCTGCCCCGCGGCGGGCACCGTCAGGTCAGCACGGAAAGGCCCGAGACATGCACCGACTGCGTCACGGCGACCACGGACCCGCTGTCGCCGAGATTCGCAGCACCCTGGCCGGTTTGGGCTTTCTCCACGACAACACCGCACCCCGCGACTGGGTCGGCTCGGACGTCGTGTTCGACCGTGAGCTCGACGGCGCCGTGCGCGCCTTCCAGCAGCAGCGAGGACTACTCGTCGACGGCGTCGTCGGCCCCGCGACCTACCGCTCGCTGAAGGAAGCGTCGTACCGTCTCGGCGCCCGCACACTCATCTACCAGCTGTCGGCGCCGCTGTACGGCGACGATGTCGCCGCGCTGCAGACCCGCCTGCAGGACCTCGGGTTCTACGTGGACCGGGTGGACGGTTACTTCGGTCCCCGCACCCACGAAGGCCTCAGCTCGTTCCAGCGGGAGATCGGCCTCGCCTCGGACGGTATCTGCGGCCCCGAGACTCTGCGGGCTCTGGACCTGCTCGGCACTCGCGTATCGGGCGGTTCGCCGCACGCGATCAGCGAAGAGGAGATCGTCCGCCGGTCCGGGCCGCAGCTGAGCGGCAAGCGAATCGTGATCGATCCCGGTCTCGGCGGCAACGATCACGGCGTGATCGTGCGGAGCCGGCACGGCGCGATCTCCGAGGCGGACATCCTGTGGGATCTGGCCCGGCGGCTGGAAGGCCGGATGGCCGCCACCGGTATGGAGACGTTCCTCTCGCGGCCGTACCACTCGAATCCGACGGACATCGAACGAGCCGGCACCTCGAACGCGTTCGGCGCGGACCTGATGCTCTCGCTGCGATGCGACGCGAGCCCCAACCCCGCGGCGCGTGGCATCGCCAGCTTCCACTACGGCAACTCGCACGGCTCGGAGTCGATGATCGGGCAGGTCCTCACCGGCTACATCCAGCGTGAGATCGTCGCCCGTACCGCGCTGCAGGACTGCCGCAGCCACGGACGCACATGGGACCTGCTCCGGCTGACCAACATGCCCACGGTGCAGATCGATCTCGGCTACCTCACCAACCCGCAGGATGCGGCGCTGCTCGCGGATCCGCGGTCGCGGGACGTCATCGCCGAGGCAATTCTCATCGCCGTCAAGCGTCTGTATCTGCTCGGGCAGGACGACCAGCCGACGGGCACCTACACGTTCGCCGAGTTGCTCGCCGAGGAACTGTCCATCACCGAGACCCGCTGAGGGTCGCCGCTCGTACATCGACAAACCCCGCCGGCCTGGAGGCCCGGCGGGGTTTGTTGTTTCACGTGAAACAGCGCGTGCCCTGTCAGCGTGCCCCGACCGGGGTGCGGCTGCCGTCGAGTTCCGCGATCGTGATCGACGCGGCCTCGATGAGCCGGTCGAGAGCGGCCTCGACCTCTTCCTTCCACCCGTGATCTCGATCCAGTTCCAGGCGCAGTCGGGGGAAGCGCGGATGCGGGGCGATCACCTCGAACCCCATGTCTTCGAGGAACTCCGCGGAGATCATGCACTCGACGGGGGAGCAGTCGAGTGCCGCCGTCGCCGACGGCACCCCGGTGCTCTGCCCGGCCTCGTCGATGGCACGGATCCCGAACGCCTCGAGCGCACGCACGTTGCGCCGGACCAGATCGTCGACGACCGCGCGGATCAACCCGGTACCCAGATCGAGGTCGTCGGCATGCGGTTCGATCCGCATGCTCGTCAGCAGGATGGCGTCGGCGCTGACCGGTGAGGTCGGGAACAGCTGGGCGCGTGGAACCATGTTGGGCGGAGCGTAGAACGCGCACCCGGCCGGCTTGTCGTCGACCGTCGCGAGCTGAGCGCACGAACCCCACTGCAGCATGACCATGGACAGCCATGCCTCCTTCTCGAACTCCGGATCGCAGTAGTCGCGCGCACCGCGGACGGCCCCCGGATCCATCTCCCAGAACACGCAGCGCCGCGCATGCGCGGGCAACTGGTCGATTCCACTCAGCGTGAGTGATGTGACTCGAGTCGACACCGGTCTACTTCGCCTCCACGTCCGTATTCACGACTGTCGTCCTGCATCGGCGGCCCGTCAAGAAGGATCGACCTGGGACTCCATCATCGTCACGATCCGCTGCAGATCGTCGACCGATCCGAACTCGACGACGATCTTGCCTTTGCGTTTGCCGAGGCTCACGGTGACGCGGGTGTCGAAGGAACTGGACAGCCGCTCCGCGACGTCCTGCAGACCGGGCATCTGGATCGGCTTCCGACGCTGCACCGGCGTGGCCGCGGGACCGCCGCCGCGGTTCGCGAGCATCACCGCTTCCTCGGTGGCCCGCACCGACATGCCCTCCGCGACGATGCGCGCGGCCAGCACCTCCTGAGCGTCGGCACCGGCATCGAGGGACAACAGAGCCCGCGCGTGCCCGGCGGACAGGACTCCGGCGGCGACCCGGCGCTGCACCGCAACCGGGAGCTTGAGGAGCCGGATCATGTTGGTCACGACCGGCCGCGACCGTCCGATGCGTGTCGCGAGCTCCTCGTGGGTCACCTCGAACTCTTCGAGCAGCTGCTGATACGCGGCGGCTTCCTCGAGCGGGTTGAGCTGGACACGGTGGATGTTCTCGAGCAGCGCGTCGCGCAGCAGCGCGTCGTCGTCGGTGTCTCGGACGATCGCCGGGACCGTCTCCAGGCCGACCTCCTGGCAGGCCCGCCAACGCCGCTCGCCCATGACGAGCTGGAAGCGGTCGCCCTCCAGACGGCGCACCACGATGGGCTGCATGAGCCCGAACTCGCGGATCGAGTGCACCAGCTCCGCGAGTGCTTCCTCGTCGAACACCTGACGCGGCTGCTTCGGGTTGGCTTCGATCCGGTCGATCGGCACCTCGACGTACACCGCACCGGTGGGGGAGGGGAGGGGCTGATCCGTGGCAGCCGGGGCCGGGGCAGCCGGGGATGTGCCGTCGCCGATGATCACGTCGGCGGCGGCGGAGCCGAGGCCGGTCGGCGGAATCGTCATGCCGGACATCCCGCCCGCCTTACGGGGCGTGACCGACTTACCGGACGTCGTGTTCTTGATCGGCGCGGTCCCCGAGGGAGCCGGCGCAGCGGGTGCGGCCGGTGCCGTCGCGGTCCGGGTTCCGGCGGGAGCCGTCGCGGGCGCCGGAGGTGCTTCGACCGGTCCGGTCGGGATGAGCGCTGCCAGACCCCGCCCGAGACCACCCTTGCGTGTCGCGCTCATTCGTTCCCCTGATTCTTGTGGTGACCCCGCGCCGCCAGTTCACGCCCTGCGTCGAGGTAGCTCATCGCACCGCGCGAACCTGGATCGTAGTCGAGAACGGTCATTCCGTACCCGGGAGCTTCGGAAACCTTCACGCTGCGAGGAATGACGGACCGCAGGACCGCGTCCCCGAAGTGGGAGCGCACTTCGGCCGCCACCTGGTCCGCGAGTTTGGTGCGCCCGTCGTACATGGTCAGCAGCACGGTCGAGACGTGCAACTCCGGGTTCAGGTGTGACTGCACGAGTTCGATGTTGCGAAGCAACTGACCGACACCCTCGAGCGCGTAGTACTCGCACTGGATGGGAATGAGCACCTCTTTCGCCGCGACGAGCGCGTTAACGGTGAGTAGGCCCAACGACGGCGGGCAGTCGATGATGATGTAGTCGTAGTCGCGATCGCCGAGAGCGGCGACCGTCAGTGCGTTCTTGAGCCGGTTCTCCCGGGCGACCATCGACACCAGTTCGATCTCCGCGCCTGCGAGATCGATCGTCGCGGGAATGCAGAACAACCGCTCGCTGTGCGGGCTCTGCTGGACCGCGTCGGCCGCTTTCACCTCACCGAGCAGAACCTCGTAACTCGACGCGACACCGGAGTAGTGCGGCACCCCGAGCGCGGTACTCGCGTTTCCCTGCGGATCGAGATCCACGACGAGCACGGTCAGACCCTGCACCGCGAGGGCGGCGGCAAGATTCACCGTCGTCGTGGTCTTGCCGACGCCACCCTTCTGATTCGCGACGGTGATGATCCGACGTTCGGACGGTCTCGGCAGGGAGGTTGCTGCGCTCGGGTGGAGGATCTGGCTCGCACGATGGGCTGCGGCCCCGATCGGAGTGTCCGCGGCGGAGATTCCGTCGAACGGCACCGGGAAAAAATCGTCGTCGATGGCTTCGGTTTCACGTGAAACAGCGGACTCGGATCCACCCGACATTGAACGCTCCTTTATCGTCGACCCGCACCCGGGACGGTCGGCGTTGACGTTGGCTGAGGCGTGAGATCGAGCATCTCGATGCGACGCCCGAGGCCTGCCGACCACCGTTGTCGCATCGTCCTCTTTTCGTTCAGTATTCCATCCCGCATTCTATGGGGACACGGTGACATCGCCGACGTTTCCGGTTTCACGTGAAACACATGGGGACCCGGATCCATGTTTCACGTGAAACATGGATCGTCGGGGAGGTCACCGCCCCAGCAGCGACGACGTTTCACGTGAAACCGCCGCGGGAGGAGTTTCGCTGATCGGAAACAGTTCCACGGAGCCGACTTTCGTCGTCTTTCTATCCAAATCTATTGTCTTTCAAAGATTTCGATAGAAGAATGTGCCTTCCCGTCCCCGGGGGACTTCAGTAGATGTCACAGTGACGAAATGCAACCGACCCCGTGGGTACCGGCCGCCACATTGATTTTTTCCGCGGTTGCGACTTCCCGACGTCACGCACCGGAAGATCTCGAGAGAATCACTCGAGCTCGAGATGCTCGAGGAGTTCGCCGGGCCGGCAGAACCTCGAGCCGGGGACCGGGGACACCGGGCACGAAGAGGCCCCTCCACTTCCCGGGTGGGGGAGGGGAGGGGCCGATGTTTCACGTGGAACGTGCGCGCTACCGCTTCTTGCGCCGTCGCGGCGGGCGCGCCATTCGTTCGGCCTTCACCACAATGGTGGGCACTTCGAGCAATCCGACACCGCACTCGAGCACCTCGAGACCGCCGGCACCGAGTCGTTCGAGCTCCTCGCGGTCACGTTCGAGTTCCTCGGCAGCGGAGCTGCCCTTGAGCGCGAGCATCCGGCCGCCCTCCCGGATCAGGGGCAGCGACCACTTGGCGAGTTTCGCGAGGGGTGCGACAGCACGCGAGGTGACGACATCCGCACCGCCCGCCTCCTGCAGAACGCCGGGCTGTTCAGCGCGTCCACGCACCACCAGAACGTTCTCGAGTCCGTGTGTTTCGACGAACTCGGCGAGATAGACGGAGCGGCGCAGCAGCGGTTCGACGAGCGTGACGTGGAGATCCGGCCGCGCGATCGCGAGCGGGATACCGGGGAGACCGGCACCGCTACCGACGTCGACGACGCTCTCGTCCTTCTCGATGAGCTCACCGAGCACCGCACAGTTGAGCAGGTGCCGGTCCCACAGGCGCGGGACTTCACGGGGCCCGATGAGCCCCCGCTCGACCCCGTCGGTCGACAGTGACCGATGATATTCCTGCGCGAGAGCGAACCGCTCGCCGAACACCTGATGCGCGACCTCGAGGACGCGTTCCTCGTCATGTTCCACGTGAAACATCCTCTCCCTACAACCAGTGGTCCCGACCACCGGGGTTGACACACGAACGGAGGGGTCCGACGTGACCGTCGGTACCCCTCCGCTCGTAGTCACCGATCCCGGTGGCACTCAGTCCTTGATGACGACGACGCGACGCTGCGGCTCGGCGCCCTCGCTCTCGCTGGACACACCCGCGACCTTGGCCACGGCATCGTGCACGATCTTGCGTTCGAACGGCGTCATCGGCGCGAGCGACTCACGCTCACCGGACTCCAGCACGCGCTGCGCCGCGGCCGTGCCGAGCTCGGTCAGCTCCGCACGCTTCCCCGCGCGCCAACCGGCGATGTCGAGCATCAACTTGCTGCGTTCACCGGTGGCCTGCTGCACCGCCAGCCGGGTCAGTTCCTGCAGCGCATCGAGCACCTCTCCCTGACGGCCGACGAGCTTCGTCAGGTCGGCGCCGCCGTCGATGCTCACAACCGCGCGATCACCCTCGACATCCAGGTCGATGTCACCGTCGAAGTCGAGCACGTCGAGAAGCTGCTCGAGATAGTCGCCGGCGATCTCGCCTTCCTCGACCAGGTAGTCGTCGTCCTCGGTGTCGAGGTCCGCGTCGAGCTCCGCGGATTCGGCCGTCACGTCGATGTCCTCCTGTGCCTTGTCCAGGTCACTGGCCATGGTTCGCCCTCTTCTACTTCGGTCAGCGCCGCTTGCGCTTGGAGTTCTTGGAACCGCCCTGGTTCTTCGGCGTCGTGGACCCGGAACCACCCGAGGGCTTCGCCGGCTCGTCGCTTGCAGGGGGCTTCTCGAGCGATACTTCCTTCTCGTCGCTCGCAGAGTCGGGGGTCGCGGAGCTGCCCGGAGTCGCAGAGTCATCCGGAGTCGTAGGGGCCGCGCCCTTCTTCTTCGTACGATCCGGCCGAGCGCCCGGCTTCGGGGCATTCTCGTTGCGACGCGCGACAACAGCCGCCTTCTTCTCCGCTTCCTCCTGGTCGATCTTGCGGAAGACGAGGTGCTGCTGGCCGTAGGTCCAGATGTTGTTGCTCACCCAGTAGATGAGGATGGCGATCGGGAGGAACGGGCCACCGACGAGCACGCCGAGCGGGAAGACGTACAGCGCGAGCTTGTTCATGATCGCGGCCTGCGGGTTCGCGGCGGCCTGCTCGCTCTGCCGCGCGACCGACGCGCGGGAGTTGAAGTGCGTCGCGATGCCGGCGATGACCATGAGCGGAATCGCGACCGCGGCGATCTCCCACCGGGTGGGGATGCCACCGAACGGTGCGAACGCTTCGAGCGAGGCCATCGGCTGGGTGATCCACGCCGAGATGGGCGCTCCGAACAGGCGAGCACTCAGGAAGGACTGCACGTCCTCCGGGCTGAACGCGTAGTTACCGATCTGCGCGTTGGTCACCGGGTCCAGACCGAGCTGCCCCATGCCGGTACCCGTGCGGTTGAAGGAGCGCAGCACGTGGAACAGGCCGATGAACACCGGTACCTGCAGCAGGACCGGCAGGCAACCCATCAACGGATTGAAGCCGTGCTCCTTCTGGAGCTTCTGCATCTCGAGCGCCTGCCGCTGGCGATCGTTGGAGTACTTCTTCTGCAGCGCTTTGATCTGCGGCTGCAGTTCCTGCATCTGCCGTGTCGTGCGGACCTGCTTGACGAACGGCTTGTACAGGATCGCCCGGAGCGTGAACACGAGGAACACCACGGACAGGGCCCAGGTGACGCCGCTGTCGGGACCGAGGAAGGGGATCGCGGCGAAAACTTTGTGCCAGACCCACAGGATCCAGGACACGGGATAGTAGATGAAGTCGAGCACGGCTCTATGTACTCCTCTTGTCGTCCATGATCGCCACCCACGGCGTCGGTCTCAGGTCTTCGCTCGCCCGTCGAGAACTCGGTCGGGCGAGCGGGGCCGACGAACGGGCACCGGATCCCACCCACCAGGGTGCCAGGGCGCACACTTGAGCAGGCGCACGATCGCCAGAGAAGATCCGACGACGACACCGCGCGTGCGCAACGCCTCGACCGCGTATTCGCTGCATGTCGGGGTGAATCGGCAGGTCGGCATCCGCGTCGGCGACACGTATGTGCGGTACAGCTCGATGCAGAAGATCAACGCCCGGGCCGGCGCCGATCGGATCCTGGACCAGGCAGCGGTCATGCCGAGTGCCCCGAGGCGTGGAACAGGCCGAGCTTGGTGAGACCCGAACGGACCTGCCGGTCGAGATCCCGGGAGGTCGCGGTGGCCGCTCCGGGAAGGGCGCGCAGGACGATGTCCGCGTCGGACGGAAGGTCGTTCACGATTCCGGCGCAGATATGACGAAGCCGGCGGGCGACTCGATGTCGAATCACCGCCGGCCCGACAGCCTTGCTCACGACCAGCCCGAAACGAGGGCCGTCGTTGTTCACCACGAACTCGGACCTATCCCTCTCGATCGCATGTACGACGAGATCGCGCCGTCCTTGCCGGCGGCCGTGGCGGACTGTCTCGGAGAAGTCCGCGCGACGACGCAGGCGGTGCGGCTCAGGCAGCACCCCGAGCTCCCGTTACCGGGATCAGGCGGTGAGCTCGGAGCGGCCCTTACGGCGACGCGCCGACACGATCGCGCGACCCGCACGGGTGCGCATCCGGAGACGGAAGCCGTGAACGCGCGCGCGGCGGCGATTGTTCGGCTGGAACGTCCGCTTGCCCTTGGCCACGGTCGACACTCCTCGAAGTTCTGTGACGCTTGCGGGCGTCAGCGGTCTAACATTTACGGAAATCGCATGACCCGTACCGAACGCGGCTGTAGAGCAACGCAGCACGGATCCGTCACTGCCGTATGAGTGACTGTTCGAGGCTACTCGGAGCGGGGCGCGAAATCAAACCGCGCAACGTCGGCGGACGCAACCCGACACGCCGCCGGACCGCGGTTCCCCATGTCACGCAATGCATGTGATGGCGGTCACGTGCGGTGTAGGCTCCCCATCATGGCTTTGCAGGGGACGCATGTTCACGCGCATCACCAGACGTGGTCGCTGCCGGGCCACCGGCGATGTGCCCGGCCACCGGTCGCGGTCTGCACCCGAGAACGACCCTGAACGGACCGACTATCCCGGGCTCTGCACGGTGGTGCATCGAGCGCCGCCGCTCGTAGGCGCCGACCACGTGCCACATCGGACCCGCAGGTTCACCCGAACAGATCGTTCATCCGCGCCCTGCACCCTCCGCGCACCGCAGCAGGGCGTGGCACCATTGCTTGTCCACACCTGTGGATAATTGTGTGGAAACTCGAACCGAGGGACAGTGGAGGACATCTACGTGACCGACGAGCCGAACGCGCTGGCCGATGTGTGGTCGGACGTCGTCGCCGAACTCACTGCCGACGGCGGTGCGCTGACCAAGGGTCAGAAGGCATGGCTTGCGCTGGTCAAGCCGTTGACGCTGGCGCAGGGGTTCGCCCTGCTGTCGGTCCCCTCGTCGTTCGCGCAGGAGGCCATCGAGCGCGATCTGCGTGAGCCGATCCTGCGCTCGCTCAACCGCAATCTGGGGCACCGGGTGGAGGGCCTCGGTGTGCGCATCGAGGCCACCGAGGACACCACCAACCCCAGTGAGGACCCGTACGCGGTCCCGCGCGACACGCTTCCGCTGGAAGGGTTGCCGCTCGAATCCCGGCCGGCCGAGCCGCGCACCCGCAAACCCAGCCCCCGCGACATGGTCCCGCCCTTCCGGCACCGTCGCCTGTCCTCCCTCGACCACGAGGTGCTCGAGGTGGAGGCCGGCGAACTCGAGGAGGTCGACGACGATCGGGAGGCCATCACGGCCGTCCGCGAATCGTGGCCGTCGTACTTCACGCAGCCGCCCGCCCCCAGCGCACCGGCGCCGTCGGGCGGCAGCAGCAGCCTCAACGCCAAGTACACCTTCGACACGTTCGTCATCGGCGCGTCGAACCGGTTCGCACACGCCGCGGCGGTCGCGATCGCGGAGGCACCCGCCCGCGCCTACAACCCCCTGTTCATCTGGGGTGCATCGGGCCTGGGCAAGACCCATCTGCTGCACGCCGCCGGCCACTACGCGCAGCGCCTGTTCCCCGGCATGCGGGTCAAGTACGTCTCCACCGAAGAGTTCACGAACGACTTCATCAACAGTCTCCGCGACGACCGCAAGGTGGCGTTCAAGAAGCGCTACCGCGAGACGGACATCCTGCTGGTCGACGACATCCAGTTCATCGAGGGTAAGGAAGGTATCCAGGAGGAGTTCTTCCACACCTTCAACACCCTGCACAACGCGAACAAGCAGATCGTCGTGTCGTCGGATCGGCCGCCGAAGCAGCTCGCGACGCTCGAGGAGCGCCTGCGTACCCGGTTCGAGTGGGGTCTGATCACCGACGTGCAGCCGCCGGAACTCGAGACCCGCATCGCGATTCTCAGCAAGAAGGCCCGGATGGACCGGCTGGACGTCCCGCACGACGTGCTCGAGCTGATCGCCAGCCGGATCGAACGGAACATCCGCGAACTCGAGGGTGCGCTGATCCGCGTCACGGCGTTCGCGTCGCTGAACCGGCAGCCGCTGGATCTCACGCTCGCCGAGGTGGTGCTGCGCGATCTCATCCCGGACTCCACGGCACTCGAGATCAATTCGGCGACGATCATGGCCGTGACCGCGGAGTACTTCGGTACCTCGATCGACGACCTGTGCGGCCCCGGCAAAGCCCGGCCGCTGGCGCAGGCACGACAGATCGCCATGTATCTGTGCCGGGAGCTGACAGACCTGTCGCTGCCGAAGATCGGGCAGACATTCGGCCGCGACCACACCACAGTCATGTACGCGGACAAGAAGATTCGCAAGGAGATGACCGAGCGCCGCAAGGTCTACGACCAGGTGCAGGAGCTCACGGCACGCATCAAGCAGCGGTCCAAGCGCTGACAGACGCAACACACACCGCACGGGTCCGGGCTCTCGAGTCCGGACCCGTTCCTTTTGTCCACAGTTCGTGCACAGGCTCTGCACAGCTGTGGGGCATCCCGAATCTCGAGATTCCAAAATGTGCTCACACCTGTGGACTAGCATGTGCAGAACGTGGAATCTCTGTGGACGAACGGTGCACCGAACGTGGATAGTCTCGAGATGTCCACATTCATCCTCGAGTAGTCCTCGAGTTCATCCTCGAGTAATCCACCCCGTCGGACCGCGCTTCACCAGCGTAGACGGTCGTTCGTCCACAGTTTCCACACCCCCTATTACTGTTTTTGATTCTCTTCCAAGAAAATCTCTTTGAAAACAGGGGTGTGGAGCACTCGAGTCCACAGGCCTCTCGAGAGCACCCGCTCGCTCGAGCCCTCGGCTTTCCAACCCGCAGCCGAAGGCATAACGTGAAGCGACGGTCTCCGATGCCGCGTCCCGGTGTCGGGGCCCTGTGTCAGACTTCTTAGGACTTGTCACCCCCCGACGTGCGCTGGAGCACGTCAGCTCGGACGAGAGGATCCACCGGCAGATGGAGCTTGGAACCATGAAGTTTCGTGTTGCTCGCGAGGACTTCGCCGACTCTGTCGCTTGGGTGGCACGCAGCCTCCCGTCGCGTCCTCCGGTCCCGGTACTCGGTGGCGTGCTGCTGGCGGCCGACGAGCAGGGTCTGACCGTTTCCGGCTTCGACTACGAGGTCTCCGCCCAGGTGCACGTCTCGGCCGAGGTGATCACCCCGGGCCAGGTGCTGGTGTCGGGCAAGCTGCTGGCGGACATCACCCGAGCCCTGCCGAACAAGCCCGTCGACGTGGTGCTCGACGGCACCCGCGTGCTCATCAACTGCGGCAGCGCGAAGTTCTCGCTGCCGACGATGCCCGTCGAGGACTACCCGCAGCTGCCGGAGCTGCCGCAGCAGACCGGTTCGCTGCCTGTCGACGTGTTCTCCGAAGCGATCAGTCAGGTCGCGGTCGCGGCCGGCAAGGACGACACGCTCCCGATGCTCACCGGCATCCGCGTCGAGATCGACGGCACCGACATGGTCCTCGCGGCCACGGACCGGTTCCGTCTCGCGGTGCGCAAGGTCGAGTGGATGCCCACCACGGAATCCACCAGCTCCGCCGTGCTGGTCCCCGCAAAGACGCTCTCCGAGGCGGCGAAAACTGTTGGTGGTTCCGGTAATTCGCCTGTGCAGCTCGCGCTCGGCAGTGGTTCTGCGGTCGGTGCGGACGGGCTTCTGGGCATCGTCGCCGACGGCCGTCGCACCACCACGCGCCTGCTCGACGCCGAATTCCCCAAGTTCCGCCAACTGTTGCCGACCGAGCACACCGCGATGGCGACTGTCGAGATCGCGCCGCTCGTCGACGCCATCAAGCGCGTCGCGCTGGTCGCCGAGCGCGGTGCGCAGGTGCGACTCGAGTTCGCCGACGGCGGGCTGCTGCTCTCGGCCGGCGGCGACGATGCCGGCCGGGCCGAGGAATCGCTGCCCGCCGAGTTCTACGGCGAGCCGCTCGTGATCGCGTTCAACCCCGGCTACCTGCTCGACGGACTCGGCTCTCTCCACACCGGGAGGGTGTCGTTCGGCTTCACCACGTCGAGCCGACCGGCCGTGTTGCGCCCGGCGCTCGACGAGGAGCCGGAGCCGGATGCGTCGGGCACCTTCGCGGCTCCGGAGAGCGACTACACCTACCTGTTGATGCCTGTGCGTCTGCCGGGCTGACCGGCACGGACGAGGTGAGCGGCCCGTGTATGTTCGCACCTTCTCACTGCGCGACTTCCGATCCTGGGACGCCGTCTCGGTGGACCTGGCTCCGGGTCCGACGGTGCTGCTCGGCCGCAACGGCCACGGGAAGACCAACCTGCTCGAGGCGCTGGGATACCTCTCGACGCTGACCTCGCACCGCGTCTCCGGCGACGCACCGTTGTTGCGTGCCGGCACGTCGCGGGCGCTGGTGAGCGCGCACGTCGTCAATGCGGGCCGCGAACTGGCACTGGACGTGGAGATCAACGACGGCAAGAGCAACCGTGCCCGGATCAACCAGTCGCCGACGCGGCGACCCCGGGAGATCCTGGGAATTCTGCGGACCGTGCTGTTCGCCCCCGAGGACCTGTCGCTGGTCCGCGGCGATCCGGCGGAGCGCAGGCGCTTCCTCGACGAGCTGCTCACCACCCGTATCCCCAGGCTGGGTGGCGTCCGGGCGGACTACGACAAGGTACTGCGGCAGCGGTCGGCACTCCTGAAGACCGCCGGTGGTGCCCTGCGCCGGGGTGCACGTTCGGCGGACGGCGCCGGGGCGCTGGCAACCCTGGACGTGTGGGACGGGCACTTGGCGTCGCACGGCGCCGAGCTGCTCGCCGCGCGCATCGCGCTGCTGCACGATCTCGCGCCGCACGTGGTCGCGGCGTACCGGTCGATCGCGCCGGAGTCGCGTCCGGCGCTGCTGCGGTACCGCAGCAGCCTCGGCGATGCCCTGTCCCCGGAGTTCGCCGATCCGGCGCGCCGTCCCGAACCCGGCGACCGCGAGACGATCGAGACGGCGTTCGTCGCGGCGCTGGCGGCCGCCCGGACCCGGGAGATCGAACGGGGCGTCTGCCTGGTGGGCCCGCACCGCGACGAACTCGAGTTGATCCTGGGGGATCAGCCGGCGAAAGGCTATGCCAGCCACGGGGAATCGTGGTCGTATGCGCTGTCGCTGCGGCTCGGGGCGTTCGAGCTGCTGCGGTCCGACGGCACCGATCCGGTGCTCATGCTGGACGACGTGTTTGCGGAGCTGGATCGACGACGGCGCACCGCGCTCGCGGCGGTCGCGGAGTCGGCCGAGCAGGTACTGATCACCGCGGCGGTTCCGGAGGACGTGCCGCCGGAGCTGGCGGGGGTCCGGTTCTCGGTGCGTGCCGAGGACACCGATCGGGGGCGGCTGTCGGTGCTGACCCGAACCGAGGTCGAGGAGGTGCGGCCGTGAGCGACGAAATCGGACACGCTTCTCCACATCATCCACAGGACGATCCACAGGAACCGTTGCGCGGCATCGATCTTGCACGCCGCGCTCTCGAGGAGGCTCGAGCGGCGGCGAAGGCCAGCGGCAAGTCCGTCGGGCAGGGGCGCGCGTCGCGGGGCTCGCTGCGGCCGCGTCGCCGGCGCCGCGGGTGGTCCGGTCCCGGTCCCGACGAGCGCGATCCGCAGCCGTTCGGTGCGCTCGTGAACTCCCTGTCCAAGCAGCGCGGATGGTCCGGGCGCGTGTCGGAGGGCACGGTGCTCGGCAGCTGGGCTCGTGTGGTCGGCGAGGACATCGCCGCGCACGCGTCGCCGACCACGTTGCGCGAGGGCGTGCTGCACGTGTCGGCGGAGTCGACGGCGTGGGCGACGCAGTTGAGGATGATGCAGTCGCAGATTCTCGCGAAGATCGCTGCGGCGGTCGGGCATGGGGTGGTCAAGGAACTGCGGATCACCGGTCCGACGGCGCCGAGCTGGCGCAAGGGCGAGCGGCACATCCGGGGCCGGGGGCCGCGGGACACCTACGGGTGAACCCGTAGATTTATATATAACCTCGTGTTACGTTAACTTCGCCCTCGGTTCGAAGTGCGCTCCGGGGTGCATCGGTATTCGGAAATTGTTGTTTTCCAATAGTTTTCGTCGCTCATGCCACTCGGGAGGGTTCGTGTCCACCATCTCCGTTACCCGCGACTCGATCCGGCTGGAGGTCGTCGTCGAGGGGAATCCCCACGGCCCGACGATCGTGCTCGTGCACGGGTGGCCCGACACGCACGCCCTGTGGGACCGCGTCGTGCCGCTGCTCACCGGTGAATTCCGCGTCGTGCGCTACGACAACCGTGGTGCCGGGTCGTCCAGTGTCCCGGCGCGGGTGCGGGACTACCGGCTCGAGGAACTGGCACGGGATCTGTTCGCGGTCGTCGACGCGGTCGGTGCCGGCGAGCCGGTGCACCTGCTCGGTCACGATTGGGGTGCGGTGATCTGCTGGGAAGCGGTGTGCGAGCCCGGCGCGGCCGGCCGCATCGCCTCGTACACGTCGGTGTCCGGTCCGAACCTGGATCACCTGGGTCTGTGGATGCGCAGGAGCCTGCGCTCGGGCCGATTCGCGGGTCCGCTCGCGCAGGCCGTCGCGTCCGCGTACACGGTGTTGTTCCAG
Organism: Rhodococcus zopfii NBRC 100606 = JCM 9919; assembly: GCF_001895025.1. Taxonomy (GTDB): domain Bacteria; phylum Actinomycetota; class Actinomycetes; order Mycobacteriales; family Mycobacteriaceae; genus Rhodococcus; species Rhodococcus zopfii. The sequence continues at coordinate 49,877 of NZ_BCXI01000003.1, forward strand.
ATTCCCGGCGTGCCGATCCCGGTGTTGCGGTGGGTGCTCGCTCCGAACTGGGCGCGGTTCGTCGGCCTGTTCGACCACGCCGATCCGTCCGTGATCTCCCCGGCGCCCACCCTCGGCGACGACATGGTGCACGGCCTGATGCTGTACCGCGCCAACATCCGTCGTCGGCTGGTCTCGCCGCGTGAGCGCGTCACCGAGGTACCCGTCCAACTCGTGCTCGCCCGCCGTGACCGGGCGGTGCGGCCTGTCGGATACGAGGACACGGGCCACCGGGTGCCGAATCTGCGCCGGGAACAGCTCGATGCGGGGCACTGGTCGCCCCGGACCCACCCGGCGCAGCTCGCCCGGCTGACCGCGGAGTTCGTGCGGCAGGCAGCCGAGAGGGATTCCCCGCGGCAAATTTGATGCACCGAGCCGCGCGATTGCCGCTGCGTGGCAATGAGCGGTGCTGCAAGCGCATCCTGTGTCGTCCCCGGCGCTTGTCGTTGCTGCAAGTAGGATGAGCTGACATGCGTGGCGCGAACGCGCGCGAGGCCGAGGCGGAGAAGGAGAGCTACCCACCCGTGGCTGCCCAGAAGTCGAACAAGAGCAAGAGTGACTACGGTGCTTCGTCCATCACCGTCCTCGAGGGTCTCGAGGCGGTGCGCAAGCGCCCCGGCATGTACATCGGCTCGACCGGTGAACGCGGCCTGCACCACCTGATCTGGGAGGTCGTCGACAACTCCGTCGACGAGGCGATGGCCGGCTACGCCACCAAGGTCGAGGTGACGCTCCTCGAGGACGGCGGCGTCCAGGTCGTCGACGACGGCCGCGGTATCCCCGTGGGGATGCACGCCTCCGGTGCGCCGACCGTCGAGGTCGTCCTGACCCAGTTGCACGCCGGCGGCAAGTTCGATTCGGACGCCTACGCCGTCTCCGGTGGCCTGCACGGCGTCGGTATCTCGGTCGTCAACGCGCTGTCCACGCGACTCGAGGTCGAGATCGACGTCGACGGCTACCACTGGGAGCAGACCTACCACGCGTCCAAGCCCGGTGAGCTGGTCCGCGGTGCCGAGGCGAAGGCCACCGGCACCACCGTCCGGTTCTGGGCGGACCCGGAGATCTTCGAGACCACCACCTACAACTTCGAGACCGTCGCGCGGCGCCTCCAGGAGATGGCGTTCCTCAACAAGGGCCTGACGATCACGCTCACCGACGAGCGCGTCGCCCCCGAGGAAGTCACCGAGGAGGTCGTCAGCGAACTCGCCGAGGCGCCGAAGACCGCCGAGGAGCAGGAATCGGAGCAGTCGCCGGAAGCGCCGCACAAGGTCAAGTCCCGCGTCTACCACTACCCGGGTGGCCTCGAGGACTACGTGCGCCACCTCAACCGCACCAAGCAGCCCATCCACAACTCGGTCGTCGGCTTCACCGCGCGCGGTACCGGCCACGAACTCGAGATCGCGATGCAGTGGAACTCGGGGTATTCCGAGTCCGTCCACACCTTCGCCAACACCATCAACACCCATGAGGGCGGCACCCACGAGGAAGGCTTCCGTGCGGCGCTGACCAGCGTGGTCAACAAGTACGCGAAGGACAAGAAGCTCCTCAAGGACAAGGACCCGAACCTCACCGGCGACGACATCCGCGAGGGCCTCGCGGCAATCATCTCGGTGAAGGTCTCGGAACCGCAGTTCGAGGGCCAGACGAAAACCAAGCTCGGTAACACCGAGGTCAAGTCGTTCGTGCAGAAGGCGTGTAACGAGCACCTGACGCACTGGCTGGAGTCGAATCCCGCCGATGCGAAGACGATCGTGACGAAGGCCGTGTCCTCGGCACAGGCCCGGGTCGCAGCTCGCAAGGCTCGTGAGCTGGTACGACGCAAGAGCGCCACCGACCTCGGGGGACTGCCCGGCAAGCTCGCCGACTGCCGTTCCAACGATCCGAGCAAGTGCGAGATCTACATCGTGGAGGGCGACTCCGCAGGTGGTTCCGCCAAGTCCGGTCGCGATTCGATGTACCAGGCGATCCTGCCGCTGCGCGGCAAGATCATCAACGTCGAGAAGGCCCGCATCGATCGTGTCCTCAAGAACACCGAGGTCCAGTCGATCATCACGGCGTTCGGCACCGGCATCCACGACGAGTTCGACATCTCGAAGCTGCGCTACCACAAGATCGTGCTCATGGCCGACGCCGACGTCGACGGCCAGCACATTGCGACGCTGCTGCTGACGTTGCTGTTCCGGTTCATGCGTCCGCTGGTCGAGAACGGCCACGTCTATCTCGCTCAGCCGCCCTTGTACAAGCTCAAGTGGCAGCGTTCCGAGCCGGAGTTCGCCTACTCGGACCGCGAGCGCGACGGACTGCTCAAGGCAGGTCTCGAGTCCGGCAGGAAGATCAACAAGGACGACGGCATCCAGCGTTACAAGGGTCTCGGTGAGATGAACGCCACCGAGCTGTGGGAAACCACGATGGACCCGAGCGTGCGGGTCCTGCGACAGGTCAGCCTCGACGACGCCGCCGCGGCGGACGAGCTGTTCAGCGTCCTGATGGGCGAGGATGTCGAGGCCCGGCGGAGCTTCATCACCCGCAACGCGAAGGACGTCAGGTTCCTCGACGTGTGATGCTGGTGTGACGGCAGGGCAGAAGTTGTGTCAGAAATCACAGCATTTGCCCTGCCGTTTCGGCGTGTCGATGGCAGGCGCAATGGCGCGGGCACCTTACCCGTGAGTACTATCTGGGGCGATCGTGTGTTCGCGATTGTCGATCGGGGGACGGCGGTGCCGGGGGAAATGGAAGGTTCTTCCGTATTCCCTGTATGTCCCGCTAAGGTGCCCTCACCCAGGAACGCCTCATTCGACTGCATCCACGCGGTACCTCGCGCTCGATCGTCGGGTCGTGTGGAGTGCAGTGCAGGGTCGTGATCGGGGTGGAAGGAGAGCTTGATCCATGAGTGACGATTCGCCGCCCCGGCAGCGGTGGTGGAACATCGAGGGGTGGGGTCTTCGCTGGAAGGTCACCGCAGTCCTCGCCATCCCGGTAACGGTGGCAATGGTGCTGGGTGGCATGCGTATCCAGGAGGAACTCACCAACGCTGTCCACTTCTCGCAGGCTGCCGACCAGGTCGCGCACGTCCCTGATCTCGTCGAATTCGGTACCGCGCTCGGTACTCTCGCGGGTACCACCGCGGCGGGACTGAGCACGCCGGAGGAGGCCGCCCGGCTCGACGAAACACTCGAGAACGTCCGTACCGTCTCGATGAATCCCGAGCTCGATCCGGTCATCGCGGCGGACCTCACCCGCGTGCTCGCCGGCGCCGAAGCTCTGCGCGATCAGATGAAGGCCGGCCAGGTTCCGATCGCGGCACTGAGCCAGCGCACCACCGAGGTGCGTAGCGACCTGTCGAACATCGTCAGCGCGATCGTCGAGCCGATCGAGGACGAAGAGGTGCTGCTCGAGGGCACCCGGCTCGTCGACACCTGGGCCACTCAGCGCTACCTGTTCGATCAGGTGCTGGGTATCGTCGCGATCCTCCGGGATCCGACTCACCCGGGTACCGAGCTGATCTCCGCGTCCGGTGCCGAGCTCGCCATGCTCGAGACGCTTGCGCGCTCCTACCCCCTGGCCGACAGCAAGATCGAAGAGCTGCGTGCCTCGGTGAACTCCCGATCCGACATGGTCGACGCGGCCGACGACGGCCCCCTGCCGCTGCTGAACCTGCGCACGTCGATGTTGCGCAGCCTCGAGATCTACGGGTCGATGATCCAGCAGGCCACCGAGGGCATCACCAGCGCCGTCGAGGAACGCGCCGCGGAAACGCGTTCGGCCGCGCTGCGCGACACCGCGATCGTTCTCGCAACACTCCTCGCCGCTCTGGTGCTGGCACTGCTGGTGTCGCGTTCGCTCGTCGGACCGATCCGCCGGCTCCGCTACGGTGCCCTCAAGGTCGCCCGTCAGGAACTGCCCGAGGCTGTCGACCGCATCAAGCTCGGCGACAACATCGAGGACATCGAGTTCACGCGTGTTCCGGTGTACACCACCGAGGAGATCGGTCAGCTCGCCCGCGCCGTCGACGACATGCACGGGCAGGCCCTGCGTCTCGCCGGTGAGCAGGCGCACCTCCGCTTCCAGATCAACGAAATGTTCGAGACGCTGGCCCGGCGAAGCAAATCGCTCGTCGAACAGCAGCTCGGTCTCATCGAGCGACTCGAGTTCGAGGAGAAGGATCCGAGCCGACTCGAGAGTCTGTTCCGTCTCGATCACCTCGCGGCCCGTATGCGCCGTAACGGCGACAACCTGCTGATTCTCTCCGGAACCCGGGTGCGTCGCGGTCATTCCGCGCCGGTGCAGCTCGGCGACATCCTCCGCGCGGCGATGTCCGAGGTCGAGGATTACCAGCGCGTCCAGATCGGTTCGACGCCCGACGGCGCCCTCAGTGGTGCCGTTGCAACCGACATTGTCCACCTGCTCGCCGAGCTCGTCGACAACTCGCTGCGCGCGTCGCCGCCGGACAGCAACGTCACGTTCAGCTTCGCGCGTGCTGTCGACGGTGGTCTGCTCGTCGAGATCGCCGACCGCGGTATCGGCATCCCCGCCGAGGAACTCGACGCGATCAACCACCGCCTGTCCCAGGGCGGCGAGGTCGGTCCCGACTCGGCCCGCCACATGGGTCTGTTCGTGGTGTCGCGGCTCGCGGACCGGCACGGTCTCACCGTGCGGCTTCGTCCGACTTTCGATACCGCACGCAACCCCGGCATCACTGCCAGCGTGCATATCCCGGACGTTCTGCTCGTCTCGCCGCTTGCGCTGTCCCAGACGGGTCCGCAGCCGTGGCGCGGTCCCGACATGCAGGATGATGGCCAGGAGCAGCCGGCGCTGCGGCGCGCGGAGCGCGAGATGCCGCAGCTTCCGGCTTCGGCACGGCCGGCTCACGCCTCCGGCGAGATTCCGGAGGTGCCGGGGCAGGCTCATCCCGAGGTTTCGGGTGAACTCCCGGTCCGGCCCCAGCCGCAGTCGCTGCAGAAGCCGGAGCAGAACGGTCAGCCGCAGCAGGAACGCAACGGTCACCATCAGGCCCCCAACGGCCGGCCGGTGGACGGTCTGCCGCAGCGGGAGCCCGGTGCGACGCCGGGTCTGCCTCGTCGCCAGCCCGGTGCGACGCCGGGTCTGCCGACCCCGCAGTCGCCGTCGTCGCCGGCACCTTCGCCTTCGCCGGCTCCTCGGGTTCAGCCGGGCGCGGCTGCGGCCCTGGCCTCCGCGCTCCCGTCGCGTCAGCGGCCGCCGGTCGAGTCGGATTCGGAACGTACGGCGGTCACGCCGAGCGTTTCCGACCCCGGTCTGCCCCAGCGTCCGCAGGACGCCGGTGTTGCACAGCGTCCGCAGGACGCCGGTCTGCCTCAGCGCCGGCCGGGCACCACGCCGGGTCTGCCGCAGCGGCCGGCACCGCAGCAGGGTGTCCCCCAGCACGGTGTCCCCCAACCGCCTGCACCGCCGCGTCAGTCGCCCCCGCCGGGTCTGCCGCAGCGTCAGCCCGGTGCGACGCCCGGTCTGACTTCTGCTCCGTCGACTTCCGGTGCCGGTGCACCGGCGGCTTCCGAGCCGGTTGCGCCGGTTCCGGGCGGCGGACCGATCAGCGGTCTGCCGCAGCGTGAGCCGGGTATCCCGGGTCTGCCGCAGCGTCATGCGCAGCAGCCGGTGAGTCGGCCCGAACCGGTTGTGGAAGCTCCGGTCGAGCCGGCGTCTCCGGCGCAGGTCAGCGGTCCGATCAGCGGTTTGCCGCGGCGTGAGCCGGGGTCGACTCCGGGTCTGCCGCAGCGCCGGTCCGGCACGCCCGGTCAACCGGCCCATCAGTCGGGATCGATCGATGCGCCAGCGCCTTTCGCCGACCCTGCGCAGATTGTGCCGAGCATCGCCAACGGCGATTCGGTCTCCCCGCACAGTGAGGCCAGCCAGGCCGCACGGCACCGGTACCGGACGAACTCGGCGAAGACCGCCTCGTTCTTCCAGCCCCGCGGCGAAACCGGAGCTCTCCGTCGCCCACCCGCAGGCACGCCGATCTTCAGCGACATGATGTCGGACTGGCTCGTCGACCCGACGAGCCTGCCGGAGGACCGACGCAAGCGGGAATGGACGTCGCCGGCCGATGCAGGATGGCAGGCAGCGCAGCGCGCGGCCGAGGTTTCTGTGGACGATCACACCACCGCAGGCCTGCCTCGGCGCGCCCCCGGCCACCGTCTGGTGCCTGGTGCGGTCGAACCCGCGGCACCCGTGGAACGGCCGGCCATCCGCAGGCGCGACCCGGAATCCATCCGGGCGAACCTCAGCCGTCACCAGCAGGGCGTCCGCAACGGCCGGTCTACGGTGAACGCGACCACACGTGAGAACGACGAACAGGGAGTTCGATGAATATTGACCACGGATCCGATGTAACTCGTCCTTTGGACTGGTTGGTGTCGAACTTCGCTCGCGAAGTTCCCGGCGTGTCGCACGCAGTACTCGTGTCCGCCGACGGCCTGCTCATGGCCGCCAGCGCGCATCTTCCGGTCGACCGCGCCGAGCAGCTCGCGGCGGTGACGTCCGGTCTCGCCAGCCTGTCCAACGGCGTCTCCCAGCTCTTCGACGGCGGCGGTGTTCTGCAGTCCGTCGTGGAGATGCAGCACGGTTACCTGCTGCTCATGAGCGTGGGCGACGGTTCTCATCTGGCCGCGCTGACCGCATCGGAATGCGACATCGGACAGGTCGGTTACGAGATGGCACTCCTGGTCGACCGCGTGGGAGCGTCGGTCGAGGCGACCCCGCGGGTCGGCCAGGGGGCCTGACGTCGAGGTGGCCATGGAATCGCGCAAACCTGAGTCGGTGCCGGATCAGCCCAGCCTGGTGCGCCCGTACTCATTGACTTCGGGGCGAACGAATCCCGCAGTCGAACTGGCGTTGGAGGCGTTGATCCAGGCGATCCCGGGCACCGATGACCGGGCCCGGGACCTGGACAACATCAACGCCACCATTTTGGAGTTGTGCAAGGAGTCCCCGTCTGTAGCCGAGATCGCTGCTCGGGTGGGTGTGCCAATCGGGGTGGCACGCGTCCTCGTCGCGGATCTCGTCGAGGCCGGACACGTCCAGATCTTGGCCACGCTCAAAGACGATTCGAGCGACGCCGAGCGTCGCGAGCTGATTGAAAGGGTCCTCAGTGGACTTCGCGAACTCTAACGACCCCAAGCGGGTGACCTCGACCAAAATCGTGATCGCCGGCGGCTTCGGAGTCGGAAAGACCACGTTGGTGGGGGCGGTGTCGGAGATCGTCCCGCTGCGCACGGAAGCTTTGGTGACCAACGCCAGCGACGGCGTGGACAACTTGAGCGCTACGCCGCAGAAGGCCACGACGACCGTCGCCATGGACTTCGGTCGTATCAGCCTGGCCGAGGATCTCGTGCTGTACCTGTTCGGTACGCCGGGACAGCATCGGTTCTGGTTCATGTGGGACGACCTCATCCGCGGTGCCATCGGGGCGATCGTGCTGATCGACACCCGTCGTCTGGACGAGAGCTTCGCCGCCGTCGACTTCTTCGAGGCGCGGAACCTTCCGTTCATCGTCGCGATCAACGAGTTCGACGATGCCCCTCGTTACCCCGTCGAGGACATCCGCCAGGCGCTGGCCGTCTCGGCCGAGGTCCCGATCGTCTCGATCGACGCCCGGGCCCGGGAATCGGCGAAGTCCGCTCTGGTCACCGTTACGGAGTACGCACTGAGGAAGTTGCACCAGCCGGTGGCTCGCTAGTGGACGCCGACGTTCAGCTCTTCTCCATGGGGTCGTGGGTGGTGGCCCTGGCGTTCGCGACGTCGTCGATCGGGTTGCTGGTCGGACTCGTGAGCGCCAGAAAGGCACGTTTCGCCGCCACCGAACGGCAAGGGTTGTACTGGCTGCTGCTGGCTGCTGCGACCGCCGGGGGTGTGGGGATATGGCTGGCCCTGCTTCTCGCGGTCGCGGGATTCGGGGTCGCCGACAGCGTCGTCCGTCACGACCTGGTGACCATCGCGTTCTCGCTGGCGGTGTCGCTGGTGAGTTCGTTCGTCGCGATGGTCGTCGCGATTTCCCGTGACCGGCATTCACCCGGCCGGCTGTTCGTCGGCGGGGTGCTGTTCGGCGCCGGGATCTGTGTGGTGTTCCTGTCCCTCATCTGGTCGGTTCGACTGCAGGGCACGTCCAGCTTCGACACGCCGTTCGTTCTCGCGACCGCTGCGGTGTCGCTCGTCGTGGCGTTTTCGTTCCTGTGGCTCGTGGAGGTCGCCGACCGTCCGCTTCTGCGCATCTGCGGCAGCGTCGTGACGGGTGCGGCTGTCCTCGGCGTCTACTTCCTCGGAATGGCATCGGTGGACGTGACACCGGACACCACGATGGCGATGCCCGAGGGAGCCGAGTTGTTCTCGGTGTTGTTCGCGGTGTTCGTCGTAGGCATGGTCGTCATCACGGTTCCCATCGTGCTGGTCCTCATGGATCCCGATCGCGTTGCAGCGCAGCTCGAGCGGGAGGCGGACCAGTGGGTGGCCGATGGTGCCGACAAGGACGGCGCGCCGATCGGCTAGTTTCGTCGGGACCAAGGTCCCGACCGATTTGTGCGATATGGTTCTTTCCGCTGCTCGGGGGGCTGGGGTTGCAGCCCGTTTCGGCCGGTGCGGCACGTCACCCCGCTGCGGACGTTGTTGCGTGCCGCAGTCGAGGAATCCTGTGATGTCGCACGAAATGCACCATTTCTCCCTTGGGTCGTGGGTGCTCCTGCTCGCCTACGCCGTCTCTGTCGTCGGTTCGTTCGTCGGATTGTCGTGTGTCCGCCAGTCGGTGAAGGCAGAGCCCGGCCGGCGCACCGCCTGGATCGCACTGGCCTCGGTGGCGATCGGCGGTATCGGTATCTGGCTGATGCACTTCCTCGGCATGATGGGGTTCTCCGTTCCCGGCACGGTCGTCCGCTACGACCTTGCGCTGACACTGATCTCGGTGGTGCTCGCCGTCGGCGCCACGATGGTCGGCCTGTGGATCGCGGGCTTCGGTGACACGGTGTTCGTGAAGATTCCTCCGATGATCCGTCTGCTCGTGGGCGGGACGATCATGGGTCTTGCGGTGAGCCTCATGCACTACACGGGCATGGCCGCGCTCGGTATCCAGGGCACCGTCGAGCACGAGACGGCGTACGTGGCGGCGTCGGTGGTCATCGGTCTCGTTGCGGCGAACGCGGCGCTGTGGCTCGGTCGCATCTCCGAACGGATCGTCGTGCGTATCCCCGCCGCGCTGGTCATGGGCCTCGCGGTCGTGGCGTTGCACTACACCGGCATGGCCGGTGTGCGCGTCGCGGTCGATCCGTCCGCGCCGATGCCCAGTGGCATGACGGTCCTGTCGCTCCTGTTCCCGGCGTTGATCATCGGTATCTTCGTCCTCGCCGGTGCGATCGTCGCCCTCGGTCTGGCTCCGAGCCGTGAAGAAGCCGAACTCGAAGCGTCCCTCGCGAAGTGGAGCGCCGGGATGGAGAGCGGAACCCCCGCAGTATCCGGGGACGGTCCGACCGTGTGAGTGCCGGACCGCAGCATCCTGCACGCAACCTGAAGGAGGAAAGTGCCGTCCTTCTCGGTGATCGCTGACCTGCACCTATAGACTCGGGTGGTTGCGAGACGTCCACCGGGCGACGGTCCCGGGCAGACGTTCGAGCCGAGTAGAAGAAGGAGCTCATGACCGACACCACGTTGCCGCCGGAGGGGCCGGGGCACGACCGCATCGAGCCCGTCGACATCCAGCAGGAGATGCAGAGCAGCTACATCGATTACGCGATGAGCGTGATCGTGGGCCGTGCCCTGCCCGACGTACGCGACGGCCTCAAGCCGGTGCATCGCCGCGTCCTGTACGCCATGTACGACAACGGTTTCCGCCCGGACCGCGGTTACGTGAAGTCGGCCCGCGCCGTCGCCGAGACGATGGGCAACTACCATCCGCACGGCGACTCCTCCATCTACGACGCGCTCGTGCGTCTCGCGCAGCCGTGGTCGATGCGGTATCCGCTCGTCGACGGCCAGGGCAACTTCGGTTCCCCCGGCAACGACGGTGCCGCCGCGATGCGATACACCGAGTGCCGGCTCACGCCGCTCGCGATGGAGATGCTCCGTGAAATCGACCACGAAACGGTCGATTTCCAGCCGAACTACGACGGCCGCACCCAGGAACCGGCGGTTCTCCCCAGCCGTATCCCCAACCTGTTGATCAACGGGTCCAACGGCATCGCCGTCGGTATGGCGACGAACATTCCGCCGCACAATCTGAACGAGGTCGCCGACGCGATCTACTGGGCGCTCGAGAACTTCGAGGCGGACGAGCAGACCACCCTCGCTGCCGTCATGGAGTACATCAAGGGCCCGGACTTCCCCACGTCGGGTCTGATCGTCGGCAGCCAGGGCATCCACGACGCGTACACCACCGGTCGCGGATCGGTGCGGATGCGCGCGGTCGTCGAGATCGAGGAGGATGCCAAGGGGCGCACCACGATCGTCGTCACCGAGCTGCCGTACCAGGTGAACCCGGACAACCTGATCACCTCGATTGCGACGCAGGTCCGCGACGGCAAGATCGCCGGCATCTCCGACATCCACGACGAGTCCTCGGACCGTGTCGGTATGCGCATCGTGATCACGGTCCGCCGGGACGCGGTCGCGAAGGTTGTGCTCAACAATCTGTACAAGCACACGCAGCTGCAGACCAGCTTCGGCTGCAACATGCTCTCGATCGTCGACGGGGTGCCGCGCACGCTGCGCCTCGACCAGATGATCCGGTACTACGTCAACCACCAGATCGAGGTCATCGTCCGCAGGACCCGGTACCTGCTGCGCAAGGCCGAGGAGCGCGCCCACATCCTGCGCGGTCTGGTCAAGGCGCTCGATGCGCTCGACCAGGTCATCGCCCTCATCCGTGCTTCGCAGACCGTCGACGTCGCCCGCACGGGCCTGATGGACCTGCTCACTGTCGACGAGATCCAGGCCGACGCGATCCTCGCGATGCAGCTGCGTCGCCTCGCCGCCCTCGAGCGTCAGAAGATCATCGACGAGCTGGCCGAGATCGAGCGCGAGATCGACGACTACAAGGACATCCTGGCGAAGCCGGAGCGGCAGCGCGCGATCGTCCGTGACGAGCTGAAGGAAGTCGTCGACAAGTACGGCGACGACCGACGCACCAAGATCATCGCGTCCGACGGCGACGTGTCCGACGAGGATCTCATCGCCCGTGAGGACGTGGTCGTCACGATCACCGAGACCGGCTACGCCAAGCGCACCAAGACCGATCTGTACCGGTCACAGAAGCGCGGCGGGAAGGGCGTCAAGGGCGCCGAGCTCAAGCAGGACGACATCGTGAAGAACTTCTTCGTGACGTCGACGCACGACTGGTTGCTGTTCTTCACCACCAAGGGCCGGGTCTACCGGGCGAAGGCGTACGAACTGCCCGAGGCCAGCCGCACCGCACGCGGTCAGCACGTCGCGAACCTGCTGGCGTTCCAGCCGGACGAGCGTATCCAGGGCGTGATCCGCATCAAGACGTACGAGGATGCGCCCTACCTGGTGCTGGCCACCCGCAACGGCCTGGTCAAGAAGTCGCGGCTCGCGGACTTCGATTCCAACCGGTCCGGTGGCATCGTCGCGATCAACCTGCGCGACGAGGACGAACTGGTCGGCGCGGTGCTGTGCTCCTCCGACGACGACCTGCTGCTCGTGTCCGAGCAGGGACAGTCGATCCGGTTCTCGGCGACGGACGAGGCGCTGCGGCCGATGGGTCGCGCGACGTCCGGTGTGCAGGGCATGCGGTTCAACGGGGACGACAAGCTGCTGTCTCTCAACGTGGTCCGCGAAGGAACGTATCTGCTGGTCGCGACGTCCGGTGGCTATTCCAAGCGCACACCGATGGAGGACTACCCGGTCCAGGGCCGTGGCGGTAAGGGTGTCTTGACGATCCAATACGACCGCAAGCGTGGCACCCTGGTCGGAGCGCTCATCGTGGACGATGTCGACGAGCTCTACGCGATCACCTCGGGCGGGGGGGTCATTCGTACCGCCGCCAAGCAGGTGCGCAAGGCCGGCCGCCAGACGAAGGGCGTCCGGTTGATGAACCTGGCCGAGGGCGACACGTTGCTTGCGATCGCACGCAACGCCGATGAGCCCGAGGAGGGCGCCACACCAGATGCGAAGGAGTCGTAAGTGAGCACTCCCCATGGACCGAACGGTGCCGAGCAGGGGTCCCCGGCACCGAAGGGCCCTAATGGGCAGGAGACGGCGAACGCCCCGGCCAAGCCGGACGCAGTGAAGCCGCCGTCGGCGAAGGCACCGGATGCCGCACCGGCTCCGGACGCCCCGAAGGCACCCGATGCTCCGAAGGCGCCAGCGGGCCCGACTGCGCAGTCGTCGGCGAAGCCGGAGCAGGCCGAGCCGCCGGATCCGCCTGCGAACCCGGGCGGTGCCGACAAGCCCGCGACAGCCGGTGCAGAAAAATCAGCCGCGGCCGGTGCGGGCACGCCTAACCCGGCCGCGCAGACGACGCCGACGGTCCGGCAGCCCGAGGACAAGGATGCGAAGCCCGCGCAGCCCGGTGCCCAGCGCCCGGCGGCCGGCGGTCAGGCGCCGCCGTGGCAGCGGGGGCAGCAGCCGTCGGCCACACCGCAGAGCACGCCGCAGACGAACCTGCCGGGTCGTGGTCAGGGTGTCGACAGGGCAGTCGCCGGGAATGCCGCGCCGCAGCGCGCCTCGGCGCAATCCGGAGCGCCGAGGCCGACGCAGAGCGCCCCGACGGCACCGACCCGACCGGTGGTGACCGGTACGGCGGCCGCGTCGCTCACCGGTGGTGCGGATCGGTCCGCGGCCAAGGCCAAGTCGGCGGTGATCGACGGGCCGACGCGGCACATCGAACGCAAGGACCTGGCCAAGGACCTGCCGGACCTGTCGACGGTGAAGCACCCGCTTCCGGCCGCGGCACCGGCACCTGTGGAGACATCCACTGCGGTTCCTGCCGCGTCGTCCCCGGCTGCTGCGGCCGCGGCCGTGCCGATGGCCGGGGATCCGTTGCGCGCGACCGTGCAGGTCCGCCGCATCGATCCGTGGTCGATGCTGAAGGTCTCCTCCGTGATTTCCCTCTCACTGTTCTTCGTGTGGATGGTCGCGGTGGGTCTGCTCTACGGCATCCTCGCCGGCATGGGTGTGTGGGAGCGTCTGAACAGCGCATTCACCGACATCGTGTCCGAATCCGGAAGCGGTGGCCTGATCAGCGCCGGTCAGGTCTTCGGTTATGCCACGGTGATCGGCCTGGCCAACACGATCCTGCTGACGGCCATGGCGACGCTCGGTGCGTTCATCTACAACCTGTGCACCGATCTCGTCGGCGGTGTGCAGGTCACTCTCGCAGACCCGGACTGACCTGGGAAAACACTGCCCCGCCGAACCGATTTTGTTGTTCGAGGTCCGGTGGGGTAGTGTTCCGAATCGGTTCGAGGGCCTATAGCTCAGGCGGTTAGAGCGCTTCGCTGATAACGAAGAGGTCGGAGGTTCAAGTCCTCCTAGGCCCACTCCCCGTGCCGAAAGGGCAGCCAGCATGAAGGTTCTCGCATTCGTGGGAGCTGCCGTGCTGGTGGTCATCGGAATCGCTCGGATGCTCCGCAGCGAAGACGAGTGGCACGAGGTCACCAGCCGCTGACGGCGGACGGGGCCTTAGCTCAGTTGGTAGAGCGCTGCCTTTGCAAGGCAGATGTCAGGAGTTCGAATCTCCTAGGCTCCACAATCGAAGACACAGGTCAAGGGCGTTTTCCGAGAGATCGGGAAGCGCCCTTCGCTCGTTCCTGCCCACTCCGAGCCAGGTCCGGGAACTTCTACTGCCCGAACGTGAAGCGCAGATCGGCGTTGATCAACTCGTTGATCCGCTTCCGCATGCGGACAACAACCTCATCGTCCGGGACCGGGTCGTCGACGAACAACGACCAGTGCAGACTGGTGCCACCGCGCCCGCCGCTGAGCTCGAAGCGAATCCGTGCATCGGGACGCCACGGCCACAGCGAGCTCCACACGACCAGACTCGGTTCGACGGCATCGAGGACGACGGGTCGCTGTTCGTCGTCGCGCAGAAGCAGCCACGGACGGGTCGGGTCGCGGTCCGGATCGATGATCGCTTCGTAGACCACGTGAGGTGGTGGTGGCTGGGAGCGACGCCGGCTGGCGATTGTGGGCATATCGCACGGTATCTCGCGGTATCGCGCTCACCGGGCCGATCTCGACGAGAGCCGGCGCGCCCGCGCGGCGTCGATCAGGTCTGCGCTGGTGCGTGCGTGCCGGGCGGCCGAGTCCGTGCGCCGCCGGCAGGCACGGAGTCGCCTACCTCTGTCCGGAGGCTGCTGTGGACACGTGGCTGAATGTAGGAAACAAAGCACCACTGCGCATTCCGTAGACACGATCGACGAACGTGAGCTGACTCAGGTCGTGGGTGACCATCACGGTCGCCACGTCGAGGTCTCGGCTCAGGTCGGCGAGCAGGGCAACGATCTCACGGCTGCGGTCCTCGTCGAGGGCGGAAGTGGGCTCGTCGACCAGCAACACCGAGGGGTCGTTCATCAGCCCACGGGCAATGACGACCCGTTGCCGTTGGCCGCCCGACAGCTGATGGGGCCGCCGGTTGAGTTGGTCTTCCAATCCCAGCGACCGCAGCAGTTCCTGGGCGCGGGCCCGGCTGTCGCGGACCGATCCACCGGCGAGGTGTGCCATCATCTCCAGTTGCTCGACCGCGGTCAGCGACGGCAGCAGGTTCGCCTGCTGGAACACGAAGCCGATCTTCTCGCGTCGCATGGTGGTGCGCTCGCCGCGGCCCAGGCCCGACATGTCGGTGCCATCGATGACCACGCGCCCGGAATCGGGGGTGATGAGCAGGCCGGCGACGGCGAGCAGGCTCGACTTGCCGGACCCGGACGGGCCGGTCACGGCGACGAACTCGCCTCGCTGGACGTCGAAATCCACATCGTCGAGGGCGCGCAGGCGGTCGTCGCCGTCGGGATAGGTGAGGACGACGTTGCTCAGACAGATGCTCATGTGCGGGGTCCTTTCGGCTTCGGTCGGGGTGAGTTATCGGGCGGCGCTGAGCGCAGTGAGCGGGTCGACCTTGACGATGCGGATCAGGGAGGCGGCTGCGCCGATCGTGCCCATCGCGACGAGGGCGAGGAACGGCGCCACCGTGGTCGAGACCGTGAGTGCAAACGGAACGGTCTGCGCGACAACAGCGCCCAGACCGAGCGCGGCCAGGGTTCCCAATCCGGCACCGAGTACGAGCACGATCAGGCTCTGGCCGAGCGCGTCCCGGAGGAGGTAGCGGGTGGAGGCTCCAACCGCCTTGAGTAGGGCGAGGTCCTGACTGCGCTGGATGGTCCACACGGTGAAGAACGCGCCGACCACCAGGGCGCTGACGATCATCAGCATCGCCTGCATCAGCAGCAGTGATCCACGCTCGGAGGAGTACGACCCGATCGCGTTCAGCGCGCTGCCGGTGTCGGTGATCTCGGTCCCGGTTGCGGCGCCGACCGTGCCGGCGTCGAATCCGCCGGCCGTGCGCAGGGCCACGACGGTGCCGTCGCTGCCGGTGGCCGACGGCAGCGACATCCAGGAGTCGTGGTCCATCCAGACCACCGCCTGGTGGCTGTAGAACGAATCCTCGACCAGGGCGGCGATGGTGAAGTCCGCGCCGCCGATCGTGATGCGGGTGCCGGTCGGCCAGCCGTTGTCGTCGGCGAGGCCGGCATCGATCGCTACCGAGCCGGGATCGAGCGTTGCCGGGGACGCGAAGGAGTGCCCGTCGACGCCGAAGGCGGACGCGGTGACCTCGCGGCCGTCGACGCTGATCCGGGTGGGAGCGATCCCGATGATCGCCGCGGCCTCGACACCGTTCGCGGCGGTCAGCTCCGACAGTTGCCGCGTGGTCACCGTCGACTCGGCGAACGAGAGCGCCTGCCCGTCGTTGGGCGCGCCGAACGCGAAGTGGTCGGCGCCGATGCTCGTGATCGCGGCGACGGATCGGTCACCGAGGCCGGATGTGAGTCCGGACAGCATGACCACCATCAGCGAGATGAGAAACAGGGCCGAACCCATCAGGGCGAATCGACCCCTGGCGAAGCGGAGATCTCGGAGGCTCAGGAACATGTATCCCAGCGTCGTGGAGAGAAGCAGGTGCGGCATCGCGCATCGGTTGGGTTCGCCGATCCATCGAAAGTTGGAGATCGGTGTGCGGGGCGGCCCGACGACGCAGAGACGGTGTTAGCGTCGGCGAAATGCACACAACCGACGTGTACCACCCGGGCGGTGTCGCACCTGTGCTGCGCGCCATACAGGTCGGCGCTCACCTCCTGTTCTTCCTGCTCCTCGCGGTCGGTGTCGGCAGGACCGTGGTCGACGGCACCCGTCCCGTTCCGGTGGTCGTCCTCGCCGTTGCGGTGGCGGGGTGGTACGTCGCCGGGATCTGGTTCGTCCGACGCAGCGGGGCGCGGTCCGGGCCGATCCAGCGGCGGCCCGGGCAGATCTGGCTCGCGGTGCTCGTGGTGGGCTGGCTGGTGCTGGTGGTGTCGGACCCCAACTTCGTGTGGGTGGCCTTCGCGCTGTTCTTCTTGTGCTTCCATCTGCTTCCGACGCCGGCGGCGCTGGCGGTGACGATCGCGCTGACCGGGGTGTCGATCGCGGCGTCGCTGTGGCACGGCGCCCCCAACACCACCGCCTCGATCCTGGGGCCGGTGTTCGGTGGGGCGGTCGCGGCCGGCATGGCCGTCGTGTATCAGCAGTTGGTGCGGCAGTCGGTGCAGCGGCAGCAGTTGGTGGACGAGCTCACCGAAGCGCACCGGGAATTGCTCGCCGCACAGGACGAACTGGTTGCCCTGCAGCGCGAAGCCGGGGCGCTGGCCGAACGGTCTCGGCTCGCCCGCGACATCCACGACACTCTGGCGCAAGGGTTTTCGTCGATTTTGCTGCTCTCGCGTGCCGGGCAGCGCGCCCCCGACGACACCGCGGTGATCTTCACGCAGATCGCCGACACCGCACAGCAGAACCTCGTCGAGGCCCGCCGGGTCGTGGATGCCCTCGCGCCCGCTGCGCTCGAGGCCGCGCCGCTCGAGGCCGCGCTGGGGCGGCTGCTCGACCAGCTCACCGAGCAGACCGGGATCATGGGTGAGTTGCTTACCGATGGCGAAACGGTGGCGCTGCCGATGGACTACGACGTTGCGCTGTTGCGGGTCGCGCAGAGCGCCCTCGCCAACGTGCGTCTGCATTCGCGGGCCCGGCGGGTGCGGGCGACCTTGAGCTACGCGGCCGACGAGGTCCGGCTCGACATCGTCGACGACGGTGTGGGTTTCGGAGAGCGTGAGTCCGGTGGTTTCGGTCTCCGGTCGATGCGGGATCGGCTGGTCGAACTCGGCGGCACCCTTGTCGTCGAATCGGCCCCCGGCGACGGAACGGCGGTCGCGGCAACGCTTCCCATCGGGAGAGTCGCATGAGCGCGGTGCGGGTGCTGCTCGTCGACGATCATCCCGTGGTGCGGGCGGGGCTGAATGCCCTGCTGTCGTCGCAGGACAACATCGTGGTGGTGGCGGAGGCGGCATCCGGGGAAGAGGCGGTGGCATTGGTACCGGAAGCGAAACCGGATGTGGTGCTGATGGATCTGCGTCTGGGAGCGGGGATCGACGGAGCCCGGGCGACGGCGGAGATCATGGCGGCAGCCGATCCGCCACGGGTCGTCGTGCTCACCACCTACGACACCGACACGGACATCCTGCGCGCCGTCGAGGCAGGCGCAGCCGGCTACCTCCTCAAAGACGCCGACCCGAAAGTCCTGATCGAATCGGTGTTCGCGGCGTCGCGGGGGGAAACGGTCCTGGATCCGGACGTGGCGCAGCGCCTCTACCGTCGCATGCAGCAGCCCCGCGCCGATCTCAGCGCCCGCGAGATCGAGGTGCTCTCGCTCGTGGCAGAGGGGTTGTCGAATCGGGCCATCGCCAAGCGGCTCTTCGTCAGCGAAGCGACCGTCAAATCTCATTTGGTGCATGCGTTCACCAAACTGGATGTCGACAATCGCACCGCCGCGGTGGTCGCGGCCCGTGAACGAGGCCTGATCAGCTGAGGCCGGAAACCGACCCGAATTGTCAAGTGCCCCAGCGGAGATGGTGAAGTCCGACCAAGCGGATCCGCATGCTCGTGACGATCGGGCTGCTGCCGGCACGATCGCGGTAGCGGGCGGCTAGCGAGGATTCCGGCGCGGACGCAGCTGCGCGTTCGGCAGCGAGGGCGCGGGCAGTCTCGCGACCTTTCCCCGATAGCCCTCGACCCGGCCGAACCGGTCCGATTCGCGTTGCCACGCGTCGCGGAAACGGACGATTTCCTCGTGGTTGCGTCCCACGAAGTTCCACCACATGACGATCTCCTCGCCGAACGGGGTGCCGCCGAGCAGTACGACACGGGCGGGGGAGTCGCCGAGGTTCGCCAGCGTCAGCAACGACGCGCCGGTGCCCACGTAGCCGAGCATGCTGCGCGACAGTTGCGTGCCGGCGAGACGGACGGTGCCGGTGTCGACGAGGACACCGTGCTCGAAGGCCGGGTCGATGTCGAGGCGCAGGTCCGCGCCCGCGTCGAGGGTGATCTCGGCGCCGAGTAGCGGGGTGAACGTCTCCACCGGCGACGTGGCGCCCGCGAGCGAGCCCAGGAAAACCTTGGCGGTACCGCCGTCGAGGTGCGTCGTCTCGGGTGCGTGGTGCTGGAAGTTGCGGGGTGCGTCGCGGGCGGCGTCGGGCAGCGCGACCCACAGCTGGACCCCGTGCAGCGTCGTGGTGTCCGGGGTGGACACCTCGGAATGGCAGATTCCGTGGCCGCCGGTCATCAGGTTGACCTCGCCCGGCCGGACGATCGCGTGGACACCGTGACTGTCGCGGTGCTCGATCTCGCCGGTGAACAACCAGCTCACCGTCTGCAGCCCGGTGTGCGGGTGCGGCGCCACATCCATGCCGCCCGTGGTGGCGACGTCGTCGGGTCCGTAGTGGTCGGCGAAGCACCATGCGCCGATGAGCGACCGTTGCCGCTGGGGGAGGGTCCGCCGGACCGGCATCGCGCGGGGACCGCCGAGCGGCACCTCGCGGGAGGTGAGGATCTCGACGCGGGGATGACCGGCTTCGTCGTGCGGGGACGGGCGGGTCTCGCAGGTGGTTTCGACGGGATGGACATCGGCGTTGCTCATGGTCCGAGCCTGCCATCGATCTCGGCCGGGCGAGAAGCCGATGCCGGAATCGGCGGTCGCCGTCGGGGACGATGGCAGACAATCGTTCCATGACGGGTCCGGGACGCATCCCCATCGACAAGCAGACCCGCGCGGTGTACCGGGCCCAGGTCGCCGTCGCGGTGGCCGTGCGCGACGCGGTGTCGGAGGCGGGTTTGGACCGCACGCTCGTCGAACTGGTGAATCTGCGGGTTTCACAGATCAACGGCTGCGCCTATTGCCTGGACGTGCACACCCGCGACGCGTTGAAGGGCGGTGAGAAGCCGCAACGCATCGCGGTGCTGCGGGCGTGGCGGGACACCGAACTGTTCAGCGGCGCCGAACGCGCCGCGCTCGAACTGGCCGAAGCGGTGACGACGCTGCCGTCGTCGTACGAGCAGGACCGCGCCTACACCGAGGCGCGGCGGCATCTGACCGACGATCAGTTCTCCGCGATCGTGTGGGTCGCGATCGCGATGAATGCGTTCAACCGGGTCTCGATCGTCAGCCGGCACCGTGTCGACCCGGCGTCGTGGAAGTCCTGACCATGCCGGATTGCGGTCAGGAACTGCGATTCGGGACATCCCTCACCCCGTCCGCCGCCGATCCGGCGGCGGTGGTGGAGTTTGCGCTCGTCGCGGAATGGGCAGGGCTGGATCTGGTGACCGTCCAGGATCACCTGTACCAGCCGCGGTTCCTCGACACCTGGACGTTGCTGACCTGGATCGCAGCCCGCACCGAACGCACTGTTTCACGTGAAACACGCGCCGACTAGAGAGCGGTGCGCTCCGATCCCAACGCGGCCAGATTCCGGATGGTGCCCAGGACCTCGTCGAGGCTGCGGCCCGCTTCGATCAGCTCGGTGCCCTTGTAGACGAGCGCGTTGATGAACTCCGCGGTCAGTTCAGGATCGGGCCGGCCCTGCTCCCGCAACGCGTCGAGCAGGGGGAGGACCAGTTCCTCGTGCATCGCGTGCATGCGTTCGTTGGTGAACGCCTGCGGCGTGAAGGTCGCGAGGGCGCCGACGATGGCGTGCTCGCCGTCCGCGACGAGTTGCAGGTTCACCTCGATGTAGGCCAGGACCCGTTCGGCGGGCTCGGCGACCGCGCTCATCGCCGCCACGATCCTGGCGCTCCAGCGCGGGAACATGTCCTCGACGACGGCGCGCAGCAGGTCGTCGCGGGACCCGAAGTAGTGGTAGATGCTGGTCCGGGCCAGACCCGCCCGCACGGCGACATCGCCGAGGGACGGGGCCCGGTCCGGGGTTTCCGCCAGATATTCACGCGCGGCGTCGAGGAGGGCCCGGCGTTGTGCGGCGCGGTGTTCGACGACCGTCGCCGCGGAGATCTTCGGCACGGACCCTCCTCTCGTATCCGGCGGTGTCAGTCGTGCGGCCGCAGCCCGCCGTCGACCATTTCCAGGACCCGGTCGCAGTGCTCGAGCACGTCGTGGTCGTGGGTGACCATGATCGTAGCGACCCCGGCATCGTGGGTTTCGCGGGCGAGCAGCTCGACGACCTCGTGGCTGCGTTTGCGGTCCAGCGCGGCCGTCGGTTCGTCCACGAGCAGCAGCGACGGCCGGCTCATCAGTGCCCGGGCGATGCCGACGCGCTGGCGTTCGCCGCCCGACAACTGCCCCGGCCGACGGTCGGCGCGGTGACCCATGCCGACGGATTCGAGCAGTTCGTCGGGGTTGCGGCCGTCGCGTCCGGTGATCTTCTCGACGAGCCGGAGCTGGTCGCGGGCAGTGAGCGCCGGGATGAGATTCCCGGACTGGAAGACGAACCCGATCCGCTCGCGGCGCAGCCGGGTGAGCTCGCGCGGCTTCAGGTCGGTGAGATCGACGTCGTCGACGGTGACGGTGCCGGAGGTGGGCCGGGTCAGGCCGCCCGCGACCGCGAGGAGGCTGGACTTGCCGGCGCCGGACGGCCCGACGATCGCGACGAGTTCCCCGGCCGCGACCTCGAGGGTCACGTGATCGAGGGCGTGCACGGTGCTGTCGCCGTCACCGAAGTTCAGGCAGGTGTCGTTCAATGCCAGTCCGGCGCGGGTGGTGGTTGCGGCGGTCAACGGTTTTCTCCCAGTGCGGTGAGGGGATCGACTCGGGTGATGCGGACGACGGCGACGGCGGCTCCGACGAGACCGAGCACGATGAGCAGCATCGCGCCCTGCACGATGGGTCCGCTCTCGAGGGCGAACGGCATGCCGGAGCCGTCGAGGCCGGAGCCGAGTCCGAGACCGAGGAGCACACCGACGGCGACGGAGGCGACGAGCACGACGACGGCCTGCAGCAGTCCGTCGCGCAGCAGGAAGCCGGTGGAGGCACCCATCGCGCGCAGCACCGACAGTTCGCGGCTGCGCTGCACGGTCCAGATGCTGAAGAACGCGCCGACGACGAGCGCGGAGATCGCGTACAGGAATGCCTTGATCATCGACATGGTCATCATCTCGGCGGAGTAGCCGGGCGACGCGTCGAACGACTCCTCGAGCGTCTTGGACGCGGTGCCCGCGGCGGAATCTCCGGCGGCGAGGTCGGGCAGTTCACCGTCGACGCCCTGCAACGCGACGACGCTGGCCTCGTGGTAGATGTCCGGCTGCGGTTGCTCACCGACCTTGACGCCGGCGTGGATCTCCTGCCAGGTGGACAGCGGCACGTAGGCGACGTCGACGTGCCCGAAGGTGCGCTTGTCGGCGGTGAACCCGACGACGGTCAGCTCGGTGCCGAGCCGGTCGAGGATGACCGTGTCGCCGAGTTCGATGCCGGCGTCGCGGGCACTGTCGCTGACGATGATGTCGGTGTCGCCCTGCAGGGCGCTTCCCTCGGCGGCGGCCGGCTCGAGGAACGATCCGGGTTCGATGCCGAACAGGGTGAGGTCGACGGGGATGCCGGCGCCGGTCTTGGCGTTGACGATCGCGTTGCCGAACAGGGCGGCGTCCGCGACGTCGGGCCGTTCACGCCAGGCGGCGGCCTGCTCGTCGGTGACGACGGAGCGGGAGAACGCGGAATCGGTCTTGGTGCCTTCCGCGAACGCGAAGGCCTGGACCGGGGTGCGCTGCAGCGCGGACACGCCGTCGGTGACCAGGCCGGAGGACAGGCCGGACAGGATCACCATCAAGATCGAGATGAGCGCGACGACCGCACCCATCAGAAGGAATCGGGTGCGCGCGAACCACAGTTCGCGCAGGGTCAGGAACATGCTGGTCCTTCGCAGACGGGGTCGGTGAGGTGCATCGAGTTTGTCGACGCACTGTCGCCATCATACCGACATGGTGTCGACAACTTGGGTGAGGGAGGTTACTACCCGCAGTAGTAGGAACTGCGTATCCTGTGCACATGAGTACCGCCGAGAATTTCGTCGCGCGAGTGCGCGGCGGATTCACCGGTGCCACCTCCGGAGCCGTGAGCATCGCGGCGCACGCACTCGGCGGCGGCGGTACCCCCACCCAGAGCGCCGTCGCGCTGTTGATCGCGACCACCCTCGCCGTCGGTGTGGTGGCCGCCGGCACCCGATTGCCGCTCGCTGGGGTCCTCGTCGCCGGTCAGGTGCTCGGCCACCTCGTGCTCTCCTTCGACGCCGGCCACGCCCACATCCCCGGGCCGGCGATGATCGCCGGTCACGCCGCCGCGACCGCGGTGGCGGCGCTGCTGGTTGCGGCCGCCGAACGGGGCTGCCGGATCGCGATCGCCGCGTTGCGTCGTGTCGCGCCGAAACCGTTCACACCCCTCCCGGTGCGCGTCGCGGCGCCCGCACCTTCTTTCCGGCCGCCGGTCCTGCGCGGTCTGCTCCGGTCCGCCGGCATCGTCCCGCGCGGCCCACCCGTCACGGTCTGACCCCGATTCCTTTCCTTCCACGATCGCCCCGCGGGCGATCGCGCGCCCGAGTGCGCAACAGACCGATCCGGGAGACCCCCATGAAGAAGACGACGAAGATCCTCGCGTTCGCCGCGACCGCAGCGGTTGCGTTCACCGCCGGATGTGGATCCGAGGACACCGCGCCCACGACCGCGGCCGACACGATCGTCGTGTCGTCGGCGTGGACCAAAGCAGCCGAATCCGGCATGACCGGCTCTTTCGCCGAACTGGAGAACACCGGCGACCAGGACGTACAGGTGGTGGCCGTCTCGAGTCCGGTCTCGAGTCGTTCCGAACTGCACGAGATGGCTCCCGGCGCCGACGGTGGGATGGCGATGCGCCAGATGGATGGTGGGCTGACCATCCCCGCCGGAGGCGAGCACAGCCTCGCACCCGGCGCCGACCATCTGATGCTGATGGATCTGCTCGAGCCCGTCACCCCCGGCACCGAGATCGCGCTGACCCTCACGTTCAGCGATGGGTCGTCGACGGAATTCACCTCGCAGGTACGCGATTTCGCCGGTGGTCGGGAGAAGTACGTGCCGAGCACTCCCGAAGGCGCGAATCACGGTGGCTGAGCTGACCCGGCGGCGCCTGCTCGGGGGTGGCGCCGCCGCGCTCGGCGTGGTCGGGTTGGGTGCCGCCGGGATCGGCCGTGCCACCACCACCCGCGACGAGAAATCCCGCATCGTCGCGATCCACGGCAACCACCAGGCCGGTATCGAGACCGAACCGCAGGCATTCGCGGCGTTCGTGGCGTTGGACCTGCGGCCCGGCACCGATCGGCGCGATCTCGTCGGTGTCCTGAAGGTGTGGGCGCAGGACGCGCACCGGCTCACCACCGGTGTTGCGGGGCTCGGCGACTCCGAACCCGAACTCGCGGAGGACCCGGCTCGCCTGACCGTCACCGTCGGATTCGGTCCCGGAGTGTTCGGTCCGGGGGTGTTTGCGCCCGACGACGCGGCGAAACTTCGGCCCGAATGGCTGCGACCGTTGCCCGCGTTCGGGATCGACCGGCTCGAGGACCGCTGGAACGGCGGCGATCTGCTGCTGCAGGTGTGCGCGGACGACCCCGTCACGGTCGCGCACGCGGTGCGGACGCTCACCCGGACGGTGCGCTCGCAGGTCTCGGTGCGCTGGGTGCAGCGCGGCTTCCGGAACGCCGTCGGCACCCTCCCCGAGGGAACGACCATGCGCAACCTCATGGGCCAGGTCGACGGCACCGTCAATCCCGCCCCTCACAGCCCCGAATTCGACAGCCGGGTGTGGAACCCGGGGTCGCCGCCGTGGCTGGCCGGTGGTTCGTCGCTGGTGTTCCGGCGCATCCGCATGGAACTCGACACCTGGGAGGAATTGGACCGTCCGGCAAGGGAACTCACGGTCGGGCGGACACTGTCGAACGGTGCTCCGCTCACCGGCACGGCCGAGCGCGACGATCCCGATTTGGACGCGGTCGACCGGAACGGCATCCCGGTGATCCCACCGGAATCGCACATGGCGCGTGCCCGGCCGCGCAACGCGGACGAGCAGTTCCTCAGGCGCGGCTACAACTACGACGACGTCGACGGGACGGGCCTGCTCTTCGCGTCGTACCAGGCCGACGTCGACCGGCAGTTCGTGCCGGTGCAGCAGCGTCTGGCCGACCACGACGCCCTGAACCGGTGGATCACCCCGATCGGTTCGGCGGTGTTCGCGATCCCACCGGGGTTCGGCGTCGACGGCTATCCCGGCGAGACGCTGCTCGAAGGCTGAAAACGCCGATCGTGGCGGTGGAGCGGGGCTAGCCTGGACGGGTGACCGAGGTGACACCGCGGCGAGAAGGATTCGCGTCGTTGCGGGAAGGCGGACTCAATTGGGACGCCTTCCCGCTGCGCCTGTTCGCGAAGGGCAACGCCAAGTTCTGGGATCCGCTCGACCTCGATTTCTCGCAGGACGCTGCGGACTGGGTGGATCTGAACAGCGAACAGCAGCGCAGCTCCGCCTACCTGGTGACGCACTTCGCGGCGGGGGAGGAGGCCGTCACCCAGGACATCCAGCCGTTCCTGCGGGCGATGGCCACCGAGAACCGGCTCGGCGACGAGATGTATCTGACGCAGTTCTGTTTCGAGGAGGCCAAACACACCCAGGTGTTCCGGTTGTGGATGGACGCGGTGGGTCTGACCGGCGACCTGCTGCCCTACGTCGCCGAGAACCCCCACTACCGCGCCCTGTTCTACGAGGAACTGCCCGACTCCCTGCGGATCCTCGAACACGATCCCAGTCCGGCGAACCAGGTGCGCGCGAGCGTCACCTACAACCACGTCATCGAGGGCAGCCTCGCGCTCACCGGCTACTACGCGTGGCAGAAGGTGTGCACGACCCGCGGAATCCTGCCCGGCATGCAGGAACTCGTGCGGCGGATCGGCGACGACGAGCGCCGCCACATGGCGTGGGGAACGTTCACCTGCCGACGGCACGTCGCCGCAGACGACGCGAATTGGGATGTGGTGCAACAACGTATGGGGGAATTGCTACCGCACGCGCTCGGCGTGATCCAGTGGATCAACGATCAGTTCGAGGAACAGCCGTTCGGGTTGGACCCCGACGAGTTCGTGGCGTACGCCGCGGACCGGGCGCAGCGTCGGCTCGGGGCGATCGAATCCGCGCGCGGTCGCCCGGTCGAGGAGATCGACCTGGACTACACGCCCGAGACGCTCGAGGAGAAGTTCGGTGCAGAGGACGCCGCCGAACTCGCGGAGATTACCGAAAAGCGATCGGGCACCGGGTAGATCCTCGGGTATCCGGTCGGCGCTCAGCCGCCCCCACGACGGTCGCAGTGGACAACCGGACCCCTCGGTGCTCAGAGGAGAAATACGAGCAGCAGCACGACGATCAGCACGACGCCGATCAGGATCGGGATCAGCGGCTTCCGCGGCGGCGAGTCGGTGTCGTCCTCAGCGTTCTCGACCGCGACTTCGTCCTCGTCCGCCGGTTGGACGGCGAGCAGTCGCGCCGCCACGATGTCGTTCTCCCCGGCCTCGAGCATTTCCTGGGCCCGGATCCGCGCGAGCCCACCGGTAAGCACATCGGTCTGGTCGTACGACGGGGGAAGCCCGATGCGGGCACTGTTCGTTTCGCGTGCCGGAACGAAGCCGGCTGCCAGAATGGCCGCCCCCAGCGCGGCGGTCTGCTCCGGGCCCGGGCCGACGAGGGTGCGGACCGTCAGCTTCGTCGAGATGCTGTTCGCGATCTCCTGGATGCGCGAACGGTCGCGGGCGACGAGCCCGTCGCCCATCACCACGACCGCGTCGAGATTCGGGGGTAGCCACCCGAACGAACCGAGCGCGGTCGCCAACTGCGAGGCAGGAGACGGTGCGCCCTTCGTCGGTACCCGGAACGCCTTGCCGGCAGGAACTCCGGATCGCACCAGCGTCACCGTCGAACCGGCGTCGTCGATGTGGAAGACACCGATCAGCTGGCCCGGGGACTCGGAGATCTCGGAGGCGTACCAGGTCGCGGCGCCCTGGGCGTCCGAGGCCAGGTCGACGTGCCGCAACTCCGCGTAGTCGAGAGCCGCGCGCAACGACGCGACGGAGTCGGAATCCCAGTGTGAGGGATAGGTCGCGGTGTAGCCGGGTTCGGAACCGTCGTCGTCGCCGCCGAACGCCGGCAGCGGCTGAGTCTCGTTGAGCAGACACTGGATGGCGGTCGCCATCGCGTCCTCGGCCCGGTACACGCGGCCGTCGCTCGCCGTGACACCTGCGGGCTCGCCGACGCGGGCGAGGAACCCCGCGAGGGTGCGCGCCTCGTTGTCGGACGGGCGGGAACCGAGGGAGGTGGTGCCGTCCTCGTCGATGTGCAGGACCGTGTCGCGGGCGATCACCACCGGATCCTGGGTGCCGGGTTCGTTGGACGCCACCACTGCCGTGGAAACGACCCTGCCGATCCGGAGCCCGACCCCGATTGCCATGACAGCCCTCTCCCCTCACAGGTAACGAACCGCCTACATCTTGCTACCGAAACCGCCGATCGGGGCCCATACCGGACAGTATCCGTGTTACGGCGTGTCGATACGGACCGGACGGTTTCACCTCATACACTCCGGTAAATGACGGTTCCGATGCGCGCCCGGCCTTTCACGCGCTCCTTCCACCCGGTCGGACTCGCTTTTGCGCTGCTGTTCTTCGTGTGGTCGATGACCCCCTCTCTGTTGCCGCGCGCGTGGTACCTCCAGGGCGTCGCGACCGGGATCAGCATGGTGACCGGGTACGGCATCGGCTGCCTGGTCGCGTGGATACTGCGGCGCTGTGGTGTGCAGCCGGACTGGTCGCCGAGGACGCGCCGCATCGGCTGGTGGGTGCTCGCGGGTGTCGCGGCCGTGGTGATACCGACATTCTTGATCCTCGGATCGTGGTGGCAGCAGATCGTGCGCGATCTCGTGACCATGGAGCGGGTCGAACGGTCCCTCTATCTGCCGGTTCTGCTGATCGCGCTGGCGGTGGCGCTGCTGCTGCTGCTGATCGGGCGAGGCCTGCGGGCCGGTACGAACAAGCTCACAGGGTTCGTCGACCGCTACACTCCGACGCCGGTTGCGCGGGTGACCGCACTCGTGGTCGTCGTGGTATTGCTCGTCGTGCTCGTCAACGGTGCGCTCTACCGCGGCATTCTCGGCACCGCAGAGGAGGCGTTCGAGGCCGCCGACGCCGGGACCGCCGAGGGTGTGCAACAGCCGACCGCGCCGGAACGCTCCGGGTCGCCGGAATCGGGGGAGACCTGGGACACCCTCGGCCAGGAGGGACGCACGTTCGTTGCCGGTGGTCCGGATGCCGCACAGATCGAGGCCGTGACGGGACGACCGGCCCTCGAACCCATCCGCGCCTACGCGGGCCGGGAGTCGGCGGAGACGATGGAGGGCATCGCCGAGCGGGTCGTCGCCGAGTTGAAGCGCACGGGTGCATTCGACCGCAAGGCACTCGCGGTCGTGACGACGACCGGCCGGGGCTGGGTCAACGGCCGAGTCGCGGCCTCCTTCGAATACCTCAACGGCGGGGATTCGGCGATCGCGGCGATGCAGTACTCGTATCTGCCGAGCCCGCTCGCGTTCATCGCCGACCGGGAGTCACCGATGGAGGCGGGACAGGCCCTGTTCGAGGCCGTCTACGCCGTGTGGATCGATCTTCCCGAGGATGCCCGGCCGAAGCTCGTGGTGTTCGGCGAGAGTCTCGGGTCGTACGGCGGCCAGTCCGCGTTCGCGTCCGGTGCGGACCTGGTCGCGCGGACCGACGGGGCGTTGCTTGTCGGCACCCCCAACTTCGCGCAGCCGTGGGGGCGGATCACCGAGCAGCGGGACCCGGGTTCGCTCGAACGGCTGCCGATCGTCGACGAGGGCCGCAACATTCGTTTCGCCTCGAACCCGGACGATGCGAATCTGCCCGAGCCGTGGGAATTTCCGCGGATCGTGTTCTGGCAGCACGGCAGTGACCCGATCACCTGGTGGTCGTTCGATCTGTTGCTGCACCAGCCCGATTGGCTGCGTGAACCGCTCGGGCCCGATGTGGATCCGGGGATGCGCTGGATACCGTTCGTGACGTTCTGGCAGGTGACCCTCGACATGGTGTTCTCGGCCGAGGTGCCCGCCGGATTCGGCCATTCGTACGGCCCGGAGGCGGCGGACCTGTGGGCGGACATCCTCGCCCCCGAGGGATGGACGCAGGCCGATACCGACGCGGTGCGTGCCGCATTGGGTGGCTGACCTGGTTCTACGTCGCTTCCAGGCTGTCTCGATCGGATCTTACGGACCGGTAAGTTACGTGTTACAGTCCGTACCGCTTGTGTCGCAGGGCACAGATTTCGGATCGGAACACAGAACATCTGGGGGGAATATGGCGATCGGCCGTGTCGGACGCTGGTTCTCGGCGGCGGTGACGTCCGCCGCGGTGATGGGAAGCGTGCTCGCGGCTCCCGCGATCGCCGACGCCGCGGGCGACTTCTACGCGCCGCCGAGCCCGCTGCCCGCCGGCAACCCGGGTGACGTGCTGCGCAGCGAACCCTCGGACCTCGCGATCCGCGTCCCCACGACCAACGGGGTCTTCCCAGCCCAGGGCACCCGCCTGCTGTACCGCAGCCACGACGCCAACGGTGTTCCGAACGCGGTCGGCGGCACCTACCTCGAGCCGTCCACCCCGTGGTCGGGTCCGGGCGAGCGACCCCTCGTCGTGCTCGCGCCCGGTACCCAGGGTCAGGGCGACCGGTGCGCGCCGTCGAAGGCCCTGAACTACCTGGTGGACTACAACCCGCCCCTGGACCTGTTCACCGAATACGAATTGCTGTCCATCAACGTGATGCTGTTGCAAGGCATCGCCGTGGTCGTCACCGACTACGACGGTCTGGGCACGCCGGGACATCACACCTATGTGAACCGCCTCGCCGAGGGCCATGCCGTGCTCGACGCGGCGCGCGCGGCGCAGCAACTTCCCGGCACATCCATCCCGGACAACGGCCCGGTCGGCCTCTTCGGCTACTCGCAGGGCGGTGGCGCCGCTGCGGCGGCCGCCGAACTGGCTCCGAGCTACGCCCCCGACCTCGACCTGCGTGGCGTCTACGCGGGTGCCCCGCCCGCCGACCTCGCCGCGACCCTCGCTCAGATCGACGGCACCGCGCTGACCGGTGTGATCGGCTACACGATCAACGGCCTGCAGGAGGCGTACCCGGAGATCACCGACGAGATCGACGCCGAGATCAACGACCACGGCCGCGAGATGCTCACGCAGGTCGCGAACGAATGCGTCCCCGAGACGATCTTCCGGCACGGCTTCCAGCGCACGAGCGACTACACCAGGACCGGCGAGCCGCTCGCCGTCGTCCTCGAGCGCCTGCCCCAGGCGCAGGCCGTCGTCGACGAGCAGCGCATCGGCCGCCTGAAGCCGCAGGTCCCGGTGCTGGTGCAGCACGGCACCCAGGACGACGCCGTTCCCTACGGTCAGGGTCGTCAGCTCGCACTGGACTGGTGCGCACAGGGCGCGACCGTCCAGTTCTCGCCGAACCTGACCCCGCCGATCCTGCCGGGCTTCGTGATCAACCACCTGTCGCCGATGCTGATGAGCATGCCGGAGTCGGTGTCGTACATGATCGACCGTTTCCACGGGAAGCCGGCACCCTCGAACTGCGGCGGGTTCTGACGCCCTGACGAAAGGCCCGCACTTTCTGGAGTGCGGGCCTTTCGCGGTTTCGGGGATCTACTGGGTTCGGTTCCGGGTCTCGGTGAAGTGGCGGGCCAGGTTTTCCTCGGTCGACGGTCCCGGCGCCCAATCCGCGATCCACGGCCCGGTGCCCTCGCTCGGGTCGATCACGCCGTGTTCGAGCCACGCGTACCGGCCCTCGAGAACGCTGCCGGTCAGGCGCTGGTCGGCGTCGTCGGTGTTCGTCCACAACTCGTCGAACAACGTGTCGATGCGCAGCCGGGCCTGACGACAGAACACGTCCGCCAGCTCGAAGGCGCCGGCCGAGTCCGGGTGGCCGTCCGCCCGCTGCCGCTCGGCCCTCACACAGCACGCCGCCATCGCGAACAGTTCGGCGCCGATGTCGACGATCCGGCCGAGGAAGTTCTGCCGCTTCTCCAGACCGGCCTGCCACCTCGCCATCCCATAGAACGTGGATCGGGCGAGCTTGCGGGAGCAGCGCTCGATGTACCTCAGATGCTGCGCGAGCTGCCCGAACTCCGAGAACGAGGTCGGCAACTGCCCCCTGCCGGCGACGAGCTTGGGCAGCCACCTCGCGTAGAAACCGCTGGCCTTCGCGGCGGCCTTCGCCTTCTCCTCGACACCCGCCTTCGGGTCGGCGAGCTCGCCGGCCGCCTTCAGGTGCGCGTCCACGGCCTCCCGGGCGATGAGCAGCCGCATGATCTCGCTGGAGCCTTCGAAGATCCGGTTGATGCGCAGGTCTCGCAGCAACTGTTCGGCCGGGACCGCCCGCTCGCCACGCGCCGCGAGGGACGCGGCCGTCTCGTAGCCACGACCACCGCGAATCTGGACGAGTTCGTCGGCGATCCGGCAGGCCATCTCGCTGGACCACAGCTTCGCCAGCGCCGCCTCGATGCGGATGTCGTTGCGGTTCTCGTCGCACATCTGCCCGGACAGCTCGACGACGGACTCGAGCGCGTACGTCGAGGCGGCGATGTAGGAGATCTTCGCGGCGACCGCGGCGTGATCGCCGACCGGCCGGCCCCACTGCACCCGCGTTGCGGACCATTCGCGGGAGATCTTCAGCGACCACTTTCCGGCCCCCGCGCACATCGCGGGGATCGCGAGCCGTCCCGCGTTCAGCGTGGTCAGCGCGATCTTCAAGCCGTCGCCTTCGCGGCCGATCAGGTTCTCCTTCGGAACCCGCACCCGGTGCATACGGGTGACCCCGTTCTCGATGCCCCGCAGGCCCATGAACGCGTTGCGGCGTTCGACGGTGATGCCCGGCGAGTCCGCTTCGACGACGAACGCGGAGATGCCGCCGCGGCGATCCTCGCTGCGCGGCACCCGGGCCATCACGACGAGCAGTTCGGCGACGACCCCGTTGGTGGTCCACAGCTTCACGCCGTCGAGTTCGTACGCAGCGCCGTCCTCGACCGGGGTCGCGGTCGATGCGAGCCGGGCGGGATCCGAGCCCACGTCCGGTTCGGTGAGCAGAAACGCCGAGATCGCGCCGCGCGCGCAGCGCGGCAGGAATGCCTGCTTCTGCTCCGGTGTCCCGGCGAGTTTCAACGGCTCCGGAACGCCGATCGACTGGTGCGCGGACAGCAGTGCCCCGAGGCTGGGGTGCACGCTCGCGACGAGCATCAGGGCACGGTTGTAGGCGACCTGCGACAGTCCGAGCCCGCCGTACTCCGGTGAGATCTTCATGCCGAAGCAGCCCAGTTCGGTCAACCCGGCGACGTACTCGTCGGGGATTTGCGCGTCGCGTTCGATACGGGCGCCGTCCATCTCGAGGCAGAGCCGGCGCAGTTTAGTCAGGAACGCCTCGGTTCGGGCGTCCTCGTCGGGCGTGGGACGCGGAAACGGGTGGACGAGGTCGAGGGTGAGTCGGCCGAGGAACAGTTCTTTGGCGAACGAGGGTTTTTCCCATCCGGATTCGCGGGCCTCCTCGGCCACCGCCCGGGCTACTTCTTCGCTGATCTGGACTGGTTCTGGCATCGCAGGCCTCCACGATCGGGTTCCTACCGGCCAGTATCCACGTCGATGTGAGGTAAAACACGTATTCCGAAATATCGGTACCGACCGGTAACCCGAGGTCGACGTGGCATGTGAACGGAATCACGGCTCACGGGTGATTGTGAGCCTGCCGGGCCGCCGGTGAGTCCGTAGTCTGAGCAACGTCGACGCAGACATCCCTCGACCGTCCACTTCCCCCGGTGACCCCGGTCGCCGACGGAGGCGTCACATGGAAATCATTGCTGCAGTACCGATCCTGTTCGTACTCCTCGCAGCGGTCTACGTCCTGTCCTGTTTCATCGTCGACCACCAGATCCGCGCTGCCGCACGCGAGATCGACGAGCAGACCGAGAACGACGACCCGGTCACCTGTACCAGCAAGTGACCGGGTGGTCGATCCGGACTCGTCGAACCGACGTCAGTCGGTGCCCCCCGACACCGGCGGGACCTGATCGGCCACCGGCGGGACCTGATCGACGCGCGGCGGCTCCGGCGCCACCGGCGGATGCTCGAACCGCCGCACACGGAAGAACACCACACCACCGGCAACCACGGCACCCACCGTGCCGGCCATGATCAGAGCCTTGCGACCGCGGCCGGTGCGGGTGTCGACGGGCTGCACCAACGCCACCACATTGGTAGGAGAAGACGCACGCCGCGCGCGGCTCGCCACCGACTTCGCGAGATCCACCGACCGACGGGCCACGCACAGCGCCGCACTCGAAGAACCCTGCGCCAACGCGAGCGCGCCCTGACCCACCACGTGCAGCGCACCGCCGAGGTTGGTCGATTCCTTCAGTGGATGCACGAGCCCGGTGCCGGATCCACCGTGACTGCTGGACTCTCTCGAACGCGTCATCGTTCCACTGTGACACAACGGGCGCAGACACATCGGGCGCGCAGGGATGCCCATACGCGCCCCGGTTCGGGCACTCGCCCCGCACAAGATGTCCGGATGGCACGATGGGGAGGTGACTTCACCTCATCAGACCGCCACCGCCACGCTGCACACCAACCGCGGCGACATCGTGATCTCGCTGTTCGGCAATCACGCACCCAAGACCGTCGAGAACTTCGTCGGCCTGGCGGACGGCACCAAGGAATACAAGACGCAGAACGCCAAGGGCGAGACCAGCGGTCCGTTCTACGACGGCGCGGTCTTCCACCGTGTCATCGACGGCTTCATGATCCAGGGCGGCGACCCCACCGGCACCGGCCGCGGCGGCCCGGGCTACCAGTTCGGCGACGAGTTCCACCCGGAGCTGCAGTTCGACCGTCCGTACCTGCTCGCCATGGCGAACGCCGGCCCGGGCACCAACGGCTCGCAGTTCTTCATCACCGTCGACCGCACGCCGCACCTCAACCGCCGCCACACCATCTTCGGTGAGGTCGTCGACGAGGCGTCGCGCAAGGTCGTCGACGCGATCGCGACGACCGCGACCGACCGGGCCGACCGCCCCGTCGACGCCGTCGTCATCGAGAGCATCACCATCGCCTGAGAAGGAACTCCATGACGAACCCCGGCTGGGGCCCGGCGGCCGAAGGGGGCGGCCATCCGCCCCAGCCGCGGTGCGTTCGCCATCCCGACCGTCCGACCCTGCTCTCCTGCACCCGCTGCGGGCGGCCCGCCTGCCCCGACTGCCTGCGGGACGCGTCGGTCGGGAAACAGTGCGTGGACTGCGTCGCCGCGGCCCGCGCCTCCACCCCGCAGGCCCGCACCGTCGCCGGCGCCCCCGCACGCAGCGACCATCCGATCCCGCTGGTCACCTACCTCCTCATCGGACTGAACGTCCTGGTCTTCGCGATCACCGCCGCGCAGTCGTCGAGCGTGATGAACAACCAGCTGCGGTCCGGCCTGTTCCACGACTTCGCGTTGTGGCCGCCGATGATCGCGGGCAACGACGAATATCTGCGTCTGCTCGGCAGCGGTTTTCTGCACTTCGGGCCGATCCACCTCGCGGTCAACATGTTCGCCCTGTGGGTGATCGGCCGCGACACCGAGATCGTGCTCGGTCGCGCCCGCTACATCGCCGTGTACCTGCTGTCGATCCTCGGCGGATCGGCGGCGGTGATGCTGATGCAGACCGACGCGGTCACCGCTGGCGCTTCCGGCGCGGTGTTCGGACTCATGGGTGCCCAGGCCGTCATCCTGCTCCGGCTGCGGCGCAGTCCCGCCCCGGTACTCACCGTCGTCGCCGTCAACGTGTTCATCAGCATCACCATCCCCGGCATCTCACTGTGGGGACATCTCGGTGGCCTGGTGATCGGCGCCGCGGCGACCGCGGCGTTCCTGTACGGACCGCAACTGCTCGGTGCCGGTACCGATCGCAATCGCGTGGTCCGGACCGGCTGGATCGCGCTCGGCGCGGTCGCGGTCGCGGTCGTGCTGGTCATCGCGCTCGGGGTGCTGCGGCTGCGGTCTCAGCTCGGACTCTGATCGGGCGCCAGGTCGCGCAGCACCAGCGCGTCGTACACGTCCCGCGGGTCGGCACCGAGATCCCAGCGGCCGAAGATCATGAGCCGTTCGGTGCCGTCGGGGTCGCGTGCGTCGATCTCCAGCATCGGCACCCGCCGGCCGAACCGCGGATACTCGACGATCCGCACCCGGATCAGCGCCTCGCGGGGAAACACGCGGCGGCCGGTCAGGCGTGTGCACGCCAGCCCGGAACCGTCCCCGAGCACCTCGAGTCGTGGCCGTTGCCGGGTCGCGAGCCCCGCGGTCGCCAGGACGAGCAGCGCGGCCGTACCCGCGAGGAAACGCCCCGCCGGGTCCGTTGCGAACGCCACCGCGGCGAGCGCGAGCACCCCGCCACCGACGACGAGCGCGGCGATCGCCACGGGTGGGGTGGACCACCGCAGTTCGCTCACCGCGGGACCCGTGCCGGCACGGATGCACTGGTAGTGCACAGGTTTCTCCACAGGTGGGGATGAATCACAATTGTGTAATCTCAGCGCCACTTCATGGTCATGATCAGCCCGACCACCATGAAACCGAACCCGATGAGGAAGTTGTACGCGCCCAGATCGTTCATCCACGAGATCTGCTCGGCGGCCAGGTAGTACACGACCAGCCACAGCAAGCCCACGATCATCAGACCCAGCATCACCGCGACGTACACGGTGCTGGACGGTCCGGCCTTGATCTTGACAGGAGTGCGGCTCACCGACTTGAGCGGCTGATCGCTCTTCTTCCGGACCTTCGACTTGGGCATGGTGTCCTCGCTCGTGCGGAACCGCCCGCGCGGCGGGCAGAGTAGGTTGGGCAGCTACGTGTGTGTCCAGTACACGCTAACGCAGACCGGGGAGGGGAGGCTCGGGGTGTCCGACGGGCGGATACGCATGCTGGCCTGGGGTTCCGCAGCACTGGCCGTGTGCCTGGTCGCCGGCCTGTTGCTCGGCACCACGCGCGGGGTCTCCGACGGCGACGAACTGCGCGCCTCCGACTCCACTCGCCTGTCCGATCTGGTCCGGGCAGCACAGGTGAAGGTCGACGAGCTGGGCGTGCTGCGCGACGACCTCGCCGCCCGCGTCGCCGCCCTGCAGAACCAGGCCGCGACCACCGACGACGATGTCGCAGGCGTGCTGTCCACCGCGGACGCCCTCGCCGAGCCGGCGGGACTCACCGCCCGCCGCGGGCCGGGCGTCACCGTCACTCTCACGGACGCCCCGCGCGGACCCGACGGCCGCTACCCGACCGATGCTGCACCCGACGATCTGGTCGTGCACCAGCAGGACGTGCAGAGCGTGCTCAACGCCCTGTGGGCGGGAGGCGCCGAGGCGATCGCGATGCAGGACCAGCGGATCGTCGCGACGTCCGCGCCGCGCTGCATCGGCAACACGTTGCTGCTGCACGGACGGACCTATTCGCCGCCGTACGTGATCACCGCGCTCGGCGACCGCGCGCGGCTCGAGGCGGCACTCGCCGCGGAACCGGGCATCCATGTCTACAAGCAGTACGCGGCCCGGTTCGGTCTCGGATACACGCAGCAGGCGTCCGACGACCTGACCGTCCCCGCCTACACCGGCAGCGCGACCGTTCGCTGACCCGGTCGGTACGCTGCGTGTCATGCGCATTCTCGTGGTCGACAACTACGACAGCTTCGTGTTCAATCTGGTCCAGTACCTGGGTCAGCTCGGAACGCGAGCAGAGGTCTGGCGCAACGACGACGAACGCCTCACCG
Source organism: Rhodococcus zopfii NBRC 100606 = JCM 9919 (assembly GCF_001895025.1). Taxonomy (GTDB): domain Bacteria; phylum Actinomycetota; class Actinomycetes; order Mycobacteriales; family Mycobacteriaceae; genus Rhodococcus; species Rhodococcus zopfii. The sequence continues at coordinate 86,335 of NZ_BCXI01000003.1, forward strand.
CCCCCGGCGCGCTCTCGACCGTCGCGAGGGACTACGACGGGATCCTGCTGAGCCCCGGACCGGGCACCCCGGAACGCGCGGGGGCGAGCATCGACCTGGTGAAGGCGTGTGCCGACACCGCGACGCCGCTGCTCGGAGTGTGCCTGGGTCACCAGTCCATCGGTGTCGCATTCGGCGCGACCGTCGACCGGGCTCCCGAGTTGCTGCACGGCAAGACCAGCCTGGTGCACCACAACGGCACCGGGGTCCTCGCTGGACTGCCCGACCCGTTCACCGCGACCCGCTACCACTCGCTGACGGTGCTGCCCGAGACGATGCCGGCCGAGCTGGAACCGACCGGTCACACCGAGTCCGGTGTGGTGATGGCGTTGCGGCACACCGACCTGCCGATCCACGGTGTCCAGTTCCATCCGGAGTCGGTGCTCACGCAGGGCGGTCACCGGATGCTCGCGAACTGGCTGTCGGTGTGCGGCCGGGCACCGGAGGAAAGCCTCGTCGCGCAGCTCGAGGCCGAGATGGCGCGTGCCCTCGACGGTGGAGCGGCCTGACCGGACGGAACCGCCGCAGAACGAAAGCGAGGGGCTCGGGCATGGTGCCCGAGCCCCTCGCTCGTATCGAATGCGCTAGCGGATACCGAGCGCCCCGACCCCGACCGTGATCGTCTGGGTCTTGGAAATCTCCGAACCCGGAGGCTGCTGCTGCGTGATGACCATGCCGACCAGTTCGGGGGCGAGCGTCGCCTCCCGGGTCTGCTGCAACTGCGACGCCGAGCCCGTCCAGCCCGCGGCCCGCAACGCGGCCAGCGCCTCGGACACCGACCGGTTCGTGATCACCGGCATCTCGACCCGGTCACCGTTGGACACCTGGATCGTGACGGTCTGGCCCTTCGTGGCATTCGCGCCGCCCGCCGGACTGGTCGAGACGACGGTGCCCGCGGTCTGACCGGATTCGATCTCCTGCACCTCGACGGTGAAACCGGCGCTTTCGATGTTCTCCCGCGCCACCTCGAGCGTCTGACCGGCGACGTTCGGCACCCGCACCTGTTCCGGGCCGGAACCGAGGGTGATGGTGACGGCGCTGTCGCGGTCGATGTTGCTGCCGGACGAAGGGTCCTGCTTGACGACCGTGTCGACCTGCGCCTGCGTGGACGCCGCCCTTCCGATGTTCGTGTCGAGCCGCAGACCGATCTCGGCGAGCGCCCGCGCCGCCTCCTGCTGACTCATCCCGCTGAGTTTCGGGACCTGCACCTGCTCCGGGCCGCTGGACACCTCCAACGTCACCGTCGAGTTCTCCTCGACCTGAGCGCCCGCGACCGGGCGGGTGTTGATCACGTTGCCGGTCGCGACCACCGCGTCCGGTTTCGGTTGCACGGACACGCGGAATCCCGCGTCCTGGAGTTGCGCCTCGGCGATCGGCTGCGCGAGGTTCCGCACGTCGGGCACCGCGACCTGGGCCGCGGACGATCCGGGACCCAGCGACCACAGGAACAGGCCGACGATGCCGACGACGACGGCAGCGGCCACACCCAGCAGGACGCGTTTCGTGACCGAGCCCCCACCGGATCCGCCCGCAGATGCGGCCGCGGCGGGAGCGGCCCCGTCCCGGTAGTTCGAGTCGGAGTCGACGGCACCGAGGAAGTTGGTGCGTTCGTCGTCGGTCATCACCATCGGTGCGCTGGGCCGCTGCCCGCTGAGAACGCGAATCAGGTCGCTGCGCATCTCGGCGGCGCTCTGGTACCGGTTGGCGGGGTTCTTCGCCATCGCCTTGAGGATCACCGAATCCAGTTCCGGCGGCACCGACGGGTTCACCGACGACGGCAGCGGCGGATCCTCCCGCACATGCTGGTAGGCCACCGCGACCGGCGAATCGCCCTTGAAGGGAGGCTCGCCGGTGAGGATTTCGAAGAGCACGCAGCCCACCGAATAGACATCGGAGCGAGCGTCGACCTGTTCGCCCCGCGCCTGCTCGGGCGACAGATACTGCGCGGTGCCGATCACCGCGGCGGTCTGCGTCATCGGGCTGGCCGCGTCCGAGATCGCACGGGCGATACCGAAGTCCATGACCTTCACGGCGCCGGCCTTGTTGATCATGACGTTCGCGGGTTTGACGTCGCGGTGCACGATCATGTTGCGGTGGCTGAAGTCCAGGGCCGCGCAGACGTCGGCGATGACCTCCATCGCCCGCTTCGGCGCCATCGGTCCGGTGCCGCGCACGATGTCGCGCAGCGTCTCGCCCTCGACGTACTCCATGACGATGTAGGGCAGGGGCCCGGTTTCGGTCTCGGCCTCGCCGGTGTCGTAGACGGCGACGATCGCCGGGTGGTTCAGTGCCGCCGCATTCTGTGCTTCCCGGCGGAACCGCAGGTAGAACGTGGGGTCGCGGGCGAGATCGGCGCGCAGAACCTTGATCGCCACGTCGCGACCGAGCCGGAGATCGCGAGCAAGGTGCACCTCGGACATGCCACCGAAGCCGAGGATCTCACCCAGCTCGTAGCGGGAGGAGAGCTTGCGCGGTGTGGTCATCACGTTCCTGTTTCCGGCTCGATGTTCGAATTCGTGTTGTTGCTGGCCCCGGGTGCGACCTCCCCGCCACTATTCCCGGCCCCGGTGCCGCCTCCGGCGGCGGGCTCGGTCGTGGTGGTGGTCGTGGTGGTCGTGGTGGTGGTCGGAGCCGTCGTGGTGGTGGTCGTGGTGGTCGGCGGCGGTGTGGTCGTCGGAGCCGTGGTGGTCGTCGGCGGCGGTGTGGTCGTCGGTTCCGGTGTGGTCGTCGGGATCGTCGTCACCGGCGGCGGCACCGGGATCGTCGGCTCCACAGTCGTCGTGGTCACCCGCGGCCGCGTCGTGGTGGTCGTCGGCTTGACCGTCGTGGTGATCTGCGTCGTCGGCGACGGAGCCTGTACCGGTTCGTCCGAGCCGGCCCGGTCGAACAGCACGACTCCCAGCGCGATCGCCGCGAGCGCGACCGCGATACCTGCGGCCCACAGCAGCACCTTGGGGGACCGTCCGCCCCCGGAGTCGCCGATCGGCGGCTGGGTGCCCGTCACATAGTTCTGGCCCGTGTACGGGGTCTGCGGCGGCGGGGTCGCACCCGAATACACGTCGCCGGTGTAGGCCTGCGATGGGGGCGTCGCCATCGCCCGCGTCGCCGCGGTCGGCGGTGTCGTGCCCGGCACGCCCGGCGGCAGCACCCGGTTGGCGTTCGTGATCGGCGGCACATTGCCGGGCGGCGGCGCCGGACGGCCCGCGCGGACCGCCGCGACGGCGTCGGCGAACTCGCCGCCGCTCGAGTAGCGGTGTGCCGGATCCTTCGCCATGCCGATCTCGACGACCTCGCGCACGCCGGCCGGCAGATCCGCGGGCAGCGGCGCGGGCACCTCCTGCACGTGCTTCATCGCGACGGTGACAACGCTGTCCCCGAGGAACGGTCGCCGGCCCGACAGGGCCTCGTAGCCGACGACGGCCAGCGAGTACACGTCGCTCGCGGAGGTCGCCTCCTGGCCGAGGGCCTGCTCCGGCGAAATGTACTGGGCGGTGCCCATCACCATGCCGGTGCGCGTCACCGGGGACGCGTCGACGGCCTTCGCGATGCCGAAATCGGTGATCTTGACCTGGCCGGTCGGGGTGATGAGGATATTGCCCGGTTTGACGTCGCGGTGCACGACGCCCGCGTTGTGCGCGGCCTGCAGGGCACGGCCGGTCTGCTCGAGCATGTCGAGGCTGTGCGCCAGCGACAACCGGCCGACGCGAGCCAGCACCGCGTTGAGCGGTTCGCCGTGCACGAGTTCCATCACCAGGTAGGCGATGGACTGGCCTTCGGCGTCGTGGATCTCGCCGTAATCGAACACCCCGGCGATACCGGGATGGTTCAACTGGGCGGTGGTGCGCGCCTCGAACCGGAACCGGGTCAGGAAGTCCGGGTCGTCCGACAGTTCCGCTTTGAGGATCTTCACCGCGACCCGGCGGTCGAGCCTCGTGTCGAGTCCGTCCCACACCTGGCCCATACCGCCGGTCGCGATGAGCCGCTGCAGACGATATCGGTCGGCGATCATGGTGCCGCTGTTCACAGCCATGTCAGCCTCCCTGTAATCCGGCCGAAATGACGGCACGTCCGATGGGTGCGGCCACGGAGCCGCCGGTTGCCGCGAGCGCCCGGTCGCCGCCGTCCTCCACGATCACCGCCACCGCAACCGTGGGCTGCTGCGCGGGCGCAAAGGCGATATACCAGGTGTGCGGCGGAGTGTTACGGGGGTCGCTGCCGTGCTCGGCCGTGCCGGTCTTCGATGCGATCTGGACACCGGGGATCTTGCCCGCGCCGCCCGCGTAATTCTCGGCGCCGATCATCAGTTCCGTGAGGATCGCGGCAACCTCCGGGGCGATCGCCTGGCCGGCGGACTCCGGCTGCGTTTCGGAGAGAACCGACAGGTCAGGGGACTGCAGCTGATCCACCAGGTACGGCTTCATGCGGACACCACCGTTCGCGACGGTCGCGGCGATCACCGCGTTCTCCAGCGGCGTCAGGGCCACGTCGCGCTGCCCGATGCTGGACTGTCCGAGTGCCGCACCGTCGGGAATGGGGCCGAGTGTGCTTTCCGCCACGGACAGCGGAATCGACATGTTCTCGCCGATCCCCAGCGCCTCGGACTGGGCGGCGAGGGCGTCCCTGCCGGTGTTGATGCCCATCTCGACGAACGCGGTGTTGCACGAGCGGGCGAACGCCTCGCGCAGCGTCGCCGTCGGTTCGGAACCGCACGTCGATCCGCCGTAGTTCTCGAGGGTCGTCGTGGTGTCCGGGAGCGTGATGTTGGGGGCAGCGGTGAACCGATCCTCCGGGCCGACGCCGTTCGCGAGGGCCGCGGCGGTGACCACCACCTTGAACGTCGAACCCGGCGGGTAGGTCTGCGACACCGCCCGGTTGAGCATCGGCTTGTCCGGGTCGGCGTTGAGTTCGTCCCAGGCGGCGCTCGTGGCGGCACCGTCGTGCCCGGACAGCCGGTTCGGGTCGTAGCTCGGCGTGCTCACCATCGTCAGGATCTTGCCGGTGCTCGGTTCGATCGCGACGACCGCACCGGTGTAGCCCTTGGCGGTCAATTCGTCGTAGGCGACCTGCTGCATGATCGGGTCGATCGTGCTGACGACGTTGCCGCCACGCGGGTTGCGTCCCGACACCAGGTCGAAGAAGCGACGCCCGAACAGGCGGGGATCCGACCCGTTGAGGACGGCATCCTCGGACCGTTCCAGGCCGGTGCTGCCGTACTGCATCGAGTAGAAGCCGGTGACCGGTGCGTACGCGAGCGGACTCATCGGCTGCTCGGGCGTGGCCGGGTAGGTCCGCAGGTACTTGTAGCGGCTGTCGGTGGGCACCGAGACGGCCAGCACCTGTCCGCTCGCGGAGATCTGCCCGCGCTGGCGGGAGTACTCGTCGATCAGCACCCGCGAGTTGCGCGGATCGGTGCGCAGGTCGTCGGCCTTGATGACCTGCACGTACGTGGCATTGGCGAGGAGAGCGGCAACCATGAACATCACGGCCATCGCGACCTTGCGGAGTGGACCGTTCATTCGCGCCCCATCATCTCCGTCTGCGCGTCCGCGATCGGCGGTGCTGGCCTCTTGCGGGGCAGGACGGGTTCCCGAGCGGAGTGCGAGATCTTCATCAGCAGAGCCAGCAGCAGGTAGTTCGCGAGCAGCGACGACCCGCCGTACGAGACGAACGGGGTGGTCAGGCCGGTGAGCGGGATCAGCTTGGTGACGCCGCCGACGACCACGAAGATCTGGATCGCGAGGGTGAACGACAGGCCCGCGGCGAGGAGTTTGCCGAAGCTGTCGCGCACCGCCAGCGCGGTGCGCAGTCCCCGCACGATCAGCACGAGGAACAGCATCAGGATCGCGGCCAGGCCGATCAGTCCGAGTTCCTCACCGATCGTCGCGACGATGAAGTCGGTCTTCGCGAACGGCACCTGCGCGGGCCGGCCGCTGCCCAGGCCGGTGCCGCCGACACCTCCGGTCGCCATGCCGAACAGCGACTGCGAGATCTGGTAGCCGGTGTTCGCGTAATCGGAGAACGGGTCGAGCCAGGTCTGCACCCGTACCCGCACGTGCCCGAACATCTGGTACGCGAAGAAGAAGCCCACGGCGAGCAGGGCGAAGCCGATGAGCAGCCAGCCCACCCGTTCGGTGGCGATGTAGAGCATCACCAGCACGGTCGTGAACAGCAGCAGCGAGGTGCCCAGATCCTTCTCGAACACCATCACGCCGATCGACAGGATCCACGCGGCGAGGATCGGACCGAGGTCGCGGGCGCGCGGGAAGTCCATGCCGAGGAAGTGCTTGCCGGCGGTGGTGAACAGGTCACGTTTCGCGACGAGCACCGACGCGAAGAAGATGATCAGCAGGATCTTCGAGAATTCGCCGGGCTGGATGCTGAAGCCGGGCAGCCGGATCCAGATCTTCGCGCCGTTGACCTCGGACAGGCTCGACGGCAGCAGCGCCGGGATGGCCAGCGCGACCAGGCCGATCAGGCCGAGGGTGTAGCTGTAGCGGGCAAGCAGCCGGTAGTCGTGCAGCAGCACCAGCACCGCGACGAACCCGGCGATGGCCAGCGCGGTCCACAGGACCTGCTGGTTCGCGTCGGGTGACGGGATCGGATCGCCCATGAACAGGGCGTTCTCCTCGTCGGCGAGGTCGAGACGGTGGATCAGGACCAGGCCCAGCCCGTTGAGCAGCGCGACGATCGGGAGCAACAGCGGATCGGCGTACGGCGCGAACCGTCGCACCGCCAGATGCGCGACGAGGAACATCACGGCGTACGTCAGCCCGTACTTGGCGAGGTCCCAGGTGAAGGTCTGTTCCTGGCTGGCCTCGACGAGCAACAGCGACACCAGCGTGATGCCGATCGCGGCGAGAATCAGCAGCAGTTCGGTGTTGCGGCGGGTGGATTGTGGTGGTGCAGGGGCGAATCCACCCGGAGGGCTCGGGAAAGCCCCCGCGACGTGAGACACCGACATCAGGCTCCCACCCTGCAGTTCTGGCCCGGTACCTGCGGTACGGCCGGCGTCGGTTCGGGTGTCTGCTCCGGAGCGGCCGGGGCCGCGGGAGCGGGTGTCTCGCCCGGTGCCGGGCCTCCGGGTGCTGCGCTTGCGGGTGCCGGGATCTCCGCCGGGGGCGGCGCGGCAGTGGTGACCGGCGGGGTTTCCGGGGCGGGCGCCGGGGCGGGCGTGCCGTCCGGGGCGGGGGTGGCAGTCGCGACGGGGCCGGGCGCCGGTGCCGGTGCCGGTGCCGGTTCCGGCTTCTCTTCCACGCACACCGGCAGCAGATCACCGTCGACGAGCCGGCCCATCTGCGCTTTCGCGTCCTCGAGGTTGCCGGACGGAAGACCGGCCCGTACCTGCTCGCGCGCGGCGGGCTGCAGGTCGTCGACGACCATGACGCGGCAGTTGGCGCTGCCGGGTTCCATCAAAGTCAGCAAGCCCTCGTCGGTGATGCAACCCACGAGTGCCTGTTCCTGCAACGAGTAGCCGAGGACGTTGCCGGGCACGCCGCGCAGCACGGTGACCCGGCCGTCGTCGGCGCCGACATAGTAGTAGTTGCGGATCATCATGCGCCCCACGACAACTGCCGTCGCGAGCAGAGCCAGCACGACGAGCACGGCGACCGGCCACCACAGGCGGCTGCGCTTGCGCTTCGGTTCGGGTTCGGGCTTGCTGATCACCCGCTTCGGTGTGGCACGCGGCGGCCGCATCGCCGCGGCTCGGCCGGCGGCGGTGTTCGGGGGCGGGGTGTCCTCGTCATCACCGGACGCGGCACCCGCGACGATCGGATGGCTCTGCCCGTAGTCCAGGTCGATGACATCGGCGACGACGACGGTCACGTTGTCGGGGCCGCCGCTGCGCAGCGCCAGTTCGATGAGCCGGTCGGCGCACTCGTCGTGGCTGCCCTCGCGCATCGTGTTGGCGATCGTCTCGTCGCTGACCACGTCGGACAGCCCGTCCGAGCACACCAGGTAACGGTCGCCGGCGCGGGCTTCCCGCACCGTCAGGGTCGGCTCGACCTCGCTGCCGGTCAGGGCACGCATGATCAGCGACCGCTGCGGATGCGAATGCGCCTGCTCGGCGGTGATGCGGCCCTCGTCGACGAGGGACTGCACGAACGTGTCGTCGCGGGTGATCTGGGTCAGCTGGTCATCGCGCAGCAGGTAGGCACGCGAATCGCCGATGTGGGCCAGGCCCAGCTTGCTGCCGGCGAACAGGATCGCGGTGAGCGTGGTGCCCATGCCGTCGAGCTCGGGTTCCTCCTCGACCTGATCGGCGATGGAGGCGTTGCCTTCGCGGACCGCGGCTGCGAGCTTGCCGAGCAGGTCGTCGCCCGGCTCGTCGTCGTCGAGGTGGGCGAGCGCCGCGATCATCAACTGCGAGGCGACCTCACCGGCGGCGTGACCGCCCATGCCGTCGGCGAGCGCGAGCAGGCGCGCACCGGCGTACACGGAGTCTTCGTTGTTGGAGCGGACCAGGCCGCGGTCGCTGCGGGCGGCGTAGCGCAATACAAGGGTCACGGGCGGAGCTCGATCACGGTCTTCCCGACCCGGACCGGGGTGCCCAGGGGTACGCGGACGGCGGTGGTGACCTTCGCACGATCGAGGTAGGTCCCGTTGGTGGAACCCAGATCCTCGACGTACCAGTCGGAGCCACGCGGCGAGAGCCGGGCGTGGCGGGTGGAGGCATAGTCGTCGGTGAGTACCAGCGTCGAATCGTCGGCACGTCCGATCAGCACCGGCTGGGTGCCCAGCGAGATGCGGGTGCCGGCGAGCGCGCCCTGCGTCACCACCAGGTATTTCGCGGTCTTGTTGCGACTGAGCGACGGCAGCACCGACTGCTTGCCCGAATAGCGCGGGAGCGGTCGTGCCGCACCGGCGTAGATGTCCGAGCGCAACGTGCGCAGAACAGCCCAGATGAACAGCCACAGCAGGAGGAGGAAACCCGCCCGGGTCAGCTGCAGAATCAGCCCCTGCACGGCTCGTCCTCCTTCGGCATGGTCGACCGGCGCGCTCGCATCCGGTGTGCTGAGGTCACCCACAATACGGACTGTGCACGGCTCGACGCACCGTCCGACGCGTCGGTTACGCGCCGGACCGGTCTCGAGTCGGGTCCGATCGGGTGTCGAAACCCGTTCAGAGGATGCGGACCAGGATCTCCGAGTGACCCGCGCGGACCACATCGCCGTCGGCGAGCTGCCAATCCTGCACGGGCGCGCCGTTGACGGTGGTGCCGTTGGTGGAACCGAGATCGGACAGCATCGCGACCGACCCGTCCCAGCGGATGTCGATATGGCGACGGGAAACACCGGTGTCGGGGAGGCGGAACTGGGCGTCCTGGCCGCGACCGATGATGTTGCTGCCCTCACGGAGCTGGTAGTAGCGGCCGCTGCCGTCCTCGAGCTGCAGCGTCGCGGTCAGCACACGACCCGGTGCAGCACCGGCCGGCGGGTAGGCGGCGCCGCCACCGTAGTTGCGGTCGTCGTAGCCGCCCTGCTGGGCGTAACCCTGCTGGTCGTAGCCCTGATCCGCGTAGCCCTGCTGGCCGTAGCCCTGCTGGCCGTACGCCTGGCCCTGGTAGCCCTGGTCGGCGTAGCCCTGGTCGTAACCGGCGGGGCCGGCTGCGCCCGGCTGGCCGTAACCGCCCTGGAAGCGGTCCTCGCCGTACGGCTGCTGCTGGTAGTCGTTGCGGCCGTAGTCCTGGCTGTAGGCCTGCTGCTGGTCGCCGTAGCCGCCACCGTAGTTGCGGTCGTCGTAGCCGCCCTGCTGGCCGTAACCCTGCTGGTCGTAGCCCTGATCCGCGTAACCCTGGTCGGTGTAACCGCCGCGCTCGCCGCCGTAGGCCTCGGCCGGCGGGTAGGCAGCGCCACCCTCGTTGCGGTAGCCCTGCGCATAGCGCTGATCCTGGCCGACGTGCGCGTGACCGTTGCGCGCGTACTGCGGCTCCGCGCGGTCGGCGGGCTCGCGGCCGGGTTCGTAGCCGGGGTTCTGCGTCATGGGGGCAACTCCTGGGTCAGGTTTCACGGTCGGGCGATTCTGGGGCGAACGCGAGGCCGGGGCACGCGCGGATGCGCGCCCGGTATCGGGATCGACCGAGCCGCGAGTGCGGTACTGCCCCGTGTGCAGCGCCGACGACGACTCGAAGGCAACATGGATCTCACCGTAGGTTTGCCACCCTTGTTCGCGAATGAAGTCCTCAAGGTGACGGGAGAATGCCTTCACCGTCAAGTCCCTGTCTGCTGCCAGGGCCTCGTGATCGGACTCGCTGATGGTGATGACGTACTTGTTCGGTGCGAGCATGAGCCCACGATCGAGCTGCTGGACACCGTCCGTAGCCTCCTGTTGAAGCGCGGCTTCGACCTCCTGGGGGACCACACCGCCTCCGAAGACGCGCGCGAATGCGTCGCCGATTGCGGCTTGAAGCTTGCGTTCGAAACGCTGCGCGATTCCCATGGCGGCCCCCTTTCCGGACTGTGCGTGTCGCGATGCAGTTCTCGCCCCTGCATGGTATCGACTTTTCGCCCGATCCGGCTCGGGGGATGGTGAGCGAATGTCCAACTCGGCCCCCGATGCTGCCTGAAAGCCCTCCAAAACGTGGCGTGACCAGGAGAATCGTGATATCTGGAGAAGGTGTGTTACTGTTCTCCAGTCGCTCGGGCGAGTGGCGGAATGGCAGACGCGCTGGCTTCAGGTGCCAGTGTCCTTCGGGACGTGGGGGTTCAAGTCCCCCTTCGCCCACAGAGAGCAGTTCCACGAACTGCGACGGACGAGGTCACGAACTCGAAAGAGGTCGTGACCTCGTTCTCGTATGTATGGTCGACGCCTGCTCGATCCTGAAGCGAGACCTCGCCAAGAGTTGGCCGTGTCGTCGCGAGGCATCGAGGTCACGGCCGAATATGGGGACTCGAGCCAGAAGCCGAGGAACGCACCTTCGCGATGAAACGGAGAAAGTGCGGATCGAACCGCCGAACGTCGCTGTTCCCGAATTCGTCCACGGTCCACCAGCGACCGCTTCGGAATTCCCTTGAATCCAATGTGAACTCGGTTTCCTGCCCGGCCGTGATGACGTACCAGAGGCTGACGTCGACGTGTGTGCCGACGATATCGGTCGTCCGTGTGACCGTGAGGAAGACCGGGGCGGTACCTGTGAGGCCGAAATCGGCGTCGATGCCGAGTTCCTCCCGCGTCTCCCGTATTGCGGTGTCGAGCGGGTGTTCACCGGGTTCGACGTGTCCACCCGTGGGGAGCCACACGCCGGCTCCGATGTGGTCGATGAGGAAGACACTCGAGTCTCTCGGATCGATCACGACGACGTAGGACACGAGGTGTTGCGGCGGGATCGCCGGCTTGCTTCGGCGGGGTCCATCGGGTGAGGATCTCATCACCCACCGACAGCCACGTCGTGTCCGCCCGTGACCCCGGCGCCATCCGGCTGCGCCGGATCGGGCATCAGTTGCTCGAGTGTAGGTCGCCAGTACTGTGTTCGGTCCGGGAAGCATGTGTTCAACAGTTCGACCATCGCAGCCGGAGCGATCGAGGCCCCGGGCGAGGCGCCGAGCAAACCCGCGATAGTACCTTCGGCGCCGGTGACGACCTCGGTGCCGAAGGCCAGCACCCCGATCTTGCGGGGATGAGGCTTGATCAACTGCGCCCGCTGACCGGCATCGATCAACGACCAGTCGCCGTCGTGGGCAGTGGGGTGAAAACGTCTCAATTGCTTCAGTTTCCGGCCACGTGAGGCCAGGAGCTGTCCGACGAGATAGCGCACCAACCCCAGGTTTCGAATCCCGACCGCAATCAACGGCGCCACGTTGCCGAGTCGGATCGTAGTGAACAGGTCGGTGAGCCGTCCCTGTTTGAGCAGTCGTGTACTGAATGTGGGGTAGGGGCCGAACATCAGCGAGTCGTGTCCGTCGATCACCCGTTTGTCCAGATGCGGCACGGACATCGGCGGGGCACCCACGTCCGCCCGACCGTAGACTTTGACCTGGTGGCGGGACACGACATCAGGGCGGTCGGTGTGCAGGAACTGTGCGCCGATGGGAAGCACAGCACAGCCGCGCGCTTCGGGAATACCGGCTTTCTGGAGCAGTTTGAGCGCGTGACCCCCCGCGCCGACGAACACGAACCGCGAGCGCACCGAGAAGCGGCCGGATCCGGAGCGGCCGGCCACGATCCAGGAGCCGTCCGGTACGCGACGCAAGCGGGTCACTTCGTGCCCTGTCCGCACTTCGACGCCCCGATCGCGCATGCCCCGGATCAGGTCTCGCGTCAGAGCGCCGAAGTCCACATCGGTGCCGGCCTCGTGGAAGGTCGCGGCGATCGGGACGGACTCGTCGCGTCCGTCCATCACCAGTGGCGCCCACCTGGCGATCACCTCGGGGTCCTCGCTGTATTCCATGGCCGAGAACAGCGGCGAATGTTGCAGGGTCTCGTAGCGTCGGCGCAGGTAGGCGACATCGCGATTGCCGAACACCACGGTCATGTGCGGGGTCGCGGTCACGAATGAAGCGCTCAGGTCCCCCGCCTCGACGAGCGCTGCCCAGAACTGGCGTGAGAGCAGGAACTGCCGACCGATCTCCTCGGCCCGGGACGAATCGGTGGGATCAGGCATGTAGTTCAGTTCGCACAACCCGGCGTGGCCGGTCCCGGCGTTGTTCCATGCCGCACTGCTCTCTCGGGCCACGTCGTCCAGGCGTTCGAGGACGAGCACCGACCAGTCGGGCTCGAGCCGGGTGAGCAACGCACCCAGTGTCGCCGACATGATGCCGCCGCCGATCAGCACGACATCGTAACGAGAATCGAATTGACTTGTACTACTGCTGGATCGACGGATGGTCACGGTCGCGTACCTGCCTTCCTCTCGTGGGTGCTACCAGGGTGCGCGCTCCGAACTCATCCGTCCAATGAGACTTCATGCGCATTACCATCCGAATATGGATTGGTTCATGTCCGAGGAGGCAGCATCGGTCGTTCCGCTACTGGCTGCATTCGACGCCGCAGCCCGAGAAGGCCACATCACCCACGCAGCCGAGCGGCTGGGGGTGCCGCAATCATCGGTCAGCCGCCGCATCAAGTCACTCGAACAGATGCTCGGAGTGCCGCTCTTCCAGCAGGTAGGACGCGGCGTCGCGCTGACCACCGCCGGGCGTGACCTCCACGAGCGCACCGAGTCGATGATCCGGGAGCTCGACGACGCGATCACCACCGTTCGCAGTCACGCCGACCCCGACAGCGGCGTGGTCCGTTTCGGATTCCCCCTCACCCTGGGACCGGTCAGCGTGCCGTCCGTGCTCGCGGAATTCCATCGCATCGCTCCCCGCATCCGCCTGCACCTGGTTCAATCCCACGGGCAGGCGCTCGCGCAGATGGTTCGCGAAGGGCGTCTCGATCTCGCTGTGATGATCCCACCCCCGGACGACCTACCCGCGACCGTCCTGGGCCACCAGCGGCTGCTGCTCCACGTCTCGGAAACTCACCGGCTCGCGCGCCGTAAACGAGTCGACCTCGGTGAACTGTCGCACGAGCACTTCATCGCCGGTCCGCCCACCTACCACATCCGTAGGGAACTCGAAGAATGCTGTACTGGAGCAGGATTCGCTCCGTACATCGCGTTCGAGATCAGCGAGTTCGACACGATGCGGGCATTGGTGGCGCAAGGACTCGGGATTGCGCTGTTGCCTCCGTCCGAGACCGCGACCACCGGCGTGACCACGCTTCGTGTGGCCGGTATAGGGGATCGGGCTATCGGTCTGGCGATCGGTACACGTCATCCTTCACCGGCGGTGAACCGGCTGCATGCTCATATTGCCGCCCGGGCAGACCGATTGTGCGGTCCTTGTAGCAGGGGATAGATCGGACCTGATTGCACACGTGGCTGATTCGTGACGCTTCCAGCGAAATCGACTATCTTTCAGCCGCTTCGAGTTCGGGTTCGGCGAGTTGGCCGAGTCGGCTCCTGATTCGTTCGATGTCGACAGGTAGCCGGCCGCTGTCGGTGAGTGCGCTCAGGGGCGTGGCTGCGAGGAAGACGGTGGTGATGTCGCAGTCGTACAGCACGTCGACCACGTTGGCGAAACGTTGAGCAGGCTCACGCCCCGCGGCTCGAAGGTCCGGCACTGCACTGACGACCCACGTGCTGAACTGTCGCGCGAGGGCGAGGTAGTCGACCGGGGCTGTGGTGTTCTCACACAGGTCGGCGTAGTCCACCCAGAGGAATGACTCAGCTGCGCGCAGGACATGGACGGGATGTCCGGCCGGAGTGAGAATTGTGCGTTCGTCGGGCGTGGGCGAACGCAGTCCCAGCCGGTCCCCTTGCTCCTGCGTGCCGGGGCTGACCCACCATCCGGCGGCGAAACCGGCCTCGTGGCCGGAGACGGTGCGGTAGTCCACAGGCCCGTCGACGGAGATGACGGTGAAGAACTGCTCGATCAACTCGATCGAGGGAACGAAGTCGTCGTGGAACAGCGGGTTGGGCATCAGGGAACGTGGCGGGTAGTTCGAAGTCAGGATCACCCGAATCTGCCGATCGAGAAGAGCGGGCAGGAGACGGGCGATGAACTTGCCGTCCGCGGGATCGTGGACGTGGAACTCGTCGAAGCACACGAGATCCACACCGCCCAACAGCTCGTCCAGGGCAGCGGCAAGGTTGTTGCCGTGCCGTCGGATGCCCAGATGCAGGTCGCGGAAGAACTCGTGGAAGTGAACCCGCACCTTCCGATCGGTCGGCAGCGCGGCGAAGTACGTCGCCATCAGCCAGCTCTTGCCCCGCCCGACGGGACCCCACAGATACAGATTCAGATCGCCGGCGGCGAGGGCCGCCGCGGCTTCCAGCTGCGAATCGTCGAGGGTGAATCCCAGACCTCGTGCGGCGGTGTCGAATGCAGCGTCGTGTACGTGCAGTGAACGACGCGGTGGGGCCGTCCGGCGAGTCCAACGCATGGTCCGAGACTCTAGCATCGTAGAGCTTCGGGGAAATGGAGGTAGACATGGCTGATCGTCGCTCCCGCCGGGACCTGATCTGCGAGGCCGCGTTGGATCTGGCTGCCGAAGGCGGGAACCATGCGCTGACACATCAGGGCATCGATGCACGCCTCGGCCTGGCCCGGGGCTCGACTTCGTACTACTACCGCACCCGTCACGCGCTGGTGTCCGCCGCAATCGCGCACCTGACACGCCGGTCCCGTGAACACTTCGAGAGTGCCGCACCCTCTGTCGTGCCGCCCACGATAGAAGTAGCCGGGAACCTGATCGCAGACCAGCTCGAAACGCTGCTGACCGACCGGCGGAGGGACGTACTGGCTCGGTACGCGCTGGTCGTCGACGCGTCCGCGGATGACGAGTTGAGGGCAGGGTTGGCGTCGTGCCTGTTCTCGCTTCCCGCCGCAACCGCACTGATGGAGGAGCTCGGTGCATCCGAGCCCCTGGATGCTGCGCGCGATCTCATAAGTCTGCTCGAAGGGATGGTTTTCGATTTCGCTTCCGGGACAAGGGCACTCGTACCCGGCGGGTCTTTCACCGATCATCGTGAGTCGTTGCGGACCGCGATCCGTCTGTGGATAGGCACCCTCGCCACGAGCCGATGACATCCGCGTTGGCGGTCACCCGGCAGCGTCATCGGTGTTCACGGCTCGGCCGGGACTGGGGTCTCCGGAACTGTTGCGGGACAGTGCTTCCGTTCCGGCGTTCCACATCCGGTCCTCGTACGGCTCGGCCTGGAGCCGATAGAAGTCGTGGTAGATCCCCCCGCGTCGCATGAGCTCGGCGTGCGTGCCGCAATCCACCATCCGGCCACGGTCGAGGACCACGATCCGATCGGCCAGACTCACACCGGAGAGCCGGTGGGTGATGAGGACGACCGCACGCCCGCCCGCTTCGGCCCGGATCATGTCGAAGATCATGCGCTCGGCGGGGGCGTCGAGCGCGGCCGTGGGTTCGTCGACGATCAGCAGTCCGGGATTGCGGTAGAGGCTTCGTGCGATGGCGATGCGCTGCCACTGCCCGCCGGAAAGATCCGTGCCCCCGACATAGGACGGATCCAGCATCGTGTCCGGCCCGTCGGGCAGTCTCGCCAGCACCTCTGCGGCACCCGAAGCCAGGCATGCCTGGCGGAGCCGGACGTCCGGTTCGGTGTTCGGTGCACGGCCGATGGTGATGTTCTCCCGTGCAGAGAACGGCCAGCGAGTGAAATCCTGTGCGACAACGGCTATCCGGTCGCGCAGCCATCGCCGATCCACCTGCTCGATCGGCACACCCGAATACGAGACCCGCCCGCTGTCCGGTCGATACAGTCCGGCGATGATCCTGGCCAGCGTCGACTTCCCTGCGCCGTTGCCACCGACGACGGCGACGACCTCACCCGGGGCGATGTCCAGGCTGATTCCACGCAGCGCCGGCGTCGCCGCCGACGGATAGGTGAAGGACACGTTGCGCAGTGCGACGGTGAATCGGTCGGAATACGGTATCGAGTTCCCGGAGCTTTCCTGCCGGTGCTCGGCCTCTCGCACGAAATCCACATAGTCCTGGTAGAACAGCGCGTTCTCGTAGGCGACATTCGTGGACGCGCTGAACCCTCGCATCGCCGACAACGCCGTCCTGATCGCCACCGCGGCAGTGCCGGCGACAGCCAACTGCATCGCACCGACGTTCAGCAGGATCAGCAACACCACGTAGACGAGGCCGACGCCGGCCCCCGACAACGCCATACCGAATACCTGGGATCGGGCCTGGGCGTTCTCCGACGTCAATTGCGCGTCCCGCACATATCGCGCCAGCGCGCCGAACCGTTCCAGGAGATACGCGCCCATTGCGTACGCCCGGATCTCGGCCGCGGAGCGTCGGTCGGACATCAGATCGGCGAAGGTGTCCATCCTGCGCTGGGGTCCGCTGGTCTCGGCATACACGTTGTAGACCAGCCGGGCGGCCAGCACCGACGCGAACCAGCTCGGCACGACAGCCACGACCATCAGAGGCAGCAGGACCGGATGCAGCACGGTGAGGACGCCGCCCACGGCGACGAGTCCGAAGACACCGGCGACGGTTTCGAGGCCGCTGAACAGCAGACCGGTCACAGCGTCCGGGGATCGATCGCGCACCCGATGGAGTACGTCGCGGAAGCGACGATCATCGAAGGCGACGAGTTCGACGGCGGTGGTCAGGGTGAGCAGTCGGGTGCGAATCGCCAGTTGGAGTTTGGGAACCAATCGGCTGCGTTGCCAGTCGACGATCTCCCGCAGTCCCGCGCGCACGACGAGCGCGATCAGCATCAGGGCCAGGCCGGGTGCCGCCGCTCGCACCCGCTCCGGAGTCGGCCCGGCCGTCAGCAGGCTCGACAGGACATCGGTCGTGGCGAGCAAGCCGACGGCGGTCAGGATCTCGGCGCTCGTGACTCCTCCGATGATCGCGACCGTGTTCATCGGACCGGCCCGGAAGCATTCGCGAAGCAACCGGCCGTAGACCTTCGGCAGCTTCCTCACGACGACCCAGAACCCCGCCGTGCGGACCGCCTCGTCGTGGGTGGTCCACGCCTCCACCCCGGGGGCAATCTTCGCAGGTTCGAAGGTTTCTCGTTCCTCTGGATACATGACAACCACGCCTATGCCGCCCGGACCTGGTCGACGACGAACGCCTCTCCGACATACAGCTCCGCGAGCACAGCCGCGACCGCGTCACGATCGACGGCATCGATGAGACGGCGGTAATCGTCGATGACGTCGGGGCGTCCGTACCGGGCGACGAAACCGCACACCGCGTCCACGAACTGCGGCAATCCGGATACGCTGATGTCCAGCAGGCTCTGCGCACAGGCTTTCGCCCGGGCAAGGTCGCGGTCGCTGAAGGACATGCGTCCCACACCCGCGATCGCGGCGCGGGTTCGCTCCACGATCTGGGCCGGGGCACATGCCGTATTCAGCCGATACTCGATCACCATGACGTTGCGTGCCCCTACCGAATCGATCGTGGACATCGCCGAGGTCGCCGGAATCCCCGCCGCGGCCAGGTGTTGCTCCAGAACCGACCCGCCGGGGTTGTTCACCAGCATCGCTGCGATGCGCGCGGCGATATGCCTGTCGTCGTCCTCGTCGTAGTAGGGCCTGGCAGCGAAGACGATTCGATTGTCGCCCATGTCGATCACCTCCGATCGCGGCTCATCAGGGCATCATCGAGGCCACGGCCCCCATGACGATGGTCGTCAGGGAAAGGTCCCCGGTGCCGAACGCGGCCGCAAGCGCATAGCCGACGAGCAGTTCCTCCACTGTCGGGACGGGAGGCTCCACCGTCTTGTGCAGCACCTTCCTCGGAAGAGCCCAGAACACTTCGACGGTGCCGCCCGCACGAAGGGTGAATTCGCCGAATTCCTTCTCGATCTCGTGGGGCTTCCCGTTCAGATAGGTGGTCGCCTCGATGTCCTTGGGACGCAGGCTCACGAATCGGCCGTCGAACTCCGCCACGATGCGGTAGTTGCGCTTGAACAGCCGGCCACTGCCGATCGTCAGCGTCAGTTCACGGCCGTTCACGCGGGCGGAGACGGCAGCGGCATCGCGGGTGCCGAGGGGGCACTTGTGGGTCCGGGGACCGATCCGCTCGATGACGACGGAATTGCTGTCGTCGGACTCGGGGAACGTCCTGACACTGTTCTCGGATCGTTCGATGATCACCGTCCCGGAGATCAGGGTGTCGACTGCGGTGCGTTCAGGACCTGCTGTTGTCATCTTCTATCCTCACATTCCCGCCGATGACGGCGAACTCCGATGGTGTTGTGGTGTAACAGGATCGGACTGGAGAGTACAGCTGCACCGGGAGGCACTCCGGCGTGGCCAGCGCGCGGGTCATCACCGATCGGCGCAGCTGTGCATACGCCGATTCGGGAGGCCCGGTGTGCGGTTCCGCAGGCTCGCCCTCACCCGGACGCGACACGCGGTCCTCGATCTCCGCGGTCGCATCGAAGACTGCCAGCGCGAGCGCGCGTGTGCGTTCCCACCCGCTTTCGATACAGCTCGCCGAGACGATGATCGTCCGTTCGTCGTAGGAGACCGACAGGGACGACCCGCGTGCCCAGCCGGTCGACACGCGGTCCGGTGACGCAGCGTCCGGGTCCGTCGCCGCCTCGAGGGTGTCCACCGCGCGTCGGTAGACGGCCCGCACGAGGTGACGCGGCCACGTCTCGACCATCCGCACGAACCGCGCCTCCACGAGCGGATTGCCCGGGTCGCCGATGACGATCGTCGCGATGCCGCTCGACGACGGTACGGACCGACATTGCAGTGTCATCGTGGCCTCACTCCTACCGGAACCACCTCGGGGTCTGTCGCCAGCATCTGTTCGACAAGGACCGCAAGGCTTCTCGCCAGAACGAGATTCTCGGATTCGGTGCGTCCGGTCGTCCGGAGGTCGGGATGAGCGACGTCGTCGTGGACCTTCGCGCGGTTGCGGGCGATTGCGCGCTGCGGCAGCGCCTGATTCAGCCGTGCGCACCGGAACAGCCGATGGCGATCCAATGCCGCCATCAGGCCGGGTCGGACAGCACGGATCTCGGTGAGCAGCAAGGAGAGGGCTTGTTCGAGGGGTCGCCGGGCCAGTCGCCGATACTCCTCCGCGGGGAGTTCGCGATCCGGGGAAATGCCGACCCCGAGGTAGTCCGCACCGCGAGTCACGTGTCTCTCCCCGAACTGGCTCACCCGAATTTCCCATCGGGAAGGGCCCAGGCCAGCGACCGGACGGTCGTGCACAACGAGGCGCATCAGTGTGGCCAGGTCGTCGAGTTCTGCCGCTCTATGCCACTCGTCGTATCGGAAAAGCCAGCCGCAGAAGGCGATCCGTCCGGTGTCGGGATCGGGACAGTGGCCGCCTGCTGCTGCGGTCGCCACGGTTTCCAGCCCGGACGTGCCGTCACGGTGGGCTGCCTCGTTCGCTGTGCGCGGCCACCGGACGACCTCGGGGGTCGACGTCGAGAACATGGTGGGCCGTGGGCCCCAGGTCTGCTGTACGGCCGCCGCCAGGCTGTCGACCGTCCACTCGTGGAGGAGCGCACGATGCCCGTATCCCCAGTCCGTCCCGGGGCCGTAGACTCCGAGACGTCGTGGCAGTTCGCGATCGAATGCGCAGCCCACCGCCTCCGATTCCGCAGACACGATTTCTTCGTCGATCACCGACACCTCGTGAGCCAGATCCCCCTCGGTCCACTGCCACCAGTCGATGGTGTCCAGGGGCGTGGCCGCCGACGAATCGACGAAGAGCAACAGTTCGGTCTGGTACTGGAGAGTCTTGGCGCTGCACATGACGAGGCGATCTCCGTACATGCGGCGGAGGGAAGCCAGCGCCCAGTGTTCGCGGAGATGGGCGAACCCGGAACCGTACTCCACGTCGTCGTGGGCGCCTCCGTCGATGATCACGGACACCATCGGATTCCGCTGCGCTCCCCGCATCGCCGCGGCGGAGAAGTCGATCGTGTGGGTGCCGGCCGCCGTCAGCATCGTGCCTCGACGGGAAGGTTCGACGAGTAGTCGTGCGGATGAACGCCGAACACGAGGGCGGAACGTTCCAGTGCAGCATCCAATGTGCCTCCCGTAGTGGCGAATTCGATCACGGCGTCGGCGATCATCAGGCTGCGATGTTGGCCGAAGCTCAGGTTCCGCAGCGTCGGGTCGTCGAAATTCACCGGAGGTTCCTGTGCCGTCGAAATTCCGGGGTGACACTGCCGGGTCAACAGTGAACCGGCCACGAAGTGGTCCCGATGCTCGGTGCTCCAGGCGTGAACCGCGTCGCAGATCTCGTCCGGGTCTTGATCGACATAGAGCACCATGGAGTCGCTGCGGGGATAGTCGGCGGGACAGGTCAGCAGCTTCACATCGAAGTCGATGCCCCACACGTCGAGGCACCGCACGACGTCCACGAACAGTCGTACCGCCGCGTCCGGGTCGCCGATGGACAGGTAGACACGGGTTTCCTTCTCCCGGTACCGGCTCTCGTCGAGGGAGGAAGGTCCGTAGACATAGAAGAAGCCCGGCGAGACGGCGCTCGAATGGTGCTGGAGCCGGATGTCGACCTCGGATCCGTGGAAACGGACAGCCTTGTCCCGTGTGGTCCGCACGCGAACCCCGTTCTGAAGGTACACCACGGAGTCTGCTCGTTCCTCGACGAGAGGGCGGCGCACGACGAACGTGCGGTCGGCGAACTCCTGAAGGAGAGCGAGTTCCATACGAGAACCGTTGGCAGGCTTGGGTGCAAGAGCCTCGTCGGACCACTGTGGTCGCCTCCGGGTCGAGGCGGGCATGCCGTGTCGCGCGTGCAGGATGTCGTACAGGACCGCAGCCAGCTTGTGCCGGACGACGCTCGCGGGTCCGGTCAGCTCGGTGCCCTCCAGGGTGATCGTCACGTCGTCTCCGCGCCGGCCGGTGTGCTCCAGCACAGCGCGGAGTGTCTCCGCGACGGCAACGCTGCTGTTCGTCGTCATGCCGTGATCCGATCCAACTCGAACTCTTCGATGAAGGCGTCGGGATCGAGGAGCAGTGCTCGTCCGATCCCGGCGAGTGCGCGGGACTGCGCGGTGAGCGTGACTACGCCGGCCGCGTTCGCGAGCAGTCGATCGAGCTGGTGCCAGCCGGCGAATCGCGAGATCTCCGCGGCCCAGACCCGGTCCAGAAGTCGTCGCGGACGGGTGCGGCACCATGCTTCCTGATAGCCCGAGCACAACTCTTTTGCCAGCGTCTTCGCGTTCTCCAGACCGGTTCGGACGGCCGTCTCGTGGGCTTCCCTGCCGGATGGGTCGCTGCCGAGGCTGCACAGCGATGCGATGACCGAGGTGTTGACGATGTCCCCGATCAACGAACCAAGATCCCGGGCGGTCGGTCCGGTCCCGAACTCCTCCCAGTCGATGATCCAGTGGTGTTCGTCGTCGGAGATCAAGATCTGGTCGAGCCGCAGGTCTCCGTGCAGGGGGCCGCTCGGCGTGGGGGAGGGATCCGACAGCAGGCGGGTCGCCGCCGTGTGAAGCGCACGATCGCCGTGCAGCAGACGGAGCGCGACCAGTTGCGCTGCGGACAGCCCGGGCACGATCGCGTCGTCGACGTCACCGACCGCGAAACTCGACGGCATCGCACCGGCGGGATGTACCGCGGGGGCTGTATCGATGCGCGCGGCATGGAGCACTCCCACCGATTGCCCGATCCGATACATTGTCCGTGGATGCAGGGTCCGTTCCACCAATCTCTGCTGCGCCGTGGGAGATTGCGGAACGACGTCGTACACCTGCACCCGGCCGTCCTCGGACATCGCGCGCAGCGTCGGCGTCGAGATGTTCCGGCGCAGACGGTCATCGGCGTCGAGAAGATCGTGGAAAGTCTTTGCACGCGAACATGTTCGCGGTGCCGGCGGTGCGGTCGTCTCGTACTTGACGAAGAGGGAATGACCCTTCGTGGTCCTGCTGACCCAGTTCGGATTTCGGCCCCCGAGCTGGATCGGGTCGACCATCGTTCCGACAGCAGCCGCGGTCAGCACCTCGCGTACGTCCAGGTAGTCGTCCAAGTCCTCGGCGGCGTATCGCAGTGGTGCCTCGACCCAGTCGGTCACGGGAGTATCCCGTCCCATTGAATGCTCCTCAGTAGTGTGAACAGCTCGTCCGTCAGGTCGTCGGCGGTCGCCACGAACGTGTCCGCGTAATCCAGGACGTGGAGCACGCTGCGGTGCTGGGCGAAGGCCATGATCGACCGGCGATCCAATCCCGCCGTGTGGGTGTCGATGATCGTGCTCAGTGCCCGGCAGTGGTGAGCGATCGGAAACGACTCGAAGAGGGCGATTTCTCCGAGCTCCCCGATCAGAAACCCCCAGTCCGTCTCGGGCGGGCCGATCGAGAGATCTTCGCCGGTCAAGACGACTCCCCGGTCCGCGGTCAGATACACCGACGCCAAGGAGGGTGCCCCGTGCAGCAGGCCGGGCCTGGACGACGCTTGCGGCATCAGGGGGAGATCGAAATACTCCGCCGGAATCTCGCGCCGTAATATCTCATCAACTTCTGTTGCAGCACAGCGAAGCTCACGTAGGTGTGCTTCGAGTCTCCGAATCCACGGAGGACCGGTCGGGACACCCGATGTCACCATGTCCTGGCCGCTTCGATGGAGTTCGTCGAGCACATGTCCGATCGCGGTGACCGCGATCCGTGCATCCTCGGCCGAGTCTGCGTCCAGCGCGATCGAAGAATCCGCCGGAAGCCGATACTCGAACTCGTCGGAAGTTGCGGAGGGCACGACCGCGCCGGATACCCGTTGCACACGTGTGAGATCGGGTGTCTCTCGTTCGCCGCGGTCGGAACGAATCCGCACGATGTTCAGAGAATCGGGAGTGCGGTGTTGGACGGAGACGAGGTTTCGGCTAACGGAGACCGACACCGGGTCGGATGTCTTCATGATTTCCAATCTGGTCCAGCAACTCGACGACGTCTGTGAACGGGACGGGTGCACCACGGACCTCGGTTCCCAGCACCGCGCTCGGTGCGACGATGGTCGGCAGCAACTCGACCCGCCGGTGGCCCTCGAGTCGTGCCGTCGCCTGCTCGAACGAGAACGATTCGGCACCGCCGGGCGGGAGCGCCGGGGCGATCACGATTCGGGCCGCGGAGCACTGGATCGACAGCATGACCGGCGTATCGACGGTGCCCAGCGAGAATCGCGTGACGAAGTTCAAACTCGCCGGATAGACCACGATTACGTCCGGCCATCGGCTGAGTTCCACGTGCTGCCCGTTCCGTATCCGATCCCAGTCGTCGAGGAGGACGTGGTCGGCGTGCATCGCACAGGCATCGCGTGTGACGAATCGGAGTGCTGCGGCGGACAGCGCGACGCGTACCTCGTCCGCGGGGCGCATTGCACGAAGCGTCTGCAGGCAGAGGGGAGTCAGGGGCGCCATGGCTGCGCCGGTGACATAGAACAGAACTTTCATCGCGGATGTTGGTTGGCGCGCACGGAAATACGCGCCAACCAAGCCCCCCTTCTACAACCAGGTCCGCCGGTCAGCAGACTTTCTGGATCGTGTTCTTGACGTTCGGCGTTCCGCCGGCGAGCGTGATTGCGCACTGCTGCGACGACTTCTGGGCGATGAGAGTCGCGCGCAGGAGCAACGGCGTCAGGACGGGAGTGGTTGCCGGAGCGCCCACCCCGGAGGCACCTCCTGCCGCCAATTCGTCATCGGTCGTGTACATCCGGTATCCATCGGACAGTGCCATCTGATTCCTTTCGGTCCTTTTCCGACGACTGTTTGTGCCGTCGGAGATTTGGATGCGCGGAACACCGTCTACGGTTCCGGTGCTGCTGTGTGATGTACGACACATATGAGATCCGGTGGGTCCGCGGGACGGTGAACCGCACGGGAATCATGGTGGCAGAAATAAGCTCTGCACCAATAGAACTCGTGCACACATCTTCGGCTGGAGCGGATAGTCTTGCGGCTCGGGAGTCCACTCCCTCGTCTCCGCAGCTGGTGGTGGAGCACCCGATCGTGCGGGTCGACACGAACGACCGGGTCCAGTACCTGCCGCACGTCCTCCGCGACGTGGGGCTACGAGGGCTGGCCGAGACGGTCTATCGGGGCATGGCGACCGGGCAGCGTTGGGGAAGGGGCTGGAGCAGGCTCAGGGACCCGCAGAGTTTCCGGTTGTTCGAGCCCGGTCGGCTCAGTGCAGGATTCGGGGACCCAATTGGTGGGCGAGTTCGAGGGCGAGCATGAGTGCCAGTCGGTGTTCGCCGGGGTGGTGGCCGAGCAGTTCGGTTGCGCGGGCGACTCGTTGCAGGACGGTGTTGCGGTGTGTGTGTAGGCGTACTGCCGCGCGGGGTGCGTTTTCGGCTTCGTCGAGGTATATCCGAAGGGTTTCGCGGAGGCGCTCGGCTGTGGGAGTGTCCGCGGCCAGTGATCCGAGTGTGTCGGTGACGAATTCTGCTGCGCGGTCGTGATCTTGGGCAGTCAGTGCGGTGACTTCCAGGTCCTGGTACAGCGCGAGTCGGGTACCGCCGGGGTGACCGGCGAGCAGGCGCTGGATGGCCACTGCGGCGGCATGGGATCGGCGGAACCCGGTGATGCCGGATCGGGTGGGTCCCACAGCGACCCGGACGTGGGATTGGGCCTGCGCGATAGCGTTTCGCATCGCGTCGCGGGAGAGGTCGGCCTCGGTACCCAGCCACGCCCACAGTGTGGAGGTTCCGGCGGGCAGGGTGAGGGGGTGACGAGCGCCGACGGCACGCGCCAGAATGGTGGCAGCCGCCTCCAGGGCGCCTTGGACTTCGCCGACCGGTTGGGACCACAGCACCAGCGCGGTGTGGTGACGGGCGAGGTCGTAGCCGAGTCTCTCGCCGGCCCGGGAGCTGTCGATCGGTGCACCGTCCAGGATCAACCGGACCGTTTCGGTGCGGCGTGCGAGAGCGCCGCCGAGCACCTGTTCCCGCTCCCGCTGCGCTTCGGCGAGGACGCAGGCCACAACGTGGTCGACGTATTCGAATATGCGTTGCGAGGAGGCGTTCAGCAGGTCCATCAGCAGGGGGCTCGCCGGAACGCGCGCGGCGACGAGTGTCATGTAGCGCTGCCAGGCGATGTTCTGTCCGCGGCGATAGGACTGGAAGATCGCCTCGAAGTCGATGCCGCGTCGAGCGATGGTGCGGGCGATATCGAGTGCTTCGGGTGGGACGTCGATCGGTGCGGTTCGGTCGTTTCGTCGGGTGAGGGTGGTGAGCAGACGCAGGGCATTCGCGCGGTTGCTCGCCGACATGTCCGCCGCGATCGCGGCGTCTGCACCCAGTGCGGGCGTCAGCTCGATTTCGGCGGCGTCCATCTCGGCGACCAGCTCGTCGAGTTCGCCCAGCATCAGCTCGGCGACCTCACCCATCAGCTCGATCACCTCGGGGGATTCTCCGCTCATGAGCAAATTGTGCCAGCGCACATATCGAGCCGAAAGGACTGAGCATGCAAACATTCCTCTGCGGTGAATACCTCCCTAACGTGAAACGCATCACATTCGAGAAGGAGGATCGATGAGGAGCACTCCCGCAGAGACGGTGACCACCCACTTCGACGTCTTGATCATCGGTGCCGGAATCTCGGGTCTCGGTGCTGCCTGCCATCTGAAGATGCGTCGCCCGGGCACCTCGTTCGCGATTCTGGAAGGCCGCGACTCGATCGGCGGAACATGGAATCTGTTCCGGTATCCGGGCATTCGCTCGGATTCGGACATGCCCAGCTTCGGTTTCGGCTTCAAGCCCTGGACGCATCGCAAGGCGATCGCCGACGGCCATGCCATCATGGACTATCTGGAGCAGACCGTCGCCGAGAGAGATTTGGCGGAGAACATCCACTTCGGCTGCCGGGTACTCGGTGCGGAGTTCTCTTCCACGGAAGGCCTGTGGACGGTGACCGCGCAGCGTTCCGGCACCGGGGAGACGACCGAATTCACCGCGCGGTTCCTGTTCGCGGGGACCGGCTACTACGACTACGAATCCGGGTTCACCCCCGAGTTCGCCGGTGTCGAGGACTTCGGGGGGACACTGGTTCATCCGCAGCACTGGCCCGAGGATCTGGACTACACGGGCAAACGGGTGGTCGTGATCGGTAGCGGCGCAACCGCTGTGACCCTGATTCCCTCGATGGCGGGCGAAGCAGGTCATGTCACCATGCTGCAACGCTCCCCGAGTTATGTGTTCTCGATCCCTGCCGAGGACGCGATCGCCAACACGTTGAACACGGTCCTCGGCCACGAGCGCGCGTATCGAATCGTCCGGCGCAAGAACATCATGCTCAACCGCGGCATCTTCAAGGCCTGTATGCGCGCCCCGAAACTGATGCGCACGCTGTTGATTGCCAACGTGCGGCGACAGTTGCCCCGGCACTTCGATGTCGACACCCACTTCACCCCGCGGTACAACCCGTGGGAGCAGCGGCTGTGCATGGTTCCCAACGGTGACTTGTTCAAGGCGATTTCGTCGGGGCAGGCCTCGGTGGTCACCGATCGGATCGAACGATTCACCGAGACCGGAATCCGGTTGGAGTCGGGCCGGGAGTTGGCCGCCGACATCGTCGTCACGGCAACCGGCCTGAACATGTCAGCCCTCGGCAAGATCACGATCGTGGTCGACGGACGGCCGGTGCATCTGCCGGACACCACGGTCTACAAGGCCATGATGCTCTCCGGTGTGCCCAATTTCGCGTTCGCCATGGGATACACGAACATTTCCTGGACGCTCAAGGTGGATCTGGTCTGCGAGCACTTCTGCCGACTGCTCGACCACATGGATTCCCAGGGTCATGCCATCGTCGAACCCGTTCTCGACGATCCCGACATGGAGCGGGTCCCCCTCCTCGACCTGAGTTCGGGGTACATCCAGCGCGGGATCGCGGCGTTCCCGCAGGCGGGCACCAGCGGTCCCTGGGCGGCCGAGATGTCCTACGAAGCCGATGTCGAACGGCTGCGCGCCGGCCCGGTCGAGGATCCAGCGCTGAAATTCACCTCCCCTCGGTCGAGCGTGCTCGCAGGGCAGCGAGAAGGACGACGATGATGCACGACCTGACGTTCACCAGCCACGGTGTCACCTGCGCCGCCTGGCACCTCCCGGCGAGTACCGACGCGTTTGCCGGTGAGGCGGGCCGGCCCTGCATCGTCCTGGGGCACGGGTTCGGCGGCACCCGAGACACCAGTCTGCTGGCCTACGCCGAGGCATTCGCAGCCGCCGGAATCGACGCGTTCGTCTTCGACTACCGCGGCTTCGGCGCTTCCGCCGGAGAACCACGTCAGAATGTCGGGTTCCGCCGGCAGCGGCAGGACTACCACGCGGCCATCGACACTGCCCGACATCTGCCCGGGGTCGATCCCGGTCGAATCGTGTTGTGGGGTACGTCCTACTCGGGCGGGCATGTCATCGCGGTCGCCGCCCAGGACAAGCGGGTCGCGGCAGTGGTGTCGATGAACCCGGCTACCGACGGGTTCGCCGCACTCGTCCAGATCGCGCGCTACGCCGGGGTGAGCCAACTCGTCCGGGCAGCCGGGCACGGATTGCGCGATGCGGCGCGCGCCCTCACCGGCCGACCGCCGTATCACGTGCCCGTCGTCGCGCAGCCGGGGTCGACAGCGATCATCAGCACACCGGGCGCCGAGGACGCCTACCTCTCGATCGCCGGGCCCACCTGGCGCAACGAAGTCTGTGCGCGCACGGCCCTGGAAGTCGGACTGAACCGCCCGACCATCCACGCTTCCCGGCTGACGTGCCCGATCCTGCTCCAGGTCGGCACCGACGATCGTGTTGCCCCGCCGGACGCAGCGCGCCGCACTGCGCAAAAGGCCGGCAGGTGGGCGCGGCTCCGCACGTACCCCGTCGATCACTTCGAGTTCTACCGAGGTGTGTGGCAGCGGCAGGTACTCGCCGATCAACTCGACTTCCTCACCCGCGTGCTCCGACCCGCGACCGAGGCTGATTCGATCGTGTCGGTTCGACCGATCCATGCAGGCCCGCGGCGAGCCGCAACTCTGGACAGTTCGGTTAATTGCGATTAACTTTCACGGCATGAGTGAACGCTACCCGCTGCCCGACCTCGCGGATCTGCCCGAGGACATCGTCGAGCGCATCCTCGAGGTGCAGGACAAGTCGGGTTTCGTCCCGAATGTATTCCTGGCCTTCGCGCGGCGACCCGCCGAGTGGCGAGCGTTCTTCGCGTATCACGACGCGATCATGTTGCGCGACGAATCAGGGTTGACGAAGGGTGACCGCGAGATGATCGTGACCACCATCTCGGCGGCGAACAAATGTCTGTACTGCGTCGTCGCGCACGGGGCGATCCTCCGCATCTATGAGAAGAAGCCGACCGTCGCCGAGCAGGTGGCAACCAACTACCGCATTGCCGACATCACGCCCCGTCAGCGCGCGATGCTCGACTTCGCGAGCAAGGTCAACGCACGGTCGCACGAGATCTGCGACGACGACTTCGAAGCCCTGCATGCACACGGATTCACCGACGAGGACGCATGGGACATCACCGCGATCACCGCGTTCTTCGGGTTGAGTAACCGCATGGCGAGCGTGACGGGCATGATGCCCAACGTCGAGTTCTACACGATGGGCCGCATGCCCCGGAGCTGACCCTCTCGGGCCCGTCGGGGAAGCCCGCGACTCGCATTCGGTCCAGGCCGGCCGAACCCGCAGCGAAGCCGTGCGCAGGCGCGCCGGACGAATTGTGCTGCGCCGCAAAGACAGATCGACGAGAAGCCGATGCCGCAGGCACGCACGTGGCAGTCCCGCGGCAGCTACAGCTCGATCACGGACCGGTCGTCGGTGCGGTAACCGCTCGGTGAGTCGAGTCTCGAAATTCGTCGGGTGAGGTGAACCGTGCGGCAGGGCAGAACGATACGGCGACGCACCCGCTCGGTTTTCGGACGTGCTGTAATAGAACGGTGATGACCCTGACGCAGCACTGGTGGCCGTACTCCTAGCGGCCTTGTCGACTGTGTTTCCGGCCGCCTCCCGCGGCCGATGACGCTCACTTCCCCGACGGCAGTGATCCGGGTTGGTGTGGTGAGGTGGCCTCGATTCGAGAGGAACCCCCCCGATGTCCCACGACAGCGATCCCGCTCCGACCGCTGGTATCGGCGAGATGCTGATCAGTTCCCGTTCGCTGGACGAGTACCGGTCGATGTTCGATCTCACCGACGAGGATCTGTCCCGGAGAATCCTGGATTGTCCCGGCGGCGCAGCCGGATTCACCGCCGCAATGAACCGTCTCGGCGGTGACGTGACGGCGTGCGATATGGCCTATGTCGCCGGCGAAGCCGAGCAGCTGGCCGCTGTTGCGGAAGCTGAAACCGATCGTGGGAACCAGTACATCCGTGCCCACACAGAGCAGTTCGACTGGTCGTTCTTCGCTGATCCCGACGAGCATCAGCGCGTGCGCCGGCACGCGGTCCAGGAATTCGCGGCCGATCTCCGCCGGCACCCGCGCCGCTACGTCGCCGGGCGGTTGCCGTCCTTGCCGTTCCCCGATGCCGGTTTCGATCTCGTGCTCAGCTCGCACCTGCTGTTCAGCTATTCCGACCGTCTCGATCACACCTTCCACGTCGACGCGATCGTTGAACTGATGCGTGTCGCCCGCGATGAACTGCGGATCTTCCCGCTCGTGGCCTCGGGATCCTCGGTTCGCTACCCACGCCTGGACGAGCTGCTCACCGATCTTCGGCACCACGAGATCGCCGGCGAGGTCGTCGAGGTCGAGTACCGGTTTCAACGGGGCGCTCACCACATGCTGGTGTGCCGTCACATCACCGCGGGCGGTCGGGAGCTGCAGGTTCCGCGTGATACGGGTTCGCAGCTCGGGCAGGAGGCCATACGGGCGGGTCACCACCAGTAGACGGGATAGCCGGAACGGGTTGCCTTCGCGCTGATCCAGCCCGCAACGACCAGGATGACAGCCGCGAGTGTGGCGCAGGCCGTGAACGAGACAAGCCCATCGACGGTGAGTGCCCCGATTACCGCAGTCGCTGCGGCCGGAGAATGCGACGTTCGTGTTGCCAGCATCGCTCCCAGTGCGACACCGCCTGCCACGGCGCCGGCCCACAACGAATTGCCGACACACCCGACGGCAACACCGACGAGTGCTGAGATCGATTGTCCACCAATGACATTGCGAGGCTGGGAGAGTGGAAGTGTCGGTGCGCCCGCAACGAGGGCCATGCTCGCCGCCATGGGCGGAATGAGAAGCAGGTGACCGCTGACCGAGCCGAGTAGCACCAGTGCGCACAGTGCCGTCGACGAGGTGGCGACTGCGAGAACGACGGTTCCGAGCGTCGGCCGCGCCGGGGCTTTGCTGCTCGGGAATGCACTACGGGTGGTCATCGTCTGGTGCTC
The DNA here is from genome assembly GCF_001895025.1 of Rhodococcus zopfii NBRC 100606 = JCM 9919. GTDB lineage: Bacteria > Actinomycetota > Actinomycetes > Mycobacteriales > Mycobacteriaceae > Rhodococcus > Rhodococcus zopfii. The sequence goes on from NZ_BCXI01000003.1 coordinate 117,219, forward strand.
GGCCTTCCACTCTGCTGAGAACGGTCGTTCTCCCGCTGTGCGGTATCGTAGAGAACGATCGTTCTCGCGTCAAAATGTACGGAAGGGGATGCTTGCGGATGTCCACGTCGAGGCGATCCGCCGCCGCTTACCTTCTGGCGGAGGGCTGCATGGTCGCTGCCGAAATCACCGGAACGCCGGAACAAGCTGCCAAAGCACGACTGGTACTTCAGCAGCTTCTGGAACGTGACATCGGCGACTGATAGCGTTTCGCTACAACCGATTTCGCTCAAGCGGTCGATCGAGCCGGAGGTCGGATCCAGGCGGAGAACAGGGTTCGATGCATCGAACCGTCCGGAACGAAACGGGCGGTCTACCTTCGCGGTTGTGAATACTATGGGGACGCCCTGTTCGACCGAAGGAAGAGGACGCGTCATGCTCACTCGGACCCTTGCGGCCGCCGCGCTGATCGTCGGTAGCGCACTGTTGGCGGCGACCGGCGCATCGGCCGCCCCGGCGGACGACGACCCATACGGCTTCAACGCCGTTCGTGACCGAACCGACGACTTCGTCGCACCCCTCGACCCCGGCGCACTGTTCGGTGAAAACAGCTACAAGCCGATCATCCTGAGCCCGTACGGCGCTACGCGGAAAATCGAGTGCCGTGGCGACGGGCACTACGTCCAGATTCACGAGTGTGTTCAGTACGACCCGAACAACGTCGCGCACGAACTCAGGTTGATCCCGAACCCGATCCGCCCGATCTACCTGTACTTCTGAGCACCGCCGGCGACGGCCGGTTGATGGTTCGCGATCAACCGGTCACCGGTGAGCGCCTGGCACGGCTTCTGCGGATCAGGTACCCGCCAGCGATCGGTGCCCGGACCCGATCGGATTCGCCGACGGAGAAGACAGCGGCGCGCGGCCGACAGCGCGCGGCTGTCTGCGGTCTGCGCGGCGATGACGCCCCGTTATCGCCGCGGTGGACAGTGGGACGGCGGAACCTTCACGGCCACTTCGACATATCGCAGAATGTCCGGCCCGAGGCGCCACCCGGGCCGCACGGTCCCGTCGATCGTGTTCTCGTGGTCCGGTGCCGAGGCCGGAACGAGCGAGACCGCGCGATGCAGGGTCGGATCGAAGGCGATGCCGGGCGGCGCATCGAAGCGTTCGACTCCGAGCGCCGCCAGGCGTTCGATCACGGCATCGCGTTCCTGCTCGTCGGCGGCCACATCGGCCGCGGCGATCAGATCGTCGATGTTCTCACCGGTCACTGTGGTGTGCCCCCTTGTACTCGGGTCGGATCGACTCAGGCCGGATCGACGACGCCGTTCTCGGACGTGTAGCTCTCGTCGGCAAGGCCGTCACCGTCGGTGTCGATGGAGACGGTCGGGGTGTAGTCCTCGTCGAATGTGATGACGGTGTCGATCTGCCCGTCGCCGTCGGTGTCGCTCTCCACCTGATATGTTCTGAAATCTGTTGTCTCGTAACGGACCGTGTCGAACGAACCGTCGAGGTCGGTATCCGCGTAGACGACCCGGTTTCCGTCGGCGAGTTCGACGTCGACAGATTCCACGACACCGTCACCGTTCAGGTCGTTCGCGGTCAGGTCGACGCCGTCCGCGGTGACCGTGGTCGACGAGAGCGCGCCGTCCCGCGGAGCGTCGACCGTGCCATAGCCGGTGTGGATCTGGTCCTGCGCGTTGGGCGAGTCCGGTGCCGCGGTGTGGCCGGTCGCAGACGGGGGCTCCACCGAGTGCAGCTGGTCGGCTGCGGACCCCAGCGACGATGAGGACTGCCCGGGCTCGGACGCGACGGGTGCGGACAGCGGCTCTGCCGGGATTGGAACGGAAACTGCCGGAGTGGGCGAGCTTCCGGCGCCGGACACGTTGTCGAGTGCGGACAGGTCGATCCCGAACGGATCGGTTGAAGCGGCCACGGGGATCTCCTCGAATGGGAACGGATGGGTCGGGTGGCCTCAGGCCAGGTCGGCGAAGTCCCCGCCCGTGGACGCACCGGAATCGAACGCGCTGGTGTCGACGTAATCGTCGGCGGCACCGTCACCGTCGTAGTCGACCGCACCGCTGTGCAGATCCACCGTCGCGTCCACCGACCCGTCGGCATCGAGATCGAAGACGGCCTCGTCGAAGGCGCCGTCACCGTCGGTGTCGAGGACGTTGACGTCGACGATGCCGTCACCGTCGGTGTCGGAGCCGATCAGATCGACGGTGCCGTCGGCGTCGAGATCGACCAGCCCCATGTCGGCGACGCCGTCGCCGTCGGTGTCGTACTCCTGGACGAGGCTTCCATCGGCGTCGGTGAATTCGTCGAGCAGGGTCGGCTCGGCCGGTGCGGCGCTTCCGGTCGAGGATGACCCGGCCGAGATTCCCGGGGTGTTCTGACCGCTGCCGAGGCTGTCGGTCGAGGTGGATCCGGTGCTGACCGCGCTGCTGTTCGAGGCACTCGCCGACGACGCGCGGTCGGAGGTGTCGGACGCGGACGAGGAGCTGCCGTAGGACGAGTCCGACCCGGAGTTCGCCGAGGACCCGTAGGACGAGTCCGAGCTGGACGATCCGGAGGAGTCGTAGCGCTCGTACCGCTCGTAGGACTCGTAGCTGGTCGAGCCGTCCTGGGCGGCCGACGAGGAGCCGTAGGAGGAGTCGGTGTCGTAGGACGAGTTGTTGCCGTGGGACGAGTCCGAGCTGGTGCCGGTAGTGGACTGCGAGTCCGCGCGGTTCGCGTTGCTCGAGCTGGTGCTCTCGGAGAAGGATCCGCGGTTTGCCATGTCGGTGCTGCCTTTCGCTCGTTGTGTGTTGCAGATATGAGGGCTCGGGCGTCGGGAAGGTTCCGGTGTCGCGCGGACTTTTTCTCCGCCACCGCCGGCGGGTCGGGAAAGCCCCAGTTGAAGGCCGGTCGACACAACCGAATGTGTGACTCGGATCACTCACATCCCCTTGATGCGCGGATTGTTTCGCAACGGTCGGGAACATTCCGGGGTGCTCGCGCATCGAACTCGAGACGTGAATGCAACCGCGTTCACCGCGTACGACTGCACCAGGACGTCCACGCGGACTCTGCACCTCGAGGGTCCGTGCCGGCGTCGGAAGGGGGAGCGATGACCAGCAAGGATCCTTCGCTGTGGGAGCTGCTCGGTCTGGACCGGAACGACACGATCCCCGTACTGCTGGAGGAGTTGTGGGAACGCATCCTCGAAATCGCCACGGACCCGGACACACCGGACGCCGGCGTCGATCTGATCCCCGACGAGGATGTCGTTCCCGAGGACGAGCTCACGATCGAGCCGACACTCGTCGAGGACCCCTCCGGCGCCGATGCCGCTGATGCGGACGACAGCTCGGCGGCCGAGCTCGCCGAACCCGATTACGAAGACGCCGGCCATTCGTCCGAGTGTGATCCGGTATTCGATCCTGCCGATCCCGGACTCGGAACCGACGACTTCTTCTGAGCCCTTGGCAGCAGGCGGTTTTCGGCGGCGGTGACGCGATCGGCCGGAAGGCGAAAGTCCCGCGGCCCGGATACCATGAGCGCTCGTGAGATCTTCGGGGGTCGGATGCTGCGCCTGAGTCTGGTGGGGATCCTGGGCTTCTCGATCTCTGCGAGCCTGGTGGTGCTTCCGTGTATCAGGGTCCTGCTGTTGCGGCGCTTCGAACGAATCGGTGCGCCGCTCCGACGATTTCCCGACTCCCTGCCCGTGGAGGTGCAAAGATGAGTCGCCAATCCGGAACGGTCGCGAGGAGCCACTGATGGAGCCCATCGTCGAGACAACGCTGGGCCGGGTGCGCGGAACGGCCAGTGGTGGCATATCCGTCTTCAAGGGAATCCCGTATGCGGCTCCGCCGTTCGGCGAACTACGTTTCGCGGCACCCGCGCCCGCACAGCCCTGGGACGGGGTACGCGACGCTCTCGAATTCGGCCCGACCGCACCGAAGCCGCCCTACACGCCGCCGCTGGACCGGCTCCTGCGGGATCCGTCGATCCCGGGCGAGGGCATCCTCAACCTGAATGTCTGGACACCCGACCTCGAGGCGGCACTCCCGGTCATGGTGTGGATCCACGGCGGTGCGTTCGTCAACGGCAGCAGCGCGGTTCCGGTCTACGACGGTTCCGCGTTCGCGCGCGACGGTGTCGTGTTCGTGTCGATCAACTACCGGCTCGGTGCGGAGGGCTTCCTGTACCTCGACGGGGCCCCGGCCAACCGGGGTCTGCTCGATCAGGTCGCGGCGCTGCGCTGGGTGCGCGAGAACATCGCCGCGTTCGGCGGCAACCCGGACCTGGTGACCATCGCCGGGGAGTCGGCGGGGGCGATGAGCGTGACGTCGCTGCTGGCGATGCCGGATGCCGAGGGCCTGTTCCGGCGTGCCATCGCACAGAGCGGTGCCGGCCACGCGGCGATGTCCCTCGGCACCGCGAAGCGGATCGCCGCCGCGCTGGCGGAATCGCTGGGGATCGAACCGACCCGGGACGGATTCGCCGACATCGACCCCGACGACCTGGTGGTCGCACAGGAATCCCTGTCCCGCCGGATCCTGGCCGAGCCGGACCCGCAGGAGTGGGGTGAGGTGGCCGCCGACTCGATGGCGTTCGAACCCTGCGTGGACGGGACGGTGCTGCCCGGACGTCCCATCGACCGGATCGTGGCCGGCGCGGCATCCGACATCGACCTCCTGATCGGAACGAACGCCGACGAGTACAGCCTCTTCCTCGTGCCGGGTGGTGTGGATATCGGCATCGACGAGGACGTGCTGCGCATGATGCTCGGCGCGTACGGCCTCGACGTGGAGACGGCCCTCGCCGCTTACCGGGCGTCGCGGCCCGATGCGGTGCCGGGCGAGTTGCTGTCCGCGGTCCTCGGCGACTGGATGTTCCTGATTCCGGCGTTGCGCATCGCGGAGGCGCGGACCGTGCAACTCCTCTCGACCTACGTGTATCGGTTCGAGTGGCCGTCGAGCCTGTTCGAAGGCCGACTGGGGGCGACTCATGCGCTGGAACTGGGATTCACCTTCGACAATCTCGCGGCCGAGGGCGGCGAATTGCTGACCGGACCGCATCCGCCGCAGGTGCTGGCCGACGACATGCACCGGGCGTGGGTATCGTTCGTCAGCACGGGCGGACCCGGCTGGAGCCCGTACGGCGAGTCCCGCACGGTGATGTGTTTCGGCCCGGAATCCGGGCAGCTGGAGGATCCGGGGGCCGACGTTCGTGTGCTGTGGGAGGGGATCCGGTAGGCCGTACCCCGGAGAGCGAGCTTGCAACCTTAGGTGTGACTCACTTCACGCGCAAACTATTTCCTTCGCCCCAAGGGCGCCTGTTACCGTATCGATACCGCTGACCGCAGCTGATTCAATCGCTGCGGTCAGTTGTTATTTGAGGGGTATTTTCGTTAAATCCCGGTCGTCGAACGGGGATACGCGGCCTCGACGTCGGTCAGCACGTTGATCAGATACGGAACGCCCGACGTGAAACCCCGATCCAGTGCCGGCCCGATCTCGCGTGGATCACGAACCAGTTCACCGCCCGCCCCGAGCGCCGTCGCCACCTCGTCGTACCGCGTGCCCGGCGCCAGATCCGCAGCGACATCGTAGCCGTACAGCAGCTGCATCGGCCCCTTCTCGAGACCCCACGCCGAGTTGTTGCCGACCACGATCACCACCGGCAGCTTGTGCCGGACGAGCGTGTCGACGTCCATCAGGGACAGCCCGGCGGCCCCGTCGCCGAGCAGCAACACCACCTGGCTCGACGGGCGCGCGATGCGCGCGGCGATCGCTGCCCCCAGGCCGGCGCCGAGGCACCCGTACGGTCCCGGGTCGAGCCACTGGCCCGGTCGCTTCGATTCGACGAATTTGCCTGCGAACGAGACGAAGTCGCCGCCGTCGCCGATGACGACCGCGTCGTCGGCCAGCCGCGGCAGTAGCTCCCCGTAGATCCGAGCCGGATGGATCGGATCGGAATCCGCGTCGAGCAACTCCCCGTCCCGCGCCGTGGCCGCGGCGACCTCGGCGCGCAGGCGACCGACCCAGTCGCCGGTGTCCGGCCGGGCGGGCAGTGCGGCGAGGATTCCGTCGAGGCACGACGTGAGGTCGCCGGACGCCGAACCCGCGAGGCGCGCGTGCGCCGACACCTGACCCGGGCTGTCCGCGATATGCACGACCTGCGCGTCGGGTGCGCCGTCGCGACCCCCGAACCGGCCGTAGCCGAGCCGGAAATCCAAGGGCGTTCCGACGACGATCGCCAGGTCGCAGGTGCCGACGGCGGTTCCGCGCGCCTTGGTCACCAGCAACGGGTGCCCGCCGGGGACGACCCCGCGACCCATACCGTTGGTGATCGCCGGGACCTGCAGTTCGTCGACGAACCGCAGCGCGGCCGCTTCGGCTCCGTCCGACCACACGTCTGTGCCGAACACCATGAGCGGTCGCGACGCGGCGGCCAGCAGCGTCGCGATCTCGGCCAGGGCATCGTGGTCCGGTTCGATTCGAACACGTTGGGGCGGTGTCGGTTTCGGAACGCTGGTGCGGCCGAACAGTTCGTCCATGGGAATGTCGACGAATGTCGGTCCGCGATGCGACGCACCGGCTGCCGTGAACGCTGTGTCCACGGCCGGTGCGATCCGGTCGACAGTGCGCGCGGTCTCGGACAGCTTCGTGACGGTGTGCAGCAGCGGCGGCTGGTCGAGTTCCTGCAGGCTGCCCGTGCCCCAGCGGGCGTTGGGTGCGCGCCCGCCGAGCACCACCAGCGGGGACCCGGAGAAGTGCGCCTGGGTGACGGCGCTGACCCCGTTCGTGACACCCGGGCCCGCGGTGAGGACCGCGAGCCCGGGATGGCGTTCGAGTTTCCCGGTGGCCTCGGCGGCGAACACCGCGGTCTGCTCGTGCCGGACGTCCATCAGCCGCATCGGCGACCCACCTTTGACGACGGCGTCGTACAGGGGGAACACGTGCGCGCCGGACAGGGTGAACATCGTCCGGACGCCGTGGGCGTGGGCCACCGCCGCGGCGAGCTCGCCGCCGTGCCCCTCGATTTCCGAGGCCATGCCGGAAGGCTACGGGCGCGATCGGCGCGGCGCGGCCGATTCGGGAGGACTCGGAGCCGTGCTCGTCCGGTCACCACCCGGGGTGGGCCGGCAATGCGCGCGGGGGCGTGTCGCTCGTGTCGACCTCGGTCACTTCCGTCCGGATGCTGCGACCCCATGCCTCGCACCGTTGCCGGGTGTTGCCTGGATCGGTGGCGAAGCTGATGGTCCATCCGGTTCCGGTGAACAGGTCGGTCGGGGGAGACTGCCACTGCCGTTGGCTCGACGTCTGTTTCGTATCTCGGAGTGCGCCGGCCGCCGTCGGTTCGTCGACACCGGGCGGTGGTGCGGTCCGTGCGAACCGGATGGAGGCCTCGATGTCCGGTTCGCTCGTGAAGTGGTATCGCCCGTCCGCCCACCTCTCCGCAAGCTCGGATCGCCGCGTGCACACCGCCGCCTCGAAACCGGTGCCGGTCGACGCGATGGACAGGACGTGTGCGCGCAACGTCCCGGCGGGCCGGCGGTCCGACAGCGGGGTGATCACGCGCGCGGAGGCGGGGTCGAGAGCCGCCGCGAATCCGGGATAGGAGTTCTCGAGGCCCACGTAGCGGGCGACGAACCACGCCTCCTCGGCGGCGCGAACAAGGGTGCCGCGTTCGTCCTGCAGGTAGAGGCCGGGTTCGGCGGACCACACGACGGTCGCGCCCTGGATCTGCTCGGGCGACCGGTACCGCTCGGTCGCCTCGGGCAGTGCCGCGGCCCCGGAATCGGTGCCCGCGCAGGACACCGTCACGAACGCGCTCACCGCGAGCGTCGCGTACCCGATCTTCCGACGTGGTGACCGCGCCCGGCGCGGTGCGGACTTCGACGTCATCTCCATTCGATCCCTCTCGACCTCGGAGTTGGATTCCTCGGAGGGATTGGACGCATCGACGAACCGAATGGTTCCGTGCGGCGCCGGATTTTCGAGGGCGGTCGCTCAGGCGAACCGCGCGGCGCGGGCGAGGATCGCATCGCGGATGCCGGTGCCGCGGTACGCCGTGGTGATTCGGCTCGCGAGGTGCGACGCCAGCTCGTCGCTCGGTTCCGCCGGCTTTCCGCCCACGGGATGCATTGCTCGCGTCGGTGTCCTCGCGGTGGTGTCACTGTCACGCTACGGCGATGTTAACGGCATATCACCGCAGATCAGAGCTTAGATAGGGCAGCCTTCCTTGCGTTACACCCGCATTGTTGGCATATCGTCTGTTCAAGACGGTGGACACACAACGTCCCCCACCGGCCGGAAGTTCCAGGGCCCGAGCTGCCGAAAAAAGGCACCCGCATCGTCGCGGAAGGGCGGATACTGACGGTTGTCGGTGCCGATCCACCTCGTGTCGGTACTTGCTCACGGCAAGTAGATGACCATCAGCGCTGCTGGTCGTCGGTGCTATCACATGCAACGAAGGCTAGGTATGAAGCATCTTCCCGGGCCTCAAGGGCTCTACCACCCGGCGAACGAGCACGACTCCTGCGGCGTCGCTTTCGTCGTCGACATGCACGGACGCAAGAGCCGGGACATCGTCGCGAAGGCAATCACCGCGCTCGTGAACCTGGAGCACCGCGGCGCCGCGGGTGCCGAAACGAACACCGGCGACGGCGCCGGCATCCTCATCCAGGTTCCGGACCGGTACTTCCGCGAGGTCGTCGACTTCGATCTCCCCGAGGCCGGTGCGTACGCGACCGGTATCGCGTTCCTGCCGCGGGATACGGCAGCGGCCGACACCGCCCAGGCGGCGGTCGACGCGATCGTCGAGGAGGAGGGTCTCGAGGTCCTCGGCTGGCGTGAGGTCCCCGTCGACGACTCCGATCTCGGCTCGATGGCCAAGGACGCCATGCCGACGTTCCGGCAGATCTTCATCGCCTCCGGCGCGCGCACCCTGACCGGCCTCGAGCTCGAGCGCCGCGCCTACGTGGTGCGCAAGCGCACCGAGCACGAACTCGGCAACGAGGGTTCCGGCGAGGACGGCCCCGGCAGCGAGACCGTGTACTTCCCGAGCCTGTCGCCGTCGACGTTCGTCTACAAGGGCATGCTCACCACCCCGCAACTCGAGGGCTTCTATCTCGACCTGCAGGACGAGCGCGTCGAGTCGGCCCTGGGCCTGGTGCACTCGCGCTTCTCCACCAACACGTTCCCGTCATGGCCGCTGGCGCACCCCTTCCGTCGGGTGGCGCACAACGGTGAGATCAACACCGTCACCGGCAACGCGAACTGGATGCGTGCCCGCGAGGCACTCATCGACTCCGAGGTCTTCGGCGGTCGCGACAAGCTCGACAAGATCTTCCCGATCTGCACCGAAGGAGCGTCCGACACCGCGCGTTTCGACGAGGTGCTCGAGTTGCTGCACCTGGGTGGCCGCAGCCTCCCGCACGCCGTGCTCATGATGATTCCCGAGGCGTGGGAACGGCACGAGAGCATGGATCCGGCGCGTAAGGCGTTCTACGAGTACCACTCGGCGCTCATGGAGCCGTGGGACGGCCCGGCGTCGGTGTGCTTCACCGACGGCACCGTCATCGGAGCCGTGCTCGACCGCAACGGCCTGCGTCCCTCGCGCGTGTGGGTCACCGACGACGGTCTCGTCGTCATGGCCTCCGAGGTCGGCGTGCTCGACATCGCTCCCGAGAAGATCGTGCGCAAGATGCGCATGCAGCCCGGCCGCATGTTCCTGGTGGACACCGCGAAGGGCCGCATCATCGACGACACCGAGATCAAGAACGAGCTCGCGGCCGAGCACCCCTACCAGGAGTGGATCGACAACGGCGTCAGCCGGCTCGAGGATCTGCCGCCGAGCAAGTACACCTACATGTCGCACGAGCGTGTGGTGCTGCGTCAGCAGGTCTTCGGCTACACCAACGAAGAGGTCAACCTCCTCGTCAAGCCGATGGCCGCCAGCGGCGCCGAAGCTCTCGGCTCGATGGGCACCGACACCCCGATCGCGGTGCTGTCGTCGCGTTCGCGGATGCTGTTCGACTTCTTCCAGCAGCTGTTCGCCCAGGTCACCAACCCGCCGCTCGACGCCATCCGCGAGGAGATCGTCACGAGTCTGGGCGGCATGCTCGGACCCGAGGGCGACCTGCTGCACCCGACCGCCGATTCGTGCCGGCAGATCCTGGTGTCCGCACCCGTCATCGACAACGACGATCTGCAGAAGCTCATCCACGTCAACGACGACGGACAGTTCCCGGGCTTCAACAGCGTCATCATCCGTGGCCTCTACAAGGTCGCCGACGGCGGCGAGGGCCTGAAGGCCGCGCTCGACTCGATCCGCACCCAGGTGTCGGAGGCGATCGCCGGTGGCGCCCGCCTGATCGTGCTCTCGGACCGCGAGTCCGACGAGACGATGGCTCCGATCCCGTCGCTGCTGCTCACGTCCGCGGTGCACCACCACCTCGTCCGCGAGAAGACCCGCACCCAGGCGGGCCTGCTCGTCGAGGCCGGTGACGCCCGCGAGGTGCACCACATCGCCGCGCTGTGCGGTTTCGGTGCCGCCGTGGTCAACCCGTACATGGCCTTCGAGACGATCGACGAGCTGCTGCAGAACGGCGACCTGCCCGAGGGCATCACCCTCGAGAAGGCGATCAAGAACTACATCAAGGCCGCCTCGAAGGGTGTGCTGAAGGTGATGTCCAAGATGGGCATCTCCACGCTCGCGTCCTACACCGGCGCGCAGCTGTTCCAGGTGATCGGCCTGTCGCAGGAACTCGTCGACGAGTACTTCACCGGACTGCAGTCGCAGCTCGGCGGTATCGGCCTCGACGAGATCGCGCACGACGTCGCGGTCCGGCACGCGTCCGCGTTCCTGGATCGCCCGTCCGAGCACGCGCACCGCGAGCTCGAGGTCGGCGGTGAATACCAGTGGCGCCGCGAGGGCGAATACCACCTGTTCAATCCGGACACGGTGTTCAAGCTGCAGCACGCCACCCGCACCGGCCAGTACTCGATCTTCAAGGAGTACACCAAGCTCGTCGACGACCAGTCGACGCAGCTCGCGTCGCTGCGCGGCCTGTTCGAGTTCCGGAAGGGCCTGCGCCCGGCGGTGCCGCTCGACGAGGTCGAGCCGGCGAGCGAGATCGTCAAGCGGTTCTCGACCGGCGCGATGAGCTACGGCTCCATCTCGGCCGAGGCCCACGAGACCCTCGCGATCGCCATGAACCGCCTCGGTGGCCGCTCCAATTCCGGTGAGGGCGGCGAGCATCCGTCGCGTTTCACGCCGGACGAGAACGGCGACTGGCGGCGCTCGGCGATCAAGCAGGTCGCCTCGGGTCGCTTCGGTGTCACCTCGCACTACCTGACCAACTGCACCGACATCCAGATCAAGATGGCGCAGGGTGCCAAGCCCGGTGAGGGCGGCCAGCTTCCGCCGCACAAGGTGTACCCGTGGGTCGCCGAAGTGCGTGGTTCGACGCCGGGTGTCGGCCTCATCTCGCCGCCGCCGCACCACGACATCTACTCGATCGAGGATCTCGCGCAGCTCATCCACGATCTGAAGAACGCCAACCCGCAGGCCCGGATCCACGTGAAGCTGGTGTCCGAGCTCGGTGTCGGCACCGTCGCGGCGGGTGTGTCCAAGGCCCACGCCGACGTGGTGCTCATCTCCGGTCACGACGGCGGCACCGGCGCCTCCCCGCTGACCTCGCTCAAACACGCGGGTGCGCCCTGGGAGATCGGCCTGGCCGAAACCCAGCAGACGCTGATGCTCAACGGTCTGCGCGACCGTATCGTCGTGCAGGTCGACGGCCAGATGAAGACCGGCCGCGACGTGATGATCGCGGCGCTGCTCGGTGGCGAGGAGTTCGGTTTCGCGACCGCGCCGCTGGTGGTGTCCGGCTGCATCATGATGCGTGTGTGCCACCTCGACACCTGCCCCGTCGGTGTGGCGACGCAGAACCCGGTGCTGCGCAAGCGGTTCACCGGCAAGCCGGAGTTCGTCGAGAACTTCATGCTCTACATCGCCGAGGAGGTGCGCGAGCTGCTTGCCGAGCTGGGCTTCCGCACGCTCGCCGAGGCGATCGGCCAGGTCGGGTTCCTCGACACCACCAAGGCCGTCGAGCACTACCGGGCCTCGAAGCTGGACCTGTCGCCGCTGCTGACCGCGGTCACGTCGCCGATCTTCCCGGAGCAGGACCTGTACTGCACCAAGGAGCAGGAGCACGCGCTGGACAGGGCCCTCGACAACGAGCTGATCGCCAAGGCACAGCCCGCGCTCGAGAGCGGCGAGAAGGTCGTCATCGAGACGCCGGTGACCAACGTCAACCGCACCGTCGGCACCATGCTCGGCCACGAGGTCACCAAGGTGTACGGCGGAGAAGGACTGCCGGACAACACGATCGACATCACCTTCACCGGTTCGGCGGGTAACAGCTTCGGTGCGTTCGTGCCCAAGGGCGTCACGCTGCGACTGCTCGGCGACGCCAACGACTTCGTCGGCAAGGGACTGTCCGGTGGACGCATCGTGGTGCGTCCGCCGCACACCACCGCACCGGGGTTCGTCGCCGAGGACAACATCGTCGCCGGCAACGTCATCCTGTTCGGAGCCACCGGTGGTGAGGTGCTGATCCGCGGTATCGCGGGCGAGCGGTTCGCGGTCCGCAACTCGGGTGCCACGGCCGTCGTCGAGGGTGTCGGCGACCACGGCTGCGAGTACATGACCGGCGGCAAGGTCGTCATCCTCGGCAAGACCGGCCGCAACTTCGGTGCCGGCATGTCCGGTGGTGTCGCGTTCGTCTACAACCCGGACAGCGACTTCGAGGCCAACCTCAACACCGAACTGGTCGATCTGGAGGATCTCGAGGGCGAGGACTTCGCCTGGCTCAAGGCCGTCGTCGAACGGCACCGTGACGAGACGGGCTCCGAGGTCGCAGCCCGCATTCTGGCCGACTGGTCGCAGCAGGTCAGCCATTTCGCGAAGGTCATGCCTCGCGATTACAAGAAGGTACTCATGGCAATCAAGGACGCCACCATTCGTGGTGCGAACGTTGACGAGGCGATCATGGAGGCGGCTCGTGGGTGATCCAAGCGGCTTCCTCAAGCACGGTTCGCGGGAAACGCCGGTCCGCCGGCCGGTCCCGCTGCGGCTCCTCGACTGGAAGGAGGTGTACGAGCCGTTCTCTCGTGACACCCTCCAGGTCCAGGCCAGCCGCTGCATGGACTGCGGTATTCCGTTCTGCCACAACGGTTGTCCCCTAGGGAATCTGATTCCCGAGTGGAACGACCTGGTCTACAAGGGCAAGTGGGACGACGGCATCGAGCGTCTGCACGCCACCAACAACTTCCCGGAGTTCACCGGGCGACTGTGCCCGGCCCCCTGCGAGGCGTCGTGCGTCCTGGGTATCAACCAGGACCCGGTGACCATCAAGCAGGTCGAGGTCGAGCTGATCGAGAAGGCGTTCGGGGACGACCGGGTCACCCCGATCCCGCCGTCGAAGCTGACCGGCAAGAAGGTCGCGGTCGTCGGTTCCGGCCCCGCGGGTCTGGCTGCAGCGCAGCAGCTCACCCGTGCCGGACACACCGTGACGGTGTTCGAGCGCGAGGACCGCATCGGCGGCCTGCTCCGCTACGGCATCCCCGAGTTCAAGATGGAGAAGCACGTCATCGACCGCCGCCTGGCGCAGATGGAGGCCGAGGGCACCGTCTTCAAGCCGGGCGTGAACGTGGGTGTGGACATCACCGCCGACGAGCTGCGCGAGCAGTTCGACGCCGTGGTCCTCGCCGGTGGCTCCACCGTCGCCCGCGACCTGCCGATCCCGGGGCGCGAACTCGACGGCATCCATCAGGCCATGGAGTTCCTGCCGCTGGCCAACCGTGTCCAGCTGGGTGACCCGATCACCGGCGAGGACGGCCTGCCGCCGATCAACGCGAAGGGCAAGAAGGTCGTCATCATCGGCGGCGGCGACACCGGCGCCGACTGCCTGGGCACCTCGCACCGTCAGGGCGCGGTCAGCGTGCACCAGTTCGAGATCATGCCGCGTCCGCCGGAGGAACGCGCCGACTCCACCCCGTGGCCGACGTACCCGCTGATGTACCGGGTGTCGTCCGCGCACGAGGAGGGCGGCGAGCGCGTGTTCTCCGTCAACACCGAGGAATTCGTGGGTGTGGACGGCAAGGTCAAGGCGCTGAAGGCGCACGAGGTGCAGATGGTCGCCGGGCGCTTCGAGAAGGTCGACGGCACGGATTTCGAGCTCGAGGCCGACCTGGTTCTTCTCGCGATGGGCTTTGTCGGCCCCGAGAAGCCGGGACTGCTCAATGATCTCGGGGTGGACTACAACGAGCGCGGCAACGTCGCCCGCTCGACCGAGTGGTCCACCAACGTCGACGGCGTCTTCGTCGCCGGCGACATGGGCCGCGGTCAGTCCCTGATCGTGTGGGCCATCGCAGAGGGCCGCTCCTGCGCGGCGGCGGTCGATCGGTACCTCGAGGGAGCAACGGCGCTTCCCGCACCGATCACCACCAGCGCGATGCCGCAGCGCTGAGGTAGCAACTCGCCGACAGGGCGCGCCCCCCGGGAACCCCCGGAGGGCGCGCCCTGTCCGGTTTTCCCTGCCGTACGGTTGCGGTGCCGTTATTGTCGAGCGCATGACCGCGAGGCGCAGGATCACGAAGCGATCACTGACGGGCACGGCAACTCTCCTCGGCGCGACGGCCATGGCCGTGGTGGCCGCGGCACCGGCCTCCGCGGACAGCGCGGATCCCGCCTCCGGCGACTGCGTGCACAATCTCGGCGGACCCGTCGTCGTGGACGGCGGCGACGCTGTCGCACCGGTTTTCGGCTTCGACGACCTCCGCCTCATCGGACTCGACGGCGGCAGCGGCAACGCGTGCATCACGAACCTCGGTCCCGGCAGCGTTTCGGTCACGCGGCCTGCGGGCCGCGTCGACGGCCGGACCACCGTGTCCACCGCGCCCGTCGAGATGCGCGTCGACGGCGGCATCGGCAACGTCGCCGTCACCAACGTCGGCGTGGGTGCCGTGACGGTGAACCGCCGCTGGATCGCCCCGGGTCCCGCTGCGGTGCACGAACCCGCACCCGAAGGCATCCCGGAACTGATCCTCGATGCCGGCCGCGGAGGCGTGTTCGTCACGAACATCGGTGCCGGATCGGTGACGGTTGCGGACTGGAATGCCGCGGAGGGGCCGCTGCCCGCGGAGATCCCCGCGCCGCCCGGCACTGTCGTGACCGATCCGGTCACCGGCAACATCTACGTGACCAACCTGTTCGGACCTGCCGTCACGGTCGTGCACAGCGCGGGCGCCCGGGACCGCGTCGTCGATCGCAGCGTCGTCGGGAACACCCTCGACCACGGGACGGGGAACGTGTTCGTCACGAACATCGGAGGAGGTCCGGTCACCGTCATCCGGAAATGACCTTCCGGGTCACGTCGCGTTCACGGCCGTGACACGTACGGCTTGGACAATCGGTCCGGATCCAAGGCGAGCGAGTCGACAGGGGGAGCAGTGGTGGGGCTGAAGCGAATCGTGACGATGTTGACGGCAGGGGCGGCCACCGTACTGGCATCGACGATGACGGTACCTGCGGCGCAAGCAGATCCGGGATGGTGTCCGACCCTGAACGTCGTCGCGGTGCCGGGCACGTGGGAGACCTCCAGCACCCCGGATCCGGGACGCGGCAACGGCATGCTCGCCGCCGTCACCACAGGCCTGCCCACGGGCACCCGCGTCGACTACGTGCAGTACCCGGCGACCGCATTCCCGTGGGAAGGCGACGTGTATGCCGCGTCGCGTCAGCGCGCCGTCGACAATGCGCGCGGCCTCATCGCTGCGACCGCAGCGCAGTGCGCATCCACCCGCTTCGCGCTCGTCGGCTACAGCCAGGGTGCCGATGCCGCAGGCGATCTCGCGGCGGAGATCGGAACGGGCCTCGGTGTGGTGCCGCCGCACCGGCTGGCCGCGGTCGGATTGCTCTCGGACCCGCGACGTTCCGAAACCGACATCCTGGTCGGCCCGCCGGTGGCCGGGAACGGTGCCGGGGGTGCTCGCATCGGCGGGTTCGGATTCGTGAGCGGAAACGTGCGGACGATCTGCGCGGTCGGCGACCTGTACTGCTCGACGCCCAAGGACGACTTCGTCACGCGCCTGGCCGGATTTCTCGCGGTCGCCGCGGGCAGCGCCCCGGATCGCTTCGACGACTACCGACTCGAAGCCGAGGGTCTGTACAACGAGATCATGCTGGCGGGCGGGATACCGACACTTCAGTTGCAGATGACCCCGCAGGCCAACGACGAGCGTGAGGTCGAGATCCGGCAGTTCTTCGACTCCCAGGTGCACCAGGACTACGGCACCTATGTCGTCGACAACCGCGGTACCACCGCGACCACCTGGTTGCGGAATTGGCTCGCCGGGTCGGCGTGACGGGCAGTCCCGCCGCACCGGATCAATCGATTTCGAATCGCGAGCCGACCCGCATCACGCGAGGGGCGAGGCGGCTGAGCCACTTACGCGCCTTCGCCTCCGGCGCGACCGTCACGATCGGCTGATTGTGCTTCACCGCGGCGACCATGGCGCTCGCGACACGCTCGGGCGGGACACCGAGTTTGCGGTACATCGCGGATGTCCGTGAGCGCCGCGCCTTCCGGGTCTCGGGATCGGTTTCGACGAATGTGATGTTGCGGTTGAAGTTGGTCGAGACGAGGCTCGGGCACACGGCGGTCACGCCGATGCCGTTGTCCAGCAGCTCCGCGCGCAGGCAGTCGGAGAGCATCAGCACCGCGGCCTTGCTCGTGGCGTACGCCGCGATGCGCTTCTGCGGCATGAACGCCGCCGCGGACGACACGTTCACGATGTGCCCCCCGGTGCCGCGTTCGATCATCTGCCCGGCGAAGGCGCGGCACCCGTAGACGACGCCCCAGAAGTTGACGTTCATGATGTGTTCGAACACTTCCTGCGGAGTGTCGACGAACGATCCCATCATGCCCAGTCCGGCGTTGTTGACGAGGACGTCCGCCACACCGTGCCGCTCACGGACCGTACTCGCGAATCGGCGGACCTGATCCTCATCGGTCACGTCGACGCGATAGGCGTGGGCGCCGCCGCCGAACACCGCCCCCGCGCCCCCGGCGCGCGGATCCGGGGTATTCACGAGTTCGGCGGTCTCACGTGCGGCCGCCAGGTCGATGTCCGCGATCACGACGATCGCACCCGCCGACGAGAACGCCTGAGCGGCGGCGCGGCCGATTCCGCTGCCGCCGCCCGTTACCACGACGAGTGTCCCGGTGAGATCGCGCATACGCAGGTGCAGGGCCGCTCCTGTGCGCCAGCGGCGCATCTGAGACGTACGCGATGTCATGCGTCCATCTTCCCGTGGTCGACGGATCTTGGCAGCGAACACGTCAGCGCCGGCAGTCGGACGGACCGCCGGCGCTGATGTCACCGAGGCGTGGAGCGGGGTCGGCCCGCCCGCGTCACCGGTTGTCGTCGTATCGGGGCGGTGACCCGAGACCCATCGGCCCGGTCGGGAACTGTTCCTGCTGCAAGGGAATCGCCTGCGACTGGTGCTGCGGCATCGACGGTGCCTGCGGGGACATCCCCTGCAGCGGCATCGGCGGAACCTGCTGGTGCTGTGTGGTCTGCTGCGCCCGCGCGGCGGCCTGGTCGGCGTGCCGTGCCGGCTGGTCCGGCGAACGCAGACGCCGCGGCCGTTCCGTCATCGCTTCGGGGGTGCTCTGCTGCACGTCGGTGAGCAGAGACGCGGGGAAGTAGATCGACGCGGTGATGCCGGCGTTCGTCTCCGAATCGAAAGTCGGACGCAGTCGCACGCTGATGCCGTTGCGGGCCGCGAGGCGTCCCACCACGAACAATCCCATCTGGCGGGGCGCGTGGATCTCGGCGCTGTCCCCGGCAGCCAGACGCGAGTTGATCTCGTTCAGGATCTCCGGGGCGGCACCGATACCGCAGTCGGCGATCTCGAGCAGCAGCCCGCCCCCGACGGCCGGGGAGAACTCGAACGTGACGGTGCTGTTCGGCGGTGAGGCCCGCAGCGCGTTGTCGACGAGTTCGGCCAGCAGGTGCACGACGTCGGCGACGGCGCTGCCGACGAGGTAGCCCTGCGGAGCGTTGCCGATCCGCACCCGCTGATAGTTCTCGACCTGGGAGACCGCGCCGCGCAGAACGTCGCCGAGCGGAGCCGGGGCACTGCGTGTCCGGGGGCGGGTACCGGAGAGCACGAGCAGCGAGTCACCGGTGCGGCGCATGCGCGCGGCGAGATGGTCGAGCGCGAACAGGCTCTGCAGCCGGACCGGGTCCTTCTCTTCGTATTCGAGGGAGTCGATGAGCGAGAGTTGCTGTTCGACGAGGGTTTTGTTGCGGCGGGCCAGGGTTTCGAGCATCGTCGAGACCTGCTGCCGCAGGTGTGCCTGCTCGCCGGCCAGCCGTAGCGCTTCGGAGTTCATCGAGTCGACGGCGCGGGCGAGTTCGCCGATCTCCTCGTCGGTGTGCACGTCGATCGGGGCAAGTTCCACAGTGGTGACGTCCGCGCCGTCCTTGACCGCGGCGATCGCGGCGGGCAGGTCGTGGTTCGCGGCGCCGAGGGCGCCGTCGCGAAGTCGCCGGATCGGTACCGACAGGGCGCGGGCCACGAGGAGGGCGACCGCGAGCGCGACCGCGAGGATCGCGAGAACGACGATGCTGTCGCGGATCGCCGCGGTGCGCGCCTCCGACGTGAGCCGGTCCAGTGTCGCAGTCATGCGCTCGCTGGCCGCGGCATTGGTTTCCTGATAGGGCACGTACGCGCCCACCATCGCCTGGCGCAGTTCCTCGCCGGCCTCGAAGCTGGGAACGAAATCCTTGATCAGAGCGCGCTTCTGGGCGACATTCGCGAGCATGCCCTCGACCTGGCCGGTGTCGAGGGAGGTGCCCAGCAGCAGCCCGAGGGTCGATTCCTCGATGTTCAGGGCATTGAGGGCCATGAGCCGTGCCGCTTCGGGGTTGGTGGCGAAGACCGCGAGCGAGGTCATCTGGTCGAGCATCGTTTGCTGCGCGTTCCAGGCCGTGAGCATGTTCGTGCCGTCGGTGAGCACGTCGGTGTTCTCGGTGAGGTCGAGCAGCATGCGGAAGGTCGCTTCACACCGGATGCCGAAGTCGACGGTGCGCTTCTTGAGTTCGTCCCGCGGGGT
Organism: Rhodococcus zopfii NBRC 100606 = JCM 9919; assembly: GCF_001895025.1. Classification (GTDB taxonomy): domain Bacteria; phylum Actinomycetota; class Actinomycetes; order Mycobacteriales; family Mycobacteriaceae; genus Rhodococcus; species Rhodococcus zopfii. The sequence continues at coordinate 136,387 of NZ_BCXI01000003.1, forward strand.
GGAGCCACCCTGGATCGTGCTGTAGAGTGCCTGCCCGTCCTCGAGGAGCGAGGTCAGATTCTCGGTGATCCGCGGGTCGAAGTCGCCGGCTACAGCGAGGTTCCGGACTCTGGCGATCGACCCGTTGACCATCTCGGGGGTGTAGTCGTCAGTCGTCAGGCCGAGGCTGGCAGCGATGGCGGGGCTGACGACGGCACTGGAGAAGCCGAACAGCGCTGGGATGATTTCCATCTGGTCCGACAGCGAGCTGAAGCGGCGTGCCTCGTCGAGCTGTGTCGACACTCGCAGCGCCCCGAGCGCGACGGCCGCGAGGAGAGGAATCGCGAGCACGATGGCGAGCTTGTACGACAAGCGCCAGTTCATCAGGTTGAGGAAGCGGCTCTTTCGTTGCCCCATATTGATTGCGTCATCCTTCCCCGGGGGATGCGTCTCGGGCAGGCGGGATGGGCGCACCCTTTCGGCATGTCAGGTGCTGGTTATACAGGACGACAATGCCTGTTGTACATACGATTTATACGTTGGGTCACACGACCTCGCGGAATCCCGTTCTGGGTGCAGTGACGCCCGTCACTGTCGGTCAGATCCGGAGCAGATCCTGAACGTGCCCGGTCTCGTTGATCGACGCGACGCGGCGTGCTCCGTTGCGGGAGAAAAGGACCCGGGTCACCGAGGTGTACTCGACGGGAAACTCGAGCGGTCGCGCGAGGCCGAGAATGTCCTGTAACAAAATGTTGACCACACCGCCGTGAGCGACCACGGCGACGGTGTCCTCGTGCGCGCACTCGTCGACGATCCGATCGATTCCGCGGCATACGCGCGTGCGGAATGCCGCCTCGTCGACGAAGTCCGGAAGCAGACCCGCGCGGATCCGCTCGAAGGCCGCGGGTGCGAGCTCGCGGGCCTCGTGGAACGGGATGTAGTGGTCGAGGTCGTAGTCGTACTCCGCGAGGTCGTCGATCTGCTCGACGGGAAGGTCGCGCTTGACCGCGAGTGGAGCGGCCGTTTCGAGTGCCCGACGCTGCGGGCTGCTGAAGATCCGGCGGATCCGATACGGCGCGAGGGCGTCCGGGAGGCGGGCGGCCTGAACATGTCCCTCGTCGGCGAGGGCGGGGTCGGCGCGGCCCTCGCTGACCCGGCTCGGTACGGGGAGGGCATGGCGAATCAGGAGCAGCTGCACACATCCACAGTGCCACGAGTGCCGAGCGCTCGTTCGGTGAGGGTGAGGTGTTTCACGTGAAACCGCGGACCGGTCACCGTCCGCGAGGCTTGGCGAGCGGAAAGGCCAGTGATTCACGGATGCTTCCGCCGGTGATGAGCATGACGATGCGGTCCACGCCCATCCCCAACCCGCCGGTCGGGGGCATCGCGTGCTCGAGAGCCTGCAGGAAGTCCTCGTCCAGCTCCATGGCCTCCTCGTCACCGCCGGCGGCGAGCAGCGACTGCTCGGTCAGCCGTGCCCGCTGATCGATCGGGTCGGTCAGCTCGCTGTAGGCGGTGCCCAGCTCGATGCCCCACGCGACGAGATCCCACTTCGCGGCCACGCCCGGCTTCGTCGGGTGCGGCCGCGTCAGCGGCGAGACCGACGTCGGGAAATCGGTGTAGAACGTGGGAAATTCGGTACGGGACTCCACAAGATGCTCGTACATCTCCTGCGCGGTCGCCCCGGCATCCCACGCCGGGTTGTAGGGGATCTCGCGGTCCTCGCACAACCGTCGCAGTTCCGCCACCGGGGTGCTCGCGTCGACGTCGACGCCGAGCGCCTCCGAGATCGCGCCGTGGAACGTCTTGACCGGCCACTCCCCGGAGATGTCGATCTCCACCGGGGTCCCGTCCGGGCCGGGCCGGACCAGGATCTCGCGACCGTGCGCGGCGACCGCGGCATGCTGGATGAGTTCGCGTGCCAGCACCCGCATCTGCTCGTAGTCGCTGTGTGCCTCGTACGCCTCGAGGATCGTGAATTCGGGATTGTGCTTGAAATCTGCGCCCTCGTTGCGGAACACCCGGCCGATCTCGAAGACCTTCTCCATACCCGCGACGCACAGTCGTTTGAGGTACAGCTCCGGAGCGATCCGCAGATACAGGTCCAGGTCGTAGGCGTTGATGTGGGTGACGAACGGGGCGGCGTTGGCGCCGCCGTGCACCGACTGCAGGATCGGGGTCTCCACCTCGAGGTAGCCCCGAGCGCCGAGCTGGTCGCGCAGGGATCGGACGACGGCGCTGCGCGCGGTCAGCAGCCGACGCGCATGGGGATTGATCGCGAGATCGACGTAGCGTTGCCGCACCCGCGCCTCGGGGTCGACGAGCCCGCGCCATTTGTCGGGCAGTGGATGCAGGCACTTGCCGTCGAGGCGCCACTCGTCGACCAGCAGCGCGACGTCGCCGCTGCGGCTGTGTCCCATCGTCCCGCTCACCTCGACGAGGTCGCCGAGGTCGAACATGAACCGGCGGCCGCCGACAGCGCCACGGTCGACGAGGAGCTGGACATCGCCGGACCAGTCGCGCAGCACCGCGAACAGCACGCCGCCGAAGTCGCGGATGCGCAGCAACCGGCCGGCGACGCGGACCGCGGTCCCGGCGGGTGCGTCGTGGGCGGCGACCGCGGTGTGGGTGGGACGCACAGCCACCGGATACGGATCGATGCCCTCGTCGGCCAGCGGCGCGAGTTTCGCCATGCGCACCCGCACCTGCTCGGGGCGACGGGGGCCGGCGGCCGCGACGCCGGTGGTGACGGCGATCCCGGCGGCGCTGCTCGTGCCGGTGGGGGCGCTGCCGTCGTCGTGCAGTGTTCCCGAATCGACGAGCGACTCGGGGGCGTTGACGTGGGTGCCGGTGTGCCGCGACGCTTTTCGTCGACCGAAGCTCGGGACGGTCAGGAAGCCCTCGGCGATTGCGGAGGCGATGCCCACACGGGGAAGCTCGCGGTTCTCACGGAAACACAGGAAGCGGGGAGCCCAGTGCGGGCGGTACTTCAGGTTGGAGCGGTACAGGGCCTCGAGCTGCCACCAGCGGGAGAAGAACAACAGGATCGACCGCCACAGGCGCAGAACCGGACCCGCCCCGATGCGCGAACCTTCCTCGAATACCGACCGGAACACCGCGAAGTTCAACGAGATTCGGGCGACACCGAACTCCCTGCCGTGCGTGGCCAGTTCCGACACCATCAGCTCCACGACACCGTTCGGGGCGGACGGATCGCGTCGCATCAGATCCAGCGAGACGCCGTCGGTACCCCACGGCACCAGGGACAGCAGTGCGACGAGCTCGCCGTGCACCCGCGTCTCGACGAGCAGGCAGTCGCCGTCGAGGGAATCGCCGAGCCGGCCGAGCGCCATCGAGAAACCGCGTTCGGTTTCGGTGTCGCGCCACTCCTCCGACAGCCGGATCGCCTCGGCCATCTCGTCGTCCGCCACGTCGCGATGCCGCCGGATCTGCACCGCCGCGCCCTGCTTCCGGGCGCGGTTCACGGCTTGACGGACGGGCCGCATCTCCCTGCCGGAGAGCGTGAATTCCGCGGTGTGCAGGATCGCTTCGTCGCCGAGTTCGAGCACCGACAACCCGGCTCGCCGGTACGCCGTGGCGCCCGCTTCGCTCGCTCCCATCACCGCCGGCGCCCAGCCGTAGCCGCGGGCCAGGGTGAGCCACTCGTCGATCGCGTGCGGCCACGCTTCCGGGTTGCCGATGGGGTCACCGCTGGCCAGGCACACACCGACCTCGACGCGATAGGTGACTGCGGCCTTCCCGCTGGGGGCGAACACCACGGCCTTGTCCCGGCGGGTCGCGAAGTAGCCGAGCGAGTCGTCGCCGTCGCGATCGAGCAGCCCGCGGATCGCGGATTCGTCGCTGCCGGTCAGGGCGTTCGCCGAGCGTTGTGAGCGAAACAGGACGACGACCGCGGCGAGCAGTGCCAGTGCGCCGAGCAGACCCAGCAGGGTGTTGACGAAACCGTGTGGGCGACCGCTGAACTGGTCGTTGTCGAGGGCTGTCAGTGCGGTTACCCGGTTGAATGCCCACAGCAGACGTTCGTCGCCCGGCAGCGAACCGGGGAACAGTTCGACCAGACCCCAGCCGATCAGGGTCGCGAGCGCGAGTCCGGCGACCAGCACGCCGAGGGCCTTCCACACCGCCCCGCGCCGGACCCGGGTGTAGAACTGCGGGTACGCGGCGACGAGGATCGCGACGACGACGAGATGCACGGCGAGCGCGACGGCCGCGTCGAGGTCGCGCTCGGTGATCGTGACGACCGCGTTGTCGATCGTGAATGCGATGAGGTAGACGGTCAGGATCCACCAGGCGATGCGTTTGCGTCCGGCCAGTGCCGCCGCGAGCAGGCCCAGGACCAGCGCGTACGAAAGGCTGGTGTCCGGCGCATCGAAGTAGTAGGTGTCGACGTACTCGCGCGGCGCGTGGATCCAGTAGCGCAGGGTCGGCGAGATCGACCACAGGGCCACCAGGACGGCGAAGACACCCAATGTCGTTCCGGCCACGTGCGGGACCGAGACGAATCGCCTCCCTGCGGTCTCGGCCGGGAGGCGGGTGGGCACGGCCGGTGGGACGGTGACATCCGCAGGCATGATCACGACGTTAGCCGCGTCAGTCCGGAGCGGACTGTCGAACCGCAGGAATCGGGCGCACAACCCGAGGGTGGACGTCGTCACGACGTCCACCCTCGGCAGTACCGGACGGTCTGCGGTCAGACCCTGCTGCGGCCCGTCACCAGCTTGACGAAGAACAGCAGGAGGCACGCACCGGCCAGGCAGGTGACGAAGCTGAACAGCCAACCGCCGCTCTCGACGTCGACGCCGAACAGGCTGAAGAGCCATCCGCCGATCAGGCCGCCGACGATACCGACGACGATGTTGAGCAGGATGCCCTGCTGTGCATCGGTACCCATCACTTTCGAGCCGATCCAGCCGGCCAGGCCGCCGATGATGATCCAGGCGATGATGCTCATGGACAACATGGTGTCGAGTCTCCTTGCTTCCTTGTCGGTGTCGTGCTGAGGATTTCCCCGTCGAGAACGTCGATATACCTTGCTTCGGAATGTGTTTCGAGTGCGAGGTCCGTGGCGATCATCCGCCGATCATCACAGATGCGGTGAGAATGCACCCGCCGGTGGCGAGCGCGACCAGCGCGCCGAGAGGCGCCGACTGGGTGAGGACGGCGGACGGGATTCCCGTCACTCCGAATCCGGCGAGAGCGAGCGAGCCGGCGAAACCGAACCGGTGGTCGGTGAGTCGTACGGGGGAACGGTTCTCGCGGGCTCCGAAACAGTTTCCGCGTGAGCAAGTCGGCCGTTCGGCAAAATCGGCGTGCATAGTCGTCCTCTCCTGCACGGCGCTCGTACGCGCCATCGGGGGCGTACCTGCTGTCTTGCCGAACGGATGCCCGTTTCGGCACGGGCTCATACCCGGCGAGATCGGGAGCCCGAATCCGTTAGGACTCAGGCGGATACCGGCCGCAGTGCCTGACGTTCGGTTTCGGACAGACCGCCCCATACTCCATGCGATTCCCGGACGGCGAGTGCGTGTTTCAGGCAGGCCTTCCGAACCGGGCAGCTGATGCATACGGTTTTTGCTGCGATCTCGCGTCTGCGCCGATCACGTCGGGACTCGCCGGCCGGGGCGAAGAACACAGCCGAGTCGGTTCCGCGGCAGGCTGCGCGCAGCTGCCATTCCCATTCGCTTTCGACCGGTCGCAGACGGGAATTTCGATAATTTCCGATTCGGTTGCTATTCCTGGCGTTCTGGTCCATTTTCACACCTCCGGCTCGATGGGAGATCGCATTTCACTGGTTCGAACAGGTGAATACTTCTATGGCACTCGGCACGAGCGTGTCAACCACAAGAAATCAGGTTTGAAGTGCGGAAAGAGGGGGTAGGGGGGTCCCGCGCCGAATCGCGATGTATGCAGCGAACGTCACCGGGGTAAGAGGAGTGATCGTGTGTGAATTACCCCGAAGGGAGCGTCGAACGATGCGGGACAGGCCGGCCGGAGTGGGTGAAGTGGACTCGGCGCCGACACCGCCGGGTTGTAGCGTTCAGCGAATGGAGAACCCAGAAGTCGCACCCGGGTCGCATCTCGGGCTCGACGTGGACGTCACCGAAGGCCTGGTCGTGCTGCATGTGAGTGGAGAGATCGACGTCGTCACCGCGCCGGCATTCGAGCGGAAACTTGCCGAACTGGCCTCCCTGTCCGGTACATCGGTGCTGGTGGTCGACTTGCTCGACGTTCAGTTCCTCTCGTCCGCGGGCCTGGCCGTGCTGATGCGTACAGCCGACGATCTCGAGGGTCGCTCACGGTTCCTCATCGCCGCCGACGGTCCGGCGACCGCGCGGCCGATGACGCTGGTGGGCATGGCCGACGCTCTCGAGATCTTCCCGACGGTCGAAGCGGCACTGTCGACGGTATGAGCGAGGAGGGAAGGCAATTCGTGCTCGAGGGTGTGCGGGCCGACCTGCGCGTGCTCGCGGAGGTGCGCCGGCGGGTCGCCGAGTTCGCGGGGGAGATCGATTTGCCACCCGATACGACCGGTGATGTTCTGCTTGCGACCTACGAGGCGCTGGCGAACGTCGTGGAACATGCCTATCCGCCGGGCGTTCCGGGCACGTTCGATCTGGTCGTCGACTACAGCCGCGACGACGGAGTGCTCACCGTCACCGTCGCCGACCGGGGGTCCTGGAAACCGGAGAGCGACACCCGCGTGACGAGACGCGGACAGGGACTTCGTCTGATGAACGCCTGCAGCGACGCTGTGCGCGTGGAGCGGCGTGACGCGGGAACACGGATTCAGCTGCAATGGAACTGCGGGCAGGCTCGAACGCTACTGCCCGAACGGGAACCGCAAACCGGCCGATGACCCCTCGCCCCTGACGGTCGGGTGATTGAGACATGCGGTCTCGGGGTATGTGCTCTCGTACCCTGACGAGGAGGACCCATGAAGAAGATCATCGCTGCCGCGTTGGTTGCATCGGGAGCCGTACTGTCACTGGTCGCCTGCGGAGACGACGACTCCGACTCCGCTTCGGTCACCACCGACTCCGTCGAGCTGCAGCCCACCTCGACAGCCGAGGAGACGACAGCCGCGGAAACTTCGGTCACGTCGACGGAGCAGCTGGGGATGATCGATCAAGGCAAGCTGGACGCATTCGTCGTCGCGTTCCGCACCGGGTATTCGGACCTGTCGGAGAACCGGGACGACGCGAGCATCGAGAACATCGTCATCGTTTCGTGCAACGACCTCTCCAACGGCGTCGACGAGCAGCAGGTCACCGACAAAATCATGGCGCTGGCCGCCAACAACGATGTGCAGCCGACTCCCGAACAGGCCGAGCGGATCTACGATCTGGTCACACCCGCCTGCCCCTGACGTCGAGCCCAGCTGCCCTGACGTCGAGCCCAGCTGCCCTGACGTCGAGCCCAGCCTCGACCGCGCCGTCGCCTCCGCTCACGACTGTTCCTGACGTCGCCGGAGGTGGTCGCGCTCCGCTGTGAGTGCCGTGTTCGCGTCTTCGAGCTCGAGGATGCGCGCGATTCCCGCGAGGTTGATGCCCTGGCCGGACAGGCTGATGATCCGTTCCAGCCGCGCGAGGTCGTCCCCGCTGTAGCGCCGCGTGCCTCCGGCGCTGCGCGCGGGCGTGAGCAGGCCGTGCTGTTCGTACAGGCGGAGGGTCTGAATCCCCACTCCGGCCAGCTCCGCCGCGACCGAGATCGCGTACACCGCCCGAGCCGAACCGGGCAGGTGGTCGCGTCGATCCGAGTCCATGCCATTCCTCTCCGAGTCGGCGCTCAGATTACCTGACTCAACCACTTGCGCTCCTCTGGTCTAGGTGCTACATAATATCTATGTCAGATGACATAGGTTATCTGAGTTCCCTTCGAGTGAGAATGGAGTGAACCGGAGGTGGCGACCATGTTGATGCGCACCGATCCTTTCCGCGACCTGGATCGTTTGACTCAGCAGGTGTTCGGTACGCCGGCACGCCCGGCGGTCATGCCCATGGATGCATGGCGCGACGGCGACGAATTCCTCGTGGAGTTCGATCTCCCGGGCATCGACGCGAACTCGCTGGATCTCGACGTCGAACGCAACGTCATCACCGTGCGGGCATCCCGTCCCGAGCTGGACCAGGGACGATCCATGATCGCTGCGGAGCGCACCCGCGGGGTGTTCAGCCGGCAGTTGTTCCTCGGGGAGAATCTCGACACCGACGCGATCCGTGCCGACTATCGCGACGGGGTGCTGCGATTGACGATCCCCGTGGCCGAGAAGGCGAAACCTCGCAAGATCGAGATCGCGCGCCACGACGACGAGCGGCAGGCGATCGACGCCTGATCCGCACAGTCGACCGCGCTGCGCGGCCGGCGAAGTGGAGCACAGGCCCCGAGCCGCTGATCGAAAGCGAGGTGATGCCCTGTCGTAGCCACTGCGTTCCTCTTCCGTCTTGCCTCCGACGGGTGGGCCCGGACGACACCGTCTCCGGGCCCACCCGAACTTCTGCGGTCGCAGCCGTGCCGATTCGCTCCGCGGCGCCGGGCCCGACCGCCCCCGGGCATCCCGTACCGGGCGTCCGGGACCGGGTGTCCGGGACGGAATTTCCGAATGGGGAGGAATGAGAAGCCCGGGAAGTGGGTATCAGGGGGCATTCCTGTGGCACACGAAGGGAGGCGAACGATGCAGACGAGGCAAGGGAAGGCGCCGTGGAAGACCGCTCGGATGTCGGTGGTCAAGAGCATGTACGCGCTGTACGGGATCTCGTACTTCCGCGGCCACGTTCCGGAGGTGGGTGCTCGGACGCGCACACAGCGAGCAGGAGGGACGATCTCGTGGGTGTAGCGGATCCCGAACGGGTGGCATCCGGGGGAGTCGAACGGCCGGGCGACATGCCCGAGGTGATACCGGGTTCGCCGCTGAGGCTGGACGTCGACTTCATCGAGGGCGTTGCGGTGTTGCACGCCGGCGGCGAGATCGACGTCGTCACCGCCCCGGTGTTCGAGAGGAAGCTGACCGAGCTGGCCGCGTTGTGTGGGACGTCCACACTGGTCGCGGACCTGCTGGGTGTGCAATTCCTCTCGTCGGCGGGGCTTGCGGTGCTCATGCGCACCGCGGATGAACTCGACGGCCGATCGCGTTTCCTTATCGTCGCCGACGGTCCGGCAACCGCACGGCCGATGACTTTGGTGGGCCTGGCCGACACACTCGAGATCTTCCCGACCGTCGAAGCTGCTCTATCGACCGTATGAGCGACCAGGGACGGCAGTCTGTGCCACCGGCGCCGGGACATTCCGGCCTCTCCGAGGCCCGATCACTCCGCCTCGACGACGTTCGGGCAGAGTTGACGGCGCTCGCCCCGATCCGGCACCGGCTGGCACAGTTCGCGCGCGAGATCGGGCTGTCGGCGGACACGACCGGCGACATGCTTCTGGCGACCTACGAGGCGCTGGCCAACGTCGCCGAGCACGCCTACCCGCCGGGAGTGCAAGGAACGTTCGATCTGCGCGCAGACAGTCGTCCCGACGAAGGCGTTCTCACCATCTCGATCGTCGACAGGGGGTCGTGGAAGCCGGAAGCTGACAACAGCCGCGCACGCCGTGGACGGGGTGTGCGGCTCATGCATGCCTGCAGCGACAGCGCCCGGGTCGAGACGGGCGACGAAGGAACCCGAATTCATCTGCAGTGGAACTACCGCGCTTCCCTGCCCGAGCCAGAACAGCAGGTAAAACCTTGACACAGATCGCATCCCATCCGATGCCGGACGTCCCCGATCCGATACCGGGTGGTGGCGGGATTCCCACGACATTGTCGGTGCCTGCGCTGCACGCTCAGTTGCCCGTCATCCGCATGCTCACCGAGGTGGTGGCGATGCACGGCGGGTGCACGCTCGACCAGGTCTCGGACCTCAAGCTTGCGGTCGACCAGGTCTGCACGCTGCTCATCGAAGCGGCCGCACCCGCCACCGAGATCACCTGCCGATTCCGCAAGGACCACGATGTGTTCCGCATCGAGGTCACCGCGACCACGATCGAACGCTGGCGACCGGCGCCCGACAGTCTCGAATGGCGAATCCTGGAACTGCTGGCAGACACCCTCTCCGCGAACGAAGAGCCTGAGGCGACCGGGAAGGCGGCGAAATCGAAGGTCGAGCTGAGCATCGGAATGCCGGCATGACGGTTGCCGAGATCGATTCGCAGTCCGTCGGAAGGGGTCCGGCGAGCACGCGCAGAATCGACGAGGAGCACCTTGCGGAGTTGTTCGACGCATTCCGCGGATGCTCCGCCGGTTCCGACCAGGCCGTCGCGCTTCACGAGCAGATCGTCACGGCGGCGATGCCGTTGGCGCAGAACATCGCCCAGCGCTTCGCGGGCCGTGGCGAGGACATGGACGACCTCAATCAGGTGGCGTGCGTGGGGTTGCTCCAGGCGATCGAGCGGTTCGACGCCGAGAAGGGGCGCGGGTTCGTCGCGTACGCCGTGCCCACCGTCATGGGCGAGATCCGTCGCTACTTCCGCGACCACGCCTGGTCCACGCGTGTGCCGCGGCGGCTCAAGGACCTGACCGTGGCCGTCAACAGGGTCACCGACGATCTCGCGCAACGGCTGGGTCGCTCCCCGACGGCAGCGGAGATCGCGGCCGAGATCGGTGCCGAGCCCGGCGAGGTGATCGAGGCGCTCGCCGCCCGCAGCGCGTATCAGCCTGCGTCCCTGGACACTCCGCTCGATCTTGCCGGTGAAGGTGCGGGTGCGACGCTGGCGGATACGCTCGGCGAGGAGGACGGTGAGCTCGCGAAGTCCGAGCGGTATCTGCTGCTGCGGCCGTTGCTCGAGCGGGTTCCGGAACGGGAGCGGCACATTCTGATGCTGCGATTCTTCGAGGAGAAGAGCCAATCGGAGATCGCGCGGGAGATCGGCGTCTCCCAGGTGCACGTCTCCCGACTGCTGGCCAGGACTCTGGCGGAGTTGCGGTCACGGCTGATCGACGAGTAGGGGACTGCCCGGTCCGGTTCTGCCGGACCCTGGCCTCGGCAGCTGTTCACCTCACCGGCCCGGATGTCCGATCCGCGTCTCGCCCCGTCCGTACATCGCGGTACCGCTGTATACATTTCCGTACAAGCTGATTTTAAGTATGGGCGCCCGCATACATTCCGCATACCTTCCTGTAGTCGATGCCGAGACCGATCGCGTTGCGCCGTGGTCGAGGGCGGCGGTGGAAGTTACCGAGGAGGATGGGATGTCTGATGTGCCGGCAAGCCGAGTCGGGTGGCCCGACCCGCGTGTCGTCGAGGCGCTCGAGCGCGTCCGCGCTGGCAAGCCGCTGACCTACGGGCTGACCAACTACATCGCCGCACCCCTGAGCGCGAACATGTTGCTGGCTGTCGGTGCCTCCCCGGCCATCGGTGGAATACCGCTCGGCGCTGCACATTTCGCGACCATCGCCGGTGGTGCCTGGATCAACCTGGCCGCTCTGATCAGCGATACACCCGAATTGCTCCTGGAGACCGCCCGGGCCGCCAACGCCGCGAGCACCCCGTGGGTGCTGGACCCGGTGACCGTCGGCGCAGGCATCGAGGCCACCGACGCGCTCGCCGCGCAACTGATCGACCTCGGGCCCGCCGTGGTTCGTGGCAACGCCAGCGAGGTCGTCGCCCTGGCCGGCGGCGACGGCGCGACCAAGGGCGTGGACAGCACGGTCTCCTCGGAGGCGGCGATTCCCTTCGCGAAGTCGTTGGCGCAGCGGACCGGTGGGGTGGTGGCCGTCAGCGGACCGACCGACTATCTGACCGACGGCGTGGAACTGGTCGCGGTGCCCGGCGGGCACCCGTACCTGACACAGGTGACCGGTGCCGGCTGCAGCCTGGGTGGTCTGGTCGCGGCCTTCGCGGCGGTCGTGCCCGACCGGTTGCAGGCCGCGACGGCCGCCCACGCCGTCCTCGCAACCGCAGCCGAGCGCGCGGCCTCCCGGACCCGCGGCACCGGTTCCTTCGCCGTCGCGCTCGTCGACGAGTTGTCCTTGCTGGGCGTCGCATGACGACTGCCGCCACTGTGCCGGTCGTCGGCAGGCCCACCGGCACGTCGGGCGTGCGACGCCCACCCCGCATCCCGGCCTGGGCGTCGTGGCTCAGCACCGTGGCGATCTTCGCGTTCTGGTGGTTGGGGACCGCGACCGGTCTGGTCGATTCCCGGGCGCTGCCCGGCCCGGACAAGGTCGTCGAAGCGGCGTGGGAACTGACCGAGAAGGGCATTCTCGGCGAAGCCGTGCTCGTGAGCCTGGGCCGGGTTCTCGCCGGCGTCGTCATCGGCCTGCTGGTCGGTGTGGTGCTCGGACTGCTCAGCGGCTACTTCCTGGTGGGCGAGGCGGCGGTCGACAAGCCGGTACAGATGCTGCGCGCCATTCCGTTCAACGCCCTGACGCCCCTGTTCATCATCGCGTTCGGCGTCGGCGAGACGATGAAGGTACTGCTGATCAGCGTCGGCGTCCTGGTGCCGATCTATCTCAACACCTTTGCCGGTGTCCGCGGGGTGGATCGCAAACTGGTCGAGGTCGGCACCGTCTATCGCGTCCCCAAATTCCTGATCGCGACCCGGATCCTGTTTCTCGGCGCCCTGCCGTCGGTGTTCACCGGCCTGCGCTTCTCGCTGGCGGTTGCGTGGATCGCCCTGGTTACCGCGGAAACCGTGAATGCCAGTGCGGGTATCGGATTCGTTCTGACCCAGGCGCAACGCTTCGTCCGCACCGACCAGGTGGTGCTGTGCATCGCGATCTACGCCTTCCTCGGCCTGTTCACCGACTGGATCGTGCGCTGCCTCGAGCGGCACTTCCTGCGGTGGCGCGGGTCCTACCAGGGCAACTGAGCGTAAGGGGGCAACCGCGCTCGCGCCGGCCGCCCCAACCTGAACCTCCCCGAAAGCGGAAAAGAGCCCATGAAGAACAAGTCCCGTCTCCTCACCACCATCGTCGCGCTTGCGACCGTCGCCATCGGATTGACCGGCTGCAGCAGCGATTCCGGCGCCGACGACGATACGGTGGTGTTCCGTTCGGCATACCTGCCGACGGCGAACTATCTGACCACCGTCCGGACCACCGGCGTTCTCGAGGACGAGCTGGCAAAGGTCGGCGCGACGGCCGAGCACATCGGGCCGCTCGATCCGATCGAGGCGTACAACACGGTCACCTCCGGCAACGCGGATGCCTCCTCCACCGGGACCGGATATTTCGTGAATCTTGCTGCCAACGACAGTGAGTGGGTGGCCTTCGCCCTGGAGAAGTACACCGGCGACAGCCAGGGCATCGTGGCCGCGCCCGGAACCGGTATCGACTCGCTCGAAGACCTCTACGGCAAGAAGATCGGCATCGACAACCCGGGCGCCACGGGCGACTATCTGGTCCACCAGGCCTTCGCGAACGCCGGCCTGGACGTCTCCCGGGTGGAGCTGGTCTCGCTGGCCCCGGGCGACTTCGCCGCGGCATTCGGCAGCGGACAGATCGACGCCCTCGCCTCGTTCGACCAGAATCTGGCCAACGCCGTCGCCACTCCGGGAGCGAAGCTGCTCGTCACCGGTGACCAGATCGGTTCCTACAACTGGTCGATCCACATCGCGAGTCGCGAGTTCGCCACGGAACATCCGGAGGCGCTGGCCGCGGTGTACCGCGGACTGGTCCGAGAATCCCAGCGGGCACAAGCCGATCCGTCGATCATCACCGATGCGTACACGGAGTTCGGTGCCGGTGACGAGGTTGTCGAGGTCGTCTCCGGCTTCTCGACGCCGCAGATCCTGCCGTTGGACGCCGCCGCGGTCGCGGACCTCAACGCGCTCGCCGAGCAGTACGTGGAGTTCGGATTCATCGACGAGGCGCCCGAGATCGGCAACTACGTCGTGAACCTGGCCGAGTAGTACCCATGAGCGACATACGACTGGACTCGGTGACGAAGGACTTCGGAACGCACCGGGTGCTCGACGCCCTCTCGCTGGATGTTCCTTCGGGACAGTTCATCTCGCTGGTGGGACGGTCCGGCTCGGGCAAGTCCACGCTGCTGCGGATCATTGCCGGCCTGGACGCGGCGACCACCGGTGAGGTGACCGCGACCGACCGTCTCGCGGTCGCCTTCCAGGAATCGCGACTGTTCCCGTGGTTGTCGGTGCGGGACAACGTCGGGTTCGGCCTGCCCCGCACCGGCCGCAGGGATATCGTCGAGCGGGCGCTGGCCGAGGTCGGACTCGCCGACAAGGCCGAGGTGTGGCCGTTGACGCTGTCCGGTGGTCAGGCACAGCGAGTCTCGTTGGCCCGGGCGCTCGTTCGCCGACCGGAGATCCTGCTGCTCGACGAGCCGTTCGGCGCCCTCGACGCACTGACCCGGCTCGACATGCAGAATCTGGTCGGCCGGCTGTGGCAGGACCACGGCTGGACCGTCGTCATGGTCACCCACGACGTCGACGAGGCTGTGCGGCTGGCCGATCGGGTGGTGGTGCTCGCCGACGGCGCCATCGCCGAGGACATCCCGGTCCCCGGCCGCGGCCCGCGCAGTGCCGAGACGATCGCCGGAACCGGACTGACCGGAGAGCTGCTCCGGGCTCTGGGAGCGTTCTCGACCACCTGACCTCCGTACCGTCACCGAGCACCGATACCGATCTTGTACAAAGGATTTGACGTGAACAACCCCGCAACCTCCGTCGGCGACCACATGCACCTGGCTGCGTTCATGAATGCCGGCCCGGGTGGAGTCGGTGGATGGCGGCATCCGCGGGCCGAGCCCGGCTGGTTCTCGATGTCCTACTACCAGAACATCGCACGGACGCTGGAAGCCGGCCGATTCGACCTGATGTTCTTCGCGGACAGCCTGTCGGTCCCCCGAAGCCTGGGGGACAGCATCGCCGACAACGTCCGGTACGGCGTCGGTGTGCCGCGGCTCGACCCGATCCCGGTGATCAGCGTCATCGCGGCCGCGACCCGGCACCTCGGGCTGGCGGCCACCGCGTCGACCGGATTCCAGCAGCCGTTCAACACCGCCCGCACCTTCGCGAGTCTCGACCATCTCACCGAGGGGCGTGCGGCATGGAACGTGGTGACCAGCTTCCAGGACGCCGAGGCCCGCAACTTCGGTGAGGAGCGGCTGGCGCCGCGGGACGCGCGCTACGGCAAGGCCGAGGAGTTCCTCCAGGTGGCCGCGAAACTGTGGGACAGCTGGGCCGACGACGCACTGGTCGTCGACAAGGAGTCGGCCCAGTTCGCCCGCCCCGAATCGGTGGCGCCGATCGATCATCGCGGCGAGTACTTCGCGGTCCAGGGTCCGCTGCAGGTGCCGCGCGGTCCGCAGGGCTATCCGGTGATCATCCAGGCGGGGTCATCTCCCGCCGGAAGGGATTTCGCGTCTCGCTGGGCGGACGTCATCTTCTGCAGCCACGAATCGCTCGAGTCCGCCATCGCGTTCCGCCGGGACGTCCGCCGGCGTGCGGAAGAAGCCGGCCGCGACCCGAACCACATCAGAATTCTGCCCGCGGTCACCCCGATCATCGGCACGACCGCCGGCAACGCGCACGCCCGGCGCCTCGAATTCGAGGATCTGGTGCCTGCCGAGGCCGGCCTGTCCCGGCTCGCGTACCACCTCGACGTCGACCTGTCGCAGTACGACCTGGACAAGCCGCTGCCGCCGCTGGACGTGCAGGGCGTCGACGGCCACTACCGGGAGGTGGTGGAGGTCGCCGAACGGGAAGGCTTCACCGTCCGGGAACTCGGCAAGTGGTACGGCGCCCGCACCGAAGGCAACCTGGTCGGTACCGTCGGCCAGATCGCAGACCGCATGGAGGAGTGGTTCACCCGCGGTGCAGCGGATGGTTTCACGGTCTGCCCCACCCACACTCCGGTGGCCTTCGAGGACTTCACCGGCGCGGTCGTCCCCGAACTGCAGCGGCGCGGGCTCTTCCGCACCGAGTACGAAGGATCGACGCTGCGCGAGAACCTGGGCGTGCCGAGGCCGGAGGCCGGGGAGTGGCGTCGTCGTGCACGCATCGCGTCGTGACCGCATCACCGTTGGTCGACGCGGCTCGGCTCCGTTCACATCTCGGCGCGCGCCGACTGGTCGTGCTGGATGCGACGGTCGACAGAACGACGGACGGTCGCTACGTCAGCGGGCGTGCCGGTTTCGTCGATGACGGGCGCATTCCCGGATCCCGCCACGCGGATCTGATTGCGGACTTCTCGGATCCACAGGCGCCGTTCCCCTTCACCCGGCCGGACGCCGGCGCGTTCGAGGCCGCGGCGCGTGCGCTCGGAATAGGCGCGGACTCGACGGTGGTGGTCTACGACCGTCGCGGAGGAGCCTGGGCCGCACGCGTGTGGTGGCTGCTGCGGTCCTTCGGGCACGACGACGTCGGTGTGCTCGACGGCGGGCTGCGGGCCTGGGTCGACGCCGGCGGCGAGGTGGAGACCGGTGTGGTCGTCTCGCCGCGGGCAGGCGACTTCCGTGCCACGGTCCGGGACGGGTATTTCGCCGACACGGATGCGGTCCGGGCGGCGATGAACGGGGACGGTCCGGCCGGTCTGGTGTGTGCGCTGGGCCGCGACGTGTTCGAGGGGCGTGCCACGGTGGCCGGGCGCGCCGGGCACATTCCGGGCAGCGTGAACGTGCCGTACCCGGATCTGCTCGATCCCACGGGCCACATCGACGCTCATCGCGTCCGGGCGGCGGTGGCCGAACTCGACCGATTGCCCGGGCGCGCCGCGGGTCGCACCGTGATCGGGTACTGCGGGGGCGGGATCAATGCCGCCGGGCTGGCTCTGGCACTGTCTGTGGTGGGCATCACCACTGTGGAGGTATACGACGGTTCGCTGTCGGAGTGGAACGCCGACCCCGGCAATCCGCTGGAGATCGTGGACGGGTGACGGTCGAAGCCCGCCGATTCAGCACGAGAGAGGACGAACGTGGTACGCGCCAGCAAGAGTGAGCCGGATCCCTCCGAACTCCGGGACGATGCCGGCAGCGTCTACGAACGCCTGCGTTCGGATCTGGTCCACGGGGGATTCGAGCCCGGCGCGGCGCTGTCGGAAGCCGCGCTGACCGCCCGCTACGGGGTTTCGCGCACCCCGGTCCGCGAGGCACTTGCCCGGCTCGACCAGGATGCCCTGGTCGAGCGCGGGCCTCGCGGCTACCAAGTGCGCGTCGGCGGGCCGGCGGATGTCCTGGAGATCTACGAGGCCCGGATCGCGCTCGAAGGCGTCGCCGCTGCCGATGCCGCGGAACGTCGCACCGAACTCGAACTCGCGCGGCTGCGCAAGATCCACGAGCAGATGTGCACCTCGACGGAGACCCGGGTGATCCTCGAGATGAACACGCGCTTCCATCGCGAACTGTGGGCGGCGGCGCACAACCACACCATTTCCACACTGCTGCAACGCTTGTCCGCACAGCTGCGGCTGTTCGATCGCGGTACCCGCGGGATCGAGGACCTGGAGTGCACCAAGGCCGAGCACGAGCGGATCCTCGAGGCGATCACCGTCCGCGACAGCGTGCTCGCCCGCACCGAGGTGACCGCGCACCTGTCGCGGACCCGGGAGGAACGCATCAACCACTTCGCGCAGTCCGGTCTGGACCTGTAACGCCGGGCCCGACTGCGCGGTGCGCTAACCGGTGCCGAGCAGACGCCGACGCAGCCGCGCCACCGTCGAGGTGTCGAGGCCGGCGGCGTACAGCGGCGCCAACGGGCTGTCGTAACGCGCGTCCAGCAATTGCAGCATGGTGGCCATGCTGTCCGGCACGGCGCCCATCAATGCGTTGGTGGCGGAGGTGCCGTGGTCGCTCTCGTCGGCCGCGTCGCCGCCGAGGATACGACGCATCCGGTCGCCCACGGCGCCGAGATTCGACTCGGTCACCGCGTAGTCGCGGATGATGTCGGCCGCCGGCGCGCCGACCGTCGACAGCAGGAGCGACGCCAGGATTCCGGTGCGGTCCTTACCGGCCGAGCAGTGGAACGCCGTCGCTCCGTCACTCATTGCAATGATGTTGAGGCACAAGGCCAGCCGCGGCGCCGCGCTCTCGATCACCTCGACGTACCAGGCGCCGACCTGCTCCGGTGTCATGGGACCGAACCGCCGTGCCAGATGCGCCGGCGACGCAGCCGTGTCGAGCAGCGGTACATGGTGATAGGTCAGATCGAAGGCAGAGAGGGGACCTCGGCCCGTCTGTGACACTTCGGCATACGAACGCAGATCGATCACCGAGCGCAAGCCTTGCCCGAGCAGCTTCTCGGCGAAGGCCGGGCTCATGGAGGACAAATCGTCGCTGCGCAGCGCCACACCGGTGCGGACGGTGCCGCCGGGGACGTCGATTCCGCCGAGATCGCGAAGATTCGCGGGATCCACGGAGGTGTCGAATCGGGCAGGGTCGGTAAGAATTTCGGTCATGATGCCTTGTCCGTCAGTGTCCGGGCAGCCGCACGACCTGGACGAAGAAGTTGTCGATCTGCCGCACCGCCGTGATGAACTGGTCCAGATCGACCGGCTTCGTGACGTAGGCATTGGCGTGGAGTTTATAACTCCTCACGATGTCTTCCTCGGCAGCCGAAGTGGTGAGGATGACGACCGGGATGTCCGCGAGGTCCGGGTCGGACTTGATCTTCTCGAGGACCTGCCTGCCGTCGTACTTGGGCAGGTTCAGGTCCAGCAGGATCAGGTCGGGCCGGACAGCGTCTGCGAATTCGCCTCTCCGGTACAGGAACTCGAGTGCCTGCTCCCCGTCGCGCACCACATGCAGGGTGTTTCCGACCTTGTTGAATTCGAAGGCCTCCTGGGTCATCAGGATGTCTCCGGGATCGTCCTCGACGAGCAGGACGTCGATGGGGTGGCCTACAGGGCTCATGGGTTCGTTCCTCCGGGGAGATCGGCTGCGGGGGTGGACTGCTGCAGGGGATCGGTGGCGGGTGGGTCCTCCGCGACCGGCTCGGCGATCGGCAGGGTGAAACAGAAGCGGGCACCGGTGCGGGAGTCCGGGTCGAGCCGGATGTCGCCGCCGTGGTACTCGACGATCTTCTTGCACAGAGCGAGTCCGATCCCGGTACCCGAGTACTCCTCGCGGGCGTGAAGTCGCTGGAAGATGACGAAGATCTTCTCGGCGAACTCCTCCGGAACACCGATCCCGTTGTCCTGCACACATATCCGCCACATGCCGTCGTCCTGTTCCGCGGTGATGGCAACCCGCGGTTCGGTGTCGGGGCGGCTGAACTTGAGCGCATTGCCAACGAGGTTCTGCCAGAGCATCGACAGCAGCGTCGGATCCCCGTTGACCTCCGGCAGCCGCTCGGGCCGATCGATCCGGGCGCCCGTGTCCTCGACGACGGCGGCGAGGTTCGACAGGGCCTTGTCGAGCGGGCGGTCCAGGGGCAATCTCTCGAAACCGTCACCGACCCGGCCGACCCGGGAGAAGGCCAGCAGATCGCTGATCAGCGCCTGCATCCGGCGCGCGCCGTCGACGGCGAAATCGATGTACTGGCGGCCGCGATCGTCGAGTTCGTCGCCGTAGCGTTTCTCGAGCAACTGGCAGAACGAGGCCACCTTGCGCAGCGGCTCCTGCAGATCGTGGGACGCGACGTAGGCGAACTGCTCGAGGTCGGCGTTGGACCTCCGCAACTCCTCCGCCGTCGCATCGAGTTGGTCGGTCCGGTCCTCGAGCTGCCGTTGCCGATCGCGGACGACGTCCAGCTCGGCGACGATGCGGCGGCGCATCCCCTCGATGTCGGTGGCGAGGGAACGGATGTCGGCGGGCCCGCGGCCGGCGTCGACCCGATGCGCGAATTCGCCCTGCGCAACCCGTCGTGAGGACGCGGCCAGCCGTGCCAGCGGCTCGGTGACCGCAAAACGCACGAGTACAGCGAAGATGCCTGCCGCGATCACCAGTACGAGAGCCAGGGCCGTGTACACGACGTTGCGGATCGAACGCATGTGATCGATCTGCGACCGTGCGTCGTCCACCGCCTCGGTCAGGTGCAGGTTCTGCTGATCGAAACCCGCGCGGACCCCGTCGAACAGGTCCGTGCCGCGGTCGTAGAACGCCGGATCGGGTGCCGGGCCGGCGAGCAACGGGTCCGCGAAGCCGACGCGCCAGGCCTGCGCCGCCCGGTCGAGGGCGTCGAGGTCGGCGAGCAGGTCCGGCCGGTCCGCGAGCAGTTCCCGGAGCCGGTCCTCGGACCGCTGCTGGATCTGCAGACCGTCCCGGAAGGGGGCGAGGAACGACGCTTCCCCGGTGAGCGCGTATCCGAGCACGGCGGTTTCCTGGTTGACCAGCCCGGACTGCAGTTCCTGGGCAGCCGAGCGGGCCGGCATGAGACGGTCCGTCAGGTCGTCGGTGACGCGAGAGTTCGCGCCGAGCGTCATGGCGCCCGCGGCGGCGCCGGTGATGACGAGCAGCGTCATGATCGCCAGGATCAGGTTGAACCACGCCTGGACGGTCAGTCTGGTGCCCGCGGGGATCCGGGGATCCGGGGTCGTCACGAGCGGCCGTTCTCGTCGGCCCACTGCACGTGCAGGACCGCGACATCGTCGCTCAACCCGCCGTGCGGTGCCGCGAGCGACTCCACATGGGTGATGAGGGAATCGACGAATTTCTCTCCGCTACAGGCACTGCCGAGGGAGCGGGCATATGCGAGCAGGCCGTCCTCGCCCAGCCGGTCCAGTTCGTCGACCCGTGCCTCGAACAGACCGTCGGTGAACAGCACGAGTGCGGTCCGTTCCTCGACCGCGAGGGTGGTCTTCTGCCACGTGCCGCTCTGTTTGCGCAGGCCGAGCGCCGGACCACCGGGCACCTCGAGCCACCGGATGTCGCTCGGTGTGCGGAGCAGTATCCCCGGATGCCCGGCGCGTACGACCTCGATCGAGCGGTGGTCGGCGGACAGGACCACGCTGGTCACGGTGGCGAAGATGTGGGACCGGGGACGTTCGGCGACGAGCAGCTGTTCCAGCGTGCTCATCGCCGTCTCCGCGTCGACGCCCCCGAGAACCATGGTGCGCCAGGCAATTCTCAATCCGACGCCGAGTGCCGCCTCGTCGGCGCCGTGCCCGCAGACATCGCCGATCAGCACGTGGACGCTGCCGTCGCCGGATTCGACGACATCGTAGAAGTCGCCGCCCAGCAGACCCCCGGCCCGGCCGGTCCGGTATCGGGTCACCACATCGATGCTGTCGCTGCGCAGCAACGGAACCGGAAGCAGACCGCGTTCGAGGCGGGCGTTCTCGCGGGAGCGCTGTTCGCTCGCCTGCAGCGCGGCGGCCGCGTGTTCGGCTCGTTTGCGTTCGATCGCATAGCGCACCGACCGGGTGAGCAGTTCCGCGTCGACCACGCCCTTGACCAGGTAGTCCTGGGCGCCCTCCGCCACCGCGGTGAGCCCGGCCTGTTCCTCGGCCAGGCCCGTCATCACGATCACCGGCACACCGGACGCGTACCTCTGCACGGCCCCGAGTGCGTCGAGGCCGTGGGCGTCGGGAAGGTTCAGATCCAGCACGATGCAATCGGGCCGGATTTCACCGAGCCGGGTGCGGGCCTCGTCGAGTGAACGCGCCCAGACGATTCCGAAGTCGATCACCGCGTCCGAGGCCATCTCCTCGACGAGGAGAGCGTCGCCGGGATCGTCCTCGATCAGGAGCAGGGACACCACGGCTGCTTCGGACCGGTCGAAGCCACCCTCGGTGTCGAGCACATGTCCTCCTGCGGTCGTCGCGTGACGGTCGCCGGGCCCTTCCGGACCCGGCGAACGCGTATTCACCTTCACGAATCTAACGGTTTGGTGACCGGTTCGTGATCGGGTGCGGCTTCGCCGGAGTCCGCTCCGTCACGCGACGCGAGCTTGCTGGGCCACCAGATCCGCTTGCCGATGTCGATGGTCAACGCCGGTACCAGCAGCGATCGCACGAGCAACGCATCGAGGAGGACACCGAACGCGACGATGAAGGCGAGCTGCCCGAGGAACAGCAGCGGAATGACCGCGAGCGCCGAGAACGTGGCGGCCAGGACGACGCCCGCCGACGTGATGACGCCGCCGGTCACCGTCAGCGCGCGCAGGGTGCCCTCCCGGGTACCGACCCGCGCGCTCTCCTCGCGGACGCGGGTCATGAGGAAGATGTTGTAGTCGATGCCGAGTGCCACCAGGAACACGAACCCGAACAGCGGCACCACCGGGTCCGCGCCCGGGAAGCCGAACACGTGGTTGAACAGCAGCGACGCCACCCCGAGGGTTGCCGCGTACGAGACGATCACGGTGAGCATCAGCAGGACCGGTGCGACGATCGCCCGCAGCAGCAGGATCAGGATCAGCAGCACCACCGCGGTGACCACCGGAATGATGACGGTGCGGTCGCGGGTCGCGGTGTTCTTCGTGTCCAGATCGACCGCGGTGGGACCGCCGACGAGGGCCTCGGCCTCCGGAACCGCGTGCACGGAGTCGCGGATGCGTTCGACGGTGCGTTCGGCCTCGAGCGAATCGGCGGGGTCGGAGAGAGTGGCCTGCACCGCGATCCGGCCGTCGACGACGGTCGGGGCACCGTCGGGACCGGTCACCGGCGTGACGGTGGTGACACCCTCGACGCGAGCGGCCGAGGTGACCGCGGCGAGTGCGCCCTCACGGGCGACGACGACCGTGGGCGAACCGGTGCCGGCATCGAAGTGCTTGCCGAGGATCTGCTGACCGGACGACGAATCCGTCTGGAGCAGGAAGACATCCGACGATGCGACGCCGCCGGCCTTGAACTGCGGCAGCAGCAGCGCGAACCCGACGAGGACGATGCTGCACACCATCCAGATCGGACGGGGATTGGCACCGACCTTCCGCGCGATCGAACTCCAGAACCGGTGCGCCGACGCGAGATCCCCGCGGTCGGCATCGGGATCGGCCTGCGGGCGGGTCGGCCAGAACGCGGAACGGCCGAGCAGCACCAGCGCGGCCGGCAGGAACGTCATCGACGCGACGAACGAGGCGGCGATGCCGATCGCGGCAACCGGTCCGAGACCGCGGTTCGAGTTCAGGTCCGACAACAGCAGGCACAGCACACCCGCGATCACCGTCGCGGCGGAGGCGGCGATCGGCTCGAGCGTCGAACGCCACGCGGTGCGCATCGCCTCGTACTTGTCCTCCACCGCACGTAGTTCCTCGCGGTATCGCGCCACGAGCAGCAGGGCGTAGTCGGTGGCGGCACCGAACACGAGGATGAACAGGATGCCCTGGCTCTGCCCGTTGAGGGCGATCGCGCCGGCGTCGGCGAGCAGATACACCGCGAGGCTGGCAAGCGCCAGCGCGAACACCGCCGAGATGATCACGACGAACGGCAGGATCGGGCTGCGGTACACCGCGAACAGGATCAGCAGGACCACGCCCCCCGCGACGAGCAACAGCAATCCGTCGATTCCGGCGAACGCGGCGGACAGATCGGCGATCTGCCCGGCCGGGCCGGTGACGTGCACGGTCAGCCCGTCCGGCGGGGACGCCAACCGGTCACGCAGCTCCTCGACCGTCTCGCCGACCTCGCTGTTGCTGTCGATCGGCACGATCAGCTGGGCGGCCTGCCCGTCCTGGGACGGAATCGGCGGCGGACCGACCGATTCGGCGGCGAGGAACGCCAGGTCGTCGGGGGTGATCCCGGATTCACGTTCGGCGACGACGATGGCAGGCACAGCGTTCGTGTCGGTGAACTCCGCGTACAACTGGTCCGCGCGGGTGGATTCGGCCGAGGCGGGCAGGAACGCGCTGTTGCCGTTCTGCGCGACCTCGCTGAGTTTCCCGGCGAACGGGCCGCCGCCCCCGGCGATCGCGAGCCACACGAGCAGCAGCAGAGCGGGCAGCAGCCAGCGCAAACGCCGCGTCGGACGTTTCGGTGGTGTCGTCGTGGTGGTCAAGCGCTTCCTCCTGAGGTCGGTGGCCCTTCGCCGTGGTTCTATCCTGCCGCGCTCGCGTGGCCGCCGGTTATTCGGAGCAGACCCGGATTCGGACGGGTGCTGCCCCCGTGCCGGGGTTAGGGTGTGGCGTGGCCGCCTCACCGTCGTCCCCTGGTCGGTCCCGTACCGCTCTGGTCGCCGAGCTGCGCGCGGCGGGTTGCGTGTTCGCCGAGGAAGAGGCCGCCCTGCTCGCGGCCGCGGCCTGCAGTGAGCGGGAACTGTCGGAACTGGTCGGCCGTCGCGTCGACGGCGTGCCGCTCGAGCACGTCCTGGGGTGGGCCGAATTCTGCGGCCTGCGCATCGTCGTCGAGCCGGGCGTGTTCGTGCCGCGTCGCCGGACCGAGTTCCTGGCCCGCTGCGCCGCCGAAGGGCTGGTGCCGGGTGCCGTCGTCGTCGACATGTGCTGTGGTTCGGGTGCGGTCGGGACGGTGCTGGGACAGGAGATCGCGGGGATCGAACTGTATGCCGCCGACGTCGACCCGGTCGCGGTGCGGTGCGCGCGCCGCAATATCGGGCCGTTGGGCGGTCGCGTGTTCGCCGGCGACCTGTACGCGCCACTGCCCGGCTCGATCGCGGGCCGCGTCGACGTGCTCGTGGCGAACGCGCCCTATGTGCCGTCCCACGCCGTCGCGTTCATGCCGCCCGAGGCGCGGCTGCACGAGCCCCTGGTCGCCCTGGACGGTGGCGGCGACGGCCTCGACGTGCACCGCCGGTTGACGGCCGCCGCACCCGGCTGGCTCGCGCCGGGCGGGCGGCTGCTGATGGAAATCGGGGAATCCCAGGTGGACACCGCCCTCGCGATCCTTGCCGAAGCCGGTTTCGAAGCGACGGTTCGGGTTTCGAACGCGCACGACGCCACCGTCGTCGCCGGCACCCGCCCGTCGTAACGTTCCCGCAGCCGGCGACGACCCGGACAGCCGCGCGGTGCATGCCGCGCGCGGATGTCTACCGGCCGCGCGGATAGCTCCGGTTCAGCTCAGCGGCAGTTCGGCGAAGATGCTCGACGGCTGTGTGGATCCGCCGGTCGGTTCGACGCTGAAGCCCAGCGCGGTCGCACCGGAGATGTCGTCGAGCACCGCCGTCGTCGACGGTGCGACGTCGGCGGGGGTCATGGTGCCCGCGGAGGTCGCGCCCTCGGGCCCGATCAGCCACATCTGGTAGACGGTGCCCTCGCTCGGCGGGGTCACGTTGTTCATCACCAGCACCCCGGCGTCGACCTCCTTCGAGTAGACGACCGTCGCGGTGCCGCCGCCCTCGATCGCACCCGACGTGGTGCGCACGTCGTCGGCCGCGAACACCTGGGTGGAAGTCGGCGGCGCGACCTCGTGCCGGATCTGGGAGCCGATACCGATGCCCCCGACGACCACGACCACCGCAGCCGCGGCAGCCAGCAGGAAATTCCGTCGCCGGTTGCGGTGCTGTGCGAGCGAGATCGGCGCCGGTGGTGCCGTATCCGATTCGGAAGTGCCTGCGGTGCCGATGGTTTCGAGCAGACTCTGCCGGACCCGATCGGGTGGTTCCACGGCGCCGACGCGGGAAACCTGCGCCATCGCTTCCCGGATCTCACGGACCTCGCGCTCGAACTCGGCGGCCACCTCGGGGCTCGCGGCGGCGACGCGCGCGTCGATCTCGCGGCGTTCGGCATCCGAGACCGCGTCGAGGGCGTAGACCGCGGCGAAGTCGAGAAGGACGTCACCGCCGAACTCGGCGTGGGTGCTGTTCGTCATCGCTGCTCACCCCCGAGGCAATTCCGAAGACGGAGCAATCCGTCCCTGATTCTCGATTTGACGGTCGGGAGAGTGGCGGACAGTCGTTCCGACACCTCCCGGTAGGTCAGGCCGTTGTAATACGCGAGCTCCACCGACTGCCGCTGCAGATCGGTGAGCGTGCCGAGACAGTCCGCGACCTGCTGCGTGTCCTCGCGGCGGACCACTTCCTCGCTCACCGCGTCGAAGGCGGCCTCCGTGGACAC
This sequence comes from Rhodococcus zopfii NBRC 100606 = JCM 9919, assembly GCF_001895025.1. Classification (GTDB taxonomy): domain Bacteria; phylum Actinomycetota; class Actinomycetes; order Mycobacteriales; family Mycobacteriaceae; genus Rhodococcus; species Rhodococcus zopfii. Next base: position 162,262 of record NZ_BCXI01000003.1, read on the forward strand.
GGCGCCGTAGCGGGCCTCGCGGTCGGCACCGGACTGTTCGGAACGGACCCGGTCGACCGCCCGTCGGTGGGCCAGTGTGATCAGCCACGACAGCGCCGAACCCTGAGCGGGATCGAATCCGGACGCGGTACGCCACACCTGCAGATAGACCTCCTGCAGCGTTTCCTCGCTGTACCCCGGATCGCGCAGTACCCGCAGCACCATGCCGTAGGCGCGGGCGCGCGTCAGATCGTAGAACTCGGTGAACGCCGCCTTGTCCTCCTTCGCGACCTTCGCGAGGAGTCCGTCGAGTGTGTCGGTGCCGCCGCCGACGTCGGTCATCGGCCGTGTCCGCTCATCGCGGGACAGCCTAGCTGGGCGAATCGGGCAGCTCAACTCGCTCCGGGGACGGACGCGTGCGGGGTCAGCCGGTGGCGCGAGGGCGAACATGATGATCAGCTCCGTCGTGCGCGCGGCGAGGTGGCCGCGGAAGGAAGTACGAGGTGCGCTGCTGATACTCGGGATATCCGGGGCGCTGCGACATCGATCGCTCCAGCAGCCGCGCACCGGTGGCGTACACCAGGAAGTACGTCATGATCGCGGGCGAGGCGACGGTGAGCGCACCGGGCCACGCACTCGCCGCGATCAGCCACAGGCCCCACCACACCGTGGCGTCCCCGAAATAGTTCGGGTGCCGCGTCCATGCCCACAGCCCGCGATCCATGATCCGGCCCCTGTTGGCGGGGTCGGCCTTGAACCTGCGCAGCTGACGGTCACCGACCGCTTCGAACGCGAAGCCGAGGACCCACAGCATCACCCCGGCGATCAATGCCACCGTGCCGAGGCCGCGGGTGGGGCCGGCGACCGCGGACACCTGGATCGGCAGGGACACGAACCACTGTGCGGCTCCCTGGGTGACGAAGATCTTCCGCACCACGGTGCCGACGGACGCGCCCCCGGACCGGTTCTGCAGATCCGTGTACCGCGGATCCTCGCCCTTGCCCGCCGACGCGAGGTGCATGTGCCACGTGAGTCGCAGACCCCACACAGCGACGAGCACGAGCAGCAGTACACGACGGACCGGATCGCCGCTGCCGAGCGCCGCCGCGACCGCGGCGACGAACACGAAACCGGCACCCCACGCCACGTCCACGACGTTGTACCGCCCGATCCGGTGCCCGACGGCGAACGTGACGGCCTGCAGGACAGCGAGCCCGGCAAGGCTCACCAGCGAGACGGTGAGGAAACTGCCCCAGGTGCTCACGGCCGGGCCTCCTTCGCGAGGACGATGTGCTGGACATCGAGGTAGCCGGATCGGAAACCGGCCTCCGAGTAGGCGAGATAGAACTCCCACATGCGGCGGAAGGTCGCGTCGAAGCCGAGCGCCGTGACCCGGTCGCTGTTCGCGGTGAACCGTTCCCGCCACAACCGGAGCGTTTCGGCGTAGTGATCACCGAAACGGAGGCGGTCGACGGTGCGTAGCGACGTGTGTTCCCGGGTGATCGAGTCGATTGCGTCGGTGGACGGCAGCAGGCCGCCGGGGAAGACGTATTTGTGGATCCAGGTGTAGGTGTCGCGTGTCGCCAGCATCCGTTCGTGCGGCATGGTGATCGCCTGCAAGGCGATGCGTCCGCCGGGGCGGAGCAGCCGGTCGAGGGCGCTGAAATAGGTGGGCCAGTAGTCGTATCCGACGGCTTCGATCATCTCCACCGACACGATCGCGTCGTACTCGCCGTCGATCGCACGGTAGTCGAGCAGGTCGATCTGCACCGCATCCGTGAGCCCGGCCGCGGCGATGCGGAGGCGCGCGAGTTCCTGCTGTTCGCTCGACAGCGTCACCGAGCGGACCTGTGCGCCGCGCTGCGCCGCGCGCAGGCTCAGTTCGCCCCAGCCCGTGCCGATTTCGAGAAGCCGTGTGCCGGGACCGACACGCGCGGCGTCGAGCAGCCGATCGATCTTGCGCCGCTGTGCGCGGGCCAGTTCGTCCGGGCGGGCCGGGAATTCGTCGAACAGGGCGCTCGAATAGGTCAGGGTCTCGTCGAGGAACGATTCGAACAGGTCGTTGGACAGATCGTAGTGGCGGGAGATGTTCGACCGGGTATTGCTCTCCGAGTTGCGTTCCGAGGCAGGCTGTCCCGTGACAACCACTCGGCGTAGTCGCTGCAGCGGCCGCGGGATCAGCTCGCCGACGCCGGCGGCGAAGGGGGTGAGCACCGCGACCGGGTCGGGAGTCGTCCAGTCGCCGGCCATGTAGGCCTCGCCGAATCCGATGAGCCCGGCGGTACCGAGCCGCCGGGCGAACTCCCCGGGTCGGCGGACGATCATGCGCGGCAGGATCCGGCCCCGGGGTGCGGCGCCGATCACGGTGCCGTCGGGGTACTCCACCCGCACGTCAAGGCGGGCCGCGGCACGGCGGAACAGCCGGTCGGCGACCGCGCCGGCCACCCGGGCGCGCCGGTCGGTGCGGACGTCGGCGATGTCGGGCCAGCGCTGCGCGTCCACCGCGAGTCCGGTGTCGTCGAGCCCGGTGTCGTCGAGCCCGGTGTCGTCGAGCTCGGTGTCGTCGAGTTCAGGTGCGGTCATGAGGTTGCCTCCTGGAGACGGCGGCCGGTGGGCCGGGGGACGAGCGGAAGCCGGCGCAGCCACAGGGCGATACCCTGCCTGCGGATTCGGGCCGAGACCATCAGCGGCGCAAGGGGTTGTGTGAGTTGCGTGGCCGCGACGGTGGCGACGGTCGCCGGTCGGGCGCGGCCCCGCATCGTCGCGACGAACGGCACCGAGCCGTCCCGGTGCAGGATGATCGCCACGTTCAGTTCCTTCCCTGGTTCCGGGACGGACAGGCTGTAGTGGCCGTCGACGGGGTTGAACGGGGAGACGTAGAACGCCTTGTCGACCTCGGCGCGACCCGCGGTGTCGGGCCGCAGCAGATAGCAGTGCCGGCCGCCGTACGTGTTGTGCACCTCGGCGACCACGCACACGAGCGCACCCGCGTCGTCGTAGCACCAGAACAGGCTCAGCGGGTTGAACACGTAGCCGAGCACGCGCGCGTTGAGCAGGGCGGTGACCCGGCCGGCCCGCAGATCGATGCCGTGCTCGGCAAGGTAGGCGTCGAGTCCGTCGCGCAGCGTCGCCCGCGGTTGCGGATCGTCGAAATGGTCGGCCGGGTCGAAGCGGGCGAAGGGCCGCAACCAGAGCGGGAGCCGCGGCAGGTCGTCGAGGTCGACGAACCAGCTGTAGCTGCGGTATTCGAAACCGTGCCGGATCGGGGTACGGCGGGTGTGCCGGATCCGGGTCCGGTAGAGCGAAGGAGTGGTCATCGCGCGAACACCTCGGTATCGATCCCCGCGAGGCGGTCGGGGGCATCGGTCTCGGTGGAACGGACTGGGACACTGTCCCATTCGACGTCCAGGCGCCGTGCAGCCTCGACGCCGGAGCGTGCGCCGTCCTCGTGGAAACCCCAGCCGTGATAGGCGCCGGCGAAAACCAGTGTGTCGCTCCCGAGTTCCGGGAGCCGCTGCTGCGCCGCCACCGATTCCGGTGTGTACAGCGGGTGTTCGTAGGTCATCTCGGCGATCACCGACCGCGGGTCGACGCGGTGCGCGCCCCCGAGCGTGACGAGGAAACGCCGATCGGTGACGGTGGAGATCCGCATGAGCCGGCTCATGTCGTAGGTGACCACCACCGAGTCGCTGCCGTCCCGGTCGCGGGGAATCAGGTAGTTCCACGATGCCCGGGCGCCTTCGGTGCGGGGCAGCAGCGACTCGTCGGTGTGCAGTTGGGCGTGGTTGACCGAGTACGGCATCGCACCGAGGACCTGTTGTTCGAGTGCGGTGGGCCGGGCGAGCATCGCCAGGGCCTGCCGGGGATGGGTTGCGATCACCGCCGCGTCGAAGGTGCGGACGTGGCCGTTTCCGGCGACGAGGCGCACACCGTCATCGGTGCGTTCGACGTGATGCACGGGGGTGCCGGTGAGTACTTCGTCGAGGCGGTCCACGACCTTCTCGACGTAGCGGGCCGAGCCGCCCGTCACGGTGCGCCACGTCGGCGATCCGAAGACGGTGAGCATGCCGTGGTGTTCGAGGAAGGTGAACAGATAGCGGGCCGGATAGCGGGTGGCCTGCACCGGGTCGCACGACCAGACCGCCGCGACCAGCGGGGTCATGAAGTGCTCCTCGAAGTAGCGGGAGAACCGGTGCCGGGCGAGGAACTCCGCGAGGGTGATGTCGCCGGGTTCGCCCGATTCGGCGAGCAGGGCGCGAGCGGTGCGGTGGAACCGGACGACTTCGCCGAGCATGCGCAGGTAACGCGGCCGGGCCAGCGAGCGTGGTTCCGGGAACAGGCCGCGCAGACCTTTCGCGCCCGCGTATTCGAGTCCGGTCGCGTCGGACCGGATGGACATCGACATGTCGGTTTCCTGCGTCGCGACGCCCAATTCGTCGAACAGACGCAGCAGCGTCGGATAGGTGCGGTCGTTGTGCACGATGAATCCGGTGTCGACGGGTACCCGGACACCGTTGCCGAGGTCGACGTCGTGGGTGTGGGCGTGGCCGCCGAGACGTGTGTCCGCTTCGAACAGTATGACGCGATGCCGGCGGGCGAGCACGTGGGCCGCGGTGAGGCCGGCGACGCCGCTGCCGATCACGGCGACGGAACGGGACCGATCAGTGTTCACGGGAGCCTCCAGGGGAGTGGGTGGCAGGGGCCAGGGCCTCGGACAGGAAGTCGGCGGTCAGTTCGTGCCAGCGACCGGGCCGGGTCAGCAGGAAGTGGCCGGCGCCGGGGAACGGCTGCCACGTCGCATCCACGCCGCGTCGGCGGGCGGCCTCGGTTTGGGACTCGGAGACCGACGGATCGGTCCACCGGTCCGCGGTGCCGTGCGCGACCAGGAGCCGACGGCCCGGGGGAATCAGCGCCGCGTCGCCCTCCGGCCACCACGGTGCCAGCGCCACCACCGCCTCGACCTGCGGTTGCGCCGCGAGATGGGCGACGGCACGCCCACCCATCGAATGCCCGACGAGACCGATGGGCGCGTCGGGCCGGCGCCGGCGGATCTCGTCGAGGGCACGCAGACCGTCCTGCACCGGGCTACGGACGTCCCCGTTCCAGCCCCGCACCGTGTACCGGACCTGGCGGACGGTGATGCCGGTGCCGGACAGCCGCAGCCGCAGAGACTCGGTGAGCAGCGCCGTACGCAGCTGCGAGAGGTGCCACCACCGGGCCGCTGCGGTACTCACCGGTTTGCCGCCGGGCAGCACCAGTACCTGGGGGCGGCCCCGGGTCGAAGGAATCTCCATGCCCGCCATTCGAAGCCGCAGACACGGTGGATGGGTCCCCGTAAAATCTGCCCTGGAAGTGACCGCGAAAAAATTCTCTCGATCCGACCCATCCTCCCCGGGACCGGCGGCGAATGACCGTTGACACACCCGATCGACGGAGCCCTCGGGCCCTCGCCACGGAAGGAAGACGAACGATGGCAATTCGAACGCGAAAGAGCATGGCGCTGATCGGCATCGGCGCGGCAGCAGTAATGGGTCTGGCGGCCTGCTCGTCGGACGATTCCGACACGACTGCGGAATCGCCCGCAACGTCGGCGGCGTCCGCGATGACGACGACGGAATCGATGACCACCGCGCAGACCGCGGCGTCCGCTCCGGTGGGGCCGGGTTGCGCCGCCTACGCGGAGCAGGTGCCGACCGGACCCGGTTCACTCGAAGCAATCGCGCAGCAGCCGGTCGCAACCGCCGTCGGGGACATTCCGGTCCTGACCACGCTGAACGCGGCGGTGTCCGGGCAGCTCAACCCGGACGTGAACCTCGTGGAGACGCTCAACGGCGGCGAGTTCACCGTCTTCGCGCCGGTCGACGACGCGTTCGCGAAGGTCGATCCGGCGACGATCGAGACCCTGAAGACCGACTCGGCGCTGCTCACCGACATCCTGACCTACCACGTGGTGCCGGGCCAGATCGCGCCCGCGGACATCGCCGGTGACCAGACCACGGTCCAGGGCGCTGCCGTGACGGTCACCGGATCGGGTGAGAACTGGAAGTTCAACGACGCCAACCTGATCTGCGGTGGAATCGAGACCGAGAACGCCACCGTCTACCTCATCGACGGTGTGCTGCTGCCTCCGCAGTGACCCGCTGCCCGGACCGACGGAAGGAGATCTCGTGAAACGAGCGTTGCTCGGACTCGCCGCGACGGTAATCGCCGCGGCGGGTTCGGCCCTCGTCGCGGCGCCCGCCCAGGCCGCACCGCTGACTCCCGTTCCCCAGCTCGACGTGACCCGGTACGTCGGCGACTGGTACCAGCTCGCCGCCAACCCGGCACCGTACAACATCGACTGTGTTCGCGACACCACCGCGAACTACACACTGTTAGACGAACGCAATGTGCGCGTGGAAAATTCGTGCACGACGATCACCGGTGAACGGCGCGGGATCGTCGGCAACGCCCGGGTCAACGACACCGCATCGCTGCACGTGTCCTTCCCGGGTGTGCCGTTCCAGGATTCACTCGACGGTCCGAGCAACTACATCGTCACCTACCTCGCCGACGATTACTCCTGGGCGCTCGTCGGTGACCCGAGCCGCGTGTCCGGGTTCGTGCTCTCGCGTTCGCCGGTGGTGGACGACGCTGCGTGGCAGCAGATCCGCACGGTCGTCGAGGGTGCCGGTTACAACTCGTGCCTGATGCTGACGTCCCCGACCACGGAAGGACTGCAGGAGATCAGACCGCTCTGCACGGTGTAGCGGACGATGAAGCCGGCACCGGGATCGCACCATCGGACGCGACCCCGGTGCCGGCCTCATTCGCCCACGGCCGCCGCACGGCGCGCCACCCCCGCGATGTTCTCGAGCATCCCTTTGAAGATGATCCCGTGGAACGGCAGCAGCGCATACCAATACAGCCTGCCCGCAAGGCCCTTGGGAAAGAAGATCGCCCGCTGGTGCAGCCGGGTCCGGTCCGGGCCGAGCGGTTCGAGGCGCCATTCGAGCCACGCGCCACCGGGGGCGAGCATCTCGGCGCGCAGCCGCAGCAGTTCGAAGCGGTCGATCCGCTCGACGCGCCAGAAGTCCAGGGCGTCGCCGGTGTGCAGTGTGGTCGCGTTGCGCCGGCCGCGTGCCAGGCCCACGCCGCCGGCGAACCGATCCAGCCATCCGCGGATCGTCCACGCCAACGGGAAGGAGTACCAGCGGTTCTCGCCGCCGATGCTCTCGACGATCGGCCACACCTCCCCGGCGGGACAGTCGCAGTCCAGGCTGCGTTCGTCGGTGAACACCACCTCGCCGGCCCAGTCCGGATCGGACGGCAGCGGATCGGCGGGGGCACCGACCGGTGAGGCGTTCGCCCAGGTGGTCTCCACTTCGCCGCGGTCGATCCGACGCAACGCCAACGCGACCGCGTCCCGGTATCCGGTGGTGCCGCCCGGCGGGGGCGGGATCACCGCATCGATGTCGTGCTCCGTGACGATCGCGTCGGTGCTCAACGATTCGATCAATGCCCGCCCCAACGACGGGGGAATCGGGGTGACCAGGCCGATCCACAATCCGGCCAGTCGCGGGGTGAGCACCGGCAGCACCACGATGCGCCGTCGCAGCAATCCGGCGACCTCCGCGTAGTCCTGCAGCATCTCTCCGTAACGCAGCACGTCCGGACCACCGATGTCGAACGTGCGGCTGCGGCGGAGCGGTGCGTCCGCGGCCGCGACGAGATAGTGCAGCACGTCGCGCACCGCGATCGGCTGGATCCGGTTGTTCACCCATCGGGGTGTGGTCATCACCGGGAGGCGGTTGCCCAGGTGGCGGATCATCTCGAACGACGCCGAACCCGACCCGATCACGACGCCCGCCTGCAGCACCAGCGTCGGCACCCCGGAATCGAGCAGGATCCGGCCGACCTGCTCCCGCGACCTCAGGTGCGGCGACAGCCGTTCGGAATTCGGATGCAGGCCACCGAGATACACGATCCGTCCGACACCCGCACGGCGTGCCGCGGCGGCGACATGTTCGGCCGACCGCTGCTCGGCCTCGACGAATTCGCCCTTCCCGCTCATCGAGTGGACGAGGTAGTAGACGACGTCGATGTCGCGGCACGCGGCGTCCACCGAGTCCGGGTCGTCGAGATCGCCCCGCACCACCTCCACGTCGCCCGCCCACGGGACGTCGCGCAGCTTGTCGGGGCTGCGGGCCAGCACCCGCACCCGGTGACCGGCGGCGACGAGACGAGGAGCGAGGCGACCGCCGATGTATCCGGTCGCCCCGGTGACCAGTATGCGCAACGGTGCCGTCATGTCGGTTCGAGGATGTGCCCGAGCTGATGCCGCAGGCTCGCCTCGAGGTGGGGACGGCGGAAGGTGTGCCCGGCGTCGACCAGCCGGCGCGGCACCACGTGCTGGTCGGCGAGGGCGAGCTCGCGGGCACCCTGGTCGCCGAGAAGCAGTTTCGGACCGAACGACGGCACCGGCAGCAGTGCCGGTCGGTGCAGCACGCTCGCCAGGACCCGCGTGTATTCGTCGTTGCGGACCGGCTCGGGCGCGACGGCATTCACGGGCCCGGACAGGGCCGGGTCGGCGAGTGCCCGGTGATAGACGTCGACCAGATCCTCGAGGTCGATCCACGACAGCCACTGCCGGCCGTCGCCGAGCCGGCCGCCGAGCCCGGCGGCGAACAGCGGTCGCATCAGTTGCAGGGTGCCGCCGCGCGAGGTCTGCACGATTCCGGTGCGAACGTGGACCACCCGCAGGCCGCCGGCGTCCGCGGGTTTCGTCGAGGCCTCCCAGTCGGCGACCACGTCGGCGAGGAAACCCGAACCGCGGGAGGCGGTCTCATCGAGCGTCTCGTCACCGCGGGAATAGCCGTACAGGCCGATCGCGGACGCACAGACGAACGAGGCCGGTCCGTTCGGGGTGTTCGCGGCGCATTCGGCGAGCAGGCGGGTCGGTTCGATACGGCTGTCGCGGATCGCCGCCTTGTGGCTGTCGGTGAAGCGGCCGGCGATCGACGCACCCGCCAGATGCACGACGGCGTCGACACCTTCGAGCAGATCGTCGGCCGGCATCCGGGGATCCCAGTACCGCTCGTGACGGTCGCGGGCGGGTCGGCGCACGAGCCGGATCACCCGATATCCGCCGGTGGTCAGGAAGGCGGTCAGTGCGCTGCCGATCAGCCCGGAGGCGCCGCTGACCGCGACCGTCACCGGCCGCACACCCTGCGCGTGGGACCAGCGGTGAGCGTCGAGGTCGTCGGCGAGCTGCCGGTGCCGGTACCGAAAGGTCTGCACCAGTAGCTTTTCCGGAATCGGAGTCTCGACCCGGTCGACGATGCGGGTGCGGTCGCGGCCGACCTGTTCGAAGACGTGCTCGTGCCGCCACGACCCGACGACACCGGCCGGCAGCGACGCCAAGCCGTCGCGGCCGAGTTCGTCGACGAACCGCGTGGGCGGGTCGTAGTCCTCGGGGCGATGGTCGGCGACCCACCGCAGACCGCCCGGAAGACCCAGCACCGCGCGGCCGTCGGCGAGCGAGTCCGCCTCCGCGATCACCCGCATCGGCTGCCACGGCGGCAGCAGCCGCTGGATCGCACCCGGCCGAGTGTGCCAGGCGAAGACGTCCTCGCGCGGCACGTCGACGATGCTCGAGTACTCGATGCCCATGGTCCCTCCGTCTCAGCTCCGTTTTGTCGGGTAGTTCGGGACGGCGCCGCCTCCGGATGGGTGGATCATCGGCGCCATGTCGTCACCGACTTCCGATTTCGGCGTACCGGGCCAGCGCGACCCGCCGTTCGTGCGCGTGGTCGACGATCGGATCCGGGTATCCCGGTGACGACCCGAACGGCGGCCGATGCACGCCCTTGCCGGGCACGCCCCGCAATTCGGGTACCCACCGGCGCACGTAGTCACCCGCCGGATCGAACTTCTCGCCCTGCGTCATCGGGTTGAACACCCGGAAGTAGGGGGCGGCGTCGGTGCCGCACCCGGCCGTCCACTGCCATCCGTGCTGGTTCGACGCCAGATCGCCGTCGACGAGGTGATCCATGAAGTGCTGCGCGCCCCGCCACCACGGCAGATGCAGATCCTTGGTGAGGAACGACGCGACGATCATCCGCACCCGGTTGTGCATCCAGCCTTCGGCGAGCAGCTGACGCATCCCCGCGTCCACGATCGGGAATCCCGTGCGACCCTGCTGCCACGCGGCGAACGCGCGCTCGGCATCCGGGCCGGTGTCGTAGCGGATGTCGTCGAACCGGTCGTTGAAGTTGCGGCGCGCGGTGTCCGGCCGGTGGTGCAGCACATCGGCGTAGAAATCGCGCCAGCACAGTTCGCTGCGCAGCGTCGTCGCGCCCGGATCAGAACGGTCGCGCAGGTCGTGCAGCAGTGTGCGGGGATGCAGGCAGCCGAACTTCAGGTACGGCGACAGCCGGCTGGTGCCGTCGAGGTCCGGACGGTCCCGGTCGGTGTCGTATCGGTCCAGGGCATCGTCGCGGAACTGCCGCCACCGTGTCCGTGCCGCTGCCTCCCCGGCCGGCGGCAACGCCACCTCGAGGCTGCCCTCGTCGACCGGAATCGACGCCCGGCCGCGAATGCCGTCCGGATCGATCCACGTCACCGTCGACGCGCGGGTGCGGGCCGGTGCCCGCCACCCGTGCTCGAGCCATGCCTTCCGGAACGGCGTGAACACCCGGTACGGGCTGCCGTCTCCCTTGAGCACCCGGCCCGGGGAGACCGCGTAGGGCGACCCCGTCCGGACGAGCGGCACCTCGCCGAGGGCGTCCTCGACCGCGTGGTCCCGGCGGGATCCGTACGGGGCGTGATCGGCGCTGACGTGGACCGAGCCCGCACCGAGGTCGCGGGCGAGCCGCGGGATCACCGTCACGGGATCACCGCGGACGACGAGCAGCCGCCCGTCGAGGTCGTCGTTCAGCGCGCGCAGGCAACGCAGCAGGAACGTGGTGCGCGGACCAGGTCGCAGCAGCCGGTCGTCGAGGACGAACACCGCGGTCGCGCTGCCGGCGGCGTCGGCGGCGGACAGCAGGGTGGGCAGGTCGTGCAACCGCAGATCGCGACGGAACCAGACCAGTGCGGGACAACTCACCCGTCCAGTGTGCCCGGATCGGCCCAGGGCGACACCCGACTTCGGCGGCCCGTCGATCTCGCCGACGAAGCGGACAGCCGCGCGGTGACGCACGTGCGCGGCTGCCCCGCCGATGCGCGGCTGCCGTAGCCGGGGCACGCGAATCGTCGATTCGTCCCTTCTCGGAGAGAATGGGAGGCATGTCCGACGCCTATGAAGTACCCATCCGCGACGAGTCGATCCGGCTCGGCCAGTTCCTGAAATTGGCGAACCTCATCGAATCCGGAGCGGAGGCGAAGGAGGTCATTGCGGACGGTCTCGTCTCCGTCAACGGCGAGGCGGAGTTCCGGCGTGGCCGTCAGCTGCACGTCGGCGACATCGTGGAGATCGCCGGGGCGAGCGCCCGCGTCACCCGCGACGAATAGGGCGCGAGGCCGAGACGGAGGAGTGTCGAGGAGCCGCTCAGGCTTCGGCGCGGACGACGACGCCGTCGCTGTCGCTGTAGACGATCTCGCCCGGGTTGAAGGTCACTCCGCCGATCTCGACGGGCACGTTCTTCTCTCCGGAACCGGTCTGGGTGCTCTTACGCGGGTTGGTGCCCAGCGCCTTGATGCCGATCTCGAGGGTGCGCAGGATCGCCGAGTCGCGGACCGCGCCGTTGACGATGACCCCGGCCCAGCCGTTGTCGACGCCACGGCCGGCGATGATGTCGCCGACGAGGGCGGTGTGGATGCCGGCACCACCGTCGACGACGAGGACGCCGCCGTTGCCCGGCTCGCTCAGGGTCTGCTTGACGAGCAGGTTGTCCTGGAAGCAACGGATGGTGGTGATCGGCCCGCAGAACTCGGTGTGCTTGCCGAACTGGATGAACTGCGTGTCGCAGCTGCGGATGTCCGGGCCGATCTCGTCGGCCAGGTCGGCGGTGGCGGTGAACTCGGGCGTGGTTGCTTCGCTCATGTAGCAGAGGATAAATCCCTGCTCATACGGTCAGATGAATACACTCATAACGGCTCAAAGCGGTAAATTCTTGTATTCTCAGCGGACAGCGCTGGGCTGTGCGACGGGACTACAGGATGGTGAAATGCCACTCGACGGACGCTCGACGGTTGTTCGCGTGCCGAAGGCCGGCGAACTGATCGCGGCGAGCCTGCGCCGGCAGATCATCACCGGTGAGCTTCAACCCGGCGAGCCGCTGCCGAACGAAGCGGCCCTGATGGAACGGTTCGGGGTGTCCCGGCCGACGCTGCGCGAGGCATTCCGCATCCTCGAATCCGAAGGCATCATCACCGTCCTGCGTGGCGCTCACGGCGGCGCCCGCGTCCAGGCGCCGGACGGGTCCACCGCCGCTCGCTACACCGGTCTGCTGCTGCAGTACCGCGGCGTCGCACTCGCCGATGTGTATCGGGCCCGCACCGAACTCGAGGTCGCGGCGGTCGGTCTGATCGCCGCGAACCCCGACGGCCGTGTCGACACCCTCGCCGAACTTGTCGAGTGCGGCGACGAACTGACCGAGGACCCGGGTGCGTTCGCGCGCCACGACACCGAAGTGCACCGGATGGTCATGGAACTCGGTGGCAACGAGACGATGGCGGTGCTCGCCGGCATGCTGCTCGACATCATGGACGCCCACAACGCTCTCTACATCTCGACGCGCAGCGACACCTCCGACCGTCCGGGAGCGGCGATCGCGCTGCGCTCCCACCGCAAGCTCATCGACCTGTTGCGCACCGGGGAACCCGGTGCCGCCGAAGCGTTCTGGCGCAAACACCTCGACAGCGTCGAACGGGTCATGGCCGGAGATTCGGCGACCACGCTCGTCGAGGTGCTGTCGTAGCGGTCAGCCGCTGAAGGTCAGCCACAGCAGCGCCGCGTTCAGCGCGACGATCAGACCCACCGTCAGCCAGGCGGCGGCGCTCGTCGCCGGACGATTGCGCTGCCCGCCCATCAACACGGCATCGGAACTGATCCGCACGAGCGGCACCAGCGCGAACGGAATGCACATGCTCAGCACCACCTGACTGAGCACCAGCGCGAATGTCGGATCGACACCCACCGCGAGGAGGATCAGCGCGGGCACCATCACGACCACGCGGCGCACGACCGGACGGAGCCGGATGTGCAACAGGCCGGCCATGATCTCGGCGCCTGCCGCCGATCCGACCGCGGTCGACGCCAGGCCGGACGCGAGCAGCCCGATCGCGAAGACCACACCGATCGTCGGGCCCAGGGAGTCGGTGATCGCGGCGTGCGCACCCTCGATGCTGTCGGTGCCGTCCCGGCCGCGCAGCGCCGACGCGGCGAGCAACAGCATGCCGATGTTCACGCTGCCCGCCACGACCAGGCCACCGACGACGTCCCAGCGGGTCGCCCGCATCACCCGGTCCAGGCGAGGACCCGGTTCGACCCGGCCGTGCCGGGCGCGGGCGAGCGCCGAATGCAGGTAGATCGCGTGCGGCATCACCGTCGCGCCGAGCATCGACGCCGCAAGCAGCACCGTCTCGGTTCCCTGGAAGCGCGGCACCAGACCGGCCGTGGCGTCGGTGAGCGACACATCCGTGAACGCCAGACCGGTCAGGAACCCGACGGTGATGATCGCCAGCAGCGAGACCACCACGAACTCGAACGAACGCTGGCCGCGGCGGTCCTGCACCGCCAGGATCGCGATGGACACGGCACCGGTGATCAAGCCGCCGACGAACAGTGGCAGGCCGAACAGCAGGTGCAGGGCGAGGGCGCCGCCGATCACCTCCGCGACGTCGGTGGCGATCGCCATCACCTCGGCCTGGAGCCAGAACGCGCGGCGTGCCGGGGTGCGCAGGCGCATGCCCAGCAGTTCCGGTAGCGAACGGCCCGTGACCACCCCGATCTTCGCGGACAGGTACTGCACGAGGATCGCCATGATGTTGGCGACCACCAGCACCCACAGCAGCAGATATCCGTAACGGGCGCCGGCGGTCAGGTTGGCCGCGACGTTGCCGGGATCGACGTATGCAACGGCCGCGACAAAGGCGGGTCCCAGGAGCAGGAAAAGGCGCGGTGGGTGTGTCGTCGAGTGGGTCGTGGTCACCGACCGTGTCGGCGTTCGTACGCGGCCCGTTCGACGTCCGCGCGAGCCCGGTCCTTCGCGCCGAGGAGAGCCGGGTCCAGTCCGTGCTGCTGCAACCGGTGCCGTTGCCAGATCGGCCGCAGCGCGACCGCGAAGTAGATCCACGGAAGCAGCAGCAGCATCATCATCGCCAGCGGAATCCACACGGGGCCCGGGATCAGAAGGAACAGCAACAGGAACGGGATGATCGGGGTGATCCAGCGCACCAGGTAGCGGCGGACCGCGCCGGGGCCGAGGACGTCGTTGCGTACCCATTCCTGCATGCCGGCGGGCAGCCGGCGACCGAACACGTACCCGACGGTCTGGAGGAAATTCGGTCGTGCGCTACTCATGTGCACCAGGATAGTGCCCTATTCGTAGAGGCTCGAGATGCTGTCGGCGAATCGGTCGACCACCACCTTGCGGCGCAACTTCATGCTGGGGGTCATGTCACCGGCCTCGACGGTGAGTTCCCGATCGAGGATCGTGAACTTCTTGACCTGTTCCCACCGGTTGAGCTGGGCATTGAGTTCGTCGACGTAGCCGGCGATCAGCGACTCGGTCTTCTCGTCCCGCGCGATCTCCGCGAACGACTTCCCGCCGAGACCGTTCTTGGCTGCCCACTCGCCGATCGCCTCGGCGTCGAGCGCGATCAGCGCGATGCAGTACGGCTTGCCCTCTCCGTATACGACGATCTCGGAGGCGTACGGGCAGATGCCCTTGAACGTCGCCGCGACCGCGGACGGGGCGACGTACTTGCCCTGCGACGTCTTGAACATGTCCTTCTTGCGGTCGGTGATGCGCAGGAAGCCGTTGTCGTCGATCGTCCCGATGTCGCCGGTGTGGAACCAGCCGTCGCTGTCGAACGCCTCGGCGTCCGCATCGGGGCGGTCGTGATAGCCGCTCATAATGCCGGGCCCCTTGACGAGGATCTCGCCGTCCTCGGCGATCTTGACCTCGGTTCCCGGGAACTCCCAGCCGACGGTACCGAACCGGTATGCGGCCGGGCGGTTGAGGAACGACGCGGCGGACGTCTCCGACAGCCCGTACCCCTCGAGCACCTTGATGCCGACCGCGTCGAACCACTGTGCGACGTCGTGGTCCAGCGGGGCGGATCCGGAGACGAAGAAGCGCAGCCGGCCGCCGAACCGTTCCCGGATGGTCGAGAACACGAGTTTGTCGGCGATCTTGTGCTGCACCGCATCCAGCGCCGACGGTGACTTGCCCCCCTGGCGCGCCGTCGACACCCGCAACCCGACCCCGACCGCCCAGTCGAAGATCTTCTTCTTGAGGCCGCCTTCCTCCTCCATCATCCCCTCGATGCGGGCGTGGGCCTTCTCGAAGATCCGGGGGGCGGCGCCCATGAACGTCGGGCGCACCACCGCGAGATTCTCGACGATCTTGTCCACGCGGCCGTCCACGACGGTCGGGAAGCCGACCTGGATCGGCACGCTCAGCAGCACCTTGCCGAACACGTGCGCGAGCGGCAGCCACAGATACTGGAGGTCGTCGGGTCGCAGAATTCCCAGTGCGTCGACGACGGACGCGGTGTACGTCCACGCCGAATGCGGCAGCCGCACGCCCTTCGGTTTGCCGGTGGTCCCGGACGTGTAGATCAGCGTCGCGAGATGCTCGGGCTTGATGCCATCGATGCGATCGCGCACGGCGCTGGGCTGCTCGTCGAGCAGATTCCGGCCGAGGTCCTCTAGTTCGGACAGGCTGATCACCCAGTCGCCGTCGCCCGTGCCGTCGATGATCACCACCTTGCGCACGTCCGGCAGTTCCTCGCGGTGGGCGGCGAGCTTGTCGACCTGCTCCTGATTCTCTGCGATGACCACGCGGCTGCCGGAGTTGGAGACGATGAACGCGACGTCGGGGGCGTTGGTCGTCGGATACACCGTGGTGGTCGCGCCGCCCGCGCACATCGTGCCGAAATCCGCGAGGATCCACTCGTACCGCGTCGACGACGCGAGCGCGACGCGGTCCTCCGGTTCGACGCCCAGGGCGATCAGGCCGGCGGCGATGAGACGTACGCGGTCGCCGGTCTGCTCCCAGGTCGCGCTCGTCCATCCACCCTTGCCGTCCGGGAAGCGGAAGGCCTCGTCGTCCGGATTGCTGGTGACGCGATCGATGAACAGTCGGGCGAGCGATGGAGCCCGCTGCTCGACCTTCGAATAGTCGACGGCCTCGTCGGACTTGCTCAGGACGGTCATGCGCACAAGTCTAGGAAGCCCGGTCCGGTAAGGTCTGGGCTTTCGCGAGGATCGGGTCCTTCGGCCCCCGGCCGATCGCGAGCGTCATGACCGCCGCGAGCGCGCACAGGGCGCCGGCGACGTAGAACGCGGCGTCCTACCCACCGAGACGGTCGCGCACCAGGCCGGCCAGGAACTCGACCGGTCCCGCACCGATCTGGTGCGACGCGAGGACCCGTCCCTGGCGTGCGCGTCGTTCCGCTGTGAAAGACGGAGCCGGCGGGAGGTGTGAATTGCCGGGTGAAGGGAATCCTCCGGTATGGAACCGAATCGACGAAGTGTGCGCCCCGAGGCGGTCCTCGGGGGCCGATTGCTTACCTTCGCCGGTGACGGCGACATCGTCGGCCTGTCCCAGCAGGTGACCGCGCTGGTGTACGGCGTCACGCCGGGCGAAACCTCGTACGACGAAGTGCTCGAGTGGGTGGTGACCTCGATCGCCGAGGTCATCACCGACAAGATGGGACCGATCATCGACAGTGAGGTCGACGGTGCCACGGGCTATGCGGTCACGTTGCGTACCCCGGACGGGACCCAGCTGGCGGTCGACGACCTGCCGGCCCCCGAACGGCATGTGTGGAAGGCGATCGTCGGGACCCTCGAGGGAGATTCGCGGCGGGCACACACTTGCCTCGATGCCGTCGAACACGGCAGCGGACCCGGGGAACAGGCCCACGCACTGATCGAGGCGATCGGCTGGCTCGACCGCCTGCTCGGTCTTCCCGCGCTGAACGGGCCGTACACGGTTCCCGACTAGATCATCGGTGCTCTGAACGGCGATCCCCAACGGGCCGAAGCTTGCCGTCGGGTCGCTGTCCTCGCACGGGACACAGTTCTTCTAGAGCTTCCCGAGCGATTTCACGCCGGTCACCGTCCGGCAGTCCGGTGTGACAAGCCACAGGCGTTCCGCGTGCCCGACTTCGAACAGCCCGTTCGCACGTTGGGTGACGGTCCCGGCCGGGAGTTGGGCAGCGCAGGAGCGAATTGCGGCGTGGACCTCCTCGTCGGAGATTCGAGCATGCCGCTGATCTTGGCGAAGGACTGCCGAACACGGACCGTCAGGTACAGCTCCGAGGCGTCGAGGGCGTCCGCGAAACGATGGTCGCTTCCTCGCCGGACAGCCGCGCGCGACCGGCTGCGCGCGTCTGTCGTATCACTCGGTGGATCTGGCTCGCGGCGACCGGGTTGCCGCCGACCGTCACAGATTTGTGACAGCGACCACCTTCGCGCGCTAAATTTGGTGTTACTCGGAAAACTACTCACCGGTAGGGGTGCGATATGCCTGCTCCCAGCGCTGCGACCTTCACGCGGCTCGCTGACCTCATTGCCATCGACGACGTCGCCGACCGGACAACCCGGCCGGTCGTGGAGGCGTTCAGCGGACGGGAGATCGCGACGATTCCGGTCGGCACCGCCGACGACGCGAAGGCCGCGATCGAGCGGGCCCGCGTCGCCCAGGCGGCGTGGGCGGCCCGGCCCGTCGCCGACCGCGCGCGGATCTTCCACCGCTACCGCGACCTCGTGCTGAGTCGGCGCGAGGAACTGATGGACATGGCGCAGGCCGAGACCGGCAAGTCCCGCACGTCCGCGCAGGAGGAGGTCGTGGACATCGCGATCACCGCCCGCTACTACGCGCGCACCGCCGAGAAGCTGCTGCGTCCGCGCCGCGCCACCGGCATGCTGCCCGGCCTGACCAAGACCGTCGTGCGGCACCATCCGAAGGGTGTCGTCGGCGTCATCGCACCGTGGAACTACCCGATGACCCTCGCGGTGTCCGACGCGATCCCCGCGCTGCTCGCCGGCAACGCCGTCGTCCTCAAGCCGGACAGCCAAACCCCGTACTGCGCGCTGGCGTGCGTCGAACTGCTCTACGAGGCCGGGTTGCCGCGCGATCTCTTCGCGGTCGTGCCCGGTCCCGGCTCGGTCGTCGGCACCGCCCTCGTCGAGAACACCGACTATCTGATGTTCACCGGGTCGTCGCAGACCGGCCGGCTCCTCGCCGAGCAGGCAGGACGCCGCCTCATCGGTTTCTCTGCCGAACTCGGCGGCAAGAACCCCATGATCGTCACCGCCGGTGCGAACCTGCGCGAGGTCACCGACGCTGCCGTGCGCGCGTGCTTCTCGAACTCCGGTCAGCTGTGCATCTCCATCGAACGCATCTACGTCGAGAAGTCCATCGCACCCGAGTTCACCCGGATGCTCGGCGACCGCGTCCGCAAGATGGCACTCGGCCCCGGCTACGAGTTCGGGATCGAGATGGGCAGCCTCATCAACGAAACGCAGGTCAAGACGGTCTCGGCGCACGTCGACGATGCGGTCGTCAAGGGCGCGACGGTCGTCGCCGGTGGCAAGGCCCGCCCCGATCTGGGACCGCTGTTCTACGAACCGACCGTGCTCACCGACGTCCCCGAGGACGCCGAGTGCTACCGGGAGGAGACGTTCGGTCCGCTCGTGTCGGTGTATCCGGTGGACGACGTCGACGAGGCGATCCGCCGCGCCAACGACACCGAATACGGCCTCAACGCGTCGGTGTGGGCGGCGACCAAGGCGCAGGGCGAGGCCATCGCGTCGCGTGTCCGCGCCGGCACCGTCAACGTCGACGAGGGCTACGCGCCGGCGTGGGCGAGCACCGACGCGCCGATGGGCGGCATGGGCATCTCGGGTGTCGGTCGCCGGCACGGGGCGGACGGGCTGCTCAAGTACACCGAATCGCAGACGGTCGCGACCACGCGGATCCTCAACCTCGGCGGGCCGCGCGGACTGCCACCGAAGCTGTGGGCCAAGATCATTCCGCCGTTCATCCGGTCGCTGCAGTGGCTGCCGGGTAGGTAATGGGCGCTCGCCGGGCTCAGCCAGGGTCGACGGTGATGTCGGTGGCCTCGCCGTAGAACGCGAGGTGCCCGGCGATCGCCGCCACGGCCGCGATGGGCTCGGGATACGACCACGCCACGTTCTCGACGCGGGGTGTCCCGGCGAACGACCAGTACCGGGCCACCCCCTTGTACGGGCACGCGGTGCGCAGCTCGGACTCCTCGAGCTGCGCGAAGTCCACATCGTTCGCGGGAATGTAGTACCGCACGGGCAGGCCCGTCTCGAACAGCAGCACCGGCGCGTGGGTGTCGGCGACCACGCTGCCGCCGATCGCGACCGTCACGTGCCGCGAGCTGGGTAGCGCGTCGACGCGACTGTACGGATCGCGGGGATGCACGAACACCTCGGTGTCCTCCTCGAACCAGTGCTCAGCGCCCGGCAGTTCCTCACCGGGCTGCGTCCGACGGAACCACTCGAATGCGATGCGGTCGTCGAGGCCGTCGACGTCCGGTGCGAACGCGACCGCGGGTGCACGCCGATCGCCGATGACGACGTCGAACCACTGCCGCACATCGGGCCGCCGGTTTCCGGGGCCTGTTGCGGGGGATAGTAGTTCGGTGTGCACATCGTGGGCCGGGAACGCATAGAACGGGACAGGTCGGCCGGGTGGCCAGACCAGCAGCGCACCGGTGCTGTCGACCACCGTCCGCCCGAACCAGCTGCCGCGGACGCGGCGGGCGCTCGGCTCGAACCGGTAGACGTCCGTTGGCTGACCGGGTCGGGCGATGGCGGGCTTCCGTGCGGCCACGCATCGACGGTAGGCCTGTTCCGGCGTCCGGTGCAGCGGAAACGACGCCGCGCATTCACCGAACGGCCGCAACCGGCTCCGTGGTGGGCCGGTCCTGCCGGCGCTCGATGGTGGTGGCCAGCGGCTTCTCCACGACGAAGCACAGCAGCACCATCGCGACGAGCGCGAGCGGGCTGATCCACAGGAAGATCGGGGTCAGTGCGTCGTTGTACGCCTCGACGACCGGGAGCCGTACCGCGTCGGGAAGCTGCCGGACGGCCTCGGGCGTCAGGGAATCGGCGGCGACCCCGGCCGGGGCGCGCTCGGCGATGAGCGTGGCCACCCGGCTCGCGAAGACACTGCCGACCACCGCCGATCCCAGCGTCGCGCCGATCTGCCGGAAGTAGTTGTTGCCGGCGGTGGCGGTGCCGACCTCCTCGATGGGGAAGGAGTTCTGGACGACGAGCACCAGGATCTGCCCGGCCATGCCCAGGCCCACCCCGATCACCGCGACGAAGCAGCAGAGCACCCACGTCGGGGTGGTGACGGTGAGCAGCGACAGCAGCACCAGCCCGGTCGCTATCAGCACCGAGCCGACTATCGGGATCGTCTTGTAGCGGCCGGTGCTCGTCACCAACCGTCCCGCCAGCGTGGAGGTGAGGAACAGCGAGCCCATCATCGGCAACATCAGCAGACCCGCCACGGTGGCACTGACACCGGTGACCATCTGCAGGTAGGTGGGCATGTACCCGGCGACACCGAACAGCGCGACGCTCACGAGCAGACCCGCGACGGTGAGCAGGTCGAAGTTGCGGTCGCGGAACAGGTGCAGGGGCAGAACGGGTTCGGCGGCACGGGACTCGACGAACACGAACAGCACGGCCGCGGCGATGCTGCCGACGACGAGACCGACGATCGTCGTGGAAGTCCACGCGTAGGTCGTGCCGCCCCACGTGGCGATCAGCACGATGCCGGTGGTGGCGACGGACAGGATCGCCATGCCGGCGATGTCGATCGAGGGACGGGGGCCGGTTCGAGCGGGCAGGCGCAGGAACACGACGGCCGCGGTCGCGGCGAGCAATCCGAGTGGCACGGTGATCCAGAAGACCCAGCGCCAGCCCGGACCCTCGGTGAACCAGCCGCCGAGCAGTGGTCCGGCCACCGACGACAGCGCAAACACTCCGCTCATGATGCCCATGTACCGGCCGCGTTCGCGCGCGGGGATGACGTCGGCGATCGCGGCCTGCGACAGGATCATCAGGCCGCCACCGCCGGCACCCTGGATGGCGCGGCCGACGATGAGCCAGGTGATGTCACCGGCTGTCGCACTCACGACCGAACCGATGAGGAAGATCCCGATTGCGGCCAGCAGCAACGGTTTCCGGCCGAACAAATCGCCGAGCTTGCCGTACGCGGGCATCATGATCGTCGAGGCCAGGATGTAGACGGTGATGACCCACAACATCAGGTCGGCGCCGTGCAGTTCGCCGACGATCGTCGGCAGCGCGGGGTTGAGCACGGTCTGGTTCAGCGAGGCCAGCAGCATGGTGAGCATGAGGCCCGCGAACAGGAACACCAGCCCGCGGGGAGACGTCGTAGGAGCGGGTGCGGCGGTATCGGTGCTCATGGCCGGAATACCTCTCTGTCGGCGAGCCGGTCCTGTTCGAACGCGGTGTCGCCCGCCGATTCGACCATCGCTAATTACACTAGTGCAAAAATGCATTGCTGGAAATCGCTTTCCGGACGGTCGGGCGATAGCGTTGCAGATGTGCCGGGCACGATCACGTTGTTCCTCGCCGGGGACGTGATGACCGGGCGCGGAGTGGACCAGACCCTGCCGCACCCGGGCGGCCCGGCACTGCGCGAGAGCTACATCAAGGACGCCCGCGACTACGTCGCGCTGGCCGAAGAGCGGAACGGGCCCATTCCGCGGCCCACCGACTTCCACCGGCCGTGGGGGGCGGCGCTCGCCGTTCTCGACGACACGGCACCCGACGCGCGGATCGTCAACCTGGAAACCTCCGTCACCGTCTCCCGGGACTATGCGCGGCACAAGGAAATTCACTACCGTATGCACCCGGCGAATCTCGGCGTGCTCGCCGCCGCCCGGATCGACGTGTGCGCGCTCGCGAACAACCATCTGCTCGACTTCGGCCGGCGGGGACTGACCGAGACGCTCGACGCGTTGACAGGGGCGGGCCTCGGGTACACCGGCGCCGGGCGCGACGACGCCGAGGCCTGGCAGCCCGCGCGGTCCGGCCGGGTGCTGGTGTGGTCCGTAGGCGCGCGGTCGAGCGGAATCGGTTCCGCCGATGCCGCGACGCCCTCGCGGCCCGGGGTGGCCCTGCTGCCCGACCTGTCGGCGACGACCGCCGATCGCCTGACCGGGCGTATCGCCACCCTCCGGACCCTCGGCGACATCGTCGTCGTCTCCGTGCACTGGGGCTCGAACTGGGGGTTCTCCGTTCCCCGCGCCCAGGTCGACTTCGCACGCCGCCTCGTCGACGGGGGCGTCGACGTCGTGCACGGGCATTCGTCGCATCACCCGCGGCCGGTCGAGATCTACCGGGGGCGGCTGGTGCTGTACGGCTGCGGTGACCTGATCAACGACTACGAAGGCATCGGCGGCTACGAGGAGTACCGCGGCGACCTGCGCGCGCTGTATCTGCCCGTTCTCGACGCGGATTCGGGCGAGCTGCGGGAACTGCGGGTGGTGGCGCTGCGGTCGCGGCGCATGCGCCTCGAGCGTGCCACCAATGAGGAGGAGCGCTGGCTTCGTGCCGCCCTGGACCTCGGCGACGCACACCCGTAGCCGCTCGCACCGCCGTACCCCGTGGCTACGCTGCTCGGGTGACCGGTGACCTGCACGTCCTCACCCAGTCGCTGCTCGGCGTTCTCGTTCTCGTCGTCGTGGCCACCTCGGTGCTGTGGGGATACGGTGTTCCGCACCGGTTCGCGCCCGCCCTCGCGATCGCGCGCGGCGCCGTCCAGCTCGCTCTCGTCAGCCTCGTGCTCAGCGGCGTCATCACCGACGGCCGCTGGGTCGCGGTCGTACTCGCGGTGATGTGCGCGGTCGCCACCTGGACCGCGACGCGCCGGATCGGACGCGGCACCGCCACCCTCGGGATCGTCGCGGTCGCGGTGCTGGCCGGCGCCGGGGCGGCCCTGCTGATCGTCTTCGCGACCGGCGCGATCGAACTGTCGCCGCGCTACGCGCTCGCCATCGGCGGCATCGTCATCGGCAACGCCATGACCGTCGCGGCACTGGCCGGGCGGCGCTTCCTCGAGATCGTCGACAGCCGATGGGAGGAGGTCGAAGGATGGCTCGCGCTCGGCGCCACCCCGCGCCAGTCGACGGCCGAGCTCACCCGGGTCGCGGTGCACTCCGCGCTGATCCCGGCGACCGACCAGACCAAGACCACCGGCCTGGTGACGCTGCCCGGGGCGTTCGTGGGGGCGATCTTCGGCGGCCTGTCCCCGCTCGAGGCCGGCCGGTTCCAGATCGTGGTGCTCGCGTCCATCATGGCGGCCGCGTCGATCACCGCGGTCGTCGTGGCGCGCGGGCTCGGTCCGGTCCGGTACCGGCCGACCGTCCCGTCCTGAACGGGCTCAGCGGCCCGTCCCGCCCCGGAACCCGACAACTTCCCTGAACACCGCGAGCGCCCGATCGACGAGTTCCTCGACGTCGACCCCCGGTTCCGCGATCGACGAGCGCATCGCGAACCGGATGATCGCGCCCGCCGACAGGACCAGCATCTGCGCGGCCTCGCGGCTGCCGACACCGTCGGTGACGGTGCGATCGGACTCGCCGAGTTTCTCCGCGACCAGATCCGACACCAGCGACTGCGCGGTGTCGACGTGCGCGATGCGTCGCCGCGCCAGCTCCGGATGACGGCAGATGAGCTCCGTGTTCCGTTCGCGCTGCTCGGCGCCGGGGCCGGAGCTCTGCAGCACGTCGAACAGCAGGCGAGTGACCTTCTCCACGGCGTCCTCGTTCGCACCGAGGGTGAACTCCGCCGCGGTGCGCTCGTCGATAGCGGGGGCACGCAGGCCGAGGACGGCGTCCTCCTTCGATGCGAAATAGTTGAAGAACGTGCGCGCGGACACGTCGGCTTCCGTGACGATCGACTCGATCGTCACGTCGGCGAGACGGTCGTGGGTCAGCGCGGCGGTAGCTGCCGCAGAGTGGATCGCGGTCCACGTCCGAGCCCGTTTGCGCGAACGCAGTGAGAGCTTCGGCGCGGTATCGGTCACGAGGTTCCTCCAGCCATCGGTACCACCGTAGTGCAGGGCCACGGCGCCGTGGCGAGCTATGCGGCCGCGGCCTCGTGGGCGGGGTCGGCCTCGCGCCGCGCGACGTGCCGCAGCAACGGAATGCTCCCGGCCCCGGCGACCAGGGGGAACCAGTAGGTACACATCCGGTAGATGGCGACGGCTGCGGCGGCCGCGCCGGCATCGAACCCCAGCGCCACGAGACCGGCGACCAGACCGGCCTCGACGATGCCGATACCGCCCGGGGTCAGCGGGATCTGCCGGGCCACCTGCGTCGCGACGTGCAGGGTGGCCAGCGAGGCGACCCCCACCTCGATACCGACCGCGAGGCACGCCGCGATCAGGCACAGCAGGTCGAAGGCCCATTTCGCGGTGGTGAGCGCGAACACCCGGTGCCACACCACCCGCGGAAGGCGGACGATCTCGGCGAGAGCGAGCGTGAGTTTCACCTTCCAGCCGGCGCCCGGAGGGGTCTCGACGCTCGGGGCGGGGACGCGGCGCCGGGCCACCTCGAGGGCGCCCACGACCGCGGCGATCCCGGCGGCGACGCACGCCGCGAGGACGATGTTGTGCACGTCGTCGGCCATCCACCCGGCCACCTGCGGACTGATGGTCGCCGAATAGACCAGGCACAGGGCCAGCATCGACACCCCGGTGGACAGGGTCAGCGCGACCACCGCGTTGCCGGGGGTCAGACCCGCGACCGTCAGCCAGCGATAGTTGTAGCCCGCGGCGAACGCACCGCCGGCGGGCAGTCCCTGCGTCACGGCAGTGGATGCGTAGGTCACCAGTTCGGATCGGCGCCGCGACATTTCGCCCCCGAACGCGGCGACCACGACGTTCTGCAGGCGGGCCAGCATGTGCATCGCGACCATCTGGACGGCGAAGGCGCCGATCACCCACTGCAGCTGGGCGGCGAGCACGGCGTCGCGGATCGTGGACAGAGCGGGAAGCTGGCCGCGGAGGATCCAGACGGCCGCGACGACGACGGCGAGAGTCGGCAGGGTGCGGGTCGCGGGATGCCGAAGGACACTGCGCACCGTCGAGCGGCGTCGTGTCTGCGCTGCCGTGGTCGCGATTCTCGGCATCGGGTCGTCTCCTGGATCGGTCGCCCGATCGTAACTCTGCAGCTGTGCAATCTTTCATTTCTGTGACATTTCATACGTCCGTCGGGGGGCGGTCCGGTTCCCGCACGGGCCACGGGGTATCCAGCAGGTATGCCCACGCATCCCGGTGCCCAGCAGTATCTGCCCCACAGCACCGACCTCGACGACCTCGCCGCCGCTGCCGCCGGATGCCGCGGCTGTGACCTGTACCGCTACGCCGGGCCCACCGTGTTCGGTGCCGGGCCCGCGACCGCGCGACTGCTGCTCGTCGGCGAACAACCCGGCGACCAGGAGGACCGCGCAGGCGAGCCGTTCGTCGGACCGGCCGGGCACCTGCTCGACCGTGCCCTCGAGAAGGCCGGGATCGCCCGCGGCGACGTCTACGTGACCAACGCCGTCAAACACTTCAAATTCGCCCGGGACGCCGGCGGCAAGCGCCGCATCCACAAGAAACCGGCGCGCGGCGAGGTGATCGCGTGCCGGCCGTGGCTGTTCGCCGAACTCGAGGCGGTACGCCCCGACGTGCTCGTGTGCCTCGGGGCGACGGCCGCGCAGGCACTGCTCGGCCCGTCCTTCCGGATCACCGAACATCGCGGCCAGGTCCTGCACGCCGACCCCGAACTGACGCTGCCGTCCGATCCGCAGATCGTCGCGACCGTGCATCCGTCGGCGATCCTGCGGATGCGCACCGGCCGTGACGACGCCCTCGAGTCGCTGGTCCGCGATCTGCGGCGCGCGGCGAGTCTCCTCGACTGAACGGTCCGGGAGGGCAGACGCTCAGGCGGTGGTCGCGAGGGCGGCGGCCAACCCGAACGCGACCGACGACGCGCACACCTCGAGCACCGCATTGCGCAGTGACACCTCCGCGGTCGCGCGGTGGGCGGCCGCGGCGGGCACCCACGTGCGACGCCACCACGACGCCACGCCCACCAGGCCGGCGAGAAGCACCGCCTTGGCCAGCACGATCCGGCCGTACCCGGTGTCCACCAGGGCGGACACCGAACCCAGCCGTACCGCCGCGTCGATCACCCCGGTGGCGACCAGCGCCACGACGCACCACACCGCGAGCGTCGAATAGCGCGGCAGCAACCGGGCCCACGCACCCCGGGACCGCACCGTCAGCGCGAGGGCGACCAGCACACCGACCCACAGACCGGCCGCGAGGACGTGCACCGCGTCGAGCAACGACCCCAGAGGTTGCTGCGCCATGTGCCCGGAGACCGGTCGCGCGATCAGGGCCGGCGCTGCCGCCGCGAGCACCGGAGCCGTCGGCCACGACGCGCCCCGCCGATACGCGGCCACCGCGACGACGGTGCACACCGCGACGCACACGAACGCCGCGACGCCGATCCGCCCGGACCCCACGGTCCCGGCGAACTGCGCGAACCGTCCGGTGTCGAGCCGGGTGACCGGCACCCCGGCCACTGCGGCCGCCTCGAACACCAGCAGCGCGCCCTCGCACACCAGCCACACCCCGCCGAGCGCGGCGATCGCCCGCCACAGATCGGCGAACGCGACGGGGGGACGACGGTCGCCGCGGACCGCGACCCCGACCGCGGCCAGGCCCAGCACGGTCACGCCCGCGCACAACGACAGGGCGCGCACCCAGCTCGACCCCTCCGGCGCGGCCAGCAGCCATCCGGCGGCCACGCCCGCGGTTGCGCCGACGGCGGCACCGAGCAGCCACCGCCGGCGCACCCGCCACACGGCGATCAGGCCTTCGGCTTGCGCAACGCGAACCACAGTCCGCCCACGACCACCACGACCGCGGCCGCGACGAACCACCACACCGCGATGCCGCCGCCGTCACCGTCGGTCTCCGCGGAGGACGACGGTGAATCGGTGCTCGTGCCGGCGGCCGGTTTGCCGGGCGTGCCCGCTCCGTCCTGCGTGAGCGTGAACGTGCGCGTGCCGCTGACGGGGTGACCGTCGGCGGAGGTGATCCGGAACGCGATGGTGTACTGGCCGGCCGGCCCCAGCTCGCCGACCTCGACGCTGGCGGTCGCGCCGGCGACCGCGGGAGTGCCGTGTGACCACAGATTTCCGTCCGGTCCGACGACGGTGAGCGCCGCGAACTGCTCCTGCATCGGCTCGTTGAACGTCACCGACACCCGCTCGGGTGCCTGCGCGATCTGCGCGCCCTCATCCGGGTTGCTGGACAGGACGACAGCATGCGCCGACGCCGGGCCTGCGGACATCAGTAGTGCCGCGATCAGGGCGGCCAGGACTGCGAACATGCGATTCATGAGCGTCGCCCCTTCGCGAACGCACCGAGCCCGAGGGCGGCGCCGAGCGCGCCCAGCACCAGGCCGATCCCGCCGAGCCAGCGGGCGGTGTTGTCGGTGGCGTCCTCGGAGGTCGCCGTGGTGTCGGTGGTTGCCGTGGTTTCGGTGCCGTGCGCGTCGCCGTCGCTGCCCGCGGTGAGAGTCAGGGTCGGCGCCGGCTTCTCCGGCTCGTCGTCGCCGGTCGTGGCCTGATCCCACGCGACGACCTGGCCGTCGCTGTAGGTCTGCACCGCCGGGAACGACACCGTGTCCTGTTCGGGCAGCGGCCCCGCGGACAGCAGGAACTGCTGGAACTGGCCGGGACCGACGGCGACACCGGGGTCGGCGGTCCACGTCACGGAGGTCGCGAGGCCGGACGCCGGGTCTTTCGTGACGGTCGCGGTCCATCCCGGCATCGGCTCGGTCCGCGCGGACTTCAGGCCGGGGAGTGCCACCGTCACCGCGGTGGTTCCGGCCGTTTCGGACTCGGTGGGCACCCGGAACGTGAGCACCGAGTAGCCGCCCTGCGCGGCGCCGGGGGCGACGACCCCGACGTGTGCGGACGCGACGCCGGCACCGGCGAACAGCGTCGCAGCGGTGATGCCCGCGGCCGTGACGGCGCGGGTCGGGAGGGTCTTCATCGGGTATGTGGCTTTCTGATCGGAGAGGAGATGCGGCTCAGGCGACCGCGACGGGTGGTCCCCTCCGACGGATGCTCGGCGGCGGTCGAGCCTCGACG
Source organism: Rhodococcus zopfii NBRC 100606 = JCM 9919 (assembly GCF_001895025.1). Classification (GTDB taxonomy): domain Bacteria; phylum Actinomycetota; class Actinomycetes; order Mycobacteriales; family Mycobacteriaceae; genus Rhodococcus; species Rhodococcus zopfii. The sequence goes on from NZ_BCXI01000003.1 coordinate 190,622, forward strand.
ATCCGGCGCACCGCACCGCCCGGTCCCACCTGCACCGGAGCGTCGACCGGCACCGGACCGGCCGACAGCACCGCGCGCACCACCCGGGTGATCGCCGCGTGCAGCCGTCCGGCGACGGTGAGCAGCCGGGCACATCCCGCGACCGCGACCACGTGTGCGGCCAGCATCGTCCACGACAGGTGGGTGTGCTCGGCCGGGACGGTCGCCAGGACGGCGTGCGTGCCGGCCTGGCCGGCCGCGAGCAACGCGACCGTCGGCACCGCCGGTAGATGCGCAGCCGCGACACCGACGGTGGCGGCGATCGCGACCAGCAGCACCGCGCCCGGTGCCGCGGGCATTCCGCCACCGGCCGCGGCGTGCGCGACGATCGCGAGTGCTGCTGTCAGAGCACCCGCGGTCGCACCGCGCAGGACCGGACCGGTAGCCACGGGAACGTCAGCGCACCCCGAGCCGGGCCAGCAGGTCGGCTTCGATGCCGTCGAGCTCGGCGGAGATCGCCGCGTGTGCCGAGCGGCGACGCTGAGTGGGCATCTGCTCGGCCGCGCCGATCGCGGTCGTCAGATCGGTGAGCCGGGCGCGGATGGCGTCGGCGAACTTGCGGGTTTCGGCATCCTGCGGATGCTGCTCGACGATCTTGGAGACGGACTGCTCGGCCCCTGCGACGCGGGCGCTCAGTCGCGCGCCGTGCCCGGTGAACTCGCCGAGCTGGTCGATCGCGATGCCCATGCGCTGCGCCCGGCGCGCGTCGAGCTGCCCGCGCAGTGCGGTGACGGCCTGGTAGATCAGCGGCACCAGCACGGGCGCCAGCAACCGCGCGACGCCGAGATAGCGGCGCACCTTCGCCGCGGTGAATCCTTGCGTGGCGGCGGCTTTCTCCTGGGCCTTGAGCGTGGCGACCTGCTGTTTCTCGATCCGGGCCTGCGACTTGACGAGCTCTCTGTCGATCTTGGCCTGTGCCTTCGCGGCGCGTCGATCCCGCCTCGACTGGTTCTTCGCTCCGAGCTTCGCTTCGAGCGCGGCCTTGTGCTTCAGGGCCTTCGCCTCGGCCTTGCGGGTGGCGCGACGCTTCCGCCGGTTGAACAACGCCATCGAACAGCACCCTCCATTCGGTGTGACGGCGCAGCGGGCGCCTGTAGATCAGGCTATCTGTGCCGGTGGTATCGGTTCACCTTAGGACGAATACCCTGGACAGTTGTGGATGCACCCATCGAAAAGCGGCGATCGCCCGTCCTGATCGAGGCGAGCGCGCTGACGAGGTGCCGTCACCGGGTGTATCTGGACGCAACGTTTCCCGAGGACTTGGCGGCAGCACCGGAGAACCCCGGAGCGAAGCAGCGGCAGGAGGCCGCTGCGGCGCATCGCGAATCGATCCGCAGGCAACTGTTCGACGCACAGCCCGGCTGGGTGCGGATCGCCGCCGACGGGCCCGCGTCCCGGCGCGCCGAGGACACGATCCGGGCGTGCCGCGACGGAGCCGACCGGATCTGGGGTGCGGTATTGCCCGCCGACCCCGAAACGGGCCGGCGCGGCCGGTCCGAGATCCTGCTGCGGGACACCGCACGCGGCGGCTACATCCCGGTGATCGTCGTCAACCACAAGGTCACCGATCCGGGTCGTGGCGCGACCACGACCGGGCTGTTCGCGTGGGAGCCCGCGATCGACGAGACCCGCAAGGTGCGCAGCCAGCTCCGCGACCAGATGCGCGTCGCCCAGCTGTACCGGATGCTCGAACGGCACGGGCTGGCCAGCCCCGCGAAGGTCGCCGGGGCGGTCGGGTACGGCGGCGACTGCATCCTCGTGCACGACCTGTCGGAGGTGCTCGCCGACTACGACGAACGGTTCGTGGACCGGATCGCGATCGCGCGCGGCGAGGTCGCGACCGAACCGGCGCAGATCGGGGAGTGCCGCACCTGCCCGTGGTGGGCGCGCTGCCGCGCACAGCTGGTGCAGACGCACGACGTGTCGCTGGTGGCGCCCGGTCAGCGTGCGACGGTGCTGCGGGAACTCGGCGTGCACACCGTCGACGATCTGGCCCGCTGGGACGGCACGGAACCCGAGGTGTGGCCGCAGGGGTCCTTCGCGGACACGGTCGTGATGGCGAAGGCGTGGCTGGCGGGGGCGCCCCTGGTGCGGCGGTACGGGCACGTGCACGTGCACCGCGCCGACATCGAGGTCGACGTCGACATGGAGAGCTACCACGAGTTCGGTGCGTACCTGTGGGGGACGCTGCTCAACGCGGACGGTGATTCGGAGTACCTGCCGTTCGCGACCTGGGATCCGGTGCCCACCGCCGACGAGGCCCGCTCCTTCGGCGAGTTCTGGACGTGGCTGTCGGATCAGCGCAAGATCGCCGAGCGTCGTGGGAAAACCTTTGCCGCGTACTGCTATTCGAGGACAGCCGAGGACAAGTGGCTGCTGGCGTCGGCGCGGCGGTTCCACGGGTTGCCCGGTGTGCCGAGTGAGGCTGAGGTGCGCGCGTTCATCGACTCGCCGCAGTGGGTCGACGTGTACCAGGCCGTGACCGATCAGTTCGTTTGCCCGAACGGCAAGGGGCTCAAGAAGATTGCGCCGCTCGCGGGACATCGGTGGCGCGACGAGGAGGCCGGCGGGGAGGCGTCGATGAGCTGGTATCGCGAGGCCGTCGGCTACGAGGGTGCGCCCGATCCGACGCAGCGGCAGCGTCTGCTCGAATACAACGAGGACGATGTCATCGCGACGAAGATTCTGCGCGAGTGGATGACCGACCGTGCGGTGAAGGAGATCCCGCACATCGACGACCTCTGATCGTCACGACCGGACGGCGGCGGCCAGGCGGATCAGCGCGTCGACCACCGGCCGCCCGAACATGGGCGGGTCGTTGTGCTCGACGCCCGGCAGGACGACCCGTTCGACGAGATGCGGCGCCGCGGCGGCGACCCGCTCACTCTGTGCGGGCGGGACGATCGTGTCCGCCGTGCCGTACACGACGGTGACGGGTATCCCGATCCGGGCCACGGTGGCGGCGACCGGAAACCGGTCCCACAGCAGGGCCGTGGGGAGAAGCGGATAGTGGTGCCGCGCGACTGCCGGGAGGTCGACGAACGGGGAGCGCAGCAGCAGGCCGGCCGGCGGATACTCGGCGGCGAGTTCGACGGCGACGCCGGTGCCGAGGCTCTCCCCGAGATACAGGAGCCGATCGGGCGGGACTGCTTCGTCGGCGAGGAGGAACTGCCGGGCGGCGCGCACGTCGAGCGCGACACCGGCCTCGGTGGGACGGCCCGGATTGCCGCCGTAGCCGCGGTAGTCCACCAGCAGCGTCGCGAAACCCGCCATGGACAGGGCGGCGGCGAGCGGTGCCCGGTCGAGCCGATTGCCGCCGTTCCCGGGAGCGAACAGCACGGTGAAGCCGGTGCCCGGGCCGGTGGGATTGGTTGCCGGGACGAACCAGGCGCCCAGCTCGAGCCCGTCGGACGTGGTGAGCCGGACGTCCCTGGCGCCGGGCAGGACCTCGGCCGCCGGGGGCGGTGGGGATGCGTCCGGCAGATAGATCAACCGCCGCTGGCCGGCCCACAGTGCGAGGCCCGCCACCGCGACCAGGGCGACGACGGCCATCGCCACCCGTACGACTGCTGCTGCGGGGGTCATACCTCGAGTGTGACTCGTCGTTCGATCGAATCAACTGGGCCGCCGCAGGGCGTTTCGAATAGCGAATCCCGTTCATCGGTGCATAGATGGATGGACGAGAACACATCAGAAAGGATGTCTCATGCTCCGCAGAATATGCACTGTGGCTGTACTTTTCGTGACCTTGGCGGTGACTGTCGCTGGGGCGGTCGGAGTTTCCCGGGTCGACGTTTCCCGTCAGCGTTCCTACTTGCTGTACCCGGGCTCGTACCTCCTGCCGAGGTAGCCGTGCCCCGTGCGCGGTTTTGGTAGTAGGGACTACCGAAACCACGCACGGGCGGCGGAGCCGCCTAGCGAGGCGCCATGCGCAGCGCACCGTCCATGCGGATGGTCTCGCCGTTGAGGTAATCGTGCTCGACGATCATCTGCACGAGCTGGGCGTACTCGGCGGGCTGGGCCAGGCGGGACGGGAACGGCACCCCGGCCTCGAGGCCCTTGCGGTACTCCTCGGTGACACCGGCGAGCATCGGGGTGTCGACGATGCCGGGGGCGATCGTGTTGACGCGGATACCGAACTGCGCGAGGTCGCGGGCGGCGGGAACGGTCATGCCGTGCACGCCGCCCTTGGATGCGGAGTACGCGATCTGCCCGATCTGGCCCTCGAATGCAGCTACGGACGCGGTATTGACGATGACGCCGCGCTGGCCGGCATCGTCGACCGGGTCGGTCTTGGAGATGGCGTCCGCGGCCAGGCGCATCACGTTGAACGTGCCCAGCAGGTTCACGGTGATGACGGTGCGGAACAGCTCGAGGTCGTGCGGGCCGTTCTTCGACAGGATGCGGCCGGCCCAGCCGACACCGGCACAGTTGACGACCGTGCGCAGCGGCACACCCGACTCGACGATCTTGTCGACCGCGGCCTGCACGTCGTCGGCGCTGGTGACGTCCGTGGCGAGCAGTGTGACGCCCTCGGGAGCCTTGCCACCCACCCGCTCGATGGATTGGGCGAGGTCGAGACCGAAAACGGTCGCACCGGCGTCGGTGAGGCGCTTCGCGGTGGCCGCGCCGAGCCCGGACGCCGCACCGGTGACCAGTGCTGCGGTTCCCTGAATTTCCACTGCTGTACTCCTGTTCCGGCGGCCCGGTCGGCACGCCTCGTCTGGGTTCGAACCCTAGCGTGGCGACCGCGGATCGGGACGTCCAGCGGCTACGCGGAGCCGTCGACGACGGCCGCGTCGACCGGGGGGAGCGCGCGGCTCCGCCCGCGGACCAGGAGCGCTGCGCCGAGCCCGGCCGCGACCAGGCACGCGACGGCGCCGAGCAGCAGCCCGGCCCGGCCGCCGAACTCCTCACACACCCATCCGGCGAAGGGGCCGCCGATCGCGGTGGAACCGAGGAACGCCACCGACCACAGGGCCATGACCCGGCCGCGCATCGTCGGGGCCGCCGCGAGCTGCAGCGAACTGTTGGTGGTCGCGGTGAACGAGGCGCTCAGCCCGCCGACCAGGGCCATCGCGACGATCATGAATCCCAGGTTCGGCGCGGCCGCGGCGGCGGCCATGGCGACACCGAACGCGAGTGCGGTCGCCACCAGCGGTTTGACGCCGGTGCGGCCCCAGGTGGCGATGACGAGCCCGCCGACGACGGACCCGGCACCCATCGCGGCGGTGAGGAAGCCGTAGCCGCCGGCCCCCGCGTCGAGCACGTGCTCCGCGACGACGGGAAGCACGACCTGGAACTCGAACGCGAGACAACCGACCAGCGCCATCATGAGCAGCGGCACCGCGAGGTCGGGACTGCGCCGCACGTAGGCCAGACCTTCCCGTAGTTGTCCGCGCGCCCGCTCGGCCAGGGGCGACGGATCGAGCCGGGAGACGTCAAGCCGCAACAGCGACGCCACGACCGCGACGAAGCTGGCCGCGTTGAGCAGGAAGCACACGCCGAGGCCGCCGGCGGCGATGACCAGGCCCGCGACGGCCGGTCCGATCATGCGCGAACACGCCGCCAGCACGGACTGCAGGCTCACGGCGTTACGCAGGTCCTCGGGGCCGACCATCTCGAGCATGAACGACTGGCGGGCCGGGTTCTCGAAACACTGGTTCAGGCCGAGCAGCACGGCAAGCACCCACACGTGCCACAGCTCGACGGTGCCGGTCACGGTGAGCAGGCCCAGGGCCAGTGCCTGCAGCCCCATCATCGTCTGGAGCCCGATCATCAGCCTGCGCTTGTCCACCCGGTCGGCGACGACGCCGCCGTACGGACCGAGCAGCAGCATCGGCACGGTCTGCAGCGCCAGCACCACGCCGATCGCGGTGCCGGAACCGGTCAGTTCGAGGACCAGCCACGACTGGGCGACGATCTGCATCCAGGTACCGATCAGGGAGACGGCCTGGCCGGTGATGTAGCGGCGGAAGTTCGCACCGCGGAGTGCGGCGAACGTCTGTCCGCGCAGGTCGGCGAGGACTGTCACGGGCGGCACCCCGCGTCGGCCATGCTCTCGGCGAGGGCTTCGAGCGCGGGGAGCGCGCGGCGGATCGCGTCGCTGTGCTCGTCGGACAACGCCGCGAGGTTTTCGGCGAACAGGGCGGTCCGGACCTCGCGCAGATGCAGGAATCGTTCCCGTCCCGCGTCGGTGATCCGGGCCCGGACCACACGTTTGTCGCCGGGGTCGGGGGAGCGGGTGAGCAGGCCGGCGTCCTCGAGCTTGCCGAGCATCCGCGACAGCATCGTCGGGTTGATGCCCTCGATCTCGGCGAGCTCGCGCACACCGATGTCCTGGTGCCGCGCGACGGTGGAGAGCAGCGAGAACTGGCTGCGGGTGAGACCGTCCTCGCCGGACGATCGGCGGTCGACGCGACGGGCGATCTTGCCGAAGGTGACGCGCAGCCGCGCGATCTCGTCGTTCTCGAATCGTGTGCTGTCGGTAGCCACGTCGCCTCCCCGGATATTAATTGCCTATCGGCAAGCATACTCCTGCGGGCGCGCGGGAACGAGCGGTTCGCGACCACGCGTGAATCGGGAGGCGCATCACCCTCCGGGCTGCGGTGTCCCGGCTGCCGGACGCCTCCCGAAACGGTTGACGGATCCAAAAACCTTGCTACGGTTCGAAATACGTACTAAATCGACACACCGGACGCGCCAGCCGCGACCCTGGCGAACTGCTCGAATCCGTCGGCGGACTCCCACGTCGGCGAATACCGGGCGTTCCGGCCTGCGATGAGACTCCGGCTCAGTGGTCGACGGGAACGCGCGGCGCACCGGCCCGGCGACGGCCGGGCGCGTAGGTGCGGACGACGGCGATGGCCGCGGCCACCGCGAGCGTCGCGACACCGGCGATGAGCCCGGCCGGAGTGCCGGGGGCCAGGCCTTCGCCGAGCATCCAGGCGCCGAACGCGAAGAACAGTGCCGCGGCGCCGAGCCGGATTGCGTTCTCCGGCAAGTGCTTACCGAGCACGGCGCCGACGACGACGGCGAGCGCGTCGGCGGCGACCATGCCGATCGTCGATCCGATCCACACGCCGGCCCAGTCGTTGTCGGCGGCCAGTGTGATGGTGGCGAGCATGGTCTTGTCGCCGAGTTCGGCCAGGAAGAATGCGGAGGTCACGGCGAGGAACGCGGACCGGGTGACGCGCGCGGCCTTGTTCTGCTCGTCCTCGTCGAGTGAATCGCCGCGCAGTGTCCACAATCCGAAGGACACGAACGCGACACCGCCGACGATCGCGAGGGCCGTGGACGGGATGGCGACCCCGAGGTAGTGACCGACGGCGACCGAGACGAGATGCACGGCTGTGGTCGCGGCGAGGATGCCGGACAGGACCACCCACCAGCGGTAGCGCAGCGCGAACGTCATTGCCATGAGCTGGGATTTGTCGCCGAGTTCGGCGATGAAGACGACTGCGAAACTCAGTGCGATCGCGGCGATCATCGGGGTCGTTCCTCCTGTCCGAAATGGAGGAAACGGGCTTCCTCCGGTCGCCGGCGCGGGATGCGTCGACGGCCGAAGGTCTCGCCCACCGGATTCGATGTATCCGGTTCACCCGGCCGGGCCGGACCCCGAAGGGTCGTGCCAGTATGTCGACCGAGCGATTGGGGGCTACTCCCCTTCGCTTCGGCAACGATAGCGCGTCAGGAGCGAAATCGCAAAGGGCGCACTAAGTTTGGTGACCCGAACTCGAGAATGTGGAGGACGGTCACGCTGCGAGCAGCATGGCCAGAATCGCGGTGTCGGGATCGCTGTTGGGATCCACGCCCACCCTGCTGACCAGTGCCGTCACGGTGCCGTCGGCTTCGGCCTCCACCCACGCGGCCCGATGCTCCAGCCCCAGATGCGGCAGCCCCGGCAGCAGGACGCACCCCGACGCGACGCCCGCGTTCTCGGGCAGGGACGGTGTCGTCTCCGACGGGGGATGCAGCATGATCAGCGCCGGTGGCTGATGGGCCGCGAACCGCCCCGGCTCGACAGCCTCCGCGCCGAGCACCGGCCCCTCGGCCACCACCAGCCCGACCGTGCCCGGTTCCGGATCGTCGGGCAGTTCCTCACGCACCCCGAAGACGGTGGACGTGGGAAGCAGGCCGGGAAGCGACGCGACCCGCACCGTCATCGCCAGCAGTTGGGTCCATTCGCGGGTGCTCTCGGGCCAGCGTCCCGAGACCACGAAACCACGCAGTGATCCGGCGGCCTGGAAGGCGGCGAGTTCGATTCGTTCGCGTCCGTTCATCCCGCAACCTCCCCAGTCGAAGTCGTAGCGGCGCGCAGCGCCGATCGGTACACCTCGTCGGGTATATGAGAAGAATGACCGGTTCCCGGCTGGCACACAAGGGGGTTCGAGTGCCAGCAGTGCAGGCGCCGGACACGAAAAAGGGACGCCGGACATCCGGCGTCCCTCTCGGCGCAGAGTGTGCGGCGTGACTAGACGATCAGACCGGCGGTCTGGGTACGGGCGCGCTCGAAGCGGGCCTGGACATCCGCCCAGTTCACGATGTTCCAGAAGGCCTTGACATAATCGGCCTTGACGTTCTGGTACTGCAGGTAGAAGGCGTGCTCCCACATGTCGAGCATGAGCAGCGGAACCAGACCGATGGAGATGTTGCCCTGCTGATCGTAGAGCTGCACGATCTGCAGGCGCTGGCCGATGGAATCCCACGCCAGGATGGACCAGCCGGAGCCCTGGATCGAGTTCGCGTTGGCCGAGAAGTGATCGCGGAACTTGTCGAACGAACCGAAGGCGTCGTCGATGGCGGCGGCGAGCTCACCTTCCGGCTTGTCGCCACCCTCGGGGGAAAGGTTCTGCCAGAACACCGAGTGGTTGGTGTGACCACCGAGGTGGAACGCGAGGTCCTTCTCCAGCTTGGTGGCCTGCGCAGCCATCGTGCCGTTGTCGCGGGCCTCGGCCAGCTTCTCGAGGGCCGTGTTGGCGCCGGCGACGTAGGTCGCGTGGTGCTTGCTGTGGTGCAGCTCCATGATCTTCGCGGAGATGTGCGGCTCGAGGGCCGCGTAGTCGTAGGGCAGTTCCGGAAGCGTGTACTCAGCCACGAGGGTCCCTTCATCTGCGGGCCTGTCGGCCCGTCCATGTTTTCGGTACTTCTGGGTTTCCACCCAAACTCATAAGTACACCCTGCGCAACACTCGGACGCAGCCGGTTCCGGCATATCCGACGTACCGCTGTCGAGGGCTGTTGGATGGTTCGGAATGCGACAAAGGTCTCTACCAGTGCAAACGTAGGCAGATTCGGCGCGAAGGTAAACCGGACATTAACATTACGGGGTGTTTCGGCCACTTCCGAGCGATCCGGCACGCGGCGGCGAAGCGCCGCGGGTCGAATTTCCGGGCGTGAATCTGCTGAAGACACTCGCCGTTCTGGCCGTCGTGTATTCGCATATCTCGTTCTATCTGATCGACGATCTCGGCACCGGATGGTGGGGGATCGACCTCGTCTACGACGTTCTCGTCGACGGCGCGAAACTCAACCAGCACCTCTCGTTCCTCGGCGTCGCCGCGTTCATGATGCTGACCGGGATGCTCATCACCCGATCCGCGATCCGGCAGGACGCCCGCCCGTTCCTCATCGCCCGCGGGGCCCGCCTGCTGCCCGGATTCTGGGTCGCGGTCCTCGCCGCGATCGTGCTGGTGCGACTCGGCATCAACGGCATGTTCAGCGGGCAGACCGGAATCTCCGACGTCGAAGCGGCACTCAGCTTCTTCCTCGGCGGCTTCTTCCTCAAACCCGAGGTCGCGGTGCTCGGCGTGACCTGGACCCTCGCGGTCCAGGTCACGTTCTATCTCTACTGCGTGATCGCGCGCCCGCTCCTGCGGGCCGCGCCGACCGCGATGCCGACCCTCGGCGCCGCGGTATGCATGATGGTGATCTTCTACAACCTGTACATCCCGCAGCCGTACGCGGTGCCGTTCCTGTCGAAGATCGCCGCGACCCTCCCGACCGTCTTCCTCGGCCAGATCATCTACCTGGGCTGGGCGCGGCTGGCCCGACCCCGCGCGCTGATCCTCGCGATGCTCGCGCAGGTGATGGTCGTGTGGGTGGCCACCGACTACCAGGTGTACTGGGCCGGCACCCGCTACCTGTGGACGATCGTCGTGGTCACCGCGACCGTCGTGTTGCTCGCCCGCTACGACGGCCGGCTCGCCCGCTCACGGGTCGTGTACTGGACGGCGACCCGCAGCTTCGCGATCTACCTCGTGCACACGCTCGTGCTGTACCGGGTGTACGAGAACACGGTCGGACATCTCGGCCGTACCGGTGCCGTGCTCGCGTTCGCGGTGGTGTGCGGGCTCGTGTCCGAGGCGCTCTACCGCTTCGTCGAGGTCCCGGCCGGGCGCTGGATCACCGACCGGTGGGTCCTCCGCACACCGGCGACCGGTGCCGCCGTCGCGACCCGGACCGAGAGCGAAACGCGCGCGTAGCATCGGGACCATGTCCTGGTTCGACGAGATCTACTCCGATAAGACCGCCAAATCCGTGATGGTCAGCCGCGAGCAGGCATTGCCCGGACGACCCGACCCCATCCCCGTGCCCGACGGGCACTACGTCAACGGACATCGCCTCACCCCGCCGTTCCCGGACGGCCTGCAGACGGCCGTCGTCGGCATGGGCTGTTTCTGGGGGGCCGAGAAGGAGTTCTGGGAACTCGACGGTGTGTACTCGACCGCGGCCGGCTACGCGGGTGGTTACACCCCCAACCCCACCTACGAGGAGGTCTGCTCGGGGCGCACCGGGCACACCGAGGTGGTGCTCGTCGTCTTCGACCCCCAGGTGATCGGATACGCGCAGATCCTGCAGCAGTTCTGGGAGAACCACGACCCCACGCAGGGCATGCGGCAGGGCAACGACCGCGGCACCCAGTACCGGTCCGCGATCTACACGTTCGACGAATCGCAGATCGAGGTCGCCGAGGCCACCGCGGAAGCGTTCGGCAAGCGCCTGGCCGCAGCCGGATACGGCGCGATCACCACCGAGATCGCCCCGCTGACGCAGTTCTACTACGCCGAGGACTACCACCAGCAGTACCTCGCGAAGAACCCGAACGGTTATTGCCCGGTGCACGCGACCGGTGTCAGCTGCCCCGTCGGTCTCGGTCTCTGACGGCTCTCCCCGGATCGGACCAACAGCCCTCGCGCACGCCGGTGCCCATGTGATATAAGGCCTACCCTCTTGCCCTTCCCGGTTCGGCGGACCAACCTGGAATGAGCAACGGACGTGGGGGAAGGACCGGATTCGACATGGTGAACAGCACGGCGGCGTATCTGCGAACCGCGCGCCGATCCTCCCGGCGTCGCAATCCTCTCGTACGCCGCACCGACCGGATCGAAGCGCGGCTTGTGGCCGTACTCATCGTCCTCGTCGCCGCGATGATTCCGGTGTCCGTGTGGGCGGGGGCCCACACCTGGGACACCCAGCTCGAGATGTCGGCCCAGCAGACCGCGGAGCGGTCCCTGGTGACGGCCACGACCGAGGACATCCCGGCGACGCCCGCCGCCACCTACGGCGACTACGCGCTCGCCGGGCCTGCGACGGTCCCGGCCTCGTGGACGTGGGGCCGCGAGACCCGACACGGCAACATCGAAGTCGACGCCACCACCGCGGCCGGCAGCCAGGTTCCGGTCTGGGTCGACGCCGACGGCCGGCAGACGCTGCCGCCGATGGATGCGACGAGCGCAAAGGTGTCGTCGGTGCTGGTGGGCGTGTCCGCCTGGATCGGGACGATGCTCGTCGCCGGTGCGGTGTTCACTCTCACCCGGTGGCGCCTGGATCTCGCGCGCGCCCGCCGGTGGAGCCGGGACATCGAGATCTTCCTCGGCTCCACCAACAGCTACTGATCCGTCGGCGCCAGAGCTCAGCGCACCGCCGGCAGTACTTCCTGCGCGACCAGCTCGAGGTGGTCGAGATCCGCGAGATCGAGAATCTGCAGGTAGATTCGCTGCGTTCCGACCTCGGCGTAACGCCCGATCTTCTCGACGACCTCCGCCGGCGTGCCGGCCAGGCCGTTCTCGCGCAGTTCGTCGACCTCACGTCCGAGGCGTGCGGCACGACGGGCGATCTCGTCCTCGTCGCGTCCGCAGCACAGCACGAGCGCGTTCGACCACACGAGCTCCGCGGGGTCGCGGTCGACGGCGCGGCACGCATCCTGAACTCGCGCGAACAACCGGGCGGACTCCGCCGCCGACTCGAACGGCACGTTGAACTCGTCGGCGAAGCGGGCCGCGAGCGCGGGGGTACGGCGCTTGCCCTTGCCGCCGATGACGATCGGCGGACCCGGCCGCTGCGCGGGCTTCGCCAGGGCCGGCGAATCGAGGATCCGGTGGTGCGCGCCCTCGTACGAGAAGGTTTTTCCGACCGGGGTCTCCCACAGGCCGGTGATCACGGCCAGGGATTCCTCCAGCTTGTCGAAACGCTCCTGCAAGGGCGGGAACGGGATGCCGTACGCGAGGTGCTCCTCCTCGTACCAGCCGGCGCCGATCCCGAAGTCGACGCGGCCGCCGCTCATCGCGTCGACCTGCGCGACGGTGATCGCGAGCGGTCCCGGATGCCGGAACGTCGCGGACGTGACGAGGGTGCCGAGCCGGATCGTCGAGGTTTCCCGCGCCAGGCCGGCCAGGGTGATCCACGCGTCGGTGGGGCCGGGCAGGCCCTTGCTGTTCATGGCGAGGTAGTGGTCGGATCGGAAGAACGCCCCGTATCCGAGCCGCTCGGCCGTCTGCGCGACAGCGAGGAGATCGGCATAAGTGGCGCCCTGCTGGGGTTCGGTGAAGATCCGTAGGTCCATGCCACGATCCTTTCAGTTCGGTGCCGATACGTGCGCGGCGCGCCGACGGGCGGCGGCGGTGGTACGGGAGGTGCCGATGCGGCGCACGATGATTCGGACATGTCGCGGGGCTGGGATCGAAATGTTCCCGGGCAGTGCGGGGTACGAGCTGTGAATGACCCCGAAAACTGGGGATGAACCTGTGGAAACTGTGGATAACTCCGTCGCCGTGGAGATTTCGGGCTCGCTTCTTGTCATGAATGTGGCCGCACCGTGACAACTGCGTAACGCGACGGTGGTGCAGCGTCGCGTCGACGGCTGCGGCACTGCATGCCGCGTGCCACTATTGACGATGTGAGCTTCTCCGATGTTCCCACCGTATCGGTCGCCGATGTCCCGGAGGCCGGCGACGGCGTGGTGATCCTGGATGTGCGCGAAGCCGACGAATGGAATTCGGGTCACGCACCGGGCGCGCAGCACATCCCGATCGGTGAGGTCCCCGCCCGTATCGAGGACATCGACATCGACGCCGAGGTCTACGTCGTGTGCCGGCAGGGCGGCCGATCCCTCGGTGTCGTCGCGTACCTCAACAACATCGGTTTCGACGCCTTCCAGGTCGACGGTGGCATGGTGGCCTGGCAGCGCAACGGCCTGCCGCTGGCCTCCGACGGCGACATCCCGGCGAAGATCTTTTGATGCCCGCCTATCAGATCTGCGTCCGCTGCGAACACCGCTGGCCGGTCACGGGCCAGCCGCGTCAATGGTGCCCCGGTTGCCGCGGGCTCCTGCTCTCGCCCGTCGACCCGCAGCGGCCGGTGCCGCCGGCGCGCCGCAACTTCCGTTGGGTGGCCGTCCCGTCCACCGGCACCGCGACCTCCCGCTCGGTCCCGCCCGGTCCGGGCAACTCGGCGGGCGGTCCGACACCTCGGTACGAGGAGGTGCCGCGCTGGGGTCTGCGCGATCCTCGCTCGATCCCGGACTTCGACGAACCGACCCGCGCCGAGAAACTCGCCGAGGTGGCACCGACGCTCCTCGTCGCGACGGCGGTGCTGTTCGCGGCCGCCGCCCTCGCCGAGACCGTCCGCTACGGGCTGCTGCTGTTCAACCGCACCCGTCTCGTCGATCCGGTCGCGCTCGCACTGTCCGACGCCGCCGTCGGCTCCACCCAGGTGCTCGCGCCACTGGTCGCACTCGTTGCCGTCGTCGCGGCGGCCTTGCGGCTGATCCGGGTCCGCGCGCGTATGTACGCGGCGCGCGGGACCTCGGATCCGCGGCCGCCCGCACTGATCGTGCTCGGGTGCGCGATTCCGCTGGTCAATCTCGCGCTGCCGGGGGTGTTCCTCACCGAGATCGACGACGGGAGCCCGCGGCTGCGTCGTGCGATCCGCACGTGGTGGGTGCTGTGGGTGGTCAGCGCCGTCCTGGTCGTCGTGACCCTGCTGTGGCGGCAACGCGACACCCTGCAGGCCCGCGCGGACGGGGTGATCCTGTCCGCACTGGCCGCCGCGGTCGCCGCGGTCGTCGCCGTCGCGGCGCTGCGCGTGCTGCGGCTGTTCGACGGCGCCGACCTGCGCGGTCGCCCGCTGAAGTACCGGCAGCTCACCGTCGCGTCCGGCCCGGTGCACTCGCCGATCGCCCCGATCGAACCCGCCGCGCAGCGTTCTGTCCCCGACGAACCGGTCGAGGCCGTCGGATCGTCCGGCGGGTCTGCGCAGCGGCGGGAACCCACCGAGGCGGTCGTGTCGTGAACCAGCACGAAGCGCCCCGCGTCGTCGCGCACCGCGGCGCGTCCGCGGCCAAGGCCGAGCACACCCTCGCCGCCTACGAGCTGGCGTTGCGGGAAGGCGCCGACGGACTCGAATGCGACGTGCGGCTCACCCGGGACGGACACCTGGTGTGCGTCCACGACCGCACCATCGACCGCACGTCCTCGGGCACCGGTGTGGTCAGCGAGATGTCGCTCGACGAACTGTCGGCATTCGACTACGGCAACCCCGGCGAACCGGCGTCGCTGCTGACCCTGCGGCAACTCCTCGAACTGGTGCTGGACTGGACGAGCCTGCCGGTCAAGTTGTTCGTCGAGACGAAACATCCGGTGCGCTACGGCGGACTCGTCGAAGCCAAACTGCTCGCAGAGCTCGCCCGATTCGGGCTGGCCACCCCCGCATCCGCGGATTTCTCGAGGATCGTGGTGATGTCGTTCGCGGCGAGCGCGGTGTGGCGGATCCGCCGGTCCGCGCCGCTGCTGCCGACCGTGCTGCTCGGCGACACCTCGCACTACCTGGGTGGCAGTGCCGCGACGACCGTCGGGGCGACCGCGATCGGACCGTCGATCGCGACGCTGCGCGAGCACCGCGACCTCGTGGACCGGGCAGCCGCGGCGGGCCGCGCGACCTACTGCTGGACGGTCGACGATCCGGTGGACGTGGAACTGTGCCGCGAACTCGGCGTCGGCTGGGTCGCCACGAACCATCCGGGGCGGACCAAGCAGCTACTGGCTGTTCAGGGCGGCGTGTAGGTTGGCGCGGTGGCCAAGAAGAGCAAGAGAAACAGTGGACCGAAGCCCGGCAGCAACCGCGCCGCCAAGCTCGAGCAGCGGCGGGCCGAACGGGAAGCGGCGTCGTCCTCGGTGACGCGGCCCTTCGAGGGCCTGGCCGCCGAATGCGACCTCGTCGCGCTGCGCGAGTTCGTGCCGTCGGCGCTCGTCGAACTGCCGCTGGCGACCCCGGTCGAGGGCCGTACCCTCATCGCCGCGACGGTGCTGCCCGGTGCGGTCGCCGCGCTGGTCCGCAACGAGGGCGACGACGTCGTCGCCTACGTCGGTCTGCAGTTGGCCGCACCCGGATCGGATCCGGCCGCCGACCTCGGTGCCGCGATCGAGTGGGCACGCACCGCCGAGCCCGGGACGTCGCTGCAGTCCGCGGGCGCCGATGCCGACACCCCGCGCCTGCAGGATCTCCTCGTCGCCGACGCCGTCCCGTCGATCACCGTGCACCAGGACTTCAACTGGTGGATCCCCGAGGGCGTCGAGGTCGCGGCGGACGTCGCGCACACCGTTTCGCACGCCAACGACGCGATCATGCCGTCGGCGCGGCTGTCCGGTGACGGCCTCGTCGGTGCCTGGTGGGTCGACGCCGGCGAGAAGGCGCACCTGCGGTGGGTGCGGCCCGAGGACGAGGACGCGCTGATGGTCGCGCTGTCGCGGGTGCACGCAGCCGGCGGACTGAACCTGGGTGAGGGATCGCGGTTCGCGGGTTCGTTCCGCACGCACGGCCTGCTGGTGCCGGTTTTCGATCTGGACCCGGAGAAGCATCCCGACGAGTGGATTGCGCCGACCCTCGAGTTCGGCGCCCGCCTCGACGACGCGTTGGCCGACGATACGCCGCTCACCGCCGCCGAGCGGCGTTCGCGTGACGGCCTGCGCGGCCGTCAGGTGACCCTGCGCTGAACATTTCCTGAACGGAAACGGCACCGTCCGGAAGACCCGAATCGGTCTGCCGGACGGTGCCGCGTTTCGAGATGAACCCCGTTCGGAAATGAACCCCAGGGCGAACTCAGATGGTGCCGCCGGCCGCAGCCGGAGCGTTCACCGCCGGAGCCGCGACCCTGCTGTTGATCTCCCGGGCCACGAAATCCTCGATGTGGAACAGGCTCGTGCCGGCGCGGTCGGCGACCGTGAGCAGCGTGTTCATGGTGGCGACCTCCTCGACCTGTTCCTGGAGGAACCACTGCATGAACTGCTCGCCGAGGTAGTCGCCGTCGTCGCGAGCGGCGCGGGCGAGCTCGACGATCTGCTCGGTGACCCTCTGTTCCTGCGTCAACGCGAGGGCGATGGCCTCGCGGGCGCTGTCGAACATCGACTGCACGGCGTCGACACCGGTGAGGTCGACCGCCATATCCCGGTCCAGGAAGTACTGGACGATCATCATCGCGTGATTGCGCTCCTCGACGGACTGCGCGTAGAAGAGCTTGGCCAGCTGCGGCAGATCGGTGTTGTCGAAGAACACTGCGACGGCGATGTACTGATGCGACGCGGTGAATTCGTTGCGGATCTGATCGTGCAGCAGCGAATGGAATTTGCTCTTGTTCGTCGCACCCATGGTCGTCATTGCGGTCACATTAGTGCAGGTCAGAGGCTCGCGCATCCAAACGGAGGCTACGCTCATCAAGATCAGCCTTGCCTTGGCTGACTAGTGTGAGCCAAGCCTGAGTTCATTCCGAGCCCCTTTGTCAAGGGGTCGGCGTGAGCAATTCCGGGGGTATCGGCCGGTCGTCCGCGAGGGACTCGAAGAACGGAATCGCGCGTTCGCGGTCCCACAGCAGGACGTTGCCGGAGCCCCAGACATCCTCGAACCCGCCGACCGGCACCGTCGCGGTCACCGTCTCGCCGCGCATCGCCCACGCCAGGCGAGCCAGGTCCCACAAGTGGGTGCCGTCGTCGACCTCGAGGGTCGCGGTCGCCCCGGAGGCGAGCGACCACAGCCGGAACGGGTTGAGCATCGTGCCGAGGCCGGTCGCCTTGCCGAGCAGCGCCGACATGAACAGTCGCTGGTTGTTCATGCGGTCCAGGTCGGCGAGTGGAGTCGCGCGGGTTCGGACGAACCCGAGCGCCTCCGGTCCGGTCAGTTCCTGGCAGCCGGCCTGAAGGTTGATCCCGGCCAGCGGGTCTTCGATCGGATACGGCACGCAGATGTCGACGCCGCCGAGCGCGTCGACGATCGACGCGAACCCGCCGAATCCGATCTCGACGTAGTGGTCGACGTGCACGCCGGTCGCGCCCTCGACGGTCTGCGTGAGCAGCGCCGGGCCGCCGACCGCGAACGACGCGTTCAGTTTGTCCTGCCCGTATCCGGGGATCGACACGTAGGAATCGCGGGGCAGGCTCACCATCGTGGTGGCGCCGCCGCCGTTCGGCACGTGAACCAGGATGATGGTGTCGGTGCGTTCGGGGCCGACCTCACCGCCGGTCGCCAGTTCCTGTTCCTGCTCGGCGGTCAGCCCCGTGCGGCTGTCCGATCCGACGAGCAGCCAGTTCGTGCCGGGCGTGTCCGCGACGCGTTCCGGGTAGTCGGCGAGGGCGTCGATGCGGGTGAGCTTGCCGTCGAGGTAGACCACCCCGGCGACCGTCAGTACGAGCAGCGCGACGACTGCGAGTGCGATGCGTCGCGTCCACCGGCGGAACGATCCGGGCCGACGTCGGCGTGGCGCCGGACCGGGAGCCGGCCGAGGTCGGCGCGGCGGGGCGCCGGGTGGTGGACCGGCCGGGGGCGCCGGCGCGCGGCGCTGCTGCGGGCCTCGCTCGGCGGACCGCCGCGGTTCGCTGAACCGTTGCGGGGTCTGCGTGGGTGCCCAGTCCCGGGACTGCTGCGATTGCGGCCGCCGCGGGGGCGGTGCCGTGCGAGAGGGCGCCGCGGGTTGCCGGTACGTCGGATTCGGCGCCTGCGACCAGGCTTGTTGCGGCGCCGGACGGCCGTCGCGGCGGATGACCTGCGGGCCCTCGGGCGGCGGTCCGGACTGCACGGGACGAGGCGGGGGTACGGGACGGCGAGGCGGCGGCCCCTGCGGCGGCCGCGGCCGATACCGGGGGTCGGGACGGTCGCCGTTCACGCGTCAACTGTACGTTCCGCGGCCGCGAGAACCGCCGCTCACGTACGAGCGCCGGCCCGGGGGACTCGTCACGGCAGCCAGGACACGTGTCCGCGCAGCGCCTGATACCCCACGAACGCGACCGAGTCGATCAGCGCGTGCGCGACCACCAGCGGCCACAGCCGCGAGGTCTTCTGCCAGAACCGGCCGAAGATCAGACCCATGACGAAGTTCCCGAAACCGCCGCCGAGCCCCTGATAGAGGTGGTAGCTGCCGCGCAGCAGCGCCGACGCGACCAGTGACCTGTTCTCCGACCAGCCGAGCTGCCGCAGCCGGGTGATCAGATACGCGACGACCAGTACCTCCTCGGCCGCCGAGTTCGCGATCGCCCACAGCACTTCCGTGGGCAACCGCCACCAGTAGTCCTCGAGGACGCTCGGCGCGACGTTCAGATTCAGGTTCATCGCGCGCGCCGCGAGATACAGGCCGAGCCCCGGTATGCCGATCAGCGCGGCCAGCCCGACGCCGGGCAGCACGTCGCGGCGCAGGTGCGGTCGCGCGAACCCGATGATCTTCGGTCCGATTCCGCTGCGCCACAGCAGGTAGACGCCGAGCGCCGCCCACGCCAGCAGCCGCACGATCCCGAGCAGCTGCCGGGACAGGTCGATCAGCTGCTGCGACGACCGCGGCACGTTCAACGCGACCGTCTGCTCCGACAAGGGCGCGGGTGCGAGCGCGGACTCGAGCAACGACAGGATCGACGACAGTCCGCTGAGTCCGAACGTGACGAGCAGGACGATCGTGATCTCGATCCACAACGCGCGACGGTCCGCCGCGTTCAGCGGCGTCGCCGGGTTCCGGGGTGCGGGGGAGAGCCAGTCGCGGAGCGTCGTCACCGCAGCGATTGTGCCGCACCGGTGCGCGGTGCGGTCACCAGAAGTCGAGTGCCTCGGCCAGGGCGGTGGACTGTGCGTGCGTCGGCCGCTGCGCGCCGTCGATCGCGTAGATCGTGTTGCCGACGGTCGCGACGACGAGCCCGTGCCGCGCGGTGCCCATCGGCGTCAGCTCGGTCCACATGCCGGTCGCCACGTCGAACGCCTCGACCTGGGCGAGGACGCGGGTGGGTTCTTCGCCGCCGGCGGCGACGATGCGGCCGTCGATGAAGGTGGCGCCGAGGCCGCCGCGGGGGGTGGGCATGTCGGGCAGGCGGGTCCAGGTGTCGGTGGTGGGGTCGTAGCGTTCGACGGTGGCGGTGTTCTTGTCGGCGGACAGGTTTCGGCCGCCGAGGGCGTAGGCGTAGGTGCCGTCGGTGGTGGCGGCGAGGTGTTCGCGGGGGGTGGGCAGGTCGGCGACGGTGGTCCAGGTGGTGCCGTCGAAGACGTCGGTGGTGGCGGCGAGTTGGTTGTCGGCTTGGCCGCCGAAGACGTAGATCTTGTTGCCGATGGTGACGGCGGCGCCGGCGGCGCGGGGTTGGGGCATGGGAGGCAGTTCGACCCACTGGCCGTCGCGCAGGGCGAGCACCCGATCCGACGGATGCGCGGTCAGATTGGGGCCTTCCGGCTCCCAGCCGCCGAGCACCACCAGCTCGCCGTTGTACTCCACGGCCATCGGATGGTTCAGCGGCGCAGGGAGATCCGGGCCGGCCTTCCACGTGTCGATCGCCGGGTCGTAGCCCTCCACCTTCCCGGTCGAGCCGTTGTTGTCGAGCCCGCCGAGCACCCACACGGTGCCGTCGGCGACCGTGGATGCGCTCTGCTGGCGGGGGATCGGGGCGTCGCGCAGCCGACGCCACGCCGGGCCGGGCTGGATCTGCCGTGGTGGGATCTGCAGCGCCTCGTTCACCGCGGTGGATTCGGCGTGGGTGGGCTCGGTGGCGCCGTCGATCGCGTAGATCGTGTTCCCGACCGCGCCGAGCGCCAGGCCGTGCCGGGGCGTGCGCAGCGCGGGCAGTTCCGACCACGTGCCTGTGGTCACGTCGAACGCCTCGACCTGGGCGAGGACGCGGGTGGGTTCTTCGCCGCCGGCGGCGACGATGCGGCCGTCGATGAAGGTGGCGCCGAGG
>NZ_BCXI01000004.1 GCF_001895025.1 Rhodococcus zopfii NBRC 100606 = JCM 9919
TCGGTGGTGGCGGCGAGTTGGTTGTCGGCTTGGCCGCCGAAGACGTAGATCTTGTTGCCGATGGTGACGGCGGCGCCGGCGGCGCGGGGTTGGGGCATGGGAGGCAGTTCGACCCACTGGCCGTCGCGGACGGCGAAGACCCGATCGGAGGCGGTCGCGGTGAGATTCGGCCCGTCGGGAATCCACCCACCGAGCACGACGGGCACACCGTCCCATGTCACCGCCATCGCGTGATTGAGCGGCACCGGCAGGTCCGGGCCGGTTTTCCAGGTGTCGATCGCCGGGTCGTAGCCCTCGTGCGCGGCGGAGGCGCCGTCGTCGTCGAGTCCACCGAACACCCACACCGTGCCGTCGGCGACGGTCGTCGCGGTCTGCTGACGCGCGGTCGGGGCGTCGCGCACCGCGCGCCACTGCGCGGTCGGGGGGAGTTCCTCGCTGCTCTCGCCGCCCGCGGTACCCGCGTCGGAGTCGTCCGACGGACGTAGCACCAGGTAGAGGCCGGTCCCCGCGACCGCGAGGAACAGCACGGCGAGCACCGCGATCACGGCACGCAGCGACACCCGTCCTGTCCCGTCGTCGTCCGGGGGCGGGGCTGCGAACGGACGCTGCGGTGGCGGTGTCGCGCCGCGATGCCGGGGGGTCGCGGCGTGCTGTGTCGTCGCTGGGTGTTGTGTGGCCGCTGGGTGTTGTGTGGCTGCTGCGTGTTGTGTCGTCGCCGAGTGTTGTGCGGGTGCTGCCGAGGCGTCGGCGTCGGCGTCGGCTTTCGGCAGCGGTCCCGTCACGGTCGGTTGGTCGTGCTGGCGGGCGTTGCCGGGCAACGCCATCTCGTCGACGTGCCGCCCGTGCCGGGCCTGGATCTCCTGGAGTTCCCGGCCGAACTCGGCGGCGGTCGACGGGCGGCTCCCCGGATCGGCGGACATGGCGTGTTCGAGCGCAGCGCACACGTCGTCGGGGATGCCCTGCGGCCGCAGGTCGGGGATGGGCTGGCTGCTGATGCGCAGGAACTGGGCGACGATCTCCTCGCCGGTGCGTCGTTCGAATGCGGCCCGGCCCGTCAGCATCGCGAACATGGCTGCGCCGAGCCCGTACACGTCGGAATTCGGTGTCGGTGGTTTGCCCTCGAGAACTTCGGGGGCGGTGAACGCGAGCGATCCGGTGAACGCGCCGGTCGCGGTTTCGAATCCGCCGGCGATCCGCGCGATGCCGAAGTCGGTGAGCTGGGGCTCGCCGTACTCGGTCATGAGGATGTTCGCGGGTTTCACGTCGCGGTGCAGGGTCCCGGAGTGATGCGCGGTTTCCAGGGCACCGGCGAGTTTGACGCCGACGCGGACGACCTCCTGCCACGGCAACGGCCCGTCGCGTCGCACCTTCACCGCCAGCGAATCGTTGGGGTGATAGGGCATCACGATGTACGGCCGGCCGCTCGAGGTGACCCCGACCTGGAGGATGTTGACGATGTTGGGATGGCCGGACAGCCCGCCCATCGCGTAGCCCTCGCGCAGGAACCGTTCCCGGTTCTCGACGTCGAGGTCGGAGGAGAGCACCTTGATCGCGACCGTTCGTCCGAGCGAACGCTGCCGGCATCGGTAGACGACACCGAAGCCGCCTCGTCCCACGACCAGCGCATCGTCGAATCCCGCGGCGGACAGCTCCGCGGTGATTCCCTGACCCGCCGGGCGGGTCGCTTCCGGATCGAAATCGGCCATCGGCCCAGGCTTTCGAGGTGCGCATTGTGGCTCGCGTGCTAGGACGAGGATACCGCTGCAAGGACCCCGAAAAGGAAGATCAGGGGCGGGCGCGCAGCCCGTTGACGAACGGGCAGCCGACGAGGCGACGCAGCGCGCGGCTCAGTCCGGTCGCGTCGTCGACCGGTTCGTGGAACGGGATGCGCACGTCATGATCGCCGGTGCCCGATTCGATGCGTAAGCGCAGGCCGTACCGGTCGAGGCCGAGTGGCCGGATGCGGCCGGACCGCGCGGCCGGCGGGATGCGTCGCGCGATGTGCGCGACGATGTCGGCGTGGTCCTGCTCGAGGTGCTGCAGCCACGCTGTTTCCAGCGCGGCGAAGGGGTCGGGCAGCGCGGTCAGCACATCGTCGATGTCGACGGATTCGGCGCCGGTGGTGTCCGCGGCGACCACGGATGTCAGTTCCAGGCGCAGCAGTTCGGTGCCGTGTCCGACGTCGAGAAGTTCCGGATGAGGAAGGTCCTCGGCGACCTCGGCGGCGAGGACACGGGGGTTGTCGACCGGGTGCAGCGACCCGTTGAGCCAGATCAGGGACCGCACGGGATTGCGCAGCGTGAGCGGTGAATGGTCGGTGAGTTCGAGGACGGCGGGTAAGCCTGCCGACCCGGACTGCCAGGCGAGCGCGACGGCCGGGCAGTCGCCGGGAACGGTGATGACGACGTCGCCGTCGGTGTGGAGGTGGTGGACCGCAGTGGTCACCGGATCGCAGCCGTCGACGGCGAGCACGGTCGAATCGGCGCGGACGAGCGCGGTGCACACTCGCTCCGCGGTGCTGGGGGCGGGAACGTCGGTGATGGTCTGCATGCCGGCCTCCTCGGTTGGTAGGTGAGGCAAACCTAAGTCATTGTGACGGCCGTCGCAAGAGGCCGCTGGAGCTAACCTGAACCGGTGTCGATCCCGCTCTCCCTCGGAATGCCGCCGTCCCGTGACGAACCTCGGGGCCTCCTCGATGCGCTGCTGACCCACCGCGCGCCCGCGCCGGCGGGCGTGTCCGGTCGCCTCCTCGCGCCCCGGATCGTGACCGCGGCCGAGGCGGACTCCGGCGGCGACGTCGTCGTCGAACTCGATGCGAGCGCCGAGGCTCCCGTGCCGGTGAGCCGCCGACCGGTGCGTTACCAGATCGACTGCACCCCGGAGTATCTCGGTGATGTTGTCGCATTCACCGCGCCGGCGCCGCTGTGTGTGTACGTCGCGGGGGACACGCCGGCCGACACCGCCCGCGGACTCACCGCCGCCGGTCACATCCCCGGCCTGCCCGCCGGCCGCAGCGCCGACGAGATCGCCGACTTCCTCGCCGTCCTCGCCCACTCCGACACCGGCTACGTCGCGCGGGCCCGCGACGCCGCCGAGGTTCTCGTGCTGCTGTCCGCTACCACCGCGGCGCTGAGCGGATTCGACGTCCGGCAGGCGGTCACCGAACCCGACGCGGCCCGCCTCGCCGCCCTCGTCCCCGAGGCCGCCGCCGCGGTCCGCGAGATCCTGCTCACCGTCGAGGTCGACGACCCCGCCGCGATCGTCGCGGGGTTGGCCGACCTCGGCCTCACCGCCCCCGCCTGACCCGGCGAAGGTGCCTCCCGGCCGGAACGGTTGTGGTGCCGGGAAGGGACTGCCGGGACATCGGTGGCATAGTCGTGAGCTGTGACCACCAGCCTCGTCTACCGCAACGGCACCGTGTACGGCCTGGTGATGCGGATGCTGTACGGGCGTCATTATGCAGCCAGGTTCCGTGCCGTCGACTCGGAGATTCCGTCCGGCGCTTGCGTGCTCGACCTGTGCTGCGGTCCTGCGACCCTGTACACCCGCTATCTGCGTGACCGCGACGTCGACTACCGCGGCCTCGACCTCAACGAGCAGTTCGTGGCGGAGGTCCGGCACGCCGGGGGGCGCGCAGACGTGTGGGATCTGCACGCCGGCAACCCGCTACCCTCGGCGGACGTGGTCTTGATGCAGGCCAGCCTCTATCACTTTCTCCCGGATCCCGCGCCTGTGCTCGATCGGATGCTGGCGGCGGCGCGCGAGAAGGTGATCGTCGCGGAACCCATACGCAATTTCGCCTCCAGCGACAACCGGGTGCTTGCGACCCTGGGTAGGCGGTACACCGACCCGGGAGACGGAACCCGATCCCACCGCTTCACGGAGGAGACGCTCGATGCGCTCTTCGCCGGCTATGCGGACCGGGTGCGCAAGCAGACACTGATCGCCGGAGGCCGGGAGAAGTTGTACGTGCTCACGCCCTGAGCGGCGACATCCGAGCGATATCTCTCAGACCCGGAACGTCGTCACCGCGTCGACAATCCTGGAGACCTGCTCGTCGGTGAGGCCCGGCCACAGCGGCAGCCGCAGGACAGTGCGGGAGAACTCGTGACTGCGAACGCACGGCACCGGCGTTCGGCCGAGCTTCAGGCCGGCGGGACTCGAATCCAGCGGAACGTAGTGGAACGGTGCCGCGATCCCCAGTCCCGCCAGGTACCGGATCAGCGCGTCGCGACGCTCCTCGGTGGGGGTGCGCAGGAAGTACAGGTGCGCGGTGTGCTCCCGATCCGGGGGCACGGTCATCAGCCGCACATCGTTGCGTGCGGCCCAGTCGGGCAGCGCGGCCGCGTAGGCGTCCCACACCCGGTGCCGGCCCGACTGGATCAGGTCGAACTCGTCGAGCTGGGCGTCGAGGACGGCAGCGTTCAGTTCGCTGGGCAGGTAGCTCGAGCCGAGATCCTGCCAGGAGTACTTGTCGACGGTGCCGCGCAGGAAGCGTGCGCGATCGGTGCCCTTCTCACGGATGATCTCGGCCCGGTCCATCAGGATCCGATCGCTCATCAGGAGCGCGCCGCCCTCACCGCAGTGCACGTTCTTGGTGTCGTGGAAACTCAGCGTGCCCAGTGTCCCGATCGTCCCGAGGGGTCGCCCCCGCCACCGCCCACCGAGTCCGTGCGCGTTGTCCTCCACCAGCACGATGCCGTGGCCGTCCGCCAGTTCCAGCAGACCGGACATGTCGGCTGCGACACCGCCATAGTGGATCACCACCACCGCCCGGGTACGGGGGGTGATGACGGCTGCGACCGACGCCGGATCCAGGTTTCCGGTAGCCGGATCGATGTCGGCGAACACGCACGTGGCCCCGCGCAGAGCCATCGAAGTGGCGGTCGAGGTGAACGCGAAGCTCGGCACGATCACCTCGTCTCCCGGCCCCAGCCCCAGCAGCAGCCCCGCCATCTCCAGCGCAGAGGTGCACGACGTGGTGAGCAGTGCATGCGGCGCCTCGGTGATCGCGCGCAGCTTCGCGGTCGCGGAGGCGGTGAACGGTCCGTCTCCATGACTGTGGTCGGACGCCAGCACCGCCTCGAGGTTCGCCAGCTCACCACGCGCGCGGTACGGACGATTGAACAGGATGCGGTCAGTGCTCATTGTGGGCTTTCGGGTCGACGCCGGCGCCGGGAGCGACCGGAGGGTGATCCGGCCGAGGCAGGGGAGACTCGACAGTGAGATAGAGCGGTTTGCCGACCAGAACATGCAGCGCAACACCGAGATACTCGGCAATCAGCCCGAGCGAGAACAAGACCGCGCCGGAACACAGCAACGTCACCACCATCAACGACGCCCACCCCTCTGGAGCCCAGTCGTCGGTGGTCAGCGCCCGGTAGGCGACAACGCCTGCCATCACGAGGCCGGCTCCGGCCAACGTCACACCGAGCATGCTCACCACCCGGAGGCCGCGAGTGCCGGTACACAGGAGCATCTTCCAGAACAGGGAGAACAGCCGCCGGTAGTTGTACCCGGATTCGTCGCGTCCCTCGCTGCGCAGCGTGACGGGTACCTGCGCGACGTTGCCGACGACCCATGACAGCGCCACGTCGAGATACACGCCGTTGGACGCGACTTGCGCGAGCGCCCGTCCGACGTCGCCGCGGATGAGCCGGAAGCTCTCGAAGCGCGTCGAGTCGGGAAACGCGAACAACGTCGCGAGCACGAGCTTGGCGCCCCGCGAAGTGAGGTTCCGCAGGAAACTGTGCGGCCGGGTGTTGGTCGGCTTGGAATACACCAGGTCGGCTCGGTCGGTCAGCGCCGCGTCCAGGAACGGACCGATGAACGACGGGTCGTGCTGTCCGTCCTCGTCCAGCGTCACGATCCACTCGCCGCGCGCCGCGGCCATCCCGGCGATCGTCGCGGCGTCCTGGCCGAAGTTGCGGCTGAGCCACACGACGCGTACGTGCCGATGGTTGCGCGCGAGATCCTGGAGCACGACGTCGGAGAGGTCCGGCCCGTGGTCGTGCACCAACACGATGTCGTCGACGACGAACGGCGTGCCGCGCGGAGTCGATACGGGCTCGGCAAGCCGGCTCAGTTCGTCCACGAGCTTGCCGATCGTCTGCTCACCGCGGTACACCGGCACCACCGCCGTCACGGAAACGGGAGCAGGCGTCCGTGAAACGGAGTTGCCGACAGCGGACTCGTGTGGGGTGGGAATCTCGGAAACCGGCATCAGCAGTAACGACTTTCGACGACAGCGCGCGCCGGATTGTCGGCTTGGTTTCTGCCGCCGGAGCGCGAACCGTCGAACGATAACACGCTCCACGGCCGGTCGCCGGTTTCCGAATGCTCCCAGTTCGCTGTGCACCGGTAGGGTCAGGCACTTGTGACGGACAATGTTCATCTCGACTCTCGGCGGACGGTCATTCGCTGGGGGGCTGTCACCGCTGTGGGTGTCGTCGCGGGCTATGCGGCGGTGCTGCTTGCCAATGCGAGGCACTACTTCACCGACGACACCGAGTCCCAGTACACCGCCCTGTGGGTCGGCCTCGGCAAGTCGCTGCGCGAGGGCACCTTCCCGTTGATGGTCCCTGAGCAATGGATGGCCGGGAACAACACGATGGACGATGCCGGGCTGTTCAACCCGCCCCAGTTGATCGTCGATCTGATCGCGCCGTCCATCGACAACGTCGCGGCGTACGCAACCGTCGTGAAGCTGTTGTTCTCGATCGTCGCAGCGCTCGGTGTCTACCGGATCTGCCTGGTTTACGGGGCACGACCGGTGTGGTCCGCCGTCGCAGGTGTTGCCTTCCCGCTGTCCGGGTGGTTCCTGTTCTTCGACCAGGCCAGCTGGATGACAGCCTTGACCGGCACCGCGTGGTTGGTGCACGCGTGGGCGTCGGCGGTCCGCTACACGCGCGGGACCGGCGGTCCGATTCCGGTGTTCGTATTCCTGTACCTGACAATCACAACCCAGTACATCTTCCCCGCGATCGAGGCGATCCTCGTGCTGGGCGCGGTCGCGGTCGGGGAATGGCTGTATCTGCGACGGTGGCAGCCGATCGCGCGGCTCGTCTCGGTCGCGGCGTGCGCGGGCCTGGCCGGGCTGATCGCATTCCTGCCGAGCATGCTGTCTGCCGACGTCACGTGGCGAGGTGCGTGGGACGTGATCAACGATCCGTTCCTCACCGTGCCCTGGTCGGAATCGCTCAACGCTTCCCTGCCCAGCTCGCTACCTGCGTTCCCGTCGTGGTGGGGCTACGTCCAGCCGCTTCCGGTGACCTACATCGCATGGTTCCTGGTTCCCGCACTGGCATTCGTCGACTGGCGCCGCGCGGCCGGCGCGTGGCGTGAGCTGATGTCGGTGGCACTGTTCTCCCTGGTGATGCTCATGTGGGCGGCGGGGCCCGGCACGATCGGCCCGTTGCGCTGGCCGGCGCGGGTGCTGCCGATGCTCGCGCTCGGACTGCTGGTGCTGGTGTGCGTGCTGATCGGGCGCTTCGGCACCCTCCGCAACGTGCGGGGACGGTCGGCAGCCGCCGCGGCCCTGATCGCGGTGCTGTGGATGCGGTCCGCATCGGCGGATCCGGCTCGCTGGTCGTGGCACCTGCTCTCCGCACTGGGCGTCGCCGCAGTGGGCGCCGCGGTGATCCGGCTCGCCCGTACCAGGGGAGCGGCGCCCGCGGCCGCTCTGACCATCATCGCGATGTTCCCGATCGCGTTTCTCCAGGTCCACGCCGCACAGCCGACCCCGATGGCGTGGAACCTGCCTGCGAAACGGTCCGACGCACAGAACGCATTCCCCGACTTCACCGGCACCACCCTGCAACTCGGGGACCGCGGACTACTGCAGAAACCGGACAAAAGCGTCGACGGAGCCTACGGCTCACTGGTGTTCGGCAATTATGCGCGTGCCGTCGAGCTGGACTACGTCAACGGCTACACCCCGACCGGGCACTTCTACTTCGGTGATCTGCTGTGCATGCGCTGGGACGGCAGCGTCTGCGCGGATGCCTATCGGCGTGCCTTCGCGCCCGAACCCGAAACGGGGCGCACCCTTGTCGATCTGATGAACGTGGACCGGGTGGTCCTGCAGCGCGCCATGTTCCCGGACGTACGGGACACGGCCGCCCCCCAGGGGTGGACATGGGTCGACTATCCGGGCAACGACCGCTACATCTGGGTGCTCGAACGCGAGGACGGTCTCACGTCGTCCCGCAACGGCCGGATCTCCGCCGTCGACGGGGTCTCCGCCACGTCGCTCGGCGAGTCCGACACCAGCAGCCGGGTCCGGGTCACCTCCGCCGGCGGCGGTCGGGTGGTCTTCGCCCGTCTGGGCTGGCCCGGCTACCGCGCCTCGCTCGACGGCGAGCCGATTCCGATCACCACGGTCGCCAGGTCTTTCGTCGCAGTCGACGTTCCCGCGGGTACCGACAACGCCGAGCTGGTGCTCACCTGGCGCCCACCCGGATGGAAAATCGGCATCGTCAGCGCCGCAGCCGGCCTTGCCGGACTTGCCGCGCTCCAATGGCTGTGGAGGCGCAACCGCCGGAGCAACCGGCCGGCACCCGCCGAAGGTGAAGCCGACCGGCCGCCGATCGGAGTCACAGCGTGACCGGCGCCGAAGGCCATCGCCGCCGCCTCACATCCGGCACGGGGGACAGCGGCGTGGTCAAGGAACCTTCGCCGGGACTGGTGCTCCGGGTGATGCGTCGGCCAGAAGCCGGATTCGCGCTGATCGGGGCGTTCAACACGGTCTTCGGCATGGCGCTGACCGTGTTCTGGCTGGCCGTCCTCGGCGACGACTGGCCACCGGCGGTGGCTGTCGTTCTCGCCTACGCGATCGGCGTTGTGACCGCATTCGTCCTGCACCGCACGCTCGTGTTCCGTGTCCGTGGACGGGTGGTTCGCGACTTTCTCGCGTTCGTGGCAGTGAACTCGGGAGGTCTCCTCCTGAACGTCCTCTTGCTTTCGCTTGCCGTGCAGGTACTGAATCTGCCGAGGATCCCGTCCGCGATCGTGATCATGGCTCTCGTCGCGATCGCCAGCTGGTTCGGGCACCGGCACATCTCGTTCCGGCGACCGCGGAACTCGGCGGTCGAGCCCGGAACGAAGCGGTGACACCGAGCTTCCGCTTTACCGCCGGGATCGTCACTCTCGGCGCGGTCCGCAGCGCAACACGGCCGGAGCGCGGATGCGATGCGTAACCTCGTAGGCGTGCCACGCATCGCCTACTTCGGTCCGACCGGGACCTTCACCGAAATGGCCCTCGCTCACCTGGAGGACACCGGAATCTTCGACGGCCCGGTCGAACGGGTGTCGGCGGCCAGCCCACCCGCCGCGCTGCAACTGCTGCGCGACGGCGACGTCGACGGTGCCGTGGTGCCGATCGAAAGCTCCGTCGAAGGGTCCGTTCCGCCGACGATGGACGCACTGTCCATCGGACCGCGCCTGCAGATCGTCGCGGAAACCGAACTGGACGTGGCGTTCACCGTCGTCGTCCGTCCCGGCACCACCGCCGATCAGGTCCGGACCGTCGCCGCGTACCCCGTTGCGGCGGCGCAGGTGCAGCAGTGGATCGCCGAGAAACTCCCGCAGGCCGAGATCGTTGCCGCCTCGTCGAACGCCGGCGCGGCAGAGGACGTCGCCGCCGGCAAGGCCGACGCCGGAGTCTCCACCGCACTGGCCGGTGAACGGCTCGGCCTCGATGCCCTCGCCGAGGGGGTCGCGGACTTCGCCGGTGCCCGCACCCGATTCGTGCTGCTGACCCGGCCCGCGAAGACCCCGCCGCGCACCGGGCACGACCGCACCGCGGTGATCCTGCAACTGCCGAACGAACCCGGATCGCTCGTGCGGGCCATGACCGAGTTCGCGACCCGCGGCATCGACCTCACCCGCATCGAGTCGCGCCCGACCCGCCGGGAATACGGCACCTACTTCTTCCACTTGGACTGCGTGGGACACATCGACGACGCGCTCGTCGCCGAGGCGCTCAAGGCCCTGCACCGGTTCGCGCAGGTCCGGTTTCTCGGATCGTGGGCGGCGGTCGCCGACAACGGTGTGCCCCCGGTGTCGGACGAAGCGGATGCGCAGTGGCTCGATGCGCTGCGACGGGGAGAGGAAGACCGGTGAGCGGCAGATTGATCCTGGCCCGGCACGGGCAGACGGTGGCGAACGTGGCGCGGCGGCTGGACACCAAGCTGCCCGGCGCCGAACTGACGGAACTCGGTGTTGCACAGGCACACACGCTCGGCACGAACCTCGCCGACCGGCCGCCGGTGCTGCTGGTCGCCTCCCACGCGATCCGTGCCCGCCAGACCGCCCACCAGATCGAACTGGCCTCCGGTGTCGCCGCGACCGTCCGCGCCGGATTGCACGAGGTGCAGGCCGGCGATCTCGAGGACCGCAGCGACGAAGAGTCACACAAGCTGTTCATGAAGGTCTACGAGTCGTGGCACAGCGGCGACCTGCGCTCGCGGGTTCCCGGCGGCGAATCCGGCCTCGACGTGATCGACCGGTATGTGCCGGTCGTCGAGGACCTGCGTGAACAATTCCTCGGTGACGGGTCGGGCGACGTGGTGGTGGTCAGTCACGGTGCCGCGATCCGGCTGGTCGCCGCGTATCTCGGCAAGGTGCCGGGCAGCTTCGCGACCAGCAACCACCTCGCGAACACCCAGACCGTCGAACTGGTGCCGCGCCCCGGCGGCGGCTGGGAATGCGTGCGGTGGGGCACATTCCAGGCGCCGTTCCACCGAACCGGGGGCGCGGGCGCCGACGATCCGATGGGCTGAGCTACCGGTCCGCCCGGTCCCGTTCGAGACGGGCGACGAGGTCGCCGAGCGCCCGCCGCAGGACGCCGTTGGTCCCGGCACTCAGCGTCGTCCACGAGGTGCCGTCGGGAGCGGCCGACGACGTGCCGACGACCCGCCCGGCGGTCGTGTCGAAGACCGTGACGGGACCCCCGACCGGACCCGTCGCACCGTCGCCGTGCCGGATCCCGACGATCTCGGCGAACGTGCCGCACGGCCCGAGCGCCGCCCCGAGCAACGCCGCCTCCGCAGCGGGCACCCCGGCTTCCGCCAGCCGACGGGTGGTGCGCGCGCCGTCCCCCGCGCCCTCGGTCAGCGCCGCGGACAGTCGCGCGGTCGGCAGACTCACCCCGCCGGTGCGGGCCGGCCCGGCCGGACCCAGCATCCGCACGATCGGGGACACGGATCCGGGGTCGGCGTCGTCGAGCACGAAACCGCCGGGCACGACCCGCGCGGTCACCGTGCGGTTGCCGGCGCCGGACACCCCGCACTCGGCGCTGCCGTGCGCGAGACCCAACCGGTCGACCGTGCCGTCGTGGAACCGTCGCACCGCGACCTCCCACGCCGGCCGGCCGAGCGTGCGCAGCCGGTCCGCGACCGCCGGGTGCACCGCGCCGGCCCGGACCAGGCCGCGCGCGCCGAGCGCGTCGGCCGCCCGGGCGAACGCCACCTGCCGCTCGGTGTCGCTGTCGTGGTGCTGACGATGCGCCAGCACGACCGGCATTTCCGGTACTGCCGCCAACCCGATGAGGACGTGCACTTCGTCGTCGCTGACCGGGACCGGTCCCAGCGAGCCGGTTCCGGAGAGGACGCCGAGCGTATCGATGCCGATCACCGGCCCGGTTCCGGGCCCGCGCCCAGCACGGCGGGAACCACGGTCCGTCCGTCGGCGAAATGCTCGACGGTCGGACGGAAGTCGGTGCGGGTGTCCTGATTGTCGTCGCTGCCTGCTGCACGAGCCGCGGCCGATCCGGCGCCGTGCGCCGGGGCCGTCGTGTCGCCGACCGGATCGCCGGGGATCCGCAGGTCGCCGCGGACCGGGCCGGTTGCGGTGCCCCCGGTGGAGCCGATCGAGGTCATCCCCGCCGCGGTTCCGCCCGCGGCGGCGAGTCCGCCCGCCGTCGAGAACGCGCCGAGTCCGGGGGCGCTCCCGATCGCGCCGGCTCCGCCGGCCGCGGCGGAGGGCACCGCGGCCGGCGCTGATCCGGGTCCGAAAACGTTGCCCGTTCCCGGTGTGTACGTCGACGTCGCGACGGTGGGCGTGTGGCCCTGCCCGAACGTGTGGCCCTGCCCGAAGGCCGACGCGACCTCCGACGGCGACCCGGCGACACCGACCCCACCGGACGCCACGTTCGCGACCTCGGCGGCGACCCGGCCGGCCTCTCCGCCGACGCTCCGGAGCACGTCCCCGTTGCCGAGCGCGTCGCCGACGCGGGACACCACCGAGCGGGCACCGTCGACGACGGACTGCACCGGATCCGTGAACTGCACGTGCTCGGTGTGCTCTGTGCGGGAGACGACCGTCGCGAGCTGCTGCACGCCCACCGTGTCCGGCGCGCCACCGGTCAGCGACGGCGGTGCGGTGAAGCGGTCCGGTATCGCGGCGAACAGCGACGCCGCCTCGTAGGCCTCCATCGCGGCGGCGGCGCGAAGGTCGAGCGCCTTCTCCGCGGCCTCCGCGGCCGCGGCGCCACCGTTCACCGCGCCGCCGGCCGTGTAGGCGGCGACCTTCGCGGCCTGCACCGCAGCGATCTCCGGCAGGCTCGGCATCGCGATCAGTGCGGTCGCGTACGCACCCGACCCGACCGCGGCCTTCTGTGCCGCCGCGGTCGCCTCCCCGACGACCGATTGCGTCCACGCGATGAACGGGCCGAGGGCGGTGATCGCGGTACCGCCGGTCGTGCCCTCCCAGCCGAGGCCCAGTTCCGCCGCGACCCGGGTGAGTGTGATGTCGGCGTCCGCGAATGCCGCGGCGACCGCGGCCCAGGCCGGTCCGGCGGCGCCGATCGGCAGCGGACCCGTGCCCGTGGTCAGGCTCGTCGAGTTCAGGGTGGCGCCCCGCGGCAACCACACGACCCCGGTCATTCCGAGCGTCATCGGCTCTACCTTTCTGACAGCAGGTGGGAGAGGTCGGTCACACCGTGGCGTGCAGGGCGGCGACCCGCCGCGTCTCGAGATCGGTGTAGTGCGCGGCCTGGTTGCGGATGGTCAGCGCAGCGGTCCGCAATTCCTCGACACCCCGCGCGGCCGCAGGCCGGAAACTCGCGGTGAGTCCGCCGAAGTGCTGCGAAATCAGCCGGGATACCTCCTCCGCCCCTGGTGGCGGCACGTCCAGGGCCGGATCTGCTGCCTGCACGGATGCTTCGAGGCGTGATGCGAGGGCCTCGAGTTCGGCGGCGGCGACGAGCAGAGCGTCGGGATCGACGTAGATGTGGTCGGGCACGGGCCGTTCTCCTGACATCTCGGGTGCGGATGGCGGGCGCGGTGGTCCGTTCGCCCTCGAAGGGTTGGACGCGTCGCGGTCCGGATCGGTTCCCCTCGATTTGTGCCGGGTATCCTCGAGGCCGTCAGTGACAGAGCGATCGATAGGTTGGGGTGCGGGAATGGGAACTTCCACCGGCGACACAGTCACCGACGGGGTGGCCGTGCCGGATTGGCGGAAGCTCGAGGCGACCGAGCTCACCCCGATCCTGTCCGCCGCACTCGACGCGTTCTACGAGACCGGCTTCCACGGCACGTCGGTCCGTGAGATCGCGCGGCGCGTGGGCGTGACGGTTCCGGCCCTGTACTACCACCACGAAAACAAGGAGGGGCTGCTCATCGCGCTGCTGGAGCTGTCCACCAGCGATGTGCTCTCACGGGCGCACGCCGCGGACGCCGACGGCGGCGACGACCCGGTGCGGCGGCTGTCCAACGTCATCGAAGCCATCGTGCTGCGGATGACGCTGCGCGCGCGGCTTGCGGCGCTCGAAGGTGAGTCGCGGTATCTGAGCCCGGACAACAGGCAGCGTTATCGCGCGGTCCGCAAGGGCGTCGAGCAACTTGTCCGCAGCATCGTCGAGGAAGGGACCGCGAGCGGCGTGTTCGACGTCGACGACCCGGCGGAGACCACCCGCGCGCTGCTGGGCATGTGCCAGTCCATTCCGCGCTGGTACCACTCCGAGGGCACACTCACCCCGGAAGAGGTCGCGGCGAAGTACGTCGACATCACGCTCAAGACGGTCGGGGCGCCCTCGCGGCGGTGATCGCAGCTCCGACGACGGCGGTGTGAGCCGCCGCCGTCGGGGGAGTGGCGGTGCTTACCGGTTGCGGTACACCGCGGGGCGCTTGTCCAGGAACGCGCGGGCGCCCTCGTGGAAATCGTCGGCGGCGAGCAACTGCAGCTGCCCGGCGCGTTCACGAGCGAATGCGGCGTCGAGTTCGGTGAGGGTCGCGTCGTTGATCGCGGCCTTCGTCGAGCCCAGCGCGTCGGCCGGCCCGTCCGCGAGCCGCTGCGCCAGCGCCTCGATCGCGTCGGCGTATCCGTCGTCGGGGTAGGCGTCGGCGATCAGGCCGGCCGCGACGGCCTCGGTGGCGGGCAGGCGCTCGGCGAGCAGCGCCATCTTCAGCGCGCGGGCCCGTCCGATCGACGCGGCGACCAGCGCGGATGCGCCGCCGTCCGGCATCAGCCCGACCTTGGTGAACGCGAGCAGGAAGTAGGCCGATTCGGCCGCGACCGTCAGGTCGCAGGACAGCGCCAGCGAGACGCCCACCCCGGCCGCGGGGCCGTTGACGGCGCCGATCACGGGACGCGGGAACGTCCGGATCGCGGCTACGGCGCGGTTCGCCGCGTCGATGGTCGCGGGCGAGGGGGGACCGTCGGCGGATTCGACGCTGGACAGATCCGCGCCGGTGCAGAATGCGCGACCGCTGCCGGTGAGCACCGCGACCCGCACGGTCGCGTCGCCGGCGTGCTTCTCGAACGCCTCGGCGATTGCCTCGAGGGTTTCGGTGGTGACCGCGTTCATGCGGGCGGGGCGGTTGATCGTCACGCGCAGGACGCCGTCGTCGACGAGTGTGTCGACGCCGGGGATGTCGTCGGGCATGGTGTCTCCTTCGAAAGTGTCAGGACCGCAAGGACAGTGCGACCTTGCCGGTGGCGGACCGGTGCGCGAGCGCCAGCAGTGCGTCGGCTGCGCTCGTCATCGGGTGGAGCGTGGGTTCCGGGACCTGCAGGGCGCCGGTCCGCAGCAGCGGTTCGAGTTGCGCCCACTGCCGGGCCGGGTAGTCGGGGAAGGTGCGGACGTATTCGCCCCAGCCGGCGCCGACGACCGACGTGTTGCGCAGCAGGAGACGGTTGACCTTGACGGTGGGGATCTCCCCGCCGGTGAAACCGAGCACGACGACGCGCCCGTTCGGGGCGAGGCTGCGCAGGCTGTCGGTGAAGCGGTCGCCGCCGACGGGGTCGAGGACGATGTCGACGCCGCGCCCGCCGGTCAGTTCGAGGACACGGTCCTTGAAGCCGTCGACCGGCACGGTGTGGGTCGCGCGATTCGCCCGGGCCACTTCGGCTTTCGCGTCGGTGCTCACGACGGCGATGGTCTCGAGCCCGAGCGCCGCCGCGACCTGGAGGGCGGCGACGCCGATGCCGCCCGCGGCGCCGTGCACGAGCACGGTGTCGCCGGCGCGGTAGCGGGCGCGTTCGTCGAGCGCGAAGTGGACGGTCAGGTAGTTCATGAGGAATCCGGCGCCGGCGCTGAGTGAGACCGAATCCGGCAGGGGGAATACGGAATTCACATCCACGGCGACGGTCTGCTGCCACGCGCCGCCGGTGGCGAGGACGGCGACGCGCTGCCCGGGGGTCAGCCCGCTGCCGACCGGCGCGGAGCGAACGGTCCCGGCGCCTTCGACGCCTGGAACGAACGGCAGGGGCCGCACGACCTGGTAGGCGCCGCTGGTCTGCAGCAGGTCCGGGAACGAGACGCCCGCGGCGTGCAGGTCCACGATCACCGCGTCGGTACCGGCGGCGGGTTCGGGGATGTCTACCAGGCGCAGGCCGTCGGGTCCGTTCGTGTCGGTCAGTTGTACTGCCTGCATGGGTCTCCTCGTCGGCGGGTTAGACCGTGTCCGCGGACGTGCACCGTGGTCCGCAACACAGGGCTCATCCTTACCAGAGGCTACTGATCGTGCGCTAGCTAGATCGAGATGTTGACCGAGCGATCGGTCCGTGGTAGTCCTTTAGCGATCGATAAGTAGAGGTCATGGGAAGGACAATCGATGGCCGACGAGCAGACCACCACCGAACCTGCCGCTCTGTACGAGCGTCGCGGCGGCGTCGCCGTCATCACTCTCAATCGCCCCCGGGCCCTCAACGCGGTGAACGCCGCGCTGTCCACGGCCGTCGGCACGCTCCTGGAACAGGCCGAGGCGGACGACGACGTACGCGTCGTCGTGATCACCGGCGCGGGTCGCGCATTCTGTGCCGGTGCAGACCTCAAGGCGCTCGCCGCGGGCGAGAGCACCGCCGCCGACGGGCATCCCGAGTGGGGCTTCGCCGGCTACGTCCAGCACTGGGTCAGCAAGCCGACCATCGCCGCGGTCAACGGATTCGCGCTGGGCGGCGGCACCGAACTGGTGCTCGCCTCCGATCTCGCGGTCGTCGACGAGCAGGCGCAGCTCGGCCTGCCCGAGGTCAAGCGCGGCCTGTTCGCCGCGGCCGGCGGGGTCATCCGTCTTCAGCAGCAGATCCCGCGCAAGGTCGCGCTCGAACTCGCCCTCACCGGCGAGCCGATCACGGCTGCGCAGGGCAAGGAACTGGGCCTGGTCAACCGGATCGCGCCGCACGGTACCGCGCTCGAGGTCGCTCTCGAACTCGCCGAGGCGATCGCCGCCAACGCACCCCTGTCGGTGCGCGAGTCGAAGGCGATGATCCACCGGACCGCACACGGTGACGACTGGGCCCCCGGCGTGTGGGACGCCAACACCGCCGCGATGAAGGTGGTCTTCACCAGCGCGGACGCGAAGGAAGGCCCGACCGCTTTCGCCGAGAAGCGCCAGCCGGTCTGGCAGGGTCGCTGACCCCGACGATCTCGGCCCGGCGCCACCCGGCCCCTCGCAGCGCCGGGCCGCACTCCACCCCCTTGGAAAGGAACCTGTCATGACCACAGCTGTCATCGTCGACGTCGTCCGTACCGCGGTCGGCAAGGGCAAGCCCGGCGGTGCCCTGTCCGGCACCCACCCCGTCGAACTGCTCGCGCACGTCCTCCGCTCCCTCGTCGAACGCAACGGCATCGACCCCGCCCAGGTCGACGACGTCATCGGCGGGTGCGTCCAGCAGGTCGGCGAGCAGGCGGTGAACATCTCGCGCTCCGCTCTGCTGTCCGCAGGCTTCCCCGACTCGGTCCCGGCCACCACCATCGACCGCCAGTGCGGCTCGAGCCAGCAAGCCGCCCACTTCGCCGCGCAGGGCGTCATCGCCGGCGCCTACGACATCGCGATCGCGTGCGGTGTCGAGTCGATGAGCCGCGTCCCGATGGGCACCGCCGCCCTCGGCAAGGACGCCAACGGGCCCGGTGTCGCCGCGCGCTACCCCGAAGGCCTGGTCAACCAGGGCATCTCCGCCGAGCTCATCTCCGCGAAGTGGAAGCTCGACCGCGACGCGGTCGACGCATTCTCCGCGCAGTCGCACCAGCGTGCCGCCGCCGCGATCGCCGCCGGACACTTCGACCGCGAGATCGTGCCGTTCACCGTCACGAACGCCTCGGGGGAGCAGGTCCAGCACACCGTCGACGAGACGGTGCGCGCCGCCACCACCGCCGAGGGCCTCGCCGGCCTGAAGCCGTCGTTCTACACCGAGGAGTACGCGGCCCGGTTCCCCGAGGCCCAGTGGATCATCACCCCCGGCAACTCGTCGCCGTTCACCGACGGAGCGTCCGCCGCGCTCATCATGAGCGAGGAGATGGCCAACAAGCTGGGGCTGACCCCGCGGGCACGCTTCGTGTCGTTCTCCGTCCTCGGCGACGACCCGCTGTTCATGCTCACCGCGCCGATCCCGGCGACGAAGAAGGTACTCGCCAAGGCCGGCCTGACCATCGACGACATCGACGCCTACGAGGTCAACGAGGCGTTCGCTCCCGTCCCGCTCGCCTGGGCACACGAACTGAACGCCGACCCGGCCAAGCTCAACCCGTGGGGCGGCGCCATCGCCCTCGGCCACGCGCTCGGTTCGTCGGGCACCCGCCTGCTCTCCACCCTGGTCAACCATCTCGAGGCCACCGGCGGCCGGTACGGTCTTCAGACGATGTGTGAGGGCGCGGGCATGGCCAACGCCACCATCATCGAACGACTCTGATCCACAACACGATTCGAAAGGTGTGAACATGATCGTCAACGACAGCGTTGCCGTCGTCACCGGCGGTGCCTCGGGCCTGGGCCTGGCCACCGTCAAGGCTCTGGTCGCCGACGGCGCCCAGGTCGTCATCATCGACCTGCCGTCGTCCAACGGTGAGACCGTCGCCAAGGAGCTCGGTGACCGTGTGCGTTTCGCCGCCGCCGACGTCACCGACGAGGCCGCCGTCGCCGAGGCGCTCGACCTGGCCGAGTCGCTCGGCCCGCTGCGGGTCGCGGTGAACTGCGCCGGCATCGGCAATGCCGTCAAGACGGTGAGCAAGAACGGCGCGTTCCCCTTCGACGCGTTCAAGAAGGTCGTGAACGTCAACCTGTTCGGCACGTTCAACGTCATCCGCCTCGCCGCGGAGCGCATCGCCAAGACCGAGCCGATCGACGGCGAGCGCGGCGTCATCATCAACACCGCCTCCGTCGCCGCGTTCGACGGCCAGATCGGCCAGGCCGCGTACTCCGCGTCCAAGGGCGGCGTCGTCGGTATGACCCTGCCGATCGCCCGTGACCTCGCGTCGCTGCTGATCCGCGTCGTCACCATCGCCCCGGGCCTGTTCAAGACCCCGCTGCTCGGCTCGCTGCCGGAGGCGGCCCAGGAGTCCCTCGGCCAGCAGGTGCCGCACCCGGCGCGTCTCGGCGACCCCGCCGAGTACGGTGCCCTCGCCGCGCACATCGTCGCCAACCCGATGCTCAACGGCGAGACCATCCGTCTCGACGGTGCCATCCGTATGGCCCCGCGCTGATCCGACCGGTGTGAGAGGACGGGGCCGATGACTGCGCAGCCCGAACCGGAGTTCTCCGGCGACTGGCGGGTGTTCGAACCCCTGCAGCTCGGCCCCATCCTCGAACACGCCCTGGAAGCGTTCGGCGAGAACGGCTTCCACGGCACCACCGTCCGCGACCTGGCCCGCCGGGTCGGCGTGACGGTGCCCGCGCTGTACTACCACCACGAGAACAAGGAAGCCGTTCTCGTCACCCTGCTCGACGCCGCCGTCCTCGACCTCATCGACCGTGTCCGCGCGGCGGTCGAGGACGGCGGCGCCGACCCGGTCGCCCGCTTCTCGAATGCCGTCGAGGCGATCGTGCTCAACATGACCAACCGCGCGAAGCGCTCCGGACTGGATTCCGAACTGCGGCACGTGTCCCCGGAGAACAGGCGCACCTACGCCGCCACCCGCAAGCGGCTCGAGCTCATCATGCTCGACCTGGTGCGCGACGGCGACGAACAACAGGTGTTCGACGTCGACGACATCGAGGAGACCGTGCGGGCGCTGCTCGGGATGTTCCAGTCCATCGTCCGCTGGTATCAGCTGGACGGACCGCTGACACCCGCCGAGGTCGCCGCCCGCTACCGGACCATCGCGCTGCGCATCGTCGGACACCGCAGCCCCGCCTGACCCGAGGAGTACACCGTGCTGTCCACCGCCTTCACCGAAACGTTCGGCGTCCGCCACCCCATCGTGCAGGGTGGCATGCAGTGGGTCGGTCGCGCCGAACTGGTCGCCGCAGTCGCCAACGCCGGCGCCCTCGGCATGATCACCGCGCTGACCCAGCCCACCCCGGAGGATCTCGCGAAAGAGATCGCCCGCACTCGCGAACTCACCGACCAGCCGTTCGGTGTGAACCTTACGATCCTGCCGGCGATCACCCCGCCGCCCTACGAGGAATACCGCCGGGTCATCATCGAATCCGGTATCAAGATCGTCGAGACCGCCGGCTCCAACCCGGCCCCGCACCTGCCCGACTTCCACGCGGCCGGTGTCAAGGTGCTGCACAAGTGCACGAGCGTCCGGCACGCCGTCAAGGCGCAGGACACCGGCGTCGACGGCATCAGCATCGACGGGTTCGAGTGCGCCGGTCATCCCGGCGAGGACGACGTGCCGGGCCTGGTGCTCATCGCCGCCGCAGCCGAGCAGATCACCATTCCGATGATCGCCTCCGGCGGATTCGGCGACGGCCGCGGACTCGTCGCGGCGCTCGCGCTCGGCGCCGACGGCATCAACATGGGCACCCGATTCATGTGCACCGCCGAATCACCGATCCACCAGCGGATCAAGGAAGCGATCGTCGCGGGGACGGAAACGGACACCGAGCTGATCTTCCGCACGCTGCGTAACACCGCCCGCGTCGCGAGCAACACCGTCAGCCGCGAGGTCGTCGAGATCCTGGACCGCGGAGGACAATTCGAGGACGTGCGCGAACTGGTCGCCGGTGCCCGCGGTCGCCTCGTGTACGAGAACGGCGACCCCGAGGCGGGAATCTGGACCGTCGGAACCGTCCAGGGCATCATCCACGACATCCCCACGGCCGGTGAGCTCGTCGAGCGCATCGTCGCCGAGGCCGAAGCACTGATCTCCGAGCGTCTCGCGGGCCTGATGTCGCGCGTGAACGCCTGAACCACATACTTACTGGGGGATAGCATGCAACGCACACTGTTCGAAGCCGACCACGAAGCGTACCGGGAGACGGTGCGCGAGTTCCTCGCCCGTGAGGTCGAGCCGAATTACGAACGCTGGGAAGAAGATCGGCTCATCGACCGATCCGTGTACCTGGCGGCCGGCAAGGCCGGGATCCTGGGGCTCGGTGTGCCGGAGGAATTCGGTGGTTCCGGCGTCACCGACTTCCGGTTCCGGCACATCGTCCAGGAGGAGATCGCGCGGACCGGCACCACGTCGTTCGGCGCGACCCTCGCGCTGCAGGACGACATCGCGATCCCGTATCTTCTGCATCTCGGTACCGAGGAGCAGAAGGCCCGCTGGCTGCCGCGCATGGCGACCGGTGAGCTGATCGGCGCGATCGCGATGACCGAACCGGGCGCCGGGTCGGACCTGCAGGGTGTCAAGACCACGGCCGTGCGTGACGGCGAGGATTGGGTCATCAACGGCCAGAAGACATTCATCACCAACGGTATCCATTCCGACCTCGTGATCGTCGTCTGCCGTACCGATCCGGGTGCCGGAGCGAAGGGGTTCTCCCTCATCGTCGTCGAGCGCGACACCCCCGGATTCAGCCGTGGACGCAAGCTGCACAAGGTCGGTCTGGCCGCGCAGGACACCGCCGAGCTCGTCTTCGAGGATGCGCGGGTCCCGGCCGGGAATCTGCTCGGCGTGGAGGGGCGCGGGTTCTTCCACCTGATGGAGAACCTGCCGCTCGAACGTATCGGCATCGCCGTCTCGGCGATCACG
This sequence comes from Rhodococcus zopfii NBRC 100606 = JCM 9919, assembly GCF_001895025.1. GTDB lineage: Bacteria > Actinomycetota > Actinomycetes > Mycobacteriales > Mycobacteriaceae > Rhodococcus > Rhodococcus zopfii. The sequence continues at coordinate 21,362 of NZ_BCXI01000004.1, forward strand.
TCGGCGCGCGCCGCGTTCGAGTGGACCAAGCGGTATGCCTTCGAACGCAAGGCCTTCGGCAAGCCGATCGGCGATCTGCAGAACACGCGCTTCGTGCTCGCGGAGATGCTCACCGAGATCGAGATCACCGAGTCGCACATCGACCGGTGCGTGCTCGCGCTCAACGCCGGCGAGCTGACCGCGGTGGATGCGTCGAAGGCCAAGTGGTGGGCGACCGAGCTGCAGAAGCGTGTCGTCGACCGCGGTGTGCAGCTGCACGGCGGATACGGCTACATGATGGAGTACCCCATCGCCCGCGCCTACGTCGACGCCCGCATCCAGACCATCTACGGCGGCACCACCGAGATCATGAAGGAGATCATCGGCCGCGACATCGCGTCCGAATTCTCCTGACGAACAACGGAATGGGTGCCCGCGAACGGTCTTCGGTTGCGGGTGCCCAGTCCCGGCCCGAGGAGTGAGCATGTTCGATCTGACCGGAAAACGTGCGCTGGTCACCGGTGGATCCGCCGGCATCGGCCTGGGCATGGCCCGCGGGCTGGCCCGCGCCGGCGCCGACGTCGTCCTGTGGGGCCGCGACCCCGGCAGGCTGGAGACCGCGGCCGCGGGGCTCGCGGAGTTCGGCGGTCGCGTCCTGACCCGGTCGGTCGACGTCTCGGACGAGCAGGCGGTCGCCGCCGGGGTCACGGCGACGGTCGAGGCGCTGGGCGGTCTCGACGTGGTGGTGGTCAACGCCGGTATCGGTGTGCCGCTCGCGAAATTCGCCGAGTCGACCACCGCGGACTACCGGAAGGTGATGGGTACCAACCTCGACGGCGCGTACTTCACGCTGCGTGAGACCACGAAGACGCTCGTCGCGCAGGGCAGCGGGGGATCGGTGATCGTGACATCGAGTCTCGGTGCACACGAGGGTGCGGGTCGCAACCAGGCCTACGGCGCCTCCAAGGCGGGTGTTCTCGCGCTCGCCAACGGGTGCGCGGTCGAACTGGCGCGCTACGGGATCCGCGTCAACAGCGTGCTCCCGGGCTGGGTCGCGACGGACATGACCGGTCCGTTGCAGGATTCCGAGATCTTCAACTCCCACGTCATCTCCCGGGTGCCGCTGGGGCGCTGGGCGACTCCCGAGGACTTCGAGGGCATCGCCGTGTATCTCGCGAGCGATGCGTCCGCATTCCAGACGGGTAGCTCGACGATGATCGACGGCGGATACAGCATCTTCTGACGGGAACGATCGGGCGGGGACTCAGCCCTGCCCGATCCGGTCGAGGGCGCGCCGGAACAGACTCAGCGTCGTCGCGTGCAGCCGCTGCCCGACCTCGCCGTCGGCCTTGCCCGCGCAGGCACGCGCATAGGTGCCCTCGAGGATGATGCCGAGTTTGAAGCACGCCAGCACGACATACCAGTCGAGGGCGGACAGGTCCCGATCGGATTGTGCCGCATAATGTTCGACGAGCTCGGCGCGGGTGGCGAGGCCGCCCGCGTCGCCGAGGGCACCTCCGATCGTGCTGTCGTCGTTGCCGTGCTCCGGCCACGTCGCCAGGAGCCAGCCGAGGTCGAGCAGCGGATCGCCGATCGTGCACATCTCCCAGTCGAGGATCGCCGCGACCTCCGGCCCCGACCGGGAGAACATCACATTGCCGATGTGGTAGTCGCCGTGCAGGATTCCCGGAGTCCACCGCTGCGGCACCGACCGCGCCAGCCAGCCGGCGATCGCATCGACGCCGGGCAGCGGTTCACCCGGGTACCCGTCCAGCGCGGTGTAGGACTCGAGTTCGCGCAGCCACCGCGGCACCTGCCGTTCGACGAACCCGTCCGGATGTCCGAAATCGCCCAGACCGATCGCGGTGTGGTCGACGGACGCGAGGGTCGCGAGCGCATCGATCATCGACAGGCCCATCCGATGCCGGATGCCCGGATCGGAGGCGTGCGGTTCGGGCAGCCCCACGAACGCATTGAACCCGTCGACCGGTTCGACGAGATAGAACGCGGCACCGGGCCAGACGTCCTCCTCGGGGCACGCCGCGATCAGGCGCGGATGCGGAACGGCGGTGTCCGACAGTGCGTCCAGCATCCGCATCTCCCGGCGCAGCACGTCGTTGGTGCGCGCCCGCAGATGACGCGGGCCGCGCCGCACCACGAACGAGCGGTCGCCGCGGGTGAACCGCACCATCAGGTTCTGGGTGCCGCCGGTCAGTTGCTCGAGACCGGTGATCGGCCCCGGCCCGAACCCGCGGGCGCTCATCCAGGCATCGAGCGCCGTGATCTCGTCTGCGGACAGCGGCGGGACGTTCGGGGCATCGCTCATCGCCGTGACCTTAGTGGCCGTGATGCGCGAGGGGACGCGAAAACGGGGAGACCCATTGCGCCGCCAGGGGACTTCGGTAATTGTGAGATGACACCGCACAATCGTCCCGAAAGGATGAACATGGCACTCACTGCCCTGCTGGAACTCGAGTTCAAGCCCGACGCCCTCGACGACGCGAAGAAGGTTATGGATCGGGTGCTCGGCGAGACCCGCGGCTTCGACGGCTGCCTCGGCATCGAGATCCTCGTGGACAAGGGCAACGAGGCCCGCTGGGTGATCGTGGAGAAGTGGCAGTCCGCCGACCACGACACCGCCTACCGCAAGTTCCGAGCCGGCCCCGGCGCGATCACCGATCTCGGCCCGTTGCTCGCGGGAGCCCCGAAGCTCACGCACTACGGCGAACTCTGACAGTCCGGCGGGCGTGGAACGGTACATCCCACGCCCGCCGGTCGTGTCGTCTACGGGGCCGGTCGGCTACAGAGCGAGGCGCGCGCGAGCGGCGGCGTATTCCGTGCGGAACCGCGCGATCACGTCCGCCACGGATGCGACCGCCTCGATCGACCCGACACCGTGCCCGGCACCCCAGATGTCCCGCCACGCCTTCGGGCCGGGCGCGCCACCTTCGGTGGCGGTTTCCGAACCCAGGTCCATCTTCGACGGATCCGAGGTCGCCAGGTTGTCCGGATCCATGCCCGACGCGGAGATGCTGCCGCGCAGGTAGTTGGCATGCACGCCGCTGAACAGGTTCGTGTAGACGATGTCGGACGCGGTCGAATCGACCAGCATCTGCTTGTAGGCGTCCGAGGCGTTGGCCTCGGTGGTCGCGATGAACGCCGATCCGACATACGCGAGGTCGGCGCCGGCGGCCTGCGCGGCCAGGATCGAGTTGCCGTGCGCGATCGATCCGGACAGCAGCAGCGGACCGTCGAACCAGGTGCGGATCTCCTGCACGAGCGCGAACGGCGACTGGGTGCCGGCGTGGCCGCCCGCGCCCGCGGCGACCGCGATGAGGCCGTCCGCGCCCTTCTCGATCGCCTTCCGCGCGAACCGGTTGTCGATGACGTCGTGCAGCACGATGCCGCCGTAGGAGTGCACGGCGTCGTTGACGTCCTGCCGCGCGCCGAGCGAGGTGATGACGATCGGCACCTCGAACTCGACGACGGTCGCGAGGTCCTCGGCGAGCCGGTCGTTCGACTTGTGGACGATGAGGTTCACCGCGAACGGGGCCGACGGGGCGTCGGGGTTGTTGGCGTCGTACTTGGCCAGTTCTTCGGTGATCCGCGTCAGCCATTCGCGCAGCTGCGACTGCGGGCGCGCGTTGAGGGTCGGGAACGAACCGACGATCCCCGCGCTGCACTGCGCGATCACCAGGTCCGGGTTGGACACGATGAACATCGGCGATGCGACGACGGGCAGGCGCAGGCGGTCGCGGAGGACGGGCGGCAGGCTCATGAACTTCTCCTGGGTGTGTGGTCGGTCGGTCAGGCGGGGCCGAGCTGGGCGGCCATGCGTGGGATGAGGGCTTGCAGGCCCTTGAGCGGCCGGACCATGACCTTGAATCGGGTGATCCGATCGTGCTCGTCCCATTCGATCAGGTCCACCCCGTTGACGTGGATCCCGTCGAGTTCGGCGACGAATTCGAGTACTGCCGAATTCGGGGCGTACCACTCACCGACGTAATGGAATCCGGTGTCGCCGCCGAACACGGCCAGGGCCGCGCGCAGGTAGGCGAGCGTCACGGCTTTACCCTCCTGCGGGGTGAAAACCGCGGGGGACAGGAATACGGCGTCGTCGGCGACGAGTGCGTCGAGTGCCTCGAGATCGTTCGTCTCGATCACGCGGTGCCAGCGGTCGACGACGGCTGGGCGGTCGGGGTTCGTCACGTCGGTCGCCTCTCGGTCGCGGATGTCGAGCCGAGCGTAAGGTCCCGGCCGTTAAACAGTCAATGTTGACGGTTCAGGGGTGGAACGGGGGGCTCGGCAGGTCGTCGCCGAACAGATCGGGGGTATCAGTGCTGACCCGGTCGGGGAACACGGCCGCGCGCTTCTCGAGGAACGCGGCGATACCCTCGCGGGCATCGGGGCCGACGCCGCGGAGATTGATGCCGCGTGATTCGGCGCGGTGCGCGAGCATCGGGTGATCCGACCCGAGCGAGCGCCACACGAGCTGCCGCGACAGCGCCACGGACACCGGCGCCGAGTGCTCGGTGATCCGGCGGGCCAGCGCGTACGCCTCGTCGAGCACCGATTCCCTCGGGTGGAGCGAGTAGAGGAGACCGGCCTGGTGGGCCTCGGCGGCGTCGACGAGGCGGCCGGAATAGATCCAGTCCAGCGCACGCTGCAGCGGCACCAGCTTGGGCAGGAACCACGACGAACACGATTCGGGAATCAGTCCGCGACGGTTGAAGACGAATCCGATGCGCGCGTCGTCGGCGGCAAGCCGGAAGTCGGCGGCCAGCGTCATGGTGATCCCCACCCCGACGGCAGGGCCGTTGATGGCGGCGACGATCGGCTTGCGCGATTCGAACATGCGCAACACGACGCGCCCGCCGCCGTCTCGCCGCAGATCGTCGCCGGAGTGCTCGTCCTGCCACTCGGCGAACGTGTCGGCCCCGGCGGACAGATCGGCTCCCGCGCAGAACGCTCGTCCGGCACCGGTGAGAACGACGGCGCGGACGTCGTCGTCGGCGTCGCAGCGATCGTAGGCGTCGATCAGCTCGTACTCCATGGTGGTCGTGAAGGCGTTGAGCTGGTCGGGACGGTTCAAGGTGATCGTGGCGATCCCGTCGCCGATGGCGAGTCGAATGTGCTCCATGCGGTCAGCATCCCATGGTTACTGAACGATCGCTAGGGCAACCTTCCGCCCGGTACCTCTACGCTGTGGGTTGTCGACCGGTGACGGGATGGGAAACGGAAATGTGTGCTGCGAAGGGCGCGCCGGCCGGCGCCGGCCGTCAGGTGATCCTGGATTCCGCGCTGCGGAACATGAACCAGCGCGGCTACCACGGCACATCCATGCGCGACATCGCACGCGACGCCGACATGACGGTCGCGTCGATCTACCACCACTTCAAATCCAAGCAGGAGATCCTGCAGGACATCATGACCCGGGCGCTGCACGACGCGATCGCGATGACCCGCGGCGCCCTCCTGCGCGCGGGAGGGGCGCCGGGAGACCAGCTCCAGGCGGTCGTACGCGCCTGGATCATGTTCCACACGACCCGCCAGTCCGATGCCCTCGTCGGCGCCACCGAACTCCGCAGTCTCGACTACGAAGGCCGGCGGCTCGTCGTCGCACTGCGCGACGAGCAGGAGAGCGTCTTCCGCGACATCATCGATCGCGGGGTCGAGGACGGCGCGTTCACCACCGCGCTGCCCCGCGATGCGGCGCGCGCGATCATTCACATGGGCCAATCGGTCTGCACGTGGTGGCGACCCGACGGGCCCCTGAAGCCCGAGGAGCTCGCGGACCGGTACGCGGACCTCGCGCTGGCCATGGTGCAACCCGCGGACAACCGGTAGCGCAACCACTTTCACGCGCCGCTGGATCGCTGGGCGGCGCCGCGGGCGTACGCCGCTGAATCGCAGTGGGGATCCACGCCGGGACCGCGCTCTTCGATCAAGCGAACGATCGATCGGCTGTGTCGGCGGGAGCGGGTAGGCGGCTGCTGCCCCACATGCAAAATTGCTGGATATGTGCGGCGATGCACCCACGGTTGACACCAAGCGTGTCCCGGGTCACTATTGTTCCATCCGAACGATCGTTTGGTAAGAACTTCTGGAAGGGGTTCATCCGATGGCCGCATCCCCGGCGGGCGCGCTTGCCGAACTCGACCTCGACGCGTTGAGCGCGCATCTGCGGGCGACGCTCGACGGCGGCCTCGCGGGGCCGCTGACCGCCTCGCTCATCGGCGGCGGCCGCTCGAATCCGACCTATCGCCTGAGCGACGGTGAGAGTGAGTGGGTGCTGCGCCGACCTCCGTACGGTCACGTCCTGCCCAGCGCGCACGACATGAAGCGCGAGTACACCGTCATCGACGCGTTGGCTGGTTCCGCGGTCCCGGTCCCCGTCGCCGTGCACCTGTGCGAGGACACCGCGGTGCTCGGCGCGTCGTTCTATCTCATGAACCTGGTCGACGGCCGCCCGGTCGGCACGACCGAACAGGCCGAGGAACTCACGCCGGGACAGCGCCGCGGCCTCGGTCTCGCCCTCGCCGATACGCTCGCCGACCTCCACGAGATCGACCCGGCCACGGTCGGACTGGACGATTTCGGCAGACCCGACGGCTATCTCGATCGACAGCTGAAACGCTGGGCGCGGCAGTGGGAGTCGTCGAAGACCGCGGAGCGGCCCGAGGTGGCCGTCCTCCTCGACAAGTTGGGGCGGGCGCTGCCCCGAACCCGATTCCCGGGCATCGTGCACGGTGACGTCAAGCTCGACAACGTGCTCGTGTCCCGGGACGACCCGGCTCGTATCGTCACGGTATTGGACTGGGAGATGGCCACTCTCGGAGACACACTCGCCGATGTGGGCATCATGCTCAGCTTCTGGGACGTTCCCGGGCAGCCGGCCAATCCCATCACCCGGGGGCTCGCGACACTCGACGGGTTCCCCACCCGTGCAGAACTTCTCGAGCGTTATGCGTCGCGTCGCGGCATCGAGCTGCCCGAGGTCGACTGGTACGTCGTGTTCGCCGACTTCAAGATCGCCGTCATCATGGAGGGCATCGCGGCCCGGCACGCGCAGGGCGAGACCGTCGGCGAGGGTTTCGACGGGGTCGCCGGCATGACGGAACCGCTACTGCAACGGGCGCTCGAACTGGCGACTCGGTCGTCCGATCCCGAACTGCGCCGCTGACATCCAGAGAACAGGAGTCACCACAATGGATTTCGCGTACAGCCCGAAGGTCGAGGAGTTGCGGAGCAAGCTCACCGCATTCATGCAGGACCGGATCCTGCCGGCCGAGGTGATCGCGGCGCAGCAGCTCGCGAGCAAGCCCGATTACTGGGGCGCCCCGCCGATCATGGCGGACCTCAAGACCGCGGCCAAGCGGCAGGGACTGTGGAACCTGTTCCTCCCCGAGGACGGCGGTGCCGGTCTGACCAACCTCGAGTACGCGCCGCTCGCCGAACTCACCGGCTGGAGCCCACATCTCGCTCCCGAAGCCCTGAACTGCAATGCGCCGGACACCGGCAACATGGAACTGCTCGCCCGCTTCGGCACGGACGAGCAGAAGGTGCAGTGGCTCGCCCCGCTCCTGGACGGTGAGATCCGCTCCTGCTTCTCGATGACCGAGCCGGATGTCGCGAGCTCGGACGCCTCCAACGTGCGGCTCGAAATCGCCGACGACGGCGACGACTGGGTGCTCACCGGCCGCAAGTGGTGGACCACCGCCGCACTCCGCGACGACACCCGGGTCGCGATGGTCATGGGCGTCACCGACCCGGACGCCCCGGCCGGTTCGCGGCACTCGATCGTCCTGGTACCCATGGACACTCCGGGGGTGCACGTCGAACGTTCCACCACGGTCCTCGGTTTCGACGACCGACACGAGGGCGGGCACGGCGAGATCGTCTACGACCGCGTCCGTGTTCCCAAAGCCAATCTGCTCGGCCCTCGCGGCAAGGGTTTTGCCGTCGCGCAGGCACGTCTGGGCCCGGGCCGGATCCACCACTGCATGCGCCTGATCGGCATGGCCGAACGCGCCATCGCGCTCACGACCGAGCGGGCCCGCACCCGGGTCGCGTTCGGGAAACCGCTCGCCGACGAGGGAGTCGTGCAGGCCACCGTCGCCGACGCCCGGATCAAACTCGACGCGGCACGCCTGATGGTGCTGCGCGCCGCGTGGCGGATGGACGTCGAGGGCGCGAAGGCCGCCCGTCACGACATCGCCGCCGCGAAGGTCATGGTGCCGCTGACCGTCAAGTGGATCCTCGACGAGGCGATCCAGATCTTCGGCGGCGCGGGACTGTCCCAGGACACGCCGCTCGCGATGCTCTACTCGCAGGCACGGTTCCTCCAGATCGCCGACGGACCCGACCAGGTGCACCGTCGTTCGCTCGCCCGCGCCGAGTTCGGTGCCACTCCGCCCCTGCGAGAGGTCCGTGGCTGACCGGCGAACCCCGCCGACCGCTCTTTCCTTCACCCCGCCCGACAACGAGGACGATGCGATGTCTGAAACACGAACCCACACACACTCTCTCGATACTCCGGCAGCGCCGGCCCCACGTGCCGGTCGTGCTGCCGTCGCGTCGGCGATCTCGACATCGCTCGAGTGGTACGACTTCTTCATCTATTCGACAGCCGCAGCACTGGTGTTCAACACCACCTTCTTCGCCACCGACAGCGAAGTGGTCGCTGCGGTGAACTCCTTCGCGACCGTCGCAGTCGGATTCATCGCCCGCCCGATCGGCGGGGTCCTCGCCGGGCACTTCGGTGACAAATTCGGCCGCAAACCCGTTCTCGTGGCTGCCGTGGTGCTCATGGCCATCGCGACATCGCTGATCGGCTTCGTGCCCACCACCGAGATCATGTGGCTCGCACCGATGATCCTGGTGACCTTGCGCATCTGTCAGGGCCTGGCCGTCGGGGCGCAGTGGGGCGGTGCCGTCCTGCTGGCCACGGAGAACGCCCCGGCGAACCGGCGCGGGTTCTTCGGAAGCTTCGCGCAACTCGGCGTCCCGATCGGCGTGGTCCTCGGCAACGTCGTGTTCCTGGTGATCACCTCGACCGTCGCCCAGGATTCGTTCCTGTCGTGGGGCTGGCGCATTCCGTTCTGGATCAGTCTCGTGATGCTGCCCGTGGCATTCGCGATCCATCGCTACCTGGAGGAGACCCCCGAGTTCAAGAAGATCGCGGAAAAGCTCGACCAGGCTCCGGCCCTGCGGCGTTCCCCGATCCTCGAAGTGCTGCGCAAGAACCCGGGAACCGTGCTCATGGCTGCCGGCTCGAACGCGATCGGCGTCATGTTCTTCTACACGATGATCACCGGTTCGGTGCAGTACGCCACGACCTACCTCGGTCTCGAACGGTCGACGGTGCTCACCTTCATCCTGATCGCGTGCCTGCTGCAGATTCCGCTGGTGCCGCTGTTCGGGCATCTGTCCGACCGCGTCGGCCGCAAGCTGATCTTCGGTGTCGGTACCGTCGCCATGATGGCGTGGGGCGTGCCGATGTGGCTGCTGATCGGCGCATCCGGACCCGGCACCGTGTGGCCGTTCGCGATCGCGGTGATCGTCGGCGTCGTCGCCATGTCGTTCCAGACAGGCACCCAGGGCACGTTGTTCTCCGAGCTGTTCCCGCCCGAGGTGCGCTTCTCCGGGGCGTCGCTCGGCTACCAGATCTCCGCGATCATCGGTGGCTTCTCTCCGATGATCATGGTGCTGCTCATCAACGGTGAGGCCGGAAACGCATGGAAGGTGGGCGTATTCCTCGCCGTCGCCGCCGCGATCGGACTGCTGTGCCTGATCGCCATCGTCCGCAGGTACTCCCAGCCGCACGAGTCCGCGCACGCAGCCTGACCGACACGAACAAGGAGTAGATCGATGGTGGACTTCCCGGACACCCACGCCGCGGCGGACCCCGGCCGTCCTGCGTACATCATGGCGGACAGCGGTACCGTCGTGACCTATCGCGAACTGGTCGACGACTCGCGTGACATCGCAAAGCTGTTGTGGTCGAGGGGACTTCGCCACGGAGATTGTGTTGCCGTGCTGATGGAGAACAGCGCGCCGTTCCCGAAGATAGCCTGGGCGGCGCAGCGCATCGGTCTGCGCTACGTCACGCTGTCGACGCGGCTGCTGCCCGACGAGGTCGCCTACATCCTCGGTGATTCGGGGGCCCGGGCGCTGTTCACCAGTGTCCGCCATCTCGATGCCGCGGCCGACGCCGCGGATGCGGTGCCGGGGCCGGGACACCGATTTGCCGTCGACGGTTCCGGCCGGGGATTCGAGAACCTTTCGGAAGCACTGGCTTCCGTTCCTCACGAGGTCGTGCCGGACGAATGCGAGGGTGTCGACCTGCTGTACTCGTCCGGCACCACCGGCCGGCCCAAGGGGGTCGTGGCGGAACTGCCGCTGCACCCGCTCGGAACCCCGCCGGGGGTGGCTGCGCTGCTGCACGATCAGTGGGGGTTCGACCGGGACAGTGTCTACCTGTCCCCGGCGCCGCTGTATCACGCTGCGCCGCTGCGCTTCACGATGACCGTGCACCGGTACGGCGGTACCGCGATCGTAATGGAGCGATTCGACCCGGAGCGGGCACTCGAACTCGTCGAACGCTACCGGGTGACCCACACCCAGATGGTGCCCACCATGTTCATCCGGATGCTCAAGCTGCCGGACGAGCAGCGGACCGGACACGACGTGTCGTCGCTGCAGGTGGTGATCCACGCCGCCGCGCCGTGCCCCCCGGACACCAAGCGCGCCATGATCGACTGGCTCGGGCCGATCATCCACGAGTACTACTCGTCCACCGAGAACAGCCTGTTCACGACGCTGGACTCGCACGAATGGCTGGCCCATCCCGGATCGGTGGGCCGGGCGATCCTAGGTGTGCCGCACATCCTCGACGAGTCGGGCAACGAGCTGCCGCCCGGTGAATCCGGCACGATCTGGTCCGAGGGGGGTCTGCTCTTCGAATACCTGAACGACCCGGCGAAGACCGCCGAATCCCGCAACGATCGGGGTTGGACGACGGTCGGCGATCTCGGCTACGTCGACAACGACGGCTTCCTCTACCTGTCGGACCGCCGTGCCGATCTGATCCTGTCCGGCGGCGTGAACATCTATCCGCGCGAATCGGAGGACGTGCTCGTCGTACACCCGAAGGTCGCCGACGCTGCGGTGTTCGGCATTCCGCACGACGAACTCGGCGAGGCCGTCCACGCCGTCGTGCAGACCGCACCCGGCGTGGTCGCCGACGGGGCGCTCGAGGAGGAACTGCTCGCGTTCTGCCGTGAGAGGCTGTCGACCTTCAAATGCCCGCGCCGGATCGATTTCGTCGACGAGCTGCCCCGCCACGCCACCGGCAAGCTCTACAAGCGGCTGTTGCGTGACCGCTATGCCCGGCAGACGGTCTCGTGACCGCTGTCGAGGTCACAGCGCCGATCGCCGGCGTCGTGCAGGTGACCTTGAACCGCCCCGACGCCCTCAACACGCTCACCGCGGAGGCGGTGGCCGAGTTCCGCGACGTCCTGACCGGGATCGCCGCGGACCGGTCGTGCCGTGTTGTGGTGCTCACCGGCGCCGGACGGGCGTTCAGCGCCGGGCTGGACCTCAACGGCTACGGCGACGACGAGCGGATCGCTGCAGAAGGGGAGGTCGGCCGGATGCTCTCCCGGCAACAGGACATCGCCGGGCTCGCGCAGCAGCTCCACGAACTCCCGCAGCCGGTGATCGCCGCCGTCAACGGGCCCGCGGCGGGCGGCGGCCTCGCGCTGGTGTGCGCGAGCGACATCCGCCTGGCCGCGACCCCGGCGATCTTCGCAGTCTCCTTCATCCGGGCGGGCTTCTCGGCGTGCGACATCGGGGTGTCGTGGCTGCTGCCCCGGATCGTCGGGGCGGGAGCCGCCCACGAGCTCATGCTCACCGGCCGGCGTTTCGACGCGGCCGAGGCGTACCGCATCGGCCTCGTCGGCGCGATCCTCGAACCCGACGAGCTGATCGACTCGGCGCTCGCCAAGGCCCGGGAGATCATGCCGAACCCGCCGCTGTCGGTGGAGCTCACCAAGCAGGGCATGTGGCTCGCGCTCGAGACCCCGTCGTTCGACGCGTCGGTGGCGTTCGAGAACCGTCAGCAGGTGTTCACCGCCCTCACCGAGGACCGGCGGGAGGCGACCGCCGCGTTCCTGGAGAAGCGGCCGCCCACCTATCGGCGCAGGTAGGCCAGGAGACCGCACGGGTCCCGCGGCCCGGTCCTACGAGGGCCGGGGACCCGCGGGCGTCAGGGTCCGGAGACTCACAAGGTAAGGTCCTAGGTCATGGACATTCTCGAAATCGTGGGCATGGCAGTCGTGATCATCGTGGTGCTGCAGGTGATCCTCGGTTCGCTGGCGCTGCTGGCGATCTCGACGGTCAACCCGCACTTCATGCAGCGCAACAAGTAGGCGCTGACCCGGCAGGAACGCTGCGCTGGGGCTGCCGGACCCGTCAGCCCCAACCGAGTTCGTGGAGGCGGTCTTCCTCGATGCCGAAGTAGTGCGCTATCTCGTGGATCACGGTGACCGCCACTTCGTGCACCACGTCGTCCTCCGACTCGCAGATGTCGAGGATCGCGTCCCGGTAGACGGTGATCGTGTCCGGCAGCGACCCCGCGTAGTGCGAGTCGCGTTCGGTGAGCGCAATCCCGTGGTACAGGCCCAGTAGGTCCGGCTCCTCGTCGTGCCGCGCGTCGACCAGCACCACCACGTTGTCGATCGCCTCGGCCAACTGCTGCGGAATCAGATCCAGAGCCTCGGAGACCAGTTCGTCGAAGCGCTCCTCGTTCATCCGGACACTCATCGCGCCCCGTTCGGGAGCGGAGCTGCGCCCGGCAACGGCGTCGGCAGCGACCGTCCCTCCGGCACCGGCGGCGGCGCGACCGGCGGCTGTCCGTCGATCAGGATGTCGCCCTTCGCCGAACCGGTGATCGACGCGAAGCCGCCACCCTCGACCTGCTTACCGACCGAGCAGTTCACCCTGCGGCTTCCCGCGAGCCAGCTGTCGAAATCCAGGTTGTCCCAGAACAGCGTCAGCGTCTTGTTGCGCAGCGCCTCCGGATCACCCAGATAGGCGTTGGTGCTCTCGGTGCACGTCGACTCCAGGAACTTGTCCTGGTCGGCCATGCTCGGCACCCCGCCGGGGAACTGGGGGGACAGATCCACCACCGCCGCAACCTCGAACGCATGCGGCTGGGAGCACTCCACCGGATCGGCGGGCACTCCGTTGTTGATACCGATGCACGTGCCGACCTCCCAGGCACGGGACTGGTCCTGATCGGCGACGCGGCCCTCGATCGGCAGCAGGTTGCCGGTCGTCGACGAGAACTGCAGCCCGCACCGCAGGGTCCGTTCACCGGCGTCCCAACCGGCTTCACCCGGATTGATGAGTCCGACGCTGAACTTGCCGTGCGGATCGAAACGGCCCTGCAGGTAGTCCATGGCGGCGGGCGCGCAATGCTCATCGCGCAGCTCCGTGAAACGCAGGACCGACGGGAACCGTGAACCCGGACCCCACTCCGCACCCGGGAACACACTCAGGTCGATGTCCTGAACCACCTCGAACAGGTGGGTCTGCTCGCAGTCGACCTTCGCCAGATCGCTGGCGTCGATCGCCGACCAGGTCAGGCAGTCGCCGCCGACCGCGGTCCCGAACGCCTCGCCGGCGACCGCGCCCGTCGTGAACAGGGCACCGCCGGTCCCGGCGGAATCGTCGCCCGAACCGCCGAACCCGGCGACCACCGCGGTCGCGACGGCGGCGAGTACCGCGCCCGCCGCGACCAGTATCAATGCGCGGCGGGTCAGCTTCGCGGACGGCGGTCGCCGCGTGGACTGCTGCTCGTTCTCCTCGGCCATCGCATCCATCATGCCTGCCGTCCGCGCGCGGGGTAACTTCGGTGTTCGTGACCGACGACCCGATCGACCCCGAGGTCCAGGAAATCGCGCAGCGCATGTTCGACGCGGCGCGGGCCGGTGCGGCCGACACTCTCGCCGCCTACCTCGATGCCGGGGTCCCGGTGAACCTCACCAACAGCACCGGCGACACCCTGCTGATGCTCGCCGCCTATCACGCGCATCCCGCAGCCGTGCGGGTCCTGATCGAGCACGGTGCCGACATCGACCGGCTCAACGACCGCGGGCAGTCGCCGCTCGCGGGCGCGGTCTTCAAGGGAGCGGAAGAGGTGGTGCGGGCGCTCGTCGCGGCCGGTGCCGATCCGCACGCGGGCCATCCCACCGCGGAGGATGCCGCGCGGATGTTCGGGAGGGACGACTACCTGCAACTCTGGCACCGGTAGGCTTCCCTCTCGTGATCGACCTCAAGTTCCTCCGCGAGAATCCCGATGTCGTCCGTGCCTCGCAGCGCACCCGAGGTGAAGACCCCGGTCTCGTCGACGCCCTGCTCGAGGCCGACGAGACCCGTCGCGCCGCGGTGCTGGCCGGCGACAACATCCGCGCCGAGCAGAAGGCGCTGGGTAAGAAGGTCGGTCAGGCGTCCCCCGAGGAACGCCCCGCGTTGCTCGCCGGGTCGAAGGAACTCGCCGCGAAGGTCAAGGAACTCGAGGCCGAGCAGCACGCCGCGCAGGAAGCCCTCGACCGCGCGCACCTGGCGATCTCCAACGTCGTGCAGGAAGGAGCCCCGGCCGGCGGTGAGGACGACTTCGTCACCCTCGAGACCGTCGGGGAACTGCCCAGCTTCGACTTCGAACCGAAGGATCACCTCACGCTCGGCGAGTCGCTGGGCCTGATCGATATGGAACGCGGCGCGAAGGTATCCGGTGCCCGCTTCTACTTCCTCACCGGCTACGGCGCGCTGCTGCAGCTCGGCATGCTTCAGCTCGCTGCGCAGAAGGCCACCGCCAACGGTTTCACGATGATGATCCCGCCCGTGCTCGTGCGGCCCGAGATCATGCAGGGAACCGGCTTCCTCGGTCAGCACGCCGACGAGGTGTACCGCCTCGAGGAGGACGACCTGTACCTCGTCGGTACCTCCGAGGTGCCGCTGGCCGGCTACCACTCGGGTGAGATCATCGACCTGTCCGCGGGGCCGAAGCGATACGCCGGCTGGTCGTCGTGCTTCCGCCGCGAAGCGGGCAGCTACGGCAAGGACACCCGCGGCATCATCCGCGTCCACCAGTTCGACAAGGTGGAGATGTTCGTCTACTGCAAGCCCGAGGACGCCACCGACGAGCACCAGCGTCTGCTGGCGTGGGAACGCGAGATGCTCGCCGCGATCGACGTGCCGTACCGGGTCATCGACGTCGCCGGCGGCGACCTCGGTTCGTCCGCGGCCCGCAAGTTCGACTGCGAGGCGTGGGTGCCGACGCAGGAGCGCTACCGCGAACTGTCCTCGACGTCGAACTGCACCACCTTCCAGGCCCGCCGCCTCGGCGTGCGGTACCGGGACGAGAACGGCAAGCCGCAGATCGCCGCGACCCTCAACGGCACCCTCGCCACCACTCGCTGGCTCGTCGCGATCCTCGAGAACCATCAGCAGGCCGACGGTTCCGTGAAGGTGCCCGCCGCGCTGGTGCCGTTCGTCGGCCGAGAGGTGCTCGAACCGGTCGGCTGAGGTCGCACGGGGCGGGCGTGTACGACGCGCCGGCTGCCTCCGGCGAGCTGACGCGCCGGCTGCCTTCGGCGAGCGAATGTATCCTTCGTCTCCGTCAACCGAATGGGTGTACCACTCGCTCGATCGGAAGGTGCGGTGCCCGGCCGGGGCGTCCCTCGTGCAGGTGCGCGGTCCGGCTCAGCTCAGGATCATGCAGGTGGTCGAGCCGGTCGCCAGCAGCCTGCCCTGCTCGTCGCGGGCCTCGCCGCGCGCCGTCGCGGTCCGGCGCCCCGAGTGTTCGCAGAAGCCGTGCACCCGGACGATGTGCCCCGGCTGCACCGGCCGCAGGTACCGCACCTGCAGATCGAGGGTCGTGTAGCCGACGCCCGCGGACAGGGTGCTCGACACGGCGAAGCCCATCGCGGTGTCGAACAGTGTCGCGAGAACCCCGCCGTGCACACTCCCCACGGCGTTGCTGTGGAACTCCTGCACCTCCAACGTCACCTCGGCGAATCCCTCCCGCGCGTCGGTGACAGTGAACCCCAGCGTGCGCGACGTCGGGTGGTGGGGGATGCTGCCGTCGATGAGGCCGCGCAGGAAGTCCAGGCCGTGCATGTCGCGGTTGGCGGCCGAGGTGGGGGCAGGGTCGTCCCACGTGTAGGTACGTTCGCGTTCGATCACGTCCTCGACCGTAAAACACTGGCTACGGCGCTGCCGGGATGAGACGATACTGTGCATGTCCCGTCGATGTTGACTTGCACCGACCACATCACTGACCGCCCGCGCCGTCGCGTACTCCGCGACGCGCGAACTCGTCCCGCTCTACGGCGTGTACGGCCTGCTGTTCGAGGACAACGGCCTGTCGACAGCGCAGATCTCCTCCCTGTTCGCGGTGTGGTCGATCTCGGCATTCGTGACCGAGGTGCCGTCCGGCGCGTGGGCCGACACCGTGCCCCGCAGAACTCTGCTGTTCGGCAGTGCCGCCCTGCTCACCGCGTCGTTCTCCCTCTGGATGCTGGTGCCGAGCTACTGGGGTTTCGCGGCCGGTTTCGCGCTGTGGGGTCTGGCCGAGTCCATGAAATCCGGCACATTCGAGGCGTTGCTGTACGAGGAACTGGCGGCACTCGGCGCGCAGAGCAGGTACGCGACGGTCCAGGGCTATGTGAACTCCGCCGAGGTGACGTGCGTGTTCCTCGCGACTCTGTCGGCCGGTCCGCTGTACGCGCTCGGCGGATACACCCTGGTCGGGTGGGTGTCGATCGCGATCACCGTCGCCGACGGACTGCTGGTGTTCACGCTTCCCGCCGCCCCCCGGAAAGTCCGGGTCGACCGCACCGACGCGGCACCGGACGACGACGGCACCTTGGTCGCGCGATACGTGCGGGCACTGCGCGACGGCACCGGCGAGATCCGCACCGACCGGATCGTCCGGCGGGCGGTGCTGCTCACCGCGGTGCTGATGTCGTTTCTGGCGCTGGAGGAGTACTTCGCGCTGCTCGCCCGTGACGGCGGTGCGTCGACCGCACAGGCCCCGCTACTGGTGGCGATCACCGTCGTCGGGCAGGTCGTGGGTGCCGCGGTCGCCGGACGCACCGCCGGGATGAGCGGGCGGGTCATGGCCGTCGTGTTGTGCGCGGCCGCAGCCCTGATCGCGGTCGGGGCCCTTGCGGGAGGCGTCGCGGGGTTCGTGGCGATCGGCATCGGGTACGGCGCCCTGCACAACACCGGGATCGCCGCAGAGGTGCGGATGCAGGACGCGATGTCCGGATCGGCCCGCGCGACCGTCACATCGGTAGCTGGTCTGACCAGCGAGGTCGCGGCGCTCGCGCTGTTCGCGGGGTTCGCAGTGGGCTCGGCCTGGCTGTCGCTGTCGATCCTGGTCGCAGCGGTCGCGGTGCCGGTACTGTCGGCCGCGGTCGCGGCGCCGCGAATGTTGCCCTCCAGCCCCCGCAGCCCTCGCGTCGCCGGGTGATGGTGCCTTCACCGGGATGGACCGAATTTCGGTTCCATCACCCAGCGGACAGTGCTCACGCGGGGGCAGTGGTCACAACTTGGTGCTGCGCAGCTCGTGACCCCTGGAGGTCTTGCACCGGCCCGTCTCGAGATCCCACTGCCAGCCGTGGAGGTTGCAGGTCAGGGTGCTGCCGTCGACGACACCGAACTTCGAGAGGTCGGCCTTCAGGTGCGGGCAGCGGCGCTGGACCTCGTAGCCACCGATCTCGATCGAGGCGGAATCGTCGTGTGCCTCGGCGAACCAGCCGTCCGCGTACGCGATGCGCTCGTCGGTGAGGCACTTGAAGAACGTGTAGAGGAATTCGTTGTAGCCGCCGACCCGCCACGCCGTGAACCGGGTGGACAGGAAGATCGTGTTGACCCAGTCCGGCTCGTCGTCGCGCAGCACGGTGCGGACCAGCTCCGGCGCGATACGGAAGCCGTAGCGGTACTTGCCCTCTCCCTCGATCGGCTCGCGGACGACCCGCTTCGGGAAGTCGAGCACGACGGTTTCGTCGCCCATCACGAGACCGACCGGATAGCCGATGCCGTCGCAGATCAGATCGGACTGCGCCATGATCGGCTCGAACTTCGCCTTGAGCGCGCCGATCAGCGGCTCGCCCTCGGCCGGTGCCCAGGTCGCCTTCTCGGCCGCGATGATCGGCTCGAACCGCTGCGCCATCTCCTCGATGTACGCGGCCTTGTCGGTGAAGATCCGCTCGACCTGCTCGTCCGGGATCGGATGCGTGAGCGTCATCTGCTCGCTGCCCGTCAGATCCACCACCGAACCCGGGATCATCAGCAGGCCGCCGTCGCGGCCGTGGATCCGCAGTTGCTCGAGAAACACCTGCTGATCGGGGAAGATGTTGCCGACGTCGCCGTGGTCGTCGTTGAGGTCGCGCAGCTCGGGGTCGAGGAACACCGGCGGTCCGGCGGACGGGACGATCCACGTCGCACCGACCTGCTCGATGTAGGAGCGGCACCGATCCATGCCCCGCTGCCGCTTCTGCTTCCCGAAGTTGCGCTTCGTGCCGGCCGGGATGTCGTAGACCATCGGGTACCAGATGGCGCCCGAGTACTGCAGCAGGTGGACGTCGATGCGACCGAACGCGTCGAGCATCGGATCCATGTCGATGGGCCGCGCGTCGTTCATGTTGAACACGGTCGTCGTGCCGTCGGACACGACGAGACCGGAGTCGCCGATCGGGCCGTCCGCGGGCGCGCGCAGCGCGATGATCATGACGTCGAGCGAACCCGGCGGGAGCGGAGCCTGCGGAGCGACCTCGATGCCGGCGCTCGAGATCCGGTGTTTGACGGAATCGGTGGTCTCGAAGAACTTCGTGAAGCCGAGGGCCTCGAGTTCGCGCTTGAGATCGGGCACCGGGAAGTCCGGCAGCAGCACCGTCGCGTTCTTGCTGACGTGCTTGCTCAGGGTCCCGGGGTCGAAGTGGTCCTTGTGCAGGTGAGAAACGTACAGGTAGTCGACGTCGCCGAGGGCGTCCCAGTCGAGCTGGGTGTTGTCCGGGAACGGCACCCACGATGCGAAGTACGCGGGGTTGACCCACGGGTCGCACAGGATCGATCCCGCCTCGGTCTGGATGTGGAACCCGGCGTGTCCGACGCTGGTGATCTGCACTTCGTTGCCCTCCCTGAACTGGCGACCGACGTGACCCCCAGGGTAGGCGTCGCCGATCAGCTCACTTCGCCCAGGCAGTATCCGTTCGCTCCGGTTGTGACGAGCACCTCCAGATCGCGTGCGGCGCCGGCGTCCACCACCGGGACCGTCACGGCCGCGTACACGTCGTCCATCGCCCAGAAGGTCGCCGCTTCCGCATCGAACGAGGTGAGCTCGGTGAACACGTCCGGGTCGGTCGACAGCGGCGGCACATCGGGAACACCGGTCCCGTACGGATCCCAGATCGCCCGGCTGTCGCACGCCAGCGGGTACCGCGCCTCGGTGTCGGCGGGATTCACCGGCTTCCCGGCGGCGCGCGCAAGGAAGCGTTCGACGGCGTGGACGGCGTCCTCGCCGGTGTACGGGTTCGCCCCGGTGGGATGCACGTACGGGCACGCGTAGCCCGCCGCGATCTCGTGGCGCAGCACGGACACGTCGGTACCGCCCGCCGACCACGTCACCGCGAACTGCCCGTCCTGTCCCGGTTGCCGGACGGCCGCGGTGATCGCGTCGACGTCGGCGTACATGGCGGCCGCGCGCTCGGGTGCGATGGTCCAGCACCGGGACACCACGTCGTCGCCGTCGACCAGGTCGTTCGTCCACGACTGCAGCGCGGGCGCCGCAGCGGGATTACCCCGGACCTCGCCGACCACCACCGCCGGCTCGGCGTGCGGCGTGGTGGCGGCTACTGCGGTGGTCTCGGCCGTCGTGGGCGGTTCGGGCGTCTCGGTGGGGATGCCGGACTGCCCGTCACCGGCACATCCGGCGACCGCGACGGCGACGGCGACGGCGACGGCCGCTCCGGTGAGCGCGAGCAGGCGGGACTTTCCGGAGACGACGAGCAATGGATACCCCTGACGAAGATCGTGATCGGTGCTGTTTCCGTGGCTCCGGCTACGCTAGCCGTCGTGGAACCCTTCTACCGGACCATCATCGGCGTGGCACGCACACTCTTCGCTGCGCAGGGCTTGAAGTTCACGATCACCGGGGAGGAACACATCCCGGCCACCGGCGGCGCGGTCATCGCGATCAACCACACCGGGTACATGGACTTCACCTACGCGGGCATCCCGGCGCGCGCCACCAAGCGGTACATCCGTTTCATGGCGAAGAAGGAGGTCTTCGACAACAAGATCTCCGGACCGATGATGCGTGCGATGAAGCACATCCCCGTCGACCGCGGTGACGCCGGCGAGTCGTATCGGCACGCCGTCGAGTCCCTCCGCTCCGGTGAACTCGTCGGTGTGTTCCCCGAGGAGACGATCAGCCGCAGCTTCGAACTCAAGGATTTCCGTTCCGGCGCGGCACGCATGGCGCTCGAGGCGGGCGTGCCGATCGTGCCGATGGTCATCTGGGGTTCGCAGCGCGTGTGGACGAAGGGGCATCCGAAGCACCTGGGCCGCACCAACACTCCCATCGTCATCAAGATCGGCGCCCCCGTCGTCCCGCACGAATCGCCCGCGGAGACCACCGCGGAACTGCACAAGGTGATGGAGACGATGCTGCACGAGGTGCAGCAGGGCTACCGGCACGAAGCGGGCGCCTACTGGGTGCCGCGTCGGCTCGGCGGATCGGCGCCCGGTCGTGAGGAGGCCGACGCCGAGGACGCGCGCGTCGCCGCGGAACGTCGCGCCCGCAAGGAACGTGAACGCGCCGAACGAGAGGGTCGCGGGAACGAACCGGGCATCGAACCCGGCGCTCCGGGACAATAGGCTGGTGAGTTCCCACGTTCCGAGCCTCGTCGCGACCGATGTCGACGGCACCCTGATCGACGACGCGAACCGCGTGTCGGAACGGACCCGTGCCGTGGTGCACGCGGTCGTCGAATCGGGGACGCCGTTCGTGCTGGCCACCGGCCGGCCGCCGCGGTGGATTCCGCCGGTCGTCGAGGAACTCGGGTACGCCCCGCTGGCGGTGTGCGCGAACGGCGCAGTGATCTACGACAGTGCGGCCGACCGAGTCATCCACACGACGCTGCTGTCCGCCGACGAGCTGGCGTGGATCGCGGACGTCGCAAGCTGGGTGCTGCCGGGCGCCGGGCTGGCTGCCGAGCGGGTCGCGGAGAGCGCACACGACGCGGCGAGCCCGCAGTTCGTGAGTGCCCCCGGCTACGAACACGCCTGGCTGAATCCGGACAACACCGAACTAGCCGAGCACGAGGTGATCGCCGAGCCCGCGATCAAATTGCTCATCCGGATGGCGGGGACGACGAGCCGGGAGATGGCCGACGCGCTGGCGCCCGCGCTCGCGGGCCTGGTCGACCTGACCTATTCGACGGACAACGGCCTGATCGAGATCTCCGCGGCGGGCGTGACGAAGGCGTCGGGTCTGCGCGAGGCGGCCGGGCGGCTCGGGGTGGCCGCGGAGGGGATCATCGCGTTCGGTGACATGCCCAACGACATTCCGATGCTGTCGATGGCCCGGTACGGGGTGGCCGTCGAGAACGCCCATCCCGACGCGAAGGCCGCCGCAGACGAAGTGACCGCCACCAATGCCGAGGACGGGGTTGCCCGTGTCCTCGAGCGCTGGTGGCGGCCCTGAACTTCGCTCAGGGAGCGGGTGCAGGTTCCGGTGCCGCCTCGGGCGCCGGTGCCGTTTCCGGAGCGGGCGCCGGGGCGGGCGCGGCATCGGCGGACGCTGCCTCGACCGGGGGAGCGGTCCGCAGTGATTCCTCGTAGGCGTCGTTGTAGGCGCGCAGCACCTTGGTGATCGCGCCGGTGGCCTCGTTGAAGATCAGCGACCCGAACTCGAAGTCCGACCGCCAGCCGTCCGGCACGCGGTATTCGTCGCTCGTCGGCAGGCCGAGCTCGCCCTCGTCGAGCCCGAGCTGTTGCCACGCCTTGTAGATCGCGCCGAGCACCGTCCACACGCCGCCGTTCGGGGAGGTGTAGATCGCGCCGTTGACGAACTGTGCGTGCTGGAACCCTGCCTTCGACTGCAGGATGCCGGACAGTGCCGCGCCCAGGCGCCCGACCTCGCCGCCCTCGGAGATCCACTTCTGGGCGAGGGGGGAATTGTCGGTCAGCCGCAGAAACTCGGTGATCAGGCCCTGCGCGTTCTCCGCGGATCCGGTCGACGGGGCGCCGACGGAGTTCGGCGGGACCGGATTCGTGCCGTCACCCGTCGATCCGTCACTCGTCAGCAGTGCCGTGTCGGGCGCCGACGGGGCGGTTCCGGCCGCCGCGGCCGCGGCAATGTCGCGGATCTTGCTCATCTGGGCGTATCCGGAGTCGCCCGGGCAGCTGGTGCTGCCCACGTCGCGGTGCGCGAAGATGATCGGCAGATCGACGGCGGCACCCTGCGGGTAGGGCGTGAACGACGTGCCCTCCGAGTACATGGTGGTCCGGCCCTTCGGGTCCAGACCGGCCTTCGCGAGCCGCCAGCCGAGGAACTTGCCGACTGCGTCCAGTGTCGCCTGCGGCGGCGTCACGCTCGAGAAATCTCCCATCATGGCGATGCCCATGGTGTTCTCGTTGAATCCACCGGCGTGCGCTCCCTGGACGGGACGGTCGAGCCCGCCGGCCCGGCCTTCGAAGATCTGCCCGTACCGGTCGACGATCACGTTGTAGCCGACGTCGCACCAGCCGAGGGTCTGTGAGTGGTACGCGTAGATGGCACGGACGATCTCGGCGGACTCGGCCTTCGAATAGTCGTTGCTACCGGCCGTGTGGTGCACGGTGGCGCCGCCGAGCGCGTCGTCGTAGGTGGGGTCGTCGCAGCGCAGCGACTCGTCCGCACCCCACTGTGCTCGGCTGATCACCTTCGGTCCGCTCCCGCCGACGGGCGAGGCGACGTCCGACAGATGCGCATCGCCGGGGCCGCTGCCCGGGTTGATGAGCACTGCGGTGACGTCGTCGGTGGGCGCGGCGGCCGCTTCCTGCGCGCGCAGCGGGCGCGACGACGACGCCGGGACGTACCCGAGGTCGGGGGCGGGGTCCTGCGGAGCAGCGACGGGAACCTCGGCCGGTGCAGGAGCCTCGGCTGGAGTTGGGGCTTCGGCGCCGGCGAGTGTGGGTTCCGGTCCGGGCCGCGGCGTCAGCAGGACCTGCACTGCGCGCGTGAGACCGACGTAGATCGGCTCGGTGCCACCGCGGTCGTCGGTGGCGTTGTCCGTGCGGCTCGACTCGATCGGTTCGGTGGCCGTCCACGGACTCCAGCTGCCGTCCTCGTGCTGGGAGCGGATCAGTGCGTCGGTCGCCGCCACGTCGCGGGCGGCCAACGCGACCATGCTGAACGGGTTCTCGCGGCTGATCTCCTTGACGGTGGCACCGATGCGATCGACGAGGCCGGTCGCGTCCGGATTGGGTGCGGGCGTGATGGCCGGCAGACCCTCGACGAGTTCCTTGATGCTGAGGTCCGGAAGGTTCAGCCCCGTCAGATCCTGGAGGGGAATGACGACGTCGGGTGCGTTCGCGAGTACGACCTCGGCGATCTGCGGTGCGATGGCGACGATCGTATCCGTCGTCTCGTTCGCGGCGCGGACGTCGGACGTTGCGTTCGTCATGCCGGACACGGCGAACGGAGTGGCGACCGCCAGGGCAGCGACGGCACCCAGGACGATCGACGGCTTCGGGCGGCGATGCGGCACTGTTGCTTCTCCCCTTGTGTGTTCAGCCTTGTGTGTTCAGCGTTCCTGTGTCAGCTGCTCCGGGCAGGGTCTCAACGGACCGAATACTCCGTCACGAGCCCGATTCGCGTGGCGTATCGGCCTCATTTTTATGCAACTTGTGATTCTCGTGTGACTGGTGTGTCTGTTGTTGCCTTGTTCAGTCACTCTTGCCACACTAGTCGCAGTAAACCTTAAGCCTCAACCTGAGCTTGAGGATTTGTTTCGAATGTCCGATCGTGCGAACTGTCCGTTCGCGCGGCACCCCGGAGTGCGACAACGAGGGAGCGCAGCGCATGTCACGACAGCCGAACCGCCGCAGGGGACGAATCCGCAGGAGCCGCATCATCGTCGGACGGCCGCTCCGCGCCGGCTGGAAGCCCGCGGTCGCACGCGCAGCCACGCTCGGTCTCGCACCCGCCCTGTTGATCGGCGCCACGGTCGGCGGCATCGCACACGTGCGTTCCGGTACACCCGGGGTCGAGCAGGCCGTCGCCGCCGACACCCCGTTCACCTTCAGCGGTTACGGCCACGGCCACGGCCGGGGCATGGGCCAGTGGGGTGCGTACGGATACGCGCAGGACGGCTGGACCGCGGAACGGATCGTCGGGCACTTCTACGGTGGCACCTCGCTCGGCACCGTCGACGTCGCCCCGATCGCCGTGCGGCTCATGGGTCAGGACGACGTACCCCTCGCCGTGTACTCCGACGCCGGACTCGTCGTCGCAGGTCAGCAGGTCGGACCCGGCGATGCCGCGCATCTGACGCCCACCGCGGACGGTGGCGCCGACGTCGTCGTCACCGCCGGGTGTTCGGGCGAGGTGCGCTGGCAGGGCCGCGCCGACCTGCCCTGGGTCGACCCGGTCGACCTCGGCGAGGATCGGCCCGGGAACGAACATCTCAAGCTGTGCGCCGACGGCACCGCCTACCGCGGCGCCATCGGGGTCGTGCTCGACGGCAGCGCCGCCCGCACCGTCAACAGGCTGTCCGTCGAGGACTATCTGCGTGCTGTCGTGCCCGTCGAATCGCTTCCCGGCTGGGCCGACACCGGTGGTGCCGAGGCGCTCCGGGCCCAGGCCATCGCCGCCCGCTCCTACGCGCTCGCCGAGCAGCGCCACGAGAAATGGCAGACTTGCGACACGCAGAGCTGCCAGGTGTACGGAGGTTCGGCGAAGGAGGATCCGCGCACCGACGACGCCGTGCGCACCACCCGCGGCATGGTGCTGCTGAAGGACGGCAAGGTCGTGCGCACCGAGTTCTCGGCGTCGACCGGCGGATACAGCGCGGGCGGCGACTTCCCGTCCGTCGAAGATCTCGGCGACAAGGTGGCACCGAACCAGCAGTGGGCCAAGACGCTCACCGCCGGCGAGATCGGGAATGCGTTCGGGGTCGGCGAGCTGCAGAACTTCGAGGTGCTGACCCGCAACAACCTCGGTGCCGACGGGGGTCGCGTGACCCGCGTCCGGGTGGTCGGCGCCGACCGCACCATCGAGACCACGGGCGCTGAGGCCCGCGCGAAACTGGGGCTGCGGTCCGACTGGTTCACCGTGAACGAGGGTGCGGAATCGGCGGTTCCGCCGAGCACCCCCGCCCCCGAAACGGGCCCGGAGGTCGCCATCACGCCGTTCGGCACCGATCAGAGCCCGGCCATCCAGGAGAAGTACAACGAGCTCGGCGGCGTCACCGGCCAACTGGGCTCGCCCGTCGGACCCGAACTGATGCTGCCCGACGAGCGCGGCAAGTTCCGGGTGTTCACCAACGGGGTCATCCTGTGGACACCGGAGTTCGGCGCCCAGGTGTTCGACGCATCGATCCTGCGGCAGTGGCTGCCGGGGACCGGTAGCGCCGAATAGACACGATCTGAAGCGGCCGCCGTCGAGTTCGACTCGACGGCGGCCGCTTTCGTTGTTGACATTGACGCAACGTCAAGAGGCACGCTGGATGTCACGAGGAAAGGGAACACCGTGACACAGCCTGAACGGACACAGCGTGAGTGGTCCATCCAGGAACTGGCCCGCGCGGCCGGTGTCACCAGCCGCACCCTCCGGCACTACGGCGACGTGGGTGTGCTCCCGCCGAGCCGGACCGGAGCGAACGGCATGCGGTTCTACGACCGCGACGCGCTGGTGCTTCTGCAACGGATCCTGCTGCTGCGGGAACTCGGCCTCGGCCTGCCCGCGATCCGCGAGGTGGTCGCCGGTCAGGCCGACACCACCGACGCGTTGCGCACCCACCTCGAGCTGCTCGAACTCGAGCAGCGGCAACTGGGCCGCCGCATCGAGGCGGTGCGCACGACCATCCGCAAGACCGAAGCAGGTGAGGAACTGATGGCAGAGGAAATGTTCGACGGATTCGACCACACGCAGTATCGCGAGGAGGTGATCGAGCGGTGGGGTCGCGACGCCTACGAGAGCAGCGACCGCTGGTGGCGGGAGATGACCGACGAACAGCGCCGCGACTGGCAGGCGGTCGCTGGACGACTGGCGGCCGCCTGGACGGCCGCGGCGCAGGCAGGCGTCGACCCGGCCGGCGAACGCGGGCTGCAACTGGCCCGACGGCACGTCGAGTGGCTGGGATCGATCCCCGGCACGCCCGGCCACGGCGCCGGCGAACCCGACCGCGGCTACGTGCTGGGACTGGCCGACATGTACGTCGCCGACGAGCGGTTCGCGGCGAACTACGGCGGTCCCGCAGGAGCGGAATTCGTGCGCGCGGCACTGCGGGCACTGCTCGCCTGACGTGCGTGTTTCCGGTAGCTCCGACTACCGGAAACACGCACGGGCGCGGCGGTCGCCTACCCTGGTCTTCCGTGACTGCTGCATCAGCGCCCCAGCCCTCCACCGGTGACTACGACCTCGTCGTCGTCGGATCCGGATTTTTCGGACTGACTATCGCCGAGCGCGCCGCAACGCAGCTCGGCAAACGAGTTCTCGTCGTCGAACGCCGCCACCATCTCGGCGGCAACGCCTACTCCGAACCCGAACCGGCGACGGGCATCGAGGTCCACAAGTACGGCGCCCACCTGTTCCACACGTCGAACAAGCGGGTCTGGGACTACGTGAACCTGTTCACCGACTTCACCGGCTACCAGCACCGCGTCTTCGCGATGCACAAGGGCCAGGCCTACCAGTTCCCGATGGGACTGGGTCTGGTCTCGCAGTTCTTCGGCAGGTACTTCACGCCCGACGAGGCCCGCGCCCTGATCAAGGAGCAGTCGGCCGAGATCGAATCAGCGGACGCGAAGAACCTCGAGGAGAAGGCCATCTCCCTGATCGGCCGTCCCCTCTACGAGGCGTTCGTGCGGGACTACACCGCCAAGCAGTGGCAGACCGACCCGAAGGAACTGCCCGCAGGCAACATCACCCGCCTGCCGGTGCGCTACAACTTCGACAACCGCTACTTCAACGACACCTACGAGGGCCTGCCCGTCGACGGCTACACCGCGTGGCTCGAGAACATGGCGAAGGACGACCGGATCGAGGTCCGGCTGAACACCGACTGGTTCGAGGTGCGCGACGACATCCGCGCCGCCAGCCCGGACGCGCCCGTCGTCTACACCGGTCCGCTGGACCGCTACTTCGACTACGCCGAGGGCAAGCTCGGCTGGCGCACCCTCGATTTCGAAACCGAGGTGCTGCCCACCGGAGACTTCCAGGGCACGCCGGTCATGAACTACAACGACGCGGACGTCCCCTACACCCGCATCCACGAGTTCCGGCACTTCCACCCGGAGCGCGACACCTATCCGGCGGACAAGACCGTGATCATGCGCGAGTACTCGCGGTTCGCCGGCGACGACGACGAACCGTACTACCCGATCAACACGGCGGAGGACCGGGCGAAGCTCACCGCCTATCGCGAGCGCGCCAAGCAGGAAGCCGCGCAGAACCACGTGCTGTTCGGTGGCCGCCTGGGCACCTACCAGTACCTGGACATGCACATGGCGATCGCCAGCGCGCTGAGCATGTTCGACAACACGCTCGTCCCGTTCTTCGAATCCGGTGTTCCGGTGGCGGGAGACGCGTCGTGAGCGTGGGGGAACTCGAGGACAACGTGCAGGGGAACACCGTGAGTTCAGACACCGCGGCGCCACTCGGTAAGTCGCTGCTGCAGCGCATCATCCTGCCGCGGCCCGGAGAGCCGCTCGACGTGCGCACCCTCTACCTGGAGGAATCGCCGACCAACGCGCGCCGCGCGCACGCCCAGAGTCGCACGACGCTGAGCATCGGCGCGGAGTCCGAGGTGTCGCTGTGCACTTACTTCAACGCGTTCCCCGCGAGCTACTGGCGGCGCTGGAGCACGCTGGATTCCGTCGTGCTCCGCCTCGAGCTGTCCGGGCACGGCCGCGTCGACGTCTACCGCAGCAAGGCCGACTCGAGCCGCATCCACGTGCAGGGCCGCGAGTTCACCGGTGCCGACGACACGACGACGGTCGTCGAACTCGAAACCGACCTCGGTCCGTTCGAGGACGGCGGCTGGATCTGGTTCGACGTCACCACCGACACCGAGGTCACGCTCGTCGCTGCTGGTTGGTATGCGCCGGTCGAGGCGCCCGGCGCGGCGTCGGTGGCCGTCGGCATCCCGACGTTCAACCGTCCCGCCGACTGTGTGAAGGCGCTGCGCGCGCTCGCGTCGGATCCGCTGGTCATGGACGTCGTCGACGCTGTGATCATTCCCGACCAGGGCACCCGCAAGGTGCGCGACCAGGACGACTTCGCCGAGGCAGCCGCGCCGTTCGGTGACCGCCTGGTCATCCACGACCAGGCCAACCTCGGCGGGTCCGGCGGCTACAGCCGCATCATGTACGAGGCGCTGAAAACGACCCGGGCCCCGTACATCCTGTTCATGGACGACGACATCGAGATCGAACCGGACTCGGTGCTGCGGGCGCTGGCGCTGTCGCGGTTCGCGAAGACCCCGATGCTCGTCGGCGGCCAGATGCTCAACCTGCAGGAGCGCAGCCACCTGCACACGATGGGCGAGGTCGTGAACCGGTCGATCTTCATGTGGTCGGCCGCCCCGAACGTCGAATACGACCACGACTTCTCCACCAAGCCGCTGCGCGACCGCGAGAACTCGAAGCTGCTGCACCGCCGCATCGACGTCGACTTCAACGGCTGGTGGATGTGCATGATCCCGCGGGTCGTCGCGGAGGAGATCGGCCAGCCGCTGCCGCTGTTCATCAAGTGGGACGACGCCGAGTACGGGCTGCGGGCCCGCGCCGCCGGCTACCCGACGGTGACGATGCCCGGTGCCGCGATCTGGCACATGGCGTGGTCCGACAAGGACGATGCGATCGACTGGCAGGCGTACTTCCACCTGCGGAACCGGCTCGTCGTCGCGGCGCTGCACATGCCCGGTGACGGTCGCGGCCTCGTGCTCGACACGGTCAAGGCGACGGTCAAGCACCTCGTGTGCCTCGAATACTCGACCGTCGCGATCCAGAACAAGGCCATCGAGGACTTCCTCGCCGGACCGGACCGGCTGTTCGAGTTGCTGCCGACCGCCCTCGGCCAGGTCCACGCGCTGCGGAAGAACTTCTCGGACGCGGTGGTGCTGCCGTCGTCGACGGAACTGCCGCTGCCCTCGGGTGCCGGTGTGGGTGCGGTCGGTCTGCCGCGCGGGCCGATCGGGAAGCTCTCGCGGCTCGCGAAGGGCGTGGTGCACAACCTGCGCCCGGCCACCGATGCGCACCACGAGCAGCCGCAGCTGAACGTGCCGACGATCGATGCCCGCTGGTTCCTGCTGTCGCAGGTCGACGGTGTGACCGTCACCACCGCGGACGGGCGCGGCGTCGTCTACCGTAAGCGCGACCGCGCGCAGGCCGGGGCACTGCTGTCCGAGGCGCTGCGACTGCGGCGTGAACTGGCACGACGGTTCCCGGAGCTGAAGAAGCAGTACCAGGATGCGGTTCCTGCCCTGACGAGCAAGGAGGAGTGGGAACGTGTCTTCGCTGTCGAGCAGTGATCGATCCGCTGCCGGGAAGACCACCGACGCCTGGAAGAGCACCGAGGCGGAGATCCAGATCCTGCAGGCCGTACAGGCGACGGTCGGGGCCCGGCCGCAGGCGATCGCGATCGCCCGCAGCATGTCGCACTTCGGTGAGCACGCCCTCGGCTGGGCCGCGATCGGTGGTGTCGGCGCACTCGTCGACCGTCGTCGTCGCCGGCAGTGGGCGGGCGTCGCGGTCGGAGCGGTCGGGGCACACGCGGCGTCGATCGTCGTCAAGCGCATCGTGCGCCGGCCGCGGCCCGACGATCCGACGGTCGCGGTGAACGTGTCGACGCCGAGCCGGTTGAGCTTCCCGTCGTCGCACGCCACCTCGACCACCGCAGCCGCGGTCCTGCTCGGTCGGCTGACCGGGCTACCCTTGCCCGCGGTACTCGTCCCGCCCATGCTGCTGTCGCGCCTGGTCCTCGGTGTGCACTATCCGACGGACGTCCTGGCCGGCGCCGCGCTGGGGGCAGTCTCGGCCGCCGCGGTCGTGCGGGCAGAAAAGAAGTTTGGAGAACGATGAGCGAGGAACCGGCAACCGTTACCCGGCCGCCCCAGAACCTGCCTGCGGGCATCGTCAAGGCGGTCCGACCACGCCAGTGGATCAAGAACGTACTGGTACTCGCGGCGCCGCTCGCCGCGGGTTCGGCCACCGAATTGGATGTGCTCGGACCCGTCGCGCTGGCGTTCGTCGTGTTCTGCATGGCGGCCTCGGGCATCTACCTGGTCAACGACGCGATGGACGTCGAAGCCGACCGTGCGCATCCGACGAAGCGGTTCCGGCCGATCGCCGCGGGTGTCGTTCCGGTCAACCTGGCGTTCGGCCTGGCCACGGTGCTGCTGGTCGGGTCGATCGCGCTCTCGTTCCTGGCGAACTGGCAGCTCGCGGTCGTGATGTCCGTGTACATCGGCATCCAGCTCGCCTACTGCTTCGGGCTCAAGCATCAGGCCGTGCTCGACATCTGCATCGTTTCGTCCGGCTTCCTGATTCGCGCGATCGCCGGTGGCGTCGCGGCGGGCATCCCGCTGTCCCAGTGGTTCCTGCTGATCATGGCGTTCGGTTCGCTGTTCATGGCGGCCGGCAAGCGGTACGCGGAGCTGCGGCTGGCGCACAAGACCGGCGCGAAGATCCGCAAGTCGCTCGAGTACTACACCGAGACCTACCTGCGGTTCGTGTGGACGCTCTCGGCGACCGCGGTCGTCATCTGCTACGGCCTGTGGGCGTTCGAACGCGACATGCTGGCCGATTCCAACTGGTTCGCCATCTCGATGATTCCGTTCGTCGTCGCGATCCTGCGGTACGCGGTCGACGTCGACGGCGGCGAGGCGGGGGAGCCGGAGGAGATTGCTCTCGGCGACCGGGTTCTGCAGTTGCTCGCGATCGTGTGGATCGTGGTGGTCGGTGGTGCTGTCTACCTCTTCTGACGTCGCTGCGGACGTCGACTCGTCGGCGCGGAAGGGCGGACCGGCCCACCGCGCCTCCGGAGCTTCCGGGCTGTCCCGAGGTGTGTTCGTCACGGGTGTCGTCGTCACCGGCGTGCTCATGTTCTGGGGTGCGTGGGAGCGTCGCTGGATCGCCGACGACGGCTTGATCGTGCTGCGCACGGTCCGGAACCTGCTGGCCGGCAACGGCCCGGTGTTCAACATCGGGGAACGCGTGGAGGCCAACACGTCGACGTTGTGGACGTACCTGGTCTACGGATTCGGCTGGTTCACGGGGACGCGGCTCGAGTACGTGGTGCTCGGGTTGGCGCTGGTGTTGTCGACCGCGGCGGTGGTCGTCGCGATGCTCGGCACGGCCCGTCTCTACCGCTGGCGGCTTCGCGGCGCCGGCGGCACGCTGCTGCTGCTGCCGGCGGGCATGCTCGTCTACATCGCGGTTCCGCCCGCGCGCGACTTTGCGACGTCCGGGCTCGAGAGCTGCCTGGTGATCTTCTGGATCGCGCTGCTGTGGCTGCTCATGGTGCGCTGGTCCACGACCGAGACGCCGGGGTCCGCCGGGGTGCTCGGGACGGCGTTCGTCGCCGGCCTCGGGCCGCTGGTTCGCCCCGAACTGGCGGTCCTGGCGGGCATCGCGTTGGCGATGCTGTTCCTCGCCGCCGATCAGACCTGGCGCCTGCGCGTCGCGATGGTCGCGGTCGCGGGTGCGGTGCCGGTCGGCTACCAGATCTGGCGAATGGGCTACTACGGCCTGCCCTACCCGAACACCGCGGTCTCGAAGGACGCGGGCGGTGCCAAGTGGGCGCAGGGTTTCGAATACCTGGGCAATCTGGTGAACCCGTATCTGCTGTGGCTCCCGCTGCTCCTGCTGCTGCTCGTGGCGGTCGTGATGCTCACGACGAGCCGCCGGGGTGGCGCGAGCGTCGGCGACCGCGTGCGCGGTCTCGCATCCACCGATGCGCGGACCCTGCTCGCCCGCGGGCAGCGGGCACTGCGCACACCCGCCGCGGTGGTGGTGTTCATGCTGGGTAGCGGCGTGCTCCTCGCGTTGTACTCGCTGCGTGTCGGTGGCGACTTCATGCACGGGCGGGTCCTGTTGCCGCCGTTGTTCTGTCTCCTCGTTCCGGTCGCGGTGGTGCCCCTGCGCCTGCCGGAGCACGGTGAGCCGCCGCGTGCGCGGACGATCGCCGGTGCGGTCGGGGTGCTGTGGCTCGGTACGGTCGTGTGGTCGGCGTTCGCGGCTGGAACCACGGGCATGACCGAGGGTGCGGTGGTCGGTCGGTCGGGCATCGTCGACGAGCGCGCGTTCTATGCCATGAACACCGGTCATGCGCATCCGATCCGAGCCGAGGACTACCTCGACTATCCGCGGATGCGGGCGATGGTGGAGGCGATCGAGAACACGCCGAACGGTGGGTTGCTGCTGCCGACGCCGTCGTTCGACGCGTGGGATGTGGTTCCGCCACCGGAGCCGATCCCGCCGGGCGGGGCCGGGCACACGGTGTTCTTCCTCAATCTGGGGATGACCAGCATGAACACGCCTCTGGACGTGCGCGTGATCGACCAGATGGGTCTGGCCTACCCGTTGGCCGCGCACACCGAACGGCTCGAGGACGGCCGGATCGGGCACGACAAGGTGCTGTACCCGGACTGGGTGGTCGCGGATTCGGGGATGGTGAACGTGCACCCGTGGCTGCCCGGCTACCTCGACGAGGATTGGGTGGCGCAGGCCGAGGTGGCGCTCACGTGTCCGCAGACCCGGGAAGTGCTCGAATCGTCGAGCGCGGAACTGACGTGGCCGCTGTTCAAGCGGAATCTGACCCATGCGCTCGAGTACGCGAAGTACCGCTTCGACCGCGTGCCGAAGTACGAGATCGAGCGGTGCGGTCTGGTAATACCGCCGCCGCGGGGGTGAAACCGCGGGTAGTTCCGGATCGTCCGGTTGGGAATCCACGTCCGATCTCGATAGGATCACGCCGTGTAACGAGTCGATAACGCTCTAGGGCTCGTGGCGGGAGCCCGCATCTGCATTTGTCCCGTGACCAGCGGGACGGGGGTTTGTCAGACCTCCCGTAGTCATTTACAGTCTTGACCGCAGTGTGACTTGTGGCGCCGCTCCGCGGACCGCCACCGCCGGAATCCGACGGGGAACGCGTAGGCGGACGCCGCAGATCGAGAAAGTGAGCATTGTTCATGCGTTTAGTCCCGAGGTTGTCGCAGCGCCTCCGCAGCCGGGTGCTCGGCACCGCAGCTGCCGCGCTCGTGCTGCCGGTCGCGGCCGGTGCCGCCGGAATCACCGCCGCAGTTGCCGCCCCCGCGCAGTCCGCCCCGATCGCGCACAGCGCGCCGGCCGGCGGCTTCGAGGAAGTCTTCGTCGACTCCGACATGGGCCCGATCAAGGTGCAGATCCAGTGGGCCGCTCGTGGTGGCGACGCCGCGCTGTACCTGCTCGACGGTCTGCGTGCACGCGATGATGCGAACGCCTGGTCCTTCGAGACGAACGCACTCACGCAGTTCGCCAATGACAACGTCTCGCTCATCATGCCGGTCGGCGGTGAGTCGAGCTTCTACACCGACTGGTACTCGCCCAGCAACCTCAACGGCCAGGACGTCACCTACAAGTGGGAGACCTTCCTGACCGAGCAGCTGCCCGGATACCTCGCGACGCGCGGCGTCTCGCCGAACAACAACGGCATCCTCGGCCTGTCGATGGGTGGTTCCGCCGCCCTGACGCTGGCCGCGTACCACCGCGACCAGTTCAAGTTCGCGTCCTCGCTGTCGGGCTACCTCAACCTGTCCGCTCCGGGCATGCGTGAGGCCATCCGCGTCGCGATGCTCGACGCCGGCCGCTACAACGTCGACGCGATGTGGGGCCCGCCGTGGAGCCCGGCCTGGCTGCGCAACGACCCGTTCGTCTTCGCACCGAAGCTCGAGGGCCTGTCGCTGTACATCTCGGCGGCCAGCGGCCTGCCCGGCCAGCACGACAAGCCGCAGGGTCTGACCGGCGTCTACAACACCGGTAACGCGATGGGCCTCGAGGCGCTGTCCCTCGTCCAGACCCGCGCGTTCCAGGTGAAGCTGGCCACACTCGGCATCTCGGCCTCCTTCGACTTCCCGGCCCGCGGCACCCACGCGTGGAAGTACTGGGAAGACCAGCTGTGGAAGGCCCGCCCGCAGATCCTGGATGCCCTCAACGCGCACTGACGCCGAAGGCGCTCGACGCGCGACCGTCGCGTCGACCGAGCGCTGAGGCGTCCCACTCGGACGCATATCGGCGCACACTGCCGGCCATCATGCCGCCCGATCACCCCCCCACGGGGTGGCCGGGCGGCATGTGTCGTTGTGAACAAATTTCCCACCAGTCACAGCGCGCCGTCGTCGATCCCGGGACTTTCCCGTGTACAAACGATCTTCGGACGCAGTGGAAGCGACCTTCGAACGCGGAGCAGTCACAAATTCCGGAGACGAAGCAGGCACACGACCTTCGGATGTGGCCTCGGCTCCCGCGAACGGCCCGGCAACGCAGGAAGTGAGCGATGCACATGCGAACAGCGATCGGCGGTCCACGAGTGAAGCGACGGATCCTGGGCGCACTCGCCGCGACACTGGTCGCGCCGATGGCGGCGGGACTGACCACCGTTGCGGTCGCCTCCGCGGAACCGGCCCGGACCGCTCCCGTTGCGACGCAGGCCCCGGCCTCGGGTATCACCGTCCAGCGGGTCGATTGGCTCACCGATCGCCGCGTCGCCGTGTGGATCAACTCCCCGTCGATGGGAACGCCGATCCAGGTCCAGTTGCTGTTGGCCCGGGACTGGAACATCCGGCCCGACGCGCGCTTCCCCGTCGTGTACCTGCTCGACGGTATGCGCGCGCAGGACGACGAGAGCGGCTGGACGCTCAACACCGACGTCGAGGCGTTCTTCGCGGAAAAGAACATCAACGCCGTGCTGCCCATCGGCGGCCAGTCCAGCTTCTACTCGGACTGGGTGGACCAGAACAACGGTCAGAACTACAAGTGGGAGACGTTCCTGACCAAGGAATTGCCCCAGGTCCTCGAGCGCGACTGGAGGTCCACGAGCACCCGCGCTGTGGTCGGTCTGTCCATGGGCGGCACCGCCGCGATGTTCCTGCCCGCACGCAATCCCGGCTTCTTCCAGTTCGCGGCGTCCCTGTCGGGCATCCTCACCACCACGACGCTGGGCATGCCCGAGGCCATCGGGTACGCCATGCAGGACGCGGGCGGCTTCGACGTCGATGCCATGTGGGGTCCGCCCGGCAGCGACACCTGGGAGTCGCACGATCCGTACCTGCTGGCCGAGAAGCTGCGCGGTGTGAGCCTGTACGTATCCAGCGGAAGCGGCAGCACCGGCCCGTACGACCAGCCGTCGGGCGTTCCCGGTGTGAGCACCAACTACGCGGGCATGGGCCTCGAGATCCTGTCGCGGCTGACCTCGCAGGCGTTCGCGACCAAACTCAACAAGATCGGGATCCCGGCGCAGGTCGTGTACCGCCCGTCGGGCACGCACTCGTGGCCGTACTGGGAGTTCGAGCTGCACCAGCTGTGGCCGCAGCTGGCGAACACGCTCGGTGTGCCGGTGGAGAAGCCCGTGTGCTCGGCGGCCGGCTCGATCGCGGACACCGCGGGGGCCAACCCCTGGCTCGGTGACTGCGTCACCGCGGAGTACCCCGTGGCCGGCGGCCGGGTCCAGGACTTCCGGTTCGGCCGGGTCTTCGCGTCCGAGGCGGGTACCTTCCCGGTCGGCGGTGCCATCGGCGGCGCCTACCAGGGCAGCGGCGGCCCGGCTGGTCCGCTCGGCTACCCGAAGACCTGGGAGAACGGCACCCCGGACGGTCGCGGGCGGTTCAACCACTTCCAGCACGGTTCGATCTACTGGACGCCGCAGACCGGCGCCCACGCGATCCGCGGTGCGATCCTCGACGAATGGGCGCGGCAGGGCTGGGAGGGCGGTCCGCTCGGCTACCCGGTGCTCGACGAGGTCGCGACGCCGAACAAGCCGGGTGTCGTTCAGGGCTTCGAGATCGGCGCGCTGTACTGGAGCGAGCCCACCGGCGCCCACGCCGTGCAGGGCATGATCCTGGGCAAGTACGGCGAGCTCGGATACGAGAACGGCTGGCTCGGCTTCCCGAAGACCAGCGAGATCCCCGTGAAGGACGGCGGCCGCTTCAACGAGTTCGAGGGCGGCAACATCTACTGGAGCCCGCTGACCGGCGCCTGGCCGGTGCGTAACGGCGCAATCTTCGACGCGTGGAAGGAAGCCGGGTACGAGAACGGCCGGCTGGGCTTCCCGATCAGCGACGAGTTCCCGATCGAGGGCGGAGTCCGGCAGAACTTCCAGGGCGGGTTCGTCACCCGGGTCGGTGACGTCACCGCAGTGACCCCCTAGGGCCGCTCTCGACCGCAGGGTCGCAGGCACCTATCGTCGGGCGGTGATCGGAGCGACGGCTTCGGTCACCGCCCCGCGCTCTCTGTAGCCTGGGGCGGTGCCGGCGCCATGCTCCTGCCGGCTCACGACACCGTTCGCCCATCAGACCGTTCGCTCACGAAACCGGATGCGAGGACACCACCACATGCCTGCACGGACCCGTTCGCGCTCGACCCGTGTGGTCGGCGCCTGCGTCGCCGCACTGACCGCCGCCGCTGTGCTGGGCGCCTGCGGAAGCGACGACTCCACCGCGACGAGCACCCCTTCGGCCACCACGTCCGCGGCGGCCACGTCCACGTCGGCGGCCGCGACGACCACGGCGGGTGCCGAGAGCTCCGCAGCGGAGTCCACCCAAGCCGGCGCACCCGTGACGAGTCCCGGCGAGGCCGCGACCGCACCGCCGGCCGAGCCCCAGACCGCTCCCGGCTTCCCCGGCCCGACCGAGGTTCCGACCGATGCGCGGGACGCGGCGTTCCTCGACGCACTGCGCGCGGAGGGCGTCGAACCGTCCGGTGACGGCAGCAGCGCGATCAACACCGCCAACTACATCTGCGGCGCGATCGACCAGGGCGGCAGCGACGAAGAGATCAAGACGATCGTCACGGCACTGGTCGGCAGCGACGCCGTCGCCGCGGGTGTCGAGATCACCGAGGAGCAGGCCGCCCAGACCGCGGACATCTACATCGCGACCGCCCGCTCGACCTACTGCAGCTAGGGGATTCACAGCATGATGGCCCGGACGAACAAGAGGCGGCGCGGACGCGTCGTCGTCGTGATCGTTGCGCTTCTCGTCCTGGTCGTCGTGCTTGCGCTGTGGTACATCCTCGCCGGGCGCCTGCCCGCACCGGGCCCGTTGCTTCCGCCGACGCCGGAAAAGCCGCAGTCGCAGCCGGCCGAGTGCCCCGACGTCCAGGTGGTCGCGGTGCCCGGCACGTGGGAGTCCGCGGTCGGCGACGATCCGTACAACCCGACCGCCAATCCGTTCTCGTTGATGCTGAACGTGACTCGACCGCTGCAGCAGCAGTTCGATCCGCAGCGCGCGGACGTGTACACCGTGCCGTACGTGGCGCAGTTCTCGAACCCCGTGGCGCTGCCGCCGGACGGTCAGCAGTCGTACAACAACAGTCGCACCGCGGGCACCGCGGCGACGGAGGACATCCTGAGCCGCCGCTCGGCCGAGTGCCCGCTCACGTCGTACTTCCTGACGGGCTTCTCCCAGGGTGCGGTCATCGCCGGTGACGTCGCAGCGAAGATCGGCGCGGGGAACGGACCGGTGCCCGCGGACCGTGTTCTCGGTGTCGCGCTCATCGCCGACGGTCGACGCGACCCCGACGCCGCCCCGACGATCGGGCCGCCGGTCGCCGGGGTGGGAGCCGAATTGTCGCTGGCCGGTCTGAAGCTGCCGGGGATGAGCTTGACCGGGCCCCGGCCCGGCGGGTTCGGTGAGCTCGCCGACCGGACCGTGCAGATCTGCGCGCCCACCGACGGCATCTGCGATGCGCCGCCGGATGCACTCAGACTCGGCAATCTGCTCGCGAGTGCGCCGCGGCTGCTCGAGTACTACAACAACCCGGTGCACGCGATGTACAACACGTTCGTCGTCGACGACGCCGGGACCACGTCGACGCAGTGGGTCGCGCGCTGGGCGTCGGAGAAGATCGAGGCAGCGCCGACGCCTCCGGAAGAGTGATCCACGGGGTGGGTTACCGGGCGGTAGTGTTGGGCATCACGACCCGATACAATCTCTCCACCGTCGGCACTTAGACTCGACAATCGGCTGCGTCCGGAGTGTCCGGGCCGTGGCGCACGGACACAGCACACGGGAGAGAAGGTTCGATGAGCGCCACCGACGGCTCCGCAGCACTTCAGCCGCGGAAGTTTCGCTTCGCCGCCGGTGGGGAAGGCAACGCCGAGGAAGGCGGGGCCAGACGTTTCGTCAAGCTCGCCCAGCGGGCCGAGGAACTGGGCTACGACAGCTTCATGATCCCGGACCACCTGGGTAACCAGGTCGGCCCGATCGCCGCGCTCGGTGCCCTGGCCGTGGCGACCGACAGGATCCGGATCGGCACCGCGATGCTCGCGAACGGGTTCCGGCATCCCGCGATCCTCGCGAAGGACGCCGCGACCATCGACGTGCTCTCCGGTGGCCGACTCGAACTCGGTCTCGGGGCCGGGTGGATGAAGGACGAATTCGACAAGGCGGGCATCGCCTACGACCGTCCCGGGGTGCGTATCGAGAAGCTCGAGGAGACGCTGCAGATTCTCGACGTGCTGCTGCGCGGGCGGGAGTGCACGTTCGAGGGCAAGCACTACCGCGTCGACGGTCTCAAAGGCAGTCCGCGGCCGCGTCAGGGGCCGCGACCACCGATCGCGGTCGGTGGTGGTGGGCCGCGCATGCTCGCCCTCGCGGCGCGGTACGCCGACATCATCTCGGTGGCACCGCCGACGAACAGTGACGGAAAGCTGTTGCTGTCCGGCATCACGATGGACAGCACGATCGAGCGGGTGGACGTGATCCGGCGGGCCGCCGGTGATCGTTTCGCCGACATCGAGTTGAACTGGACTATCACCATGATCCTCGTCACCGATGACAAACAGCAGGCCGCAGAGATGGCGCTGGGTGCGCTCGATCAGGGATTCCCCCCGAACATCGAGGTCGATACCCGTCTGACGGTCGACGACATCCTCGAATCCCCCTACCTGGCAATCGGTTCGCACGAGGAGATCGCCGAACGGATTCGTGCGGTGCGGGCGAAGACCGGTATGTCGTACGTCGGTGTCTTCCCGACCCAGATGGAGGCCTTCGCGCCCGTGATTCCCCTGCTCGCTGGGGAATGAGGCAATGAGGATCTGTAACATATTCGTGATCTCGGACCGATGAATCGGTCCGACAGGTTGCACGTTCGCACGCGACGAAGCTGCGAGGGTGCCACTGTCCGTGTAGCGCGAACGAACGAATCGCGAAGTAAGGAACGGGGCGCAACCATGTCGGGTGGTTGTGGGATCGCTTCGACAGGGAGAAGGAATTGAGCGTCGGTTTCGAAGAGTTCATCGATGAGAACGGTCGGATCGTTCTGCCCGAGGGCAACACGCTGCTCGATCACCTTGAACAGCACACGCACGGCAACGGCGGCGATCTCGCGTACCGGTACATCGATTACTCCCGCGAGCGCGACGGAGAGGTGCACGAGCTGACGTGGCACCAGTTCGGCGTGCGGATGCGCGCGATCGCCTCCCGCCTCCAGCAGATCACCAAGCCGGGTGACCGTGTCGCGATCCTCGCCCCCCAGGGCCTGGACTACGTCGTATCGTTCTTCGCGGCGATCTATGCCGGCGCCATCGCGGTGCCGCTGTTCGATCCGGACGAGCCGGGGCACACCGACCGCCTGCACGCCGTGCTCGGCGACTGCACGCCCAGCGCGATCCTGACGGCGACGTCGTCCGCTGCCGGCGTCCGCCAGTTCTTCCGTCCGCTTCCGGCCGCGGAGCGCCCCCGCGTCATCGCGGTCGACGCCATCCCCGATTCGGTCGCCGACACGTGGACACGCCCGGAAATCGGTACCGACGACGTCGCCTACCTGCAGTACACCTCGGGCTCGACCCGGGTCCCGGCCGGCGTGGAGATCACCCACCGGTCGGTGCTCACCAACGTCGTGCAGATGGCCGACTCGATCGAACTCAACGAGACCTCCCGCGGCGTGACCTGGCTTCCGCTGTTCCACGACATGGGTCTGCTGACGGTGATCCTGCCCGCCATCGGCGGCAAGTACATCACCATCATGAGCCCGCGCGCGTTCGTGGCGCGGCCCGGCCGGTGGATCCGCGAACTGGCCGCCGTCTCCGACGGCGCCGGCACGTTCGCCGCCGCCCCGAACTTCGCGTTCGAGCACGCCGCCGCGCGTGGCCTTCCGAAGGCGGGGGAGACCCTCGACCTGTCCAACGTGATCGGGCTGATCAACGGCAGCGAGCCGGTGACCACGTCGTCGATGCGCAAGTTCAACGAGGCGTTCGCGCCGTACGGCCTGCCGAAGACCGCGATCAAGCCGTCGTACGGCATGGCGGAGGCGACCTTGTTCGTGTCGTCCACCAAGCACAGCGACGAGGCGAAGGTCATCTACGTCGACCGCCACGAGCTCAACGCGGGCCGGATCGTGAAGGTGGATCCCGAGACCCCGGGCGCGATTGCGCAGGTCTCCTGCGGCTACGTCGCGCGCAGCCAGTGGGCGGCGATCGTCGACGCCGAGACCGGCGCCGAGGTCCCCGACGAGCACGTCGGTGAGATCTGGCTGCACGGCGACAACATCGGCATCGGCTACTGGGGCCGCAAGGACGAGACCGACGAGACGTTCCACAACCGGATCACGAACCGTCTCGACGACAACAGCCACGCCGAGGGCACCGCGCCGGACGCCAACTGGTTGCGCACCGGTGACTACGGCGTCTACATCGACGGCGAGCTGTACATCACCGGTCGCGTCAAGGACCTGGTGATCGTCGACGGCCGCAATCATTACCCGCAGGACCTCGAGTTCTCGGCGCAGGAGGCCAGCACCTCGCTGCGCCCCGGCTTCATCGCGGCATTCGCGGTCCCGGCGAACCAGCTTCCGAGCGACGTGTTCGAGAACGAGGCCTCCGGCCTCAGGTTCGACGCCGACGATGCTTCCGAACAGCTCGTGATCGTCGCCGAGCGCGGCCCGGGGGCCGGCAAGGCCGATCCGCAGCCGATCGCCGACGCGGTGCGCGCGGCGATCGCGACCCGCCACGGTGTGACGGCACGCGACATCCTGCTGGTCCCGGCCGGATCCATCCCGCGCACGTCCAGCGGCAAGATCGCACGCCGGGCCTGCAAGGCCGCCTACATCGAGGGAACGCTGCGCGGGGGCTATCAGCAGCAAGCATTCCCCGATAGCGTGTAACAATTGTTCTCTTTCACGGGTAGCGTGGTGGGTTGATGGCTGACATTGAAATGACCGTCGCGCAGCTGCGCGAGTGGCTGCGGAACTGGATCGCCGACGCGACCGGGCAACCGGCGTCGCAGATCTCCGACGATCGTCCGATGGAGGAGTTCGGCCTCTCGTCGAGAGACGCCGTGGCCCTCAGCGGTGAGATCGAAGACCTGCTCGGCGTCACGCTCACTGCGACGATCGCGTACCAGCACCCGACCATCGCGTCGCTGGCCACCCGCATCATCGAGGGCGAACCCGAGGGGCCCGCCGCCGCCGACGAGGCGTTCTACGCGGTCGGCGGCATCACCGGTGCCAAGGACATCGCGATCGTCGGCATGTCCACCCGGCTGCCCGGCCACGTCGACACTCCCGCGCAGATGTGGGAACTGCTCGCCGAGGGCCGCAGCGGCGTCACCGACCTGCCGGAGGGCCGCTGGTCCGAGTTCGACGGCGACCCGGTCGTATCCGAGGCCATCGCGAACGCCAACACCCGCGGTGGCTACCTCGACGACGTCAAGGGCTTCGACGCCGAGTTCTTCGCGATGTCGCCGCGCGAGGTCGAGATGGTCGACCCGCAGCAGCGGCTCGCGCTCGAACTTGCGTGGGAAGCGCTCGAGCATGCCCACCTGCCGGCGAGCGAGCTCAAGGGCGGCTCCGTCGGTGTGTTCATCGGCAGCTCGGCCAACGACTACCAGCTGCTCGCCGTCGCCGACCCGTCGGCGGCGGACCCGTACGCGATCACCGGTACGTCCACCGCGATCGTCGCCAATCGGGTGTCGTACTTCTTCGATTTCCGCGGCCCGTCGGTGACCCTCGACACCGCGTGCTCGTCGTCGCTCGTCGCGGTGCACCAGGCCGTGCGCGCGCTGCGCGGCGGCGAAGCCGACGTCGCCCTCGCCGGCGGTGTGAACATGCTGCTCGCGCCCGCCGGGACCCTCGGCTTCGACGAGACCGGCATGCTCACCGCGGACGGCAAGATCAAGGCGTTCTCCGCCGATGCGAACGGCATCGTGCGGGCCGAGGGTGGCGGGCTCGTCGTCCTCAAGCGGCTCGAGGACGCCGAACGGGACGGTGACAACATCCTCGCCGTGATCGCGGGCTCGGCCGTCAACCAGGACGGACGTTCCAACGGTCTGGTCGCCCCCAACCCCGACGCGCAGGTCGACGTGCTGCGCCGCGCCTACCGCGATGCGCAGATCCTGCCGTCCGGGGTCGACTACATCGAGGCGCACGGCACCGGCACGGTGCTCGGCGACCCGATCGAGGCCGAGGCGCTCGGCAAGGTCGTCGGCCGCGGCCGCGACGCCGACAAGCCCGTCCTGCTGGGCTCCGCCAAGACCAACTTCGGGCACCTCGAGGCCGCGGCCGGTGCCGCGGGCCTGATCAAGGTCGTCCTCGCGATGCAGGAGAACCACCTGCCCGCATCCCTGAACTACACCGCCCCCAACCCGTACATCCCGTTCGAGCAGGCCCGCCTCCAGGTGATCCCGAACGGCGCCGACTGGCCGCGCTACACCGGCGCCGCCGTCGCGGGGGTCTCCGGATTCGGGTTCGGCGGCACCAACGCGCACGTCGTGGTGCGCGAATACACCGGGCCCGCCGGCCGGGCCGATTCCGAGGCAGAGGTCGAGATCCTGCCGGAGGAGACCGAGCTCCTGCCGGAAGAGGCCGTGGCCGCCGAGAGCGCACCCGCCGTCGAGCTGCCCGTGCTGCTCGCGGTGTCCGCGGCGCTGCCGTCGCGCCGCCGCCGGGCCGCCGCGGACCTCGCGGACTGGCTCGAGACCGAGACCGGCAGCACCACGCCGCTCGCCGATGTCGCCCGCACCCTCGCCCGCCGCAACCACGGCCGCTCGCGTGCCGTGGTCATCGCGAAGGACCGCGCCGAGGCCATCGCCGGACTGCGCGCGGTCGCCGCCGGCAAGCCGGCACAGGGCGTCTTCAGCTCGGACACCCCCGCAACCAAGGGACCCGTGTGGGTGCTGTCCGGCTTCGGTGCCCAGCACCGCAAGATGGCCAAGCAGCTCTACCTCGAGAACCCGGTGTTCGCCGCCGCGGTCGACGAGGTCGACGAACTGATCTACGACGAGTCGGGCTACTCCATGAAGGAGAAGTTCCTCGACGACGCGCAGGACTACGACGTCGAGACCGCCCAGGTCGGCATCTTCACCATCCAGATCGGCCTGGCCGCGCTGCTGCGTCACCACGGTGCCGAACCCGCCGCGATCGTCGGACACTCGATGGGTGAGGCGGCCGGCGCCTACATCTCCGGCGGCCTGTCGCTCGAGGACGCCGTGCGCGTCATCTGCGCGCGGTCGCGGCTGATGGGCGAGGCCGAAGCCGGCCTCGAAGGTGACGACATCCGCCTCATGGCGCTCGTCGAATACAGCGCCGACGAAATCTCCGCGGTGCTCACGGACTTCCCGCATCTCGAGGTCTGCGTGTATGCGGCGCCGACGCACACCGTCATCGGCGGACCGCAGGACGAGGTCAACGCGATCGTGGCGCGGGCCGAATCCGAGGAGAAGTTCGCCCGGGTCCTGCAGACGAAGGGTGCGAGCCACACCTCGCAGGTCGATCCGCTGCTCGGTGAGCTCGCCGCCGAACTCGCCGGCATCGAACCGCACCGCCTGAAGGTGGACGTGTACTCGTCCGTCGACCAGGAGACCCTGTACCGCGCGGGCCACGACGGCATCCACCCGGTCGAGTACTGGACGAAGGGCATGCGGCACAGCGTGTACTTCACGCAGGCCGTGCGGCAGGCGCTCACCGCCGGGCACACCACGTTCGTCGAGCTCAACGCCAACCCCGCGACCCTCATGTCCGTCGCCGCCACCGCGTTCGACGCCGGCGTGCAGGACGGCCAGTTCATCCAGACGCTCAAGCGCAAGGAAGACGAGTCGCTCGGGGTGCTCACCGCGCTCGCGCAGCTGTACACGCACGGGCACTCGGTGGATCTGCGCAGCCTCCTGCCGGAGGGCGACTACGCGGACCTGCCGCGCACCGCGTTCCTGCGCAAGGAGTTCTGGCTGCGGACCCGCATCGGCAGCGGTGGCAACGGACGGGTGCCCGGCGCGCGCGTCGCGCTGCCCGACGGCCGCTTCGCGTGGGAGGTGCAGGCCGGTGCGG
This sequence comes from Rhodococcus zopfii NBRC 100606 = JCM 9919, assembly GCF_001895025.1. Classification (GTDB taxonomy): domain Bacteria; phylum Actinomycetota; class Actinomycetes; order Mycobacteriales; family Mycobacteriaceae; genus Rhodococcus; species Rhodococcus zopfii. The sequence goes on from NZ_BCXI01000004.1 coordinate 66,134, forward strand.
TCACCGATCCGGCCGCCCTCGCGACCGCCGCCGCCGCGCAGGTGTTCGCCGACGTGACGCTGCTCGCCAGCGTCCCGCACGCGCCGATCCCGGCCGCGGGCACGCTGACCACGACCCTCACCCCGCATCCCGGCGGCGCGTCCCTGCAGATCCATGCGAAGGACGCGGCCGGGTTCACGCTCGTCCACGAGGCCGTCGTGTCCTCCGGCGAGGTGCTGGCGGAACCCGTCGTCGCGCCCGTCGAACGGTCGACCGGACCCGTCGAGGAACTCCCCGAGGTCGTCGAGTCGTTCGGCGACCGGTGGGATCCGGAAGGTTCGCAGAGCCTCGAGGACCGGCTCGCGCTGATCGTCGCGGAATCGATGGGATATTCCCCCGAGGACCTGCCCGTCGAGATCCCGCTCATCGACCTGGGTCTCGACTCGCTGATGGCGGTGCGCATCAAGAACCGCGTCGAATACGAGTTCGATATCCCGCAACTGCAGCTCGCGGCGGTCAAGGACGCGAGCCTGCGCGACGTCGCCAAGTACCTGCGGTACGCGGTCGACAACCGTGAGGAGGTCGCCGCGCTCGCCGCACAGCAGGCTGCGGAGAAGGCCGCCGAACGGGCCGCGGAGGAAGCCGAGGACGCCGCGAACGCGGTCGCGGTGCCGCCGGTCGAGAACACCACCGTCGTCGCCGAGGCCGAGGCCATTCTCGCCGAAGCCGACGCCGCGAAAGCGCAGGATGCGGGCGCCCGGGCTGAAGCCTCACAGGCCGACATCACCGATCAGCAGGCCGTGGCCGAGGCATCCGGTGCGCACGTGCCGCCGCGCGACGCCGCCGAGCGCCTGACGTTCGCGTCGTGGGCGGTCGTCACCGGCGAATCGGCCAAGGGCATCTTCGACACGCTGCCGATCCTCGACGACGACACCGCCGAGCGGCTCGCCGCGCGCCTGACCGAGCGGTCCAACGGCGAGATCACCGTGGACGACGTGCTCGACGCCGAAACCATCGAGCAGCTCGCCGAGAGCGTGCGTCAGCACCTCGAATCCGCCGACCGCATCGACGGCCTCGTCCGGACGCTGCGGCCCCGGTCCGAGGGTTCCGACGCCGTGCCGGTGTTCGTGTTCCATCCGGCCGGTGGATCCACCGTGGCCTACGAGCCGCTGCTCAAGCGCCTGCCCGCCGACACCCCGATGTACGGGTTCGAGCGGACCGAAGGCCCCATCGAGCAGCGTGCCGCCGCATACCTGCCGCTGATCAAGGAGATCCAGGGCGACGGCCCGTACGTGCTGTACGGCTGGTCCCTCGGTGGTGTCCTCGCCTACGCGGTCGGGCGGATGCTCCGCGCCGAGGGCAAGGACGTGCGGTACGTCGGCCTCATCGACACCGTCATGGCCGGTGAGAAGGTCGAGGACACCCCGGAAGAGATCACCAAGCGCTGGCAGCGGTACGCGAAGTTCGCGAAGAAGACCTACGCGGTCGATGCGCCGCTGCCGTACGAGCAGCTGGCGCAGGCCGACGACGACGGTCAGATCCGTATCCTCATGGACCTGCTCAAACTCAGCGGCGCCAAGATTCCGGGCGGCATCATCGAGCACCAGCGCACGTCCTGGCTCGACAACCGTGCCATCCAGACCGCGAACCTCGAGCGTTACGACGGCGACGTGGTGCTGTACATGGCCGACAAGTACCACGATGATGCGATAGACCTCGAGCCGGCGTTCGGAACCCGGCAGCCCGACGGGGGGTGGGGCGAGGTTGTCCGGAACCTGGAAGTGGTCCACGTCGGTGGCGACCACTTGCAGATCGTGGACGAACCGTACATCGCGAAGGTGGGGGCCGACCTGACCCGGAAGCTGGCCGAGATCAAGGCCACGAGGAGCTGAACGAGTAGTGACCACCACGGCAGAAAAGCTCGCCGACCTGCGTAAGAAGCTCGAGATCGCGAAGGAGCCCGCGGGCGAGATCGCGATTGCGAAGCGCGCGAAGAAGGGCATCCCGAGCGCACGGGACCGCATCGACATGCTGCTCGACAAGGGCAGTTTCATCGAGATCGGCGCGCTCATGCGCACGCCCGGGAACCCGGACGCGTTCTACGGCGACGCCGTCGTCGTCGGGCACGGCCTCGTCGACGGGCGGCCCGTCGCGGTGTTCTCGCACGACCAGACCGTTCTCGGTGGCAGCGTCGGCGAGATGTTCGGCCGCAAGGTGTCGGCGGTCCTCGAGCACGCCCTGAAGGTCGGCTGCCCTGTCGTCGGGATCAACGACTCCGGTGGAGCCCGCGTCCAGGACGCGGTGACCTCCCTGGCGTGGTACGGGGAAATCGGTAAGCGCAGCGAACCGCTGTCCGGGCTGGTCCCGCAGATCTCGGTCATCGTCGGCAAGTGCGCCGGTGGTGCGGTGTACGCGCCGATCAACACCGACGTCGTGGTGGCGACCGAAGACGCGTACATGTTCGTCACCGGACCCGACGTCATCAAGGCGGTCACCGGTGAAGAGGTCAGCCTCGAAGAGCTCGGCGGTGCCCGCAAGCAGGCCGAATACGGCAACGTGCACCACATCGCGCCCGACGAGAAGGCGGCGTTCGAGTGGGTGCGCCAGTACCTGAGCTACATGCCGTCGAACGCGCAGGAGAAGCCCCCGGTCGTCAACCCCGGTCTCGAACCGGAGATCACGTCCGACGATCTCGAACTCGACACCTTCATGCCCGACGCCGACAACGCCGGCTACGACATGCACGACGTCCTGCTGAAGATCTTCGACGACGGCGAATTCTTCGAGCTCCGGTCGCAGGTCGCGCCGAACATCATCACCGGCTACGCGCGCGTCGACGGGCGTCCGGTCGGTGTCGTCGCAAACCAGCCCATGTTCCTGTCGGGTGCGCTCGACGCGGCGGCCGCCGACAAGGCCGCGCATTTCGTGCGGGTCTGCGATGCCTACGATATTCCGCTCGTGTTCGTCGTCGACACTCCGGGCTTTCTGCCGGGCGTCGAGCAGGAGAAGATCGGCGTCATCAAGCGCGGCGGTCGCTTCCTGTTCTCGTACGTCGAGGCGTCGGTGCCGAAGGTGACCGTGGTCGTGCGCAAGTCGTACGGCGGTGGTTACGCGGTGATGGGTTCCAAGCAGCTCGGCGCGGACATCAACCTGGCGTGGCCGACGGCCCGCATCGCGGTGATGGGTGCGGAGAGCGCGGTCGCGGTGATCGGCCGCCGTCAGATCGAGGCCGCCGGCGACAATGCCCCCGCCGTGCGTCAGCAGCTCATCAACTTCTACAACGAGCACGTCGCGACGCCGTACATCGCGGCCGAGCGCGGCTACGTCGACGCGGTGATCGAGCCGTCGACGACCCGCCTCGAGATCCGTCGTGCGCTGAACCTGTTGCGCGACAAGAAGATCTTCAAGAACCCGCGCAAGCATCACCTGCTCCCGCTCTGACGCACTGCTGGATGCTCACGGATTCGGAATTTGCCCGCTGTACAGCGTGAGCGGATTCCCGGTCACCGCGTTAGATGCCGGTAGTCGGCCCGTGCGAATCCCGCACGGGCCGACTGCCCGTCACTCGTAGACGCGCAGGGTGCCGGGGTTCCACAGGCCGGAGCGGGTGACCACCGTGGTCTCCGGTTCGGCGGCTGTCGCGTTCGGGTAGAACGGCGTGTACCGCTCCAGCGAACCCCAGTCCCGGGCCCAATCGTCCTTCAGATACGTCGGCACCTGCTCGGGGCGGGCCAGGACCTCGGTGAAGCCGAGGGGACCACCGAACTCGGCGGCCTGCCACGTGTCGGTCGACGACACCGCCAGCGGACGATCCGGCAGGATCCGGTAATTGGGCATCTCGGCGATGCCGTAGCGGTGGTCGAACGGACGTTGGCACGGGAACTGCAGTCCCACGGCCCAGTCCAGCAGCACCGGCTGTTCGGACCCGACGACGGAGTTGAGGGTTTCGAGCGTCGGCACGCGCGGCGGCGTGAACGCCAGCCACTGGTCACCGGTGAGGTTCGGGTCGTTCGCGACGATCCGCACCACGTTCGTGTCCGCGGGCAGGTCGTCCAGCGGCACCCGCAGGTTCCGCCACGTCGGTGCCGGACCGATGTCGCGGGGCAGGTAGCTGCCCTGCACCTCGACCGTTCCGTCCGGCTGCAGGATTCCGTACTCGACGAGCAGCGACTGCCCGTACGTGGTGGCGCCGGTGTCGTCGACGGACCAGATGCGGCCCGCCGCGGAGATCACGATGAGCGGCGCGTCGTCGCTGCGTTCGGGCAGCTGGTACCAGCTCGACGTGAGCATCGCCGGTTCCTGGATGCCCGTCTGGTAGCTGCCGAGCACCGGGGTGACCGCCGGGTCCAGACCGAACGGCAGCTTCGCGGTGCTGCCGTTGACGGTGCGGGCACCGGATCCACCGGTCGTGCCGCCACCGGCGCCGGTCTCGAAGGTCGGCCCGATGCTCTGATTGTCGGTGTTGCCCTGACCCGGTTTGACCTCGACGTAGTCGGCGGTCAGGTCGGACGGAACCCCATCGGGGCTGAAGCCGCGTGGTCCGCCACCGGCCAGCGCGTCACCGTCCTGCGGCGGGTTGGCCGGGTCGATGACCGGGTCGAGCCTGCCCTCGTTGGGATCGACCTCGACGAGCACGTCGTTCGCGAGCCCGCACGTCTGCCCGGCGAGCGCCCCGATGTTGGACCGCGCCAGCGAGTACGCCGGATACTGCGACACCGCGCCCTTGACCAGTGACAGCACCTCGAACAGCACCATCGCACCGGCGACGACGGTCAGCGGTGCCGCGGCGAACGCGCGGATGCGCCGCCCCTTCGGCGACGTCGGTTTCTCCGGTGGCGGCGCGTAGCCCTCGCGCAGGTACTGCCAGGCGACCAGCGCGAGGGACAGCGCGAACAGCACCAGGAACAGCGAGCTGGACTGGTTGCCGCTGAGCGAGACCGTCTTGTCGAACCACGGGATGCCGTAGCTCGACACATACCACCAGCCGTTGATGCCCGCGAACGACACGGCCAGCACGAACAGCAGGCCGGCCAGGAAGATCGTGCGGTTGCGCCGCGACCGCAGCGCGCTGGCGGACACGACCACCGCGGTCAATGCGCCGAGCGACCCGGCGATGCCCGCGTACGCCCCGAAGTGGTGGGTCCACTTCGTGGGGTTGAACATCATGAAGAAGATCGTGCCGAAGACGATGCCGAGCAGCCGCCACGACGGGCTCACCGCGACCCCGGGGATGCGACGGCGCCGCAGCAGCACCAGCAGGCAGGTGAACAGGCACAGCAGCATCACGAGGAACGCGAAGCGGCGCGACAGCGACCCGTCCACGGTCTGCACCATCAGGTAGTAGTAGCGGAGGAAGTCGTTCCACCACTCCTCGTTGGGACCGACGATGGTGCGCACGCGGGTCGCCTCGAGAACCGATGCGAGGGTCTGGTCCGAGAACACGACGACCAGCACCAAGGTGCCGGCGGCGGCGATCGGTGCCAGCAGCGGCAGGGTCCCGACCTGGCGGTGGCGGCGCACGACGATGCGCGTCATGGGCCGGATGCCGGCGAGCAGCGCGGCCACACACATCAGACCGGTGGGGGCGGCGGCGAGCGTGAACGCGCCGATCAGCACTGCCGTCGCGGCGGGCAGCAGACGCCCGGTGGCGATGGCCCGTTCGATGGAGCACCAGGTCAGCAGGGCGCCGAGCGCGACGATCGGCTCGGGCCGCAGGCCGTTGTTGTAGGGCAGCCAGAACGCGAGGAACACCAGGCCGCCGGTCCACAGGGCGATCCGGTTGGTGCGCACCGCGCGACCGAGGCGCGGCACGACCTCGCGGCTGATGACCATCCAGCAGAGGATGCCGGCGATCAGCGCGGGCAGGCGCATCCACGGGCTGGCGGTGGAGATCTTCGCGAACACCGCGAGCACGTCGTAGTACCAGCCGAACGGCGCTTCGGGGACCCCGAACCAGCGGAAGTAGTTGGCCATGTAGCCGGAGTGCTCGGACGCCCGGGCCATCGTGAGCAGGTAGCCGTCGTCGGAGGTGTTCGCCCCGAAGAAATGCCAGCCGATCAGTGTCGTGACGACCACGATGTCGACGCCGGTGAACTTCCACCACCGGGCGGGCAGGAACCGGCGGTGTCCACGACCGTCCGTGCCGTCGAGCTTGGCGAGCGCGCCCAGGGCCAGCGCCGTGAACAGCGCCGCCAGGATCATCGCGAGCAGCTTCACGACCGTCGGCGACGACGAGAACCGCGAGTCGACGTCGACGGTGACGTTCAACCCCGGCACGTCGGTGCGCAGGTCGCTGAACACACCGACGACGAGCGGACGCAGGTCACCGGTCAGTTCGCCGGCGCGGGGGTTGCCGCCCTCGTCGCTGAGGCCGACGAACTCGGCGGTGGTGCGATCGACGTCGGAGAAGATGGTGATCTCGCTGCAGGCGCTCGACTCGACCTCGCTGCGCGGTGCGGTCGCGACCACGACGTTGCGGTCGAGCACGTCGACGTTCTCGCCGCCGACCCGCACGAACATCGCGTTGAGTGCGGCGCTCTCACCGTCTGCCGGGGCGGTCGACAGCAGCATGCCGCCGCTGTCGGGCAGTTCCGCGACGGTCGTGCACGGCACGGTCGCGGACAGCCGCAGCGGCACCTGCGACATCAGCGGTGCGGTGACCGCTCCGGTCGAGCCGTTCTGCGGCCACGTCACGGTCGCTTCGGTGACGCGCACCGGCAGGAACGGGGTGGCGACCGCGAGCAGCACACCCAGCAGACCTGCGACGACGGCGACGAGGCGCGTGGTGCGGTACTGCGCGCGCAGGTCGGTCGCGACCGGCGGCCGCGCGGCGACTGGAGATGCGGTGGTCGTGGTCACGTCGTCGGGCACGATTGTCGATGTTATCCGCAGGTGACCTGTGACGACACGCCCCCTACCCGCCCGTAACCCGGGTCACTCGATCAGATTCGGAACACCGTCGCGAATCGGACCGGGTGACCACAGCCCGGACCGGGTGACGTCCACCACCTGGATGTCCGCGGTCGTCGCGGTCGGATCGATCGGGGTGTACCGCTCGAGCGAACCCCAGTCGCGATCCCAGTCGTGGTTCAGGTAGGTGGGCATCGACTGCGCGTTCAGCAGCAGCGGGATCCACCCGAGCGGGCCACCGCCGATATGGTCCTGCCAGCCGTTGGTGGCGTCCGCACCGACCCGGTCCGGGAGGATCCGGAAATCGGGGACCTCGGCGACCCCGTAGCGGTGGTCGAACGGACGCTGACACGGGAACGCCAGACCCACGGACCAGTCCAGCAGCACCGGCGCCTGATCGCCGACCACCGTGTTCAGCGTCTCCAGCCGCGGCATCCGCGGCGGCGTCACCGCGACCCACTGGTCGGGCGCGAGGTCCCCGTCGGTGACGACCAGACGCACCGCGTCCGCGTCGGCCGGGATCTGCTCGCGCGGCACGCGCAGGTTCCGCCACGACGGGGCCGGACCGATGTCGACGGGCGCGACCGCGCCGACCGGTTCGACACCGCTGCCACCGGTACGGCCGAACTCGAGCCGGACGTCCTGGCCGGGGCTGATGACCCCGTCCGGGTCGACGTACTTCACGCGCCCGGCGGCGGTGACGACGAGCAGCGGCGTCGCGTCGGTGCGTTCGGGCAGCGCGTACCAGCCGGATTCGAGTTCCGCGCTCTGCTGCACGCCCGCGCGGTAGCTGCCCAGGACCGGGGTGGTCGCCGGGTCCAGCCCGAACGGCAACGCCACCGTGCTGCCGTTGACACCGGTCTCACCTCGACCGCCGCCGGTGCCGGCGCCGGTCGAGGTGGTGGTGCCGCCCTCGTCTGGGTCGATGGTGTTCGCGCCACCGCTGGTGGTGGTTTCCTCGTCCGCGGTCAGGTCCAGTGCCACCCCGTTGGGGGTGAAGCCGTCGTCGCGGCCCGCGCCGAGCGCGTCGGCGACGGACCCGTCCAGCGGGACCAGGGCTGTCGCGTTCGGGTCGGTTTCGACGAGCACCTCGTCGGCGAGACCGCAACCGTCGGTCAGCGACGCGATGTTGGACCGGGCGATCGAGTAGGCCGGTCCCTGCGCGACCACGCCCTTGAGCAGCGACAGCACCTCGAACAGCACGACGCACGCGGCGACCACGGTCAGCGGCGCGGATGCCAGGGTCCGTAGCCGCCCGTTGCGGTCGGGCTTCGGGGCGGTGAACGGTTCACGCAGGTGGAACCACGCGGCGAACGCGAGCGCGACAGCGGTCAGTGCGAGCAGCGCCGTGGAGAATGCGTGGCCGGAGATCGACGGCGGTTTGTCCCACCACGGGATGCCGTAACTCGAGACGTACCACCAGCCGTTGGAGCCGGTGAATGCCATCGCCAGCACGAACAGCACCCCGGCGGTGAACAAGGCCCGGTTGCGGGGGGAGCGGATCCCGGCAGCGCCGACCCCGACCGCGGCGAGCGCCGCGACCGATCCGGCCAGGCCCGCGTACACCCCGAAGTGGTGGGTCCACTTGGTGGGTGTGGCCATCATCAGCAGCAGCGACGCGAACACGATGCCGAGGATCCGGCGCGACGGACCGATCGCGGTGCCCGGGATGCGGCCCTTGCGCAGGATCAGCATCACGCACACGACCAGGCACAACAGCATCACGAACACGCCGAAGCGCCGGGCCAGCGACCCGTCCGGCGACACGGTGAGCAGCGCGTCCCAGCGCAGCCGTTCGTCGAACCACGGCACGTTCGGGCCGACCGCGGACCGCACCCGGGTCGCCTCGAGCACCGATGCGAGGGTCTGGTCGGCGAATACCGCGACCATCACCACCGTTCCGGACGCGAGGAGCGGGGCGAGCGGCGCGAACCAGCCCACCAGGTTCCGCCGCGCCACCAGCACCTTCACGAGCGGGCGGGCGCCGGCGATCAGCGCCGCGACCGCGATGAGGCCGGTCGGGCCGGCGGCGAGCGAGAACGAGGCGATGAGTATCGCGATCGCGGCGGGCAGCATGCGCCCGGTCGCGATCGCCCGTTCGATGGAGCACCAGGTCAGCAGGGCGCCGAGCGCGATGATCGGTTCGGGACGCAGACCGTTGTCGTAGGGCAGCCAGAAGGCGAGGAACACCAGCCCAGCCGTCCACAGGGCGATCCGGTTGCGGCGCACCGCGACGCCGAGCCGCGGAATCACCTCGCGGCTGATCACCATCCAGCAGGCGATGGCGGCGATCAGCGCCGGCAGCCGCATCCACATGCTCGCCGTCGACACCTTCGTCATCAGCACGAGCACGTCGTAGAACCAGCCGAACGGGGCTTCCGGCACCCCGAACCAGCGGTAGTAGTTGGCCATGTAGCCGGCGTTCCCGGAGACCCGGGCCATGTTGAGGATGTAGCCGTCGTCGGAGGTGTTGGCGCCGATGACGTGCCAGACCAGCAGGGTGCCCAGGACAACACCGTCCACGACCGTCACCCGCCACCAGCGGGCGGGGAGCACCCGGCGGGCACGGCGACGATCCACCCCGTCGATCCGGTGCAGCGCCACCAGCGAGAGCAGCGTCGACAGGACACACACGATCATCGCGACGAGCTTGACCGTCGTCGGTGTGGAGGTGAATCGCGAATCGAGTTCGGCGCGCACCGACAACCGCTCCGCATCCGGCCCGCTCGTCAGGTCCTGCGAGGTGCCCTGCAGGTCGGAGAAGATCCCGACCATCTGGGGCCGCACATCGCCCTCGACGGTCGCGACGGGCTGGTCGTCGCCGGGGCCGACGATCTCCGCGGCGGTGCGCTCTGCGTTGGAGGCGACGGTCACCGCCGTGCACGGCTGATCCGTCGGTGCCGATACGAGCACCGAATTGCGCAGGACCGCTTCGATGCTGCCGGGTGCGCCGTCCCGGCCCGGCACCGACCGGATGACCAACGCGTTCTCGGTGGCGTCGGGCGCAGCGGTCGGGACGGTCGAGACGAGGGTGCCGCCGTCGTCGCCGAGCAGGCCCACCGCCGAACACGGGACGCTGACGCGCAGTTCGAGCGGTGAATACGTGATGAGGGGAACCTCGAGATTGGCGAGGCTGTCGTTCTGCGGCCAGTTCACACTCGCCGATTCCTGCTTCACCGGCAGAAAGGGCAACGACAGGGCGAGGAGAAACCCGAGCAACCCGGTGACGATCGCGACCAGGCGTGCCGTGCGCACGGTCACGGCAGAGGAAGCGGTCGTTTCGGGCGAACGGGAATCGGCGGGCACAAGGCTCGATGCTAGGCGAGGATGCGCCCGCGGGGGACCGGCCCTGTCCGGCGGAGACCGGCGTCCGGTATCGCGCTTGGGCCGCGAGACGTCGGACTAGCATCGTCCGGTATGGCCCGCGCGACCGATCCCGTCGACGCATCGCACGCCGGAGGCGTGGTCGGGCCGCCGCACGCCGGAGATCTGATCGCGGCGCTGCACGCCGCAGGCGTGACCGAGGTGCGGGGCGACACCACCACCCGGGCCCTCTACTCGTCCGACGCATCCCTGTACCGGGTTCCGCCGCTCGCGGTCGTCCGGCCCCGCGCCGCCGACGAGGTCGCCGCGGTGCTGGCGGTGTGCCGCGAACAGGGGGTTCCGCTGACCGCGCGCGGCGGCGGCACATCCGTTGCGGGCAACGCTGTCGGGCCCGGCGTGGTGATGGACTTCTCCCGGCACCTGAATCGGGTGCTCGAGGTGGACCCGGCGACGCGCACCGCGCGGGTCGAGCCGGGGGTGGTGCAGGCGCAGCTGCAGCGCGCGGCAGCGCCGCACGGACTCCGGTTCGGTCCCGACCCATCCACCCACAACCGCTGCACGATCGGCGGAATGATCGGCAACAATGCGTGCGGCGCGCGCACTCTCGGCTACGGCCGCACCGTCGACAACGTCGTCGGCCTCGAGCTGATCGCCGGGACCGGGGACGCGCTGTCGCTGCCGGGTTCGGGATCACTGCTCGAGCAGTTGCGCACGGTCGCGGGCGGTCACCTTGCGACGATCCGCACCGAGTTCGGCCGGTTCGGCCGGCAGGCGTCCGGGTACGCGCTCGAACATCTGGCGCCGGAGAACGGATTCGACGCGCGCCGCATGATCGTGGGCAGCGAGGGCACGCTCGGGGTGATCACCGAGGCGACCGTGCGATTGGTCGTCGACCCGCTCGTGCGGATTCTGGTGGTGCTCGGCTACCCGGACATCGCTGCTGCCGGGGACGCCGCGCACGGTCTGCTCGCGTTCGGCCCGACCGCGTGTGAAGGCCTCGACTCGCGGATCGTGGACGTGGTGCGCACCCGGCGCGGTCCCGGTGCGGTGCCGCCGCTGCCGCGGGGCGCGGCGTGGCTGTTCGTCGAGTTGTCCGGCGACGAGGTCGGGGAGGTCCGCGACCGCGCCTCGGCGCTGGAACATGCTGCGGGAGCGGTTGATTCACTGATGGTGGAGGATCCGGTGCGTGCTGCCGCGCTGTGGCGGATCCGGGAGGACGGCGCGGGACTGTCGGGGCGTAGCCCGGCCGGTCTGCCCGCGCATGCCGGATGGGAGGACGCGGCGGTTCCGCCGGAGCGGGTCGGCGCGTATCTACGCGAACTCGAGTTGCTGCTCGGGGGGTACGGGATCACCGGGTATCCGTACGGGCATTTCGCCGACGGCTGCCTGCACATCCGGCTCGACATACCGCTCGAGGTCCCTGGATTGCTGCGTGAGTTCCTTTTCGCGGCAGGGCAACTCGTCGCATCCTACGGCGGATCGATGTCGGGGGAGCACGGCGACGGACGTGCCCGCAGCGAATTGCTGCCGTTGATGTACTCGCCGGCGGCACTCCGGTTGTTCGGTGGTGTGAAGGCGGTGTTCGATCCCGACAACATCCTCAATCCGGGGGTTCTCGTCGACCCGGCGCCTGTCGACCGTGACTTGAGAGTGCCTGCTGCGCAGATCATCCGGAAGAATCTGGCGTTCCGGTACGAGAACGACGACGGCGATTTCACCCGTGCCGTGCACCGCTGCACCGGTGTCGGCAAGTGTCGCGCCGACACGACCGCAGCAGGCGGCGTCATGTGCCCGTCCTATCTGGCGACGCGCGAGGAGAAGGACTCGACCCGCGGGCGGGCGCGAGTGCTGCAGGAGATGCTCAACGGTGGTCTGGTCACCGATTCGTGGGGCTCCCGTGAGGTGCAGGAGGCGCTGGAGCTGTGCCTGTCCTGCAAGGGCTGTGCGTCCGACTGCCCCACCGGTGTCGACATGGCGACGTGGAAATCGGAAGTGCTGTACCAGCGGTACCGGCACCGTCCGCGTCCGGCCGGGCACTACACGCTGGGCCGGTTGCCGCGCTGGGCGGCGTGGGCGAGCCGCGCCCCACGCCTGGTCAACGCCGTCGCGCGGACGCCGGGTGTCGCCGCGGCGGGGATGACGGTCGCCGGCGTGGACCGACGTCGTAGCGTCCCGCGGTTCGCGACGCGCACGTTCCGGCGCTGGTTCGCCGACAGCGGAGCGCAGCGGTCGCAGGTCGGCGACCCGGTGCTGCTGTTCGTCGACACCTTCACCGACTACTTCACGCCCGAGGTCGGGATCGCCGCCGTGCAGGTGCTCGAGGCAGCCGGATTCCGGGTGCGCGTCACCGACCGGCAGCAGTGCTGCGGTCTGACCTGGATCACCACCGGGCAGCTCGATGCGGCACGAAAAATTCTGGGCCGCACCGTCTCCGAGCTCTTCCGCGCCGGAATCCCGATCGTCGGGCTCGAGCCGTCGTGCACCGCCGTGCTGCGATCCGACACCGTGGATCTGCTCGGATCGCAACCGGCGCGGGTCGTCGCGCAGTCGACGGTGACGCTTGCCGAACTGCTCGCCGACCGGTCACTGCCGTCGCTGGCCGGCACCACCGTCGTTGCGCAGCCGCACTGCCACCACCATGCGGTGATGGGCTGGGACGCCGACGCGGACCTTCTGCGGCACGCCGGCGCCGCCGTCACCCGCCTCGGTGGATGCTGTGGCCTCGCCGGGAACTTCGGTGTCGAACGCGGCCACTACGAGGTGTCCGTCGCGGTCGCGGAGCATCAGCTTCTTCCCGCGGTCGAGGCGGCGGCCGACGATCACATCGTCCTCGCCGACGGCTACTCGTGCCGTACCCAGCTCGCCGATCTCACCGACCGTCGCGGGCTGCATCTGGCCGAACTCCTCGCCTCCCGCCTTCCCCCCGGGTGACGGGAGCCATCATCGAGTGGTGCGCTGCGCGGCGGGAGGTAGGGCGGTCACCGGCGCGACGGGCCAGCCGGCGGGATCGGGTCCGAGTCGACGGAGTTGTCGTACCTGCTCGCGGCACCATGGCGACACGCTGCGGTACCCGCTCGCGACGTTCTCCGCGAAGGTTGCCCAGTCGATCCATTCGACGTCGTCCACTTCCTCCGGATTCGGGACGGGCTGCGGTCCGTCGTCGAGCACCCGGAAGACGGGACAGATTTCGTTCTCGGTGATGCCGCTGTCCATCACTGCGTGATAGCGGAAGTCGGGCAGGACGAGCCCCACATCGGACGAATCGATTCCGAGTTCGTGATGCAGCCGCCGCCGGACCGCTTCGTGCAGCGGCTCGTCCGGGGCCGGATGTCCGCAGCAACTGTTCGTCCAGACGCCCGGCCACGTGGGTTTCTCCCGAGCGCGACGCGTGACCAGGAGCCTCCCGCGGCCGTCGAAGACGTACGCCGAGAACGCCAGGTGCAGTGGTGTCGCGGTGGTGTGGACAGTCGCTTTCGGCTCGGTGCCGACGGCGCGGCCGGCCTCGTCGACAAGCACGACATGTTCCATGTGAGTCCTTACTTTGTGTCCGATCGGTGGGTGTCCGGGTCTCACGCCGCACGGGATTGCCGTGAACCGGCCCGATGCGACTGCACCGATGCCCATCCGGCGACTACGAGCTGAGGTATCGCGACCGCGAGTCGGCGCCGTCGGGAAACGACGGCTCGCTCGTCGAGCACGCGGTAGCCGCTTTCCTCCACTTCCCGCAAGATGTCGGCATACAGCACGAACGCGGTGCGGATCGCGGGGCGGGCGACCGGGTCGAGCATGGCGATGCCCGGTTCGGCCGTGCGGTACACCGCCCGGGTGTGCGCGACGAGGTGGGCGAGTGCCCGCACGAGCCGGGTGTCGGTGCGGCCGGTGCCGCGACAGTACCGGAGAAGATCCTCGTCGACGCCGAACGCTTCGAGTTCATCGATCGGTAGATAGATCCGGTCGCGATCCAGATCCTCTCCCATGTCGCGGATGAAGTTGGTCAGCTGGAATGCCTCGCCCAGCGCGCGTGCCGGGGCGACGGCGTCGTCGAGCGATCCCGTCGTGCCCAGGATGGGGAGCATCTGCAGGCCGATCACGGCAGCAGAGCCGTACATGTACTCCGACAGCTCCGACATCGTCCGGTATCTCGAGCGGAACACGGCCGTTCCGGGTATGTCCATCCGCATCGAATGCAGAAAGGCGTAGTGGTAGTCGTGCGGAATGTCGTATCGCGCGGTGGTATCCGCCAGGGCACGGAGGACGAGGTCGGATTCGCTGTGCCCCGGCGCGCCGCCTTCCAGGGCCGCGCGAACACGAGTCTCGAGCATGTCCAGCGAGTGAGCGGCTGCCCGGTCCGTCGGCGTGACGGAGAGGTCTGCGCCGACGTCGACGACATCGTCGACCATCCGGGCGAATCCGTAGAGCGCATGCACGCCGGCACGTCTGGACGCCGGAAGCAGCCTGGTTGCCAGGAAGTATGTCTTTCCGTGTCGCGCATTCAGTGAGCGACACAAGCGGTAGGCCGAGTGCAGGCCGGGATCGATTCCGTCGAGTTCACCCACGGCGCAACCCCATTCGGAGCGCATCCGGGCGCGGCGTTCCGGCACCCGCCTGCGCGGCGCTGATGCGTTCGGCGGCGAGCCGCCCGGAGATCAGGACGGTCGGGACACCGACCCCCGGGGTGGTACCCGATCCTGCGAGGACGACATTGCCGAGTCCCGAGACCATGTTCTTGCGACGGAACGGGCCGGTCTGGCGGAACACGTGGGCCGAGGAGAACGGACTGCCCGCGAGCATGCCCTTGTCGAGCCAGGTCTGCGGGGTGTCGAGATGGTCGACAGCCATCGACGCCCGCAGATTCCGATAACCCCGCCGCTCGAGGTCGTCCTGAAGTTCGTGCATGTACGGCACCCCCAACCGGTCCCAGTTCAGCGCAGCGCTGTCCAGGTTGGGGCAGGGCGCCAGCACGGAGACCGGCTCGCTGCGGATGCCGTTACGGACGACGTGCAGAGCCGGATCGGTGACGGCCGGTCGCGTGATCAGCAGGGACGGGTCGTACATCAACCTTCCCTGCCCGCGGGGGGCCGTGATCCGCGCGAACGTCTCGGACCACTGCCCGCCGAAGTCGATGGTGTGGTGGGCGCGCGCCGGCCACGTCGTCGTCACCTCGGTGGGTACCGTGCCGTGGAAGACCACGGCCGACGGCGACGCCACGGCGTAGCCACGCGTTCGTCCCCGCGTGGTGACGCCCGCGTTGTCGAGCAGCCGATCCACCACAGGCAGATCTGCCGTCAGAACCATTGCATCGCAAGGGAAGTGGCGTCCATCTGCAGTCCGAACGCCGGTGGCGCGGTCGCTGTCTACGTCCACTGCAGTCACGTTCGCGCCGGTGTGCACGGTCCCGCCGTGCCGGGTCAGGGCATCTGCCATGGCTCGGGCGATGGTGGACATGCCACCTTCCGGGAAGTAGACCCCCAGCGAGGTATCCATGTGGGCGATGGCTCCGTACACGCCCAGTGCTTTCGACGGCGCCATTCCCGCGTACAACGCCTGGAACGTGAAGATCCGCCGCAGCCGGTCGTCCTGGACGAAGGACCCGACCTGCGGGCCGAGCCGCCCGAACCCGCCCAGGCGAGCGAGTCGCACCGTGTCGCGCAGCGCCGCGCGCGTCGACACGAGGTCGAGTGGAGAATCGAAGTTGGACGCGATGTAGCGGTCGAACTCGGTGTCGAAGATCGACGCCAGCCAGTGTCGAAGCCGACGGTAACCGGCGGCTTCACCCGGACCGCACACCCGCTCGATCTCGGCGCTCATCGCGACGGGATCGGAGAACACATCGAGGGAACTGCCATCGGCGAAGCGGGCGTGGTAGCTCGGCGCGAGCTTGGTCAGCGTGATCCGGGGGAAGGTGGACTCGAACGACTCGCCGACCGCTGCGAGGGCGTCGGCGATGAGCGAGGGCATTGTCAGCACACTCGCACCGTTGTCGATGTCGTACAGCCGACGACCCGAACTGTCGAGCACCTCGTACGTGCCGACGCGACCACCGATCGTCCCTTCCCGTTCGAGGACGGTGACCTGCTTGCCGGCGCCCGCGAGATGAAGTGCTGCGGACAGTCCGGCGAGACCCGCACCCACCACGACAACCGACTGGGTCCGCCCGTGCACCGTCTTCATACGGCACCGTCCAGGATCGACATGGGGGTTCTCCTCTTTCGCTTCTGCACTCGGCGGGACGGGGTCGTATTTGTCGAACGTTGCAGTGGTCTGTCCTTCCACGAGAGGGTGTTTCGAGCTCGACGGATGTGGGAGTCGACGACGAGTCCGGCGAAGACGACGGTGGCGAGCGGATGCACGCCTGCACTCGCAACGTGTCGCACCATGCTGTCGATCGTCGTCCGTCCTGCGGCACCGTCGTTGCCGCCCGCTGTCTCGAACGGCGCTGTTTCGGAGATCGCCGAACCCAGTCGCGCGATCACGCCCGCGAGGTACCCGAGGGTTCCCACACGACGCACGCGACCCGATCCCAGAACCGCCACGACGGCGGGCAGCAGGTAGGTCACGGCTGCCAGGGTGAAAACGGCTGAGGACCCGGCGCACCCACCGAACGCGGACCACAACCATCGCGTGTAGCCCATCCGCAGATCGGTCCAGTTCCGGTACATCCTGCACCCGACGAATCCGGCACCGGACACCAGGACGGTGCGCTCACCGTGGCGACGCAGAACTCGCGCGATGGCAAGGTCCTCGGTAACGCTGGATGCGACCGGCTCGTGGCCGCCGATCCGGCGGTACGCGGCGGCGTCGAACATCAGGAACTGGCCGCACGCCACAGCCAAGGATTGCCGCAGTGACCGATTCGCCGCAGCGACGACCGTCGTCGACATCCACGAGAAGCTCAGCAGCGGTTGGAGCAGTCGCTCCGCGATGCTGTCTGCGTACTGTTCGGGCCACGGACGTACGAGGGCTGCGTCGCGGCGCCGCAGTTCGGCCACTGTCGCTGTGATGGCGTCGGGTGACAGCCGGACATCGGCGTCGACGAAAGCGATCACGTCGGCAGGCGGACCACCGGCGAAAGCCAGGTCGGCAAGGCGCCGGCAAGCTGCTGCCTTTCCGGTCCAGCCCGGCGGTGGCGGGAGGGTGTTCGACTCCACGACGATCCGCGAGTCTTCGCCGGCGGCGCGGTGCGCGGCATCCAGTGTCCCATCGCGGGACTCGTCGTCGAGGACGACTACCCGAAGCTCACCCGGGTACGTCTGAGCGCGAAGGTCACCGATGAGCAGTGGCAGAGTGGTCTCCTCGTCCCGCGCCGGGACGCACACCACGACCCGTTCGCTCGTCTCCACGGCGCCCGGCCGCCGCAGCCGGGGCATCGACAACGCGTTGCCGATCGACAGTGTCGCCGACAACGCCGCCAGAACCGCGCCGCTCGCGGTCAGCCGTTCCACGACGGGCATCCGCCGGGTCACAGCGACCGGTCCCGACGTCGTGTTGTGACCCGGCGCGGTCCGCGTCGCCGGATCAGCGTCCACAGCAACGGGATCCCGACGATTCCCATGACACAGAATCCGTAGACCGCCGAATAGCGCAGTTCAGGGCCGTCCAGGACCAGTGCATGCGCGAACGCGGATCCGAGCCACGTCCACAGGAACAAGACCAGTGGCGCGGTGTCCGGCACCCGCGGCGCGGTGTCCCGACCCGCGTCGACGCGCCTGCCGATGACCTCGACGACGATCGCCATCAGCAGAGCGGTGCCGAACCAGCCGAGATAGTTGGTGAACGGGATCGACGGTATGCCCGGCAGACCGGACGCACCGGAGGTCCACGTCCACTGCCCGTCGGTCACCATCTGGGTGTCCAGGTACAGATCCCAGCCGACCATCCCCGTGGCCGTGATCACCGTCCGCTGGATCGGCAGTCGGGTCGCAGGTATACGGCTGCGCTCGAGCACGTACGTCACCGCACACCAGATCGGGTAGAAGCCGGCCATCCACGCGAGCGGAACTACAACGGGGACCCCACCGATATCCCACCCGAGGCGATCGCCGGTGTAGAAGTAGCCACCGAAGGGAAGCTCTGTCGCCGTCCCTACCGTCTCGGCAACCAGACCCAACCCCGCGGTCGCGGCGAGCAGCACGAACGCCCAGACCGGTCCCCTGGACACACTTGCATGCACGAGGGCAGCGGCAGCCGACAGCGCAACGACTGCGATGGTGAACGTGTCGCGCGAGCCGCCGTCGACCGTGACGTAGGCGATCTGGGCGGTCAACGCCAACCCGACGAGGATCCACACCGGGAGTACCGCCCGCATCCGCGGCCCACCGGAGGTCGATGGGGCCGGGCGGACGTTCGGCCGGGACAGGACCGGCTCGGACGGCGTCACCTCGGTCGCCGATCACCCGCGGCGCCGCCGCCGGCCTGCGCTTCGGCGCCGTCGCCATAGGCGGGGTGCACCCACTGTTCACTCGAGTGCGCACGACCCGCGAGTCGGTTCGCTTCCATGAAGAGCTGGAGGAATCCGGGAGCGACCGGGACCGAATCCTCACCGGGATGAGAAGGACGGTTCGACACTGCCATTGTGAATGCAGCTCCTCTCTCGACTGGTCCGGCTCGTCCATGGCGACGCAACCATCACCGTGCGAAGAGTGATTCGGAGCGTGGGCGCCGATGGATGGGAGAGAATTTTCGGGCGTGGTCGCCTGCGATCCGGAAGCCCTGTCGGTCGTCGTTGACCGCGTTCATCCGCATGTGCGCGAGCCGCAACACCTCGAAGACTCCGTCGAGCGCGGAGGCAATCCACTCGATCGTGGAGTTCGTCTCTGTTTCCGACACGGTGCCGGTTTCCGCGCCGATCAGGTCCGGCGCAGCAGAACGCGTGCGGCTATCGGCCCCCGAGCACCTACGAGACCTTCGACACCGTGACGTTGCCGTCCGCGGCGCAATCCAGGCTGTTCACCAGAGTCGTCTTCTGTCGGCGCGTTTGCCGGTCGGTCGGGGTCCGAGTTCGTAGGGGATCTGCAGGATTCGGCGGGTTTTGGCGTCGATGTCGCAGTTTCCGGATGCGACGGAGTGAAGGATGCCGTTGTAGACGAGGTCCCAGAGGTCGGGGTTGCCTTGGATCTCGCTGATCTTGAACGAATGGATTTCGTTGCCGTGTGCGTCCCGCAGACGCAGGACGCGGTTGGTTCCGTCAGCAGAGAAGCGGATACGGGTGAGGCGATAGGTGTCGACCCAACTGCTGCGCCATTGCACCCAGGTAGCGCCGCCTGCGGTCCAATGATTCTTGGTGGCACGGAACATTATCCAGGATCCGAACACGAGAAGTACCCAGTACCACCACCAGTGGAGCCATTCGAATCCGCCTGTTCGGACGATCGCGAACACGACAAGTATTCCCGCCATCGCTGCGGCCGCACCGTATTGAAGGCGGACGGTCGGTTGGATCCACTCGAGCATGGGTCCGTGGCCGCTCGGTGGTGAGGGCGGATTGTGGGGTTGACGGTCCTGCGGTGTCTGATCCTTTCCCTGATGGATTCGTGGTGCGCGAGGTGGACGTGGTTCGCCGGTCTTCGGGTCGGGGATCGGGGGTAGCTCGATGCTGGTGCGT
>NZ_BCXI01000005.1 GCF_001895025.1 Rhodococcus zopfii NBRC 100606 = JCM 9919
GGGGTCCGAGTTCGTAGGGGATCTGCAGGATGCGGCGGGTTTTGGCGTCGATGTCGCAGTTTCCGGATGCGACGGAGTGAAGGATGCCGTTGTAGACGAGGTCCCAGAGGTCGGGGTTGCCTTGGATCTCGCTGATCTTGAACGAATGGATCTCGTTGCCGTGGGCGTCTTTCAGTCGTAGGACGCGGGAGTATCCGTCGGCGGAGAAGCGGATGCGGGTGAGGTGGTAGGTATCGACCCACCTGCTGCGCCATTGCACCCACGTCGCCCCGGCGGCGGTCCAATAGTTCCTGGCGGCGCGGAACATCATCCAGGAGAAGAAGAGGAGAATCACCCAAGCCCCCCACATTTGGAGCCACCCGAAACCGCCGTCCCTCAGGGTTCCGAACGCCGCGAGGAGCCCCGCGGTCAGCGCAGCAACGGTGTACTGCGTTCGCACTGATGGCTGGATCCATTCGAGCATGGGGCCGATCTCGGAGGGGGGTGGCGGCGGTGGATTGCGGGGCTCACGGTCCTGACACGTGTGTTCGATTCTCGTTTCGATCCGTGGCGCGCGGGGCGGCCGGGGTTCACCGGTGATCGGATCTGGGATCGGAGGCAAATCGGATGCGTTCATAGTATGTTCCTCAGAACAGATTGCCGACCCAGCGAGCCGCTGAGCCGGCAGCGCCGGAGATGTCGTCCCAGTGTTCGATCACTTCACCGACTCCGAACGCGACGCCGACGCCGGCTCCTACGGCAAGCAGTGTGACTGGCCCACCAGCAGCGCTGGCGAGGATCAATTCGGTTGCGACGGTTCCCGCGACGAATCCGCCGACATCCTTGGCAACAGCTTTGACTGCATCTCCCCGGTCTTCAGCGTTTGTGACGTCGACGAAGGTTTGCACTGCTGTCAGGCCGAGCCCGAAGCCAGGAACCTTGGCGCCAACCTTGCCGAGAACCGAACCGCTTTCGAGGACTGCGGCCTTGTCCACCAGGCGAAGCTCATCGAGCGTGTCCAGGGTACTGGCCCCCAAGATTCTGACTGCGAGGTTGTCGCCGCCAAGCCCCGCGAGTAACCGAGAGTTCTCTGCGACGAAGCGGGCGGCGTCGTCGGCGCTGCCCTGAAATGCTCGAATCGCCCTGGCCGCGGTCGCTTCCGGATAGGGGTCACCCAGTCGGGCGGCTTCCGCAGCGAGTTCACGGAACCGGGTCAGCATCGCTGCCCGGTCCGCCGCAATGGGACCCCACTTGGACAGTTCGTTGAATGCGGTGCCGATGTATCCGGTGACGGCGAAGGCTGCGAGCCAACCCCATTGCGCCTCGGCGTCCTTCAGGATCGTGGTGGGTCCGCGAAGCGCTTCCGCGAACCTGCTGTGCGCCGCGCCCTCGATTTCACGACCCTCGGCAGCGGCCTCGAGCGCGGCGTTGTATGCCGCCACCTGACGTGCACGAAGGACCTGCGGTGCCACGTCGTAGGAGGTCGGATCGATCTCGATCGGTTCACCGATGCCGATCCCGAATTCCACGGGAATTCCGGCGTCCGCCGCAGTCGTTTCGGCCTGCGTCATGCGGGCGCGCGCGGTGACGAGTTGGTCGGCGAAGGTGCGGAGGGCGGCGGCGATCGAATCGGTCTGGTCGGCAACGGCAGTGGTTCCGGAGATCATGCTGTCGAGCTGCCGCCGAAACTCGTCGCCGGTGGTGCCGATGAACTCGTGTTCCGACTCGGCACGACCCGCGCGAGCCGACGCCAGCTGCTGGTTCACGCCGGCGGCGAGACCGGCGAGTGAGTCGGCGCAGGTGTAGCACGTCGCGGGATCGCCGAAGATCCGTGTATCGATGCTCATCGCTCGCCGCCCTGGGCGATGTTCTGCGTGTTGAGGGCTTCGAGTTCCCGGTAGTCGCGCAGATTGTTCCGGGTGAGATCGGCTGCGTTGGCCAGCGATCGCACCGCCAGGTCGAGTGCGGACGCGAGCGCACCCAGGGATTCCGCGAGCAACGCGGTGGATGCTCCGGCGTCGGGCAGATCCGTACTCTCGGAACCGAGTTCGTTGATTCCGTCGGCGCCGGCGGCCAGGTGCCGGGCCACCGCGTCGAGGTCCCCGATTTCGATGCTCACGAGGTTCCCGCCCGTCCGATCGGGTCACGCAGCCAGCTCCGTGGCTGTGTGTACTCGTCTTCCGACGGGGGAGGCGGCGGTGGGGGTTGCTTGCCATCGAGGAGGACCAGGTCGTATCCGGTGGTGCGGTGGATTTCCCGTAACCCTGCGCTGTCGACGCCCATCCACGCCTGCCGTGGGCCGCAGCAGCGGATCAATTCCGGAAGTGACGTGTAGGCAGGCAGCGCCAATCGGCCGTCGGACAGAGTGCGCATCTCCAGCAGAACGTCCTCCGCGCTGCCACGCCGACGGGTCGGCACAAACAGAATTTCGCCCACCGAATCCCCCGCTTCCGCCGCACCCCCGTACGACCCGCCGGGGACGATACCGCAACCGTGATGAGTTTCCGGGCACTGCCCGGTCTGTACACGCGACACCATTGCTGCGACCTCGGGAGACCGTCATGACCTCGACTTCTGCGTTCACGAGTACCCGCGCCGATGCGGCTGCGCCGTCGAAAGGTGCCCGTATCGCCGGGCTGATCGTCAGCGGACTCGTCGTGCTGTTCCTGCTCTTCGACTCGGTGATCCACCTGCTCAACACATCTCAGGTCCAGGAGGCCATGACCGATCTGGGCTTCGATCCGAGCCTCAACCGGGTGTTCGGCATCGTGCTGCTCGTGTGCCTCATCGCGTACGTGATCCCCGCGTCGTCGATCCTCGGCGCGGTACTGCTCACCGGCTACCTCGGTGGCGCGGTCGCGACGAACCTGCTCACCGAACAGCCGATCGTGAGCACGACCCTCTTCCCGATCTACACCGGCATCTTCGTGTGGGGCGGCCTGTGGCTGCGCGACCTCGAGGTCCGGCGGATCATGCCGATCCGGCGCGGGTGACCACGACGAACGGGCCGACCTCGGTCACCGTGAAGCGCGGATCGTCGAACAGCGACTTCGGGTACGTCACCGTGTAGCGGCGCACGTTCGGGTCGTTCGGGTACACGTCTTCGGCCAGCCGGAGCGTGTACCCTTCGGCGCTCTGCCGGAACACCACCGCGTCGGGGGCCCGCCACGGTGCGGTGTCCCACGCCGCGAGCAGTTCGTCGGGGGTCTCGAGCTTCGACCAGTCTTCGATCGCCGCGGCCCGTGCCGAGAAATCCGCGAGTGGGTTCGCGTAATGCGAAGTGAGAGCCTGGAATCCGTAGTAGGGGTAATACGCGAGGAAGGTGGTGTCGGCGGTGAGGACCACGATGTCGTCGCGGTCGCGGCCGAGCCGCGAGGTGATGGTCTCGTCCACTTCCGCGAAGTACGACGCCGCGCCGGGCGGTCGCTGGTCGGCACGCTCACCGTTGCCGTCGGTGTCGGTGTAGGCGACGGTGATCTCGCCGGCGAGGACCTGCGGAATGTTCTGGGTGAATGCCACCGCACCGAGGGCGCCGACGGCCATGAGGGACCAGCGCACCCGTCGATTGTCGCTCGTGGCCAGCACGATCCAGCGGGTGAAGTCGACGAATGCGAATGTGCCTGCGGCGCCGAGCAACACCAGCAGGATCACCTCGAGCCGGAACGCCAGGAGCGTCGTGCCGACGGCGGTCAGCGCCAGCGACGCGAGATACCACAGGTAGACGGCGACGACACCGAGCCCGAGGGCCTGCGCCCGCCGCGACGACGAGGCCCGGCCCACGAGCCACACGGTGCCGAGCAGGCACAGCAGGCCGATGAGCGAGGCGTGGAACATCGGCAGCGGCAGTCGCGCCCCGGCGTCGGGCAGGTAGTGGGTCGCGGTGCCGGAGCCGGCGAGCGACGCACCGCCGAGCACGTCGAGCAGGAACGGCAGCCACACGATCAGCGCGACCACCACGGCGATCGCGGCGATGACCGCCAAACGGATCACGACGGGAATCGCGGCGCGCCACGTCCCCGACGCGCGCCACGCGAGCACCACCGCCATCACCGCCATCACCACCACAGCGAACGCGGCCAGCCCCAGGTACAGGGTGTAGAAGGTCGCGGCCAGGCCCAGGAACAGGCCGGTGCCGACCACCGCCCCCCACCCCTGCCGTGCGTGTTTTTGGCAGCGGTCGCTACCGGAAACGCGCACGGGAGCGAAGGCGCCCCACGCCAGCACCAGGGCGGCGGGCAGCAGCAGCGCGATGATCGCCCCGTACGGCTCGGGGGAGCCGTACGCGAGCACGATCGCCGTCGTCGCGGTCGCGACGAGCACGGCCAGATCCGACCGCACCAGCTCCGACCACAACACCACGGCCACCGCCGCCGTCACCGCGAGCGACGCGATCGCGTACGGCTTGAAGGCCTCCCAGCCGTCCATGCCCAGGACGTTCGCGACGCGACCGCCCACCCAGAACCAGCCCGCCGGATAGAACGGCGGCAGATCCGCGTAAGTCATGTCCTGCAGCGCCGCCGAATCCGTGAACCGCGTCAGGTATTCGGTGCGGAACTCCTGGTCGACGGAGATGCCGTGCAGGTACAGTTTCGTCGCGGCCAACGGCATCCCCAACGTCGCGGTCACCAGGCCGGACAGGCCCGCCCACGACAACACCCGCGCCACCCACGGCGACCGGCGCCGACGCAGCAGCCACACCGACACCGCAAGCATCACCAGCGCCGCGAACTGCAGCACCGTTGTGATCGCCTGGGTCACATTCGACGAATTGAACGCCGGCCACTGCACCCGCGCGAACGCGAACAGTCCGACCGCCGCGACCACTGCGGCGACGACTGCAGCGCACACGAATTGCACGAGCGTCGAGACGACGCGGCGTGCGGGGGCTACTTCGGAGGCGGTGAGCACCATCCGAGCATAGGGGGATGCGCGGTGCCACCCGCGGCGTGGCAACCGCAGATTCGAGTAGTGCAGACACTGGCATCGATGCCCCTTCGCCCCGCATGCTGGACGGAAGCGACGGTGGCCGAACACGCCACCGACAGGAGCAGGGCCGCCATCGCGTGGGGGTCACCCGGAAGCACCGGGTGAAGCTGAACGGAAGGCTGAAGAACTCATGACACGAACGTCGGTTCGCGCGTTGTTCGCTGCCCTCGTGGCAGCACCGCTCCTCGTGGTCGGGGCCGCACAGGCCGCGGCGGACCCAGTGATCCTGCCGGGCGAGCCCGGCGGCCCGATCGGCGGCCAGTTGTCCGACGACGAAGACGTCGAGCCGTATCAGTGCGTCGTGGTCGGGCAGCCCGGCGTCGGATACGCGTCGAACGAAGCCGGGGAAAGCGGCGACGTGAACGGCGTGTTCACCAACGAAGGCTTCGTCAACCACGCGTGTTACGGGCCGAACGACGGATTCGCAACCGGAGTCGGCTACCTGCAGTAGCGACGCGACTGCCCCGCCGGATATCGAATCCGGCGGGGCAGTGGTGAGCAGAAATCTAGACCGGCAGCTTGCGGAAGATCGCGCGCGGGATGTGCCGCAGCACCATCATCACGAAGCGGAACGGTCCGGGCGCCCACACGATTTCCTTGCCCTTGTCGGACGCGGCGACGGCCAGCGCGGCCACGTCCTCCTTGTTCACGGTGAGGGGCGCTTCCTTGACGTGGGCGCTGAACTTGGTGCGCACCATGCCCGGTCGCACGACGGTGACCTTCGGGCCGAACGGGGCGAGCGCCTCACCGAGACCGAGGTAGAAGCCGTCGAGGCCGGCCTTGGTTGAGCCGTAGACGAAGTTGGCGCGCTTGACGCGCTCACCGGCCACCGACGACATCGCGATGATCCGGCCGAAGCCCTGCGCTTTCATCTTCTCGCCGATCAGCACACCGACCGACACGGCCGCGGTGTAGTTGATGTTCGCGACGAGCACGGCCTTGCGCTGGTTCTGCCACAGTTCCTCGGCGTCGCCGTCGAGCGCGAACGCGACGACTGCGATGTCGACGTCCCCACCCGCCCATGCTTCGTCGATGACCTTGGGGTGGCTCTCGGTGTCGAGGGCGTCGAAGTCGACCAGGTCGACCTTCGTGGCGCCGGCGGCCTTCACCTGCGCGACCGCGGCCTCGCGCAGCGGATCGTTCGGCAGCGCCGCGAGCACGACGCGGGCCGGCGCTTTGCGCAGGTACTCCTCGACGATGGCCAGGCCGATCTCGGAGGTGCCGCCGAGCAGCAGCAGGGTCTGGGGATTACCGACGGCGTTGATCATCAGTGCAGTTCCAACCTTCTGGACATATCGGAGGCGAAGACGTTGGTGGGGTCGACGGAGCGGCGGACCTTGAGCCACTCGCCGATGCGCGGGTACATCGCGTGGAACGTCTCGGCGGTGGTGCGCGAATCCTTCGCCGTGTAGAGGCGACCGCCGAACTCGAGGACGCGCTTGTCGAGCTCGGTGACGAACTCGTTGAGGCCCGCCTTGATGGGGAAGTCGACGCAGATGTTCCAGCCCTTCATCGGGAAGCTGAGCGGCGCCTTGTTGCCCTCACCGAACACTTTGAAGACGTTGAGGAACGAGTAGTGCCCGGACGTCTGGATGTCGCCGATGATCTTGCGGAACTCGTCGACGGCCTCGGGCGGCACCACGAACTGGTACTGCAGGAAGCCCTTGGAACCGTAGGCGCGGTTCCATTCCCCGAACAGATCCAGCGGGTGGTAGAACTGCGTCAGATTCTGGACCTGGCCGGTGGCGTTCTTCGTCTTGCGGTAGTACAGCTCGCCGACGACGCTGAAGTCGAACTTGTTCGCCAGACCGTTCGGGAAGATGTCGGGGAACGTCAGCAGGGTCGGCGCGTTGAACCGCAGCGGATCCTTCTGCAGCTTCTTGGGCAGCTGGTCGAGTGTGGCGAGGGAACCACGCGACACGGCGGCACGGCCGAGCTTCGGCGGCGCGGAGATCGCGTCGAACCACGCGCTCGAGTAGTCGTAGTTGTCCTCGGAGCCGTCGCTGTGCAGGGCGATGGTCTCGTCGAGGCTCGTCGTGCGCACGCTGTCGGCGATGAAGTACGCGGTCTCGGTGGGCGTCATCTCGATGGTCGCGCGCAGGATGATGCCGGTCAGGCCCATGCCGCCGACGGTCGCCCAGAACAGCTTCGCGTTGCGGCCGCCGGGTGTGATCGTGCGGACCTGGCCGTCCGCGGTGAGCAGGTCGATGGATCGGACGTGGTTGCCGAAGCTACCGGCGCTGTGGTGGTTCTTGCCGTGGATGTCGGAGCCGATCGCGCCGCCGATGGTGACCTGGCGGGTGCCCGGCAGCACCGGAACCCACAGGCCGAACGGCAGTGCGGCCTTCATCAGCTGGTCGAGGGTGACGCCGCCGTCCACGGTGACGAGCCGGGAGTCCCGGTCGATCGTGTGGATCTTGTTCAGCGCCGTCATGTCGACGACGAGGCCACCGGCGTTCTGCGCGGGGTCGCCGTAGGAGCGTCCGAGGCCGCGCGCGATGACGCCGCGACGCAGATGCGTCGGCTTCGACTCGTTCTGCTCCGCGACCCGAGCGACCGCTGCGGCGATCAGCTCGACGTCGGGGGTGGACAACACCTCCGCGGTGGTCGGCGCGGTGCGCCCCCAGCCGGTCAGAGTGCGGGTCTGGGTGGGGAGCGGCGCAGGCGCCTGCTCTGCAGCTGTCGTGGACATCGGCATAGAGGCTACCCGCGCGTACGGGCAAGTCCGCAAGATGCCGTTTGTCACCCGCCGTACGGTCGCGTGAGGATCTCGAGGCTGTGGCCATCCGGATCGTCCCAGTACACGCCGCGGCCGCCGTCGTTCGTGTTGATCTCACCGGACCGCCGGTGCATGGGATCGGCCCAGTAGGGGAGGCCGCGCTCGCGGATGCGCCCGAAGATCTCGTCGAATTCGGATTCGCCGACGAGGAACGCGTAGTGCTGGGGCCGGACGGGCCCGCTACCACTCATGAAGTCGAGGGAGACGTCGTTGTCGACCTGCACGACCTGGAACGGGCCGAACGGTTTCGGAGCGGGGAGCCCGAGGATGTCGGCGAAGAACCGGGCGGAGGCATCGCGGTCGGTGGCGTGGACGATGGTGTGGTTCAGTTCGACGGCCATGAACCGATCGTGCAACCTCGAGTCGGCTCGAGGTCAAGGCCCGCGCGACCTGCACGTTATTCTCGTCGTCGTGCCCGAAACCCACGACGTGTCCGAGCCCGAGCATCGGGCGCCGCTGCCGGTGGAGATTCCCGTCACCGAGAACATCGCGGACGGGGCTCTCGACCTGAAGACGCAGATCGTGCGGTTCGTGCTCACCGGCGGTCTGTCGGCGATCGTCGACTACGGCCTGTACGTGCTGCTCATGGCGTTCGGCGTCACCCGCGACCTCGCGAAAGCGATCTCCTTCGTCGCGGGCACGACGACCGCGTACCTCATCAACCGGCGCTGGACGTTCAAGGCGGAACCGAGCCGCGCTCGATTCGTCGCGGTGGTGATCCTGTATGCGGTCACCTTCCTCGCGCAGGTCGGGATCAATCGGGTGCTCAACGAGTCGCTGCCCGATCAGTGGTGGCGTGTCCCGTTCGCGTTCGTCGTCGCGCAGGGCACCGCGACGGCCATCAACTTCGTGGTGCAGCGCGCGGTGATCTTCCGCATTCGCTGAGTTCTGTGTGGATTCGTGTTCGCTGAGCGGACGAAAATCCACACAGAACTATCCGCGTTGCCTCAGCGCTGCCCGGATCTGGCGGACCACACCGTCCGGGTCCCGGGTCAGGGAGTGCCAGGTGAACCGCAGCACGTGCCAGCCGGCATTGACCAGCACGTTCTGTCGTTCGGTGTCGCGACGGTGCCGGTGGGCGTCGCGATGCCACGCCCACCCGTCGACCTCGATCGCGAGACGTTGCGTCTCGAACGCGACGTCGATCTCGAACCCGCAGCTCCACACATGCGCGCGCCAGCCGGCCAGCCCCGCGTCGCGCAGCAGGCGATGCAGGGTGCGTTCGGCCTCCGAATGGCCGCCCTCGCCGGCCGAGCACAACAGCAGCGCCGCCGAGCGCGCACCGTGCCGGCGCGAGTTGCGGCGATGCACCTGCCGGAGGATCTCGAGCGAGGTGTGTCGCTGCAATGCCCGGTCCATGAGCACTGATCCGTCCGGTATCTCCACCGCCGCCTCGAGGACGGTGAGCGGCAGCGCGGTCACGTACAGGCCCCGAACCAGGACCACGTCCTTCCAGTGCAGGTCGCGGCGGCGGAGGCGGATGTCGCGATCGCGAGGACGCGTCCGGTGCTTGGGGACGGTGACGTAGTGCCGCGCCGGTGGGTGTTCGAGGATGCCGTGCCACCACGCGGCGCTCGGTCCCCAGGCCACCGCCTCCGATCCGGCGCCGTAGACCGCCGCCCGCAGAAGCACCGCGTCGGTGCGTTCCCGGTCGGCGCGCAGGTAGACGCCCGTGTCGAGCGTCGCCCACTCACCCGTGGCGAGCAGCCTGCTCACCATCGACGGACTCATGCCGTTCTCGAGTGCCTGTGCACGGGTGACGACGCCGTCCTGACGGGCCATGATCGCGTGGATTTCTGTTCGGTCCATGCCACTTTGGACGCGAGCCGGGCGGATGCGGTTCCGGCGCCGCGCGTTCTGTGTGGATTCGTGTTCGCGTGGCGGACGAAAATCCACACAGAACGATCAGAACTTCGGGAGTCGCCCGGCGTCCCTGGCTTCGGCGAGGGTGGGTGCCGCCTGATCCTTCCCCGACAGCTCGTACTCGAGCGCCCGCCCGTCGGGTCCGACGGTCGGCCAGTCGATCCCGATCGCCGGGTCCAGAGGATGCACCTCGTGCTCGCGTTCCGGGTTGTAGCCCGTCGAACACAGGTACACGACGGTCGAGTTGTCCTCGAGCGCGAGGAACCCGTGACCCAGGCCCTCCGACAGGAAGGTCCCACGCCGATCGACGGTGTCGAGCAGCACCGAATCCCACTGCCCGAACGTGGGGGACCCGGCCCGCAGGTCGACGACCACGTCGAGCACCGACCCGGACACGCAGGTCACATACTTGGCCTGCCCCGGCGGCACGTCCGCGAAGTGGATGCCGCGCAGCACCCCGGCCGCCGACACCGAGCAGTTCGCCTGCTGCAGGTCCAGTGAGCGCCCAGTGGCCTCCGCGAACGTGGCCTGCTTGAACCACTCGAGGAACACCCCGCGGTCGTCTCCGAACTGTTTCGGGGTGATCTCCCACGAGCCGGGCACGCTCAGTTCGCGGTACTGCATCACAGGTCCTTCCCGCGTTCGAGCAGATCGAGCAGGTAGCTGCCGTATCCGGATTTGAGCAGCGGCTGGGCGAGAGCGGCGAGTTCGTCGTCGGTGATGTAGCCGCGACGCCACGCCACTTCCTCGGGCGCGCCGATCTTCAGCCCCTGCCTCTCCTCGATGGTCCGCACGTAGTTCGAGGCGTCGAGCAGCGAATCGAAGGTGCCGGTGTCGAGCCAGGCCGTGCCGCGCGGCAGCACCTCGACCTGAAGTTTCCCGGCGTCCAGGTAGGCGAGGTTGACGTCGGTGATCTCGTACTCGCCGCGGGCGGACGGGCGAAGTCCCTTGGCAATGTCGACGACGTCGTTGTCGTAGAAGTACAGCCCGGGCACCGCGTAGTTCGACTTCGGGTCGGCAGGCTTCTCTTCGAGCGACAGCGCGCGGCCGTCCCCGTCGAATTCGACGACGCCGTACGCGACGGGATTCGACACCCGGTACGCGAACACGGCGCCGCCGTCGAGCCCTTCGAAGCGGGTGAGCTGTGTACCGAGGCGAGGGCCGTGGAAGATGTTGTCGCCGAGGATCAGGGCGGCGGTGTCGGTGCCGAGGTGCTCGGCGCCGAGGACGAATGCCTGCGCGATGCCGTCGGGTCGCTCCTGGACGGCGAAGCTCAGGTTCACTCCGTACCGGGAGCCGTCGCCGAGCAGCCGCCGGAACTGCTGTGCGTCGTGCGGGGTCGTGATGACGAGAATGTCGCGGATCCCGGCGAGCATCAGCGTCGAGAGCGGGTAGTAGATCATCGGTTTGTCGTGGACCGGCAGCAGCTGTTTGCTCACCGCGAGGGTGAGCGGATGCAGTCTCGACCCGGTACCGCCCGCCAGGATGATTCCGCGCATGCCGGTCAGTGTCCCATGAGTAGGGTTGGCGGAATGAGGCTGCTCGTCACCGGTGGTGCCGGATTCATCGGCGCGAACTTCGTGCACCGGACCGTGGAGGACCGGCCCGACGTCCGGGTGACCGTCCTCGACAAGCTCACCTACGCGGGCAACCGAGCGTCCCTGGACCCGGTCGCCGATCGGATCGCGTTCGTGCAGGGTGACGTCGCCGATGCCGCGCTCGTGGATCGGCTCGTCGCCGACAGCGACCTGGTCGTGCACTTCGCGGCGGAATCCCACAACGACAATTCCCTCGGCGACCCGGCCCCGTTCGTCCACACCAACCTGGTCGGGACGTTCACGCTGCTCGAGGCGGTGCGCAAGCATGGGGTGCGCTACCACCACATCTCCACCGACGAGGTGTACGGCGACCTCGACCTCGACGACCCGGCGAGGTTCACCGAGTCGACGCCGTACAACCCGTCGAGCCCGTATTCGTCGACCAAGGCCGGCTCGGACCTGCTGGTGCGGGCGTGGGTGCGTTCGTTCGGGATTGCCGCGACCCTGTCGAACTGTTCGAACAACTACGGGCCCTACCAGCATGTCGAGAAGTTCATTCCCCGCCAGATCACCAACGTCCTCGACGGGGTGCGCCCCCGGTTGTACGGCTCCGGGCGCAACGTGCGGGACTGGATCCACGTCGACGACCACAACAGCGCGGTGTGGACGATCATCGACAAGGGCGAGATCGGGCAGACCTATCTGATCGGGGCGGACGGGGAGACCGACAACCGGACCGTCGTCGAAACCATCCTCGAGCTGTGCGGCCGGGACCCCGCTGATTTCGACTTCGTCACCGACCGGCCCGGTCACGATCTGCGCTACGCGATCGACTCGACACGGCTGCGCACCGAACTCGGCTGGAGCCCGCGCTACGGCGACTTCCGCAGCGGCCTGGCCGCGACCGTCGAGTGGTACCGCAGCCACGAGGACTGGTGGCGTCCGCTGAAAGCCGCCACCGAACGCGCCTACGCCCGCACGGAGACCATCCTCGAGCACTGACCTGCGCGAACATCGGATCTGCGGGCAAAGCACGCAATCCACACAAACCGGAGGAGTGAGTGCCCGGCGCGGCGCGCATCCTGCGGGTACCCCCTCGGGCGCTGATACTGTCGCATCCGGACCGCATCAGGATCGACCACACGGGGAGTAGCTCGATGGAGCAGGCGACGGCCGGCGACACGACACCGATCGACAGCAATATCGGCGCTCTGGAGGAGGTTCTCACGGAGCCGGCCGGCCGTGATCGGCTGATCGTTCAGCGCGGCCTGTTCGCGTCGCTGTCGCCGCGGGTGCCGGAGAAGATGTACGTCTTCACCAAGGGTGCCGCTGCGGCAGACCGCACCGGTCTACAGCTCGCCGACGGCGCGTCCGCAAACACCAACACCTACTTCGGCCGGTTCCCCGCGAGCTTCTGGCAGCGCTGGACCGACGTCGACACCGTCCACATCGAGCTGGCCTACGCATCCTCGGGCTCGGCGACGTTCTCGGTGTGGGCGTCCGACGCCCGCGGCCGCGAACGCCTGGTCACCGTCGAGAAGGTCTCCGGCTCCGGCGACCTCGACCTCGACCTGACCATCGAACGGTTCGTCGACGGCGGCGCCCTGTGGATCTCGGCGGAAGCCACGTCCGGCTCGCTGAACATCTCCGACGTGCGCTGGACCGTCGCCGCTCCCGAGCACCTGCGTCCCGCCGCTGTCGTCATCTGCACGCACAACCGCGCCGACGACTGCTCCGTCACGGTCGGCACGCTCGCCTCGGACGACGGCGCGATGGCCGACATCGACGCCGTGTGCGTCGTCGATCAGGGCACCGACCAGGTGCAGACGCGCGCGGCGTTCCGCGACGTCGCCGACCGTCTCGGCAACAAGCTCGTCTACATCACCCAGCCCAACCTCGGTGGCGCCGGTGGTTTCTCCCGCGGCATGTACGAGATCACGGGCTCGCCGAACTCGGCGCACGCCAACGTCATCCTCATGGACGACGACATCCTGTGCGAACCGGAATCGGTGCTGCGGATGAACGCGTTTGCGAACATGACCGTGCAGCCGACGATCGTCGGCGCGCAGATGCTGTCGCTGAGCAACCCGCAGATGCTGCACGTCAGCGCCGAACGTGAGGTGCTCGACGAGATCACGGCCGGCGAGCTCACCCCCGGCGCGCGCATGGGCATCGACCTGGTCAAGAAGAAGCAGGACGCGCGCTTCGACGCCGGCTGGAACGGCTGGTGGACGTGCCTGCTGCCCGCCGAGATCATCGCCGACTGCGGCCTGCCGATCCCGCTGTTCTTCCAATGGGACGACATCGAATACGGCATCCGTGCACGTTTCGCCGGTCATCCCACGGTGACGCTGCCCAACGCCGGTGTGTGGCACGCCGACTTCTACCTCAAGGACTACGACGACTGGGCGCGGTACTTCAGCATCCGCAACGGCCTGATCGTCTCGTCGATCTACGGCCGGTTCGACGCGAACGACATCTCCAAGTACCTGTTCCGCAAGATCGGCGAACTGATCGTGTCGATGCAGTACGGCCTGGCCGCCACGTTCATCAAGGCCGCCGAGGACTTCCTCGCCGGCCCGGACTTCCTGCACGACGGTGGCCAGGCGGTGCTCGGTGAGCTGCGCGAACTGCGCGCCAAGTACCCGGAGACGCAGCCGCAGTCCGCGGCGAAGGTCGGCGCCGACTCCGATCCGCACACCCAGATGTCGGTGTGGGAGTTCGAACCGGACAAGAAGCGCGAGGGGCTCGTGCTGGCCAAGCGGGCCGTGCAGCAGTTCACCGGCCGCGTCGACCGGCGGTCGGTGACCGTGCCCGCGCACTTTGCGAACTGGTGGCACGTGTCGCTGTTCGACAAGGCCGTGGTCACCGACTCGTCGCAGAACGCGGTGCGGGTACGGCGCCGCGACAAGGACACCGCGGTCGACCTGGCCAAGCAGGCCGCGAAGGTGTGCTGGCGGCTCCGCAAGGAAGCCCCGCGGATGAAGAAGGTGTGGCAGGAAGCCCTTCCGCAGCTCACCAGCCGCGAGAACTGGGCCCGGCTGTACGGCATCGCGGAGTAGCCCGTGCAAGCGCGGCCGGTGCCCCTGTTCGTCGGCATCGGTACCGCGCTGATCGGAACGGCATTCTCGTGGGTGCCGTCCCTGTGGTGGGACGAAGCCGCCACCATCTCCGCCGCGAACCGTCCCGTCGGCAAACTCGCCGACGTACTCGTCGAGTGGGACGCCGTGCACGGCCTGTACTACCTGGTGATGCACGGCTGGTTCCAGCTCGTCGGCATCAGCGAGTTCACCGCCCGGTTGCCCGGCGCGCTGATCCTCGGTGCCGGTGCTGCCGCAGTCGCGGCCGTCGCGCAGCTGCTCGCCGGCGCCCGGACCGCGGTCGCGGCGGGCGTCGTCTTCGCGGTGCTGCCACGGGTGACGTGGGCCGCCACCGAGGCCCGCTCGTATCCGTTCGTGATCGCCGGTGTCGCGGTGTTGTCGTGGTTGCTCGTCGTCGCGTTGCGCGCCCCGTCGACACCGAAGCGGATCCTGTGGTGGACGCTGTACGCCCTGGTCGCGGCGCTGTCGACCGTGATGTTTCTTTACAGCGTCACCGTGCTCGTCGCCCACGCCGTCACGGTGTGGTTCGCCCCCGCCCGCGACGGCCGACGATGGCGGGACCGCAGCCGATTCCTGGTCGCCGCGTCGGTCGCGACGGTGACGTCCGCGTCGTTCGCCGCGCTCGCGATCGCGCAGTCGAGGCAGGTGTCGTGGATCCCGCCGATCGACCGGACCGTCGTGAAGGTCGTCCTCGTCGAGCAGTGGTTTCCGCAGGCGCCGTGGCTGGCGGTGATGTGCGGCGTGCTCGTCGTCGCGGGGGTCGCGACGCGGCGCGCGCTGTCGTCGGGGGAGCGGACCCTGCTGTGGCTCGCGGTCCCGGGATTCGCGGTGCCCATGGTTCTGTTGCTCGCGTACTCGCTGCTCGTCCGCAACGTCTACCTGGACCGATACCTGTCGTTCACCGCGCCGGCGGTGGCCTTGCTGGTCGGCTGGGCGGTCGCGCGGATCGCCCGGCGCCGGTGGGCGGTCGTGGCGGTCCTCGCGGTGACCGCGGTCGCCGCCGCGCCCGCGTATGCGCAGCAGCGGCAGCCGTTCGGGAAGGCCGGAGGCATGGACCACAGCGCCGTCGCGGACCGGCTGATCGAGGTGTCGCAGCCCGGCGACTGCGTCGCGTTCGAACCGACCATCTCGTGGCAGCCGACGTCACCGCGATCCATCGCCGACGCCCGGCCCGACGCGTTCGTCGGCCTCGTAGACATCGGTCTCGACCGCACCGCCGTCGACCGCGACCAGCTGTGGTCGACGGACGTGCCGCCGGCGGTGCTCGCACAGCGGGCACCCGGCTGCGCGCGGTTGTGGGTGATCGCCGACGGCGATCGCGTCCGCGGGTGGACGCTGCGGCATCCGAACAACGTGTTGTGGCAGTTCGCGCCGTACCGGTTCACCGACACGGAAACGTTCCGGGCACTCGCGGCGGCAGGATTCGAGATCACCGGGCGCGAGCACACCCACCACATGCAGATCGTGCGGTTGGAGCCGGTGGATCAGACCCAGTAGGCGACGCGCGAGCGATAGTTGCGCATGGCGACCAGGGCGAGTGCCCAGCCGACGACCGTCACGGCCAGCACGATCACCCAGTGGTAGAGCTGCTGGTCGCCGCCGAGCAGCGGGGTGCGCACGATGTCGAGGAAGTGGTACAGCGGGTTGAGCTCGGCGATCCGGGCGCGACCCTCGTTGCCGGTGCCCTCGAGCGTCTTCTCCGTCCAGATGATCGGTGTCATGAAGAACAGCAACTGCACGACGCTGCCGAGCAGCGGCGCGATGTCGCGGTAGCGGGTCGCCAGGATGCCGAACACCAGCGACACCCACACCGCGTTGATCGCGATCAGGGCGAGCGCGGGGACCGCCATGATCGCCGTCCACTTCAGCGGCTGCGGAAACACGATGAGGATGCCGATGTAGATGACGATGTTGTGCGCGAACAAGATCATCTGTCGCCACACCAGCCGGTACACGTGCACGCTCAGAGGTGTCGGCAGCTGTTTGATCAGGCCCTCGTTGGACATGAAGACGTCGGCGCCCTCGAGGATCGAACCGCTGATCAGGTTCCAGATGATGAACCCGAGCGCGACGTACGGCAGGAAGGTCGCGACGTCGAGGTTGAACAGCGTGCCGTACAGCACACCCATCGCGATAGCCGAGACCCCGGTGGCGATCGTGATCCAGAACGGGCCGAGCACCGACCGCCGGTATCTCTGTTTGATGTCCTGCCATCCGAGGTGGAACCACAGCTCACGATGGCCGAAGCCCTCGCGAAGGTCCTGGAACGCGCGCTTGAACGTGCGCGAGGACGATTCGATCGGGGCGTCGTCGACAACGGATGGGGCAGACACGAGTACCGAGAGTACTCGGGGCGAGATCGTGCCTACCCCGGCGAGGTCGACCCCGGAACGGTTCTGTGTGGATCTGTGCCCGCCCAGCGAACACAAATCCACACAGAAGGGCAAGACCGGGTCCGGCGACTCGACGAGATCCGCGGCGACCAGGAGAACTCGGCAGCTTCCTCGCGTTCTTCGGTCGTGGGCTGGAGCGCCTGTCGAAACCCATCGCGATGTTCGACGCTGCGGGTCTGAGCCTGTTCGCCGTCACCGGCGCGGCGGCTCTGTGCTTCGTTAGCCGGATGATCGGGTGTCCGTTACGGCTCAACGCTCCGGGCCCACGCGGATTCGACGATCCGGACCCGCCGAAGCGGGTGTGATCGAAACCGGTGTTGTTATCCATACTCGGGCGCTTGCTCGCAAACAACGCCGTACTCGATCGACTGCTCGCCGATCCACGCGCTGGCGACGAGCGCGCCGAGGGCGATCGTTCAGTTCGCTCCTCGAATGCCCGACGACGAGGCCCGAGGGCTGAGGGCTGAGGGCTGAGCCTGCGAACTGCGTTCGCCGTCGTACGGCGACGCGTCGTGCGGAACCGTTGCAGGTTCGTGCATGGGTCGGAACTTGTCAGCCACTCGGTCTATACAGTTCTGCTGGTCTCCTTCGAGCAGAGCAGGGTGGTTGAACCGAGTGATTACCGGTGACGTCAAGAGCAAGGTCGACGCGGTTTGGGATGCGTTCTGGACGGGCGGCATCTCGAACCCGCTTGAGGTGATGGAGCAGATCACGTATCTGCTGTTCATTCGACGTCTGGACGACGAGCAGACCCGCGCGCTCAACAAGGCCAACATGCTCGGACGTGATCCGGAGGGCAACCCGTTCTCGATCGGCACCGATGAGGACGGCCGCGACTACAACGACCTGCGCTGGTCGGTGTTCAAGAACATGCAGGCCGACGACATGTTCCACACCGTCGGGGAGCGCGTGTTCCCGTTCATCAAGAGCATGCGCGGCGAGGAATCGACATACGCGCACTTCATGAAGGACGCACGTCTGACGATCCCGAACGCCGCGATGCTGGTGCGCGTGGTGGATCGGCTCGACAAGGTGCCGATGGAGAACCGCGACACCAAGGGCGACATCTACGAGTACCTGCTCGCCAAGATCGCCAGCGCCGGCCAGAACGGTCAGTTCCGCACGCCGCGCCACATCATCCAGTTGATGGTGGAGATGACGCAGCCCAAGCCGGGCGACCGCATCGTCGACCCCGCGTCGGGTACGTGCGGCTTCCTCGTGGCTGCGTCGGAGTACATGCGCGAGAACCATGCCGACGAGATCAATTCGGGTGCGGGCCGCGAGCAGTTCCACCACGACATGTTCCACGGCTTCGACTTCGATAACACGATGTTGCGCATCGGTTCGATGAACATGCTGCTCCATGGCATCGAGCAGCCCGACGTGCGCTACCGGGACTCTTTGGCCGAGGCCAATACCGATGACGCGGGCGCGTACTCGCTGGTCCTGGCCAATCCGCCGTTCGCCGGCAGCCTCGACTACGAGAGCACGGCGAAGGACCTGCAGCAGATCGTCAAGACGAAGAAGACCGAACTGCTGTTCATGGCGTTGTTCCTCCGGCTACTGCAGCCGGGTGGCCGCGCCGCGGTGATTGTGCCTGACGGCATTCTGTTCGGTTCATCGAAGGCGCACAAGACGTTACGCAAGGTGATCGTCGAAGATCACAAGCTCGACGCGGTCGTGAAGCTCCCGTCGGGTGTGTTCAAGCCGTATGCGGGTGTGTCGACGGCGATCCTGTTCTTCACGAAGACGGATTCGGGCGGCACCGACAATGTGTGGTTCTACGACGTGCAGTCCGATGGTTATTCTTTGGACGACAAGCGGACTCCGCTCCTGGACGAGAGCAAGCTGGGTGTGCTCGCAGGTGAACTGCCCGACGACGAGCACGCGAAGAACAACCTGCCGGACGTGCTGAAGCGCTGGTTCGACCGCAACGACGGCGAGTTGGGCCGGGCGCGCACCGCGCAGTCGTTCTGCGTGCCCAAGGGTGACATCGCGGCGCAGGACTACGACCTGTCGCTGAACCGCTACAAGGAAATCGTCCACGAAGAAGTGGAACACCGCGCGCCCGAGGAGATCCTGGACGAGCTGGATCGGCTCGAGAAGGAGATCGTCGACGGGATGGCGCAGCTGCGGGAGATGCTTGCCGGGGGTGCGGAGTGAGCAAATGGCCGAAAGTTGCTCTCGGAGACGTTGCCGAGATCGTTTCAGGGGGTACGCCGAAGTCTGAAGTTCCGGATTACTGGGACGGGACCATCCCGTGGGTGACTCCGAAAGATCTCAGCGGTCTTCGCGGAGCGATGATCGATGAAACACCGAGGACAATCACCGAGGAGGGATTGGCCAAGTCCTCGGCCGCCGTATTGCCCGCGGGATCTGTGCTTTTCAGTTCGCGCGCACCCATTGGTCATGTGGCAATCAATGCGGTGCCGATGGCGACAAACCAGGGATTCAAGAGTTTCGTGCCGAAGGCTGGTGTGGTCGACGCAAAATACTTGTACCACTGGCTGCGTGCGAATCGTACATACCTTGAGAGCCTCGGCAACGGCGCTACGTTCAAAGAGGTATCCAAAGCGACGGTCTCGCGTATCGAGGTCCCGCTTCCTCCGGTGCCGCAGCAGAAGCGCATCGCGGCCATCCTCGACCACGCCGACACCCTCCGTGCCAAGCGCCGCGAAGCGATCGCCCGCCTCGACGAACTGACCCAGTCGATCTTCATTGACATGTTCGGTGACCCATCAAGCAACAGTCGGGGACTGCCAGCTATGCCCCTCAGAGACGTCGTCGTCGAGGGCGACAAGATCAATTATGGTGTCGTGCAACCCGGTCCCGATGTTGCGGTCGGAGTTCGTTTGGTCAGGGCGGGGGACATTGGTGACGGTCGGGTTGACCTGCGCCACCTCAGGCTAGTTTCGAATGAGGTGGACAACAAGCATCGGCGATCTCGTCTGCAAGGGGACGAGATTCTGATCAGCTGCGTCGGCTCAATTGGTGCAGTCGCGCTGGCTACACCAGAGTTGAAAGGGTGCAACATTGCTCGTGCAGTCGCACGTGTCCGCGTGGGGGAGGACATGCGAAGGGAGTACATCGCCGCATGTCTGAGTGCGCCGGGAACTCAGCGTTACTTCACGAAGGAGCTGCGAACTGTTGCTCAACCAACGTTGAACATCAAGCAGATCGAAGAGGCGCAGGTCATCGTGCCAACCTTGCGAGAGCAGGACCAATTCGTTTCGCGCGTCAAGGAGGTCGACAGAATTCGTTCTGTCGTATTGGCATCACTTGTGGCGATGGACAAATTGTTCGCTTCGCTTCAGTCACGAGCGTTCCGGGGTGAGCTGTGACCACCTCGCCGGCGATCACCGTCCCCGTCTGGCAACAGTTCATGCGACCTGTGCTGGAGGTCCTGTCGGATGGCGTCGTCCGACCGCGCCGGCAACTGCGGGACGAGACGTTCGCGCACATGAGGCTCACCGAATCGCAGCTTGCAGAACAGCTTGCGAGCGGTCAGCCGCGTGCCGAGAATCGGATCGGCTGGGCAATCTCGGATCTGGTTCGTGCCGAAGCAGTATCGAAACCTGCGCGTGCACAGTTCCAGATCACCGAAGCCGGTCGAAAGCTGTTGCAGCAGTATCCGAACGGATTCACCGAGAAGGACTTGCAATCCATCCCGGCGTACCGGGCATACGAACCGCCGACGCGAGCCACGGCGTCGGTGAGTCCGATAGTCTCAGCCGAAGACGCCGAGCTCGATCCCGTCGAACAGATGGAGTCGGGTGAGCGGCGGCTGCATGCGGATGTCGGCGTCGAACTCATCAAACGGCTTCGGGCCCAAGCCCCGGAGTTCCTCGAACAGTCTGTGCTCGACCTGCTCGTCAACATGGGATACGGCGGCACCGAGAAGCTCGCACAGCGTCTCGGCGGCAGTGGTGACGGGGGAGTGGATGGCGTCATCGACCAGGATGCGCTCGGCCTCGACCGTGTCTACGTCCAGGCCAAGCGCTACGGGCAGGGCAACGTCGTGCAACGCCCCGAGGTGCAGGGGTTCGCGGGCGCGCTGCAGGGTGTCGGTGCAACGCGGGGAATCTTCATCACCACAAGCTCCTTTTCGCAAGGAGCGATCGAGTTTGCGAAGAGCATCTCCGACTCCGCCGGCAACACCCGCATTGTCCTCATCGACGGTGAGCGACTGGCACGGTTGATGATCAAGTACGGCGTCGGCGTGCAGAGCGTGCGGACGTTCACCGTTGTCGCAGTAGACGAGGACTATTTCGAATGACCCAGAGCAAGAACGTGTATCCGTCGGCATCCGAGGAGAACTTTCGCGAACTCGCAAGCGACGAGAATGCATTGGGCATATGCCTTGACCTCGTCGCGTTGTATTTGGGCCTGGCCTTCGATGATCCGGCCTCGGGCGAAGTCGAGAGTTGGACGTTGAGCTGCCTGCCGACGACCAACGGAGGGCAACGTTTGTTCACGCTCAATATCGGGCCGATGGAAGTCCTCTACGTCGAGATCCCATACCTCGAGAACAGAGATACCGACGTGTGGTCTGTGTCGATGTATGTCTCCCGGACGGCACTCGAGGAACGGACCGGAAAGTCGTTCGATGACTGGACTTCGGACTTTCCGAATCTGGGATTCCACCGATCGCAGCTTGTGTCGGCTGAGGGCGACGCCGTCGTCATCAGGATCAATCTGCTCGATGACGCTTCGAACGAGGAGTTCGTGACACTCGTCGATGATGCCGCGCTGCTCAGGCGCCTCGCCGACAGGCTGGTCGCCAAGGGGAAGGGGCCGTACGGCCACTACCATAATCGATGGTTTGCCCAGGCGGTACTCGATCACCTGCGCGAGGCGCCGGACGAGGCACTCATGTAGTCCCAGATCGCAGCGTCGAGCGCACCGGTACTGCATCCGTACTTCGCGGCCGCAGCAACAAGTTCGCTCACGCGGTCGTAGTCCTTCCAGTACTCGATGCCGGCGTCGCGCACGAATCGTCGAATATGTACATCGACGGCAGTGTACTGGGAGGACCCCGCAAGCACGGCGATATACGCGACGGTCTTCGGGTCGACGAACCTGATGCGGCGCAGCGCATTCCGAAACGCGCGACCCCGCTCGTCGTCCGCCAGGATGCTCGCAAGATCCGTAACCGTTTGGATTCCTGCCGCGTGGAATGTTTCGGTCAACAGGTCGATGACGTGAAGCTTCTGCTGTCCTCGCCAATCGAGAACACTCGAAAGATCCTCTGAGGCCATGCGTTCCCGGAACCCGCTCAATGTATCCGCATCGGGCCAGATGGCAATCAGCTTCTCGACGCGGGGGCGCACGGTGGACTGATAGCGAGCTTGTCGTTGTAGCGCTGCGTCGCAGATGATCGCACCGATGTGCGGCCAGCCGCGGGTGACTTCGGTCGGCTCGAGACCCACAGCATTCACGTGTGCCAACAGGCGGTCGACGTCACCGGCTGCAATCATGTAGCGATGGTGGCACAAACCTGTATTGCTTGAAAGGACTACCACCTGCGGAATTTCGCCGTAGGAATGGGAAATCCCAGTGCATGTAACGTCGTATGCGGTGTAGCCGACTTCGGTGCTCGTGGGATGACGTCAGAAATGGGAGATCGCGGATGAGTGCAGTATCGAAGGGATCGAAGACCGACCTTGCCGATCTCGGGTATGAGGTCGTGTTCGTCTCCGGTGCGCCTGCGGGCGTGGTCGACCTCATCGCCGTCCTTCTCACCGCCGAAGGACGGGTGCGATCGGACGAGGACTTCGTCTTCTTCAACAACCCGAAAGCCCCAGGGTTCCAGCTCACGTCCGACACGTCCGCGATCGTCGATCTCTCTGCAGTTCCCTCCGACATCCACCGGGTGCTCGTTGCGGCGAGCACCGAAGCACAAGGGCAGCGGTTCGGTGACGTCCCCGGGCTCCGCGCGGAGATCCGTGGCGCCCGGCAGACCTTCGAGTTCACCCCGCCCGGTCTGACCACCGAAACCGTATTGCAGGTCGTGGCGTTCTACCGCCGCGGAGCGGGATGGCGTCTCGACGCGGTCGGTCAGGGCTATCAGGACGGCCTGGCTGCGTTCGCTACCGACCACGGCATCGTCGTCGACGAACCGGGATCCGCCCGGGGAGAGTCTGCACCGGCGAGTCCGCAGGCTGCTGTCGCCCCGCCCGAGCTGGCAGCGCGCCCGGTCTCATTCGAGAAGGTTCAGGTCTCCCTCACGAAGGATTCCGCGGACAAGACTGCCCGGATCGACCTACGTAAATCCCAGGGCGACCCGAACTGGGTGCTCACCGTCGGCCTCGAATGGGACGGTCGCGGAGCCACGTACGACCGCTCCGGCGAGGTGAAGAAGTACGGCGAGGGCGATCTCGATGTGTACTTCTACTGCCGCAACGAACACACCAACGACTACGTCGTCATCAGCGGCGACCGCGGCCACCGCGGCGATCTCGGGACGTGGCCCTTCATCCATCACTACGGAGACAGCAAGGGTCCGGGTCGCGGCAAGAAGCCCGCCGTCGAACAGGTTCGGGTGCTCCCCAATGAGAACGGCGATCTGCTCGTCAACATCTATCAGAGCGTCGACAACGGCATCGGCGCGATCGACAAGTTCGGCCGGCCACGCGTCGTGATCCGTTACGGTCGGGCCGGTAAGGACGGACTGCCGGGTCCGGACGCCGACGAAATCCTGGTGTACGTCGGGAATGGGAAGAACGCCTACTGGGCGACAGTCGCACACATCGACGTGCAGGACGGTGTGCTGACCGTCGACGGCGAAACCCGTTACAGCAGAATCGGAAGCGAACGTATGCCCGGTCTGGATTCGAAGAGCACCTGGGTGCGGAGCCCGAAGGGTGGTCCCACAGGGCGGAGCAAGAAGCGCAACGGCGGCCTCGGTCTCGACCGCTACCACGGGACGTGCCCGCGATAGAAGCGGACGCCCTGCGGGCGGCTGCATTGAACCGATCGGAGACCCTACGGGTCCCTGTATTGCCTTCGGCCCCTTCGGCCCCTTCCCCAACGCTGCCCGGTCACCATGCCCCGATAGACCATCTCGGCCAGCACTTCTGGCCCCACATCGCAGGTGACGTGTGGCTTGTGCTGGACCCGGTCGTTCGTGTCGACCCGCACGATCGGGTGCTCCACCACCAGCTGCGGAGACGAAGGTTACTGGTGCCCAGTCGGTTTCGAATGCGAGGAATGGCACCCCGGTTCGCAGCGTCCATGCGCTGACGTCGGACTGTGGGAGACGAGCGACGAAGGTGCGTCGACGCGCCTCGGATACCGGAACGGCCCTCGTGCACGTAGACGCAGATGAAGTGGCTCGAGCCCTTTCGACCGGGGTGGTCGAAAGGGCTGGACAGTCAGAGCGTCGGTGATGAACCTGGTGGCCAGGTGAGAGATCGGCCGGTGCGGACGTGCGCGCTCGCGGCTGATTGCTGGTGCTCGCCTCTGAGGGGCGTGTGGATAGAATCCACCCTACGGTGCATGACAGGTCCAATCTGTCGTGTGCCCAGACCCCGGAGTGGTGTTGGTAGCACCTTCCGGGGTCGACCTGTATTCAGGCCGGTGCAGGGATGATCGCACGGGCTACATCCAAGGTCAACTCGAACACGCGTTCGCCCCGAGAGCATTATCAACTTTTATATGGTCCTCCCTTATAGAGGCTGATAAATTCTGATACATGGATCCGGTGCTCAATCCGTTCAAGCCCGGCGCTGGTCTCCGGCCTCCGATTCTCGCAGGTAGAGACTCTCTTTTTGCCGACTTCGACGTGGTTCGGCGGAAGATCGCAGAGCTGGGCGAGGGGGATCGAAGCTGGATCCTCACGGGGCTTCGCGGTGTCGGCAAGACCGTGCTCCTCGGCGAGCTCCAGCGGATCGCTCTCAACGAGGGA
The DNA here is from genome assembly GCF_001895025.1 of Rhodococcus zopfii NBRC 100606 = JCM 9919. Lineage (GTDB taxonomy): Bacteria > Actinomycetota > Actinomycetes > Mycobacteriales > Mycobacteriaceae > Rhodococcus > Rhodococcus zopfii. Next base: position 24,546 of record NZ_BCXI01000005.1, read on the forward strand.
TGGATCGTTGCCAAGTTCGAGGTCCGACGCGAGCATTCTTTCGCCGAAGAGTTGGCCACCGCTTTGTTCAGTAGCTTGCGGACTGCGAGACGGCAGGACAAGGAGGGGAAGCTGCACAACGCGCTGCGTGTGTTCAAGTCGTTCACTCTGTCGATGAATCTGGGTGTGTTCGCGTTCGAGGCGGAGCTCGAACCCGCTGCCGGCTATGCAGCCTCCGGGCGCCTCTCGACAGACCTGACCGACCTGCTCGTCGAACTCGGTGAAGCAGCACGATCTGCCGGCATCGGTGTCCTGATCCTCGTCGACGAGCTGCAGGAAGCCGAGAGTTTCGAGATGGCAGCATTGAGTACCGCCATGCACCAGATCAACCAGACATCGCCGGTGCTGCCCGTGTTCTTGGTAGGTGCGGGTCTACCGTCCCTACCTTCCCAATTGGCGTCGGCGAACAGCTACGCCGAACGGCTCTACCAGTTCCGCACGCTGTCCGTCCTCGGGGACCAGGATGCACGAGCTGCCCTGGTGCAACCCGTCATCGAACGGGACGTCTCCTGGGATGAAGGCGCTCTCCGGATCGCGCTCGATGCCGCTACCGGCTATCCATACTTTCTGCAGGAAGTGGGAAAGGCTGTATGGAACAACGCGCGAGGGCCGGTTTTCACGGTTGAGGATGCCGAGTACGGCACCGACGACGCCCGACGTGAGGTGAATGCCGGCCTGTATCAATCACGTTGGGATCGTGCGACTCCCGCACAGAAGGACCTGTTGCGTGCGCTGGCGCAGGAAGGGGGAGGTGAGGGAGTCGCTGTCCGTCAGCTTGCCTCGGCGATGGGCAAGTCGAGCGCGTCGGCTCTGTCGGTGCCGCGGGACGAACTGATCAAGAAGGGCCTTGTCTACGCTCCGGAACGAGGGGTACTGGCTTTTACCGTCCCAGGATTTCACGACTTCATCCTTCGCCAGGATTGACCGTCGTGCCCTCGAGCTTCGGTACCTCGCCCTGCGGCGGGCACCTCGCCCAACGACGGATGCGGCGCACAATTCGTGTACCGTCACGCAGCTCGGCCAGAGGCTCATCTCGTCAGCCGATGTGCCGTTAGGGTAAGGAGCCATGCGAACCAGTGCGCAGGGTTGCACCGTCCAAGTTCATCTGTGGGACGGGAACCCGCATGGGACACGTGTCCTCAGCCGTGCGGGCTGGGACGGGTACCTCGTCGCGGTTCCGCGACGAGGAAGTCGACGCAGCACGTGCGCTCGACAAGGTGTGGGATCGGACCAGTGCTGTAGTCCTGCTCGGACAGGTAGGTAATGGTCGGGTGCTCGTCCGCATCAGCCATGCGAACTCGCCAGAAAAACATCTCGAGACCTGGGGCTCCGGGCAGTGGTCGCGCATGTTCGTGCTTGGTCGAGAATCCGCCTTCTCGCAGGTGATCGCACGCCAGTGCGCTATCGGTCTCATTCAGAGGGTCCGTGGCCATGAGCAAGCAGAAGTGGTAGACACCTATCCGACTCCACCGAAGCCCATCAGCAGGACTGTGCAGAACGGCGTCGATACATATCGAGGCCGCCGTAACGATGTTCGGCCTCTGCGGCGTCGAACTCTTCGACAACCCGCCTACAACCGAGCAGGCTGCTCAACAGCGTGAGCGACCGGCTCCGG
>NZ_BCXI01000006.1 GCF_001895025.1 Rhodococcus zopfii NBRC 100606 = JCM 9919
GGTTGGTGCCCACGGAGCATTCGTCCGGTTCGATGCGATCGCAGGGGTCGATCACCAAGACCGGGAATGGTCGTGCTCGGCGGCTACTGATCGAGGCGGCGTGGCATCACCGACCTCGGTATCTGCCGGGAGTGACCCTGCGGCGCCGCTGGGACAAGGCGTCTCCGGCGGCGCGGGCTCGTGGACAGCAGGCAAATCGGCGGCTGCACGATCGGTGGGTCGGGTTCGACGTCCGTCGCAAACGCCCCGCGGTGGCCAATACCGCGATCGCTCGCGAACTCGCCGGCTGGTGTTGGTCATTGGCTGTGCTCGAGACCTGGAAGAAGCCGATTCCCCGCTGGCGTGTCCGGTCGGCGAGTGTGGTCCTCGACCCGTCGGGCGGCAAGGTCGGTTCTCCTCGCTTCGCTGCGGGGACTCCACCTTGCCCCCGCTCCTTGGTCGACGACCGAGAGGCAAGGACCGGATCCGGACCGAGTCCGGAGCCACAGCCGTACAGGTCGCCCGATACGTGGGCGGCCGGCAGGGGATCGTCAAGCACATCGGATCGGCCCACACCGGCGTCGAGCTCGGTCACCAAGTGAGCCAAGTCAGGCGTCGGCCTGTTCGTATCTGAATTGTTCTGAGTATTCGGCGATTTGAGCGCGCAGCGCCGGCCGGTGACGGGACAGTGCAATGAACTCCATGGTCAGTGCGACGCCGGCGGGAGGCCCAGCACAGACCGGCCGGGCAGCGCACCTACCGGTACGAACCGACATATATGCCTGCGTGGCATCGCCGAACTCCACGCCGACTTCACTCCCGCCGACTGATCACACGGCCGACCGACCACGAAAGGGCACCACCATGGGGATCCTTGGGCGAGGGGCGGGGATCTGCGTCATCCCGTCGACGGCATCGGCACCCCGGCCGCCGTCAGACCGAGCGGAAGTCCACCGCGACCGCCGAGATCGACGACTGGATGTGCGGCTACTCCGCCGTCATCCCGTCGCGGCGCTGGAAACCGTCGGTGGGCAGTGCGCGCTGGGTCTTCGGGCGAGAACCCGGAGGTCGAGGGTCCTGCGGCGGACACCGGCCGCGGACGCATCGGACTTGCGGTGGCTGCGGTCGTGGCGGTCACCGCCGCCGCAGTCCTCGGATGGAAGTTGCAGCAGGTCAACGCAGTCGACAATGCATCCGCGGCAGCCCTCGATGCGGCACGGCAGTACGCGGTCGTGCTGACCAGCGTCAGCTCCGACGACCTCGACGCGAATTTCGATGCCGTGCCGGACGGCGCCACCGGCCAGTTCAAGGACATGTACGCGCAGTCGAGCGAACAACTCCGCCAGCTGCTCGTCGACAACAAGGCGACCGCCGAGGGCGTGGTGATCGAGACCGGCGTCAAATCCGCGACCACGACGAAGGTCGAGGTGGTGCTGTTCGTCGACCAGACCGTCACCAACACTGTGTCGCCCGAGTCGCGACTCGATCGCAGCCGGGTCGTGATGACGATGGAACTCGTCGACGGCCGCTGGCCCGCCTCGGACGTGGTGCTGCCCTGACGCGGTGCCCGGCCCGACCCGTTTCCGGGATGCCGGGTGGAACCGTCAGAGGCCGGGGAACGGGGGCAGCGCGCGGTCGTACAGCCAGGTGTCCCACAGCGACCGCAGCGGTGTGTCGGTGAAACGCGCTGCGAGACCGATGAACTGCTCGGTCGTCACGTTCGAGTGCCGATGCTCCGCGGTCCAGGTGCGGAGCAGAGCGAAGAACCTGTCGTCGCCCAGATGCCGGCGGAGCGTGTGCAGGGTGAGCGCGCCGCGCTTGTAGATCCGGTCGTCGAACATGTCCTTCGGCCCCGGATCGCCCAGCAGGATGTCCTGTGGTTTGCGGGCAAGGCCGCGGTGCGCCTCGGCAGCGAGAGCCTGCGCCGACGGTCCCCCCGAGTTCTCCGCCCACAGCCACTCGGCGTAGCAGGCGAAACCCTCGTGCAGCCAGATGTCCCGCCAGCGCTCGAGAGTCAGGCTGTTGCCGAACCACTGGTGCGCCAGCTCGTGTGCGACGAGCCGCTCCTCGCGCCTGCGGCCGTCGCAGTGGTTGGCGCCGAATATCGACAGTCCCTGGGCCTCGAGCGGAATCTCGAGGTCGTCGTCGGTCACCACGACGGTGTAGTGCGCGAACGGATACGGGCCGAACAGGTTCCGGAAGACGTCCATCATCTGCGGTTGGCGCCCGAAATCGATGTCGAATCCGGCCCGCAGCCGCGGCGGGTGCACCGCGATCAGCGGAACCGGGGACGAGGACACCTTGCGGGCCTCGTAGTGCCCGATCTGCACGGTCGCCAGGTACGTCGACATCGGTTCGGGCTGCTCGTACACCCACGTCGTCTGGCTGGCCTTCGTGGTTTTCCGCAGCAGGGTGCCGTTCGCGACGGCATGGAACGGCGAGTCGGTGGTCAGGGTGATCCGGTACGTCGCCTTCGATCCGGGATGGTCGTCGCACGGGAACCACGAGGGGGCACCGTTCGGCTGGCTGGCGACGAGCGAGCCTTCCTCGAGTTCCTCCCAGCCGACCTCCCCCCACATCGAGTGGCGGGGCGTGGGCGTCCCCGAATAGTTCACGGTGACGGTGAGCACCGCGCCCGCCGGAATCTTCTGTGCGGGTGTCACGGTCAGCTTGCCGTCACGGTGCGTGTACTTCGCCGGCCGGGCACCGTTGACCGACACCTTCGACACTCGCATCGTGTCGACGAGATCGAGCGCGTACTTGCCACGCACGTCCGTTGCGGTGGCGATGATCGTGGCCCGGCCTGCGAGGCGGTTCGACGCGACCTTGTAGTTCAGCTCCAATTCGTATCGGGACACGCGGTACCCGCGGTTGCCGCTCGTCGGCAGGTACGGGTCGAGCGGACGGTCCGTTCCCACGGGAGCAACCGGCTTGGCTGCCTTGACGGACTTCATCGCGGCGACCAATCTCCGGGCGTCGTCCACGGGGCGATGGGATTGCCCTGCCAGCGGGTCGATGCGGGAACGACATCTCCGCGCATCACAAGGGAGGCCGGGCCGACGGTGGCCCCGGCGCCGATGCCCGACGCCGGCAGCGCAACGCACTGCGGCCCGAGGGTGGCTCCGTTCTCGATCGTCACGGTGTCCATGGACATGATCCGATCATGGAACAGGTGCGTCTGCACCACGCACCCCCGTTCCACCGTCGCGCCGTCCTCGAGCGTCACCAGATCCGCCTCCGGCAGCCAGTAGCTTTCGCACCACACGCCGCGGCCGATGTGCGCGCCGAGCGCCCGCAGCCACAGATTCATCACGACGGTTCCCGTCGCGGGGCGCGCGAACCAGGGCGCGGCGACCATCTCGACGAACGTGTCGGACACCTCGTTCCGCCACACGAACGAACTCCACAGCGGATGCTCCACGCGGCCGATCCGCCCGACGACCGACCATTTCGCCGCCACCGTGACGATGCACGCGACCGCGCCGGCGATCATGAGGACGACACCGCCGAGCACCAGGGCGAGCGGATAGCCACCCGCGGCCGCGAGTGCGTTCAACGCGAACAGCACACCGAGCCCGATCCCGAACGTCACCATCATCGGGACGAGCCGGAATGTTTCGACGACTCCCCGCGCGACCTTCAGCTTCAGCGGGGGAGCGAACGTGCGGCTCGAATCGGAGTCGCCGGCAGAACGGCGCAATCGGACCGGGGGGCTGCCCAGCCACGACGAACCGGACTTGGCCTTCGTCGGTGCCGCGGACAGCACCGCGACGAGACCGTGCTTCGGGACCCGGCGTCCAGGCGCGGCCATACCCGAATTGCCGAGGAACGCGCGTTTGCCGACCTTCGCGTGCGAGATGAACAGCCAGCCGCCACCGAGCTCGTAGGACGCGACCATGGTGTCGTCGGCGAGGAACGCACCGTCGGCGACCTTCGTGAACTTGGGGACCATCAGCACGGTCGACGCTTCGACGTCCTTGCCGATGTCGGCGCCGAGCAGCCGCAGCCAGATCGGGGTGAGCATCGAGGCGTACAGCGGGAACAGGAAGGTGCGTGACGAGTCCATGAGCCGTTCGGTGGCCCAGACCTGCCAGCCGACACGGCTGCGCACCGGGTGCCAGCCCTCGACCATGCCGATGGACAGCAGCCGCACCGACGCGACCGTGAGCAGCGCGAACACGAACATCGTGAGCACGCCGGCGGCGGGCAGCATCACGAGGGACCGGACGACGGCGTCGGGCAGGGTGGCGGTGTCGCTGACCCACCAGCCGATCAGGGCGACGCCCGAACCGATCGCGACGAGGGGCAGCCCGGCGATCATCACCGAGCTCGCACCGAACACCGGCACCCATCCCGGCGCGCGGCGCGGCGGTTCGGCGGGCCAGGGATGGGCGGCGCGCCCGACCTTCACGGCGGGCGAGCCGGCCCACTGCTGTCCGGCCTTGACCCGCCCGAACACTGCCGAGCCCGCTTCGACCACGGCGTTCTTGCCGATCTTGCAGCCGGGATTGAGAGTGGACCGGGCGCCGACCGAGGCGCCGGCCCCGATCCGGATCGTGCCGATGTGCACCACGTCGCCGTCGACCCAGTGGCCGGACAGGTCGACCTCGGGTTCGATCGAGCAGCCGTCGCCGAGTTCGAGCATGCCGGTCACCGGGGGCAGGCTGTGCAGATCGACGCCGCGCCCGATCTTCGCGCCGAGCGCCCGGGCGTAGTAGAGCATCCACGGCGCACCGGACAGATTCGCCGCGCCGCTCGCCTCGACCAGCCGCAGCGACGTCCACAGCCGGAGATGCACGGAGCCGCCGCGACGGTAGGTGCCGGGTTTCACCCCGCGCAGCAGCACCCGGGCACCGGCGACCGCGATCGTCATGCGGCCGAGTGGGGTGATGAACAGCAGCACGCCGAGCGCGGTCCACCACCACGACAGGGTGACGGTCCACGGCACCGAGACGACGGTCGCGAGCACGTTGTTGAGCACGGCCAGCCACGTCACCCACTGCATGCCGGTCAAGGTGGCCAGCGGGACGGTCGCGGCGATCTGGGCCAGCTGCGCGGACCGCGGCGTCGGTTCGACCTTGCGCGGAGTGACGGTCTCGGTCGGGGCGAGCTCGTCGAGGTACAGGGCGAGCGAACCCAGCCGCGGATGGTCGTACAGCTCCGCGACGGTCATCTCCGGATAGCGTTCGCGAAGGGCTGTCACCAGCTGGGCTGCCGACAGCGAGCCGCCGCCGAGTTCGAAGAAGTCGTCGTCGAGCCCTTCGACGCGAGCGCCGAGCAGCGACATCCACAGGCTCGCGACCCATTCGGCGGTGGGGTCGAGTCCGAGTGCTTCGGCGGAGTCCGCGTCGGTGCCGGGCAGCGGCCACGGCAGCGCGGCCCGGTCGACCTTGCCGGACGTGCGGGTGGGGAGTTCGTCGACGAGCGCGAGCCGCGGAACCATCGCCGCGGGGAGCTGCTCGGTGAGCAGGTCGCGGGCGGAGGCGACATCGAAGTCCGGGTCGGTGCTGGCGATGTAGCCGATGAGCATCGCGTGTCCGGCCGCGGTCTTGCGCACGGCGCACGCGCCACCCGCGACGCCCGGCAGGTTCTGCAGGGCGTTGTCGATCTCGCCGAGTTCGATGCGCCGCCCGCCGATCTTGACCTGGTCGTCGGCGCGTCCCTGGAAGAGCAGGCCACGACGATCGAGTGTCACCAGGTCGCCGCTGCGGTAGGCGCGCTCCCAGCCGAGCGTCGGCATCGGCGCGTACTTCTCCGCGTCCTTGGCGGGGTCGAGGTAGCGGGCGAGGCCGACTCCGCCGATGACGAGTTCGCCGGTCGCGCCCTCTTCGACGGGTACACCGTCGGCGTCGACGACCGCGAGGTCCCAGCCGTCGAGAGGCAGGCCGATGCGGATGGGACCGAGGCCGTCCATCGGGGCGGCGCACGCGACGACGGTCGCTTCGGTGGGGCCGTACGTGTTCCACACTTCCCGCTCGGGCACGGCGAGCCGTTCGGCGAGGTCGGGGGGACAGGCCTCCCCGCCGAAGATGAGCAGCCGCACCGCTTCGAGTGCCTCGGCGGGCCACATCGCCGCGAGCGTCGGCACCGTGGAGACGACGGTGATGTCGCGTGAGACCAGCCACGGACCCAGATCCATGCCGGAACGCACCAGCGATCGGGGAGCGGGCACCAGGCACGCTCCGTGCCGCCACGCCAGCCACATCTCCTCACAGGACGCGTCGAACGCCACCGACAGGCCGGCGAGCACCCGGTCTCCGGGTCCGATCGGGTTGTCCTGCAGGAACATCCGCGCTTCGGCGTCGACGAACGCGGCGGCGTTGCGGTGCGTGACGGCGACGCCCTTCGGGGTGCCCGTCGACCCCGAGGTGAAGATGATCCAGGCGTCGTCGCCGAGCCGTGGTCCGCGCACCTGCGGATCGGCGGACGCCGGCGCGGTGCCCGGGCCGATCCCCGCCTCCGTGACGATCGCGGTGACGTCCGCCTCCCCGAACACCAGCTCGGCTCGTTCGTCCGGGTCGTCCGCGTCGACGGGGACGTACGCCGCGCCCGCGGCGAGCACCGACAGGATCGTGATGTACAGGTCCTTGGTACCGGACGGCATGCGCACCCCGACCCGGTCGCCGGCGCCGACTCCGGCGTCGGTCAGGCGGTAGGCGCCCGCGATGATCTCCTCGGCTAGTTCCGAGTAGCTGAGCGTGACCTTGCCGTCGTCGATCGCGGGGACGTCGGGATGCGCGTCGGCGGTACTGCGCAGGATGTCGACGAGGGTCCGAGGGGCGGGCGCGAACGACGAACGCAGGTACTCGTCCGGTACTCGAGCGGGCCGACCCGGATCCGTCGTGGGCTGGACAGACAATCTGCGTGTCCTTCTCTGGTGTCGATGATGCGTTCGGCCGGTTGTCTCACGACCAGGTGGACGGCAGGTGAACTCCCTGCCGACCGGACGGTCGCTTCGATCGATTGTCCTCCGGGCCACCGGGTCTTCGCCTGCCGACCGCGCACGGCGTGTTTCGGTTTGACAACTCCGGCGGCGTGCTGTCATCCTCTTCCGCAGGTCACGAGTACCAGCATCAAGCCCCGGCTCGCTGGTCGGCAACCCTCCACCGCGGTGGGGTGCTCCGGGTGACGACCTGGCTGCGGATCCGAAAACCGGACGCAGCAAGCGCGGACTCCGCCGGCGATCGAACATCGTCGTGGCGATCACCGACGGGTCCCTGAACGGACAAGGGACTAATCATGACTGTTGCATCGACCGCCACCTGCATCGCGCCCATCGCTCGCGTGTCCGGCTGTGACCTGCAGGTTCCGCTCGTCCAGGGCGGCACCTGCACGTACGTCAACTTCGACTACGCCGCGAGTGCTCCGGCCCTGGCCGCCGTCACCGACCGCATCGCCGAACTGCTGCCCTTCTACGCCAGCGTGCACCGCGGTGCCGGCTACGCCTCGCGGGTCACCACCGATGCCTACGAGAAGTGCCGGGCCGTGGTCTCCGGATTCGTCGGTGCCGCCGACGACCAGGTCGTCGTGTTCACCCGCAACACCACCGATTCGCTGAACCTGCTCGCGACCGCGGTGCCGGGTGAGGTCGTCCTGCTCGACATCGAGCATCACGCGAATCTGTTGCCGTGGAGGAACTCCCGCATCGTGGAGGCGGCCGACACGGTCGCCGGGACGATCGAGCGGCTCGCCGCGGAACTGCGCCGGGCGCCGGCCGCGCTGCTCGCGATCACCGGAGCCTCGAACGTCACCGGTGAGCTGCTGCCCATCGGGGAACTGACCGACCTCGCGCACGAGTGCGGGGCGCGCATCCTGGTCGACGGCGCGCAGTTGGTGCCGCATCGCCGGATCGACCTCGCCGCAACCGGAGTCGACTATCTCGCGTTCTCCGGCCATAAGACGTACGCGCCGTTCGGTGCCGGCGTCCTCGTCGGCCGCCGCGACTGGCTCGATGTGGCCGAGCCCTACCTCGCCGGTGGCGGCGCGGTGCGTGAGGTACGCCTGGACCACACCGAATGGGCCTGCGCCCCTGCGCGTCACGAGGCCGGTTCGCCGAACGTGCTCGGTGCCGCGGCGATCGCGGCGGCCTGCGACGCGCTCGCCGGTTTCGACGCCGACGCGGTGGCCCGCCACGAAGAGGAGCTGAGCGCGCTGCTGGTCGCGGGTCTGCACGAAATCGACGGGGTCGAACTGCTCCGCCTCTGGGAGGACTCGTGCGATTCCGTCGGCATCGTCACGTTCACGGTCGCCGGTTACGAACCCGCGGAGATCGCGGCGTACCTGTCTGCCGAGCACGGCATCGGCGTCCGCGACGGACGCTTCTGCGCGCACCCGTTGCTCGCCCGTGTGGGCCGCGCCGGAGGCGCGGTGCGGGCTTCCCTGGGGCTGGGTAGCTCGTCCGACGACGTCGAGCGTCTGGTCGGTGCGCTCCGTCGCCTCGTCGAGCACGGCCCGTCCTGGACCTACGCCAAGACCGACGGCCTGTGGGGTCCGTCGCCGGAGACCCGCCCGGGTCTCGCGGTGGAGGGTGCCGGCGCGTCGGAGTGCGTCTGACCCTCGCGATCGACAATTTCCCACAAGATCGGTAGGGTATTACCCATGGCATCGCAGACCGCATCGAACGTCGTCGCACCGTGGTGCCGTCGTCATGTCGATCTGTGCCGCACCGCCTCCGGCATGTGTACGAGCTGAACGACACCCCCGTCTCCACAGCTCATCGCCGCGGGATCGCCTGCGGCAGTTCGAAGGAACCCACATGTCGTACAGCAATGTCGTTCACGCCGTTTCGTCCACCCGCCCGCTGCGTGTCGCCGTCGAACTCGTCGGCCCGTCCGGCCCGCACTACTGGGCCGATCTCACCGCCGGTCGATCGGGCGAGGATTCGCTCGATCTGAGTGCGTCGCAACCGAATGTCGTGCGGATTCGCGCCACCGATCTGCGCGAGACCCGCAAGGCCCGCGATCGCGTCCGCGCCGAACTCGTCGCCGAAGGTCGCGACCCCGACAGCGTCACCGTCCTGGTCGATCTCGAGGTGGTCGTGGCATCCGAGGCACGTAGCGCCCGAAAGCAATACGCGCAGTTGGACAGTCCGCGCGCGACGGACACCCTCTCGTACGTCGGCACCCCACAGGGCCTGGCGGGTCTCATTGCCGACATCCACTCCACACGCGTCGCGGACGGTGTCACCCTCGTTCCGCTGGCGGCGCCGTTCACCGTCGAGCACATCGTGGACGGCACGCTTCCGTGGCTCGAGTCCCGCGATCTCGCGGTGACCGCACCGTCCGTCGTGGAAGTGCTGCGCCGCTTCGGAACCGGTGGCCGAGGGCTTACCCGGGCCTCGTAGCCTCCTACGTTCCGTCCGGATTCGAAAAGCCGAATGGGGCGAGAGAACGGATTCTCTCGCCCCATTCGCCGTGTCGTCAGGCCGAACGCCGGGTCAGAGGTTCGACGATGTGCACGCCGGGATGGGGATCGAAACGGTAACCGGTTCCCCGCACCGTCGTGATGATGGATCCGAATCTTCCCAGCTTCGTACGGATTCGGGACACGTGTACGTCGACGCTGCGCCCTCGTCGCTGATCGATATCCGTTGCGGCGGGATCGAGTTCCCGCAGTGTCGTCCGGGACACGACTACGCGAGGTCGCTGGACCAGCCGGGAAAGGATGTCGAATTCGGTGTGGCTGAGCAGAATTCGTGAGTTGTCGAGAATCACGTCGCGGGCGGGCAGATCGATCACCAAAGGTACCGGTGTGGAGCTCAGCAGCGTGTGCGTGCTCACTCCGGGCACGAGATCCTGTGCGGTTTCGCGCAACGCGTCGGCGAGCGCGGCGAGATCCGTCGACGAACGCACGCCGGTGTTGGAAAGCTGTACGACCAGTACGAGTTCGGGAGTTGTGGTCATGGTGTCGTGTCCAATGGTGTGGGCCGGTGGTAAACGCCGTCGTGGTAGAGCAACGGACCCGCCGGCGACTCGGTATCGGTGATGGCCGTATCGGCGACGAGGCCGACGACCAGAGTGCTGTCCCCGACCGGGATCAATTGGTGCACAAGAAGACGCAGGCGAACAGGCGTGTCGTGGAGGGCAGGCTCGCCGGTGTCGAGACGACCCCACAGCGAACGGTCTGCGAAGCGCTCGTCGGCGCTGCGCGCGAAACGCTGTGCCAGATGTCGTTGGTCCTCGCCCAGCAGGTGCACCACGAGCGAGTCCGCCGCGTGCACGGCGTCGATGCTCGACGATGTGTGAGTGATGTTGAACGACACCAGCGGTGGGTTCAGAGACAGTGAGGAGAACGACGTCGCGGTGAAACCGACCGGGCCGTCTCCGGAATCGAGCGTGACGATGGTGACGCCTGCCGGGTGGCGGCGCAACGCGGAGCGGTACTCCTCGTTGCCGACGCCCAGGGCGAATTCGGGGGCGGTGGCGTCGGCGCGGTCGGCGACAGGGGAATGTGAAGTGGGCATTGCCGTCCCTGGAGAGGCTGCCCCCGGAAAGAAGCTGGGGGACAGGGCGAATGATCAGATGGAATGAGTGTGGGCGTCAGTTCGCACACAGGCACGAGCGGGTACGGCACAGGTCGACATGCCTGCGGCTCCACGCTCGGATAGTCACGGTGACACTATAGTGCAGCACTCCCTGTTCCGGTACCGCAGGTCGGTCAGTCCATCTCCACGTCCATGCCGGCGGTGATGCGCAGAAGTTCCCGATAGGTCGTGCGGAACATCGTGTTCGGGTGTCCGCCCGCCGCCCACAACTGCGGATGGGCCTCGAGCGCGCGATCGACATAGGTCGGCAGATTGGTGGGATGCCCCAGCGGCGCGACACCGCCGACCGGTTGTGCGGTGACCTCCGACGCCACCTCGGCCGACGCCGGCACCAGGGTTCCCCCGAGGCGCTCGCCGCAACGCCGCGTGTCGACCCGGTGGGCGCCGGAGACCAGCAGCAGGACCGGTTCGCCGTCGAGCTCGAACACCAGTGACTTCACGATCGCACCGACGTCGACACCCAGCGCCGCGGCCGCCTGCTCGGCCGTGTGCACCGACTCCGGCTGGGTGAGGATCAAGCCTGGATGGCCGCGCGAGATGAGCGTGTCGGCCACGTGAACGGCGTTCGGATGCAGTGTCGCGGACATGGTTCCAATGTAGGAGCGGACCGGGCCCGCCGCGCGGGGATCAGTAGAGCGGAAAGCCGTCCTCCGGTCCCAGCATGCGTTCGAGGCGGGTACGGGTGACCTTCGCCAGCTCGTCGGTGCGGATCTTCCGTTCGGCATCGACGTCGTTGCCGAGACGGTGGACGAGGTCGGCGAGCAGTTCGTCCGGCCCGCGGCCGCCCGGACACCACAGATAGCGGAATCCGAACCGTTGCTCGTACTCGTGGGCCGACTGCGCGATCGCCGCCATGGTTTGTGGATCCTCGTCCCACATCGAGGAGTGGTCGGCGCGTGAATGTGCGCTTCGCGGCCGGCCGCCGACGATCGGATGGCAGTCCAGGGCATCGGCGATTCCCGTCTCGTCCAGCGTCACGAGCACCGCGTCGGCGCGGGCGAACAGTTCGGTGTGGCTCGCATAGGGGCGTCCGGCGGCGACCGGGTTCGCCCACCCGAGCGACGCGCAGCACTCGTACAGCGCGTGGACGGCGCCGCGGCGACTGAGGGCATTGAACGCACCGAGACCGATTCCCTGATGCAGAAGCATGGCTGCGCTCCTCTCCGAGACGGACCGCCCCGGGAACCCGGGGCTGCGGTCGGATCAAGCTTCCACCCTGCGCGGGCGTGCTTCCAGAGCTGTGACCGGGAGTTTTCGAGCCTTTAACACCGCTCCGCGGCGAACGTGACGTGGAGCTCCGTGTGAACGGTCGGCAAAGATATTACTCTCGAGTAATGACCGATCATTCCAGCTGGAAAGCATTCACCGTCGAGGTCGAGGCACACGTCGCCCGCGTGACCCTCGTCGGACCGGGCAAGGGCAACGCGATGGGACCCGACTTCTGGTCCGAGCTGCCCGAACTGTTCGCCGCACTCGACACCGACGACGAGGTGCGCGCCGTCGTCCTCGCCGGCTCCGGCAAGCACTTCTCCTTCGGCCTCGACCTGCCCGCGATGAGCGGCGACATCGGCAAGGTTCTCGCCGACAAGGCCCTCGCCAAACCGCGCACCGACTTCCACGCGATGGTCAAGCGCATGCAGGCCGCGATCACCGCGGTCGCCGACTGCCGCAAGCCCGTCGTCGCAGCCGTGCAGGGCTGGTGCATCGGTGGCGGCGTCGACCTGATCACCGCCGCCGACATCCGCTACGCGTCGGCGGACGCCAAGTTCAGCGTCCGCGAGGTGAAGGTCGGCATGGTCGCCGACGTCGGCAGCCTCGCCCGCCTCCCGCTGATCGTCGGCGACGGCCACACCCGTGAGCTCGCACTCACCGGCAAGGACATCGACGCGGCCCGCGCCGAGAAGATCGGACTCGTCAACGACGTGTTCGACGACGCAGAGGCCGCCCTCGCCGCCGCGCACGCGACCGCCGCCGAAATCGCAGGCAACCCGCCGCTCGTCGTCCACGGCATCAAGGACGTCCTGGACCACACCCGCTCCCCGCAGGTCGACGACAGCCTCCGCTACGTCGCGGCGTGGAACGCGGCCTTCCTGCCCTCCGAGGACCTCACCGAGGCCATCTCCGCCGTCTTCGAGAAGCGCCCCCCGAACTTCCGGGGTCGCTGATTTTCGGGCTCGGCCCGAAACGAGCGAACGGTACATTCCGTCGGGGAGTCCGACGGAATGTACCGTTCGCTCGGATAACAGTGGGTTGAAACCGGACGGCTCAGTGGCCGCCGTTCTCCTTCAGACGCGCGATCGACGCCTCGACCTCGGCCTCGGCGTCGGCGCGACCGGTCCAGTCCGCGGCCTCGACGTGCTTGCCCGGCTCGAGATCCTTGTAGTGCACGAAGAAGTGCTTGATCGCGTCGAGCTCGAACTGCGGGACGTCGGAGATGTCCTGGATGTGATCCCAGCGCGGATCACCGGCCGGCACAGCGAGGACCTTGTCGTCTCCACCGGCCTCGTCGACCATCTTGAACATGCCGACGGGCCGGGCCTCGACGATGACGCCCGGGAACACCGACTCGGGGAGCAGCACCAGGCAGTCCAGCGGATCGCCGTCCTCGCCGAGGGTGTTCTCGATGTAGCCGTAGTCGGCCGGGTAACCGAACGATGTGTAGAGGTAGCGGTCCAGCTTCACGCGGCCGGTCTCGTGATCGACCTCGTACTTGTTGCGCTGTCCCTTGGGGATCTCGATGGTGACGTCGAACTCCACGCCGGTGTCCTCACTTCGTCGGTGATTGCCTGTCGCTCCACCTGCCGCGACCGCGGTGATGGTCCGCAGAGAGGATAACGGGCGCGGCGCTACCCTGGTGGACGCAGGTGCCGGACCTACGAGGGCGGCCACCAGGGCGCGGGAGTCTCGAACGCAGCGGAGGCGTGTTGGCGGGTCAGGAGAAGAACAAGAAGCTCGGCGGGCTCGAGGTGCGGCGCCGCCGCAGCCTCCGAATCCTGATCGGCATCTGGTGCGCCGGGTTCCTCGCACTCGTCGTCGGCGGTACGTTCGCGCTGACCGAGATCACCGGCAGCGACGCCGAGGCCGCGATCACCCCCGCCCCGGGCCCGGTCACCGCGACCCCGCAGGTAGCTCCCGCCCCCGCCGACGCGCCGGCGCCCGCCGCGGCCGCTCTCGGCGCGATTCTCGCCACGGCCGTGGCGAACCCCGCGCTCGGCACCCTCACCGGGTCCGTCACCGACACAGCCACCGGCACGGTCCTGTGGTCGCAGGACCCCGACCGCCCGATGATCCCGGCGTCGACGACGAAGGTGCTCACCGCCGCGGCGGCGCTGCTGTCGTTGCCGCCCGACCACCGGATCACCACGCGGGTCGTCGAGGGCAGCCGACCCGGCGAGATCGTGCTGGTCGCGGGCGGCGACCCCACTCTCACCGCCGTTCCGGTCGGTGCGGACGGTTTCTACCCCGGCGCACCGCGCATCGCGGATCTCGTTCAGCAGATCCAACGTTCCGGGGCCCTCGTCGACACGGTGCTCGTCGACACCGGCAGCTATATGGGCGATCCGATGGCCGCCGGATGGACCCCGTCGGACGTCGAGGGCGGCTATATCGCACCGATCGAACCGGTGATGCTCGACGGCGGCCGGCTGAACCCGCGTGAGGACGAATCGCCGCGCAGCGCGACGCCCGCCCTCGACGCCGGTCGCGCCCTCGCCGCGGCGCTCGGCGCCGACCCGGCGACCGTCGCCTTCGGGACCGCATCCCCCGGAGCCGCACCGCTGGCATCGGTGCAGTCCGCGCTTCTGCGCGACCGGCTCCGCCAGATGATGGACCACTCCGACAACGTCCTCGCCGAGACGATCGGCCGCGAGATCGCGGTCGCGTCGGGCTCCCCGGCGTCGTTCACGGGGGCCGTCGATTCCGTGCTCCGCGCCCTCGCGACCGCCGGTTTCGACGTCGGCGACGTCACCATGCACGACGTGAGCGGGCTGTCGGTGGACAATCGCATTCCCGCGCGGCTGCTCGATGCGGTGATGGCGTCCGCCGCCGGTGGCGAGCAGGACAGCCTGCGTCCGATGCTCGACTACCTGCCGGTCGCCGGCGCCACCGGCACCCTCAGCGACCGCTACGCGTCCGCCAACCGCGACGGCGCCGGCTGGGTGCGCGCGAAGACCGGAACCCTCTCGGAGGCGAGCGGGCTGGTCGGAACCGTCGTCGACGTCGACGGGCGGGTCCTGTCGTTCGCGCTGATGTCCAACGACCGGCTGCCCGGCGAAAGCCGGCCTGCGCTGGACGCCGTCGCCGCGACCCTCCGGGGATGCGGGTGCCGATGAGCGACCGCGACCACCCGATCGGGGACGCCATCGACTGGACGTTCGCGGCCGGCGTCGGCGCGCGACTGGCCCGGCCGGGGCCGGCGATGTCCCGGTACACCGCAGACACCGTGGTGGCCGAACTCGCCGCGGCCGCCGACCGAGCCGAGCAGCCGGTGCGGGAACTCACCGGCCTCGGCGCCGGGCACGCCGATCCCGCACCCGCCCGGGTCGTGGACCGGACCGGCTGGGTGCAGGCCGCGGCGGTGTCGATGGCGGACCTGACCGGCGGCGGACAAGGCGGCGGCTCCTGGATGGGGAAACCCGCGGGCATGCAGGCCGGCGCGATGCTCGCGTACCTCTCGTCGGCGGTTCTCGGCCAGTACGACCCGTTCTCGCGCAGCCTGCTGCTCGTCGCCCCGAACGTCGTCGCGGTGGAACGGGCACTGAAGGTCCCGACCGCGGACTTTCGCCTGTGGGTGTGCCTGCACGAGGTCACCCATCGGGTGCAGTTCGCGGAGGCGCCGTGGATGGCGGAGCTGATGCGTACCGCCACCGCCGAACTCGGTGCCGCCGCCGACGAGCCCGTCTCCGAACTGGTGGGCCGCGTCGTCGCCGTCGTCCGCGACCGCCGCGGGAACGACGAGAAGCAGATGTCCGAACGCGGTGTTCTCGGTCTGCTACGAGCCACCCAGTCCGAAACCCAGCAGCTCGCCCTCGACCGGATGCTCGCGCTCGGCACCCTTCTCGAAGGTCACGCCGATCACGTCATGGACGCCGTCGGTCCCGGAGTCGTTCCCGCGGTGGGCAGTATCCGGCGCGCCTTCGACAACCGGCGGCGCCGCAGCTCCAATCCCGTGCATCGGGTGATCCGTGCGCTGCTCGGTGTGGACGCGAAGATGGCGCAGTACGTGCACGGCAAGAAGTTCGTCGACACCGTCGTCGATCGTGTCGGGATGGCCGAGTTCAACGCCGTGTGGTCCGGGCCCGACGCGATGCCCACGCTCGCCGAGATCGACGATCCGGACGCCTGGATCGCCCGGGTGCTGGGCTGATCGGGGTGGAACGGGACCCGGCTGCTCGCGGCGCTCGAGGCCGGCGGCTGCTTCCGGAAACCCCCGCGATCCACGAGATCCGGCTGGCGGTGCGCGCGTGGCTGGGCCGCCACGGAGCGCGGTCGGTCGCGGTGGCGCTGTCCGGCGGTGCGGACTCGGCCGCGCTCACCGCCGCGGCGGTCGCCGAGGCCGATTCGGTGCGGGCAGTTGTCGTCGATCACGGGCTGCAGGCGGGATCCGACGTCGTCGCGGCACGGGCCGCGGAGTTCGCCCGTGCGCGCGGATGCGGGTCGGTGCACGTCGTTTCGGTGGAGGTGACCGGGTCCGGTGGACTCGAGGCCGCCGCACGGGCTGTGCGCTACCGGGCCCTCGACGACACTCGCGACGGTCTGCCGGTGCTGCTCGGACACACCCTCGACGACCAGGCCGAAACCGTGCTGCTCGGACTGGCCCGGGGCTCCGGGCCCCGCTCGATCCGCGGCATGGCCGATTTCGACGACCCCTGGGGCCGCCCGCTGCTCGGGGTGCGGCGCTCGATCACGCGTGCGGCGTGCGGTGAACTCGGATACGAGCCCTACGAGGACGCGCACAACAGCGATCCGCGGTTCACGCGGGTGCGGCTGCGCACCGAAGTGCTGCCGTTGCTCGACGACGTGCTCGGTGGCGGAGTCGCACCGGCCCTGGCCCGGACCGCGGCGCAACTACGCGAGGACGGGGAGGTGCTCGACGCAGCCGCCGATCAGGCGCTGGCCGCCGCGCGGGGGGACGGCGCCGGACTGGACGTGGCGTCGCTCGAGCCGGTGCATCCCGCCGTGCGGCGTCGTGCGCTGCGCCGCTGGCTCGCCGACGAGGGTGCCTCCGCGCCCACGGACCGGACGTTACGGGCCGTCGACGATCTGATCGGACGCTGGCGCGGCCAGGGGCCGGTGGCGGTCGGGCGGGGGCCGCGGCCGGGGATCAGGTTGGTCGTGTCGCGTCGGCGTGGCAGGCTGGACGTGGTGTTCGTCGACCAGCAGCGGTGTGCGGACGACTGACGGAAGGGCAGGAACAACCCGGTGTACGAGAGCGACATTGCGTCGGTACTGATTTCCGAGGAGCAGATCAAGGAACGCACGGTCGAGCTGGCCGAGTCCATTGCCAAGCGTTACCCGGTGGGTGCGCCCGAGGGCGATCTGCTGCTCATCGGCGTGCTCAAGGGCGCGATCTTCTTCATGACCGACTTCGCCCGGGCCATGCCCATCCCGACCCAGATGGAGTTCATGGCGGTCAGCTCGTACGGGTCGTCGACGTCCTCGTCGGGCGTGGTGCGCATCCTCAAGGACCTCGACAAGGACATCGCGGGCCGTCATGTGCTCATCGTCGAGGACATCATCGACTCCGGGCTCACGCTGTCGTGGCTGATCCGCAACCTGTCCGCGCGCAACCCCGCGTCGCTCGACGTGGTGACGCTGCTGCGCAAGCCCGAAGCCGTCAAACTCGACGTGCACGTCGCGGACGTCGGCTTCGACATCCCGGACGAGTTCGTCGTCGGCTACGGCCTCGACTACGACGAGCGGTACCGCGACCTTCCGTACATCGGCACGCTCGACCCGAAGGTCTATTCGAGCTGACGGGCGTCGGTGCCCGGATGCACCGCAACGGTCCGTCGCAGTGCCGCGAGGTCCTGCTCCATGAGACGGAACATCCAGTACACCAGCACGAATGCGGCGATGCTGCCGACGGACAGGACCCGCACCGCGAACAACACGCGCGGGATCTCGTAGGCGGTCAGGAACGTCACGCCGGCGACACCGGCGAGCGGAACCGCCGCAGCGACCGCGAGATAGCGGATGCTGCGGCGGTGCAGGCCTTCGAGTTCACGGGCGTCGGTGGCGTCGGTGGACCCGTGCGGCAGGACCGCCGGATACAGCGACCGCACCGTGTAGAAGGCGACGAAGAAAAACGGGTACGCCACGGCGATCGCGCCGCACACCGCCATCGAGGTGACGAAGTGTGTGGCGGCGCGCGTGTCGATCTCCCCGGTGATCACGCTCAGCGCGACGGGAAACGCGATGCCGGACGCGATCCACAGGCTCATCACGACGGCCGCGACCCGGTCGCTGAACAGCAGTGCGTCGTGTCTGGTCCGGGCCAGAGTGACGGCATCGTAGGTACGTCCGCGCCGCAGTCCGCGCGGCACCGTGATCAGCCGACGACCCAGGTACACGATCACCAGGGCGCCCAGCGGGAACAACGCTGCGTTGGCGACGAGCGAGACGACCTCGAAGTCGTGCCGCGCGTCCGGCGGCAGTTTTTCGATGATCAGCGACGAGTTGTGCTGGAAGTTGTAGAGGGCCGCCAGTGCGTTGGGGATCCCGATCGCGGCGACCAGGACAGGCACGACGGGACCGCGCAACCGGGCTCGCCAGCTGTCCGGCGGGGGATCGACGAGGTCGCGGGCACGGTGGTCGAGACACAGGTCGAACTGCTGGGCCAGTTCCGCCCCCGACGACCAGCGATCCGCCGGGGCCGGTTCGAGGCATTTCGCGAGTACCCGCCGCAATGTCTGCGGGCAATCCGCGGGCAGCCTGCCCATCATGTCCGGGGTGAGGCCGCCCCTCCGGCGCCGGACCATCGTTTCGAGCGCCGGGAGGGTGTTCGTGTCGAGGGCTTCCCCTTGCTCGGGATCTCCCGGGCGGACTCCCGCCAGCAGCTCCCACAGCATCACCCCGAGGGCGTAGATGTCGCTGCGGGTGTCGAGGTCCGCGGCAGTTCCCGGCATTCCCGGATGGCACGCCTCGAGCTGCTCGGGCGACATGTATGCCAGGGAGCCGCCGAGATAGGCGACGGGGGAGCTGCCCCCCACGGACTCCGCGTAGCTGATGTTGAAATCGGCCAGCTTCGGGACGCCTTCCGCGGTGAGCAGCACGTTCGCTGGCTTGACGTCCCGGTGCAGCACCCCGCGCCTGTCGGCGTAGGCGAGCGACTCCGCGAGCCGCCGCCCCAGCCACGCCACGGTTTCCGGCCACGTCAGCGTTTCGAGTTCTCCGCGCACGGTCGATTCCGCTGGCCGGATCTCGCCCTTCTCCGCGAGGGTCTCGTCGATGACGTCGAGCAGCAGGGAACCGTCGCGTCGCTCCGGCGGTGTGCGCCGCACCCGGTGCAGCACGTGCAGCAGCGTCCCGCCCGGCACGTACTGCATATACAGCAACCGGAGGCCCTGTTCGGGGAGGATCCGCTGGTCGAACACGCGGACGATGTAGTCGTGGTCGAGCTGCGCGAGGGTCTGCGCCTCGCTGCCCTGGTCCGGGGAGATCTTCACCGCAACGAGACGCTGCATCGAGAGCTGCCGGGCCAGGAACACCTTTCCGAAGGCGCCGCGGCCCAGGCTGGTGAGCAGGTCGAAGTCGTCGATCCGGCGGCCGGCCCGCAATTCCTCGACGGTGACCGGAACGCCGGGGGTCATCGGATCGGTCACGGCCTCGGCGGCTCGGGTGGGGTCCGCTGCGCGGGTGGGCTCGAACCGGCTCGTCTCCCCGCCCGTGACCTGTGTGGTCTCGGAGCTGGGCAGCTGGGTCGGTTCGGTACCGGATACGGCATGCGGATCCCGCGTGGCCATGCGAAATGATACCCACGCCGACGGGTGTGCCCGCACGTGAAGTCGCAGCGTCGGACGACCGGGGGCGCGGGAACGCACGGCCCGGTCCGGGCGTTGAAGCTTTCGGAGGGTGGACTACGCACCGGCGACGATGTATGGGCACGCGGTAACCTTGCGGTGGCCGGATCGTCACCGGTCGACGCACGCTCTTCACCCTGACCACACTGATGACCGCACTATCGAAAGGACCGGCCGGCCGGGCCGAACCTGTATGAATCGCAAGGCAGTGTTCCGTAATCTGGCGATAGTGGCCGGCATTCTGTTGGTCATCTACGCATTCAGCTACTTCGGGAACGACACGCGTGGATTCACCAAGGTGGACACCTCGGTGGCCATCGCGCAGCTCGACTCGAAGAACGTCTCCAAGGCGCAGATCGACGACCGCGAACAGCAGGTCCGGTTGTGGTTGAACAGTGGGAACGATTCCACCGAGAACCAGACGCAGATCCTCGCGAAGTACCCGGCCTCGGCGTCGGAACAGATCTTCGACAAGGTCGCCGCGTCCGGCGCAGCCGAGTTCGACACGGCGGTCACCCAGGAGAGCTGGCTGACGTCGATCCTTCTGTTTGTCGTTCCGATGATCATCCTGCTCGGCGTGTTCTTCTTCATGATGACCCGCATGCAGGGCGGCGGCCGCGGGGGCATGATGGGCTTCGGCAAGTCCCGAGCCAAGCAGCTCTCGAAGGACATGCCGAAGACGACGTTCGCGGACGTCGCCGGCGCGAACGAGGCCGTCGAAGAGCTGTACGAGATCAAAGATTTCCTGCAGAACCCGGCCCGCTATCAGGCGCTCGGCGCGAAGATCCCGAAGGGCGTGCTGCTGTACGGCCCGCCCGGTACCGGCAAGACGCTGCTCGCACGCGCGGTCGCGGGTGAGGCCGGCGTTCCGTTCTTCACGATCTCCGGTTCCGACTTCGTCGAGATGTTCGTCGGTGTCGGCGCATCCCGGGTGCGCGACCTGTTCGAGCAGGCCAAGCAGAACAGCCCCTGCATCATCTTCGTCGACGAGATCGACGCGGTCGGCCGCCAGCGTGGCGCCGGTCTCGGCGGCGGTCACGACGAGCGCGAGCAGACTCTCAACCAGTTGCTCGTCGAGATGGACGGGTTCGGCGACCGGCAGGGCATCATCCTCATCGCCGCGACGAACCGTCCCGACATCCTCGACCCCGCGCTGCTGCGTCCCGGCCGTTTCGACCGCCAGATCCCGGTGACCAACCCCGACCTCGCCGGTCGACGCGCGATCCTCCAGGTGCATTCCAAGGGCAAGCCGATCGACCAGAACGCCGACCTCGAAGGCTTGGCGAAGCGCACGGTCGGGATGTCCGGCGCCGATCTGGCGAACGTCGTCAACGAGGCCGCGCTGCTCACCGCCCGCGAGAACGGCACGGTGATCACCGAGACGATCCTCGAGGAATCCGTCGACCGCGTCATCGGTGGCCCGCGCCGCAAGAGCCGGATCATCAGCGAACACGAGAAGAAGATCACCGCCTACCACGAGGGCGGGCACACGCTGGCCGCGTGGGCCATGCCGGACATCGAACCGGTGTACAAGGTGACGATCCTCGCCCGCGGCCGCACCGGCGGTCACGCCATGACGGTTCCCGAGGACGACAAGGGCCTGATGACCCGGTCCGAGATGATCGCCCGCCTCGTCATGGCGATGGGTGGCCGCGCGGCAGAGGAACTGGTGTTCCACGAGCCGACCACCGGCGCGTCGTCCGACATCGACCAGGCCACCAAGATCGCACGGGCGATGGTCACCGAGTACGGCATGAGCGCGAAGCTCGGTGCGGTCCGCTACGGGCAGGAACAAGGCGACCCGTTCCTCGGCCGGTCGATGGGACAGGCCTCGGACTACTCGCACGAGGTGGCGCGCGAGATCGACGAGGAAGTCCGCAACCTCATCGAGGCGGCACACACCGAAGCGTGGTCGATCCTCAACGAGCATCGCGACGCGCTGGACCTGCTCGCCGGTGAGCTCCTCGAACACGAGACCCTCACCCGCAAGGATCTCGAACGCATCCTCGTGTCGGTGGAGAAGCGGCCCCGCATCACCACGTTCAACGAATTCGGCGATCGCATCCCCTCGGATCGCCCGCCGATTAAGACCCCCGGCGAGCTCGCCGCCGAACGCGGTGAACCGTGGCCCCCGGAGCCTGCGGTGCCGACCCTGGCCAAGGGGCCTGTTCCTCCGCAGCAGGTCGTGCCCCAGCCGGTGACGCCGGAGCCGGCGCGGCAGACAGCACCGCAGCAGGCGACCCCGCCGCAGGGTCCGGCCAACGGCTATCCCGCCCCGCAGCCGGTCCCGGCTTCCGAGCCGATGCCCGGCTTCCCGCAGCCCGGCCAGTACGGCGGCGGGCCGCGGCACGCGACCCGGCCGGACTACGGCGCTCCCGCCGGATGGTCGGCGCCGGGATGGCCGCCGTCGCAGGAGCCCGAGCAGCCCCGCAGCACCTATCCCGGCTACCCTCAGTGGACTCAGCCTGCACGTTCCGCCGACACCGGTGATCGGCAGGACGAGAACCAGCAGGCACCGGAGCCGCCGCCCACGCAGCCCTGGGAAGGGCCGACCGGTCCGCGCTGAAGCTGATTTTTCAACGAGAGTGAGGACGGTCGGGTGTCGGTGAATCACCTGGATGGCCCTACGAGATCCGTGACCGCGCCGGACGAGGGTGAGACGTTGAGCCTGGCGACCGGCCGGGCCTTCGATCAGGCTCGCGCCGAAGCCGCAGTCCGCGAACTGCTCATCGCGGTCGGAGAAGACCCCGACCGGGAAGGGCTGCTGGACACCCCGGGCCGCGTCGCGCGCGCATACCGCGAAGTGTTCGCCGGGCTGTACACGGATCCGGACGACGTGCTCAACACGACGTTCGACGAAGGGCATCAGGAACTCGTCCTCGTCCGCGACATCCCGCTGTACTCGACCTGCGAACACCACCTGGTGTCCTTCCACGGAGTCGCACACGTCGGGTACATCCCCGGCGCCACCGGGCGCGTCACGGGGCTGTCCAAGCTCGCGCGGCTCGTCGACCTCTACGCGAAGCGCCCGCAGGTGCAGGAACGGCTCACCAGCCAGATCGCCGACGCGATGGTTCGCAAGCTCGATCCGCGCGGCGCGATCGTCGTCGTCGAGGCCGAACATCTGTGCATGGCGATGCGCGGCATCCGCAAGCCCGGTGCCAGCACCACGACGTCGGCGGTGCGCGGGTTGTTCCAGACCAACTCGGCATCCCGCGCCGAAGCCCTGGATCTGATCCTGCGCCGGTGAGCACGCTGCAGAACCTCGAACGCCCGGTCGTCATGGGTGTTCTCAACGTGACCAGCGATTCATTCTCCGACGGTGGTCGCTACCTGGATCGCGACGCGGCGATCGCGCACGGACTGCACCTGCGGGCGCTCGGCGTCGACATCGTCGACGTCGGCGGTGAATCGACCCGGCCCGGCGCGCAACGCGTCGACGCCGAGGTCGAGGCAGGCCGGGTCGTCCCGGTGATCGAGGCGCTCGCCGCCGAAGGCATCGTCACCAGCGTCGATACGATGCGTGCGTCGGTCGCCGCAGCCGCGATCTCGGCGGGCGTGACGCTCGTCAACGACGTGTCGGGTGGGCGCGCCGACGCGGACATGGCCACGGTCGTGGCGTCCGCCGGCGTGCCGTGGATCCTCATGCACTGGCGGCCGTCCGGCGGATTCGTCCACGCCGGTGGATCCACCCACTACGACGACGTAGTGCGCGAGGTGCGCGACGAGCTGCTCACCCAGGTGGATGTGGCCGTCGCCGCGGGAGTGGACCCCCAGAACCTGATCCTCGACCCCGGCCTCGGATTCGTGAAGAAACCGGACCACAACTGGGAATTGCTGCAGCGGCTGCCGGAGCTGACCGGGCTCGGATTCCCGGTGCTCATCGGCGCATCCCGCAAGCGTTTCCTCGGTTCGCTGCTCGCCGACTCCGACGGCAACCCCCGCCCGCCCGCGGGACGCGAGGTGGCCACCGCGGTGGTGTCGGCGCTCGCCGTCACCCACGGCGCGTGGGGCGTGCGCGTGCACGACGTGCGGGCATCCCTCGACGCGCTCGCGGTCGCGGGGGCGTGGCAACGTGGCGGAGCGGCAGGAGAATTCGGATGAGCGATCGGATCGAACTGCGCGGCCTGCGGGTCCGTGGGAACCACGGGGTGTTCGAGCACGAGAAGCGCGACGGTCAGGACTTCCTGATCGACCTCGTCGTCTGGACGGATCTCGCGCCCGCGGCGTCGAGCGACGACCTCGACGACACACTCCACTACGGGATCCTCGCCGAGCGGGCAGCAGCGATTGTCGCAGGCCCCGGCCGGGACCTGATCGAGACCGTGGCAGGGGAGATCGCCGACGACGTGCTCACCGACCCGCGGGTCGAGCGCGTCGAGGTCACCGTGCACAAGCCCTCCGCGCCCATCCCGCTGACGTTCGGGGACGTCGCGGTCGTCGTCGACCGGACGCGACGGCCATGAGCCGCGCGGTACTGTCCATCGGATCGAACCTGGGGGATCGGCTCGGGCACCTCCGCTCGGTCACCGAGGCGCTGGGCGACCGGATCGTCGCGGTCTCGCCGGTGTACACCACAGCGCCGTGGGGTGGGGTCGACCAGCAGGATTTCCTCAACGCCGTCGTGGTCGCCGACGACCCGGGGCTCGACAGCAGCGGCTGGCTGCGACTGGGACAGCAACTCGAGGCCGCCGCCGACCGGGTACGGGTGCAGCGCTGGGGACCGCGCAGTCTCGACGTCGACGTGGTGACGTGTGACGAGATCGTCAGCGACGACCCGGAACTGACACTGCCGCATCCGCGGGCGCATCAGCGTGCGTTCGTGCTGGTGCCCTGGCTCGACGTCGCACCGGACGCCGCGCTCACCGTCGACGGGGAACGCCGGCCGTTGGTGGACTGGCTCGCCGACCTCGGCGACGCCGAACGTGTCGGGGTGCAGCGCACGGATCTCCGGCTGACAGACGACCCCGGGCACCGGAACCCCGGACACTGGGATCCCGGACAGCAGGGGGAGAACCGGTGCTGAAGGCGACACGTGTCCGCGATCTGCTGGCCTTGGCGGTGCTCGCCGCGATCGTGTCGTGGCTCCTTGTCCGCGTCCTGTACGGGTCGTTGCCGCCGATTCCGGTCTACGCGGGGGCATCGCTGTACCCGGTGGCGCTGCTCGAAGTCGTGCTGGCCTTCATGATTCGCTCGCGCGTCGGCAAACGGGAGATCGGCGACGGGCCGCGCCAGCTCCATCCGATCACCGCGGCCCGCGCGGTCGCGCTCGCGAAGGCCTCCGCGCTGGTCGGTTCCGCGGCCGCCGGTGTCTGGGTGGGTTTCCTGTTGTTCCTGTTGCCGCAGCGATCGTTCGTCCAGGCCGCCTCGGAGGACACGTCCGGTGTGGTGGTCGGGGCGGTCGGCGGGATCGTTCTCGTCGCGGCGGCCCTGTGGCTCGAACACTGCTGCAAGACGCCCGAGGACCCGGGAGAACCCGCGGCCTGAGGTCGCCGAACGCCGAACCTCGGGGATCACGCTCCGGCGCAGTACCCTGGTCCGCATGGGGACCTCGGGCCGGGACAGGAACGAACGTCGACAGTGGCGCAGTGCGGGTTCGATGTTCGTCGCCGCGCTTCTCGCCCTCGCGATGATCGCGTCGCTGTTCCTGGTCTTCAGTCAGAGCGTCCAGTTGTTGCGCGTCGGCGTCGTCGTGGCGTTGTGGGCCGCGACCATCGGGGCGATCGCCATGACGAAGTACCGTCGCGAGTCCGCCCTCGAGAAGGCGAAGGTCGAGGACCTCAAGACCGTCTACGAATTGCAGCTCGAACGGGAGATTTCGGCGCGGCGCGAGTACGAGCTGACCGTCGAGCAGAAGGTCCGTTCGCAGCTGAAGGTCGAGGCCGACGAGATGGCCCAGCTCCGTGCGGATCTCGCTGCGCTGCGCCGCAACCTCGAGATGTTGTTCGACGGACGCATGCCGGAGGACCGCACCGCGCTGAGTTCCGTCGCGAAGCCGGTTCAGGAGATCGGGGGGCGCGCCGCCTCGTCGCAGGTCAGTGCCCCGCGTCCGGCGGGCCCGGCGTTCGCATCCCCCGACGACGAACCGCTCACCGCAGAGACGACCGCGGTGATGCCGCAGCAGACCGAGTCGGTGCGGTCCGCGACGCTCGGGACGAACCAGGGAACCGAGACGTATCAGGCTTCCCCTTCGGGCGCATCCCACTCCGGCGGATCGAACGATGTGCCCGTCGACGACGATGTCGTACCGGACGGACCGGCTACCGGACGTCGGGCGCGCAGGCTCCGGGCCGAGGCCGGCGGTGATGAGAGCGGGCTGCAGGGCCGCAGCGTCGCCGAGATCCTCGCGTCGCTGTCCAGGGAGCGCTGACCGGAGACCCATTCGGCACCGATCGGAGGTCTTCGCTGCAGGTCCGGAGGTCTTCCGGGGGAGTCGCCCACCGTTGCGGTGAGGTGCAGATCACGTCCGGCACCCGTGGCCGACGCGGATCGCGCCGCGCTATTGTCGGGCAGAACGTCTGGTACCCGCCGAGCGGGACTGGAACGAACGAGAGGACTCCCGTGACTTCCTTCGGGATCACAAACGCGCCTGCGCCCGCACGCCTCACCGTCGGTATCGTGTCCGCCGGTCGTGTGGGCACCGCAATCGGCGCGGCACTCGAGAAGGTCGGCCATGTGGTCGTGGCCTGTTCCGCGGTCTCCGACGCGTCCACGCATCGGGCCCGTACCCGCCTGCCCGATTCCGAGATTCTGCCCGTCGACGTCGTCGCGGGACGCTGCAACCTGCTGATTCTCGCTGTTCCCGACTCGGAACTGGCCGATCTCGTCACCGGCCTCGCCGCGACCGGAGCGGTACCGCGCGGCACTATCGTCGCCCACACCTCGGGAGCCAACGGCATCGCGGTGATGGCGCCCCTCACCGAACAGGGCGCGGTGCCCCTCGCGATCCACCCGGCCATGACGTTCACCGGGCACGAGGAGGACACCGCCCGACTCTCGTCGGCGTGTTTCGGGATCACCGCCGCCGACGACATCGGTTACGCGATCGCCCAGTCGCTCGTCCTCGAGATCGGCGGCGAACCCGTTCGGGTGCGTGAGGACCTTCGTCCCCTCTATCACGCGGCGCTCGCCCACGGCAGCAATCATCTGGTCACCCTCGTCGTCGATGCCGTCGCGGCGCTTCGGGTTGCGCTCGAAGGCCAGGAACTGCTCGGCCAGCAGCTCGTCGACGAAGATCCCGGTGGGGTCGCCGAACGGGTTCTGCAGCCGCTGCTCGTCGCCGCTCTCGACAATGCGTTGCGTCGTGGTCCGTCGGCGTTGACCGGTCCGGTCGCGCGCGGTGACGTCGCCGCGGTCGCCGCGCATCTGCAGGTGCTCGACGAAGTGGACCCGCGCATCGCCGCAGGCTACCGGGCGCTGTCGCTGCGGTCGGCGCAGCGTGTGGGCTCGAAATCGGAGCTGATCGAGCTTCTCGAAGGGAATGATCACGGTGAGTGAAATGGGACGGGGCGGGTACGTGCGCGGCGAATTGACCGTGCATCACGATCCCGCGGCCTTGACGAAGGTGACCAAGGCGCTGCGGGGCGTCGGACGGACGGTCGCGCTGGTGCCGACCATGGGTGCGCTGCACACGGGGCACCTGGAACTGGTGCGTCAGGCCAAGCTGACCGGTGCGGTCGTGGTCGTCTCCATCTTCGTCAATCCGCTCCAGTTCGGTGAGAACGAGGACCTCGACGCCTACCCCCGTACCCTCGACGCGGACCTCGAGCTGCTGCGGGAGGCCGGGGTCGAGCTGGCATTCGTGCCGACCGTGTCGGCCATGTACCCGGATGGGCGTCGCACGATGATCCACCCGGGTCCGCTCGGTGCGGAACTCGAGGGCGGAAGCCGGCCCACACACTTCGCAGGCATGCTCACGGTTGTGGCGAAGCTCCTTCAGATCGTCGGCCCGAACAACGCCTACTTCGGTGAGAAGGACTATCAGCAGCTCGCGTTGATCCGGCAGATGGTCGCCGATCTGAATTTCGACGTCCGCATCGTCGGGGTGCCGACGGTACGGGAGCAGGACGGCCTCGCGTTGTCCTCGAGAAATCGCTACCTCGACGAGGCGCAGCGGGAGACCGCCACCGTGTTGTCGGCCGCCCTCGTCGCGGGGGCGCATGCCGCGGCCGGTGGCGCCGAAGCGATCCTCGCGGCCGCTCGGGAGGTGCTTGCGTCCGCGCCGGAGATCGAGCTCGACTACCTCGAGGTGCGCGGCGTGGATCTCGGACAGCCACCCGAGCGCGGCGACGGCCGATTGCTGGTGGCCGCGCGGGTCGGGCCCACCCGGCTCATCGACAACGTCGGGGTGGCGATCGGTACCGGATTCCTGGAACGCGCGACCGGACCGGTCGACCCTGCCGTCGCCGACGACCTCCTGAACCGCTGAACACGCAGAACAGAACGACAAGAGCTGAGGCCAGTACATGTTTCGCACCATGATGAAGTCGAAGATCCACCGCGCCACGGTTACTCACGCGGACCTGCACTACGTCGGTTCGGTGACCGTCGACCAGGACCTGATGGACGCCGCCGACCTGCTCGAGGGCGAGCAGGTGTGCATCGTCGACATCGACAACGGCAACCGCCTCGAGACGTACGTGATCGCGGGCGAGCGTGGGTCCGGGATCATCGGGATCAACGGTGCCGCAGCACGTCTGGTGAGCCCCGGTGACCTGGTCATCCTCATCGCCTACGGCGTGATGAACGAGCAGGAGTGCAAGGACTACGATCCGCGCGTGGTGTTCGTCGACGCCGACAACCGCCAGGTGGAGCTCGGCAACGATCCGGCGCACGCGCCGGAGGGGTCGGGTCTGATCACCCCGCGCATGCTCGCCACCCTCGACTCCGGTTCGCTGGTGTAGCGGTGTTACTCGCCGTCGACGTCCGGAACACGAACATTGTTCTGGGCCTGTTCACCGGCAGCGGCTCGCACGCGAAGCTGCTGCAGGACTGGCGAGTTCGCACCGAACCTCGGATGACGGGTGACGAGCTCGCGCTGCTCTTCCGCGGGTTGCTGGGTGCGGACGTCGACCGGATCACCGCGGTGTCCGCGCTGTCGACGGTGCCGTCTGTTCTCCGCGAATTGCGCGGCATGCTCGGACGGTACTGGTCGGACGTGCCGCACGTGGTCGTCGAGCCCGGTGTGCGTACCGGTGTGCCGCTGCTCGTGGACAATCCCAAGGAGGTCGGTGCCGACCGGATCGTCAACAGCCTTGCCGCGCATCACTTCTACGGTGGTCCGTGCATCGTTGTCGATTTCGGCACGTCCACGTGCGTCGATGTGGTCTCCGGCAAGGGCGAATTCCTCGGCGGTGCAATCGCGCCCGGCATCGAGATCTCGATGGATGCACTCGCATCGCAGTCCGCGGCCCTGCGGAAGGTCGAGCTGGCACGGCCGCGCGGTGTGGTCGGCAAGAACACCGTCGAATGCATGCAGGCCGGTGCGGTTTTCGGATTCGCAGGCATGGTGGACGGTCTGGTGCGCCGTGTGCGCGCCGAGGTTCCCGGGTTCGATCGCGACGATGTCGCGGTGATCGGCACGGGCGACAGTGCGCCGCTGATCATCCCGGAGTCGACGACGCTCCAGCATCACGAGCCGGATCTGACGCTGGAAGGGCTGCGTCTGGTGTTCGAGCGGAACCAGGCTCGACGTTCCGCCCGTCCCGGTTCTCACGGTTCCCCTAGTCGCGAATCTGTGTAAGAATGGTCGGCGTGATCCGCTGCATGAGTGCCCAGGAGTGTTGTCGAGGCTGACGTCCGCCTCGATCGATAACACATTCCTGGGAGTTTTCTCATGCGCGCTGCGCTTGCTGTTTCTGCATCTTTCTCCGCTTCCTCTGCTACGGCTTCCGTCGGCGTGTTGCCGCTGACGACAGAGCGGACCTATCCCACCGAGCTCGCCGCCGCCGTGGCCCGTGGCGCCGTCGTCGTCGACATCCGTACCAGCGCCGAGCGCACCGTCCAGGGCACCCTTCCGGGCGCTCTCGCGATCGACTCCTCGTTGTTGACGCGGCGCCTCGACCCGGCCGGGGCCGAGCGGCTGGCTCTCGCTGTCGATCGTGATGTCGAATGGGTCGTCGTGTCCGCGGACGGGCCGCTCGCGCATCGCGCCGTCGCGGCCCTGCAGGAACTCGGCCTGCGTCGCGCGACCGGCCTCGTCGGCGGGTATGCCGCGATCAAGACGGCCGGCCTCGTCGACGCTGTCACCCGCGCGCAGCACATCGCGGACGACGTGGCCCGCGTCACGGCGCATTGAAATTCCGCTCACGATTGGACCGAGCTCCGCTCCCTGTTGCAGCGGGCTCGCTTCGTCGGAGGAGGTCTGCGGCAGTCGTGCCTGCGGGTTCCGATAGTCTGGTTACCCGTGAGTGATGCCAGCGTTCAGCAGTCC
Organism: Rhodococcus zopfii NBRC 100606 = JCM 9919; assembly: GCF_001895025.1. Classification (GTDB taxonomy): domain Bacteria; phylum Actinomycetota; class Actinomycetes; order Mycobacteriales; family Mycobacteriaceae; genus Rhodococcus; species Rhodococcus zopfii. The sequence goes on from NZ_BCXI01000006.1 coordinate 29,975, forward strand.
GACGACACCCCCGAGCAGATCCGGGTCCGCCGCGAGAAGCGCGAACGACTCCTGGCGCAGGGCAAGGACGCGTATCCCGTCGTCGTGCCCCGCACCCACACACTTGCAGAGATTCGTGCGAAGTACCCCGAACTCGAACCCGACACCGCCACCGGAGAACAGGTCGGTGTCGCCGGCCGGGTGATGTTCTTCCGCAACACCGGCAAGTTGTGCTTCGCGACGCTGCAGGAGGGCGACGGCACGCAGCTGCAGGTCATGCTGAGTCTGGCCGGTATAGGCGAGGACTCGCTCGCGGCCTGGAAGTCGGATGTGGATCTCGGTGACTTCGTGTTCGTGCACGGCGAGGTGATCAGTTCCCGTCGCGGTGAGCTGAGCGTCATGGCCGACACCTGGCAGATGGCCGCGAAGTCGTTGCGTCCGATGCCTGTCGCGCACAAGGAGATGAGCGAGGAGTCGCGGGTCCGGCAGCGGTACGTCGACCTGATCGTGCGCCCGGAGGCTCGTGAGAACGCGCGGATGCGTGTCGCGGTGGTCCGGGAACTGCGCAATGCGCTCGAGCGCCGGGGCTTCCTCGAGGTCGAGACCCCGATGCTGCAGACGCTGCACGGTGGCGCTGCCGCGCGGCCGTTCGTCACTCATTCGAATGCGCTCGACATGGATCTGTTCCTGCGTATCGCACCGGAGTTGTTCCTCAAGCGCTGCGTCGTCGGTGGAATCGACAAGGTCTTCGAGATCAACCGGAATTTCCGCAACGAGGGCGCCGACTCGACGCATTCCCCGGAATTCTCGATGTTGGAAACGTACGAGGCTTACGGGACCTACGACGATTCGGCGCGCATGATCCGCGAGATGATCCAGGAAGTTGCTTTCGCGGTGTTCGGGTCGTACGTGGTGACCCTCACCGACGGTACCGAGTACGACCTCGGCGGCGAATGGAAGACCCTCGAGATGTATCCGTCGTTGTCCGAGGCGATCGGTACCGACGTCACACCGGACACCACGGTCGGGGAGTTGCTGGCGCTCGCGGAGCGGGTCGGGCTCGAGGTGCCGAAGGACAAGGGATACGGCCACGGCAAGCTCGTGGAGGAATTGTGGGAGCACATGTGCGGCGATCAGCTGTACCAGCCTACGTTCGTTCGCGACTTCCCGGTCGAGACGTCCCCGCTGACCCGCGATCACCGCACTCAGCGCGGCGTGACCGAGAAGTGGGATCTTTATGTGCGCGGATTCGAACTCGCAACCGGATATTCGGAACTGGTGGACCCGGTGATCCAGCGGGAACGTTTCCTCGATCAGGCGCGTCTGGCCGCGGCGGGTGACGACGAGGCGATGGTGCTGGACGAGGATTTCCTCGCGGCGATGGAACAGGGTATGCCGCCCACGACCGGTACCGGTATGGGAATCGATCGGTTGCTCATGGCACTCACCGGACTGGGAATCAGGGAAACCATCCTGTTTCCAATTGTTCGGCCTTCCGCCCGGTAATTCCGCGCCCATACGGGGAATCCGTATTGCCATTGTGTAATTCGCATGTACTCTTGTGCGCGTAGCCGGGGGGCTGAGCGTTTTCATTCGAGAGGATTTGCGGCACATGGCGAAGAAGGTCACCGTCACGCTGATCGACGATGTGGATCAGGAATCGGCGGCGGACGAGACCGTGGAATTCGGGATCGACGGCGTCACCTATGAGATCGATCTGTCCGACGAGAATGCAGCGAAACTGCGCGAGCAATTCGAATTCTGGGCGGAGCACGCCCGCAAGGTGGGCGGTCGGAAGCGTCCGAAAGCAGTTCCGGCCGCTCCGTCCGGGCGGAAGTCTTCGCGGAACGCCACCCCGGATCGGGAGAAGAGCGCCGTCATTCGGGAATGGGCTCGCGAGAACGACTACGCGGTCTCGACGCGCGGACGCATCTCCGCGGAAATTGTCGAGGCGTACAACGAGGCACACGCATAGGCGGCTGCAGGGCCGAAGCGTACGAGCGAGGCGCCACCCGACGTCGTCGGGTGGCGCCTCGCCGTCTCGGTTGTCCGGGGTGGGGTGCGCACAGATCGGTGGCAGGTGGGGGCACCGTCGACCGCGCCCGCCCGCAGGCCGCACGCGGACCCCGCCGGGTTGTTCGCTTCAGGCGTAGAGCTTGCGGAAACGTATGGGCGACGTGCAGCGTTAGCACTCGTGACCGGGTTTCGAAGTTCCGCCGAACGGGGTAGAGGGGAAGCGGGCCGAAACCACGGCAACTAGAGTGTCAAGTGGGGTCGTGGAACCTTCGCCGGTTCGACGACGACTCGAGTGCCGGAGCGAAACGCGGCGGCCGGGTCCGGGACAATCCTCGTACCGGATCCGCCGGCCGGAGAGTGTGAGGGAGTGCGATGTTCGAAAGGTTCACCGATCGCGCGCGGCGCGTCGTCGTCCTGGCTCAGGAAGAGGCCAGGATGCTCAACCACAACTACATCGGCACGGAGCACATCCTCCTCGGCCTCATCCACGAGGGTGAGGGCGTGGCCGCGAAGTCGCTCGAGTCGTTGGGGATCTCGCTCGAAGGCGTGCGTAGCCAGGTCGAGGAGATCATCGGTCAGGGACAGCAGGCGCCGTCCGGGCACATCCCGTTCACGCCCCGTGCCAAGAAGGTCCTCGAGCTGAGCCTGCGCGAGGCACTGCAGCTCGGACACAACTACATCGGTACCGAGCACATCCTGCTCGGCCTGATCCGCGAGGGTGAGGGCGTCGCGGCCCAGGTGCTGGTCAAGCTCGGCGCCGACCTCAACCGTGTGCGTCAGCAGGTCATCCAGCTGCTGTCCGGTTACCAGGGCAAGGAACCCCAGGAGACCGGCACGAGCCGCGGCGAGGCCGGCACCCCGTCGACGTCTCTCGTGCTGGACCAGTTCGGCCGCAACCTTACGCAGGCTGCGCTCGAGGGCAAGCTCGATCCGGTCATCGGCCGCGCGAAGGAAATCGAGCGGGTCATGCAGGTGCTGTCCCGCCGCACCAAGAACAATCCGGTGCTCATCGGCGAACCCGGTGTCGGTAAGACCGCCGTCGTCGAAGGCCTCGCACAGGCCATCGTCAACGGTGAGGTCCCCGAGACCCTCAAGGACAAGCAGCTCTACACGCTCGACCTCGGTTCGCTCGTCGCCGGTTCCCGCTACCGCGGTGACTTCGAGGAACGCCTGAAGAAGGTCCTCAAGGAGATCAACAGCCGCGGCGACATCATCCTGTTCATCGACGAGCTGCACACGCTGGTCGGTGCGGGTGCCGCGGAGGGTGCGATCGATGCCGCGTCGATCCTCAAGCCGAAGCTTGCCCGCGGTGAGCTGCAGACCATCGGCGCGACCACCCTCGACGAGTACCGCAAGTACATCGAGAAGGACGCCGCCCTCGAGCGCCGCTTCCAGCCGGTACAGGTCGGTGAGCCGACGGTCGAGCACACCATCGAGATCCTCAAGGGGCTGCGCGACCGGTACGAGGCGCATCACCGCGTCTCGATCACCGACAAGGCGCTCGTCGCCGCCGCGACCCTCGCGGACCGGTACATCAACGACCGCTTCCTGCCGGACAAGGCCATCGACCTCATCGACGAGGCCGGTGCCCGGATGCGTATCCGCCGGATGACCGCGCCGCCGGACCTGCGCGAGTTCGACGACCGGATCGCCGACGCTCGTCGCGAGAAGGAATCCGCGATCGACGCGCAGGACTTCGAGAAGGCCGCGAGCCTGCGCGACAAGGAGAAGCAGCTCGTCGCGCAGCGCGCGGAGCGGGAGAAGCAGTGGCGTGCCGGTGACCTCGATGTCATCGCGGAGGTCGACGAGGAGCAGATCGCCGAGGTCCTCGCGAACTGGACCGGTATCCCGGTGTTCAAGCTCACCGAGGAGGAGACCACCCGTCTGCTCCGCATGGAGGACGAGCTGCACAAGCGGATCATCGGCCAGGAGGACGCCGTCAAGGCGGTCGCCCGGGCGATCCGTCGTACCCGTGCCGGCCTGAAGGATCCGAAGCGTCCGTCCGGTTCGTTCATCTTCGCCGGCCCGTCCGGCGTCGGTAAGACCGAGCTGTCCAAGGCGCTCGCGAACTTCCTGTTCGGTGAGGACGATGCGCTCATCCAGATCGACATGGGCGAGTTCCACGACCGCTTCACCGCGTCCCGCCTGTTCGGTGCGCCTCCCGGATACGTCGGGTACGAGGAGGGCGGCCAGCTCACCGAGAAGGTGCGCCGCAAGCCGTTCTCCGTCGTCCTGTTCGACGAGATCGAGAAGGCCCACCAGGAGATCTACAACACGCTCCTGCAGGTCCTCGAGGACGGCCGTCTCACCGACGGTCAGGGTCGCACCGTCGACTTCAAGAACACGGTGCTGATCTTCACCTCGAACCTGGGCACCGCCGACATCTCGAAGGCCGTCGGCCTCGGCTTCACGGCCGGTTCCGGCGACCAGTCGAACTACGAGCGGATGAAGAACAAGGTCCACGACGAGCTCAAGAAGCACTTCCGTCCCGAGTTCCTCAACCGTATCGACGACATCATCGTCTTCCACCAGCTGACTCAGGCGCAGATCATCGAGATGGTCGACCTGATGATCGGCCGGGTCGAGGCGCAGTTGAAGAACAAGGACATGGGCATCGAGCTCACCGAGAAGGCGAAGGCGCTGCTTGCCAAGCGGGGCTTCGATCCGGTTCTGGGTGCGCGGCCGCTGCGTCGCACTATCCAGCGCGAGATCGAGGACCAGCTTTCCGAGAAGATCCTCTTCGGTGAGATCGGCCCCGGCCAGATCGTCCTCGTCGACGTCGACGGCTGGGACGGCGAGGGCGCCGGCGAGAACGCGAAGTTCACGTTCACGCCGAGCGAGAAGCCGGCCGAGGTGCCGGACACCCCGGCAGTCGCCCTGGCGAAGACCGTGGAGGGCGAGGCGGAAGCCCAGTAGGGCCTCGGCCACGAGATCGAGCACGACGAACGGGCGGCACCTTCCGGAAGGTGCCGCCCGTTCGCGTTCGTTCTAGCCGCGCCAGGGTGCGCTCTCACGCCCGGCCCAATTGACGAGCCGTTCGGTCGCGCCCGCGTCGTCGGCCGTCGGGACGACCGGACCGAACGGCACGAAGCCGCCGCGGGGAGATTCCGGCAGCGCCTTCTGCATGATCGCGAGCGCGGCCTCCGCCAGAGCGGAGTCGGCTTCCGACGGCTGCCCCGTCGCGACGGCGAGATCCCAGCCGTGCACGAGAACCTCGTTCAGCGAGACCAGCATCGCGGCGCGCCCCGGGAACGTGCCCCACGGCGCGACGACGGCCCGGTCGAGCACCGCGTCGTCGTTCCACACCTGCCAGTAGCGGTCGGCGGTGCCGTCCAGGGTGGCCGGCCAGGCGTCGTCGGCGACACCGGTGATCACCTCGGGTGCGTCGGCCACGCTCTCGCCGAGACCGAGCAGACGCCCGCGCTCGATGGTCGCGGTGAGGTGGCCCATCAGGGCGCGGACATCGAATTCTGTGCACGGGGTGGGACCGGTGAGCTGATCGGGGGTGACTCCGGCGAACAGATCGTGGGCCCATGCCAGCGCGGCATGGAAGAGGGGACGGGGATCGGCTGTCGTGGTTGTCATGCGACCATCGTCGATCGAATTCAGGACAGATTCGGTCCTATTGCACCGTCGGCTTCCGGGGTAATCCGAATCCGGACGCCGATTTCGTTGCCGCAGCGTAGGTTCGGCACCGAAGGCACGGTTCGTATTCGAGTCGAGAGGACGCGCAATGCCCACACGCACCGCACGCACCGCATGGAACGGTGGCCTCCAGGACGGTTCCGGACAGGTGGAACTGAGCAGCTCGGGGCGCGGCACGTTCGACGTGTCGTTCCCGAAGCGCGCCGCGGACGACGCCGACGGCACCACCAGCCCCGAGGAACTGATCGCCGCCGCGCACTCGTCGTGCTTCGCGATGCAGTTGTCCGCGTTGATCGCCGAAGCCGGTGGCACACCGCAGAGCCTGGAGGTGACCGCCGACGTCTCGCTCGGCCCCGATCCGGCCGGCGGATTCCGGCTCACCGGTATCACCTTGACCGTGCGCGGCGAGGTCGACGGGCTCGACGCCGCCGGGTTCGCCGAGGCCGCACAAGCCGCGAAGGCCGGATGCCCGGTGAGCAAGGCGCTGACAGGGGTCGAGATCAGCCTCGACGCCTCGCTGGAGTGACCGGCCGGCGGGAACATCGCGGCGCCGGACGCTGTTGCACCGGCACGTGAGCTTCCAAGAGAACACCGCCCGGATCGAGATCTGGTCCGACATCGCCTGCCCGTGGTGCTACATCGGAAAGCGGCGCTTCGCCCAGGCACTGGACGAATTCGAGCACCGCGACCGACTGTCCGTGACCTGGCATTCGTACCAGCTGGCCCCGGACACACCGGTGGGCCTGCGGCGCCCCGAGGTCGACGCGCTCGTCGAGATGAAAGGCATCCCGGCCGAGCAGGTGCGGCAGATGTTCGCGCACGTCGCGAGCGTCGCAGCGGGGGACGGCCTCGACATCGACTTCGACACCGTGATCGCGGCGAACACCTTCGACGCACACCGGCTGCTGCACCTGGCAGGTGAACGACGTGACGCAGTGCTCGAGGCACTGTTCCGCGCGCACTTCGTCGAGGGCGAGATCGTCGACGACCGAGACACGCTCGTGCGGATCGCCGCGTCGGCAGGTCTCGACCCCGAGGCGGTCCGTGCCGGGCTCGAGGCGGACGCGGGCGCCGACGCGGTACGTGCGGACCTGCTCGAAGCCCGCGCGCTGGGCGTGAGCGGTGTGCCGTTCTTCGTCGCGAACCGAGCGGTCGCGGTGTCGGGTGCACAACCGAAGGAGGTGTTCCTCGCGCTTCTGCAGCGCGCGCTCGAGGACGCCGACACCGCACTCGAAGCGGATCGGGCGGCGGCCTGCGACACCGACGGTTGCACCATCTGATCGTCGCCCACCGACAGGACAGCCGCGCGCGTGAGGACGCGCGCGGCTGTCGTGTGGTTCAGCGGATGTGGGTCAGGACTTCTTGACGTCCAGGACGACCTCGAATTCGAGCAACGAGGCACCGGTCGCGACCGGCTTCTTCGCTTCACCGGCGTGGGCGGCACGGGCGTCGCCGTCGCGCCACGCCGCGAACGCCTCCTCGGACTCCCACTGCGTCACCACGAAGTAGCGGTTCTCGCCCGCGGTGGGGCGCAGCAGCTGGAAACCCAGGAATCCGGGCGACTTGTCCACGGTGCCCGCGCGATTCGCGAATCGCTTCTCCAGTTCGGGGCCGGCGCCCTCGGGGACCTCGATTGCGTTGATCTTCACGACTGCCATGGCGGCGAGCCTACTCCGCTACCTTGTCGGGTGTGTTGCACGACGAAGGTGGTTCCGGACGACCGATCCTGCTGCTGCACGGGTTGATGGGCAGCGCCCGAACATGGCGGCGACACGTGCCGTGGCTGCGCGGCCACGGGCACGTCCACACGTTCGACGCCGCCGCCCACGGGCGCCCCGCCCCGGACGAGCTGACCACCGAGGCGTTCGTGGCCGATCTGGCCCGGCACCTCGACGACGCCGGGTTCGACGAGCCTCTCGTCGTCATCGGGCATTCGATGGGTGCGCTGCACGCCTGGTGCCTGGCCGCCGCGCATCCGGACCGGGTCGCTGCTCTCGTCCTCGAGGACATGGCCCCGGACTTCCGTGGCCGCACCGCGGCGGACTGGGCCGCCGTGATCGGCGCGTGGCCGCAGCCGTTCCGCACCGAGGCCGCCGTCCACGACTATTTCGGGCCGGTCGCCGGGCAGTACTTCCTCGATTCGTTCGATCGGCGTGAGGACGGTTGGTATCTGCACGGCGATGTCGCGACCTTCCGTGACATTTCCGAGGAGTGGGGCACCCGGCACTTCTGGGACGAATGGCGTGCGGTGCAGGTCCCGGCGCTGCTGGTCGAGGGGGAGTTCACGATCACCCCGGAAGGGCAGATGCGGCGCATGCAGGACGAGCGTCCCGGCACCGGTTACGTGCGTGTCGCCGGCGCCGGTCATCTCGTGCACGACGACCGGCCCGGCGACTACCGGGCCGCGGTCGAGGCCTTCCTCGAAACGCTGGACCGGCCGGGTTCGGCCTGATCGCCCTCGCCCTCGCCGGCCAGGGCGAACCGCCCGTCGTCGGTCTGCTCGACGAGCCCGTCGACGAGCAGCGAATGCAGCGCGCGGTCGCGTTGACCCGGGTCGACGAGCCACACCACGTCGAGTGCCGCCCGCTCGACCGGGACGTCGCTTTCCCGCAGCACCGCCATCAGCTTGCCGCGTACCTGCCGGTCCGTCCCGGCGAACTTCTGCACCTTCTTCGGCGGGCCGTCGTGGGCGGGACTGCCGGCCCCGAGCCACGCGCAACTCGGCAGCGGACAGCGCCCGCATTCGGGGGAGCGGGCGGTGCAGACGGTCGCACCGAGTTCCATGAGTGCCGCGGAGAACGTCGCGGCCCGCGACCGGGTGCGCGGCAGCAGGATCTCGACGTCCGCGAGGTCGCGGGTGGTCGACGGATTCCCCGGTTCGGCCCGGCCGTGCATGGCCCGGGCGACGACGCGCCGCACGTTGGTGTCGACGACCGGCACCCGCTGCCCATATGCGAAACACGCGACCGCCCGCGCGGTGTACGCGCCGATGCCGGGCAGTCCCAGGAGCGTGTCGACGTCCGCCGGAACCACGTCACCGTGCTCGGCGGCGAGGACCCCGGCACATTCGTGCAGGCGCAGTGCGCGCCGCGGATAGCCGAGCTTGCCCCAGGCGCGCAGCACATCGGCCTGGCTCGACGCCGCCATCAGCGACGGCACCGGCCAACGCTGCACCCACTGCTCCCAGATCGGCGCGACCCGAGCCACGGGTGTCTGCTGAAGCATCACTTCCGACATGAGGATCTGCCAGCCGGTGACGTCCTCGCGTCGCCACGGAAGATCCCGCGCTTCGGCGGTGTACCAGCGCAGCAGTGCGCTCGCATCGACGGCCATCTCACACGTCCTCCTGTCGGGATGTCGGGGTGTTTTTCCCGGCCGGTAACCCCACCGAGCGTTCTGCGTCACGCTTCCGGGTGAATAATGGCGTCATGCCCAATTCGAATCCCATCGCCGCTTGGAAGGCCCTGACCGAGGGTAACGAGCGGTTCGTGTCCGGTACCCCGCAGCACCCCAGCCAGGGCATCGATCGACGCGCCGAACTCGTCAACGGCCAGTACCCCACCACCGTTCTGTTCGGTTGCGGCGACTCCCGCGTGGCCGCAGAGATCATCTTCGACCAGGGTCTGGGCGACATGTTCGTCGTGCGCACCGCCGGTCATGTCATCGACAGCTCGGTCCTCGGTTCCATCGAGTACGCCGTGGCAATCCTCGAGGTTCCGTTGATCGTGGTGCTCGGCCACGACAGCTGCGGTGCCGTCGGGGCAACCCTGAAGGCGCTCGACGACGGCGAGATCCCGTCCGGGTTCATCCGCAGCATCGTCGAGCGGGTGGCCCCGTCCATCCTGATCGGCCGCAGGGAAGGCCTCACCACGGTGGACGAGCTGGAGGGAGCGCACGTCGTGGAGACCGGAAAGCTCCTCGCCGAGCGTTCGCAGATCATCGCCGAACGAATCGCCGACGGCCGCTGTGCAATCGTGGGCGTGACGTACAAGCTCAACGACGGCCACGTGCAGCTGCAGGGCCACATCGGCGATATCGGCGCCTGATCGGTTCGGTGCGGTCGCGGTCGGGCATCGTTGTGACGGTCGACTGACGCGACACGCCGACCTCGGTGTGGCAACGGCCCGAACCTGCACCTACCGTGTGAGGCGTGCTTGAACCGAACGGGCCGCTGCCCCCTGAGATCTACTGGCGCCGCCGCGCGCTCGCCGTCGGTGTCGGCCTGGTCGTACTGGCATTGGTCGTGTGGCTGGTACTGGCACTGACCGGTGGCGGCGACGATCCGGAGGCGGAGAATACGGCCGCCGAGGTCACGTCGACGACGGCGACCCCGGCGACCACCGCCGCCGACGCCACCGCCGAGGCATCCGCAGCAGGATCCGGCGGTGGTACGGCGTCGGGGACGGGAACCTCCTCGCCCCAAACCACCGGATCGGGTACGACCGTGGCGCCGGTCGCCGCGGGGCAGTGCCCCGACCAGTCGCTCGCAGTCCGGGTCACCGCGGATCAGCCGAACTATCGCATCGGCAACGAACCCGCGTTCACCATCGTCATCACCAACATCGGCACCGTCCAGTGCGAGCGTGACCTCGGCGCAGGACTGCAGCAGGTGATGGTCTACAGCCTCGACGGGGCGACACGCTTGTGGTCGAACACCGACTGCTTCCCGGAGTCGACCGCCGACGTGCGCACGCTCGCGCCGGGCGACCAAGCGGCGTTTTCGGTGAAGTGGTCCGGCACCACGTCGGCCCCCGGCTGCCAGCAGCCGCGCGAGCCGGTCGGTCCGGGCGCGTACAGCGTCGTCGGTCAGCTCGGCGGGCTGCGGAGCACCCCGGAACCGTTCAACATCGCCTGATCGCGGTTCTCAGTCGAAGGGACCGTTGATGGATGCCTCCGCGAGGCGCGAGAGTCCTTCGCGGATGTACCGGGCCCACAGGGCGCCGATGCCGTCGACGGACTGAATGTCCGCGGCGGTCGCCGCGAGCAGGCCCTGCAGTGTCCCGAACGATCCGACCAACCGGTGGATCTGTGCGGTCTGCAGCCGCGGCACCCGGTGCAGGACCCGGTATCCGCGTGGGCTCATCGCCGTGTCGAGCGCCTCGATCGTCCCCGGATATCCGAAGGCGCGTGCCAGGACGGTCAGATCCAGCAGGTCGACGTCGGTCAGCCGGCCGAGCACCTCGAGGGTGTGTTCGACGTCGGTGGACGACGGCGACTCGATTCCGGCGAGATAGTCGCGGACGATGAGCTGCCGCGCGAGCTGGTTGTCGCCGACGAGTTCCTCGAGCTGCAGCGCGAGCTGGCGGCCGTCGGTGCCGAGTTCGAGCACGTCCTGTTCGATCTCCACCGATACGCGATGCATCATCTCGAGCCGCTGGGCGACGGTCAGCGCGTCGCGCAGCGTCACGAAGTCCTCGATCTCCACGACGGACAGCTGGCGGGTGACCTCGTCCAGCCGGGCCTTGTACCGCTCGAGCGTCGCGACCGCCTGATTGGCGCGCGACAGGATCGTCGCGGAATCGTTGATGACGTGCCGGTGTCCGGCCACGTACACACTCACGATGCTCATCGACTGGCTCACCGACACCACCGGGTAGCCGGTTTCGATCGCGGTGCGTTCGGCCGCGCGGTGCCGGGTCCCGGACTCGACGGTCGGGATGCGGTGGTCCGGCACCAATTGCACGTTGGCGCGCACGATGCGGCTTCCGTCGGTGGAGACGACCACGGCGCCGTCCATCTTCGACAGTTCGCGCAGCCGGGTCGGCGCGAACTCGACGTCGAGTTCGAAACCGCCGTCGCACAAGGCCTCGACCCGCTCGTCGAAACCGAGGACGATCAGGCCGCCGGTCCGGCCGCGCAGGATCCGTTCGAGCCCGTCGCGCAATGCCGTGCCGGGGGCCAGGCGGGCGATCGTGTCGCGCAACGTCGCGGACGACACGTCGGTCATACCTTGCTCCTCCCTTGTCCGGCCGATGCGGCGGCAATCACATTTGCACGGTCTACCCGGCGGAGGCAGCCGAACGCGGAACTACATTACTTCGTCATGAGTGGTACTTGGACGTTGCCCGATGACCTCGTTCTCCCGGAGATCCCCGAGAACCATCCCCGGCCGGGCGAGACGCTGCCGCAGCACTGGAGCAAGTGCTTCGGATGCGGTGACGACCAGCCGAGCGGGATGAAGATGCACTGCACGGTCGGGGACGGGCTCGAGGTGCACGGCCGGCTCGACGTCGCCACCCACTACCAGGGCGGACCGGGCTTCATCCACGGCGGCATCCTGACCACCGCGTTCGACGAGGTTCAGGGCATGGCGTGCATGGTGCTGCAGCGTCCGGTCGTCACCGGCCACCTCCAGGTCGATTTCGCGCGACCGATTCCGCTCGGATCGGTGCTCGAGTTCCGTGCCCGACTGGACGGTACGGTGCGCCGCAAGGTGTACACGAGTGCGGAGGCGCGCATCGTCGACGGGCCGATGGCCGATCCCGACGTGGTCGTCGCAACTTCCCGGGGGTTGTTCCTCACGGTCGACTTCGAGCACTTCGAGCAGGCCAAGGAGTTCGTCGACGGCGTCCCGGCCTCGCCGCACGGCACGTCGTCGGTGTAGGGCCCGGTCAATCGGGTAGGAGCGGCACGCCGGGACGGTGATCGCGGCCGAGGAGCGTCGCGGACGTCACGGACCCGGATCCGAATCGGTTGCGGAGATCGTCGAGCACCGCGTCGAGGGCGTGCCGGTCGATCGGCCGGTGGGTGACCACCTCGCCCGTCGGTGCGGCCACCCCGCTGTGCTGCTCGACGATGTCCTCGAACGGCAGCTCGAGCTGTTCGGTGTCCTCGTCGTCGAGGTTGGTGACCGCGACTCCGACGAGGGTCAGTCCACGAGCGTCGATGAGCGGCCACGCGGTGAACAGCAACCCGAGAGCGGTGTCCCGGACGGTGTCGGTGCGCGCGGTCGCGACCGGCAGCGTGTGTGAGCGCGTGATGCGTGTGTAGTCGGCGAACCGCAGCCGCAGCACGACCGTGCGGCCGAGCCGATCCGCCGCCCGCATTCGGCGGGTGACCTTCTCGACGAGCAGCACGAGGGTCGCGGCCACGGACTCCGGACTGTGGTAGCCGCGTCCGAGGGCGTGCTGGGCGCCCAACGAGCGGCGTCGCCGGCGGGACCGGACGGGGCGAGGATCGAACCCGCGGGCCAGCGCGTGCAGATGGCGGCCGGTCGCCTTCCCGAGCAGGGACACCAGGTCGGTTTCGCTGTGACTCGCGACGTCGGCGACGCGGCGGATGCCGTGGGCGTGCAGGGTCGCGGCGGTGACCTTGCCGACACCCCACAGGCGTTCGACGGGCAGCGGATGCAGGAACTGCAGTTCGCCGTCCGGGGGCACGAGCAGCAGTCCGTCCGGTTTCGCGACGCCGCTGGCGACCTTCGCGAGGAACTTGGTGCGCGCGACCCCGACGGTGATCGGCAACCCGACCTGCTCGGCGACCTCGCGGCGCAACCGGCTCGCGATGTCCAGCGGGGTGCCCGCGATCCGACGCAATCCGCCGACGTCCAGGAACGCCTCGTCGATGGAGATGCCCTCGACGAGCGGACTGGTCCGGTCGAAGACGGCGAACACGTCGCGGCTCGCGCGGCTGTAGGCATCCATGCGCGGCGGCACCGAGATCACCCCCGGGCACAGCGCGCGGGCGGCTCGTCCGGGCATCGCCGTCTTTATCCCGTACGACTTCGCCTCGTAGCTCGCGGCGAGCACGACCCCGCCGCCCACGACGACCGGCCGGCCCCGCAGCCACGGGTCGTCGCGCTGCTCCACCGACGCGTAGAACGCGTCGAGGTCGGCATGCAGGATCGTCGCGTCGGACACGAACATATGTTCGCATCCGCCCCCGACAGGGCGAGGAATCTTCACCCGGTCCGACCGAAGATTGGTTCCCGTCACCCGGCGGAGGCGGGTCTAGTTCCGCAGCGCCGCGAGCGCCTGCCCGACGTTGCCCACCTCGGTGGCCTTCACCGACCGTGGCACACCGTCGGTGTCGCGGGGGACCAGTGCGCGGGTGAACCCGAGCCGACCGGCCTCGGCGAGACGTCGCCCCACACCGGACACGCGGCGGACCTCACCGGCGAGGCCGACCTCGCCGAGCAGCACCGTGCCCGCGGGCAGCGGCTGTTCCCGCACCGCCGACGCGACCGCGAGTGCGAGCGCGAGGTCCGCGGACGGGTCGGTGATCCGCATGCCGCCGACCGTCGACGCGTACACGTCGGACTTGCCCAGCGGGATCCGGCAGTGACGTTCCAGCACCGCGAGGACCATCGCCACCCGCGCCGAGTCGAGCCCGCTGACCGCTCGCCGCGGCGACGGATTGTTCGTCGGAACCACGAGCGCCTGCAGCTCGCCGAGCAGCGGACGTTTGCCGTCCATGGTCACGGTGATCGCGGTTCCGGCGACCTCGTCGGTGCGGTGCTGAAGGAACAGGCCTGAGGGGTCGCTGACTCCGGCGATGCCGTCCTCGGACAGTTCGAAGCAGCCGACCTCGTCGGCGGCCCCGAAACGGTTCTTGACGCCGCGCACCATGCGCAGCGTCGAATGCTTGTCGCCCTCGAAGTGCAGCACGACGTCGACGAGATGTTCGAGCGACCGCGGCCCGGCGACCGCGCCGTCCTTGGTGACGTGACCGATCAGCAGCACCGGGACGCCGCTGGCCTTGGCGAGCGAGGTCAGGGCGCTGGTGACGGCACGAACCTGGGTGACGCCCCCGGAAACGCCGTCGACGTCGGCGGCGAGCATGGTCTGAACGGAGTCGACGACCAGCAGCGTCGGCTTCACCTGCTCGACGTGACCGAAGATCGTCGCGAGATCGGATTCGGCGGCGAGGAACACCCGCTCGTGCACCGAGCCGGTGCGATCGGCGCGCAGCCGCACCTGACCGGCGGATTCCTCCCCGGTGACATACAACGAGCGGTCCTCGGAACTGCGTTGTGCCCAGCGGTGCACGACCTCGAGCAGCAGCGTGGATTTGCCGACGCCGGGCTCGCCGGCGAGCAGTACGACCGACCCCGGCACCACACCGCCGCCGAGCACCCGGTCCAGCTCGGAGATCCCGGTCGGCTTGGCATGCGTGGCTTTGCCGTCGACAAGCGTCAGCGGCGTGGCGGGTGTGGTGGGCAGGACCGCGGCGGCACCGGCCCGCGCCAGCGATGTTCCCGGGCGCGCGGCGACCGCGGCGGGAACGGCCGCTGTCTCGTCCATCGATCCCCAGGTGCCGCACTCGGGACAACGCCCCACCCACTTCGCAACGGTGTGTGCGCAGTCGCTGCATCGGTAGATCGATTTCGTCTTGGCCACGCGCTGCAGGATAGAGGCGTGGACCGACATCGGTGTTCCACCGAAAGGGACGGGGCCGGGCGAGCATGTGCTCGCCCGGCCCCGTGCCGGTTGGAGAGGGAGGTCAGTGGCCCTCGGCGACCACGGGAGACTTGTCGGACTCGTGCCGCTCGAGCACCGGGCCCGCGTCGACGGGAACGCTGATGGTCACGTCGCCGGCCTCGGCGAACGTGAAGGTGACCGGGATGGTCAGGCCGGGGCGGACACCCTCCTTCAGGCCGGTCAGCTCGACGGCCACAGGAACCGAGGTGTCGGGCTCCTCCTCGTCACCGGCCGGCTTCGGGGACTCGTCGACGACGAGTTCCTGGGCCTCGGCCGCTTCGGCGGGCGGAAGACCTGCGACGACGGAGCCGCCCGCGGGGATCGTGAGGGCGTCGGCGCCGGTCGCGGCGGCCGCGAAATCGGTGGAGATGCCGGTCAGCGTGTCCGCGGTGTACGGGTCGAGATTGACGATGCTGAAGCCGAGAGCCGCCTTGCCGCCGGGCTCGAGGGAGAACTCCTCGGAGTTCGGGTAGATCACGTGCACGTTGCGCAGCGCGATCTGGCCGACGTTGCCGCCGTTGCCGTTGATAGCCGCGACCTGGGTGGCGGTCTGGCTGATCTGCCCGGCGCCGCATGCGGACAGCGTGAGCGCTGCCCCGGCGGCCAGGGCGAGAGCAGTCGCGACTCGGCGAGTCGGCGCGTTCAGAGCAGTCACGGGTTGTCCTCCACTCGAGTAAGGCTCGCAATCCACTAGGGAGAGTAGTAGTTGCGGGCGGCGCAGTCTTCGCCGGGGGCGTTCTCGCGGCCCGTGGGTGGGACGGCGACGCGTGTGCGCCCTGCGGGGATCATGATATTGGCGTCCTGTGGTGGAAGTCACGGGATGCACGTAACCGGTTGCATGTCAAGCCCTACGCGCATGCGTCTGTGCCCCTGACCTGCATCGTTGATGAGAGTCGCGTGTGGTCGCGTGTTAAACTCGAAGAATCGAAAGGGGCACGGGACACATGATTTTCAAGGTCGGAGACACCGTCGTATACCCCCATCACGGTGCGGCGCTGATCGAAGCTATCGAAACACGCACCATCAAGGGTGAGCAGAAGGAATATCTGGTTCTGAAAGTCGCGCAGGGCGACCTGACTGTACGGGTACCTGCGGAAAACGCGGAATACGTCGGTGTTCGCGATGTTGTCGGGCAGGAGGGTCTCGACAAGGTCTTCCAGGTTCTGCGCGCACCGCACACGGAAGAGCCGACCAACTGGTCGCGCCGGTACAAGGCCAACATCGAGAAGCTCGCTTCCGGCGATGTGAACAAGGTCGCCGAGGTCGTGCGCGATCTGTGGCGTCGCGAGCAGAATCGCGGACTTTCCGCAGGTGAGAAGCGCATGCTTGCCAAGGCGCGGCAGATTCTCGTCGGCGAGCTCGCGCTCGCCGAGGGAACGGACGACGTCAGGGCGGAGACGCTGCTCGACGAGGTGCTCGCCGCCGCGTCCTGAGGCGTGGCAGCAGCGAACACCGAAAAACAGCAGTTGAACGATCGCAGCGGGCCGGTCGTCGGGATCATTCCGGCGGCCGGCCGCGGCGTACGTCTGGGGGAATCGCTTCCCAAGGCGTTCGTCGAACTCGACGGCCGCACGATGCTCGACCGTGCGGTGCACACAATGATCGATTCCGGCACGGTCGACCGTGTCGTGATCGTCGTTCCTCCCGAACTGGCCGGGACCCCCGCCGACGAGCTCGTCGGGACGGGCCCGGCCGGACGCGTCACGGTGGTCGCCGGTGGTGCGGAGCGTGCCGACTCGGTGCGGGCCGGCCTCGACGCCGCGGGCGACGCCCGGTTCGTGCTCGTGCACGATGCGGCGCGGGCCCTGACCCCGCCGGACCTGTGCGCGCGCGTCACCTGGGCGCTGCGAGACGGGAAGGACGCGGTGATTCCGGTTCTGCCGGTCGCCGACACCATCAAGAGCATCGACACCGACGGGCAGGTCACCGGAACGCCGGACCGCGCCACCTTGCGTGCGGTACAGACTCCGCAGGGTTTCGACGTCGCACTGCTGCGCCGGGCGAACGGCGACGCCGGTGACGCCACCGACGATGCGGGCCTCGTCGAACGCCTCGGCGAGCCGGTGCACACCGTCGCCGGTGACCCGCTGGCCTTCAAGATAACGACGCCGTTGGACCTGGTCCTGGCGCGAGCGCTGCTCGCGTCGGGGACCGCAGCCCGCGAATCGGCCGAACGAGAACAGGAGCGTTAGCACCGTGCGAGTCGGTATCGGATCCGACGTCCACCCCGTCGAGGCAGGGAAACCGTGCTGGATCGCGGGTCTGCTGTTCGAGGGGACCGACGGATGCTCGGGGCATTCGGACGGCGACGTCGCAGCTCACGCGCTGTGCGATGCGCTGCTGTCCGCGGCGGGCCTCGGCGATCTCGGCGCAGTTTTCGGCACGGACCGGCCGGAGATGGCCGGGGCGAGCGGTGCGTCGATGCTCACCGAGGTCCGGCGACTGCTCGACGTGAACGGATTCGCGATCGGGAACGCCGCGGTGCAGGTCATCGGGAACCGCCCGAAGATCGGACCGCGCCGCGACGAGGCGCAGCGGGTGCTGTCCGAGCTGCTCGGCGCCCCGGTGTCGGTGTCGGCGACCACCACCGATGGGCTCGGTCTCACCGGCCGCGGCGAGGGTGTGGCGGCGATCGCGACTGCTCTGGTCCTGTCCCCCGAATCGGAACGGTAGGATCGCTGGTCGTGACCCTGCGCCTTTTCGACACCGAAACGCGGGCCGTGCGGGATTTCGTTCCGCTGGTCCCCGGCCATGCTTCGGTGTACCTGTGTGGCGCCACCGTGCAGGGCGAACCCCATATCGGACACGTACGCAGCGGCGTCGCGTTCGACGTACTGCGTCGGTGGCTCTCCGCGCAAGGCCTGGACGTCGCTTTTGTGAGAAATGTCACAGATATCGACGACAAGATCCTGCGCAAGGCCGCCGAAGCGGGCCGCCCCTGGTGGGAATGGAAGTCGACGTACGAGCGTGCCTTCAACCGCGCCTACGACGCCCTCGGTGTGCTGCCGCCGTCCGTGGAGCCCCGCGCGACCGGCCACATCACCCAGATGATCGAACTCATGCAGCGGCTCATCGATGCGGGCCACGCCTACGCGGCCGACGGCAACGTCTATTTCGACGTGCTCAGCTACGCGCAGTACGGCGCGCTGTCCGGCCACAAGCTCGACGACGTCCACCAGGGTGAGACCGCCGGCCTCGGCAAGCGTGACCCCCGCGATTTCACGATGTGGAAGGCCGAGAAGCCCGGCGAACCGGCCTGGCCCACCCCGTGGGGCCGCGGCCGGCCCGGCTGGCACCTCGAGTGCTCGGCGATGGCCGGCTACTACCTCGGTGAGTCCTTCGACATCCACTGCGGCGGCATGGACCTGGTCTTCCCGCACCACGAGAACGAGGTCGCGCAGGCCAAGGCCGCGGGCGACGGCTTCGCGCGGTACTGGCTGCACAACGGCTGGGTCACCATGGGCGGCGAGAAGATGTCCAAGTCGCTCGGCAACGTGCTGTCGATCCCGAACGTCCTCACGCACGTCCGCCCGCAGGAGCTTCGGTACTACCTGGGCAGTGCCCACTACCGTTCGATGCTCGAGTACTCCGATGCGGCGCTGCAGGAAGCGGCCGCCGCCTACCGGGGGCTCGAATCGTTCGTGCTCAAGACCCGTGACCGCGCAGGCGACGTCCCGATCGGAACCTGGACCGAAGCGTTCGCCGCGGCCCTCGACGACGATCTGGGTGTGCCGAAGGCGCTCGCCGAGATCCACGGCCGGCGCAGCGACGGCAACAAGGCGCTCGACGCGGGCGACCTCGACACCGCCGTGCACATCGCCGGCCAGGTCCGCGCGATGCTCGGCATCCTCGGTCTCGACCCGCTCGACCCGCACTGGCAGGGACAGTCCCGCGACGAATCGTCGGCGCTCGCCGCACTCGACGTGCTCGTCGCCGCCGAACTCGAACGGCGGCAGGTCGCGCGCGCGGAGAAGAACTGGGCGGTCGCAGACGAGGTACGCGACCGCATGGCGAAGGCGGGCATCGAAGTGACCGATACGCCGAACGGACCCGAGTGGTCCTTGAAAGCAGGGCAGTGATGGCTGGCAATTCTCAGCGCCGCGGTGCGATCCGCAAGGGCGGAAGCAAGAAGGGACAGGTCGTCGGGTCCGGCGGCCAGCGACGTCGTGGTCTCGAGGGTCGCGGTGCGACCCCGAAGGCGGAGGACCGGCCGTACCATCCCGCTGCCCGGCGCGCGCGTGCCGTTGCGAACACCGACCAGCGCACCGGTGGTGGCGGGGGTCGGCGACCGGCGGGACGGAAGCCCGAGGACGGTCCGGAGATGGTGCTCGGCCGCAACCCGGTCGTCGAGTGCCTGCGTGCCGGTGTGCCCGCGAACGCGCTGTATGTCGCGATCGGCGCCGAGTCCGACGAGCGGCTCAAGGAGGCCGTCCAGCGCGCCGCCGAGACGGGGATCTCGATCCTCGAGGTGCAGCGCAGCGAACTCGACCGGCTCACCGCGAACGGCATGCACCAGGGCATCGGTCTTCAGGTGCCGCCGTACCGGTACGCACACCCGGACGATCTGCTCGCCTCCGCGCGCGACAATCACGAGCGGCCGCTGCTGGTGGCGCTCGACAACATCACCGACCCTCGTAACCTCGGCGCCGTCATCCGCTCGGTCGCCGCGTTCGGTGGTCACGGGGTGGTGATCCCGCAGCGTCGCAGCGCGGCGGTGTCCGCCGTCGCGTGGCGAACCAGCGCCGGTGCCGCGGCGCGGCTTCCCGTCGCGCGGGCCACGAACCTGACGCGCACGCTCAAGGACTGGCAGTCCCAGGGTGTGCGGGTCGTCGGCCTCGACGCGGGTGGAGACACGAGCCTCGACGACTTCGACGGCACCGATCCGGTCGTGATCGTCGTCGGTTCCGAAGGCAAGGGCCTGTCGCGTCTCGTCCGCGAGACGTGTGATTCGATCCTGTCGATTCCGATGGCCGGCGACGTCGAGTCGCTGAACGCGTCGGTGGCGGCGGGCGTCGTCCTCGCCGACATCGCGCGCCAGCGCCGCGGGTAGCCGAGCACCTCTGCCGGTTCCCCGGGGTCACCGCAAGCGACGGAACTGCACGCGGTGTCCCGGCCGTAGCTGCGCCGCGATGTGTACGTCGTCGGGTTCGACGACGGCGATCACCGGATAGTCGCCGACTGCGGGATGGTCCGCGAGCAGCAGGATCGGATGCCCGTCTCGGGGCACCTGGATTGCCCCCGCGACCGTGGCCTCGCCTGGGAACCTGTCGTGGCCGGCCCGGTGCAGCGGTCCCGGCCCGTGCAGACGGATACCGGCGCGATCGAGTTCGGGTGTCACGGACCAGATTTCCCGGGTCAGCGCTTCGGTCGCCCCGGCGGTGAACCACTGTTCCTGGGGCCCGCGACGCACCCGCAGCACGGCCGGGTCGGGAATCTCGGCCGGCGGAGGGATCTGCACTTCCACCGGTAGCTCCGCGGCGAGTCCGCCCACGAGCAGCCGGTCCCCGGGGTGCACCGGCGCCGGGCCGATGCCGGACAGCGTGTCGGTGGCGCGGCTGCCGAGCACCTCCGGCACATCGATGCCGCCGCGCACCGCCACATAGGTGCGCAGTCCTTCCGAGGGGGCGCCGAGCGTCAGGACATCGCCGTCGTCGAGGCACAGCATCGCGTAGTCACCCTGCGGCCGGCCGTTCACCGCGACCGCGACGCGGGCGCCGGTGACCGCGACGATCGTCGGCCCGACGCTGCGGACCTCGAGCCCGCCGACGGTCACCTCGAGGGTTGCGGCGGCCGGATCGTTGCCGACAAGTCGGTTCGCCGCGTCGTGCGAGGTGCGATCCACCGCACCGGATTCGGAGACCCCGGTCTCGGCATCGCCGGCGCGCCCACGATCCTGGACTGTGGTCAGAGCCCCGCTGCGAACGATCTCGAGCCATGCCATGCCGAAATTCTCGCGCACACGGCCGCCCGGTGCCCGGGGTTCGCGGACCCAGAACGGAATCGTCGCTGGACTCGGTCATCCGGGCCGGGTGGCGCGCCGGCCAACGAACGCTGCGTGTCAGGGCCGGCCGTACCCTCCTCCGCCCGGAGTTTCCACGATCAGCACGTCGCCCGGCCCGACGTCCACCGAATCGCACCCGGCCATCTCGGTCACCGAGCCGTCGGAGCGTTCGACCCGGTTCGTGCCGAGCGATCCCGGCTCACCGCCGGCCATGCCGTACGGCGGAACACGCCGATGACCGGACAGGGTGCTCACGGTCATCGGTTCGAGGAACCGGATCCGCCGGGTGCCGCCGTCACCGCCGTGCCAGCGACCTCCGCCGCCGCTGCCCGCGCGGATCGAGAACTCCTCGAGCAGCACCGGCAGCCGCCATTCGAAGACCTCGGGGTCGGTGAGCCGCGAGTTCGTCATGTGCGTCTGGACCACCGAGGTGCCGTGGAATCCGTCGCCCGCGCCGGACCCGGAGCCGAGCGTCTCGTAGTACTGGTGCCGCGCGTTGCCGAACGTGACGTTGTTCATCGTGCCGGCGCCTTCGGCCTGTACCCGCAGCGCCGCGTACAGCGCACCGGTCACGGCCTGCGACGTCTCGACATTCCCCGCGACCACGGCGGCCGGGTATTCGGGTGCGAGCATCGATCCGTCCGGGATGACGATGTGCAGCGGGCGCAGGCACCCGTCGTTGAGCGGGATGTCGTCAGCGACGAGCGTACGGAACACGTACAGCACGGCGGCGCGGGCCACCGACGACGGCGCGTTGAAGTTCGTCGGCAACTGCGCGGATGTGCCCGTGAAATCGATTGTCGCCGAGCGATCGTCGCGGTCGACGGTGACGCGGACCTCGATCACCGCACCCGAATCCGTCTCGTACCGGTAGTGCCCGTCTTCGAGCCGGTCGACGACGCGCCGCACCTCCTCCTCGGCGTTGTCCTGCACGTGCCGCATGTACGCCTCCACGACGTCGAGCCCGAAGTGCTCGATCATCCGGCCGACCTCGGCGACGCCGCGCGCGTTCGCGGCGACCTGGGCGCGCAGGTCCGCGAGGTTCGTGTCGGGATTGCGTGACGGATATCGCCCGGAGGTGAGCAGCTCCCGCGTCTCGTCGGTGCGGAAGGTACCGTCCTCGACGAGCAGCCAGTTGTCGAACAGCACGCCCTCCTCGCGGATGTCGCGGCTGCCTGCCGGCATGGAACCCGGTGTCAGGCCGCCGATCTCGGCGTGATGCCCGCGCGACGCGACGTGGAACAGGATGGTGTCGGTGCCGGCCCCGAACACCGGGGTGATGACGGTGACGTCCGGCAGGTGGGTGCCGCCGTGGTACGGATCGTTGACGGCGTAGACGTCGCCCGGCTTCATCGCGCCCGCACGCCGCCGCACGACCTCCTGGACGCTGGTACCCATCGACCCCAGATGCACCGGGATGTGCGGGGCGTTCGCGATGAGGTTGCCGTCCGGATCGAACAGTGCACACGAGAAGTCCAGTCGCTCTTTGATGTTGACGGACTGGGCGGTCGATTCGAGCGTGGTGCCCATCTGCTCGGCGATCGACATGAACAGGTTGTTGAAGATCTCGAGCAGCACCGGATCGGCCTCGGTCCCGACGTCCGCTCCCGCGAGTGCCTCGAGCCGTTCGAGCACCAGGTGACCGTGCTCGGATATTACTGCGTGCCAACCATTCTCGACGACCGTGGTGGACAGGTCCTCGGCGACGATCGCGGGCCCGGCGACCTCGGTGCCGGGCGTCAGGTGCTCGCGCCGGTACAGCGGAACCTCCCGCCACACACCGTCGACGAACATCCGCACGGCGACGGGAACCTCGCCGTCCGGGTCGCCGACGCCGAGACCGGTCAGATCGGGACGGCGGGTCCGGCCGATGGCCTCGACCGCGACCGCGTCGACGATCAGCGGCCGGTCCATGAGGAACGAATACGTCCGCCGGTGCACCGCCTCGAATGCCGCGGTCATGGTCTCCGGGTCGGCCAGTGGCACCGGCACCGACGTGTCGGTCCCGTCGTAGCGCAGATGCGCGGACCGGGCCACGACGATCCGGTCGTCGGGGATGTCCTCGTCGCGCAACTCCGTACGGGCGTCGGCCTCGAGCTCGGCGGCGACATCGTGCAGCCGCGGCATCGCCTCGTCCGACAGTGCGACGACGACGGACTGCTCGCGCATCGCGGCGGTGTCGGCCAGACCCATGCCGAGGGCGGAGAGCACCCCGGCCAGCGGCGGCACCAGCACAGTGCGGATGCCGAGCACATCGGCGACCGCGCAGGCATGCTGACCACCCGCCCCGCCGAAGGTGGTCAGCGCGTATTCGGTGACGTCGTGACCCTTCTGCACCGAGATCTTCTTCACCGCGTTGGCCATGTTCGCGACCGCGATCTGCAGGAATCCCTCGGCGACCTGCTCGGGGGAACGGTCGTCGCCGGTGGCGGTGCGGATCTCCGCAGCCAGGTCGGTGAACAGGGCACGCACGGTGTCGGCGTCGAGCGGCCGGTCGCCGTCCGGTCCGAACACGTGCGGGAAGTGCTCGGGCTGGACGCGGCCGAGCATCACGTTGGCGTCGGTGACGGCCAGCGGCCCACCGTTGCGATAGGACGCCGGGCCGGGATCGGCGCCCGCGGAATCTGGCCCGACCCGGTATCGGCTGCCGTCGAAGTGCAGGATCGATCCGCCCCCGGCGGCGACGGTGTGGATGTCCATCATCGGTGCGCGCAGCCGCACACCCGCGACGACGGTGTCGAACACCCGCTCGTACGCCCCGGCGAAGTGCGACACATCGGTGGACGTGCCGCCCATGTCGAAGCCGACGACCTTCCCGAACCCGGCGATCTCCGACATCCGGGTCATGCCGACGATGCCGCCGGCGGGACCGGACAGGATGGCGTCCTTGCCGCGGAAGTGCTGTGCCTCGGTCAGGCCGCCGTTGGACTGCATGAACATCAGCCGCACCCCGGGCAGTTGCTCGGCCACCCGGTCGACGTAGCCGCGCAGCACCGGCGACAGGTAGGCGTCGACGACGGCGGTGTCGCCGCGCGGCACCACCTTCATCAGGGGGCTGGCGACCGCGGACAGCGAGATCTGACCGAACCCGATCGTCTCGGCGAGTTCCCCGACGGCACGTTCGTGCTCGGGATACAGGTGGCTGTGCATGCACACCACCGCGACCGAGTCGATGCCGTCGGCATGCGCCTGACGCAACGCCGGTTCCAGCGCGTCGAGGTCCGGTGTCCGTAACACGGTCCCGTCGGCGCGGACCCGTTCGTCGATCTCGATGACCCGCTCGTACAGCAATTCGGGCAGCACGATGTTGCGGTCGAAGATGCGCGGCCGGTTCTGGTAGCCGATGCGCAGGGCGTCGCGGAAACCGGCGGTGATCACCAGGGCCGTGCGCACACCCTTGCGCTCGAGCAGTGCGTTCGTCGCGACGGTGGTGCCCATGCGGACCTGTTCGACGAGATCGGCGCCGACGGGCGCGTCGTCGGGCACGCCGAGCAGCGTGCGGATACCGGCCACGGCCGCGTCACGGTAGCGGGACGGGTTCTCCGACAGAAGCTTGTGGGTGACCAGCGTGCCGTCGGGGCGCCGACCGACGACGTCGGTGAAGGTGCCGCCACGGTCGATCCAGAATTCCCACCGCCCGGTCCCCGGGTTCTGCGTGTCTGCCGTGTCCGCCGTCGCCATGACAGGAAGGGTATCGATCGACCCGATCGGACCCGCCCCGGTGCGTGCGTCAGTGTGCGGCGACCGCGCGTCCGGAGCCGCGACGTTGCCGCGCCGATCCGACGAACCGGCACACCAGGTAGATGACGAACGCGATCGCGGTGATGAAACTCGAGACGGGCACGCCCGGTGCGAGGGCCAGCAGGATGCCGCCGACCGCGGCGAGTTCGGCGAACACCACGGCCAGGACGGTCGCGACGAGCGGGCTGCCGGCCACCCGCGCCGCCGCAGCGGCGGGTGTGATGAGCAGGGCCATCACCAGCAGCGCTCCGACGATCTGCACACCGAGCGCGGCGGTGATGCCGACCAGCACCGCGAACACGATCGACAGTGCGCGGACCGGGACGCCGCGCGCGGCGGCGACCTCGGGGTCGGTGCTCGCGAACAGCAGCGGCCGGTAGATGAAGACCAGCGTGCCGACGACGACCGCGCCGCACGCGGCCAGGACGGCGATGCCGGTGCCGCCGGGCGCGACAATCTGGCCGGTGAGCAGCGAGAACGCGGCGCCGGTGCGGCCGTCGTAGGCCCACAGCAGCAGGACGGCCAGGCCCAGCCCGAACGCCATGACCACGCCGATCACCGAGTCGCGTTCGCGGGCGCGGGTCCCGAGAATACCGAACAGGATCGCCGCGACGACGGCGCCGAAGACCGCGCCGATGCCGACGGAGACACCGACGAGCAGCGCCGCGGCCGCACCCGTGAGCGACAGTTCGGACGTGCCGTGCACCGAGAACGCCATCTGCCGGCTCACGATCAGCGGCCCGATGATGCCCGCCAGCAGACCGAGGATCGCGCCGGCGAGCAGCGCCTGCTGCACGAAATCGTATTGCAGCAGCTCCACGGTGGCCTGCCAGTCGAACATGCGGCCCATCGCGTCCGTGAATTTGCTGCTCATGCGTGATCCTCGTGATGGTCGTGATGAACGCCCTCACCGG
Organism: Rhodococcus zopfii NBRC 100606 = JCM 9919; assembly: GCF_001895025.1. Lineage (GTDB taxonomy): Bacteria > Actinomycetota > Actinomycetes > Mycobacteriales > Mycobacteriaceae > Rhodococcus > Rhodococcus zopfii. Next base: position 55,690 of record NZ_BCXI01000006.1, read on the forward strand.
GACGCAGTCCGCCCGCGCTGCCGAGCGCATCGATGGCGTCGCCGGTGCCGACGACCACCAGGCGGCCGCGCACCTCCAGCACCTCGACGTCGGTGCGGTACAGCTCGGACAGCACCTCCGAGGTCATCACCTCGGTGGGGGTGCCGATGCGGAACTGTCCGTCGACGAGATAGAGAACACGGTCGACGAGCGGCAGGATCGGGTTGATCTCGTGGGTGACGAACAGTACCGCGGTGTCGTGGTCGCGGCGCCGCCGGTCGATGAGCGCGGACACCAGGTGCTGGTTCGCGATGTCGAGACTGAGCAGCGGTTCGTCGCACAGGAGAACCCGCGGGTCGCCGACGAGAGCCTGCGCGATGCGCAGCCGTTGCTGTTCACCGCCGGACAGAGAACCGATCGGGGCGTTCGCGTAGGACTCGGCACCGACCTGCGCGATCGCGGCGTCCACGGCAGTGCGCCGCGTCTTCCAGAATCGGACTCCGGTGCCCCACCGGTGCCCGTCGACACCCAGGCCGACGAGGTCGCGTCCGCGCAACGGCACGCCTTCGTCGAGCGACTTCTGCTGCGGCACGTATCCCACGTGTGCGTTCCCCGTCTTCGCCGGGGAACCGGCGATGGTGGCGGTTCCGCCGCTGAGCGGGAGCTGGCCGAGCAGCACCTTGAGCAGCGACGACTTACCGGCACCGTTGGGGCCGAGCACAGCGACGAACTCGCCGGGCCGGACCGTCAGGTCCAGGTCCGCCCACAGCGTGCGGTCACCGAATGCCAGCCGGGCATTGCGGAGCTCGACGGCGGCGTGTTCGGGTTCGACGGCGGGAGAGCTGTCGGGGATGTGTGTGCTCACCGGACTCCGGTTCTCGAGCGGGTGGTCAGGGTTCTCGGGCGGGTGGATCAGGCGGGGGCGCCGAGGGCAGCGGCCAGATCGTCGACGGTGCCGGTCTGCCACTGGACGTAGTCGAGGCCCTCGGGAAGCGTCTCGGACACCTCCACCACGGGGATGCCGGCCTGTTCCGCGGCGCTGCGCATCTCGCGGCTCACCTTGTCCTCGGTCTGCGGGTTGTAGATCAGCACCCGGACCTGCTTGTCGAGCAGCAGCTGGCGGGTCGCAGCGATCGACGCGGGGGAGGGGTCGGTGCCGTTCTCGACGGCGTTGGTGAAGTCGGTGGGGGTGACGTCGTTCAGCGCCGCCGCGAGGACCAGGTAGTGCGCGATCGGCTCGGTCTGGGCGATCGGTGCCTGCGGGTGCGCGGCCGCGACCGCGGCGGTGCGATCGGAGACCTCGTGCAGCCGCGCGTGGAAGGCGGTCGCATTGGCGCGGTAGACGTCCGCGCCCTCGGGGTCGAGTTCCGCGAGGCGGTCGGCGACGGTATGCGCGACGGCGTCGGCGGTCGCCAGGTCGTACCAGACGTGCTCGTTGATGCCGCCGTGGTCGTGGCCCTCGTGGCCATCCCCGCTGTGACTGTCCTCGGCGTGGCTGTCTTCTTCGTGACCGCCGTCGTGGGTCGCTTCGGCCTCGTCGTGCGCCTCGGCTCCGGCATCGACGGTCGCCTCGGCTCCGGCATCGACGGTCGCCTCGGCTCCGTGATCGTGCCCGGCGTGCAGGTCGCTGCTCTCGCCGGACTCGAACAGGGCGAAGGCATCGACGGTCGCGGCAGCGGTGTTCGTGGATTCGAGGATGTCGTCGACGAACTGGTCGTAGCCACCACCGTTGTAGACGACGAGCGAGGCATCGCTGATCGCGGCGGCGTCGGCCGGGCTGGCCTCGTAGGAATGGGGGTCCGCGGACGGCTCGTTGATCAGGGACCGGACCTGGAGGCGGTCGCCGGCGACCGCCTGCGCGACCGAACCCCACACGTTCGTCGACGCGACGACCGTGATCCCGTCCGAATCCGAGTCGGCGGCGGAACCGCATGCGGTCAGGGTCAGCGCGGCGGCGCAGGCAAGGGCTGCGGCGGCGGTTGCGGCACGCGTGCGTGGGGACAGTCGCACTGGATCCTTCTCCTGGATTCGACGTCGGGCGTGTCCGTGAGCAGGCAACCCTAACGTTATTGGAAACCGTTACCGTTCTACTTTAGCGGACCCGGAGGGGACTTCCGACCCGACCCGGGTGGCCGTGACAGGTGACACACCGATACGGTCCGTGCATGCCCCGGTCCCGACAGCCGCGCCGCCAGGCCACTCTGGCGTCGATCGCGGCCGAGCTGAAGATCTCGCGGACCACGGTTTCCAATGCTTACAACCGGCCCGACCAACTGTCCGCGGAACTGCGCGAACGCGTCTTCGAGGTCGCCAAGCGCCGCGGCTATCCCGGGCCCGACCCGATGGCGCGGTCACTGCGGACCCGCAAGGCGGGAACCGTCGGTGTCCTGCTCACCGAGGCGCTGAGCTACTCGTTCCGTGACCCCGCGGCGATGAGTTTCCTGTCGGGACTGTCCGAGGCCTGCGAGGTCGCCGGGCAGGGATTGCTTCTGGTCCCGGCCGGGCCGGGCCGCGACGACGAAGAGGCCGCGCAGGTCGTGCACCGGTCCTCCGTCGACGGATTCGTCGTCTACTCGGTCCCCGACGGGGACCCCTATCTCGCGGCCGTGCTCGAACGGCACCTGCCGATCGTGGTATGCGATCAGCCGCGCGGTATCTCCACCGCACCGCTCGTCGGCATCGACGACCGCGGTGCGATGCGCCGCCTCGCCGAATATCTGATCGGATTGGGACACAAGCGGATCGGCGTCGTGTGCATGCGGCTCGGGCGCGATCGCCACAACGGTGTCGTCGACGCTGCGCGACTCCGCGCCGACCGGTTCCACGTGCAGCAGGAGCGGATCCGCGGTGTGCAGGAGGCGATGAGGGCCGCCGGGCTCGACCCCGCCGAACTCACCGTCGTCGAGCGGTATGCGCACACCGCCGACGACGGTGCCGCCGGTGCCGCCCAGGCGATGACGGCCGATCCGCGGATCACCGCGCTCATGTGCACCACCGACGTTCTCGCGCTCGGTGCTCTCGCGTGGGCGCACAACTCCGGGCTCGATGTGCCCGGGCACCTGTCGATCACCGGCTTCGACGGCATCGACGAGGCGCTGCGCGAGGGGCTGACCACGATCCGGCAGCCGCAGAAGGAGAAGGGTCGCCGCACCGGCGAGCTGCTGCTCGCGGCGCCGTCGCACTCCGGGTTCGGTCAGTTCGAAACGCTGAAGACCGAACTGCTCCCGGGCCGCACCGCCGGCCCGGCCGAGAGTCTTTGGGTCGCTGAATAGTCCGCGATCAGGATTCGCCGACGAAAAAGACACACGCGCACGTCCTGGCATGCGCGTGTGTCAGTTCGGTGTGCAGATCAGATCGACTGTCCCGACAGCAACTGCGCGCAGCGCAGCAGCCCGATGTGGCTGTACGCCTGCGGATGGTTGCCGAGTGCGCGCTCGGCGACCGGGTCGTACTCCTCGCTGAGCAGGCCGGTCGGGCCGGCCGCCGCCACGAGCTGCGCGAACAGCGCCTCCGCCTGAGGCCGGGCGCCGACGAGGAGATACGCCCCGACGAGCCACGCGGCGCACAGGTGGAAACCGCCCTCGGTGCCGGGCAGGCCGTCCTCGTGCCGGTACCGGTACACCGTCGATCCGCTGCGCAGTTCGGCCTCGGTCGCGACGACGGTGGCGTGGAACCGCTCGTCGCTCGGGTCGATCAGTCCCGACAGGCCGACGAACAGCGTCGCGGCGTCGAGGTCGGTGCCGTCGTAGGCCGCGGTGTAGGAGCGGACGTCCTCGTTCCAGCCCTTCTCCCGCACCTCGTCGGCGATCTCGTCCCGAAGCTCGGCCCAGCCCTCACCGGCGGGCCGCCCGAACTTCGTGGCCAAGGTCAGGGCCCGTTCGACGGTGAGCCACCCCATCACCTTCGAGTACACGTGATGCCGTGGGTTGTCGCGGATCTCCCAGATGCCGTGATCCGGTTCGAACCAGCGACGCTCGACGGCGGTGACCATCGCGCACACCAGGTCCCAGTCGCGGTCGGTCAGCGCGTCGGCGTGCGGGACGCCGCGTTCCTCGCGCCGATGTGCGAGCGCCGAGATCAGGTCGACGATCGGGCCGAACACGTCGAGCTGCACCTGCTGGTTGGCGGCGTTGCCGACCCGCACCGGCCGGGACCCGGCGTAGCCGGGCAAGGTGTCGAGTACGGCCTCGGGCGGAAGCGGGCCGCCGGCAAGTGAATACAGCGGGTGTAGTCGTTCCGGCCCGGGAATCGTCTCGAGGACGCGATGCACCCAGTCCAGGTAGGCCTCGGCCTCGGCGAGCGAGCCGACGCTGACCAGCGCGTGGGCGGTGAGCGCGGCGTCGCGGAGCCAGCAGTAGCGGTAGTCCCAGTTGCGGACGCCGCCGATCTCCTCGGGCAGCGACGTTGTCACCGCGGCCAGGATCGAGCCGGTCGGCTCGTGGACCAGGCCGCGCAGGGTGAGTGCCGACCGCTTGATGAGGTCCGGTTTGAGCGGTGGCAGCTCGAGTTCCGCGGCCCACTGCCACCAGTACGCCTCCGCCTCCGCGCGACGTTCCACCTCCGACACCGGATGGGGGCTCAGATCTTCTGTACCACAACGGAGTTCGAGAATGATGTCGTTCTCCGACGGGTCCACCTCCGCGTGTGCGGTCTGCTGCGCTCCGTCGGTGGTGATGTTCCACCGCACACCGGGGGAGCGCAGCACGTACGGCTCGTTCAGGCCGAGCACCCGCAAGCCGTCGTCGCAGGCCTCGAGGGTGACCTGCCCCTGACCGAACTCGGGCCGCGGCGCGAAGGTCACGACCGCCTTCGCGGTGCCGGTGATGACACGCGTCAGATCGGTACGGCTCGGTTCGACGTCGTGCGGTAGGTAGTCGATGACCGCCAGGCTCGCCCAGCGCGTCACCACGGTCATGGTGGAGTCGACGTACCGCTGGCTCAGCGGCAGGGCTTCGCGCAGCGGGCCGATCGTGAAGTGACCGGCGGCGTCACCGCCGAGCAGGTGCGCGAACACCGCGGCCGAGTCCGGCTCCGGATGACACAACCACGAGACGGTGCCGTCCGGGGTGATCAGTGCCTTCGACCGGGGACTCGCGAGCATCGTGAGACGTTCGATGCGCGGGGCGTCCGCGCCGGACAGCCAGGTGCGGCGCTGCTCGAGCAGGAACGCCAGGGCCGCGGCGACCTCCTCGGTGCTCTCCACGCGGAACTCGGCGTCCGTCTCGCCGTCGCCGACCTTGACCCCGACGTCCGGTCCGTGCAGCGACCGGAAGGCCTTCTCGTCGGTGACATCGTCGCCGAAGAACACCGCGGCGCTCGCGGATTCCTGGTGCCGGATGATGTCGAGCGCGCGACCCTTGTCGGTCGGTACGACGGACAACTCGATCACGGCCTTGCCCTCGGTGACCTGGACGCCGGGCAGGCGCGCGAGGTCGCTGCGGACGGTGGCCAGGGCGAGCTCCGCGTCGTCTTCGGTGGCGTTGCGCACGTGCAGGGCCGCGCTGGCCGGCTTGATCTCGACGTGCACACCGGCGTAGAGCCGGACGACGCCGTCGAGTCCGGCGACGATGTCGCGCAGCAACTGCTTGGCGTCGGTGTCGACGGCGTGCACGAATCCGATGTCGAACTCGGAGCCGTGGCTGCCGACCAGCTGGACCTCCGCGGGCAGCCGCGACAGTGCGGCCAGGTCCTTGAGGGCGCGGCCGGAGATGACCGCGGCCGACGTCGACGGCAGGCTCGCGAGCGCGCGCAGGGCACGCACCGATTCGGCGTGCGGGAACGCCTTGTCTGGATCGGCGACGATGGGCGCGACCGTTCCGTCGTAGTCCGACGCCACGAGCAGCCGCGGGGATCGCGCGACCGTGACGAGTGCGCGACGCAGGTCGATCGGGAGGTCTTGGGCGCTCATTCTTCCCACGGTAGGGGAATAGGTCCCGCCCGTCGCTCCGGATGCCCGGTTCGGGACGTGTTCCCGGTTACAGGTTCGTTCGCCGGGCGCTCAGGCGCCGACGACGGGCGCCGAGGCGGGACGCAGGGAGCCGTCGCCGAGCAGCAATTCGACGGTGAGCTCGAGCCGGCGGGCGACGTCCGTCGCGGACGAGCGGCGGGTCAGCCACGCCACGAGATTCGACAGCCACACGTCGCTGATGACGCGCGCGACGGCCAGCTCCTCCTCGCTCGGCTCGCCCTCGTTCATGGCGCGGGCGAACAACCGGTCCATGAGCTTGCCGACCCGGTCGACCTCGGCGGCGGCGGAGGCGTCCGCGAACATGAACGCGCGGGTCATCGCTTCGGTGAGCAAAGGGTCGCGCTGCATGGCACGGGTGATGAGGCTGAGAATCAGGTTCATGCGTTCGAGCGGGGTGTGGCCCGGCGGGATCTTGCCCTTGCTGTCGATACGTGCGAATTCCCGGCCGAGCGCGGACACCAGCAGGTGCACCTTGGACGGGAAGTACCGGTAGAGCGTGCCGACCGCGACGTCGGCGCGCTCGGCGACCGCGCGCATCTGGACGGCCTCGTATCCCCCCTTGGACGCGAGCGCCAGGGTTGCGTCGAGAATCCGCTTGCGGCGCTCCTTCTGGGCATTGGAACTGAGGTCGTCCTCGGTGAGCGCGGACAGGGTTCCGTTTCCGCTCGACCGCGAGCTGGACGGTGTCGTCATGGATTGGACTTCTTTCCCTCACACCTTGACTCTGAACCGGTGTCATATTAGAACACGTTCTAGACGTTGATGTCATTTTTCGAAAGGCGGAGATCCGCTGTGAGTATCGCCACCACCGAAGAACAGCGGGCTGTCCAGGCCTCCGTGCGTGCTTGGGCGCGCGCCGCGGCACCGATAGAGAAACTACGCCATCAGCCAGCGGAAATGTGGCAACCCGGATGGGCTTCGCTCGCCGAGCTCGGATTGTTCGGGGTGGCCGTTCCCGAATCCTCCGGTGGGCTCGGTGCCACCGCGGTCGATCTGGCCGTGATGCTCGAGCAGGCCGCGCACGAACTGGCACCGGGACCCGTTCTCACGACCGCGCTGGCCGCGCTCGTGTTCGGTTCCGGCGGCGATTCCGCCGCGAAGACCGCCGCTGTGCTGAGCGAGGGCACGCTGCCCGCGGCCGCCGCGCTCGATCTCGCGGTCGATGCCACCGAGACCACCGAGGGCCTCGCCCTCAGCGGCGATGCCGGACCGGCGGTCGCCGCGGAACCCGGGGTCGCAGTCCTCGTGCGCGTCGCCGGCGACGACGGTGACGCTGCATCCGGCGGTGAGGAGCGCTGGGCGCTCGTCGACGCCGACAGCCCCGGTCTCCGGCTCGAGCCCCTCGACACCCTCGACAAGTCCCGCGCACTGGCGCGGGTCCGGCTCGACTCGGTCGCGGTCACCGCAGACCGTGTCGTGACCGTGCGCGCGGGCCTGGTCCGCGACCTGGTCGCGACGCTCGCCGCCGCCGAACTCGCCGGGATCGCCGGCTGGGCGCTGACCACCGCCGTCGAGTACGCGAAAATCCGCGAACAGTTCGGCAAGCCGATCGGCGCGTTCCAGGCCGTCAAGCACCTGTGTGCCGAGATGCTGTGCCGCACAGAGAAGATCCGCGCCGCCGCATGGGACGCGGCCTCCGCCGTCGACGCCGCGCCGGACGAGCTGCCCATCGCTGCGGCCGTCGCGACCGCCGTCGCGCTCGACGCCGCGGTGCAGACCGCCAAGGACGCCATCCAGGTGCTCGGCGGTATCGGATTCACGTGGGAACACGACGCCCACCTGTACCTGCGTCGCGCCGTCACCACCCGTCAGCTGCTCGGCGGATCCACGTTCTGGCGTGCGCGGGTCACCGCGCTGACCCGCGCCGGTGTGCGACGTCACCTGGGTGTCGACCTGTCCGAGTTCGACGACGACCGCGCCCGCATCCGCGCCGAAATCGCCTCGTTTGCAGGGCTTTCCGGGCCGGAGCGCCGCAACGCCTTCGCCGAGTCCGGCTACCTCGCGCCGCACTGGCCCGCCCCGTACGGCCGTGGTGCCCGTGCCGCCGAGCAGATCCTCATCGACGAGGAACTCGCCGCGGCCGGTGTGGATCGGCCCGATCTGGTGATCGGCTGGTGGGCGGTGCCCACGATCCTCGAGCACGGCACTCCCGAACAGATCGAACGGTTCGTGATGCCGACGCTGCGCGGCGATGTCGTGTGGTGTCAGCTGTTCTCCGAGCCCGGCGCCGGCTCCGATCTCGCGGCGTTGCGCACGACCGCCGAGAAGGTCGACGGCGGCTGGACACTGCAGGGGCAGAAGGTGTGGACGTCACTCGCGCAGGTCGCGGACTGGGCGATCTGCCTGGCCCGCACCGACCGCGACGCACCGAAACACAACGGCATCACCTACTTCCTGGTGGACATGAAGTCCGCGGGCATCACCGTCTCGCCGCTGCGCGAGATCACCGGCGACGCGCTGTTCAACGAGGTCTTCCTCGACGGCGTGTTCGTGCCCGACGACTGCGTGGTCGGCGCGCTCGGAGGCGGCTGGAAGCTCGCGCGCACCACCCTCGCGAACGAGCGGGTGGCAATGGGCAGCAAGTCGTCGCTCGGCAATGCCATCGAGGACCTGCTCGAACTGTCCAGCCCCGGCGACCCGGTCGCCGAGGACCGGATCGCCACCCAGATCGGCGAGGCGATGGTGGGTTCGCTGCTCGACCTGCGCACGACCCTCGCGCAGATCGGCGGCCAGGATCCGGGTCCGGCATCGAGCGTGCGCAAGCTCATCGGTGTGCGGCAGCGGCAGGACACGTCCGAGCTGGCGATGGACCTGGCGGGCGAGGCGGGGTGGGTCGAGGGCCCGCTCAGCCGTGAGTTCCTCAACACGCGCTGCCTGACCATCGCCGGCGGCACCGAACAGATACTTCTCAGCCTGGCCGCCGAACGTCTGCTGGGACTGCCCCGGTGACCGGGACTTGCATCCCACCGACGCGCTCAGGGGTGTTACAACGTGGCACACGTTCTAATCGAAGGTGGAATTGTGGACTTCGCACGTGACGAGACGCAGGAGGCGGTGGCGGAAGTCGCCGTCGACCTGCTCGCCCGCGACCTGACCGCAGACGATCTGTGGTCCGCGCTCGCCGGCGCCGACCTGCTCGCCCTCGCCCTCCCCGAACGCCTCGGCGGCGCCGGACTCGGCGTCGGTGAGGTCGCGACGGTGCTCACCGAGATCGGGCGCAAGGCCGCGCCGGTCCCGGCCCTGGCCACCCTCGGCTTCGGGGTGCTGCCCGTCGTCGCGCTGGCCACCGACGAGCAGCAGGACGCGCTGCTCGCCGACGTCCCGGGCGGTGCCGTGCTCACCGCGGCCCTGTCCGAGCAGGGCCGGCCGTTCCCGGCCGCACCCGCCGCGACGGCGCAGGCCGTCGGCGGCGG
>NZ_BCXI01000007.1 GCF_001895025.1 Rhodococcus zopfii NBRC 100606 = JCM 9919
GGCCGCACCCGCCGCGACGGCGCAGGCCGTCGGCGGCGGCCACGCGGTCACCGGCTACTTCGTCGCGGTCCCGCACGCCGCCACCGCCCGGCACATCCTGGTGCCCACCGACGCCGGTGTCGTCGCCGTCGCCGCGACCGCCGACGGTGTCACCGCGACCGCGAGCCCGTCCGCGGCCGGGAGTGCCGAGTTCTCCGTGCGGTTCGACGGCGCGGTCGGCGTGCTCCTCGGCGACGGGGCCGACCCCGCCGCCGACGTCGCGGTCCTGTACCGGCTCGCGCTCGCATCGATCGGTGCGTACGCGGACGGCTTGCTCGACGGCGCAACGGCATTGACCGCCGAACACCTGAGCACGCGGCATCAGTTCGGTAAGCCGCTCGCGGCCTTCCAGGCTGTCGCGCAGCAGATCGCCGACGTCTACGTCACCGCGCGCACCCTGCACGTCGCGGCGCTCGCGTCGGCCTGGCGCGTCACTCACGACGGTGCCCGCTCGGCGACGGTGGACGACGATCTCGACGTCACGGCGTACTGGATCGCCGAGGAACTGCCGCCCGCGATGCGGGTTCTGCACCACCTGCACGGCGGCATCGGGGTCGACGTGACCTATCCGCTGCACCGTTATTCCTCGACCGCCAAGGATCTGGCGCGCCTGCTCGGCGGCGCCTCGTACCGACTCGACCTCGTGGGGGCCCGGTGTTCATCGATCTGACCGACGAGCAGCGCGCGCTGCAAGCGGAACTGCGACGTTACTTCGCGGATCTCATCTCCCCGGCGGAGGCCGCGATCATGCGCACCGAGCGGCACGGCCCCACCTACCGTGAGGTCATCCGCCGCATGGGCAAGGACGGCTGGCTCGGCGTCGGCTGGCCCACGGAATTCGGTGGCCGCGGGTTCGGTGAGATCGAACAGCAGATCTTCGCCAACGAAGCGGTCCGCGCCGACGTTCCGTTGCCGAGCGTCACACTGCAGACCGTCGGGCCGACCCTGCAGGTGTACGGCACCGAGGAGCAGAAGCGGAAGTTCCTGCCCGCCATCCTCTCCGGCGAGGTGCACTTCGCGATCGGCTATTCCGAACCGGAGGCCGGCACCGACCTGGCCGCGCTGCGCACCAGCGCCGTGCGCGACGGCGATTCCTATATCGTCAACGGCCAGAAGATCTTCACCACCGGCGGCCACGACGCCGACTACATCTGGCTCGCGGTGCGCACCGGTCCCGCCGACTCGCGGCACCGTGGCATCTCGATCCTCATCGTCGACACGACCGACCCGGGCTTCAGCTGGACCCCGATCATCACGTGCGACGGCGCCCACCACGTCAACGCGACCTACTACAGCGACGTGCGGGTCCCGGCGAACATGCTTGTGGGGGAGGAGAACAGGGGCTGGAAACTGATCACCACCCAGCTCAACCACGAGCGTGTCATGCTCGGACCGGCCGGCAAGGTCGGCGGTCTCTACGACCACGTGGCCGAGTGGGCGAAGAAGAATGATCTGCTGGACGAACCCGACGTGCGGCGCGCGCTCGGGGAGATCCGCGCAACCTTCCGCCTCAACGAACTGCTCAACTGGCAGGTCGCGGCGAGCGAATCCGACGCCGTGGACATCGCGGACGCCTCGGCCACCAAGGTGTTCGCCACCGAACGTATCCAGCGGGTCGGCCGGCTCGCCGAGGAGATCGTCGGACGCCACGGCGACCCCGCCGACCCCGGCACGGGTGAGCTGCTGAGCTGGCTGGACATGCAGATCAAGCGGAATCTCGTGATCACCTTCGGCGGTGGCGTCAACGAGGTGATGCGCGAACTGATCGCGACGGCGGGACTGGGCATGCCCCGGGTTCCGCGGTGAGAGAGGAACTTCCGATGGCGATACCCGACGAGATCCTCGCCGCCGCCGAACGTGTCCGTGGCGACGGCCCGTCGAAGCCCCGCTCCGGACGCGATCCGGTGAACATGCCGATGATCCGCAACTGGCTCGAGGCGATCGGCGACGAGAACCCGATCTACACCGACTCCGATGCCGCGGTCGCGGCCGGGCACGGCGGGCTCGTCGCGCCCCCGGCGATGGCCCAGGTGTGGACGATGCGCGGACTCGGCGCGCAGCGCGAGGCGGACGATCCGCTCGGCCGGATGACCGGCATCCTCGACGACGCCGGCTACACCTCCGTGGTCGCGACCAACTGTGACCAGGTCTATCACCGCTACCTGCGGCCCGGTGAAGAGGTCACGATCGAATCCACCCTCGAGGACGTGGTGGGTCCGAAGAAGACCGGTCTCGGCGAAGGCTGGTTCTTCACCACCCGCAACATCTGGAAGGTCGGCGACGAGATCGTCGCCGAAATGCTGTTCCGCATCCTGAAATTCGCGCCGCCCGCCAGGGAAGCGGTCGCGGCCGCGGTCGCACCGGCGGTTCCGGACGATCTCGACGCGACACGCCTGCTGCGTCCGTCCGCGTCACAGGACACGCAGTTCTTCTGGGACGGCATCGTCGCGCACGAGCTGCGCATCCAGCGCCGGCCCGACGGTTCCCTGCAACACCCACCGGTCGCCGCGCTGTGGCTGGACAGGACCGAAACCACCGACTATGTCGTCGCATCCGGGCGCGGCACCGTCTTCAGTTACGTCGTACACCACGCACCGAAGGTGCCGGGCCGGTCGCTGCCGTTCGTCGTCGCGCTGGTCGAGCTCGAGGAGAGCGCCGGGGGCGAGCGGAGCGACGGTTCCCGCAGCATCCGCATGCTCGGCGAGCTGCGCGGCGTCGACCCCGCCGACGTGCGCATCGGCATGCCCGTCGAGGTGACCTACCTCGACTTCCCGGCCGACGACGAGACCGGCGGCGAGCCGTGGACGCTGTATGCCTGGACACCCCGTCAGGAGACCGCATGAACACCGCGCATTCGAACACCGGGACGGTGACGGCGGGGGAGACGCTGCCCGCCCTGTCCATCCACGGCGACCCGACCTTCATCGTGTCGACCGCGCTGGCCACCCGGGACTTCCAGGACGTCCACCACGACCGCGACCTCGCGCAGCAAAAGGGATCGAAGGACATCTTCGTCAACATCCTCACCGACACCGGGCTGGTGCAGCGCTACGTCACCGACTGGGCCGGGCCCCGCGCGGTGATCAAGTCGATCTCGTTGCGGCTCGGCGTCCCCTGGTACGCGCACGACACGCTGGCGCTGACCGGCACCGTCGCCTCGGTCGACGACGGTTTGATCACCCTGGACATCGTGGGCAGCAACAGCCTCGGTAATCACATCAACGCCAAGGCCACCCTTGTGATCGGAGGTACCGCATGAGCGGGTTGTCCCGCCGCGCCGCGATCGTCGGCATCGGCGCCACCGACTTCTCCAAGGACTCCGGACGCAGCGAACTGCGCCTGGCCGCCGAAGCGGTCCGCGCCGCCCTCGACGACGCAGGGCTGCGTCCCGAGGACGTCGACGGTCTCACTTCGTTCACGATGGACACCAACACCGAGGTCGCGGTCGCGCGGTCGGTGGGCATCCCGAGCCTGAAGTTCTTCTCGCGCATCCACTACGGCGGCGGCGCCGCATGTGCGACGGTGCAGCAGGCCGCGATGGCGGTCGCCACCGGTGTCGCCGATGTCGTCGTCGCCTACCGCGCGTTCAACGAACGCTCGGGTGCCCGCTTCGGGCAGGTCAACTCGGCCCTGGCCACCCAGGTCAATTCGTCGGGCACCGACAACGCGTTCTCGTATCCGCACGGCCTGAGCACCCCGGCCTCGTTCGTCGCGATGGTCGCGCAGCGGTACATGCACATGACCGGTGCGACCAGTGCCGACTTCGGCGCGGTCGCGGTCGCGGACCGCAAGCACGCCGCCACCAACCCGAAGGCGTTCTTCCACGGCAAACCGATCACGCTCGAGGACCACCAGAACTCCCGGTGGATCGCCGAGCCGCTGCACCTGCTCGACTGCTGCCAGGAATCGGACGGCGGTGTCGCGATCGTGGTTACCAGCCCCGAACGCGCGAAGGACCTGAAGCAGGCGCCGGTGCTGATCGCCGGCGCCGCCCAGGGCAGTGCGCAGGACCAGTTCATCATGACCAGCTACTACCGGGACGGGTTGACCGGCCTGCCCGAGATGGGGATCGTCGGCAACCAGCTGTGGGAGCAGTCCGGCCTCACCCCGCAGGACATGCAGACGGCGGTGCTCTACGACCACTTCACCCCGTACGTACTCATGCAGCTCGAGGAACTCGGATTCTGCAAGCCCGGCGAGGCGAAGGACTTCATCGCGGACGGCGGCATCGAACTCGGCGGGCATCTGCCGCTGAATACGCACGGCGGCCAGCTCGGCGAGGCGTACATTCACGGCATGAACGGCATCGCGGAGGCGGTACGGCAGATCCGCGGCACCTCGGTCAACCAGGTTCCCGACGTCGAGAACGTTCTCGTCACCGCCGGCACCGGAGTACCCACGTCGGGTCTCGTCCTGTCGAGATAGCATCCCGGCAGAAACCGGTGAGTGGGATCGGTTGTGGTGGAACCGATCCCGCTCGGGTACCGATGATCCGGTAGCCGACGACGGGAGTGGACGTGAAAGAGTTCGAGGGCAAGGTCGCGCTGATCACCGGCGGGGCGCGCGGGCAAGGGCGTTCGCACGCCGTGGCGTTCGCCGAGCGCGGCGCCGACATCGTGATCTGCGATCGATGCGAGAACAGCGACGGGGTGTTCTATCCGCTCGCAACGGACGACGACCTAGCGGAAACCGTTCGCCTGATCGAGGCGACCGGCCGGCGCGTGATCGCCGAGAAGCTCGACACCGCCGACCGCGGTGCCCTCGACGCGCTCGTCGCGCGCGCCGCCGACGAGTTCGGCCGTATCGACATCGCGGTCGCCAATGCCGGGGTGTCCGTGGCGGCGCCCGTGCAGATGATGCCGCAGAACATGTGGGACGAGGCGATCTCGTCGAACCTCACGGGCGTGTTCAACACCATCGGGGCGGTCGCGCCCGGCATGATCGAGCGTGGCTACGGCCGGATCGTGACGATCTCCTCGATGCTCGGCCGTGCCGGCAACACGAACATGGCCGCCTACAGCGCGTCCAAGTGGGGGGTCATCGGCCTGACGAAGAGTGCCGCGCTCGATCTCGCGCAGCACGGAATCACCGTCAACGCCATTGCGCCCGGTAATATCTCGACGCCGATGATTCACAACGATTTCCTGTACGGCATGCTGCGGCCCGACCTCGAGAAGCCGACCGCCGACGATGTGGCCCCGGTGTTCGCGTCCCTGCACGCGCAGCCGGTGCCGTGGCTCGACCCTGCGGAGATCACCCGGGTCGTGCTGTTCTTTGCCGCCGAGGCCGCCGCCCACATCAGCGGTACGGTCCTGCCCGTCGACGCCGGCAACGCGGCACGCGTGACCGGCTGATCCCTTTCCCGGCCGATCCGTGCCGAGGCTGCGTCGTTCGTCTCATCGCTGTGCCGCGAGCGGGATACCGTGGAACCCGCCGGCCGGTGCCGGCCCTTGCCCATCCTGTTTGCCGGACGGCCGGACGAGTGGACCGGAACGATCGGCGCAGCCGCTCGGAGGGATCAGCCATGTCGGACACGAACGGGTACGTCGTCCCGCACCCCACGTGGGAACAGCGCGTCGAGGCCGGTCTCGCGGCGCGTCGCACCACCCCGATTGCCGCCCTCGCCGAGGTCTCTCCCGACGAAGGTCGCGATCCGCTCGCCCTGTTGGAGCAGCAGGCCGCGACCCGGATCCCGCAACTGATCTCGGTCCGGTACGGGCGGATGTCGAGTTCCCCGTTCGCGTTCTACCGCGGTGCTGCGCTGGTGATGGCGGACGATCTGTCGCGCACCCCGAACAGCGGCCTGATCTCCCAGTTGTGCGGAGACGCGCACCTGAGCAACTTCGGGCTCTTCGCCACGCCGGAACGTAAACTGGCATTCGACGTCAACGATTTCGACGAGACCTACCCCGGTCCGTTCGAATGGGACGTCAAACGGCTCGTGGCGAGCCTCGCGGTCGCGGCCCGCGACAACGGTTTCACCGGGAAGGAACGTAAACGGATCACCCGGGCCTGCGCCGCCGAATACCGCGAGACGATGCTCGCACAGGCCGAGCGGGGAAACCTTGCCGTCTGGTACTCACACGTCGAACCGTCCACCGAACTCGTGGATCTGCGCGACGAACTCGATTCGTCGATGAAGAAGCGCACCCGAAAACTCATCGAGAAGTCGATGACCCGCGACAGCGTGCAGGCGCTCGGGAAACTCACGACGATCGTCGACGGCGAACGCCGGATCATCAGCGCCCCACCGCTCATCGTTCCGATCGAGGAGGTCTTTGCCGATCTCGACACCGAACTGATCTATCAGGAGCTGCACGAGCGCCTCCGGTCGTACCGATCGACCCTGCAGTGGGACCGTCGCGTCCTGCTCGAACAATTCGAATTCGTGCAGGCCGCCCGCAAGGTGGTGGGAGTCGGCAGCGTCGGTACCCGCGCCTGGATCATGCTGCTGCGCGGTCGCGACGACGACGACCCCTTGTTCCTGCAGGCCAAGGAAGCTCAACGATCGGTGCTCGCGGACTATGTGGACGGTCCGACGTTCGCGAACGAAGGTGAACGCGTCGTCAACGGGCAGCGGCTGATGCAGGCGGCGAGCGACATCTTCCTCGGCTGGCAGAAGGGCACGGGCGCCGACGGAGTGCAGCGCGACTTCTACCTCCGGCAACTCCGCGACGGCAAGGGCTCCGCGGTCGTCGAGGCGATGACCCCGACAGGGCTGACGCTGTACGGCAGGTTGTGCGGGCGGGTGCTCGCCTACGGGCACGCGCGGTCGAGCGACCGCGTCGCGATCGCCGCGTATCTCGGCTCCGACAGCGAGTTCGACGAGGCCATCGCGGACTTCGCGGAAGTGTACTCCCAGCGCAACAAGAACGACCGGAACCAGCTCGTCGACGCGATCGACGAGGGAAAGGTCAAGGCACGCACGGGCATCTGACGAGCGCGAACCGACGAGTTTTCGCGAACTGCCCAGGTTTCGGCTGCGCTCGGGAGCAAGATATCCGGTGAACCTTCCGCGGGGAGGTTCCTCGCACGGACCACTCGGAAAGGTGCACGTCATGGATTCGTTTTGGGATTACGTGTGGTACACGATCGTGGTGTTCGCCTTCGTGGCGTATCTGATCGTGCTGTTCCAGATCGTGGTCGATCTGTTCCGCGATCACCATCTCTCCGGCTGGGTCAAGGCGCTGTGGTTGATCGTCCTGGTGCTGTTCCCGTACCTCAGCGCGTTCGTCTACCTGATCGTCCGCGGCCGGGGCATGGCCGAGCGCACGCGTGCAGCGCAGTTCGAGGCCAAACAGGCCACCGATCAGTACATCCGGCAGGTTGCGGGAAAGTCGCCCTCCGAGAGCATTACGGAGGCGAAGTCCCTACTGGACTCGGGAGTGATCACCGAGGCGGAGTTCCAGCAACTCAAGGCCCACGCACTGGGTCAGACGGCCGCGGGCTGACGCGGCGGCCCCCCGGCCCCCCGTTTCCGAGCGAATGTACCGTTCGTCTCCTTCAACCGATCGAACGTGCCCTTCGCTCGGAAAACAGGGGGTCCGGAGCGCACGACGCGTCAGCCGGCGAGGATGCGCGCCTTCTCCGCTTCGAATTCGGCGTCGGTGAGCACTCCCTGTGCCTTCAGCTCGCCGAGCTGTTTGAGCGCCTCGAGCCGGTCGACGCCACCCGAAGCCGGGGGTGCGGGCGGCGGCGGAGGAGGTGCGGCCTGCTGCTGCGCCTGGGCCTGCTGTTCTTGATCCTGCTGAGCCCAGCGCCGACCCTGGCGGCGCGAGACCCGATTCGACACGGACGTTGCGGTTCCCGCGATCACGGCGGTCCGGGCGACGCCGCGAAGTAATCCGGGCATGAGTCCAACCTTTCTCTCGGATGTGCGGTGTGTCAGTTCTCGGGCACTGTCAGTTCTCGGGCACTGTCAGTTCTCGGTCTCCAGGGCGTCGAGTGATGCCAGAATGCTCTGTACCGGTACCCGGCCGGAGGCAACGAGCTGAGCTCCGTTGTGGCGCAAGGCAGTTGCCAACGGTGCCGCCCAGGTGTTCTCGTAGATCAGGACCGCTGCCGAGCACCCCGGTTCCAGCGCTTCACCGGCGTCGGCGAGGTCTGTGTCGTCGAGCAGTCCGGAGAACGCTTCGGCGAACAGGGTCACGTCGAAGTCGCCCTGGAGTCCGACGTCGGCGATGTCGATCCCGCTGACGGACCCGTCGGCGCTCTTCTGGACGAACTCGAGGTCGAGCACGCGGATGATGCCGCGTCCGACGAGGTCGACCAGCAGGGGAAGCGCGGAGCCGTCCGGGGGACGGTTCGCGGGAAATTCGATGACGAGATAGTCGACGGGGCCCATCTCGTCGAGTTCGGTACCGGTCACGGCGGTCTCTTTTCCTGAGAGGACGGGTACTGCGTTTCGGCGTTCTCGACGATAGCCCTCCGCGCGGGTCTGCGCCGTGTTTCCGCTGGCAGGCGGGTATGTGGTCGATATCCCGTGTCGCCCGGTGCAATTCCGGCGACGGCTGCACCCCATACCGGCGGTGAGGGGAGTTCGGGCCGTGATGATCAAAAACATGCCGGGAACGCGTAGCGCGCGCATACTACCGATACCACTCACCTCGTGAAAGGGACGGTCATGTCCGAAGAAGTGCGTGTCAATCCGGAGGCCGGCAGCGTCAAACAGGGCATCGCTGCGGGCACCTCCATCGGAGCCGCGGTGATCCTCGTGACCCTCGGCATCATCTCCCTCTTCCAAGGAATCGCCGCCGTAGCGGAGGACGAAGTCTTCGTCCGTGGCGTCGAGTACATGTACAAGCTCGATTTCACCGGTTGGGGCTGGATCCACATCATTCTCGGCATCCTCATGATCCTCGTGGGTATCGCGTTGATGGCGGGCCAGACGTGGGCGCGGGTCACCGCGGTCATCATCGCGGCGCTGTCGATCATCGCGAACTTCCTGTGGCTGCCGTACTACCCGTGGTGGTCGATCCTGATCATCGCGCTCGACATCGTGGTCATCTGGGCGGTGTCGACGTGGAAGCCGCAGCCCGACTACTACTAGACCCTGAGCAATGACCACCGGCGCCGGCCCCTCCGGCTCGAGTACCCCGGACGGCCCGCTCGCCTCGGGCGAGCGGGCCGAACTGGAGCGATTGCGAGCCGAGGTCGCGTCCCTGCGGTCGCGGGCCGCGGGGCCTCCCCCCGCGGCGCTGCCGCGGGAACGCGAACCTCGGCACGCCCTGCGGTGGACGGCCGTGGCGATCCTCACCGTCCTGGTCGCGGTCCTCGCGCTCGCGACGGTGACCGCCCGATTCGTGCGCGGCGAAGTCCTCGACACGGACCGATACGTCACCACCGTCGCTCCGCTGGCATCCGATCCGGCGATCCAGGATCAGATCGCCGACTCCGTCACCGACGAGATCTTCGCCCGGGTCGATATCCAGCAACTCACCGCGGACGCGCTGTCGGCGCTCACCGACCTGGTACCGGCGACCGGGAACGCGCCGCGTCTCGACCGCGCTATCGATGGGCTGGCGCCGGTGATCGCCGGGCAGGCACGCAGTTTCGTCAACGAAACGGTGCTGTCCCTGGTGCGCAGCGACCAATTCGACGACCTGTGGATCCAGGCGAACCGTGCCGCCCACACCGGTCTGGTCGCGGTCGTGACAGGCGAGGTCGGGCCGTCCTCGGTGACGGTGGACGAGTCCGGCACGGTCAGCATCTCGCTGGGCACGGTCATCGACAATGTCAAAGCACGCCTGATCGACCGGGGCTTCACGTTCGCGGAGAAGATCCCGGCGATCGACAAGCAGTTCGTCCTGTTCCAATCACCGGATCTGGTGCGCGCGCAACGCGCGGTGTCCGCGCTGGACAAGGCGTCCGGGATCCTGCCGTGGGTCACGATCGCTGCGGCGGTGGCCGCCGTGGTGGTTGCACCCGCGGGCCGGCGCCTGCGCGCCCTCGCGTTCGTCGGCGTCGCCCTGGCGATCGGGATGCTCGTGCTCGCAATCGCACTGATCATCGGGCGCGCAATCTATCTCGACAAGATCCCGCCCGACGTGCTGTCTCCGGACGCCGCCTCCACACTCATCGACACGGTGCTCGTGCCGCTGCGGGCCGCGCTACGCGGTGTCGCCGTCCTCGGCCTGGTGATCGCCGTGGCGGCGTACCTGACCGGCGGCTCGGCTTCGGCAACCGCCGTGCGCCGCGGTTTCGGACGCGGACTGGACACCTTGCAGCGGGTGCGCCGTACGCGCCCGCCGAACGAAGTGGAACTGTGGGTGGCACGAGCCCGAGTTCCATTGCGGGTGGCAATCATTGCGATCGGTGCGGTGCTGCTGATGTTCTGGCGGTACCCCACGGGTCTGGTGGTGGTGTGGATCGTGATCGGTGTCCTCCTCGCTCTGCTGGTACTCGAAGTGTTCGTCCGTCCGGTGCGGACGTGGCAGGCGCAGTCCGCTGCCGGCACCCGGCCACCGGACACCGACGCACCGACCGGGTAGCCCACCATGTCCGCCGTCGTCGACGAGGTTCCGGGCGCGGCACGCTGGTGGGCGCGCGCCGCCGGACTCTGTGTGCTCGCCGCGATCGTCCTGCCGATCGCCGAGGCGGGTGTGCGTGGTGTCGTGCTGCTCGTGATCGTCGGAATCGCGGGGGTCGTGGTCACCGTCGCCGCGACCTACTGGTTCCTGTCCCGGCGAGGAGCACTGCGGGCGGCTGCGCTCGGGCTGGCCGTCCTGGTGCCGATCGCGGTGCTGGCGTTGTACATCCACCAGCGGCACCTGTGGGTCGTGGTCGTCGCGGGTGTTCTCATCGCACTCGCCCTCGTGTGTGCCCGCGCGGCATTGCGGATCCACCACGACGAGTCCGCCCAGCCCGAATATCCCGCGACGCCGGTGACTCGGCCGTTCCTGGTGATGAATCCTCGCTCCGGCGGCGGGAAGGTGATCAAGTTCGATCTGCAGCGCAAGGCCGAGGCATTGGGCGCCACGGTGGCGCTGCTCGACGGCCCCGAACCGGTCGACGTGGAGGCACTGGCCCTCGAGGCGGTCGCGCGCGGAGCCGACCTGCTCGGGGTGGCCGGTGGCGACGGCACCCAGGCGCTTGTCGCCGGGATCGCCGCCGCGCACGACCTCCCGTTCGTGGTGATCAGCGCCGGAACCCGCAACCATTTCGCGCTCGATCTGGGACTGGACCGCGACGATCCCGCCGCGTGCCTCGACGCGCTGCGCGACGGTGTCGAGTTGCACGTCGATCTCGGCGACATCGACGGCCGCACGTTCGTCAACAACGCCTCGTTCGGGGTGTACGCCGACATCGTGCAGAGCTCGGACTATCGCGACGACAAGACGGGGACCGTGCTCGAGATGCTGCCGGACCTGCTCGCGGGCAGTCGTGGGGTGCGGCTGCGTGCCCGAATCGACGCGGAACTCGTCGACGGCCCACAGGCGATCCTGGTCAGCAACGGCCCGTACACCACCGACGACCTGGCCGGACTGGGCCGGCGTACCAGGCTCGACCGGGGCCGCCTCGGTGTGGTGGCGATCGCGGTGTCCGGCGCGCGGCAGGCGGTCGGTCTGCTCAACCGGGCGCGCAGCCGAGGCCTCGTGCAGCGCACCGCAACCGAGGTGGTCGTCGATGCCGACGCACCCGACATCCCGGTCGGTGTCGACGGCGAGTCCCTGCGCATGCCGACACCGGTGCGGTGCACGATCACCCCGGGTGCGCTCCGGGTACGGGTTCCCCGCAACCGCCCGGGCGTCCGTGTTCCCCCGCCTGCCCTGGATTGGGTGAGGCTGCGCGAACTCGCCCTGCCGCGTCGTCAGTCGTCGGGTTCCGCGTCCCCGGGGGTGCGCTGACCGACGTCCTCGGCGCCGACCGGCCGACGAGGCAATCGGCCCGTGCCGAACAGTGCCGCCACCGCAATCAGCGCGGTGACCGCGAACGCGACCTGCAGTGCCTCGAGTCGCGCATCCGAATTGACGGCGACGATCGCCTGCTGGGTGGCGGCGTCTACGCCGGCCTGGTCGAGCGCGCTCATGAGCTGGGTGTCGGACAGGAACGGAACTCCGGCTGCCATGTCGGTGGTGGCCTGCTGTTCCACCGACGCCGGGACTGCCGGGTTGTCCTCGATGCCGGCTACCACCGAGGACGTGAGGGTGGCGATGAGAATCGATCCGATCAACGCGGTGCCCAATGATGCACCGAGGTTCGTGGCGGTGTTCTGCAAGCCGCCGACCTCGGCGCTGCGTGTGTCGGGCACCGCCGACACCGTGACCGCGCCCAGTTGGGACGCGAGTGCTCCCAATCCCAAACCCATCAACAACATCGGGATCGAGACGACTGCCGCGTTGGCACCGGGGTCCATGCCGGCGGTGAGAACCAGGATGCCCACGATCATCGACCCGAGCCCGAGCCGGACGACACGCTGCGGATTCGCGTGCGGCCACAGCTTGGGTACTCCGGTCGCCGCGAGCACCAAGGCGATCGACAGCGGCAGAATTCGGACACCGGTCTGGACCGCACTCAGCTCGAGCACCACCGACAGGAACAGCGGAACCGAGAAGAACACCCCGGCCTGGACCGCGAACTGCGCGAAGAACATGCCGAGTCCGCCGGTGAGTTGCCGGTTCGTCAGGAGGGCCGGGTCGACCAGCGCCTCACGTCCTCGCTCCGTCAAGAAATGCTGACGCCGCAGGAACAGGTAGAGCACCAACATGCCACCGAGCACCAGCCAGATGACAGGGGACATGCCGATCACCTGCGGAGCTCCGGACTTGGAACGGACCCAACCCCATTCGCTCGACCGCAGCACCCCGTAGACGACCATCGTGAGGCCGATCACGGACAACACCGAACTGACGAGGTCGAGCCGCGTGCGTTGCGGCGGCACGTCCTGCACTTTCCGTAGAACCAGCAGAATCAGCAGCACGACGACGACCTCGCCGAAGAAGACGTACCGCCAGGATGCGAACGTCGTCACCGCCCCGCCGAGCAGCGGGCCCACCGCCACGGCCATCGCCCCGGCGGCCGCGACCAGCCCGTACGCCGCTGCCCGACGTTCCGGTGAGAAGTTCGAGGCGACGAGAGAAACGATGGCGGGCATGATCAGTGCGGCGCCGACGCCTTCGAGCAGTGACCAGCCCAGCAGCAGGATCGCCAGGTTGGGGGCGAGCCCGGTGACGAACGATCCGATGCCGTAGATGATCAATCCCAGGCCGAACGCCCTGCGTCGGCCGAGGATGGAGCCGATCTTTCCACCGGTG
Source organism: Rhodococcus zopfii NBRC 100606 = JCM 9919 (assembly GCF_001895025.1). Lineage (GTDB taxonomy): Bacteria > Actinomycetota > Actinomycetes > Mycobacteriales > Mycobacteriaceae > Rhodococcus > Rhodococcus zopfii. The sequence goes on from NZ_BCXI01000007.1 coordinate 13,293, forward strand.
ATCATCAGTGAGGCCATCACGAGGGTGTACAGGGTGATCGCCGTTTGGATGCCGGTGATCGTGGTGCCGACGTCCTGCGCGACCGTCGCCATCGACACATTCATCACCGAGCTGTCGAGGGTCATGAGGAACTGACCCGACGCGAGCACCGCCAGGACCAGAGTCGATCCGGAACCGACTCCCCGGGCCGGGGGCTTCTCGACGCTCATGTTCGACCGCTTCCGATCCCGGCCGGAACGACCGCTGGACGAATCGTGTTGGGGCAACCGCTCCCAAGTACAGCAGGTCGCGCCCTGAGCCGCCCGTTTTCGCACGCGCCGGATTGCCTGTGGTGCCGCGGTGGACTAGACACGGACGAGCATCGTCGCGAATCGGGACGGGCATCGTGGTGAAAGGGGACATATGCAGGTCGAGGGCAAGGTTGCGGTGGTCACCGGAGCGGGAGGCGGCATCGGTGCGGCGATCGCGGGAAGTCTGGTCGCGGCGGGGGCCAAGGTTCTGCTCGCCGACCTCGACGGCGACGCCGCGCAGCGGGTCGCCGCCGAACTCGATCCCTCCGGAACGGGATCGGCTCTCGGGGTGCGGGCGGACGTGGCCGACAGCGACGAGATTCGCGCCCTCGTCGACCGTGCGGAGCGCGAACTCGGGCCGGTGGCACTGTATTTCGCGAACGCCGGGATCACCGGCGCGCCCGGTCTCGATGCCGATGAGTCCGTGTGGGACCGCGCGTTCGACGTGAACGTGCGCGCTCACATCCGCGCTGCCCAACTGCTCGTGCCGAGGTGGCTCGACCGCGGCGAGGGTTATTTCGTTTCCACCGCATCCGCGGCCGGCCTGCTGACCCAGATCGGATCGGCCACCTATTCGGTGACGAAGCACGCAGCCGTCGGATTCGCGGAGTGGTTGTCGGTCACTTATGGCGACAAGGGAATCCGCGTGTCCTGCCTGTGCCCGATGGGGGTCGAGACCGCGTTGCTACGGGAGGGGGAGCGATCCGGAACCGGGCTGGGCGACACGGCGACCCGCGCCGTCACCTCCGCGGGGAAGGTACTCGCGCCGTCCGAGGTTGCGGAGATCGTCCTCGCCGCGATCGGGGAGGAACATTTCCTGATCCTGCCGCATGCGGAAGTTCTCGACATGTACCGCTACAAGGGTGCGGACTACGACCGCTGGATCGCCGGGATGCGCCGATTCCAGGCGAAGTTGCTCGCGGACGGTTGAGCGCCCCGCGGAAAACCGGTCGCGACTTGTCGGTACCGTCGGGCAGACTGGGGGCACACGACGACGGTCAGGGGAGGACCGATGGTTGATGCCATAGTCGCAGAGGGTCTGATCAAGACCTACGGGAAGGTGCGGGCGCTCGACGGCGTCGATCTGCGCGTACCGGAGGGCACGGTGACCGCATTGCTCGGACCGAACGGTGCGGGCAAGACCACCGCGGTGCGGGTGCTGACCACTCTGCTGGTGCCGGACTCCGGCCGCGCCGAGGTCGCCGGCTACGACGTCGTCGCCGATGCCCGTGCCCTGCGGGCGTACATCGGGGCCTCCGGGCAGTACGCGGCGGTCGACGAGTACCTGACCGGCTTCGAGAATCTCGAGATGGTGGGCCGGCTCTACCATCTCGGTGCCAGACGCAGCCGGGAACGTGCCCGTGAACTGCTCGAACGGTTCGATCTCGTCGAGGCAGGCGACCGCCCCGTCAAAGGCTATTCCGGAGGGATGCGCCGCCGCCTCGACCTTGCGGGTGCTCTCGTCGCCGAGCCGCCGGTTCTGTTCCTCGACGAACCCACCACCGGTCTCGATCCCCGGGCCCGGCTCGGGCTCTGGGAGGTCATCGAACAGCTGGTTGCGCGTGGCACGACGCTGCTGCTCACCACGCAGTACATGGAGGAAGCCGAACGGCTCGCCGACGACATCGCCGTGATCGACCACGGCAGGGTGATCGCCGAGGGGACCGCCGACGAGCTCAAGAGCCTCGTCGGCAGCGAGCGTATCGAGCTGGGGATTCCCGATCAGGTGCACCGCGAGGTCGCGGTGCGCGAGCTCGAATCCGTCGCGGCCGGTGAGATCCAGATCGACGGCGGCGCGGGGACGCTGACGATCCCGGTCGGGTCGTCCCCGGACGGCGGCGCCGAGGCACTTCTCGTCGCGCTGGGCAAGTTGTCCGCTGCGGACGTGCGTGTGGTGGATGCAGCATTGCGCAAACCGACACTCGACGACGTGTTTCTCACCCTGACCGGCCACGAGGCAGACGAGGAGGCGGCGAAGTGAACACGATGCAGATGGTCGCGTCCGACGGGCTCACCATCGCGAAACGCAACGTCATCAAGATCAAGCGTGTGCCCGACCTGATCGTGTTCACGATCCTCTCGCCGATCATGTTCGTGTTGCTGTTCGCGTATGTGTTCGGCAGTGCCATCGACATCCCGGGCATGTCGTACCGGGAATTCCTCATCGCGGGCATCTTCACCCAGACGGTGATCTTCGGGTCCACGTGGACCGGTCTGGGCATGGTCGAGGACCTGCAGAAGGGCATCATCGATCGGTTCCGCTCGCTGCCGATGGCGCCGTCCGCGGTGCTGATCGGCCGGACCACGAGCGATGTGCTCATCAACGTGGTGAGCCTGATCGTGATGTCGCTGACCGGTCTCGTCGTGGGCTGGCGCATCAACACATCACTGGGCGAGGCCGTTGCCGGATACCTGCTGCTGTTGCTGTTCGCCTACGCGTTGTCGTGGGTCATGGCGGTCATCGGCATGTGGATCCGCACACCGGAGGTGTTCAACAACGCGAGCTTCATGGTGATCTTCCCGTTGTCGTTCATCGCGAACACGTTCGTCGACCCGTCCTCGATGCCGCCGCTGCTGCGCACGATCGCCGAGTGGAATCCGATGTCCGCGTTGACGCAGGCGGTGCGCGAGCTGTTCGGGAACACGAACCCGATGATGCCGACGCCCGAGGTGTGGCCGCTGCAGAACCCGATCCTCGCCTCGCTGCTGTGGACCGCTCTGATGCTGATCGTGTTCGTGCCCTTGGCGATCCACCGCTATCAGAAGGCCGTCAGCCGCTGATCCTGCAATCACGGCTGAATCCTGCGATCACAGCGGGCTGTCCATCCACGAGTAGTCGAGGCCGGCCCAGCCGCTGACGAGACCGAACGTTCCCAGCAGCCACAGCGTTGTGAGGACAACGGCGCCGGTGCCGAGCGCGCCCGCGCCGCGCACGACCCAGGACTGTCGGGAAAACCACGCCATGAACCGGTCGTACCGGGTGCGCACGCCGTGCAGGGTCCGGTGTGCCCACGCGAACTCCGACGCGAGGATGCCGAGTCCGGCGAACACGATCAGCCATCCCGGCCCGGGGTAGGGGATCGCAACGACGCCGAGGACCAGCACGATCGTTCCGGCTGTGGCCACGGTGAGTCGGTAGGTCAGATTCAGAGTGGGTCGTACCGCGATGTGCGTGCGCAGCCGATGCAGGCGCCGCCGGATCGTCGGCGGCGAGGCAGATGACTCGACCCGTTCACTGTTCACGATCGCTCCGGGTTCGTTCCTCTTCGGTCGCGTCGTTTCGTGTGCGACCGGCTCTCCGAGTTCCACTCTACCGGCGACCACCGAGTGCGGACGGGGGCGTTCGGAGGCCGCGATCGCCGGGCAGGCGTGAATCACCTGGTCGGCGGCCCAGCGACGTAGCGCAAACTCAGGCTGCCCTTTCTCAGGTTTGCCAAGCCTTATAGACTCCTGCGGTGCTTTCCCGTTCCACCGAGCTCGTCGAATGCTCGCGGGTTCCGTTCGCCGCGGGCCTTGCCGCTCACGGGGAGCGGACCGCGCTCATCGTCGACGGCCGCGACGTCACCTACCGTGAACTCGCCGACCGGGTCGACGCCGTCGTACACCGGCTCGGTTCGACCCGCCGGCTCGTCCTGATCACCGGCGGCAATGCCCTCGACCCGATCGTCGCCTACCTGGCGGCGCTGGCGGCGGGTCATCCGGTGCTGCTCGTGCCCGGCGGCAACGCCGACACCCTCGCCGCGATGATCGAGGCGTATCGTCCCGACGTCGTCGTCGACGACGGCCGCTTCGACGAACATGCACCCGGCACCACCCACGACCTGCACCCCGATCTGGCGCTGTTGCTGAGCACGTCCGGATCCACCGGCTCGCCCAAACTGGTACGCCTGTCCCACGACAACGTGCAGGCCAACGCCGAGGCGATCGCCACCTACCTCGATATCCGGAACACCGACCGTGCGATCACGACCCTGCCGATGCACTACTGCTACGGGCTGTCGGTGCTGCACAGTCACCTGCTGTGCGGCGCGGGGGTGGTGCTCACCGACCGGTCCGTCACGGAACCGGAATTCTGGAACCTGGTCCGGAACCACCGCGTCAGCGCGCTTGCCGGCGTCCCGTACACGTTCGACCTGCTCGATCGGGTCGGTTTCGCCGACCTGGACCTGAGCTGCCTGCGGTACGTCACACAAGCCGGGGGCAGGCTCGATCCCGAGCGGGTACGCGGATACACCGCGCTCGGGCAGCGCCGCGGCTTCGACTTCGTCGTCATGTACGGGCAGACCGAAGCCACCGCCCGCATGGCGTACCTGCCGCCGGAACTGGCCGCGCAGCATCCGGACACCATCGGCATCCCCGTCCCGGGCGGCTCGCTCCGCATCGAACCGGTCCCCGAGAGCGACGACGGCGCCGGTGAACTCGTCTACACCGGACCGAACGTCATGCTCGGATACGCGACGACACCCGGCGATCTGGCCCTGGGCCGGGTCGTCGACGAACTGCGCACCGGGGACCTGGCCGTGCGCACCGACGCGGGGCTGTATCGCATCGTCGGACGCCGATCCCGGTTCGCGAAGCTGTTCGGTCTGCGGATCGACCTGCAGCGCGTCGACGCCGTACTCGGCGACCACGGCCTGGTCGCGTGCTGCGCCGGCGGCGACGACCAGCTGGTCGTCGCGGTTGTCGAAGCCGACCCGCGGCAGGTCCGGAAGCTCGCCGCCCGGGCGAGCGGGCTGCCCGAGCCGGCGGTGCGGGTGGTCCCGGTGGCGGAGCTGCCGCGCACCGAGAACGGCAAACCCGACTTCCGCGCGGTCGCCGCACTCGCCGACCGCGCGCCCGGCGATCCGTCCGCCGACGGCGGCCCGATCGACCTGTCCCGGCTGCGCTCGCTCTACACCGAGATCCTCGCGACCGACGGCGTCACCGACGACAGCACCTTCGTCGACCTCGGCGGGGACTCCCTCACCTACGTGCGGACGTCGGTGCGGCTCGAGAAGCTCCTGGGGACCCTCCCCGCCGACTGGCACACCACGCCGCTGCGCGAGCTGGCCGCCGCGGCCGGCCGTCCCCGGCGCGGGCTGCGCACCGTCGAGACGAACGTGCTGATCCGGGCGCTGGCCATCGTCCTCATCGTCGGGTCGCATCTGCATCTGTTCGCGCTCGTCGGTGGTGCACACGTGCTGCTCGCCGCCGCCGGGTACAACTTCGCGCGGTTCAACCTCGCCGGATCCCGGGGTGTCCGGTTGCGGCACACGCTGGCGTCCGTCGCGCGAATCGCCCTGCCGAGCGCGGTGTGGATCGGAGGGGTCGTCGCTGTCACCGGCGCCCACCCGTTGAGCAGTGTGTTCCTCCTCAACGGCGTGTTCGGGCCCGACGCCTGGACCCGCGAGTGGCGGTACTGGTTCGTCGAGGCGCTGGTGTACATCGTGCTCGGGATCGCCGTGCTGCTCGCGATCCCGTGGGTGGACGAACGGGAACGCCGCTTCCCGTTCGCGTTCCCGATGGTGCTCGTGGTCGCGGGGCTGCTCACCCGTTATCAGGTGATCGGACCGGACACCCCGACCAGCCAGATCCTGGCGTCGTATGTGGTGTTCTGGCTGTTTCCTCTCGGCTGGGCGGCGGCACGTGCGGTCGCGGTGTGGCAGCGCGTGGTGGTGAGCGCGATGGCGTTGGTGACGGTGCCGGGTTTCTTTCACGACGAGCCCGGACGGACCGCGCTGGTCGTCGGCGGGCTGCTACTGCTCGTCTGGGTTCCGAGACTGTGGTGGCCGGCGTTGTTCGTTCGCCCGGTGGAGGTGCTCGCAGGCGCCTCGTTGTTCATCTACCTGACTCACTTCACGGTCTATCCGTACCTCCGGGACATCGACCCGTGGCTCGCGTTCGCGGCATCGCTGGCGGTCGGGGTCGCCTATCAGCAGCTCTGGATCGGCCTTGGCCGGCTGTGGGGCAGGTGGCGCCCCCGCTCGTTCGGCGCTCCCGCGGTCGCCGGCCGGGAACCCACCGGGAATCCGGCCCGGACCGTGACGGTCACAGGTACGGGCGGGTGATCAGCTCGATCGCGTGACCGGACGGGTCCTTGAAGTAGACGCCGCGCCCACCGTGTTCGGTGTTGGTTTCTCCGGGGCGCCGCATGTGCGGGTCGGCCCAGTGCTCGATGCCGGCGTCGAGCAGACGCCGGTACGCGCGGTCGAACAGGTCGTCGTCGACGAGGAACGCGTAGTGCTGCATCTGGATGTCGACCGGGGGCGCGGCGAACTGGAGCAGCACGCCGTCGTCGAGTTGGAGGTTGGTGAACACGCCCCAGGACGGTGCTTCACCGAGTTCCAGGAGCTCGCGGAAGAACCGCGCGGACTCGTCGCGGTCGCGGGAGGCGATGATCGTGTGATTGAAGGTTGCGGGCACAGGTTTGTCCTTGCTGTCGTTCGATTCTCGGGTGGAAGTACATGCGGATGTGCAGGTTCTTCCGGGGGTCCCCGGATCGAACACGGACGGCGACTCGCCGCCCGGACTGCGGTCAGCTCTCCACCGGATCGCCGATCCGTGTGTGGCGCAATGCCGTCCCGGTGTTCACCCGACGGACCCTACTCGCGTCGGACCGAGACTGCACGCGCTTGCACAGCGGATCAGCGGCCGTGGAAGGCGGCCCATTCGTTCAGTGCGGTCGAGAACTCGGCCGACATTGGAAGCGGCGCGAAAATGTCGAGGCTGCTGGGCGGCACCGGTCCGAGTTCCTTCAGCTGGTGGCTTGCGGTCGCGAAACGGTGGAACTCCAACTCGGTGTGCGCGAGCGCATTCCGCAGCGGCTCGACCTGCGCGCAGCTGACATTGAGGTCCTTGTCCGAGCAGGTCAGCAGTACCGATGCCGACTCGTCCAGTCCGGCCGCGAGAATGCTCGGGTCCAGACTGTCGGCCTCGGACAGGAATTTCGCATTGGCCTCGTTGAGGCCGAGCTGCGCAAGCATCGGATGTACATCGGCCGGGACGGTGCCGGTGGCCCGCAGGGACTCGACGGTGCGATCGAGATCGGCTCGGACGGCGTCGGCTTCACCGGCGGGCAGCTGTCCGCCCGCGACCGCGCCGTCGAGCTGGGTCGAGATCTGGGCGTCGAGCAGGTCCAGGTAGCGGATCGGCAGCGGCTGGAGCAGCCCGATGCCGGCCGACGTGACGCCGCGATCCACGAGCGCCAGCGCGGTGAGCGCGCCCTCGCTGTGGCCGAGCACGAGCAATCCGTCGGCGTCGACACCGGTACGGTCGCGCAGCAGGGACGCCGCCGCGGCGGCGTGGTCTACCTGATCGGTGAAGCCGTAGTCTCCGATGTCCTCCGGCGCCAGGTCGCCGAGTCCGGTCGCGCCACTGCCGAGCTTGTCGAAGCGTAGGCTCGGGATGCCGTGCTCAGCAAGGATGTCCGCGAATCGCGCGAGCGTGTCGGCTGTGATACCCGGCTGGTTGCCGTTCCGGTCGGTCGGCCCGCTACCGGGCAGCAGCAGTGCCGCGGTCCCGGCGACCGGATGTTCCGGCGTGCGCAGGCTGCCGAAGAGCGTCAAGCCCTCTGATTCGAAGGTGACCTCGGTGTCGGTGCCGATCGGGGCGATCAGCGAACCGGTGTCGGGTGCGGCGGTCGCCGTCGCGGGAAGCGTTGAAGCACCCAGCAATGCAAGGACGGGCACGAACGCACAGGCCAACCACCGCTTCGTGTTTCGCATGGGTAAGCACCCTAGCAGCGGTGCGGACAGAACTGATCGCGGCAGGCCGAATGGTCTGCCGCGATCGTCCGCCGCGCATCAGTAGATGCTGCGGTCCGGTTGCCAGGTGGACACCGCCCAGATGACGACGATGTCGAGCGCGATGATCAGCACCGACCACCAGGGGTAGTACGGCAACCACATGAAGTTCACCAGAATCGACAGCGCGGCGAGGATGATCGCGCCCATCCTGGCCCACGTTGCACCCGTCAACAAGGCAAGGCCGACGAGGATTATCACCACTCCGAATCCGATGTGGATCCAGCCCCACGTCGTGAAATCGAACTTGAACGTGTACTCCACGCCCACCACGAACAGCTCGTTCTCGGCGACCGCGGCGATGCCCTGCAGGAGTTGCAGGATGCCCACGGTGATGAGAATGACGGCTGCCGCGACGGACGTGCCCGCGGCAACCTTCTGCTTGGTGCTTCCCCGATCGACGGTCACATCATCGGACACGACGGTCACCTTCCAGTCGGATATGCCCCCACCCGGAACGCTATTGTGCGCGACGGACCCGGCGTCCCGACGCGGTTTCCGGGAACTTCACCCGATCCGGGTGACCGACGTGCGCTCAGGGCAGCAGACGATCCAGGAAGCTGTTGCTGAACACCCGATGCGGATCGAGCCGGTTGAACACCTGCCGTGCCGAATCCCAGTTCTCGTTCGCCGGAACGCCCTGCCGGTAGGTGTCGGGAAGCGCCCCGGTGAGGATCGAATCGTCGGTGTAGGGAAGGTCGGGGCCGAACGCCCAGCCCTTCGACCATTCGGGCCGGAACGTGGAATCGCCACCGGCGAAACGTTGGCGCATCCACTGTTCCATCTCCCGGTAGAACGCGAACATGCCGGGGGTGCCCGGGACACCGAGCACGTTCAGCCAGATCGCGGTGTCCCATTCGGGATGGTCGGGGCGGGGCCGCATCGCCGAGATCGTCGGCGGGCCCGCCGACGGAACGCGCACGTCGTCGGGCTGGTCCAGCCCACAGCAACGGATTTCGACGGGACCGTTGAGCGGGTACTGGCCCAGCGATCGGTAGTGCTCGATCCGTTCGTGGAACCAGCGGGTGAAGTCGTGGATCACGTTGGCGATGTTGGCGCGGCTGGTGAGTACCGCGCCACCGCCCTCGGTCAGCCGAAGCGTGGTGGCCTTGATGTAGAACTGCAGATCCTTCGACCAGCCCCAGATGTCGCTCGAGTTCGTCGCGGCGAGCCCGGCGACCGTCACTCCGTAGTACGTCTGACCGAATGCCGGTGCGATGGCGGTGTTTCCGGAAGTGATCTGGCCCAGGAGGTCGGTGATCGGCTCGGGAACGTTGTCGGAGAACGGATAGTTGTAGGGCCCGGTGACCTCGCGGGATGCGGCCGGCTTCTCCGGCGCGATCGACCACACCTTCATCCACGGCTTGTCCGTGAACGGATACCAGATGGCTTCGGCGCGCCCGTCGGCACGCACGAACGATTCGAAGGTGCGGCCGGATGCGCCGGCCGGTGCGAACAGTTCACGCCAGTCGATGTCGGTGAAGCTTCGGCAGCGCATCCGCGCGTTCGGGCCGGCCTGCATCGTGACCGAGGTGATGAACGTGCGTCCGAGATTGGTGAGCAGCGCGGTGATGTCGGAGTCGGAGCGGCGGAATGTGCGCAGCCCGTACTCGCTGCCCGTCCACACCACCGCGGTCATCTCCGTGACCAGGTTGCTCAGCGAGCCGAACGTGTTGCCGGGCACCGGTTCCTCGCCCTCGGCGGGCAGTGCGGCACCGTGGGCGTCGACGGCGAGCGATCCGGCGATCGAGAGGACGCCCGGTGCGGGAAGATTCGCCCAGCCCAGCCCGTGCTCCTGGAGTGCGGTGGTGATCGCGTCGAGCGTTGCGCCGGCGCCGGCGGTCACGGTCGCGGGGTCGCCGCCCGGCTGCACGCTCACCCCACCCAGATGGGTCATCGTGTCCGCGAGGATCACCCGGTCCACGGACGCACCGTTGACGACGGTCAGCGGGGTCCAGCCGTGCATCGCGCCACGTGGCCGGATCGTGTAGCCATTCGCGTGTGCCCAGTTTGCAAGGCGAACAACATCGTTCGGGCTCGTCGGTGTGCAGGTCCACACCGCATCGAGCATGATTTCCTTGGACCAGTTCTGATAAGCCTGCTGGAACAGGGCGATGCCCTCGGGAAACTGCGGGGGGGCGGGCAGCGTGGCGCCCGACGATCCGAACGGAAGTGCATGGGCCGGAGCCCAGCCGCCCAAGGCGGTGGCAGCGAGTGCCCCCGCCCCGGCGGCGAGGAAACCCCGCCGGGACAGGCGCAAAGACTCGTCACGAATCGTCATGCAAGATCTGCTTTCTCGTCGGGAAGAGGAGATCGGACAGGTAACTACGCGATGGTGAGAACTACGTCGGCAAGTGCCGGAGCGAGATCGCGTTCGACGACGACGGCGGTGATCAGCAGTCGATCACCGTCGCGCCAGATCCGGACGCGCAACGTCTCCCCGGGGAAGACCACGCCGGCGAAACGTGCGCGGAACGCCTTGACGCGGGCCGCGTCGCCGTCGAGGACTGCATCGGTCGCGGCCTTGCAGACGATCCCGTAGGTGCAGAGGCCGTGCAGGATCGGCGCGGGGAAGCCGGCGGCCTTCGCGAACTCCGGATCCGAGTGCAGGGGATTGCGGTCGCCGCACAGGCGGTACAGCAGGGCCTGCTGCGGCAGCGTCGGAACATCGACCTCGACATCCGGTTCACGGTCGGGCAATTCGACGGATTCGGACGGTCCGCGCTCGCCGCCGAAACCGCCCTCGCCGCGCGCGAAGATCGACGACCGTGCAGTCCACAACGGGTTGCCCTCGGGATCCACGGTGGTCGATTCCTGCACGATCACCGCGGCCTTGCCCTTGTCCCACACCTCGGCGATGCGGGTGGTGGTGCGGCCCTTGCCGTTTGCCGGGATCGGTCCGTGCACGACGACTTCCTGGCTGCCGTGCACGACCTTCGCCAGGTCGATCTCGACACCGGGGAACGACACCTTCGGCGGCTCGGCGGCGTGGAAGGTCGCGGCGACCGTCGCGAAGGTCGGCAACACCTGGGATTCACCGTCGCGCAGGTAGCGCAGTTCGCTCGCGTCGGTCGGGCGCGAGCCGGCGCCGAGCCCGAGGTGGTAGAGCTGAACCTCGCTGCTGGTCCAGGAGAAATCCTGGGAGGGCAGTTCGGCGCCGATTGCGACGGAGGGGTCGATGGGCACGCGGGGATCCTTTCTGACCGGCTGCTCTCTCGGGAGAGCGGCAATGCTGGCGGGCCTTCCGGCCTCGGCCGCAGACTAGTGCTGTTCCGCCGCCTCGACGGCGGATTCTCCCGTTGACCGGGTTTCCTGGCCCAGGATGTCGAGAACCGCGAGGTAGGCGAACGTCATCGCGGGACCGATGGTGGCGCCGGGGCCGGCATAGGTGTGGCCCATGACGGGGGAGCTGGCGTTGCCGGCCGCGTAGAGGCCCTCGATGGCGGTGCCGTCCTCGCGGAGCACGCGGGCATCGACATCGGTGACGAGCCCGCCCTTGGTGCCGAGGTCGCCGGGCACCACCTTGAACGCGTAGAACGGGGCCTTGCCGATGACGCCGAGGCTCGGGTTCGGCTTGTTCAGCGGATCACCGTAGTAGTGGTCGTACTGCGATTCGCCGCGGCCGAAATCCTCGTCCTTACCGATGCGGGCGAAACCGTTGAATCGCTCGACGGTCTCGGTGAGGGTCGCGGCGGGCACCCCGATCTTCTCGGCGAGTTCGCTCACGGACCCGGCCTTCACCAGCACACCGGCCTTCAGCCAGCGGCCGGGGAACGGCGTGCGCGGGGTGATTCCGGCGAACGTGTAGCGGTCGCGGTAACGCTGGTCGAGGATCAGCCACGCCGGGATGTTCTCGCCGGGACCGTCGCCGCGGCCGTGGGTTCCGCCGTACATGGCGTGCGTCGCCTCGACGTACGGGGCGGATTCGTTTCCGAACCGCTTGCCGGAGCCGTTGACCATGATGCAGCCGGGCAGGCTGCGCTCGGACAGGGCGAACCAGGGACCGCCGGTCAGGGGGAACGACGGACCCCACCAGGCGTCGTCCATGAAATCCACGGCGCCACCGGCGGCTTGGCCGGCGCGGATGCCGTCGCCGGTGTTGGCCTTGGCTCCGACGGTCCACTCCGTGCCGATCGGGGCGCGCTGGTACTGCTTGCGCATCTCGTCGTTGTGCTCGAAACCGCCGCTGGCGAGGATGACACCCCTGCGGGCGCGGATGATCCGCTCTTCGCCGTCCGAGACCACCTTGACGCCGCGCACGGCCCCGTCCTCGACGACGAGATCGGTCAGGGCGGTGTTCAGCAGCAGGGGCACGTTCGCGTCGCGGAGGCCGATGCGCAGGCCGGCCATGAGTGCCTGGCCGCGGACGAGCAGGTGCTTCCTGGTGAGGTTCGCCCACACGAAGCGCGCGCCGACCTTCACGGCGCGCAGCGGTCCGCGCGGGTTGCGCATCAGCAGGTTCAGCCACTTGTAGTCGGCCTGCGTGATGACGAAGTTCTTCGGGGCGCGCGCGTAGTCGGGTTCGAGCGTGGCGAGGTCCGCGCCGAGGCGTCGTCCGTCGAACGGGCTGGGCTCGACCGAGCGGCCGCCGGCGCGTCCGCCCGGGGCCTCCGGGTAGTAGTCGGAATATCCGGGGACCCACTGCAATTCGAGGGCACTGTGCTTCTGGACGAAGGACAGCATCTCGGGACCGCGGTCGATGTAGGTGTCGATCTTCTCGGCGGGCACCACGTCGCCGATGATGCTGTGCAGGTAGGTGCGTGCGGCCTCGGGGGTGTCGTCGACGCCGGCTGCCTTCAGCGCGTCGTTGTTGGGGATCCACACGCCGCCGCCGGAGCGGGCGCTCGAGCCGCCGTAGCAGGCGGCCTTCTCGATCACGACGACACTCGCGCCCTTGTTGGCGGCGGTGATCGCGGCGGTCATGCCGCCGGCGCCGCTGCCGACGACGACGATGTCGTACTCCTGCTTGCTCATGTAGAACACGTTATAGAATTGGTTCTGTCGAGTCCATCCTTTCCGCCCAGATTGTCTGGGCGGAAAGGTCGGTCGCGTTCTCGACCCGCCTCGAAACACATTCCACAAACGGGTGATGGGAACCTCGTCCGGTCGGGCCGGGCGAGGTTCCCATCACCGTGGAGCGCGGGCTATCTGGGGACGTTCAGTGAACCGTCGAGCACGGCCTGTTCGATGCTGGCCCGCAGGTTCGGGCAGCCCTCGCGCGGTGCGTTCGCGCGGTCGGTATCCCGGAAGACGGGGCACGTCTCGTTCGGATCGGACTGCCATTGCACACTCGTTTGGCGGAAGCTGTTCTTGCGCACCAGGACGCACGTGTCGCAGCTTCGGCATTCGATCTCACTGAGGCCCGAGTCCAGATAGTTGATTTTATCGATGGCGGTCTGGGCGGCGATCGCCTCGACCCGGTCCGGCTGATCCGCGAAACTCGGAGACTTGGCCCACCTGCTCTTCCGGGTCGAGGCGCTCATCGTCAGACCTCCGCGTCCTGCTTCTTCTCGGCTTCAGCGGCCTTGCGGGCCATGTTCTCGGCGACCTCCGCCTCCCAGGCTTCGTTGGCCTTGGCGGTGTCGACCTCGAACTCGAAGCGCTGGGTCATCTTGTCGGTGACCTCGGCCACATCGACGTAGAACTGCTCGTACCAGCGGCGCAGCTGGTAGACCGGGCCGTCCTCCTCGCACAGCAGCGGATTCTCGATCTTGGTCTTGTTCTTCCAGATCTCGACGTCCTGCAGGAAGCCCTCGCCGATGCCCTCGGTGAACTTGGCGGCCATCTTGTCCGACTGTTCGTCGGTCATGCCCGTCGGCCTCTTGACGATGATGCCGTACTGCAGCATGAACGAGTCCTGCGTGATCGGGTAGTGGCAGTTGATCAGCACCGACTCGACCTTGTATCCGCCGTAGCTGTTGGTCATCGGGTTGATCATGTAGGACGGCCCGTAGTACGCCGCGTACGACTCGAGCGTCGACTCCAGGCCGTATTGGGTGGACATGCCCTTGTCGGGGCGGCCGCGGGTGTTGAGGAACTGCTCCGCGACGTGACCCTCGAACACGTTCTTGAAGAACGTCGGGAATGCGTAGTGGATGTAGAAGAAATGCGCCATGTCGACGACGTTGTCGATGATCTCCCGGCAGTTGGAACCCTCGATGAGGATCTGGTTCCAGGTCCAGTCGGTCCACTCGCCGCTGCCGTACTGCTCGATGTCCGGGAGCGTGACCTCCGGCGGGGGCGGGTTGCCCTCGGGGTCGTTCCAGACGAAGAGCTGGCCGTGCTTCTCGGTGCTGATCCACGCGCGGGTGCGCGCGAGCGGCGGAACGCGGCGGGCGTAGGGAATGTCGGCGCACTTGCCGGTGCCGTTCCAGCGCCAGTCGTGGAACGGGCACGCGATGTTGTCGCCCTTGACCTCTCCCTGCGACAGGTCGCCGCCCATGTGGCGGCAGTAGGCGTCGAGGACCTTGAGGTCGCCGTTGGTGTCGGCCCAGACTACGAGCTTCGTGCCGAACGCGTGGACGGAGTGGGGCTTGCCGTCCCTGAACGTCTTGCTCAGGCCGAGGCAGTGCCAGCCTCGCGCGTACCGCGTCCGGGCTTCTCCGACGTCGATCTCGCGAATCGGTGCCATGTCCCCTCACTTCCCTTCGGATTTCTACTAGAACACGTTATAGAAGTTCCGGGGGATCCGGAAGTGATCGGAGACTTTGGTCCCTATGAAAAGGCGCCGACCAGCGGCGAGGGGCCGCTCTCGACAGAAATAAGAACGTGTTCTAGTCTCGAAACAAGCGATCAATTCCGGAGTAGACGGGAGCGTCCAGTGGGCGACCAGGACAGCCACGAGGTACTGCAGCGCATCGATGCGTTGCTCCCTTCCTTTCGGGAACGTGCGCAGGAGACCGAGGACCTCCGCCGCCTCCCCGACGACTCGATCAAGGCGCTTCAGGAGGCCGGCTTCTTCAAGCTCGTCCAGCCGTCCCAGTGGGGTGGATACGAGTGCGATCCGGTGACCTTCTACACCGCGGTCCGCAACATCGCGAGCGCGTGCGGCTCGACCGGCTGGGTCGCCGGCATCATCGGCATCCACAACTGGCACCTCGCGCTGTTCTCCCAGCAGGCGCAGGAGGACGTGTGGGGCGACGACCCCGACGTGCGGATCTCCTCGTCGTACGCCCCGATGGGCGCCGGTGAGGTCGTCGACGGCGGCTACAAGGTCAACGGGGCCTGGGCATGGTCGTCCGGCTCCGATCACGCGACGTGGGTCGTCGTCGGCGGCCCGGTCATCAAGGACGGCCGCCCGGTCGACTTCGGCAGCTTCCTCATCCCGCGCTCGGAGTACGAGATCGACGACGTCTGGAACGTCGTGGGCCTGCGCGGGACCGGTTCGAACACGGTCGTCGTCAAGGACGTCTTCGTCCCACGCCACCGCTTCCTCAGCTTCAAGACCATGAACGATCTGGCGTCCCCGGGCCTCGAGCTCAACACCGCACCCGTCTACAGGATGCCGTGGGGCACCATCCATCCGACGACGATCTCCGCACCGATCGTCGGAATGGCCTACGGCGCCTACGACGCCCACGTCGAACATCAGGGCAAGCGCGTGCGCGCCGCCTACGCCGGCGAGAAGGCCAAGGACGACCCGTTCGCGAAGGTCCGAGTCGCCGAGGCCGCCAGTGACATCGATGCCGCGTGGCGCCAGCTTTCGGGCAACGTTGCCGACGAGTACGCATGTCTGTTGGCGGGCAAGGAAATTCCGATCGAGCTCCGTCTGCGTGCTCGACGCGACCAGGTGCGCGCCACCGGTCGTGCGATCGCGTCGATCGATCGGCTCTTCGAGAACTCGGGCGCGACCGCTCTCGCCAACGGAACTCCGATCCAGCGCTTCTGGCGTGACGCCCACGCCGGTCGCGTGCACGCGGCGAACGACGCCGAGCGCGCATACGTCATGTTCGGTGGCGCCGAGTTCGGTCTGCCGCTCATGGACACGATGGTCTAGGGGACGATCGATGACGACAACGGAAGAACTCACCTACGAGTCCACGTCCCGTTTCGCTCAGGTCCGCCCGGACCTGCAGTTGCACTACCACGAGGCGGGCGTCGGTAACGGCCCGACGATCGTGCTGCTGCACGGCGGCGGTCCGGGCGCGTCCTCGTGGTCGAACTTCTCCAAGAACATCCCGGTCCTCGCGCAACATTTCCACGTGCTCGCGGTGGATCAGCCCGGCTACGGCAAGTCCGACAAGCCCACCGAGCACCCGCAGTACTTCGTGCACAGCTCCTCCGCGCTGAAGGATCTGCTCGACACGCTCGGCATCACCGAACGGGTTCACCTGCTGGGCAATTCGCTCGGTGGTGGTGCAGCGGTGCGATTCGCGCTCGACTACCCGGACCGCGCCGGCCGGCTCGTGCTGATGGGCCCGGGAGGTCTGAGCGTCAACCTGTTCGCGCCGGACCCGACCGAGGGCGTGAAGAACCTCGGCAAGTTCAGCTACGCGCCGACGCGGGAGAACCTCGAGGCGTTCCTGCGGATCATGGTGTTCGACCAGTCCCTGATCACCCCCGAGCTGGTCGAGGAACGCTTCGCCGCGGCGAGTACCCCCGAATCCCTGGCCGCGGCGAAGGCGATGGGCAAGTCCTTCTCCAGCGGCGAGTTCGAGAAGGGCATGCTCTGGCGCGACGCCTACAAGCTGCGCCAGCGTGTGCTGCTGATCTGGGGTCGCGAGGATCGCGTCAATCCGCTCGACGGTGCCCTCGTGGCGCTGAAGATGATTCCGCGCGCGCAGCTGCACGTGTTCGGCGGCTGCGGCCACTGGGCGCAGCTCGAGAAGTTCGACGAGTTCAACAGGCTCGCGGCCGACTTCCTGCTCGAGGGAGGCAACTGATGAGCATCCGCGCTCTGGCGTACCTGCGCATCGAGACCACCGACATGGCGGCCTGGCGTGACTACGGACTCAAGGTCCTCGGCATGGTCGAAGGCAAGGGCGCCGACCCCGACGCGCTCTACCTGCGGATGGACGACTACCCGGCTCGTCTCGTGGTGGTTCCGGGCGAGCGCGACGGGCTGTACTCCACCGGCTGGGAGTGCGCCAATGCCGAAGGCCTGCAGGAAATTCGTGAGCGCCTCGCCAAGGCCGACCGGGCGTTCGAGGAAGGCACCAAGGAGGAAGCCGCCGAGCGCAACGTCGTCGAGTTCATCAAGTGCCGCGACGCCTCTGGGTCACGACTGGAGATCTTCCACACCATCGCGCTGCAGCATCGGCGCATCGTGAGCCCGTACGGCCACAAGTTCGTCACCGGAGAGCAGGGGCTCGGGCACGTCGTGCTCGCCACCAAGGACGACGCAGCGGACCTCGAGTTCTACCGGGATGTGCTCGGATTCAAGCTGCGCGACTCGATGCGTCTGCCACCGCAGGTCGTCGGGCGGCCTGCCGACGGCGAACCGGCTTGGCTGCGCTTCCTCGGCTGCAACCCGCGCCATCACAGCCTGGCGTTCGCGCCGCTGCCGAACCCCAGCGGGATCGTGCACCTGATGGTCGAGGTCGAGAACTCCGACGACGTCGGGCTGTGCCTCGACCGGGCGCTGCGCAAGAAGGTCAAGTTGTCCGCCACCCTCGGCCGGCACGTCAACGATCTGATGTTGTCCTTCTACATGAAGACTCCGGGCGGCTTCGACGTCGAATATGGTTGTGAGGGACTCGAAGTCGAGGACGAGACGTGGATCGCCCGGGAGAGCACCGCGGTGAGTCTGTGGGGTCACGACTTCACGGTCGGATTCAAGTGATGACCGGCAACGAATCCGGTGCCGGCGTGGGTATCGACCCGCGCCGGTTCCGGAACGTCCTCGGGCAGTTCTGCACCGGTGTCACCATCATCACCACCGCCGACGACGACGGACAGCCCGTCGGTTTCGCGTGCCAGTCCTTCGCGGCACTGTCGCTCGAACCGCCGCTCGTGCTGTTCTGCCCCACGAAGGCCTCGCGGTCGTGGGCGGCGATCGAACGGTCCGGTCGCTTCTGTGTGAACGTGCTCGCCGAGGAACAGCAGGACACATGCGCCCGCTTCGGTTCTCGCGAACCCGACAAGTTCGCCGGGATCGACTGGACGCCGTCGCCGTTGGGCTCGCCGATCCTCACCGGTTCGCTCGCCCACATCGACTGCACCGTCGACTCGGTGCACGACGGCGGCGATCACTGGGTGGTGTTCGGTCGTGTCGACTCGCTGAGCGAGGCACGCGACGACAAGGAACGTCCGCTGCTGTTCTACCGCGGGCAGTACACCGGCATCGAACCGGAGAAGACGGTTCCCGCCCCGTGGCGCGACGACCTCGAGGCGTTTCTCACGACCGCCTCCGAGGACACCTGGCTCTAGGCTTCACCCCGTCGTCTTCTCCGAGCGAACGGTACATTCGGTCGCTTGAAGGAGACGACTGTACCGTTCGCTCGGGAACGGTCGGGTCGTGAGGCGCCGCCGGATCCAGCGGGGTCCGAACGAAGACGGGTCCCGTCCGGCACCGGCGCCGGACGAGACCCGTCTGCCTGCTCAGGTCAGCGTCTGATAGACCCGCGACTCGAACTCGAGGAAGCCGTCGACGGATGCCGGGTCGGAGAAGGGCAGGACCTGCGCTGCCCAGATCCCTGCAACATCGGCGCTGCGGTCGATCCAGTAGTACAGATTTGCCAGTCCTGCCCAGCCGAGAGCTCCGGCGCTCCGGCCGGTAGGCGCCTGCTCGTCGTTGACCATGAAGGAATAGGCCCACGTCTTTCGTTGTCCCGGAAAGAATTCGGCATTGTTCGAGAGTTCGGGTTCGACGCCGCGCAGCATGGTCACCTGCAGGTCGCCGAGACCGTTGACCACAGCTTTCGCAACGGTCTCCGGCCGCAACACCCGGCCGTTTTCGCCTTCACCGTCGGTCAGCCACATCCGCAGGAAACGGGTGTAGTCCCGGACGGTCGAGTACAGGCCATGGCCACCCATGTCCACTTCCGGTTCCTGAGGGAGCACCAAGCCGGTCGGAGTCAACATGCCGTCGTCTCCTCGCTGGTGAATCTCGGTCAGCCGGTCCATCATCGACCGGGTCATGCCGAACGCCGTATCGCTCATTCCGAGCGGCGCGAACACCCGTTCCGCCATTACCTCGCCGAGTCGCTTACCGCGAATCGCTTCGACCACAAGCCCTGCCCAGTCCATGTTGGACCCGTAGTTCCACCGAGTACCGGGATCGAACAACAGCGGGGTGTTCAGAGCAGCCCGCGTTGCTGTGATGACACTCGGATACCGTCCCTCGGCGAGGAGCCGATGATACGTCTCGTCGAAGAACGAATAGCCGAGTCCGGCCGTGTGCAACAACAACATCCGGGTGGTGATCGGCGTCTCGGGGGTCCGCAGTCTCGGCGTTCCGGTGTCGTCGAAACCGTCGATGACGGGCAGGTCTGCGATCTCGGGGACGTAATCCGATGCCGGTGCGTCGAGGTCGAGCAGCCCTTCCTCGACGCATTGGAGCACGGTGGTGCCGGTGACCGCCTTGGTGGTGGAGAACATCGCGAACACCGAATCGGTCGTCATCGGAGCGGTGTCGTTCAGCGAGCGGACGCCGGCCGCGCCTTCGTAGACGGTTCCCGTCGAGCGCGTGACCGAGGCGACGACGCCGGGAACTCGGTCGGGACCATTGGGAGCGGTGGTGACACGGGCGAGGGCGTCGTCGAGGGTCGAATCCAAAGCGGGCATATTCAGCGTGGACATGATCCATCCTTTCGATGTGATGCGCGGCACAACGAAAGGTAGGGGCAATCCTCACTCGTGCACGTCTGCGATCGGAAGGATCCGTCCGGAATCGGCAACAACCACCCTGCCGGGACGCAACGCAGCCCAACTGGTGCAGCAGTCAGCAGTTGCGCCCCCGCGCCATGGTCTCCGACGGGTTCTCCCCGAACCGGCGGCGATAGGCGGCGGCAAAGACACCCATGTTGACGTACCCCCACTCACGTGCCACCGATGAAACGGAAGGTGCCCCCGCAGTCAGCGCGCGGTAGACGCCCTGCAACCGACGCTCGATGAGATAGGCACGAGGCGAGGTCCCCAGATACTTGTTGAATGCACCGTTCAGTGCACGAGCGCTGATGCCCGCTGCCTGCGCCGTATCGGCAACGGTGGGTAGGTCTTTGGCGTGGTCCTCGATGTACTGCACGGCCGTTCGCACGTACCCGGGGGCGGCTATCGTCGGGGAATCGGTCAGATCGACCCCGGCCGAGTGCGACCACTCGTCCAGCAACTGAGCGAGGATCATCTCTTGGAGATTCCGCCCGATCCTTCCGGTTGCCACCGCCGCGGGCGCAACCGAGGCCGTTCTCGTGGCGTATGTGAGCAGTGCCAGCCAGGGGCTCTTCGGCCCGCCGATCGCGCACCGATGACTCCACAATCGTTCGTCGGGGACGCGGCCCCACCACTGTAGAGCCAGATCGGAGAGGAGACGATGCGGAATCGTCAGGTTCAGCTGGAGATGGTCGGCGGCGGCAGCCAGCCGGTAGTCGACGCGACTGCAATCAGCGACGAACGTCTCGCCCACGGTCAATTCGGTTTCGTGACGCGTTCCGGCGGCGTGACGCGTCCATCCTTGGAGCGTCGTGAGAACGAGGACGTTACCTGCGTCGGGGTCGAAGTTCTGAAGATCCACTTCCACCCCGTAGCGGAAGTGCGTCATCGTGATATCGCCGATCGGCACGGAGAACATCGACGATGCCGGGGTGATGTTCCGGCCGACCGGTTGCACGTCGAAGCTCATGTACTTGTCGTCTGTCCAGACGCGGATCGCGTCCCAATCCGATTCGGGCGACGTGTTGCGACTGCGCGGTGGTCGAGGGTCGAGATCCGGTGACACCCGTCAAAGGTATGCGACAAGTCCGGAAGATACGAGCATCCTGGCTCGGCGAGACAGTTCAGGACGGTCGGGTCCCCGGCCGCCCGCTTGCCCGATCGCCCGGAAACGGCAGAGCTAACGCCCCGGAATCTCCACGGCGTCCCCGAATGTCATCGCCAGGTTTCCGATCGACGAGGACACCAGCGCGCGTCTGGGCAGTCCGAGCGACCGCAATTCGTCCGCGATCGGATGCGTTCCCAGTCGCAGCGTCGCGCCTCCGATCCGGGTCCGCATCCCGGCCGGATTCATGTCCCAGCCCGTCCGGCGAAGTGTCCCGCCGAGGAACGAATACGCCGCGACGGACGCGGTCGCGCCCGCGCCCGGAATCGGAATACCGGGAGCAACAGCCAGTTCCGCGATGAGCCGGCCGTCCTCGGACACCGAAGCGCGTTTGGTGGGGCTGTGGTGGTCGGCGTCGAAGTCGGCGAGGATCTTCGGGAACCCCCAGACGCCGCGACCGGCCGCGAGCGTGAAGTCGCCGTCGACCGGAAGCCGGTGAATCAGCGCACCTGCGCCACCCGAACCGAGCTCACGCAGGTCCTGCAGCACCGTTCCGCCGCGCCGATCGTGGTCGCGGACGAGAAAGCAGACCCCGAACTCGTTGTAGGGTCCGAGATCTCCGTCGAGGTAGTCGACGAACACGAGCGTGCACAGGCCACGCCCGGGTCGGTACTGCAGGATCTCGAGGCCGCTGCCGGCGACCAGCGCCTGCGCGGAGGCCGTGGGCACCGAGTATATTGCCATGAAGGCTGTCGCGGACCGGACCTGCACGGGCATCGCGACCTCCTTGCCGAGGACGAGGTGCGTGCCGGTGGTGTCGCTCATGGCTGCCTTCCCTGGGACTTGCGGAACACTCGAATCGAGAACGAGAACACGTTCCACTATTGGGGCAGGCTGCGGCGAACGCAAGAGCCTACGGCGCTCCGAGGTTCATCTCGTCCGGGTGCATGCCGACCCGGGTACCGTCGTCGAGGGTCGCGATCTCGCTCAGGTCCAGCTCGGACAGTTCGAAATCGAACACGTCGATATTCTGCGCGATCCGATCCTCGTGCACCGATTTCGGGATGACGATCAGCCCGTTCTGCAGGTGCCACCGGATCAGGACCTGCGCCGGCGTCTTGCTGTGCCGATCGGCGATTCGCGTGATGATCGGATCGGTGAGCAGCGTGTTCGGCTTGGACGCCGGACCCCAGCCGGAACCGCTCGTACCGCCGAGCGGACTCCAGGATTCGACGGCGATACCCAGTTCCGCGGCGGTCGCGCGGATGTCCGTCTGCGGCAGGTGCGGGTGCAGTTCGACCTGGTCGACGGCGGGAAGCAGGCCACCGCGATCAGCCAGCAGTTTCAGGTGCCGTGGCTCGAAGTTGCAGACGCCGACGGCCTTGGCTTTCCCCGACGACGCGATCTCCTCCATCGCGTCCCACGTGCGCAGCAGGCGCTGGTCGTCGAGCAGCGGCCAGTGCACGAGGTACAGGTCGACGTAGTCGAGGCCGAGTCGTGCCAGGCTCGCGTCGAACGCCGCCAGCGCCGGCTCGAAGCCCTGGTCCGAGTTCCAGAGCTTGGTGGTGACGAAGAGGTCGTCGCGGGGAACCGACGACGACGCGATGCCGCGACCGACCCCCGCCTCGTTGCCGTAGGCGGCGGCGGTGTCGATGTGCCGGTAGCCGGCCTCGTCGATCGCGAACCGCACGATGTGCTCGGTCTGCTCGTCGGTGGCCTGCCAGACTCCCAGGCCGACCTGCGGGATGGTCGTTCCGGAATTCAGCGTGATCTCGGGAGTGCTCATCGTCCCAGGCTAACCACCGGGGCGCGGCTTCGCCGGTGGTCCGGTAGAGAAAATGCAACTCGGTGGTTGCAGTCAATCCAAGTATGTGCAATTCTGAAGTTGCACATCATCTATCGACGGAGGTAATCATGGCCCCGCTCGACATCACTCGCAGTATCGACATCAAGGCCCCGGCAGCCAAGGTGTGGGCCGCCCTGACCGAACCGGAGTCGATCGCCCAGTGGTTCGGTGACACGGCAGAATTCGATCCGAGACCGGGAGGCGTGGGGAGTTTCGGCTGGACGAGTCACGACGAGGGTCCGTTCCGTGTGCTGGTCGAGCACGTGGACGAACCGAAGACCCTGGTCTACCGGTGGGCACGTGAATCGAACGTCGACCCGGCGCCGGGAAACTCCACGGTGGTGCGATTCGATCTCGCCGAGATCGACGGTGGCACCCGCTTGACCATGGTGGAGACGGGTTTCGAGGGCCTCGCCGAGCCGCGGTCCGCTCACGACGGCAATGTCGAGGGCTGGCATGCCGAACTGGCCGACCTGGTGGAGTACGTGGAATCACGGTGAGCGATATGTCCAAGGATGTTCCGGCGGTGCTGGCGGTACTCGCCGACGAGACCCGCTGGAACATCCTCACCGAGGTCGGCGTCGAGGACTTGTCCGCCAGTGCGCTGGCAGCCCGGCTGCCGGTCAGCAGGCAGGCCATCGCCAAGCACCTGTCCGTGCTGGCCGACGCCGGGCTGGTGGAGTCGGTCCGGGTGGGGCGAGAGATCCGCTACCGGGCCGTCGGCACCCGGCTCGGCACGCTCGCCGGTGAGCTCGACGCCATCGGGCGCCGGTGGGACCGCCGCATGGAGGCGATCAGACGCATCGCCGAACGGCCCGATTAGATCGGCGGCGCCGCGGGTCACGGCGTTCCCGAGGCGTGGTCCGGATGGGCGACGTCACTCGGCCGGTGGGACATACGCGCGGGCGAGGCATCGGGCGATCCGGCGGCAAACCCGGGATCGGCGCACGAGAACGGCCGCGCGGGTGCTGATTCCCACGCGGCCGTCCGTATCGACCGTCGGTTACGACGCGATCGCGGTCAGGTAGTCGCGCGGCTGACCGAACAACTGCGCGGTGCCGTGAGCGCGCTTGAAATAGAGCTGCGCGTCGTGCTCCCACGTGATGGCGATGCCGCCGTGCAACTGGATCGCCTCGGCCGCGACCTGCTCGAACGCCTCCGAGCAGTAGATCTTCGCGGCGTAGGCATCCTGCGGATCCTGCGACAGCGCCGCCGCGTACGACATCGACCGGGCGGTTTCGACGAGTGCGTACATGTCGGCCATGCGGTGCTTGAGCGCCTGGAACGAGCCGATGACGCGACCGAACTGTTTGCGGTTCTTCGTGTAGTCGACGGTGAGATCCAGTGCGGCCTGCGCGGCCCCGACCTGCTCGGCGGACAGTGCGACGAGCGCGACGGTCTTCAGCCGCTCGACCAGATCGGCCGGGGACGACAGACGCCGCCCGGCCACCGCGGTGAACGACACCTCCGCCAGCGACCGCGTCGGATCCATCGTCGGGACCCGGCGGCGGTCGACCCCGCCGGCTGCCGGATCCACCTCGAACAGCGACACTCCGGCATCGTCGGTGGCGAGCACGAGCAGGGTCGTCGCGACGTCACCGCCCAGCACGTAGTGGGCGGTGCCGGTGAGCGAATCGCCGGATGCCGTCACACCGGTTGCGGTCCAGCCGGATTCGGACGCCCAGCACACCGCGGCGACCTCGCCGGCCGCGATGCCCGGCAACAGCCGGGCGCACGCGTCGTGGTCACCCGACAGCAGCAGCGTCTGCGCGGCGAGCACGGCGGAACCGAGCATCGGCGACGGTGTCAGGGTGCGACCGAGTTCTTCGAGCACGACGTGGGTTTCGGCGAGCGACGCGCCGACCCCGTCGAATTCCTCGGGAATCGCCAGTGCCGCAACCCCGATCTGTTCGACGAGCCGGCCCCACAGGGCGGGGTCGAAGCCGTCCGCTGACGCGATGGCCTTGCGCACGGCGGCGGAATCGGAGTGCTTCGCCAGCAGATCCCGCACCGACTGCCGCAGGGCGGCACGATCCTCGGTTTCGAACGTCACGACGCCTCCAATGCTGCGACGACCCGCGCCCGGTGCACATCCGGTGTGCCCCAAGCGGTGACCAGCGCCCGGGTCTTGGTCAGCCACAGCGACAGGTCGTGTTCCTGCGTGTAGCCGATCGCGCCGTGGACCTGTAGTGCCGTGCGAGCCGCCCGGTACGCGGCGTCACCGCAGGCGACCTTGGCGGCTGAGACGTCGCGCGAGGCCGTCGGCAGCCCGTCCCGCACGGCGAGGGCTGCACCCAGCAACAGCGGGCGGGCCATCTCCAGGGCGACGGCAACCTCGGCGAGTTGGTGTTTGATCGCCTGGAAGGAACCGATCACGCGCCCGAACTGCTTGCGCTGCTGCGTGTATTCGGTGCTGGTGTCGAGCAGGGTCCGGCCCAGTCCGAGCAACTGCGCCGCGGTTGCGAGCGCACCCAGATCGAATGCGCCGGTGAAGTCCGCGGTGCCGAGTGCGTCCGCCGCGGTCACCGCGAACAGCCGTCGGGCCGGATCGACCGATCCGTGCACGTCTCCGGCGACACCGGTGGACACGGTCGAATCCTGCACGAGCAGAACCAGATCTGCGGCATCCGCGTCGACCGCATACGGCACGTGCGGAGCCGCTGCGACCGTCGCGAGGGAACCGGACGCCAGTGCGGCGAGCCGGCCGGGGGCGACCGCGGCAAGCAGTGCCGGTGCGACGGCGACAGTTTCGACGACGGGCCCGGGCACGGCGTGGCGGCCCAGCTGCTCGACGGCGACGACCAGATCGATCGCGTCGGCGCCGAGACCGTCGTGCTCCTCGGGGACGAGCAGCCCGTTGACGCCCGTCTCGGCCAGGCGCTGCCACACCTTCAGGCCGGGGGCGGTGTCGCCGGTGTTCCAGGCGCGGATCACCGCCGGCATGTCCGACTTGGTGAGCAGCGCGTCGATGCTCGCGGCGAAGTCCTCGTGGGACTCGTCGAGTGCGAATCTCATCGGTCGCCCTTCGGTAGGCCGAGCAGCCGCTCGGCAATGACGTTCTTCTGGATCTCGTTGGTACCCGCGTAGATCGGACCGGACAGCGAGAAGAGGTAGCCGTCGGTCCAGGAGTCGACGAGCTCGGCCTCCGGGCCCTGCAGTTCGAGGGCGGTCTCATGGGCGGCGATGTCCCATTCGGACCAGAACACCTTGTTGATCGACGATTCGGCGCCGAGCTGACCGCCGGCCTCGAGGCGAGTGACGGTGCCCCACGTGGACAGCTCGTAGGCCCGCGCACCGATCCACGCGTCCGCCACCCGGTTCCGCAGCGCAGCGTCGCCGTGCAGCGGGGAGGTGCGGTAGAGCTGCAGCAGCCGGTCCGCGGTCGCGAGGAAGCGGCCGGGGGAGCGCAGCGACAGGCCCCGTTCGTTCGACGCGGTGCTCATGGCGACGCGCCAGCCCTCGTTGACACCGCCGATGACACCGGACTCGCCCGGGTTCGCCGGGTCGTCGGGCACGAACACGTCCTCGAGGAAGATCTCCGCGAAGCCCGGCTCGCCGTCGAGCTGGTCGATGGGGCGGACGGTGACGCCGGGGGAGCGCAGGTCGAACATGAAGTACGTGATGCCCTTGTGGCGCTGCGCATCCGGATCGGAGCGGAACAGGCCGAAACCCCAGTCCGCGAAGCTCGCCCGCGAGCTCCACGTCTTCTGGCCGTTGAGCAGCCAGCCGCCGTCGGTGCGGGTCGCGGTGGACCGCAGCGACGCCAGGTCGCTACCGGATTCGGGTTCGGACCAGGCCTGGGCCCAGATGTCGTCGGCGCGCGCCATCCGCGGCATGATGCGCGCGAGCTGGTCGGCGTTGGCGTGCTCGAACAGGGTGGGGGCGAGCAGGAAGATGCCGTTCTGGCTGACCCGTCCGGGCGCGCCGGCGCGGTAGTACTCCTCCTCGAAGATCACCCACTGCTGCAGCGTTGCGTCCCGGCCGCCGAGTTCGGCGGGCCAGGACACGACGGACAGGCGGGCGTCGGCGAGGGTGCGTTCCCACCGCCGGTGCTCCTCGAAGCCGTCCTTCGTGTCCATCGACTTCAGGGGTGTGGACGGCACGTTCTCGGCGAGGAACGCCCGCACCTCGTCGCGGAATGCGACAGTGGCGTCGTCGAACTCGAGATCCATCACTTGCCTTCCTGGACGGGCCGGGCGCTGGCCGCCATCGACTTGGCGTTCATGCCGCCGAGTGAATCGGTCCCGACCTCGGCGTTGTGGGCGTGCGCGAAGTGGTGCAGGCCGAACACCGAGTCCATGCCGTTGCGCATGCCCATCTGGTCCTCGCACTGGTTGACGGCACGCTTGGTCAGGGCCAGACCGAAGCGCGGCATCTCCGTGATCCGCGCTGCGAGCGAGAGGGTTTCGTCCTCGAGTTGCTCGCGCGGCACGACCCGGTTGACCATGCCGACCTCGTACGCGCGCTGGGCGGTGAAGCGGTCGCCGGTGTAGAGGATCTCCTTGGCGAAGCGGGTGCCGAGCACCCACGGATGCGCGAAATACTCGACCCCCGGAATGCCCATGCGCACCACGGGATCGGAGAAGAATGCGTCCTCGGACGCGACGATCAGGTCGCACACCCATGCGAGCATGAGGCCACCGGCGATGCACGCGCCCTGCACCGACGCGATGGTGGGCTTGGGGATCTCCCGCCAGCGGCGGCACATGCCGAGGTAGACCTCCATCTCGCGGGCGTATCGCTGGTCGCCGCCCGGCTTGTCGATGTGGTCCCACCACATGACGGCCTTGTTGTCGTAGTGCACGTGGTGGTCGCGACCCGGGGTGCCCAGATCGTGGCCGGCCGAGAAGTGCTTGCCGTTGCCGGCCAGGACGATCACCTTGACCTCGTCGTCCTCGACGGCGCGCTCGAATGCGGCGTCGAGCGCGTAGGTCATCACCGAGTTCTGCGCGTTGCGGTAGTCCGGACGGTTGAGGGTGACGATCGCGACCCCGTCACGCACCTCGTAGGTGACGACATCGGGCTCGAACGGGACGGTCATGATTTCTCCTCACGCAGAACGTTTTTCAGAACCTTGCCGGATGGGTTGCGGGGCAGGTGGTCGACGAATCGCACCGATCGGGGGACCTTGAAGCCCGCGAGTCGTTCCTTGCAGAACGCGGTCACCGCGTCTTCGGTGAGATCGGCTCCGGACAGTGTCGCGACGAAGGCGCGCCCGACCTCGCCGGCGCGCTCGTCGGGGACGCCGATCACGGCGACCTCGTGCACGCCGGGCAGACGCAGCAACGCCGCCTCGATCTCGGCCGGGTACACGTTGAACCCGTTGCTGATGTACATGTCCTTGAGGCGGTCGGTGATGTCGAGATAGCCGCGCTCGTCGAGAGTTCCGACGTCACCGGTGTGGAGCCAGCCGTCGGCGTCGATGGTCTTGGCGGTCGCTTCCGGATCGTCCAGGTAGCCGAGCATCACATTGGGTCCGCGCAGCAGGATCTCGCCCTTGTCGCCGATGCGGACCTCGAACTCGGCGGTGGCGCGGCCGGAGGAGGTGGACACGGTGACCGGGTCGTCGTCGGTGCGGCACATGGTCGCGACGACCGCTTCGGTCTGGCCGTAGGCGGTGAGTACCGCGTCGAAGGCCAGTTCGGTCTGCATGCGTTCGACGAGCGCGACGGGCACCGGTGCGGCACCGGTGACGGCGACGCGCAGGTTCGACAGGTCGAATTCGTCGCGGCGCGGGTGATCGAGGATGCTCTGGTAGATCGTCGGCGCTCCCGGAAGCACGCTGATCTGCTCCGCGGACACCATCGCCATGACCTTCTCGACATCGAACACGGCCATCGGCACCACGGTGGTGCCGGAGAGCAGGGCGGCGAGGATGCCGGCCTTGTATCCGAAGGTGTGGAAGAACGGGTTGATGATGAGGTAGTTGTCCTCGGCCGTCAGCTCCGCGCAGTCGGCCCACGCCTGGGCGACGCCGATCGCCTGGCGGTGTGCGCTGAGCACGCCCTTGCTGCGGCCGGTCGTACCGGAGGTGAACAGGATGTCGGAGACGTCGTCGGCGTCGACCGCGGCGGCGCGCGCATCGGCGTCGGTGCGGGTCGCATCGGTCGCGTGGGCCAGGAAGTCGTCCCAGTCCTGCACGCCCTCGACGGGAGTGTCGGTTCCGCCGAACGGGACCCGCACGACGAGCGGTACGTGCAGCTCGGGGGCGGCGTCGCGCAGCTGGGCGTAGCGGTCCGTGCCGAGGAACTCGCCGACGACGACGAGCGCAGCGGCGTGCACCCGGTCGACGATGTCGGCGGCTTCGGCGCCGGTATAGCGCGTGTTGATGGGGACGACGACGCCACCGGCCCAGTGCACACCGAGGGCTGCGACGACCCAGTGATGCGTGTTCGGCGACCACAGGGCGACGCGGGCGCCCGGTTCGACGCCGCTTGCGGCGAGTGCGGCGGCGAAGTCCCGGACCTGATCGCGCAGCTGTGCGAAGGTCAGACGAATATCGCCGTCGGCGATGGCGAGCCGGTCGGCGTGGTCGCCGGCGGCGCGGTCCAGGGCGGCCGGCGTGGTTCTCGGATGTGCGGTCACAGAGCTCCCTACCTAGCAATTGCTTGGTAGGTTATCGTACAGACGTGGATCAGAGCGAGAGTCTCGAGAACGCAGAGTTTGCGGCCACCGTCCGCCAGTGGCTCGAAGAAAACCTGACCGGTGAATTCGCCGAGCTCAGGGGTAAGGGCGGGCCCGGAAGCGAGCACGAGTTCTTCGAACGACGGCTGGCCTGGGACCGGCATCTGGCTGCCGCCGGATGGACGTGTATCGGATGGCCGGCCGAGTACGGGGGACGCGGCGCCACCCTCGAACAACAGGTGATCTTCCATCAGGAGTACGCCAGGGCGAACGCGCCCGCGCGGGTCAACCACCTCGGTGAGGAACTGCTCGGTCCGACCCTCATCGCGTTCGGAACCGACGAGCAGAAGCAGCGCTTCCTGCCCGGAATCCGCAACGTCACCGAACTGTGGGCCCAGGGCTACTCGGAACCGGGTGCCGGATCCGACCTTGCCAACGTCTCGACCACCGCGCGGCTCGACGGCGACAGGTGGGTGATCAGCGGGCAGAAGGTGTGGACCTCGCTGGCGCACGTCGCGCAGTGGGCGTTCGTGGTGTGCCGCACCGAGCCCGGCTCGACCCGGCACCAGGGCCTGAGTTTCCTGCTCGTGCCGCTCGACCAGCCCGGCGTCACCGTCCGGCCCATCCAGCAGCTCACCGGCACCTCCGAGTTCAACGAGGTGTTCTTCGACGACGCCGTCACCGAGGCGGACCTCGTCGTCGGGGCGCCCGGGGACGGCTGGAAGGTCGCGATGGCGCTGCTCACCTTCGAGCGCGGCGTTTCCACGCTCGGCCAGCAGATCGGATTCGCCCGCGAACTCGACGGCATCGTCGCGCTCGCCGAGGCCGCCGGCGCCACCGACGATCCGCACATCCGCGAACGCATCGCCCGCGCCCGGATCGGCCTGCGGGTCATGCGCGCCCACGCGGTGCGCGCCCTCGCCGACGCCGACCCCGGCCAGGCATCCGTGCAGAAGTTGTTGTGGGCCAACTGGCATCGCGATCTCGGCAAGCTGGCCATGGACGTGCAGGGCGCGGCCTCCCTGATCGGACCCGACCACGACCACGCCGGCACTCCGTCCGTGATCACCGACCCCGAACACCTCGAACTCGCCGAGTGGCAGCGGCTGTTCCTGTTCACCCGCGCCGACACCATCTACGGCGGATCCAACGAAATTCAGCGCAACATCATCGCCGAGCGGGTGCTCGGCCTTCCTCGAGAGGCACGCGCGTGACCACTTCACCCCTGGCGGAAGTTCCCGTCGAAACCCCCGGCCACGGACTGCTCGCCGGCAAGAAGGTCGTCGTCACCGCTGCGGCCGGCACCGGCATCGGCTTCGCGACCGCGCGGCGCGCATTGCTCGAGGGCGGCGACGTGCTCGTCTCCGACTTCCACGAACGCCGCCTGGCCGAGACCGTCGAGAAGCTGGCCGCCGAGTTCCCGGAGCAGCAGGTCACCTCGATCGTGTGCGACGTCTCGTCCACCGAGCAGGTCGACGCCCTGATCACCGGTGCCGCCGAGCAACTCGGCCGCATCGACGTCCTGGTCAACAACGCCGGCCTCGGCGGCGAGACCCCCGTCGTGGACATGACCGACGACCAGTGGGACCGCGTCCTCGACATCACCCTGACCAGCACGTTCCGCGCGACCCGTGCCGCGCTGCGCTACTTCCGCAGCGTCGACCACGGCGGGGTGCTCGTCAACAACGCGTCGGTGCTCGGCTGGCGCGCCCAGCACTCGCAGGCGCACTACGCCGCCGCCAAGGCCGGCGTCATGGCGCTGACCCGCTGCTCCGCGATCGAAGCCGCCGAATACGGGGTGCGGATCAACGCGGTTGCCCCCTCCATCGCGCGGCACGCGTTCC
Organism: Rhodococcus zopfii NBRC 100606 = JCM 9919; assembly: GCF_001895025.1. Taxonomy (GTDB): domain Bacteria; phylum Actinomycetota; class Actinomycetes; order Mycobacteriales; family Mycobacteriaceae; genus Rhodococcus; species Rhodococcus zopfii. The sequence goes on from NZ_BCXI01000007.1 coordinate 44,591, forward strand.
TCGCGAAGGTCACCAGCGAGGAACTGCTCGACCGCCTCGCCGCCGGGGAGGCCTTCGGACGGGCCGCGGATGTGTGGGAGATCGCTGCGACCATCGCGATGCTCGCCAGCGACTACACCACGTACCTCACCGGCGAGGTCGTCTCGATCTCCTCGCAGAGGGCGTGATCGTCCGCTGCGTCCTTCGGGCTCCCCGGCGGCCCAAAGGGCGCACCGGGCCGCTTGAAAGGATGGTTCCATGACTCCACCCCGTGACGACGCCGGTAAATCCGGACGCCGCACCGAACTGCTCGCCATCGCCGCCGACCTGTTCGCCTCCCGCGGCGTGCGGGCGACCACCGTGCGGGACATCGCCGACGCGGCGGGCATCCTGTCCGGCAGCCTGTATCACCACTTCGACTCGAAGGAGTCGATGGTCGACGAGATCCTCCGGGGATTTCTCGACGACCTGTTCGGCCGCTACCGCAAGATCGTCGCCTCCGGGCTCGACTCCCGCGCGACCCTCGAAGGGCTCATCACCGCGTCCTACGAATCGATCGACAAATCGCACGCGGCGGTCGCGATCTACCAGGACGAGGCCAAGCACCTCGTCGGCAACGAACGCTTCGCATACATCTCCGAGCTCAACACCGAATTCCGCGACCTGTGGGTCGGTGTGATCGAACGCGGTGTCGCCGACGGCAGCTTCCGGCCCGACGTCGACGTCGAACTGGTCTTCCGGTTCCTGCGCGACACCGTGTGGGTCGCGGTGCGCTGGTACCGGCCCGGCGGGGCCCTCACCGCCGACCACGTGGCACAGCAGTACCTCAGCATCGTCCTCGACGGCCTGTCGGGACCCGAATCCTCATAGGAGCAAACATGACCGAGGCATACATCGTCGACGCGGTGCGGACCCCGATCGGCAAGAAGAAGGGCGGCCTCGCCGGCGTGCATCCCGCCGACCTGGGCGCCCACGTGATCAAGGCGGTCGTCGAACGCACCGGCATCGACCCCGCCGATGTCGACGACGTCGTGTTCGGTTGCGTCGACGCGATCGGCGGGCAGGCGGGCAACATCGCCCGCACCGCGTGGCTCGCCGCGGGCTACCCGCAGCACGTTCCGGGCGTCACCGTCGACCGCCAGTGCGGGTCGAGCCAGCAGGCCATCCACTTCGGCGCCCAGGCCATCCTGAGCAACACCGCGGATCTCATCATCGCCGGTGGCGTGCAGAACATGTCGCAGATCCCGATCTCGTCGGCGATGATCGCCGGGCAGCAGTACGGCTTCGACACCCCGTTCGGCGGCTCGAAGGGCTGGACCGAGCGCTACGGCAGCGACGAGGTTTCCCAGTTCAAGGGCGCCGAGATGATCGCCGAGAAGTGGGACGTCAGCCGCGAGGAACTCGAGCGGTGGGCGCTGCAGAGCCACGAACGCGCGAAGGCCGCGATCGCCGCGGGTCGTTTCGAGAACGAGATCGTGCCGTTCGGTGACGTGACCGTCGACGAGGGCCCGCGCGACACGAGCCTCGAGAAGATGGCCGGGCTGCAACCCCTCGTCGACGGGGGGCGCCTGACCGCGGCGGTCGCGAGTCAGATCTCCGACGGCGCGTCCGCGGTGCTGCTCGCGTCGGACGAGGCCGTGAAGAAGTACAACCTCGAGCCCCGCGCCCGCATCCACCATCTCAGCGCCCGCGGCGACGACCCGATCTTCATGCTCACCGCCCCGATTCCGGCGACGCAGTACGCCCTGGAGAAGGCCGGTTTGACGATCGACGACATCGACCTCATCGAGATCAACGAGGCGTTCGCGCCCGTCGTGCTCGCGTGGATCAAGGAGATCGGCGCCGACCCCGCGAAGGTCAACGTCAACGGCGGCGCCATCGCTCTCGGCCATCCCCTCGGGGCGACCGGCACCAAGCTGATGGCGACGCTGCTCAACGAACTCGAGCGCACCGGCGGCCGCTACGGCCTGCTCACCATCTGCGAGGGCGGCGGCACCGCCAACGTCACGATCATCGAGCGCGTCGAGGGCTGACACAGGACCTACGGTGTCCGTCCTGTCCGGCGGGGTTGGGTAGGACGGACACCGTGATCGTTCTAACGGAGTGTCGGATCGGTGACGCGGTCGCTGCTGCCGGCGGTCCGGAACATCATGTCGATTGCGTCGGCCACCGGATCGGCGGGCAGCACGTGGACGATGTTCTGGTAGATGATGCCGCCGTCGGGGCACCACACCAGTACCCGGCGGGGGCCGGGTGCGACGTTGTGCGCGAGCATCGTTCCCGACGGTTCCAACGGCAGGCTCTGGGTGTTCCCGTCCGCATCGGGGTCGACCCGGCAGCTTTCCGGGTGCACCGGCACACCGTGCACGGTCACCTTCACCCGGGCACGCCCCGGGACGACCTCTGCGGTCGCCGCGGCACCGGCGATACCGGGAGTGGTCAGGATGATCGCCGCGGTGGACAACACGGCTGCGGCTGCGCTCACGTATCGGACTCTCATTCGGCTCCTTCCGTAGGGATTGTTCGACCATACGATGGGATTGCGTCATACGTCCGTATCTTGCGAGGTGCTGTCGGCCCGGCCGCTCGCGACTACTCTCGGACACATGTGCCGGAACATCACCGAGCTGCGCGGACTCGAACCCGCCGCGACCGCGGAGGAGATCGAAGCTGCCGCGCGGCAATACGTCCGTAAGGTCAGCGGCATTCAGAAGCTGTCCGACGCCACCCGCGAACCGTTCGAGCAGGCCGTCGCGGAGGTCACGGCTACCACCGCCCGGCTGCTGGCCGCCTTGCCGGAGCGGCGGCAACCCCCGGCGACGATCCCGCCGCTGCGGCGGCCCGAGGTGCAGGCGCGCATCGCGGCGCGCGGCTGAATCGCCGCGCGGTCAGCGGGCGCGCGACGACACCGTGGGGCACAGGCCCTGCGGCATCAGGGTGAGCCGTTCGGCGATCCGAAGCCGGTAGCGCGGATCCAGGTCGAAGTCGAAGCGGCGCAACAGACTTCCCAGAACCAGGGTAGCCTCGTGCAGGGCGAATTGGCGTCCGATGCAGGCGCGTTCGCCGGTTCCGAACGGCTTGTACACGTGCCCCGGGCGAGCCCGGACCCGTTCGGGAAGGAAGTGATCCGGATCGAACGTCTCGGCGTCCGGACCCCACACCTCGGGGTCGCGGTGCACCGCCGGGAGCAGCACGAGCACCCAGTCACCCTTCCTCAGCCGGTACCGTCCGCCGAGCGTCGTGTCCGCACGCGCTTCGCGGGCGTAGGCGGGCGCGGTCGGCCACAGCCGCAGCGCTTCGTCGAGCACGCGCCGCACGTACCGCAGCTTCGCGACCTGCTCGAACGCCGGGGTGTCCTCACCCCACACCGCGTCGACCTCGGCTCGTGCGCGGGCGAACACCTCCGGATTGCGCATCAGATAGTAGAGCGCGAAGGACAATGCGCCCGAGGTTGTTTCGTGCCCCGCGACCAGGAAGGTGAGTACCTGGTTGCGGATGTTCTCGTCGTCGATCCGGTTCGGGTCGTTCTCCCGCGCCGCCCGCAGCATGAGCTCGAGCAGATCGTCGTGCCCGGTCGCGCCCGCGGCCTGCCGGCTGCGCACCACCTCGTCGACGACCCGGTGCAGGTAGGCGCGGTCCAGGTCGTACTGCCGTTTCGCCTCGGGGAACAGGTGCCGCCCGACGACCGGCAGCCGCCGCAGGGCGCTGCGCTGCGAGAACGCCAGCCCGCCGACCATCGCCTCGACGAACGGATGCGGACGCTCGCGTTCGAACGGCGAGAACGAATAGCTGAACCCGGTGCGGCCGATCGTCTCGAGGGTCAGCTTGGTCATGTCGGCCGCCACGTCCACCCGACCGTCGGCGACGGCACGCCGGTCCCAGTGATCGAGCAGGTCGGCCGTCACATCCAGCATCGTCGCGTGGTACGAGCGCATTGCGGATTGAGCGAAGGCGGGGGTGAGCAGTTCGTGCGCGCGGCGCCAGTTCGGTTCGTCGTTGAACGCGGTGAACAGTCCGTCTCCGCCGAGGCTGCGCAACGCTTCGACTCCGGGTGCGAGGTGTTTGGCGAAGCGACGGTCGTCGGACAGTTCGGCGGTGAGTTCGCCGGAACACACGAACACGAACCGCAACCGGAACGGGCGGCGTTCGAAAACGGGGCCGAGCCGGCGATGCATCTCCATCGAATTCTGGACCGGAGCGCTCAGGGACATGCCCAGCACGTCGCCGAGCACGGGCACCCGCCACGGCGGATGCGGGATCTCGGTGTCGAACACGTGCGAGGTGGCAACGGCCATCTGTTCGTCCCCCGGACAGTCGAACTCTTATTGAACCGACGTACAGTAGCCACGGTACGCCCGGAAACGTGCCTGTCAAGACGTAGATTTGGCGGCATGGCACAACCGCGGCGACGTCTGAGCCCCGACCAGCGGCGCACCGAGCTGCTCGACATCGGTGCCCGGCTGTTCTCGCAACACGCCTACGAGGACGTGCGCATCGAGGAGGTCGCGGAGCTCGCCGGCGTCTCCCGGGGGCTGATGTACCACTACTTTCCGACCAAGCGCGAGTTCATGGCGGCGGTCGTGCAACGCGAGTCCGACCGGTTGCTCGCCGTCACCGAACCGGATCCGGCGCTCTCGGTGCACGAGCGGATCGCGGCGGGGCTGGACGCCTACCTGGAGTACATCGAGTCGCATGCGCAGGGTGTGCTGGCGATCAACCGCGGTGCCGTCTCGGCCGACGCGAGCATCCGCGGCATCGTCGACGCGGAACTCGACGTGCAGCAGCAGCGCATCGTCGAGGCTCTCGCCCCGCCGGCAGCCGAGCGCGAGCTCGTCGAACTCGCGGTGCGCGGGTGGATCTCGTTCGTCCGCACCGTGTGCATCGACTGGCTGGACCGTCCCACCATCACCACCGCGCAACTGCGTGGGCTGTGCCTGGACGCGCTCGCCGGGATGCTCACCACGCGAACGAACTGAGCATCCCGGCCGGGTCGGCCGACGATCGCGGGTCAGCGCACGATCTGGACGGATGCGAAGCTCGGTGCCGACGGGTCGAGTCGGATGTGCTGCGGCTTCAGGCCGCTGTCGTGGAGCATCGGGCCCAGCGGCAGCGACCGCGGCAGGCTCGACGCGTACACGTTGATCCGGAGGCGGTGACCGGGTTGCAGGATCGCGTCGGTGAGCACCGTGGAGATGTCGAGCTGGGTGGGCACGCCGGGCTGGACGAGTTGCCGCGTGTCGAGCGTCAGATACGGGACCGCGCGAGCGTAGTCGCCGGCCGGGGTGAAGGTGCTGCGGGAGTCGTCGATTCCGCGCAGCGACGCGACGAGCGCGCCGGAGGTCAGCACGGTCGAACGGCCGTCGGGCGCCACGTCGTTGACCGTCACCGACCAGAAGCCGTCGGGGGCGTCGAGCACGGTGTTCAGGTGCACGTTGATCGCGCCGGAGATCTGGGTCGGTTCGGTGACCGGCGCGCCGGTGAAGGTCAGGCCTTCGGCCTCGTTGAACCGGGCATCCTTGGTGCAGTTCGAACCGAGCAGCACCGTGAATCCGGCTGTCCCGACCGCTGATTCGCGCGAGCAGAACCCGCGTAGGCCCGGCGCGACCGTCAGATCCCGGGTGTCGGTGGGAGCTTCGGACGTGAGCGATCCGTCGTAGGCGGCGTGACCGGCGGTGCCGCTCGGCGCACCGGACAGATGGAACTTCTCGAATTCGGCGCCGGCGCGCGGGAACTGGCCGGTGGTGGTCCATCCGCCGCCCTGCTGGAACAGCGTGACGGGCCCGTAGTTCTCGATGCCGTTGTCGATGCCCTTGAGCCAATGGTCGAACCAGGCGCGCTGGAGTGTGCCGAGCTTCGGCGGGTAGCCGGGCTTGCCGAAGTCGGTGCCCGCCACGATGTGGTAGCCGTCGCCCATGACGAGCTGCTTCTCGCCCGGTGCGACCGGGATGCGGTTGTAGATATCCGGTTCGCTGTTGGCGAAGATGTCGTGCCAGCCGCCGAAGACGAAGGTGGGCACCTCGATCGACTCGAGATTCGCGGTGCGCTCCTGGTAGAACGGTCCGTCCTGCGCGACCTCGAGGGCGCCGGGGGAGACCCCCTCGACCGTGGCGGCGGTGACCGCCTCGAGGAGCTCGGGGAGCTTGGTGGCGGGGTCGGCGAGGCGGTCGCGCAGCCATTGTGCGTCGAAGTTGCCCTGCACCAGTGCCTGCATGTCCGGGATCCACTTGAGCCCGTTGACGAGGGTGAGCCACATCGGCATGAATCCGATACCGAGCGCGCCGCCGGTGCCGACGATGTCCCGCATCAGGTCGTTGCCGGGTTCCATCGCGAACACCGCGTCGAGCGCTGCCGGTCGCAGACCCGCGCCCTGCAGCTGGTTGATCGCCGAATAGGACACGCCACTGGTACCGACGCTGCCGTTCGACCACGGCTGCTTCGACACCCAGTCGATCACCTCGACGGTGTCCTGCTGTTCGCGCGGGCCGAGGACCTGCCATTCGCCCTGCGAGAAGCCGGTGCCGCGGACGTCGACGATGACCTGTGTGTAGCCGTTCTGGACGAGATCGCGGTTGAGGCCGAAAACCTGCACGAGTCCGCCGCCGGTCGTCTTCGCGAGCTCGGTGACTCCGTCGAACGGGGCCGCGAAGTTCAGTGTGTCGCCGAGTCCCTCGGCCAGGGGCGCGAGGGTCGGATCATCGGCGACGATCGTCCCCAGGGTCGAGAGCAGCTTCGTGTAGGGCGTGAGGTTGAGGACGACGGGTGTCGGATCGGCGATCGGTGCTCCGTGCGCATCCGCCGGACGGAAGACGTTGGCGCGCAGAACGGTGCCGTCGCTCATCGTGATGGGGACGTCCCATTCGACGGCGGTGTTCGGGTACGCGTCGGGTGCGTCGACCGCTGCCTGCCAGGCGGCCGCATCGGCACCACCGGACGGATCGGCGCCGGCGATCGGTGCGGCGGTGATCGCGGCGGCGGCGGTGGAGGCGACGGCCAGCGCCGCGATCACCCCGCGCAGGAATCGTCTCTTCACCCGGAATCCCCCTGTCGACGGTCAAACCCCCGGAGCAACCTATCCCGATCGGCGGGGCCGGTCAACGATCCTGCGCCCGGTCTCCATCTCCTGCTCAGCGGAATCCGCCGTCGGACCGGACGATGGTGCCGGTGGTGAAACTCGACGCGTCGCTCGCGAGAAACAGTGCAGCGCCGACGATCTCGTGGGGTTCTCCGATCCGTTGCAGGTGCACGGCCTCGCCCGACTGCCGGATCTGCTCGGGGGACCAGGCATTGGAGATGTCCGTGCGGTACGGGCCGGGCATGAGGGTGTTGACGCGCACCTCGGGGGCGAGCAGATCGGCGAAGCCCTCGGTCATGGCATTGAGGCCGCTCTTGGCGGAGGCGTAGTGGATGAACGCGCCCGAGGGGTGCAGGGAGCCGCTGCTGCTCACGCTGATGATCGTGCCGCTGCCCTGCTCCTTCATCCGGGGTCCGACGAGCTGGGTGAGCCGGAACGGACCCTTGAGGTTGAGGCCCAGCACGCTGTCCCACAGCGACTCGCTGACGTCCGCGATGTTCCGGTAGACCGGCGACATGCCGGCATTGTTGACCAGGATGTCGATGCGCCCGAACATCGCGTACGTGGCGTCGACGAGGCCCTCGATCTCGTCCCAGCGGCCCATGTGGCAACCGTAGGCGAGTGCGCGCCGTCCGGTGGTCTCCTGGATTTCGGCGACCACCTTCTCGCAGTTCTCGATCTTGCGGCTCGCGACGATGACATCGGCGCCGGCTTGCGCGAACGCGAGCGCAATCTCCTTGCCCATGCCCCGGCTGCCGCCGGTGACGAGCGCGACCTTGCCGTCGAGGCGGAATCGATCGAATGGAGCGGGGATCGCGTCGGTCATGGGGCTGCCTCTCGTCCAGAAATGTTGTTCCCATTCTCAAGAATGATATTCTGAACCTATCGGACGGCGCCCCGATCTGGGAAGGGCCCCGCAACGGAAAGCGCCACCCGCGCCCGGAAAGGGCGGGGCGGCGCTTCGGTGCAGCGAGGTTATCGGAGCGCCGACAGTGCGTCGATGCGTTCGACGGCCTCGGTCATGATCCGGTCGATCAACTCCCGGCAGCTCGGCAGGTCGTCGATCATGCCGACCACCTGACCGGACGCCAGCACGCCCGCCTCGGTGTTGCCCTCGACCAGGCCGGCCTTGAGCAGCATCGGGGTGTTCGCGGCCATGATGATCTGCTGCCACGTGCGGTCGCCGGACTTCTTCATGGCAAGGCCGTCCTTGACGAGCGTCGACCACTTCATGCCGGTCATCGACTTGAACTTCATCGCGTTCCTCGTCGCGGCGACGAGTCCCTTTGCGTAGCTGGACTTCTCGAGCGCGTTGACCAGGTCGGTGTTGAGAACCCGGTGCGGCATACCGTCGACCTTCACGGAGACCGTGGTGTCCTGCAGGCCCCGCGAAAGGTACTGCTGCTTCACCGAATCCGGCACGGCGGAGTCGGTGGTGAGCAGGAAGCGGGTACCCATCGCGACCCCCGCCGCACCGTACGCCAGCGCCGCGGCCATGCCGCGACCGTCGAAGAATCCGCCACCGGCGATCACCGGGATGTCGACGGCGTCGAGCACGGACGGCAACAGCAGCGTCGTCGCGACACCGCCGGTGTGGCCGCCGCCTTCGCCGCCCTGCACGATCACCGCGTCCGCGCCCCACGAGGCGACCTTCACCGCGTGCTTGGCGGCACCGATCGACGGGACCACGACGATCCCGTGATCCTTGAGCTTGGCGATCAGATCCTTCTTCGGTGCCAGCGCGAACGAGGCGACCTTGACGTTCTCCCGGATCAGTAGGTCGATGCGCTGCGGGGCGTCCGACGCGTCGGCGCGGATGTTGACCCCGAACGGCTTGTCCGTCAACGACTTCGTCTTCGCGACGGCGGCCTCGAGCTCGTCGTAGGTCATCGTCGCGGACGCGAGGATGCCGAGACCGCCGGCGTTGCAGGTGGCCGCGGTCAGGCGCGGGCCGGACACCCAGCCCATGCCGGTCTGCACGATCGGATGCTCGATGCCGACCAGCTTCGTCAGCGCCGTGTTCACACGAGGGGTGCTCACGCCGAGACCTCGCGGTCGCGCAGGCACTTCGGATCCAGGACCTCGCGGATGATCCGCAGTTCCTCCGCGCTGGGATCGCGGGTGACACCGGCCTCGGCGAGGTCGGCGACCGCGAACGAGGTGTTCTCCGCGACCTCCTCAGCGGTGACACCCGGGTGCAGGCTCAACGCGCGGAAGGTGTGGCCGGGACCGCCGAAGTCGAAGACACCGAGGTTGGTGACGACTCGATACACGTTCAGGTATCTGTATGCCGGGTTCTCCGGGTCGACCTTGTCCCAGCCGACGCCCGCGACGACGTCGACCTTGTCGCAGAACACGCGCTTGTTGTGCTTGCCAACCCAGTAGCTGGTGGCGTGGTTGATGGTGTTGCCGGGGGCCCCGCGCACACCGAACATCTGGCGGGTCGGTTGCTGCAGCGGGCCGAACGCCGACAGGTTCTGGTTGCCGTGCCGGTCGATCTGGTTGGCGCCCATGATGACATGGCGTCGGCCGGACGCGACGACGTCGAACACCTTGCGGAACGGCATCCAGCCCTCGATCGCGCCCTTCCCGCCGACCGCGGGGGTGTCGGCGAGGATCAGCGCCTCACCGTCGGTGATGAGCAGATCCGGCTCGGTGGTCAGACGCGCCAGGCGCGCACCGATCAGCGCCATCGTGGACATCGGGCTGGCCATGATCTCGCCGGCGCCGGCAAAGATGTCGGCGCACGCGATGGCGCAGTACTCGGCGCGAGTGACGGTTTCGGTGGAGGTCATGCCTGCTCCTCGGCGAAGTTCTTGACGGCGGCCTGGTAGTCGCCCTCGGACCCGGACAGGAATCGGTCGACGAACGCCTGCCACGACTCGGGGGTCTTGGCGGCCTCGGCGTAGTGACGCTGGAACTTCTCGTCGCGGCCGTAGGACTCGCCGGCGAGGGTGAAGTGGGCGCCGCCCGGGGCCTCGACGACACCGTCGACCATCATGCGGTTGAGGATCAGCTGCTGCAGCGGAACCTCCTTGACGAGCTGCTCGGTCTCGACGATTTTCTCGACGGAGACGAAGCGCTTCTCGGCGGCCAGGCAGTACAGGTCGTCGAAGTACGGGTCGACGCCCTGGTAGCCCGCATTGCCGTGGGCGTCACCGATGTTGAGGTGCACGAACGCCGCGTCCAGGTTCAGCGCGGGCATCGCGATCAGCGTCTCGCGCTTGCCGGAGGCGTCGGCGTACGGGGAGGTGACGGTCTGCAGTTCGTCGCCCCAGAAGTTCTGCACGTCGGAACCGAGACCGGCGCGGATCGGCAGGAACGGCAGGCGCGCGGCGGCGGCTTCGAGACCACACTTGACCATGCCCTCGTCCATCTCGCGGGCGACGATGGCGCCTTCGGTGCGGGCCTTGGAGAACCACGGGTCGTAGAACGGCGCCGAATCGAGCGATACGAAGCCGTAGTACGCCTTCTTGACCTTGCCGGCCGAGCACAACAGGCCCAGGTCCGGTCCGCCGTAGGTGACGACGGTCAGATCCTTCACATCCGAACGCAGGATCGCGCGCACGAACGCCATCGGCTTGCGCCGCGAACCCCAGCCGCCGAGGCCGATGGTCATGCCGCTGCGCAGCTGTCCGACGGCCTCGTCGAGAGTAATCCTCTTGTCACGCACTTCTTTTCTCTCCCTACTTGTTCGCACGCGGCTTGCCGGTTGCGACGAATTCGTCGCGGTGCTCGTCGGCGACGCCGGCGAGGTTCAGCTCGAAGGTGAAGCCCTGTTCGATGCGGTAGGCGGTCTTCACGTCGACCGGGTCGATGCGGTTGATCGCTTCCTTCGCCCGGCGGATCACGCGGGTGTCCTTGGCGGCGATCAGACCGGCGACCTCGAGTGCGGCGGCGTCGAGTTCGGCGCGCGGCACCACCTTGTAGACGGAGCCGAAGTGGTGCAGCTGCTGTGCCGTGACGTTCTGCGCCGTGTAGTACAGGGTGCGCATCAGGTGCTGCGGCACGAGGCGCGACAGGTGGGTGGCGGCGCCGAGCGCACCGCGGTCGACCTCGGGGAGACCGAAGACCGCGTCGTCGGAGGCGACGATGACATCGGCGTTGCCGACCAGGCCGATGCCGCCGCCCACGCAGAAGCCGTTGACGGCGACCACGACCGGGACCTCGCAGTCGTAGACGGCGGAGAACGCGGCCGCGCAGCCGTGGTTGGCGGCGATGAGGGCGTCGAATCCCTCGGTGGCCTGCATTTCCTTGATGTCGACGCCGGCGTTGAAGCCGCGGCCTTCGGAACGAAGGATCACGACGTGGGTGTCCGGGTCCTTGCCGGCGGCGAGGACAGCGTCGGCAAGTTCGAACCATCCGGCGGACGGAATGGCGTTCACGGGCGGGTAGTCGACGGTGACCGTGGTGATTCCCGCGCCGTCGGAGGTGGAGGTGATGCCCATGGCATGTTCCTTACGTCGGTACCGAACCAAGCGATTGCTTGGTAAGCTAGCACACACCCGCCCCCGGGCACAGATCCGCGATCAGGCGACGGTGGATCGGAACTGCAGGATGGATCGGGCCTCAGCGGCCGGGCTGGTCGTCCTCGGAGGGCCTGCGCCGCACGATCTTGCCGGTTGTATTGCGCGGCAGAAGATTCCGCGTCAGATTCCAGCGCGTGGGTACCTTGAAGTACGCGAGCCGATCGGCGAGATAGGCGGTGAGTTCCTCTTTCGTCGTCTCCGTCCCGGGGGCGAGAACCACGACCGCGCACACCTCCTCACCCCATTCGGGATGCGGAGTACCGCTGACCAGGCATTCGCGCACGGCCGGATGTCCATCGAGCACCCGTTCGACCTCCGACGGGTAGATGTCCTCACCGTTCTGCTGGATCATGTCGGCGCGCCGGCCCAGCAGACGCAGGCGGCCGTTCTCGATCACACCGAGGTCGCCGGTCCGCAGCCACCGATCCGGGGTGATCGCTGCCGCCGTCGCGGCCTCGTCGCCCCAGTAGCCGAGCATCACGAACGGGCTGCGCACGCACACCTCGCCGACGTGACCGTCCGGCAGCCACCCGCCGCGCTCGTCCCGGATCTCCATGCTCACCGTGATGACCGGTGGACCCACCGTGCCCGGATACTGCTCGAGTTCCTGCGCGCTGGCCACCGCGATCGACGTGCTGCACTCGGTCATGCTGTAACTGTCGACGACCGTGTATCGGCCGAACGGCAGCCGCTCCCGCAAACGCTGCTTGAACTCGGGGGACGTCGGTTCCGACGACAGGGTGAACCGGATCAGCGAACCCAGGTCGTATGCGTCCAGATCGGCGACCTCGAGCATCCGCGCCGCCATCGACGGCACCGCGTTCCAATGCGTGATCTGCTCGTTCTCGATGATCTCGAGGACGCGGCGCACGCCGAACCACCCCTGGTTCATCACGACGGTGCTGCCGGTTGCGAGCCGCGGGACGATCGTGTTGTGCAGGCTCGTGATGTGACACAGGGGAGAGGTCAGCAGATACCGCGCTTCCCAGGGGGCGTCCCGGTCGTACACCTCGCCGCTCCACGCCGCGCTGATCGAATCGGCGAAACGATGATAATCGGTGACCGCCAACAGGTTCCGTTGCGAATGCAGCGCACCCTTCGGGTCGCCACTCGTACCCGACGTATAGAGCAGAACCGCCGGATCGTCCTCGTCGACCCGCGGCGCCGGCGGCCGTGCCCCGGCGAACTCGGCGATGAGCCGGGGGAGATCGTCCTCGACGGTCAGCACGACCGTGTCGGGTAGACCGAGACCGGCGACGGACTCGGCGCGCTGCTCGTCCGCGAACAGCACCCGCGGTGCGGAATTGCGGATGCCGAACTCGAGCTCGGGCTGCGCCCACCACGCGTTCAAGCCCACCGTGATCGCGCCGAGCGCCTGCGTCGCCCAGAACGCGGTGACCCATTCGGGCCGGTTCGCCGACAGGATCGCGACACGGTCGCCGACGCCGACGCCGTACCGCTGCTGCAGTGCTGTCGCGAGCGCGTACGCCTCCCGGGCGTGCTCGGCGAACGAGATCCGGCGCGTCGCCGTGACGAGATACTCGCGGTCGCCCCACGCCTGTGAACGCTCCAGCAGATCCGCGACAGCGGTGTCACGGTTCCGCATGACGGGCATCTCGGCGCCGAGCACGTCGCTCATCACGATCTCGAAGGTCCCGCCACGCCCGGTCAGGCGTGAGACCAGCTGCCCGAGGAAGAGCTGAGGATCGGGTGGCACGGTCATTGCGAGCCTCCCTTCTCGACCGAACGTCCGGGCGAAGACTCTCACGCTCGACGCCCCGCCATCCGAACGTACCGGTGAGTGGGAACTGCGCAGATGCCCCGGGTGGCCGCTCCTAACGTGCTTCACCGGACGCCCGCGCGGGGGCGTCCACAACGATTCGGAGGTGGCAGTGCAGACGTTCGCCGAGGTCGTGCGTGCCCGCAAGGGTGACGACAAGGTCGGAGTTCGGTTCGAGGATCAGCAGTGGACCTGGGACGAGGTGGTGCAGCACAGCGCGGATCGTGCCGCCGCGCTCGTCGCGGCCGTGCCGGCGCCGCACGACCGGCAGCGTCACGTCGGCATTCTGCTCGAGAACGTGCCGGACTTCGTGTTCTGGATCGGGGCCGGTGCCCTCGCGGGAGCCGTGGTCGTCGGGATCAACGCCAGCCGCAGCGGGCCCGAGATCGCCGACGACATCCGTCAGGCCGATGTGGACCTGCTCGTCACCGAATCGCGCCTGGCCCACCTCGTCGACGGCACCGGCCACGGGCTGTCCGCCGACCGCATCCTCGACATCGACGCACCCGGCTACGCGCGGTTCCTCGACCCGCACCGCGGGTCCGCGCTGCCCGACACGGTTCCCGCGGCCGACGACCTCGCGTTGTTGCTGTTCAGTTCCGGATCGACCGGCAGGCCGAAGGCCGTGATCGTCACCCAGGGCCGGCTCGGGCGGCTCGTCGACGTGCTCGTCGAACGCACCCACATGCGCCGTGACTCGGTCGCGTACCTGTGCATGCCGCTGTTCCACGGCAATGCCGTCATGCTCAATCTCGGCACCGCGATGCGGGCCGGCGCGACCGTCGGCCTCATACGCAAGTTCTCGGCGAGCCGATTTTCCGAGGACATCCACCGCTTCGGTGCGACCTTCGTCAACTACGTCGGCCGCGCCCTGTCGTACGTGCTGAACCGGCCCGAGGATCCCCGCGACCGCACCGGCACCCTCGAGGTGGCGTTCGGCACCGAAGCGTCCGAAGTGGACGTCGCCCGGTTCTCCGAACGGTTCGGCTGCACCGTCATCGAAGGCTACGGCTCGAGCGAAGGCGTCCTGCGCATCAACCGCACCCCCGACACCCCGACCGGGTCGCTCGGGATCGCCGCCGGCGGCACCGACGCGCGTGTCCTCGACGAGAACACCGGGCTCGAATGCCCCCGTGCCCGGTTCGACGAAACGGGCAGGCTGCTGAATCCGGACGCGGTCGGGCAGATCGTCGCGATCGGCGCGGCCGCATCGTTCGAGGGCTACTACAACAACCCCGGCGCGGTCGCGGACCGGATCCGCGGCGACGACTTCTGGACCGGCGACCTCGGCTACCGCGACTCCGACGGCTACTTCTACTTCGCGGGACGGGCCTCGGACTGGCTGCGGGTGGACAGCGAGAACTTCGCGGCGGCGCCCGTCGAGCGGATCCTGCAGCGCCTCCCCGGTGTGCTGTCGGCACCGGTGTTCCCGGTGCCGGATCCGACCACCGGCGACCAGGTGATGTGCGCCGTCGAACTGGACGCCGGTGCCGTGTTCGACCCCGCCGTGTTCGGGCACGAACTGGCCGCCCAACCGGACATGGGCGACAAGTGGTGGCCGCGGTTCGTGCGGGTCACCGACCGGCTTCCGCTGACCGGCAGCAACAAGATCGACAAGGCGCCGTTGCGGGCCGTCGCGTGGTACACCGACGACCCCGTCTACGTGCGCGTCGGGCGCACAGCCGACTACGTTGCGCTCGACGAGGGGGCCCGCGCCGGCATCGAACGCGACTTCGCGGTGAACGGTCGCGCGGCGTTGCTCCCGGCGCCGGTGGCCTGAGCTCCGGTCCGGGGTCCCACCGAGTGGGACCTGCGATTCGGCCGTCTCCGGGCTCACCTACCGTGAGGGCGATAGAAGCGCGAAAATTCTAGTAGCACTTTCGATTCCACCGACCACCACTGCAGAGAGGACGGCCAGCCGTGAGCTTGGAAACCTCCGGTACTTCCGACATCCGCGAGATCGTCACCGGTACTGCCCCCGCCCGCTTCGCCCGCGGCTGGCACTGCCTCGGGCTGGCGGAGAGCTTCCGGGACGGGAAGCCGCACTCCGTCGAGGCGTTCGGCACCAAGCTCGTCGTGTGGGCCGACGCCGCCGGGCAACTCGCGATCCTCGACGGGTACTGCCGGCACATGGGCGGCGACCTCAGCCAGGGCACGGTCAAGGGCGACGACATCGCCTGCCCGTTCCACGACTGGCGGTGGGGCGGCAAGGGCAAGTGCACGAACATCCCCTACGCCCGCCGGGTCCCGCCGCTCGCGAAGACGCGGGCGTGGCAAACCCTCGACCAGGACGGCCTCCTGTTCGTCTGGCACGATCCGGAAGGCGACCCGCCCCCGCCGGACGTCGCGATCCCCCGTATCGAGGGCGCGCTGTCCGACGAATGGACCGAGTGGGTCTGGTACACCACCGCGGTCGACACCAACTGCCGCGAGATCATCGACAACATCGTCGACATGGCGCACTTCTTCTACGTGCACTACTCGTTCCCGACGTACTTCAAGAACGTGTTCGAAGGCCACGTCGCGACGCAGGTCATGCACGGTCAAGCCCGCGACGACATGCGCCCGAACACCCCGGGCCAGCCGAAACTTCTCGGCAACGAGTCCACCGCGTCGTACTTCGGTCCGTCGTTCATGATCGACGACCTGAAGTACCGGTACGAGGGTTACGACGTCGAGTCGGTGCTGCTCAACTGCCACTATCCGGTGTCCGCCGACAAGTTCGTGCTCATGTACGGCATGATCGTCAAGAAGTCGCCGCAGCTGCCCGCCGAGGTCGCTCTCGAAACCGCGAAGAAGTTCGGTGATTTCATCGCCCGCGGCTTCGAACAGGACATCGAGATCTGGAAGAACAAGACCCGGATCGAAAACCCGCTGCTGTGCGAGGAGGACGGCCCGGTCTACCAGCTGCGCCGCTGGTACGAGCAGTTCTACGTCGATGCCGCGGACGTCGCCCCGGAGATGACCGACCGGTTCGAGTTCGAGATGGACACCACGCGCCCGGTCGCGGCGTGGATGAAGGAAGTCGAGGCGAACGTTGCCGCCCGGGCGGCGCGCGCGACAGGGGCGGACACGGATGCAGCCCCTGCGGTGTAGTGAATGCCGGGCTCAGGTGCTGGTGCGGAAGAACAGCTGGGAGCACACCGAGGTCCAGTGGAATGCGCAGGCGCGGAGCCTCTGCCATGAGTTCGGCAGCGCGTCCGCGTCGGGGCGGCGACCGGGCGCTCCGGTGCTCAGCTGTTCGGCGATGGAAGCGGACCTCACCCGCGCCGCAGCCGAGGGGCTGATCGACGTCCTCGACGACGCACCCATCCCCGGCCCGATCCTCCAGTAGCCCAGTCCGATTCGCGGCGAATCGCGGACCGGCAGTATTCGAAGGACAGTGATGACCGAACCCCTGCAGATAGACAGTGCCCGTTACGGCAAGTGGGCGGTGATCGCCGGCGGCTCCGAGGGAGTCGGTGCAGCCTTCGCCGACGAACTCGGTCGCGCCGGATTCGACCTTCTGCTGATCGCCCGCAAGCCGGGGCCGCTCGAGGACACCGCTGCCGCGGTGCGCAGGCACGGCGTCGAGGTACGCACTCTCGCACTGGATCTGCTCGACGACGATGCCGTCGAGCAGATCCGGACGGCCACTGCGGACCTCGAGGTGGGACTGTTCATCTTCAACGCCGGAGCCAACAGCTACGGCCACGAATTCGTCACCGGCGACCTCGACGGTTTCCGCGGCGTCATCGACCTGAACGTGCACCGGCAGGTCGAACTCGCGCACCTGTTCGGGGCGCGGATGAAGGACATGGGCCGGGGCGGGATCATGCTGCTCGGATCCCTCGCCGGCTACATGGGTTCGGAGCATCAGAGCATCTACGCGGCGTCGAAGGCGTTCAGCCGCGTGTTCGCGGAGAGCCTGTGGCTCGAGCTCGCCCCGTACGGCGTGGATGTCCTCGAACTGATCCTCGGCGTCACCCGCACCCCCGCGATGCAGCGCGCCGGACTGAACTTCGACGTGCCGGGCATGCTCGTGTCCGAGCCGGAGGACGTCGCCCGCGAAGGTCTCGCGCACCTGGCCGACGGCCCGGTCCGGGTTGCGGGCGGCAACTACAAGGCCGCGATCAAGCGCAGCGGCTTCCCTCGCGACGCCATGGTCCGCGGTGCGGCCGAGGCGATGCGCGCACTGCTCAACCGCTGACCCCCCGTGCGCGTTTTCGGTAGTTCCCGCTACCGGAAGCGCGCACGAGGAGTGTTATGGAAGACGTCCACGACATATGTTGGGCGTCTTCCTTTTTGGTCCCTGCTTCCCCCGCGCTCATCAAGGATTTCGGCAGCGACGCCACGACGGGCGCGTATCGCCGAAGCCCGTGCGGGTGGCGGAGGCTGCCACGGCAAGCCGTGGCCGCAGCGTCCGGTCGTCCGTGAGCCGGAGTCGGACGACTACGTTCGACCGGCGTCCCACCTGACGTCCGCGCTGGACCATCGTCGCCGATGACCCGTGCGTGGTTTTGGTAGTTCCAACTACCGAAACCACGCACGGGTCCGGGGGTCACGTCAGGGTGCGCGCGTGCACGCCCTGATCGAATTCGGGGAGTGGACCACCGGCACGCAGGGTCGCGGCGAGGTGCGGATCGGCCAGATGCAGGCGGCCGATCGCGGCGAGATCGAACTCGCCTGCGGCGAGCCGGCGCTCGAGTTCGGGAATGTTGTCGCGGGACGGGGCGGCCGCGCCGAGACGGGTTTCCCGCAACGTGGTCGCGATACCGACGCTGCCGACGGCCATCGACATCGCGCCGGTGAGTTTCTTCGCCCACCCGGCGAGCGACAGGTCGCTGCCCTCGAAGGCGGGGTCGTCGAAGCGGCGGATGCTCGCGTCGAAGACATCGACGCCCGCGGCGGCGAGCGCGCCGAGGATCGTGCCCAGCTCCTCCGGTGTTTCCGCGATCCGCGCGGTGTAGTCCTGCTGCTTGTGCTGCGAGAACCGGAAGAAGACGGGTGTGTCCTCGCCGATCTCGGCCCGGATCGCCGCGACCACCGCGGCCGGGAAGCGGGTGCGTCGCCCTAGGTCGCCGCCCCAGTCGTCGTCGCGGCGGTTGGTGCTCGCCCACAGGAACGCGTCGAGCAGGTAGCCGTGACCGCCGTGCAGTGCGATCCCGTCGAACCCGACGTCCAGCGCGGCGCGCGCCGCGCGCGTGTACGCGGAGATCACGTCGGCGATGTCGTCGGCGGTCATCGGCCGGCACGGCCGCGACGCCTGCGTGACGTACTCGTCCGGGTACGTCGTGACGCCGGGCTCCCCCCACAGGCCCGAGGGCCGCATCGGCGTCAGGTCCGGATCGACTGTGCGGGTCATCGCGCCCCACAGCGGCCCGACGTGCCACAGCTGCGGGATGATCCGGCCGCCTTCGGCGTGGACGGCGTCGACGACGCGCCGCCAGCCGTCGAGGGCGTCGTCGCCGTGCATTCGCGGGACCCGCGGATTGTCGACGGCGGTCGGATGGTCGATCGCGACTCCCTCGGTGACGATCAGGCCCGTGCCGCCGCCGGCACGGCGCCGGTAGTACTCGGCGACGTCGCGTCCCGGCACGCCGCCGGGGGAGTGCGACCGGGTCATCGGCGACATCACGATGCGGTTGGGCAGCTCGAGCGAACGCACCGCGAGAGGGCGGAAGAGCGGGGACAGGGTACTCGTCATGCGCTTATCGGGAACTTTCGTCGATACCGGACGGGGTTTCGGGAGAGGCGGATTCGAACGTGACACCGGCTTCGCCGGCGAACTCGTGCAGCGCCGCGAGCTGATCGCAGTAGTGGTCCGCGTCGGTGGAGACGAACGTCGCGCTCACGACGGTGGCGCCGACCGCGCAGCGACGTTCGAGGGCGCGCAGGGTGGCGTCGCGGTCACCGAGCGGATCGAGTGGGCGACCGCTGTCGAGGACGACCTCGAATCCGGCCGGCAGATCCGCCTTGCGGAGCATCTCGTCGATCTGCTGCACGGTGAGGCCGAACGGCAGCCAGCCGTCGCCGAGCGTGACCGCGCGCCGCAGCGACCGGGTGGTGCGGCCGCCGATCCAGAACGGCACCCGCGGCTGTACCGCGTGCGGTCGCACCTCGACGTCCGCGTAGTCGTAGAAGGTGCCGTGGAACTCGGGATACGGGGTCGACAGCCCGCCGCGCAGGGCGAGGAGGGCTTCGTCGGCGCGGGCGCCACGGTCCGCGAAGGGCGCGTCGAGCAGCGCGAACTCCTCTGCGAGGCTGCCGACGCCCAGCCCGAGGATCAGGCGACCGCCGCTGACCGCGTCGAGGGTGCCGTAGCGCTTGGCGATCTCGAGGGGATGGTGGTAGCCGAGCACGAGCACGCGGGTGTTGAGCCTGATCCGGCGGGTGCGTGCCGCGAGGTAGCCGAACGTCGCGAGCGGATCCCAGTAGACGCCGCCGCGTTCGGCGGCGATCCGGGTGGGGACGGCAACGTGTTCGCTGCAGGTGACATGGTGGTAGCCGAGCCGGTCGGCGGTCTCGGCGACGCGTGCGAGTTCGTCGATGCCGGCGTGGCGCTCCCACTCGGTGCGGGAGGCGGGGTGGTCGATGACCACGGGCGATGTGACCCCTATGTGCATGCGCGAACCCCTCGTACCGAACCCCGGCGCGCGCCCGCGTCACCGGCTGCCGGCGGCGTGGGTGTGGAGCGCGTGATCGTCTTCCCGATCGTTGTACCCGGTCGGATCGACGGAGGTCGCCGCAGCTTCCTGCTCAGTGGGATGTTGTGGATCCGGCACCGATCGGTGATAATTGTTGCGCCGGTCACAAGAATGAATTTCAGTCTCACGGACCCCGGCCTCGGCCGAGGGGCTGGAGGAGGTAACAGCGATGCTCGAATCCGGAAATGCCGCAGCCGAATACGCGTCCGCACCGGAGTCGCGGAACGGGTCGTCGGAGTCGCAGCGGGAACTGCCCGCGTCCATGGTCGAGCGCATGACGCTGATCCTCGACGCGTTCGACGGTGCCTCCTCCCGGCTGACCCTCGAGGAAGTGGCCTGCCGCACCGGGCTGCCTCGTTCCACCGTCCACCGCATCCTCGACCAGATGGTCCGCCTCGAGTGGGTCGACCACGCGTCGTTCGGCTACTGTCTCGGCCGCCGCGCCACGTCCCTCGGCGCCGGCGACAGCGGCCACGGCCGCATTCGCGAGGCCGCGGCCCCGGTCCTCCACGAACTGCACCTGCAGACCGGGATGGTCGCGCACCTCGCGATCCTCGACCGCGGCGAGATCGTCTACCTCGACAAGGTCGGCGGGCAGCTCGCCGCCACCCTGACCTCCCGCGTCGGCGGCCGTGTCGCCGCCCACGCGACCGCGTGCGGAAAGGCGATCCTCGCCGGTCTGCAGCCCGAGCACATCGACGCGCTGTACGGCGCCGGCTTGCCGCGCCGCACCGACCGCACCATTTCCGACCTCGCCGTGCTGCACCGCGAGCTGGGCCGCATCCGGCAGCGTCACGGGCTGGCGTACGAAACCGGCGAGGCGATGGCCGGCATGGCGTGCGTCGGCGCGCCCGTCCGCAGCCCGCAGGGGCCGGTCGCGGGCATCTCGCTGTGCGGCCCGGCGCGTCCCGGTCACCTCGACCGCATCGCGCCACTGGTCGCCGACGCTGCGCGCGACGTCTCGCGCATGCTCCACCCCGAACTGGGGGCGCCGCGCCGCGCCCGCCGCCTCACCGAGGATTCGGCGTCCTTCGTGCTGCCGGACACGGCCGAACAGTTCGTCGCCGGAAGAACCGGGGCATGGGCCTAGCGATCGGTCCCGTTCACCGGGAGCCTGCGCGCACCGCGTCGGCGTCGCTGGGAATGTACCGATCATGACGACGGACCTGAGTTGCGAGGAGACCGCGAAGTCCATCACGACCGACCGTGGTGTCCTCCGATACCACGAAGCCGGCGACGGACCGCCCCTGCTGCTGCTGCACGGCTCCGGTCCGGGAGTGACCGGCTGGCGCAACTACCGCGGTGTGCTCGCCGACCTCGCCGGGCACTTCCGTTGCCTCGTCCTCGAATTCCCCGGATTCGGCGTCAGCGACCCGTGCAAGGGGCATCCCATGGCGATGGCCCGCCACGCGGTCACCGATTTCCTCGACGCGCTCGGGATCGATCGCGTTTCGATCATCGGCAACTCGATGGGCGGCATCGTCGGAACCCAGTTCGCCATCGCCGAACCCGACCGGGTGCACAAGCTCGTCACGATCGGTGGCGCCGGCCGCTCGGTGTTCGCACCGTCGCCCGGTGAGGGCATCCGGCTGCTGATGGAGTTCACGGACGACCCGACGCGCGAGAAGCTCGTCCGCTGGCTCCGCTCGATGGTGTACGACCCGGCGGTCATCACCGACGAATTGATCCAGGAGCGATGGGAACTCGCCACCGAACCCGAGACCCTCGAGATCGCCCGCCGGATGTACAGCACCGCCGCGTTCGAAGCCGGTACCCGCGCGGCGCTCGCGTCCACCGACACGCCCTACTGGGCGCAGCTCGGCAAGATCACCGCGCCGACGCTCATCACGTGGGGTCGCGACGATCGCGTCAGCCCCGTGGACATGGCGATGCTCCCGATGCGCGAGCTGCGCAACGGCGAACTGCACGTGTTCCCCAACTGCGGGCACTGGACGATGATCGAGGCCCGCGACGCGTGGCTCGACGCCGTTCTCGCCTTCCTCAACCGCAAGGACGCGTGAGCGATAACGCTCACCGCACCCCGATCCCGCTCGGCGGGCGCGACTTCCACCGGATGTCCGCCCGGGTGAATCCGGGCACCACACTAGAAAGCCGGTAGATCATGGGACAGGTTCTCGACTCCATCACCCCGTTCGCCGAGGAGATCCGCGCCGACGGCGCCGAAGGCGACAAGCTCATGCGGCTCACCGATCGCAGCGCCAAGCGCCTGCGTGACTCGGGGGTCATCAGGATGCTCCAGCCCGCCGAGTTCGGTGGTCTCGAAGCGCATCCGCGCGAATTCGCCGAGACTGCAATGGGGCTCGGAGCCATGGACGGGGCGACCGGCTGGGTCTCCGGCATCGTCGGCGTGCACCCCTGGGAGATGGCGTTCTTCGATCCCAAGGCGCAGGAAGAGGTCTGGGGCAACGATCCCGACACGTGGATCGCCTCGCCGTATGCCCCGATGGGCGTCGCCACCCCCGTCGACGGCGGCTACATCCTCAACGGCCGCTGGTCCTTCTCGTCCGGCACCGATCACTGCGATTGGGTCATGATCGGCGCGGCGGTCGGCGACAAGGACGGCAATCGGGTCAGCCCGCCGAAGTCCCTGCACGTGCTGGTGCCGCGCTCGGACTACCGCATCGACCAGGACAGCTGGAACGTCGTGGGGCTGCGCGGCACCGGGTCCAAGGACCTCATCATCGAGAACGCCTTCCTGCCCGAGTACCGGACCCTGTCCGCCGAACGCGTCATGGGCGGTGTCGCCTGGCGCGACGCCGGTCGCGACGAGACGCTCTACCGGTTCCCATTCTCGTGCATCTTCCCGCTCGGCATCACCTCGTCGCTGATCGGCATCGCCGAAGGCGCCCTCAACTGCTACATCGAAACTCAGAAGTCGCGGGTGACCGTGTCCGGCACCGCGATCAAGCAGGACCCGTACGTGCTGTCCGCGCTCGGTGACGCGGCCGCCGAGATCGCCGCGTCCCGCGCCGCGATCCTCGAGACCGTCGACCGCTTCTGGGACATGACTGAGAAGGGCCGGGAGGTCACGTTCGAGATGCGGGCCATCGGCCGGCGCACCCAGACCGCCGCGGCCTGGCGCGCCGCGCGCGCCGTCGACGAGATCTTCGCGCGTGCCGGGGGCGGCGCGCTGCAGCTCACCAACCCGTTGCAGCGGTTCTGGCGCGATGCCCACGCGGGTCTGAGTCACGCCATCCACGTGCCGGGCTCGATCTTCCACGCGGCCACTCTCACCCAGCTCGGTGAGGAACCGCAGGGCATGATGCGCTCGATGATCTGACCGCCGAATCCACTTGTCACGAAGGAATATCGAACATGACGGACATCCGGGGACTGGGATATCTCAGGATCCAGACCACAGACATTGCACGGTGGCGCGAACTCGTCGTCGACGGACTCGGGATGGCGGTCGGGTCCGGGCCGGAAGCGGACGGGCTGTACCTGCGGATCGACGAGCGCCGCGCGCGCCTGATCGTGCTGCCGGGTGACAGCGACAAGGCACTCGCCGTCGGCTGGGAGGTCCGCGACCAGTTCGCGCTCGCGCGGGTGCGCGAGGCCGTGGAGAAGGCGGGCGTCACGGTCGAGGTGTTGTCGGAGCAGGAGTCGGCGTACCGCGACGCGGAGCAGGTCATCGCGTTCGACGATCCGGGCGGCGCCCGCGTCGAGGTGTTCTTCGGCCCCGTGCTCGACCACAGTCCGGTGGTGACACCGTTCGCGAGCCGATTCCACACCGGTGAGGAGGGGCTCGGTCACGTCGTGCTGCCGAGTTTCGCGTTCGACCGGGTGTACGACTTCTACACCGAGGTTCTCGGGTTCCTGCCGCGCGGCGCGATGCGCGTCGGCGGTCCGTCGGCACCGCCACCGGCGCGGCGGGTACGGTTCCTCGGCGTCAATCGCCGCCACCACAGCCTCGCGCTGTGCCCGGCGCCGCCGAGCGAACAGCCGGGCCTGGTGCACCTCATGCTCGAGGTCGATACCCTCGATGCGGTCGGTCAGGCGCTGGATCGGGTTCGTGCCCTGGGTTTCTCGATCTCCTCGACGCTCGGCCGCCACACCAACGACAAGATGGTCTCGTTCTACGTGCGGGCGCCCGGCGGCTGGGACATCGAATTCGGCACCGACGGCATGCTCGTCGACGAGACGTTCTACACCGCCGAGGAGATCACCGCAGACAGCTACTGGGGCCACGACTGGTCCGGGTCCGAACCGCTCGCCGCGTTCGCGCCGCCGAGCACGCGATCGTAGGGAGTGGAGAATGACCGATCCCACCGAACTTGTCGAACAGCTCGCCCGGCGCGTCGAACTGCTCGAGGACACCCTCGCGATCCAGCAACTCGTCACCACCTACGGGCCGGCCGTCGACAGCGGCTCGGCCGAAGCGGTCGGCGCGCTGTGGACCGAGGACGGTGTGTACGAAGTCGATTCGGGTGCGTACCGGGGTCGTGACCAGATCATGGCGATGGTGCGATCCGAGGCGCACCAGGGGTACATCCACGGCGGCTGCGGCCACATGCTGGACCCGTTGAACATCCGAGTCGACGGGGACACCGCGGTCGTCATCTGCCACTCCCAGTTGATCCTCAACACGGACAAGGGTTTCCGCGTGCAGCGCGTGACCGCCAACCGGTGGGAACTGGTGCGGATGGACGGCCGGTGGCAGGTGAAGCTGCGTATCGCTCGGGTCCTCGACGGTCGCGCCGACGCCCGCGACCTCCTCGCCGCGGGCGTGCGCTGACGCGGTTCTGCCGTCAGCTGCCGATCCCGAACGCGCCACGGTAGAACAGCATCGGCCGGTCGTCGTCGAGACATTCGAGCTCGACGACCCGGCCGATCACCACATCGTGGTCACCCGCAACGTGCACGTCGTCGATCTCGGCGTGCACCCGAAGAAGCACCCGCGGCAGGGCCGGCGTGTCCCAGCGCGACCTCTCCCAGCCCAGCCCGTCGAAGCGGGCGCCGCGGGACGACCCGAACCGGTCGCACAGATCCGTCTGGTCCTCGCGCAGCACGTTGATCGCGAATCGTCCGGTGCGCCGGATCCGCGGCCACGCCCGGCCCCGATGGTCCGCGCAGAACAGGACCAGCGGTGGCTCGAGGGACACCGACGCGAACGACTGACACGCGAAGCCGACCGGTCCGTCGTCGTCGAGTCCGGTCACCACCGTGACGCCGGTAGCGAAGTGGCTCATGGCATGTCGCATCTCGGCGGGGGAGACAACGTCGACGTCCTGCGGGTGACCGTATGGTCGCGACCGGGTATGCATGTGCCTCGACTCCGAATCGGTCCGGGGTCGCCTCGGACGGGCGACGCTCACGAATCCGAGCCTATGGCCGGACCCTTCCGGTCCCGCCGCGGATTCTCGCTCAGCGGACTTTCGCGGTCGCGCCGCGCCGGGCGGGCCACCCCCTGGGCGGGTCGATGGGACAATCGGACGCTATCGGAAGTGAAAGGGGATCGACAATGCCCAGGATCGGTGTGGCGCGGGACGGCGCCGAACCGTCTTCGGCGGACCAGCGGGAGCGGCACGTGCGGATCCTCGACGCGGCCGCGCACCTCGCGACCGAACACGACCTCGCGCACGTGCAGATGACCGAGGTCGCCAAGCGGGCCGGTGTCGCGATCGGAACGCTGTACCGGTATTTCCCGTCGAAGACGCACCTGTTCGTGGGTGTGATGCTGCATCGGCTCGAACGGTTCCCGGGGCGCCGTCCCGCGCCGGATCGCGCCTCGACCGCGCAGGACGCGATCTGCGCGACGCTGATCGACATGACCCGCGAGCTTGTCGCG
This sequence comes from Rhodococcus zopfii NBRC 100606 = JCM 9919, assembly GCF_001895025.1. Lineage (GTDB taxonomy): Bacteria > Actinomycetota > Actinomycetes > Mycobacteriales > Mycobacteriaceae > Rhodococcus > Rhodococcus zopfii. The sequence goes on from NZ_BCXI01000007.1 coordinate 70,446, forward strand.
CACCCGTCGCTCGCGCTGGCGATGTTGCAGTCCAACAGCACCGCCGTGGCCGCCGCGGTTCCCGATGCGTTGCGGATCGAGGAGCAGTTCCAGAACATCCTGATCGCCGCTGCGGGCATCACCGATCCCACCGAGGCGGACCGGGACGTGCTGCGGTTGCTCTCGATGCTGTGGTACGGCGTCATCATCGCGTTCCTCAACGGCCGGTCGAGTCTCGAGGGAACCGAACGTGATATCCGGCGCAGCTGCCGGCTGCTGCTGGTCCATCTCGCGGCGTAGCCGCCGGGGAGCACTTCGGGCTGTGTCGACGCCCCGAAGCGCTCACCGGGCTCTCACCTACCAAACCAAGCGATTGCTTGGTAAGTTGCTGGGGCGCCCCGCGGAACTGGGCGCACGAAATCGGAGTGGAGGCACGGATGGATCTGGGACTCGACGGCGCAGTCGTGTTGATCACCGGAGGTGTACGAGGTGTCGGCGCCGGCATCACCCGGACGTTCCTGCGGGCAGGCGCGACGGTCGTGACGTGTGCGCGCCACCGGCCCGAAAAGGGAATCGAAACCGACGGTCGCGCAGCCGAATTCCTCGAATGCGATGTGCGCGACCCGGACCGGGTCCGTGAACTCGTCGACACCGTCGTGGCCCGTCACGGCAGGCTCGACGTACTCGTCAACAACGCCGGGGGGTCGCCGTTCGCGCTCGCCGCGGACGCCAGCCCCAAGTTTCACGCCAAGATCGTCGAGCTCAACCTGCTGGCACCGCTGATCGTCGCGCAGGCCGCGAACGCGGTGATGCAGCAGCAGGACAGCGGCGGCTCGATCGTGAACATCTCGAGCGTGAGCGCGCACCGGCCCACGCCCGGCACCGCGGCCTACGGTGCCGCGAAGGCGGGACTCGACAGCCTGTCCAGCACCCTCGGCGTCGAATGGGCACCGAAGGTGCGGGTGAACTCCGTCGTCGTCGGCATGGTCGACACCGAGCAGTCGCACCTGTTCTACGGCGACGACGAAGGTGTTGCCGCGGTCGGCGCGACCGTCCCGGCGGGCCGGTTGGCCACCCCCGACGACATCGGCAATTGCGCCGCATTTCTTGCATCCCCGCTGGCGGCGTACGTCAGCGGATCCACACTGACCGTCCACGGCGGCGGCGAACGCCCTGCCTATCTGGCAGCGGCCCGAACGAAGGAGACAAAGTGAGTGGACTGCTGGACGGTCGCGTCGTCATCGTGACGGGCGCCGGGCGTGGGCTCGGCCGGGCTCACGCGCTGGCGTTCGCTGCGGAAGGCGCCAAGGTCGTCGTCAACGACATCGGTGTCGGCGGAGACGGTTCGGCGACCGGAGAGAGCCCCGGGGAGCAGGTCGTCGAAGAGATCCGTGCGGCCGGCGGCGAAGCCGTGGTCAACGGCGACGACGTCGCCGACTGGGACGGCGCCGCGAACCTGATCAAGACCGCGCTCGACAACTTCGGGCGCCTCGACGTGCTCGTCAACAACGCCGGGTTCCTGCGCGACCGCATGCTCGCGAACATGAGCGAAGAAGAATGGGACGCGGTCACCCGCGTGCACCTCAAGGGCCACTTCGCGCCGATGCGGCACGCGATGACCTACTGGCGGAACGAGGCCAAGGCAGGCAACCCCGTCGACGCCCGGATCATCAACACCAGCTCCGGTGCGGGTCTGATGGGCAGCATCGGCCAGGGCAACTACGCCGCCGCCAAGGCCGGAATCGCGGCACTGACGATCCAGGCCGCCGCCGAGTTCGGCCGCTACGGTGTCACCGTCAACGCGATCGCACCGTCCGCGCGGACCCGCATGACCGTCGGTGCCGGCGGAGCTATGGCCGAGATGATGGCCGCGCCCGAGGAAGGCTTCGACGCGATGGCGCCCGAGAACGTCTCGCCGCTGGTGGTGTGGCTCGGCAGCACCGAATCCAAGGACATCACCGGGCGCGTCTTCGAGGTCGAGGGCGGCAAGGTGTCCGTCGCCGACGGCTGGCGTCACGGCGACGTCGTCGACAAGGGCGATCGCTGGGATCCGAAGGAACTCGGGCCGGTCGTCGAGAAGCTGATCGCCGCGGCTCAGCCGCCGACTCCGGTCTACGGCGCATAAACCACCCGTGCGCGGTTCCGGTAGCGGGTGCTACCGGAACCGCGCACGAGTCGTCGTCTATGCGGGCGTGCGGATGATCAGGGTCGAACCGGGGAAATACGCGGCCAGTTCGGTGCGGGCCTGCTTGAGGGTCGCGGTGCCGTAGCCCTGCTTGCGCAGCGCGGGCCGGACCCAGATGCGGACCTCCACTTCGTGGCCGGTCAGCTCACCGAACGCGAATCCGACGGGCTTGGGCTCGTCCCCGGACAGATCCTCCGCGACGAGCCACATCGCGGATTCGTCGTCGATGCGTTCGGCCGCCGCGTCGCGTTCGCTCGCGATCCGGTCGTCGTCGGCCTCGCCGAGCTGGTCGGCGCAACGCTCCTTGAACAACTCCGTGTCCGTGGTGCTGTCGTTGATCGGCCGCATCCGGAAGTGCGCACCCGTCGCATAGGGGCGTTCGGCCGGCGTCCAGGTGAGCACGGCGTCGAGGTCCTCGAGCTCCGCGCGAATCTTCTTGCGTTCGGCCTTCGTCAGGCGGCGGAACGGCAGATTCAGCACGGCCTCTGCGCACTGTTCGTTCGTGTCGAGCAGTGCAGCGATCGTGGCGACCGCCTCGGACCGGTCGTTGCTCTCGACGATGGCATCGAGTACCTCGTGACGGCGTTCGAGCGCGCGCAGCAGGGCCGCGGCGATCTCGCGGCGGTCGAGGACCTGATCATGGTTCGTGGTTGTCATCGGGCGACATCCCTTCTCGAGAGCTGGCAGAACCCTTCCCAGTATCGCCGGTTCCGGCGACGTGGGAAGGGGCGAAGGTCAATCGCACACGACGACGGGGATCGTCCGGTCGGTCCACGATTGATACTTGTCGAAGTCCGGATACATCGCGACGAGTTCCGGCCAGTATCCGGCACGTTCCTCCGGCGTTGCGACGCGGGCGTGCATCGCCCGCACCCGCGACCGGATCTGGATCGTCACCTCGGGATTCGCCTGGATGTTGCGGAACCACAGCGGATGCTTGGGTAGCCCGCCCTGCGAGGCGACCAGCACGACGCGGTCGCCGTCCTCGAGGAACAGCAGCGGCAACGTCCGCGGCCGGCCGGTCTTCCGGCCCGTCGTGGTCAACAGACACACCGGGATTCCCCACGGAAAAGCACTGCCCACCCGCCACTTTCCACCGATCCGGCCACCGGTGGCGCGATAGGCCGCGACGTTGGCCCGCGACATCCACTTGATGATCGAGACGGTCCACTTCGAGTCCAGGCCGGACGGTGCGGCGGGTGGGCGGTTCACGTCAGATCCGCTCGATGATGGTGCCGGTCGCGAGGGCGCCCCCGGCGCACATCGTGATCAGCGCCGTCGACGCGTCGCGGCGTTCGAGCTCGTGCAGTGCGGTCGTGATCAGGCGCGAACCGGTCGAACCGACCGGGTGGCCGAGCGCGATCGCGCCGCCGTTGACATTGACCTTGTCCATGTCCGGGCCGTGGACCTGCGCCCACGACAGCAGCACCGCTGCGAACGCCTCGTTGACCTCGAAGAGGTCGAGATCGCCGATGCTCATGCCGGACTTCTCGAGGACCTTCGCGGTGGCCTGCACCGGGCCGTCCAGGTGGAACTCGGGCTCGGCGCCGACGAGTGCCTGCGCGACGATGCGGGCGCGCGGCTTCAGGCCGAGTGCCTTGGCCTTGTCCTCGTCCATGAGCAGCACCGCGGCGGCACCGTCGGAGATCTGCGACGAGGTACCGGCGGTGTGGATGCCGCCGTCCATCACGGCCTTCAGCTTTCCGAGGGACTCGGCGGTGGTGTCGCGCAGACCCTGGTCGCGGGTGACGGTCTGCTTCTCGCCGGTGAGGGTGCCGTCCTTGTCGACGACGGGTGCGACGACCTGCAACACCTCGCGGTCGAAGCGGCCTTCCGCCCACGCCTGCTTGGCCAGGGCCTGCGATCGGACGCCGAGGGCGTCGATGTCCTCGCGGGTGATCCCGCGGCGGCGCGCGATCCGCTCGGCGGCGCCGAACTGGTCGGGCATGTCGATGTTCCACGACGCCGGGCGGCGTGGGCCGGCGTGCTCACCGACGTTGGCGCCCAACGGAACCTGCGACATGGCTTCGACGCCGCAGGCGACGCCGACGTCGATGGCGCCGACTGCGATGAGGCCGGCGATCATGTGGTTGGCCTGCTGCGCGGAACCGCACTGGCAGTCGACGGTGGTCGCGCCGACCTGCCAGGGCAGTCCGGCATGCAGCCACGCGGTGCGGGTGACGTTGTTCGACTGGGCGCCGGCCTGGGTGACGCAGCCGCCGATGACCTGCTCCACGAGCGCCGGGTCGATACCGGCGCGTTCGACGAGTCCGCTCTGCGCGGCGCCGAGCAATTCGGCGGCATGCAGACCGGCAAGCCAACCGCCGCGCTTGCCGATTGGGGTACGTGCCGCCTCGACGATGACTGGTGTGCCCACGGCGGGCTCCTTTCTGATCCTGTCTTCGCAAAATAGAACAGGTTCTCCAGATCGACAAGGCGCGTCCGAGTCACCGGGACCCACGGATTCCTTGGCCTCTCGCCGTGGCTGTGCTTGAATAGATCTAGAACGTGTTCCACATCATGGTGCGTGGTGTACCGGCCAGGGCAGGAGAGAGTTCAGTGGTGGCGCAGCCCAACATTCCCGAAGACATCGACTTCACCGACCCCGACCTTTTCGCGGAGCGGATGCCTTTCGAAGAGTTCGCCGAGCTGCGCCGCACGGCGCCGGTGTGGTGGAACAAGAAATCCCCCGACAAGGGTGGTTTCCACGACGAGGGCTTCTGGGTCGTTTCCCGGCACGAGGAGGTCCGCGAGGTCTCCCGGCGCAGCGACGTGTTCTCCAGCTGGGAGAACACCGCGATCCCGCGCTTCAGCGACGACATGGAGCGCGCCAACATCGAGCTGCAGCGCCACGTCCTGCTCAACAAGGACGCCCCGGAGCACACCAAGCTCCGCAAGCTCGTCGCCCGCGGCTTCACCCCCCGCGCCATCAACGCCTTGCGCGAAGACCTCGAGACCCGGGCGCGCACGATCGTCGAAGCGGCCGCCAAGGAAGGCAACGGCGACTTCGTCACCCAGGTCGCGGCCGAGCTGCCGCTGCAGGCGATCGCCGATCTCATCGGTGTCCCGCAGGAGGATCGCACCAAGATCTTCGAGTGGTCGAACCAGATGACCGGCTACGACGACCCGGAGAACACCGCCGATCCGGCGCTCGCGTCGATGGAGGTGCTCGGCTACGCGTACCAGATGGCCGCGGCCCGTAAGGAATGCCCCGCCGACGACATCGTCACCAAGCTCATCGAGGCCGACATCGACGGCGACGAGCTCTCGCCCGAGGAATTCGGCTTCTTCTTCATCGTCCTCGCGGTCGCCGGCAACGAGACCACCCGCAACGCCACCACGCACGGCATGCTCGCATTCCTCGAGCACCCCGAACAGTGGGAGATCTTCAAGCGCGATCGTCCGAAGACGGCGGTCGACGAGATCATCCGTTGGGCGACACCGGTCACCTCGTTCCAGCGCACCGCCCTCGAGGACACCGAGCTCGGCGGCCAGAAGATCGCCAAGGGCGACCGCGTCGTGATGCTCTACGCGTCGGCGAACAACGACGAAGAGGTCTTCGAGAACCCGCGGGAATTCGACATCCTTCGTGATCCCAACCCGCACTTGGCCTTCGGTGGCACCGGTGCGCACTTCTGCCTCGGCGCGAACCTGGCCCGCATGGAGATCGAGATCATCTTCAACGCCATCGCCGATCTCGTCCCGGACATCACCAAGGTTGCCGACCCCAAGCGCCTGCGCTCGGCGTGGCTCAACGGCATCAAGGAATTCGAGGTCGACTACAAGACCGAGGGCGGCTGCCCCGTCAAGCACTGACCCCCGCAGCTCCCGGTGATGGGAACCTTCGTTCGGACAATCCGAATGATGGTTCCCATCAACCATTTCCGGGGAAGTCGAGGTCGAGGCGGCGCAGGTCCTCGGGAGTGTCGATGTCCGCGGCGTCTGCCAGCGACGAACAGTCGAGGCGGCGCACGCGATCGCAGTTCCGGGCCAGGAACGACCGGGCGCCCTCGTCGCCGGTGGCCTGCGCGGCGGCGGCGACCGCATCGGCGCGGTCGAACACGACGGGGTGTCCGGGCCGGTCGCCGAACACCGGCAGCGTCACCGTTCCCGGTTGGTGCGCCGACAGCACGGTCCGCACGAGCTCGGCGGTGATGCCGGGGAAGTCCACCACGGTCAGCGCCACCGTGGAGTGCCCGGCCGACGCGCCGACACCCGCCCGCAGCGACGTCGACATGCCCTCCGCCCACAACGGATTACGCGCCACGGTGATGTTCGGGTCGCATTCGGCGGCGACCTCGTCGCCGTACGCGCCGACGACCACGACGACCTCGTCGCAACCGCCCTCGCGCAGCGCATCGGCGACGGTATGCAGAAGGGGACGGCCACGGTGGGGCAGAAGCGCTTTCGCGCGACCACCCAACCGTGAACCGTCCCCTGCAGCGAGAACGATCCCGGCCACGGTCATGGGCCGAGGATACCGGCTACTCGACGGGACGGGCCGTCTTCATGGCCCGTTCGACCTCCCAGAACGCGCGCAGCGACAGGATCTTGCCGTCGCCGTCGACCCGGTACACGAACACACCCTCGGCGTCGATGACGGTGCCGGCCAGCGTGGTGCGGATCGTGCCGATGTTGACGCACTCGTCGCCGCACACCAGCACGTCGTCGACGAGGAACTCCAGCTTCTCGGTGTTCGCGATCGTCATGTCGTAGAACGCCGCGATCGCGTCCCGTCCGCGGTGGCCCTTGCCTTCCGGATCGAAACCGGACGGACCTACCGGGTCCTCGACGCACGCGTCCTCGGCGAACAGCGCCAGCCACTCGTCCTTGCGCCGCGCGCCGGCGGCGGTCTGCGACGCGCGCGCCGCGATCCGGGCGGGATGTTCCTCGCTCATACCGCATCCTTTCCGTGAATGTACTTGTCGGCGAAGCGGTGCAACGACTCCAGCTTCGCCTCGAGGGGCGAGTCGAAGCCGTGGCCGTCGAAGATCCAGGGCACCACGATGATGTCGGTGACCCCGGCATCGGCGAGTTCGGCGTAGCCGGACGACCCGAACCGGTCGACGGACACCACCTGGATCTCGAACGGAAGGTCGCTGCGGCCGTACTCGGCGCGCAGCACCCGCAGTCGGTCGATCACGGCGGTCAGGTCGTCGAATTTGATCATCGCCGACGTCCAGCCGTCACCGACCCGCGCCGCGCGACGCAACGCCACGTCGGTGTGCCCGCCGATGTAGAACGGCACGGGTTTGCTCGGCGCCGGGCTCATCTGCAACCGGTCGAAGTCGAAGTACTGGCCGTGGTGTTCGACCATGCCGCCGCCGAGGATCAGCTTGATGACCTCGATCATCTCGTCGACACGTTTGCCCCGCCCGGCGTACGGCGCGCCGCACCATTCGAATTCCTCAGGTGCCCAGCCGATTCCGACGCCGAATCCGAACCGGTTGCCGGTGAGGTTCGCGACCGACCCCACCTGCCGGGCGAGCAGCACCGGATTTCGGGAACCGAGCTTGAGCACCTGGGTGTAGAACCCGATCGTCGAGGTCACCGCCCCCATCGCCGCGGCCGCGATCAGCGGATCGACCCACGGGGTGTCCTCGGTCCACATCCGCGAACCGTCGGGGGTGTACGGGTAGTCGACCGTCTGCTTCTCCATGAAGAACAGCGAATCCGGCAGTGCGATCGACGAGTACCCGCACTCCTCTGCGGCCCGCGCCAGTTCGGGGAGCTGGTCCAGAGGCGTCATCGCGACGCCGACGGAGAACTTGACCATGAAGCTGTCCCTTCTAGTGCGTCGGCCGCTCGGACGAGACGACCCACATCGAGAAGTACTGGGATCCACCACCGTACGCGTGTCCGAGCGCCTTGCGTGCACCGTCGACCTGATGCTCGCCTGCCTTGCCCATCACCTGGATGGCGGCCTCCGCGAAGCGGATCATGCCGGACGCGCCGATCGGATTCGACGAGAGCACGCCGCCGGACATGTTCAGTGGGATCCGACCGCCGATCGCGGTGTCTCCGGCCTCGGTGAGCTTCCAGCCGGAGCCTTCCTCGGCGAAACCGAGATTCTCGAGCCACATCGGCTCGAACCACGAGAACGGCACGTAGATTTCGGCGCAGTCGATCTCGGTGATCGGGTCGCTGATGCCCGCGTCCCTCCACAACGCCGCCGCGGCGACCCGACCCGCCTGCGGGTTCACCTGGTCGCGACCGGCGTAGGTGGTCGGTTCGGTGCGCATCGCGGTCGCGTGGATCCACGCGACGCTGTGCCCGGCGGATTCGCGGGCCGTGGCGGTGTCGGCGTCGCCGATCACCACGGCGCAGGCGCCGTCGGAGGACGGGCAGGTCTCGTCGTAGCGGATCGGGTCCCACAGCATCTGGGATGCCTGCACCGATTCGAGGGTGATGTCGGGCTGCTTGAGATGCGCATACGGGTTCTTGGCGCCGTTGAGGCGGTCCTTGACCGCGACCATCGCGCCGATGTGCTCGGGGGCGCCGGACCGACGGATGTACGAGCGGACGTGCGGCGCGAAGTAGCCGCCGGCGCCCGCGCCGACGGGCATCGTGAACGGAACGGGGGTGGACAGCGCCCACATCGCGTTCGATTCGGACTGCTTCTCCCACGAGACGGCCAGCACGCGGCGGTGCACGCCGGACTGCACGAGGCTCGCGGCGACGTTCGCGGTGGAGCCGCCGACGGATCCGGCGGTGTGCACGCGCAGCATCGGTTTGCCCGTCGCGCCGATCGCGTCCACCATCGCGAGTTCGGGCATCATCGAGCCCTCGAACAGGTCGGGTGCCTTTCCGATGACGACGGCGTCGATGTCGTCCCAGCCGACCTGCGCGTCGAGCATGGCGCGGTCGATGGCCTCGCGGACCAGACCGGACATGGAGACGTCGTGCCGCTTGGCGACGTAGTGTGTCTGTCCCGTTCCGAGGACGGCTGCCGGTTGCTTGGCCATATCAGTTACGTCCCTCCAGAACGGCTACCAGATTCTGTTGCAGCACAGGACCACTCGTCGCATGGGCGAGTGCGCGGCCGGCGCGGCCGTCGATGATCGCTTGCGCGGCGTACCCGATGCGTTCGAGTCCGCCGGAGAACATCGGGTTGCCGGTCAGGGGGCCACCCGACGGGTTGATCACCGTGGAATCGCCCAGGCCGATCGCCTCACGCAGGATCAGTTCCTGGTGGGTGAACGGCGCGTGCAGTTCGGCGATGTCGAAGGCGGTGTCCCCGCCGGTGACGGCCCGGGCCGCGGCCTGCGCGGACGGGGCGACGGTGAGATCGCGGGCGCCGAGGTTCGGCGAGTCGATGCGGTGCTCGATGCCGGTGATCCACGCCGGGTTCTCGCACAGTTCACGGGCACGGTCGCCGGACGCGAGGACGATCGCGGCGGCGCCGTCGGTGACGGGCGCGCAGTCGTGCTTGCGCAGCGGATCCGCGACGAACGGCTGCGCGAGCAGTTCCTCGACGTCGAGGTCGCCGCTGAGCTGTGCCTTCGGGTTGTTCCTGGCGGCGGCGCGGCTGCGCACCGCGACCTCGGCCATCCGGCGTTCGGTCCACTTGCCGGACTCGAGACCGGCACGGGCCTGCAGGCCGGCGAGGGAGAGCGAGTCGACGCCGAGCGGTGCGACCAGGTACGGGTCGAGCTGCATGGTGAGCGTGCGGCGCAGGGTGCCCGCCGAGGACTTGCCGAAGCCGTACACGAGCGCGGTGTCGACCTCGCCGGTGATCAGCTTGACCCACGCCTCGTAGAGGGCCCAGGCCGCGTCCATCTCGACGTGCGACTCGTTGATCGGCGGCACGGCGCCGATCGCGTCGATCGCGGAGATGAACGAGAAGGCGCGGCCGGCCAGATAGTCCGACGAGCCGGAGCACCAGAAACCGATGTCGGACTTGGTGATTCCGAGATTCGCGTACAGCTCCTGGAAACACGGGATGAGCATTTCGACGCCGTTGGTGGTGCCGGTGGTTTCACGCACGTGGGGTGCGTGGGCGAAGCCGACGACTGCGATGTCTGTCATGGTTCCCGGTGCTCCCTAGAGGTGGTGTTTGAAGGTGTCGTAGTCCGCATCGGGTTCGCCCGTGGGACGGAAGTATTCGATGTTGCGCAGGGTGTGCCCCCACTCCTCGCGCGGTCGCCACTTGGCCTGGACACGCATGCCCATGCGCACATCGGCGGCGTCGCACTCGAGGATCAGGTGCAGGAACGGGATGTCCGCGCCGTCGAGCAGCACATAGGCCGCGACGTAGGGCGGTTTGATCTGCTGGCCCAGGAACGGGACATTGACGATGCAGAACGTGGTGACCGTGCCCTTGTCGGACAGTTCCACCTGCTCCTTGGTGGGGATGCCGTCGGTCGGGCTCGAGCCGCGGGGCGGGACGTAGACGGGGTCGCCCGGGCCGGTGCGCCCGCCGATGATCTTGCCCTCGGCAAGGCCACGCAGGTAGTAGGACTCCTCGGCGGAGGCGGTGTGCTTGTAGTACAGGTCGATGGGGGTGACGATCATCGAGACCGGATCCCCCTCGTCGGCCTGCGGCGCTTCGGTGGCCTCGCCTGGTTCGAACGCGGCGATGTCGTTGATGTGGCCGACACGCTCGTCGGCCCAGCGCACCCGCACCCGCATGCCGGTCTCGATGTCCTCGGGGGATTCGACGTCCACGGCGTGCAGGATCGAGGAGTCGGCGCCGTCGAGACGGATGAACGCCCACGCGAACGGGCGGTCGAACGGCTGGCCCGGCAGCGGAAGCGCGTTCCACGTCCAGCTGAGGACCGTTCCGGTCTGTCCGACCTCGACGAAATCCAGCAGCGGCTCATGGGTGGCCGGGTCGTACTCCGGCGGCGGAACGAGCACCCGCCCGTCGGATCCGCGGGCCCCCACGATCCGGCCGTTGCGCAGACCTGTGACGAAGGCTCCCACGGTCGGTCCGGTGGATCGGGTGTAGTCGAACTTCAGATTCAGTGGTGCGCTCAGCGGTGGCTCGACAACCGCGCTCTTTCCCAGGCTCACAACTTCGAGTAGAACAGGTTCTAGGATTTGAGGCAAGGGTAGCGTCCGACCAGGCCGGTTCCGCGCCGACAACCACTGCGAAAGGTGCCATATGAAACTGGGATTGCAGCTCGGCTACTGGGGCGCGCAGCCGCCCGCGAACGCACCGGAACTCGTTGCTGCCGCGGAGGCCGCGGGCTACGACGCGGTGTTCACCGCGGAGTCCTGGGGTTCGGACGCGTACACCCCGCTCGCCTGGTGGGGATCGGCGACCGAACGGCTGCGTCTGGGCACCTCCGTCGTCCAGTTGTCGGCGCGCACACCGACCGCCACCGCGATGGCGTCGCTGACCCTCGACCACCTCAGCGGCGGCCGACACATCCTCGGACTCGGTGTCTCCGGGCCGCAGGTCGTCGAAGGCTGGTACGGGCAACCGTTCGCCAAGCCGCTCGCGCGCACCCGCGAATACGTCGACATCGTCCGAAAGGTCCTGGATCGCAAGGAACCGGTGACGAGCGACGGGCCTCACTACCCCATGCCCTATACCGGTGAGGGTGCGAGCGGACTCGGCAAGCCGCTCAAGCCGATCACCCATCCGCTGCGCGCCGACATCCCGATCTGGCTCGGTGCCGAAGGGCCGAAGAACGTCGCGCTCACCGCGGAGATCGCCGACGGCTGGCTCGCCATCTACTACTCGCCGCGGCTGGCGCCCATGTACAACAAGTGGCTCGACGAGGGCTTCGCCCGCCCCGGTGCCCGCCGTACCCGCGAGGATTTCGAGATCGCGGCGACGTGCCAGGTCATCGTCACCGATGATCGCGCCGCCACCCTCGCTGCGCAGAAGCCGATCATGGCGCTGTACATCGGCGGCATGGGTGCCCCCGAACTGAACTTCCACGCCCAGGTGTACCGGCGCATGGGTTACGACGCGGTCGTCGACGAGGTGACCGAGCTGTTCCGATCCGGCCGCAAAGATGCAGCGGCCGAGGCTATTCCGGACGAGATGGTGACCGAGACGATGATCGTCGGCAACCGGGACGAGGTTCGGGACGGAGTGCGACGGTGGGAGGATGCGGGGGTGACGATGCTGCTCGTCGCCTGCCGCGACGCCGACCACGTGCGGTCGCTGGCGGACGTCGTGCTGCGCTGACTGTCCGCTACTGTCCGCCTCCGGCGGATCCGAGCGAATGTATCCTTCGTCTCCTTCAATCGACTGGGTGTACCACTCGCTCACTCCACATTGCGGGAGAACCCGCCCGAGTCGGGTAGTTGTCCACAGGCGGGCAACTTCTCCACAGCTTCGGCGGTAGTGGTGCTTTCGGCGGCTCAGCGTCGCTACCGGCATCGCATGATCGGTCCATGAGACGAGGGGAGTGGGGCGAGGATCCCGAGATGCTGATCCGGATCGCGAACCGCGGGATCATCGCCGACGCGACGCTACGGAGGAACGGGGTGTCGGGTTCGGCAATCCATCAGCGATGCAGACCCGGTGGTCCCTGGGAGCGCGTGCTTCCGGGGATCATCCACCTGCGCAATGGCCGGCTGAGCAACCGTCAGCGGTCCGTTGCCGCGTTGATGTACGGCGGCGACACGGCCATCCTGACGGGACGTGCGGCGCTACGTGAATACGGATTCGAAAGCGCCGCTCACGACGCCCACATCCTGCTCCCGGCGGACCAGCGCATCCAGTCGAAAGGATTCGTGCTGGTAGAACGTACGCACCGCATGCCGGAACAGGTGAGTCGCCAGGGGCTTCGCTGTGCGCCACTCGTTCGTGCCGTTCTCGACGCGGCACGTCGTTGCACGACACTCGACGCGACGCGTGCGTTGATCGCCGAAGTCGTGCAACGGAGAGCGGTGACGGTCCCGGAGTTGTCGGAGGAGCTCGAGGTCGGGAGCGGTCGAGGTTCGGCGTTTCCCCGGACGGTGCTGCGGGAGGTCGCGGCGAACGTACATTCGGTCCCGGAAGCGCACGCACGGAAACTCTGGTTGCGCAGTGGGTTACCGGAGATGGTGTTCAACCGGGACGTCGTCGATGCCCACGGCAATTTCGTCGCGCGTCCCGACGGCTGGATCGACGAGGTCGCGATGGCGTGGGAGGTCGACTCGCTCGCATGGCACCTCTCGCCGGCCGACTACAAGAGGACGCTGGAGCGCCGGACGAGAATGCAGGGTCTGGGCATCATCGTTCTGGCGACCGCGCCCAGTGCACTTCGGGACAGCCCGGATCGGGTTGTGGCCGAGTTGGTCCGGCACTTCGAGTTGGCGCGGTCGCGTCCACGTCCGAACGTTCGAGTCGTGATTCCCGGCGAGTGAACCGGGCATCCCGGCTGCGACACCCTCCCCGCACTCCCTGCATGTGAACGAGTGGTACACCCAGTCGATTGAAGGAGACGAGGGATACATTCGCTCGGACCGCCGGAGGCGGACGGGCACCCGGAGGCGGACGGGCACCCGGAGGCGGATGGGCACCCGGAGGAGAAAGGGGAGTGCGGGAGGGGGAGGTGGACGACGAGAAGATCAGGCGCCGGTGAATTTCGGCGCGCGCTTCTCGGCGAAGGCGCGGGGGCCTTCCTTGGCGTCGGCGCTCTTGAACACCGCGGCACCGAGTTCGGCGTCGATGCGGAAGGCCTCTTCCTCGTGCATGCCTTCGGTCTTGCGGATGGTCTCGAGGATCGCCTGGACGGCGAGGGGGCCGTTCGCGGAGATGGTTTCGGCGATTTCGAGGGCCTTGTCGAGTGCTCGGCCGTCGGGGACGACGTGACCGATCAGCCCGATCTCCTTCGCCTCGGGCGCTTTCAGGTGGCGGCCGGTGAGGAGGATGTCCGCGGCGATCGTGTACGGGATCTGGCGGACCAGGCGGACCGCGGAGCCGCCGAGCGGGAACAGTCCCCACTTTGCCTCGGACACACCGAATTTGGCGCTCTCCCCGGCAACGCGAATGTCGGTGCCCTGCAGGATCTCGGTGCCACCGGCGATGGCGGGGCCCTCGACGGCGGCGATCAGGGGCTTGGTGAGCCGACGGCCCTTGAGCAGGGCGGGGAGCTTCGACAGGTCCCAGCCGCCGCCTTCGAATTTGTCGCCGGGGGCGGACTTGTTCATGTCCTTGAGGTCGGCGCCCGCGCAGAACGCGCCGCCCGCGCCGGTGAGGATCGCCACGCGGATCCCGGGATCGCTGTCGACGCGGTCCCACGCCTCGGCCATGATCCCCATCATTTCACCCGACAGGGCGTTGCGGGCCTCTGGACGGTTCATCGTCACGATGAGTACGTGGCCGCGCTGCTCGACGAGGCAGTGCGGTGCGCGTTCCGAAATGTCCGAAGATTCGGTGGTGCCGGAGGGCGCGGTAGTGGACACTGAGAACTCCTGAGGTGTTGTGAACTGGATCTCATTCAGCTCTTGTCAGAAACGGTAACACGTTCTACTTTGTTGGCGTGGCCCTTAACATCGCAGACCTCGTAGAGCATGCAATCGACCTCGTTCCGGACCGCGTCGCGCTCGCGGCGGAGGGTCGCGAGATCAGCTATGCGCAGCTGGAGGAACGAGCCAACCGACTTGGGCACTACCTGCTCGAACACGGCGTCGAGCCGGGTGACAAGGTGGGCATCTACTCGCGCAACACCATCGAGGCCATCGAGGCCATGATCGCGGTGTTCAAGATCCGCGCCGTGATGGTCAACGTCAATTACCGATACGTCGAGAACGAGTTGCAGTACATCTTCGACAACTCGGACATGGTGGCGCTGGTGCACGAGCGTCGTTACTCCGACAAGGTCGCGAACGTGCTGCCCTCCGTCCCGCACTTGAAGACCGTCCTCGTCGTCGAGGACGGCACCGATCTCGACTACTCGGCCACCGGGGCGGTCGAGTACGAGGCCGCGCTTGCACAGAGCTCGCCCGGGCGGGACTTCGGTGAGCGCAGCCCCGACGACCTGTACATGCTCTACACCGGTGGCACCACCGGCTCCCCGAAGGGCGTCATGTGGCGGCACGAGGACGTGTGGCGCGTGCTCGGCGGCGGCATCAACTTCGCCACCGGCGAATACGTCCAGGACGAGTGGGATCTCGCGAAGCAGGGCGCCGAGAACGCCGGCCTGGTCCGCCTGCCGATCCCGCCGATGATCCACGGCGGCGCGCAGTGGGCGACGTTGCAGGCGCTGTTCGGCGGCGGCAAGGCCGTTCTGCTCGCCGAGTTCAGCGGCCACGCTGTGTGGCAGACCATCGACGAGCACAAGGTCAACCTCATCTTCATCACGGGCGACGCGATGGCGCAGCCGATGCTCGACGCCCTCGACGAGGGGCACCCGGAAACCGGTCAGCCCTACGACCTTTCGAGCCTGTTCTTCATCGGCTCGAGCGCGGCGCTGTTCTCGCCGGCGCTGAAGGACAAGTTCCTCGACCTGCTGCCGAACCGGGTGATCTCCGACTCCATCGGCTCGTCCGAAACCGGCTTCGGCGGCATCGGATTCGTTACCAAGGGCCAGTCGCATGTCGGTGCGCCCACGGTCAAGATCGACGCGTCCACCTCGGTGCTGGACGACGACGGCAACCCGGTCGAGCCGGGCTCGGGCAAGATCGGTCAGATTGCCCGCAGCGGCCACATCCCGATCGGCTACTACAAGGACGAGGCCAAGACCGCGGCCACCTTCCGTGAGATCAACGGCGTCCGCTACTCGATTCCCGGCGACTACGCGACGGTCGAGGCAGACGGCAGCGTCACGATGCTGGGCCGTGGTTCGGTCTCGATCAACAGCGGCGGCGAGAAGATCTATCCCGAAGAGGTCGAGGCGGCCCTCAAATCGCACCCCGACGTGTTCGACGTCCTCGTCGTCGGTGTTCCCGACGAGCGCTGGGGCCAGCGCGTCGCCGCGGTCGTCGCGACCCGCGACGGCCGGCGTCCGTCCGCGAACGCGCTCGCCGACGCGTGCCGCACCCTGATCGCGGGATACAAGGTGCCGCGCAGCATCTGGTACGTCGACGAGATCAGGCGGTCCCCGGCCGGCAAGCCGGACTACCGTTGGGCGCTCGAGCAGACCGATTCGCGTCCCGCGGACGACGACTACGCCAACAGCTCCGCGGCCGCGGCCGGATAGAAGGGACCGCGGATGCAGACCGACCTCAGCAAGAAGTTCGGAATCGACTACCCGATCTTCGGGTTCACCCCGTCGGAGCACGTGGCCGCGGCGATCAGCCGGGCCGGTGGGCTCGGTGTCCTGGGGTGCGTGCGGTTCAACGATCCGGACGAGCTCGACGCGACGCTCACCTGGATGGACGACAACACCGACGGCAAGCCGTACGGCGTCGACATCGTGATGCCCGCCAAGGTGCCCACCGAGGGCAGTGCCGTCGACCTCGACAAGCTCATCCCCGCGGAGCACCGCGCATTCGTCGACCGCACCCTCACCGAACTGGGGGTGCCCCCGCTCGGGGACGACGCCGAACACGCCACGGGCGTGCTGGGCTGGCTGCATTCGGTGGCGCGGTCGCACGTCGACGTCGCACTCGCACACCGTCCGGCGCTGATCGCCAACGCGCTCGGCTCCCCGCCGAAGGACGTCATCGACCTCGCGCACGAACACGGTGTCCCGGTCGCGGCGCTCGCCGGCGCCGTCGACCACGCGAAGCGGCACGTCGAGAACGGCGTCGACATCGTCATCGCACAGGGATACGAGGCCGGCGGCCACACCGGCGAGATCGCGTCGATGGTGCTGTGGCCCGAAATCGTCGACGCGCTCGGTGATTCCGCGTCGGTGCTCGCCGCCGGTGGCATCGGCTCCGGTCGCCAGATCGCGGCGGCGCTGGCGCTCGGAGCATCCGGTGTGTGGATGGGCTCGTATTGGCTCACCACGTCCGAGTACAAGCTCGGCGGAGCGGACAAGGGACCCACCGCGATCCAGCGGGCGCTGCTCGCCGCGACCTCCGCGGACACGGTGCGCTCGCGCATCTACTCGGGCAAGCCCGCGCGGCTGCTCAAGACGAAATGGACCGACGCGTGGGCGAAACCCGACGCGCCGGCGCCGCTGCCGATGCCGCTGCAGAACATTCTCGTCAGCGAGGCGCACCAGCGGATCTCGGCGGGCAGCGACCCCGAGGTCGTCGCGATGCCTGCGGGACAGATCGTCGGCCGCATGAACGAGATCCGGCCGGTCGCCGAGATCATCGCCGAATTGGTGGCGGAATACGACAGGACCGTCGACCGCCTCGACGCGGCACGCTAGAAGACCCGGGGGAGGGTGCAGTGCCCGGGACGGAGAATCCGTCCCGGGCACTTGCGTGCCGCGACTCGATGGTCACGGCCGGGGAAGCACCTCGACGACGCCGTGCGCGCCCTTCTCGGCGTCGGTCATCGCGTGCGTGACGAACGGATAGCGACCCGGCTCCGGAAACTCGAGCTCGACGAATCCGCCTTGCGCCGGGAACAATCCGAGGGTCTGCGCGCCGCCGGTGCCGGGCCGCAGCCGATACTCGCCCTCGGACCACACCGTGTCGAACTGCCCGCCGACCACGTGGAACGACGTGCCGCGGTCGGGACCTGCGGGCAGCACCCAGATCCGGACGCGTTCACCGGCACGGGCCTGCAGCGGAGCGTGGTCGTACTGATTCGCGTACCCGTTGAACACCACCAGGTCCGGGGTTCCGGCGGCAAGCTTCGCGGCGTCCACCTCTCCGCCCGGGGTACCGAGATACAGCTCCGATTGCACGAGAACGTATTCGCGGTCCACCCGAGGCAGTTCCGGGGGATCGATGATCACCGCACCGAACATGCCGTTGGCGATGTGCACCGACATCGGCATCGTCGAGCAGTGGTACAGCCACATTCCGGCGCGGGTCGCGGTGAACCGGTACACCAGCGACTCGCCCGGTGCGATCGTGCGCATCGGACGGTCCGGGGCGAGCGCACCGGCGTGGAAGTCGATCGAATGCCCGATCGTCCCGTCGTTGACGAGCGTGATCTCGAAGACGTCGCCGATCCGGCCGCGCAGCGTCGGACCGGGGGCGGTGCCACCGAACGTCCACAACTTCTGCGTGATCCCCGGCGCCACCTCACGCTCCACCTCCGAGACCGGCAGTGTGATCCGGTGATCGGGCCGCGGTGCCGGTGCGGTCGCGTCGTACGGGACGAACCCGGGGCCGGGGTCGATCGTGAGGCTACGCGAGACGTCCACGGTGTCCGCCGTCGCGGTGTCGTGTCCGCTGTGCGGTGCGGGTGCGTCCCCGTCGGTGCGAACCTGCAGCGTCATCCCCATCTGGCGGTGACCGGCGACCGAGCACCAGCCGTCGACGGTGCCGCCGATCACCCCCGCATCGAGGACGGCGGATTCTCCCGGCGCGATCCGGCCCGTGCGCTTTCCGTCGGCCAGCACCAGATCGTGCCGATCCTCACCGGAATTGACGAAGTCGATCACCAGACGGTCACCCGCCGGGACGTCGAGCACGTTCGGCACGAAGTGCATGTCCTCGACGCGCACCTGGATCTCGGTGGTGTGTCCGGTCTCCGCGACCTCCACCGCCCCGACACTCGAAATGCCCACGGCCGCCGGGTCGGCCGCGACACCGCCGGCCGCGGCGAACACCACCACGCCGACACCGGCGGCCGCGATGCCGAGCCGCCGCGCAGCCGGCACGGGCTCACGCAGCCCCGGTGCGGACGGCACGCCCCGCATGCGGCGGGCTGCCAGCACCGCGCGCACGACCAGCGGCAGGAACGACGCGAATGCCACCAGCACCAGCATCGAGCACACCACGCGCACGAGACTCGGCACCGGCAGCACGCACAGCACCAGTCCCGCGTTCGCGACGGACAGCCGCCAGGGGGCGCCGCGTTCGAGTTCGGTCATCGCGGCCTGCACCGCCGCCCGGCCCCCGATGACCACGGGAGTCAAGTAGGTGAGGGCGCCGAGCAGCACCTGCGCGACGAACCCTGCGAGCAACGCCGCGGTCACCGCGCTCGCAACCTCGGTGGCCTCGAACGCAGTTGTCGCGGTCGCCAGGCCGACCGTCAGGTACACCAGGACGCCGAACAGCCACAGCACACCGGCCAGCACCGACAGGGTCGCGAAGTCGCCGGGATGCTTGCGCCGGATCTCGTCGAGGTGCGGCTCGAGCACGTAGCCAGCGGCGGCCAGATAGCCCAGGACGCCGACGGCCGTGACGACGGGCTGCCCCGCGATCGCACCGGCGACCCCGACCGTGAGCGCCGCCAGCAGCGCCGGCAGACCACGTCGCGCGGCGTCCTCGACGCGCTTCGCCATACGCGTGCGCAGCATCGTCGGCCACAGGGTGACGAGGGTGCCGAGCACGGTGAGGCCCACCCAGCCCAGAACGTTGACGGCCGCGTGCGCGAGGATCAGTCGCTCGTGCGCTTCGCTCGGCAGCCGGGAATCGGCCATCGCCACACCTATTCCCGCGCCGACCGGCAGCAACGCCGCGGCGGCGACGTAGTAGCGCACGGTGTGTCCGAACCGGGACGGCAACGCCGACCGCAGTCGGCGCAGCAGTGTCGTGCCGTGCCACAGGGCAACGACCGCGACGACGCAGCCGCCGACCAGCACGGCCGGCCACCATCCGGACATCATCCCGGCGACCACGGCGACCGCACCGGCATTGAACATCAGCAGGCGCGCGGTGTCGGCGCGCCGCGAACCCGCCGGACGACGCAGCAGCGCATCGGTGAAATGGCCGCTCCAGATCAGGATCGCGTTGCTCACCGCACCGAGACCGAGCACGTGCACGAGCAGCCAGCCGGACTGCGGAATCCACCGGTGCCCGAGGGACACGACGACGAGCGCGGCCAGCCACGCCACGACGACCGATCCGGCCCGGAGATGCCAGTTTCCGCGTTCGTTCACGCCGGAACCTCCTGACGTGCGGGCCGCAGCGAGGAGCCGGCCGCGACGACGGCGAACGCGAGGATCGCGACGACGCCGAGCGCGCCGCCGGCGGTGACGGCAGGGTCGATGCCGCGCACGTCACCGACCGCGATGCGTAGCAACAACGACAGGTGCAGCAGCACCACCGGTCCGTACAGGAGCGGGGTGTACGGCAACGGGCGGCGCACCACCGCGGGAAGAATCACGGGGGCGTGCGCCATGATCATCGAGATCACGAAGCCGAGCATCACCGAATGCACCACCGCGTCGTAGCCGGGACCGGACGGGACAACCCCGACGAGAAGCCAGGTCAGCGCCGGGACCATCAGCCAGCAGTACCCGGCGAGCAGGGACACGGCCATGTAGCGGGTCAGCCCGGCCGCGCGGACGGTGCGGCGCGCGACGTCGAAGCGCGCCAGCCAAACGACGAGGGCGAGCAGCGCGGCGCCGAGCAGCGGATAGCCGGCCGACGGCCACAGCAACGTGCCGACGGTGCCCGCCACGATCGCGCACGAAATCGCGACCAGCAGCGGTTCGGCGCGGGTCCCGAGTGTCGCCACCCGGGCCAGTTCCAGGCGTTCCCCGGCGATGGTGAGGATCAGGAATGTGCACAGCCACGGCAGCAGTTGGGGGACCGGGATGTGCGCGAGCCACAGCAGTGCGGACCCGGCCCCGAGAACGGCGCCGCCGGCCTGGACGAGGACCGCGGGGTCCGCGGCCCGGCGCCACAGCGGCACATAGACCGCGACGAGCGCCGCGGTGCCCGCGAACAGCAGCACTCCCGAAATATTCTGTGGTGCAGGGGAGACCATCACGATCCCGCCGACGCCGAGCAGCAGCGGAGCGAGGTATCCGGCGCGACGGCCCAGCGCGACCGCACGTTCGAGCGCGACGGCCGTCCCGACGAACCCGAGCACCAGCAGGATTCCGTGTATTTCGGGCAGTCGTGCGGTGTCGATCGGGGCGGGCAGGTCGAGCAGCAGCAGCGCGGCGTCGAGGCCGGCGAGCAGGGCCAGCCCACCCGGAATCAGCAGCAGCACGCGGAGCGGGACGGGTGTCATCGTGGCACCCGGCCGTCGAGCAGTGCGGGGCTGGGAAACGCCGGATCGGGCAGGAACAGCCGGCATGCCCCGGGCTCGGCGAAGGGCAGCAGGTCGAGTCCGGGTCCGGTCGCGGCGCCGATCTCCTCGAGCGCGCCTTCGACGATGCCCAGGTGTACCTGGCACACCACGGTGGGGTAGCGGCGCGCGGCATCGAGCAGTGGGCACTGCCGCAGTGCGATGCCGCCTGCGCGGCCGGCGTCGTGCGGATCGAACCCGAGCCGGGTGAGCAGAGCGAGCGCCGATCCGCGCGGATCATCCGGGCTGCAACCGGATTCGCGCGCGAGTTCGTGACCCCAGTCCCGGCCTGCGGCGCGGGCGTCGGTCACCGGGTCGAGGCTGGTGCGCGCGAGGTGTCCGGCGAGGGCGATGGCGAGTCCCGCGTACTCGCGGCTCGCGGGGCTCGGGTCGGCGGCCGGGGTCGACCGGAACACCTTGGCGGGCCGGCCGCGTCCGCGGGCGGGTTCGGTGGTGGTTTCGGCGAGGCCGTCGGCGACGAGTGCGTCGAGGTGTTCGCGCACCGTGTTGGGGTGCAGGCCGAGGCGTTCGGCGATGTCGTTGATCCGGGTGGCGCCGTGGGCGCGGACGTCGTCGAGGACGGTGATCCGTTGCGGCGACAGAGCCGGGAGCGACGCCGCTGCGGGCGTCGGTCGGGGCCCGAGGAGGAGATCACTATTTTCCACGGAAATAACTGTAGTAAATTGGTGGGTGATCGGCCACCTGCACAAGGAGAGCGGAAATGACCACCGACAACGTCGTCGTCGCGGCCACTGCGGAGGACGCGCACGCCGTCGACGCCATCAGGAACCATCACGCCGAGATCGCCGGGAGAATCGCGCATCTCACCGACGCACTGCTCGACGCGGTGGAGACGAACACGGATGCCGAGGTCGCCCGCCGCGCCGTGGTCGACTACCTCACCGGCACTCTGTTGCCGCACGCTATCGCGGAGGAACAGACTCTCTACCCTGCCGCAGCCCGCCGCGTCGACGCGAAACTGCTCGTCGAGTCCATGATCGCCGTTCACCGGCGTATCGCGGCGCTCGTCGACCGCATCGAGCACGAGGTGTCCCCGACTCGCGCCGCGGCCGCCGGGTACGCGCTGCGCAGCATGTTCGATGCGCACCTCGTCGACGAGAACGATCGGATCCTGCCGGTGGTCGCCGCGGACCCGGACGTTTCGCTCGCCGGTGCCGTCGAGGGAATGCACGACCTGCTCGGCGAACACGGCGAACACGCGCCCGCAGACGACCATGCGCCCGAACAGGGGCACGGTGCCCACGCCTGCACATGTGGGGAGAAGGACGAACCCGACCCGGTACTCGACGTGCGCGAGATTCCGCACGCGATCCGGCACGCGACGGTCTTCGGTGCGTTCGACGCGGTCCCCGCCGGCGGCGCACTCGTACTGGTCGCCTCGCACGACCCGATTCCGCTGCTGCGTCAACTCGTCGAACGAACCGACGGCACACTGGCCGTCGACTACGAGCAGCGCGGACCCGATGTGTGGCGGTTGCGGCTCACCCGCGGGTGACCGTCACCGTGTGGTGAGGACGGCGAGGAGTTCCTGGATCTCGTCGACGGCCGGGGTGGTGAGACTGTCCCGGCCGTAGACGAAACCGATGCCCGCGTACACGAGCGTTCCGGCGCGCACGCGGGCAGCGCGCTCGTCGAAACCCAGTTCGAGAAAGGCATTCTCGATCACCGACATGATCCGCTGATCGAGTGCGCGTACGGACGCGGCGATCTTCGGGTCGGTGCGGGCCCATTCGCGCACCGCCGCCTCCGCCGCCCAGGCCCGCTCGTCGACGAGCATCGTGCCCATCCGCGCCAGCCGCTCGCGGACGGGCAGTTCCTCGAGGCTGGTCAGGCCTCGGGCGGCGTCGTTCTCCTGCGACGCGTAGCGGGTCGCGATGGCCTTCATCAGCTCGTCGATGTCGTCGAAGTGCCAGTAGAAGCTGCCCTTGGTCACGCCGATTTCCTTGCAGAGCCGGGAAATCTTCACCGCCGCACGGCCTTCGGTGACGAGCAGATGCAGTCCGGCCTCGGTCCAATCCTCGAGCGAAAGCCGCTTCCGCCGCTCCGCCGGACGCCCGGTCTCCGACGATTGCCGCGCCACGTCCACCACTCCCTCGTCCGTCTTCGACCGCGCCGAGCCTACACGCCGCCGCGACCGACCGCGTCCAGCGCGAGTGCGCGTGCGAGGCGATCCCGCGGCAACGCGAAGTGTCCGGCGCAGTTCCCGGGATCGTGGTCCTGCAGCGCGACGACGGCCGTTCCCGGCATCGACGCACCCGTGGCCGGAACGACGAATCCGTCGCACGTCGAGACGATGTCCGTGTAGCGGACGCCGTCGGTGGACAGTTCCCGCGCGCGCAGATCACGCAACAGGTCCGATCCGTGGATGACCTCGCGGCAGCCCGCGCAGACCGGGTCGACCAGCGGCCTCTCGAGGCTCAGCACCAGGTCGTACGTGCCGATCCGGCGGCCGAGTTCCTCGGTGGCGGCGAGCCCGCCGATCTCGGTGCCGTCCCACATCGGGCCGAGTGTCGTCAGCGACCGCACCGACCGTGCTCCGTGGTCCTGCAGATAGCGCTGGACGACGAGACCGCCGACGCCGTGGGCGACGACGTCGACGATGCCTGCACCCTCGAGTGCGGTGGCGAGGTCGCGCGCACCGGAATCGCCGTGCACCTGTACGCGATCACCGAGTCGATGGCGGACCGCTACTTCGTGAACGCCGACGGGGAGATACTGTTCGTCCCGCAGGACGGGGAACTGCTGCTGTGCACCGAATTCGGGCGCCTGACGGTCGCCCCCGGTGAGATCGCGGTGATCGGAAGGGCGGTGCGATTCCGCGTCGAACTGCGCGGCGATTCGGCCGTCGGCTATGTGTGCGAGAACTACGGCGCCGCATTCGAACTGCCCGAACTCGGACCGATCGGCGCGAACGGCCTCGCCCACGCCCGCGATTTCCTGTATCCGACGGCGTGGTACGAGGACCGCACCGGCACCGTCGAACTCGTGCAGAAGTTCGGCGGCCACCTGTGGGCGACCGAACTCGGCCGTTCGCCGCTCGATGTCGTCGCGTGGCACGGCACGCACGGCGCGTACAAGTACGACATTTCCCGGTTCAACGTCATGACCACCGGCGGCTGGGACCATCCGGACCCGTCGATCTTCACCGTCCTGATCTCGGCCACCTCGATCCCGGGGCAGGCCAACGTGGATTTCGCGGTGTTCCCCGAACGCTGGGTCGTCGGCGAGCACACCTTCCGGCCGCCGCACTTCCACCGCAACGTCATGACCGAGTTCATGGGATTGGTTCGCGGACAGCATGATTCGAAAGCCGAGGGGTTCGTGCCGGGCGGTGCGTCGCTGCACAACCAGTGGGGCGCCCACGGACCCGACGTCGAGACCTTCGAACGCGCGAGCGCCGCCGAACTCACCCCCGTCCGGCTCGACAACACCATGTCGTTCATGCTCGAGATCCGGCTGCCGCTGGCCGTCACCGACACCGCCCTCGCGGCGGCTCACCGTCAGCCCGACTACGACTCGTCGTGGTCCGGCCTCGCTCGTCGCTTCGCTCCGCCCTCACCCTAGGAGTCCCAGATGACCGAAACCACCGCAGCGACCGCCCCACACCCCGTCGTGGTGCCGGAACCGCTGCTGCGCATCGGCGGCCGCGCCGTCCCGGCCCGTTCCGGCGCAACCTTCACCTCCGTCAACCCGGCGACCGAGGCGCGGTCGCACAGGTCGCCGCCGGTGGAGCCGAGGACATCGACGTCGCCGTCGACGCCGCGCGCGCCACCTTCGACGAGGGCGCGTGGTCGCAGATGCCCGGCGCCGAGCGCGGCCGTATCCTTTCGCGTGCAGCCGATCTCATCGAGCAGCACGCGCCCGAACTGTCCGCCCTCGAAACCGCCGAGATGGGCAAGCTGTACGCCGACACCGTCGCCGGGGACATCCCGGCCGCGGCGGCCTCGTTCCGCCACTACGCCGGGTGGGCCGACAAGATCGCTGGCGAGGCGATGCTGCTGCCCGACGTGGGACCCCAGCACCGCTTCGGTTACACCCTGCGCCAGCCGCTCGGCGTGGTCGGGGCCATCACCCCGTGGAACAACCCGACCGTCGTGATGGGCAACTTCTACCACCAGGGCCAGGTGTGCGCGGCCGGCACCCGCGTCATCGTGCACGAATCCATCGCCGACCAGGTCGTCGAGGGTCTCGTCGAGTTCGCGCGCGGAGCCGTGGTCGGAGACCCCTTCGACGCCGCGACCACGCAGGGCACCATCGTCAACCGCAAGCAGCTCGACCGGATCCTCGGCTATATCGACAAGGGCCGCGCCGAGGGCGCCGAGCTGCTCACCGGCGGCGTCCGTGTCGGCGACCGCGGCTTCTTCGTCGAGCCGACCGTCTTCCGCGGGAACAACGACCTCACGATCGCCCGCGAGGAGATCTTCGGCCCGGTCGCCACCGTCATCACGTTCAAGACCACCGAGGAGGCGGTACGCCTGGCGAACACCACCAAGTACGGGCTCAACGCGTTCATCTTCAGCCAGAACCTGTCGACCGTGCACAGCGTGATCCCGCAGCTGCGGGTCGGTACCGTGTGGGTCAACGGCTGGGGTGTTCCCGACCCGAGCCTGCCCTGGGGCGGACGTGAGGCCAGCGGTATCGGGCGTGAACTCGGCCGCAGCGGTCTCGAGGCGTTCACCGAGGAGAAGACGGTCCACCTCGGGTACTGACCCGCGAGACGAACGGAAAACAGCAGTGACACAGCATGACCCGGCGCATCAGGACCCGACAACACCGGCGGGTGCGCTCGACGGCATCAGGGTGCTCGAACTGGGCACCCTGATCGCCGGCCCGTTCGCCGGGCGGCTGCTCGGCGACATGGGCGCCGACGTCATCAAGATCGAGGATCCGAAGCGACCCGACCCGCTGCGCACCTGGGGTCAGGGCGAGAAGGACGGGCACCGGTTCTTCTGGACCGTGCACGCCCGCAACAAGCGGTGCGTGACCCTCGACCTGCGGTCGGCCGACGGGCAGGGCCTGTTCCGCCGGCTCGTCGCGGAATCGGACGTGGTGGTCGAGAACTTCCGGCCGGGCACCCTCGAGGGGTGGGGGCTCGGCTACGACGAGCTCGCGGCCGTGAACCCGCGGATCGTGCTCGCGCGGGTGTCCGGTTACGGGCAGACCGGACCCAAGGCGGGGCGAGCCGGATACGCCTCGGTCGCCGAGGCGGAGTCCGGCCTGCGTCATCTCAACGGCTATCCGGGCCAGGCCCCGCCGCGGCTGGCGCTGTCGCTCGGGGATTCCCTGGCCGGCATGTTCGCCGTCCAGGGCATCCTCGCGGCGCTCGTCTCCCGCGAACGCACCGGACGCGGGCAGGTCGTCGACGTCGCACTCACCGAATCCTGCCTGGCCATCCAGGAATCGGTGATCCCCGACTACGACGCGGCCGGGGTGGTACGCGGACCGTCCGGCACCCGCCTCGAGGGCATCGCCCCGTCGAACCTGTACCGCACCGGCGACGACATGTGGATCGTCATCGCCGCCAACCAGGACACCGTGTTCCGCCGGTTGTGCGCCGCGATGGACCGCCCCGAACTGGCCGACGACATGCGATTCGCCGATCATCTCGCGCGCGGCGTGCACCAGGACGAGCTCGACGACCTGATCGGCGCCTGGGCGTCGCAGTGGAAGCTCGCCGACCTGCTCGAGCATCTCGCTTCCGCCGGAGTGGTTGCGGGACCGGTCAATACCGTCGCGGAGGTCGCTGCCGACGAACAGTTCCGTGCGCGCGGCATGCTCGTCGAGCATCACGACGAGCGCACCGGATCCGAGGTTCTCGGTCCCGGCGTCGTCCCAGTGCTCGCCGGAACCCCCGGTGGCGTACGCCGCGCCGGTGCACCGGTCGCCGGATACGACAATGCCGCGGTGTGGGGCGGGCTGCTCGGCCTCACCGAGCAGCAGCAGGCGGAGTTGAAGGACGCAGGCACCATCTGACGCCGGGCACCCTCTGCCTGGCCCGCGGCCCCCGCTCCCCGGGTGGTGGGAACCAATACTCGGTTTGACCGGGTGAAGGTTCCGATCATCGGGTGGTGCGGGGGCCTCCCCATTTCGGCACTCCGCAACTAGAGTAGAACACGTTCCAGTATGCGACTCGCGTCCTTGAAGGAGTGCCGAATGCACACCCCGCTCTGCGGCGAACTCGGTATCGAGTTCCCCATCTTCGCGTTCACCCACTGCCGCGACGTCGTCGTGGCCGTCTCCAAGGCCGGTGGCTTCGGCGTCCTCGGCGCCGTCGGGTTCACGCCCGAGCAGCTCGAAGTCGAGCTGAACTGGATCGACGAGCACATCGGCGACCACCCGTACGGCGTCGACATCGTGATCCCGAACAAGTACGAGGGCATGGACTCGAACCTGTCCGCCGAAGAACTCACGAAGATGCTGCAGTCGATGGTGCCGCAGGAGACCCTCGATTTCGGGCGCAAGATCCTCACCGACCACGGCGTGCCGCTTCCCGAGGGCGACGATAACGCGTTGCAGCTGCTCGGCTGGACCGAGGCCACCGCGACCCCCCAGGTCGAGATCGCGCTGCAGCATCCGAAGGTCACGCTCATCGCCAACGCGCTCGGCACTCCGCCTGCCGACATGATCGCCCACATCCACGACGCCGGACGCAAGGTCGCCGCGCTGTGCGGCTCGCCCGCCCAGGCCCGCAAGCACGCCGACGCCGGTGTCGACATCATCATCGCCCAGGGCGGCGAGGGTGGCGGCCACTGCGGTGAAGTGGGCTCGATCGTGCTGTGGCCGCAGGTCGTCAAGGAGGTCGCGCCGATCCCGGTGCTCGCCGCCGGCGGTATCGGCAGCGGCCAGCAGATCGCCGCCGCACTCGCGTTGGGCGCGCAGGGCGCGTGGTCGGGCTCGCAGTGGCTGATGGTCGAGGAGGCGGAGAACACCGCCGTCCAGCAGGCCGCCTACGCGAAGGCCAGCAGCCGCGATACCGTGCGCAGCCGCTCGTTCACCGGCAAACCCTGCCGCATGCTGCGCAACGACTGGACCGAGGCGTGGGAGAAGGAAGGCAACCCCGCGCCGCTGGGAATGCCATTGCAGTACATGGTGTCCGGGATGGCGGTCGCGGCCACGCACAAGTATCCGGACGAGACCGTCGACGTGGCGTTCAATCCCGTCGGTCAGGTCGTCGGCCAGCTCACCAAGGTCGAGAAGTCGGCCGCCGTCATCGAACGTTGGGTGCAGGAGTACCTCGACGCGACCGGAACCCTCGAACAGTTCAACGAGGCCGCCAACGCCTGATCCCCGTCCGGTGCGGCGCGACGATTCTCGCGCCGCACCGGACGTGTGCTACCCGGTCGGCAGCAGCAGATCCTCCAGCGTCTGCGGACCCCCGAGCGCGAGACGTCCCGGTGCGTAACGGGTTCCGTCCCGCCCGATGTACACCCCGGTGATCGGATCGTAGGTTCCTGCGACGGCCCCCGCGACGCCCTGCTCGACCGCCTGGTCCCGGCAGGTCTGTACCGTCGCCCCACGCAGGCCCGGGAACTCGAGACACGGCAGATTCCGGGCACCGCGCACCGCGACCGGATCGTCCGACGGTAGCTTGCAGTACAGGCCGGCGGGTGTTTCCGGCACGTCGAGCTCGGTGGGGGAGCGCCGTTGTCCGGGCGGCAGGAAGCCCTCGATGCACGGCGGCGGGTCGTTGTACGAGTTGACGAAGAACGTGTTCTGCGAGGGGTTGTCGACGTTCGGCAACGCGGCGGACTGGGTGGACGCCATGATCGACGGGAACAGCACCAGTATCTGTTCGATGCCCGGGTTGTACACGGCGGCAACCTGTTCGACCGAGATGAGGTTGGCGAGCAAGAGCGGCAGCGTCGGTTCGATCCGTTGGAAACCCGCGCGCACCTCGTCGGCGTTGTCCGCGGCTTCCCCGGCGACCGCAGTGGCCGAATCCACCAGTGTCCGCAGGTCGTCGCCGGACGCGCCGATCGCGGTGTGCGCCTCATCGAGCAGGAGCGCCAGCCGATCCGACCCGACCGACTGCAGGGTGCCGTCGAGCCGGTCGAGGGCGCGGTCGACCGGCTCGGGGAGTGTCACGCGGTCGCGGGGCAGGACGTCACCGCCCGCCAGGTACGGCGCGTTCTCGTCGCCCGGCACCAGGTCGACGAAGCGTTCGCCGATCGCCGACATGCTGCGCACCTCTACCGCCGTCGACGCCGGGACCGGCACCGACGAGTCGAGGGAGAGGGTGGCCTCGGCACCGTCGACGGTCATCCGGACGCCGGTGACCCGGCCGATCGTCACCCCTCGATACGTGACATTCGCGGTCGGGTACAGGCCGCCGCCGTCGGCGAGGTCGAGGCGCACGTCGTAACGCCCGATGCCGAGTTGCCCGGGAACCTGCACGAACCACAGCGCGACGGTGAGGATCGCCACGAGGCCGATCGCCAGGAACACGATCAGCCGGTTGCGGACGGACGGCATCATCGAGGAACCCCCAGCAGTCGGGCGAGCAGACCCATCGGGTCCGTGGCGGCCGGGTCGGCGACGTCCGGGGCGGCCGGGACCGCGGCGGGCGGGCCGGTGAGCGCGTTCTCGAACGGGGTGCCGAGCAGCAGCGCGTTCTCGAGGGTCGGCAGCGTCAGGTCCAGGATCACCGTGCCGTTCGCGTAGTCGCCGCGCACCGCGTTGCGGTAGGTGTCGATGGGGAACGGGAAGGTGAGCAGGTACCGGAGCGACTCGGTGAGTGAATCGCCGGCAGCGGTGAGCGCGGCCATCACGGGTTCGTGGTCGCGGAGATTCGCGACCACGTCGTCCCCGGACGCGTCGACGAGATCGCCGGCGATCCGTCCCAGATCCCCGAGGGACGTCAGTGCCTGCGTCAGATCCTCGCGGCGATCGGACAACTCGGTCAGCGCCGGGGCCAGGGTGTCGGTGGCGTCGGCGAGCACGTCGTTCTGTGCGGACACCTCGACCGCGAGCGCGTCGAGGGATTCCGTCGCCCCCACGATCTGCGCCTTCTGATCGTCGAGACCGGTGAGCGCGACGTCGAGCTGCCCGAGCAGGGTTCGTACCGACTCCTGCCGGCCGCCCAGGGCGAGGTTCAGTTCCCGGGAGTTCTCCTGCGCCTGGGCGAGGCCGCCGCCGCTGAGCACCAGCGACAACGCCGACAGGGTCTGCTCGGTGGTGGGGAACCGACCGGCGCGTTCGAGCGGGATGACGTCACCGTCCTCCAGGGTGCCCGTCGGGGGTTCGGTGATCGGCGGGGCGAGCTCGAGATGTGCGGACCCGAGCAGGCTGGTCTGCCCGATCCTCGCGGTCGCATTCGCGGGCAGTTCGGTGGCGCCGTCGAGCACCACCGTCACGACCGCGTGATCGGCGTCGAGCCGGATGTCGTCCACTCGCCCGACCGTGACATCTGCGACCCGGACCCGCGAATTCCGTTCGAGCGTCGTCACGTTCGGCATCTCGATCTCGACGCTGTGGGCGCCGTCACCGTGACCGCGGGTGCCGGGCAGCGTCAGCGAGTTCACGCCGCGCCATTCGCACCCGCTCGTGGCCAGGACGAGCGGCACCAGCAGCAGGGCCGTGCGCGCGGTTCTCATCGCCCTCCCGGAAGAAGCAGGTCCTCGAGCTCGGAGCCGGAGGACACCGGGGCCAGGCCCGGTTCGGTGTGCACGAGCTGGCCGGGCAGAGCGCCGACGCCCCGGGTCGGATTGATCATGATCGGGGGGTAGTCGACGGCGAGCAGATGCAGGATCGGGCCGAGCTGCTGCACACACAGTTCCGATCCGGTGTGCGCGTCGACGTCCTCCGCAGCCGCGAGCGCCGAGCAGATGAACTGCACCGGGTTGGCGAAGTTGGTCAACGACAGCGCCGAGACGACCCTGTTGTGCGCGGGCTGGTAGATGCCCTGCAGATTCGACAGCGCGGTCGGCGCGACGTGGAGGACCTGCGCGACCCCGTCGCGCTGAGCCGCGAGTGTCTCGGCGAGTTCGCTCGTCCGGTCGACGGTGCCGCCGATCCGCTCGCGGTCGTCGCGCACGAACCGGCCGACATCGTCGAGGGCGGTGTCCAGCGAGCCCAGCGCGGCGCCCATGTCGTCGCGGTTGGCGTCGAGAATCTGTGTCACCGAAGCCATCCGGTTGTTGAACGAGACGATCTGTTCGTGACTGTTCGACAACGCGTCGACGAACACCTGCAGGTTGCGGACGACCGCGAACAGGTCGCCGCGACCGTCCGAGACGGTGCGCAGCGCCGCCGACAGTTCCTCGGCGGTCGTGCGCAGATCCGTACCCCGGCCCTCGACGTTGCTCGCGGCGACGTCGAGGACCTCGCCGAGCGGTCCCTGCGGGTCGTCCGGGGCGGGTCCGAGTTCGGCGGTCAGCTCGGCGAGCTGCCGGGTCACCTCGTCCCATTCGACCGGCACGGCGGTGCGCTCGATCGGGATCGTCGAGCCGGGAGGGAGCCGGGGGCCTTCGGTGTAGGCGGGAGCGAGCTGGACGAATCGCGCCGACACGAGCGTCGGCGCCATCACCGCGGCCCGCACCTCGGCGGGCACCGGCCGGTCCGCGTCGATCTCGAACGTGACGAGCACGCGGTCGCCGTGCGGCTCGAGGCCCGTGACCCGCCCGACGTCGACGCCCATCACGCGCACGTCGTCCCCGACGTACAGGCCACGGGCGGAGGTGAATTCGGCGGTGAACTCGTGGTCCGACCGCCACGGCGCGATCCCGTAGGACACGACGGCGACCGCGCCGAGCACGAGGAGCGGGATCAGCCACGGCAGCAGCGCACGGATGCGGCTCACGGGGTACCTCCGCTCGCACCGGCCCGTTCGAGCGCGTCGGTCAGCGCCGGTTCGATCACCTCGAGCGGCAGCAGGTTCTGGATGTAGGAGTTGAAGAACGGGCCGGAGGCGACGGCCTCCCCGAGCTCGGTGGCGTACGGACCGAGCCGCGCGATGGCGAGGGCGATGTTGTCGCGGTTGCGGGTGAGCACGTCCAGCACGGCGTCGACCCGTTCCAGCGTGGGAGCGAGCTGTGTCTCGTTGTCGGCCACGAGGTTGGTCAGCTCGACCGACAGCGCGTTCACGTTCCCGAACAGCGTGGCCAGGGAGCGCTGCCGGAGGTCGAGTTCGCGCAGGATCAGCTCGGCGTCGACGATCAGCCCGTCGACCTGCGCGGTGTCGATGTCCGCGGCGGTGGTCGTCAGCTCGCCGAGTGCCTCGGTGAGCTGGTAGGGCGCGGTGGTGCGGTCGAGGTCGAACGTCGTGTCCTCGTCCACCTCGCCCGGGCCGGCGGGCCGGACAGCGGTTCGCGCGACACGGTACTCGCCGGGGCCGACGAGGAGCGTGACCCCGGCGGCGTACGCGCCGGGGTCGACATTCTGCAGCAGAACCGAGAAGAAGAAGCCGCCGGTCAGGCCGATCGCGCACACCGCGCCGTTGAGGGTCGCGGCCACCGCGGTCGATGCGAGCGCGCGGGGTACGACGAGCCGGGCGACCGGGTCGATGCCGAGCACTTCGAGCGCGGCGATCTCCTCGCGGATCGTGCGGGAGCCCAGATCGGCGGCGATCGCGGTGGCCCCCGCGCCCGCGACCACGAGCACCGTGACGAGGGGGCCGATCTGGGTGACCGCGCCGAGTCCGGCTCCGGCACCGGACATGTCGCTCGCCCCGATCTCCACGAGCAGGGAGTTGAGGGTGAAAACGACCAGGACGGTGAACGGGATGGACATCAGGATCGTCGGGACCAGCGAGACGCGCGCGACGAACCAGAACTGGCTGGTGAATTCCCGCCACTGGAACGGGCCGCGGAACAGTCCGGTCAGTGTGTCGAGCGACAACGAGTAGAAGCTACCCAGGACATGGGCGGCATCGCGCGCTGTCGATCCTCTTCGCTCCTCCGCTTCCCCCACGGGGCACGCAGGCGGCGTGCACGTCGCCCGAACGTACCGTAGGGTATGTAAGACGGGCAAGGGATTGCGGGAGTCGGCCGTCTACCCGGCCGCCGCGGTCTCCGATTCGAGCGATACGGCCAGTTCCTCTGTCAGAAGACGGAATTCGTCGTCGCCACGCTCGCGCAGCCACACCGGGTCGGCGCAGTGCCACCGCTCGGCGCTGAGCGAGCGGGTGAGCACCTTGAAGGTCGCGGTACGCGGGAAGTCGGTGCAGACCCGAATCAGCGTCGGCAACTGCTTGGGACCGAGATCGGGCTGAGAGTCGAGGAAGCGCGCGAACCCGGCCGGATCGAATGCGGAGTCCGCCGAGGGGATCACCGCCGCCATCACCCGGTCACCCACATGACGATCGGGCACCGCATACACCGAGACCTGCGCGAACCCCGGATAGCGCAGCAGCACTCGTTCGATCGGGGCCGCGCCGATGTTCTCGCCGTCCACCCGCAGCCATCCCGAACTGCGGCCGGCGAAGTACACGAACCCGTCGGCGTCGCGGAATCCGAGGTCGCCGCTGTGGTAGCGACCGTCCCGGACGCGGTCGGCGTCGGCGCCGGGATCGTTGTAGTACCCGGCGAACTGGCCCGCCCCGCGGACATTGACCAGCTCCCCGGTGGCCTCGTCGGCGTTGACGATGCGACCGTGGTCGTCGAACTCGGCTGGAGGACAGACACGCCCGGTCTCCGGGTGCAGGATGTGGATGTCGTCGGGCAGCCTGCCGAGCGAACCGGCCGGAGCTCCCGGCGTCGCGGGGATCGACACCCCGCCCTCGGTCGAGCCGAAGCCGTCGACGACGATCGCGTCGAACCGGCGGCGGAACTCGGCGACCGCGGGCGCGGTCCCCTCGTTGCCGTACATGATCCGCAGCCGGTTGTCGGAGTCGTGCGGCGTCTCGGGGGTCGCGACAATGTACGAGAGCGGTTTGCCCACGTAATTGGCGTAGGTGACGCCGAAGTTCCGCAGATCCGGCAGGAACCCGGACGCGGAGAAGCGTCGGCGCAGGGCCACCGCGCACCGGCCGGCCAGCGCGACGGCCCAGCCCGCCATCATGGCATTCGAGTGGAACAACGGCATCGACAGATACACCACGTCGTCGGCGCCGAGGCCGAACCGCTGCGCGAGCATCCGCCCCGGTGCCGCGATCTTCGCGTGCGTGCACCGCACGGCCTTCGGATCGCCGCTTGTACCGGACGTGAAGATCAGCATGAACAGGTCGTCGGGCGAGACCTCGGCAACCTCCGGAATCGAATCACGGTGCGGTGCCAGAAGCTCGGCCCACTCCGGCGAATCGACGTCGATCACCCGGACGTCGCCGAGATCGAGACCCTCGAGCAGGCCCGCGTGTGCCTGCTCGGTGAACACCACCTGGCAGTCGGCGAGCGCGATGTCACGGGCGAGGGCGTCGCCGCGACGGGTCGTGTTCAGGCCCACCACGACGGACCCGGAGAACGCGGCACCGCCGAGTAACAGCGAGAACTCCGGGACGTTGTCCATGAGGATCCCGAAGTGCCGGGGCCGGTCCGGATCGAGCAGGGCACGCAGCAGCGCGGCCCGGTCGTGGCTGCGCTGTACATGCTGGCGCCACGACAGCGACACGTCCTCGAAACGCAGGCCCCGGTCGTCGATCTCGCGCATCGCGGTGAGCAAAGCACTCACCGTGGGTGTTTCCGTCATCGGTGCATCCTCGCGGCAGACGGGAGTCGGAGTACAGGCGACATCTCGGCGAGCGGGACCGGTCAGGCAGGTGCCGAGGCGAGTGCGGTGCCGAGCGAACGCAGTTGCGTCGTCGCCGAACCGAGCAGGAACTCGTGATGCTTGGCTGCCAGGAAGTAGCGGTGGACCGGATGGTCCTCGTCGAGCCCGACGCCGCCGTGCACGTGCACCGCGGTGTGGGCGACGCGATGCCCGGCGTCGGCGGCCCAGAACGCCGCGGTACGCAGTTCGCCGGTGTCCGGCAGTCCCTCGGCGATCCGGAAGGCGGCCTGCCACAGTGTCAGTCGCACCGCTTTGACGTCGATGTATCCGTCGGCGAGGCGTTGGGCGACGGCCTGGAAGCTGCCGATCGGGCGGTCGAACTGGACCCGCTCGCGGGCGTATTCGGCGGTGAGCTCGAGGGCGCGTTCGAGAACGCCGAACTGGTAGGCAGCGGAACCGAGCAGCGTGCGGTCGCGCAGCCACGCCGCGACCGCGGCGCCGTCGGTGCCGAGGACCCGGTCCGCGCCGACGCGCGCGTCGGCGAAGTCGACGATGCCGGCGCTGCCGAAATCGGTGGTGGACTGGCGGGTCACCGTGACACCGGGTGCGCCGGCGTCGACGAGCAGGACCACGACCCCGGATTCGGTGGTGGCGGGAACCAGGAACAGATCGGCGACCGGCGCCGCGTCGACGACGATCTTGGTGCCGTTCAGGATCCAGCCGTCGCCGGTGCGGGTGGCCCGGGTGACGGGCGTGGTCGGGTCGTCGTTCAGTTCCTCGGTGAGTGCGGCGGCGAGGACCTTCTCGCCGGTCGCCGCCGTTTCGCCCCACGCGGTGCGCTGCGCGGCGGTGCCGAATTCGGCCAGGGCCGTCGCGGACGCGACGACCGAGGTCAGGTAGGGCACGGCCGCGACACCGCGGCCGAGTTCGGCGCAGATGCTGATCTGCTCGAGCGGGCCGAAGCCGTCGCCGCCGATCGAGTCGGGGAGCGCGGCGCCGAGCACACCGGACGACGCGAGCGCGTCCCACAGTGCATGGTCGATCCGGTCCTCGGCCGCGTCGAGTTCGCGGAGGTGCTCGTTCGTGGCGATCTCGGTGACGATGCTGCGGGTGAGGCCGGCCAGATCCTGCTGGGCCTCGGTGAGTATGAAGTCCACTGCGGTGGTCCTCTCGTGGTGTGGCGGCTCGGCGGTCAGCGCTTGGCGGGCGGCTGGCCGAGGGCGGTCATGGCGATGATGTCGCGCTGCACCTCGTTGGTGCCGCCGCCGAACGTCAGGATGAGCGAGCTGCGGTGCATGCGTTCGATGCGTCCGCGCAGCAGCACACCCGGGGTGTTCTGCCGCAGTGTCGCCGCGGGGCCGAGAACCTCCATGAGCAGGCGGTAGGCCTCGGTGGCGAACTCGGTGCCGAAGACCTTGTTCGCCGACGCGGGTGCCGGCCCCAGGGGTGCGGTGCTCGACGCGATCTCCCAGTTCATGAGCTTGAGGTATTCGGCCTTGGCGTGCACCCGGGCGAGGTTTATCTGCACCCATTCCTGGTCGATGACGCGCCGGCCGTCGGGCAGCGTGGTGTTCTGCGCCCACGCACGGACTTCCTGCAGCGCGGTGAGGATCGGACCGGCCGAGGTGAGTGCCACGCGTTCGTGGTTGAGCTGGTTGGTGACCAGCGCCCAGCCGCCGTTCTCCTCGCCGACGAGCGCCGACGCCGGAACCCGCACGTCCTGGTAGTAGGTGGCGCTGGTGTCCGGTCCGGCCATGGTGTGCACCGGGGTGTACGAGAATCCCTCCGCCGTGGCCGGCACGATGAGGACGCTGATTCCCTTGTGCTTCTTGACATCCGGATTCGTCCGGCAGGCGAGCCACACGTAGTCGGCATAGGCGATGAGGCTGGTCCACATCTTCTGGCCGTTGATGACCCATTCGTCCCCGTCGCGCACCGCGGTGGTGCGCAGCGACGCCAGATCGGTGCCGGCGCCGGGTTCGGAATAGCCGATGGAGAAGTGCAGTTCGCCCGCGGAGATCTTCGGCAGGAAGAACGCCTTCTGCTCGGGTGTGCCGTAGTGCATGATCGTCGGCGCCACCGAGTTGATGGTGAGGAACGGGACGGGGGCACCGGCGACGGCGGCCTCGTCGGTGAAGATCAACTGCTCCATCGCGGAACGGTTCTGGCCGCCGTACTCCTCGGGCCAGCCGAGGGTGAGCCAGCCGTCCTTGCCCATCTGCTGCACCACTTCGCGGTACACGTTGCCGACGCCGTATTCACCGGTCGTCGCTGCCAAAGCCTCGCGCCGTTCCGGCGTCATCAGGTCGGCGAAGTACGCGCGCAGTTCCTCGCGCAGCTTCTGCTGCTGCGGGGTATAGGTGATGTCCAACGAACCGCTCCAATCGTCGCCGCGGGGACGAGTCCGGCAATGTTCCCGAATCATTGCACAGAACTGGAACGCGTTCTAGCCTTACCGGTGAGGCTCCGTCCGGGGTGGTGCCGGCGGTGTCCGACAGGCTCGGTGTGAATGGGAAGCGAGGGTTTCGGGATGGATATCAAGGTCGACTTCGATCGATGTGAGGCGAACGGCGTGTGTGTGGGAATCGCACCGGATCTGTTCGATCTGAACGACGACGACGAACTGACCGTCGTCCACCCGATCCCGGACGGCCGCGAGGCGGACGCGCGCGAGGCGATCGTTCAGTGCCCGCGGGCCGCGCTGACGGAGGTCTGACGCTCCGCTCTTGCCAGGAATGAGAACACGTTCTACATTCCGACGGTCCCCGGTTTCGTTCGCCGGAGCGCCGAGCGCCGAGTGCGCCCGATGCGGTGCCGGAAGAGCCGGTAACGAAGAGGCGGGCCGTCAAGGGCCCGCCGTGGTCGCGAGGAGTGCGATTCATGAGTGTTGACGGCAGTGCCGGTCCCGAGAACGTCACCGATTTCCGAGGAGTCGACCTGACCGGCAAGGTCGCCGTGGTGACCGGCGCCGGCGCGGGACTCGGCCGCGCCGAGGCGGTGGCGCTCGCGCAGGCCGGCGCAACGGTGGTCGTCAACGACCTCGCCGAGACCGACGAGGTCCAGGACACGCTCGAGCAGATCCGCGCGATCGGCGGCGACGTCGCGTTCGTGCCGGGCAGCATCGCCGAACGGGCCACGGCCGACGCGCTCGTCTCCACCGCGCAGGATCGGTTCGGCAGCCTCGACATCGTCGTCAACAATGCCGGTGTCGTGCGGGACCGGATGCTGCCCAACATGTCCGACGAGGAATGGGACACGGTGATCGCGGTGCACCTGCGCGGACACTTTCTGCTGTGCCGCAACGCGGCCGCGTACTGGCGCGCCAAGTCGAAGGAGGCCGGCGCGCCCGTCTACGCCCGGATCGTCAACACGGCCTCCGAGGCGGGCCTGCTCGGCCCCGAGGGGCAGGCCAACTACGGCGCGGCCAAGGCCGGCATCATTTCGCTCACCCTGTCGGCGGCACGCGGCCTCTCGCGGTACGGCGTACGCGCCAACGCGATCTGCCCGCGGGGCCGGACCGCGATGACCGAGTCGGTGTTCGGCGCCGCGCCGGCCACCGAGATCGATCCGCTGTCGCCCGAGCACGTCGGAACGCTCGTATCGTATCTGGCCTCGCCTGCCGCGGACCGGGTCAACGGACAGGTCTTCGTCGTCTACGGGCCGATGGTCGCGTTGATGGCCGCCCCCGTCGTCGAGCAGCGTTTCGATGCAGAGGGCCAGTGGACGCCGGGGGCGCTCGCACAGGAACTCGGTGGCTACTTCGAGGACCGCGATCCGGCCCGGATGTTCTCGGCCTCCGAGTTGCTGAAGCTCTGATCCGTCGTCGGGTGGTGCCGGTCCGGGCCTGTGCGGAAGAGTCAGCAGTTTGTGCAACTCATAGTGACAGGCACCGTCCTCCTCGGCTAATATTCCGCAGGCTGCCGTCGATCCGAATAGGGTCGACGTGCAACGCCTTGTGTGCTGCGGCACCCCCCGGCCCCCTCATCCATCATTGGAACCTGTTCCATTTTTCGACCCCGTACCGAAGTGGCGGGCGGCGTGATCGCACCCGATCGCCGGTTTCGGCCGGATGTCCGCCCAAGTTGTAAAGCTCCACGTAAATCCACTTATCCGAATCGGAATTCGATTCCGCCTCCGAGGTGCGGTGGCGGTGCGCAGGCATTCGCCACCGTCGCCGGTGCGCATCTTTGACAGTGTGAACACGTTCTAGTTATTATGACGCGGGTCACACCGCGGCCCGCGTCGGCCCCTGGCCGACCCAATCATCGAACGGAGGGGAGACGTTGGTAGACCTCCTCGAGGTCCCGTTGCGAGCCGTCGGCGGCCTCTTCGCCATGACCGGGGAAACCGCGCGTGCGGCATTCTCGCGGCCGTTCCAACGGCGTGAATTCATCGACCAGGCATGGTTCGTCGCACGGGTGTCGCTTCTACCGACCGTCCTTGTGGCAGTGCCGTTCACGGTTCTGGTCAGCTTCACCCTCAACATCCTGCTCCGTGAGATCGGCGCTGCCGACCTCAGCGGTGCGGGCGCGGCGCTCGGCGCGGTCACCCAGGTCGGGCCGATGGTCACCGTCCTCATCGTGGCCGGCGCAGGCGCGACCGCGATCTGCGCCGACCTCGCCGCCCGCACCATCCGTGAGGAGATCGATGCGATGCGGGTGCTCGGTATCAACCCGATCCATCGCCTCGTCGTGCCCCGCGTGCTCGCGTCCACGGTCGTGGCGCTTCTCCTCAACGGCCTCGTGTGCTCGATCGGCATCCTCGGCGGTTTCGCGTTCTCGGTGTTCCTGCAGGACGTGAACCCGGGCGCCTTCGTCAACGGCATCACGCTGCTCACCGGCTTCGGAGAGCTGATGATCTCCCAGGTCAAGGCCGGTCTGTTCGGCATGATCGCCGGACTGGTCGCCTCCTATCTCGGACTCAACGTCAAGGGCGGTGCCAAGAGCGTCGGCGACGCGGTCAACCAGACGGTCGTATTCGCGTTCATGGCACTGTTCGTGGTCAATCTCCTCGTCACGGCCGTCGGCATCAAGCTGACGGCCGGATGAGCGGCTCGGTGGTGGAGTAGATGGCAGTGATTACCGGGCGCTTCCCCCGCATGCGCCGACGTTTACGCGCCGCGTCAAACTCGATCGACGGCATCGGCGAACAGGCCCTGTTCTTCGGTCGTGCCCTCGGGTCCGCGCCGCGCGCGCTGATGCACTACCCGAAGGAGACGGTCCGGCTCGTCGCCGAGATCAGCATGGGCACCGGCGCGCTCGCCGTCATCGGCGGCACCGTCGTGATCGTCGGCTTCCTGACCCTGTTCACCGGCGGCATCATCGCCGTGCAGGGCTTCAGTTCCCTCGGCAACATCGGTGTCGAAGCGCTCACCGGCTTCTTCGCGGCGTTCATCAACGTGCGCATCGCCGCCCCGACCATCGCGGGCATCGGCCTGGCGGCAACGATCGGGGCCGGTTCCACCGCCCAGCTCGGGGCGATGCGCGTGTCCGAGGAAATCGACGCGCTCGAGGTGATGGCGATCCCGTCGGTCCCGTACCTGGTGAGCACGCGGGTGATGGCCGGGATGATCGCGATCATCCCGCTGTACTCGCTCGCGGTGATCGCCTCGTTCATCGCCAGCCGCTTCGCAACGGTCGTGCTCTACGGCCAGTCCGCCGGCGTGTACGACCACTACTTCCAGACCTTCCTCATCCCCACCGACATCCTGTGGTCGTTCGTGCAGGCCATCGTCATGGCCATCGCGGTGATGCTCATCCACACCTACTACGGCTTCAACGCCGGCGGCGGGCCGGTCGGTGTCGGTGTCGCCGTCGGCAACGCGGTGCGCGCGTCCCTCATCGCCGTCGTCACCGTCACTCTCCTCATCTCGCTCGCGGTCTACGGGATGTCCGGCAACTTCAACCTGTCGGGATAGGCGGCATACATGGACAGCGAATCGTGGAAGAAGAAACTCGCCGCCTTCGGGATGATCGGCGGGCTCGTCGTGCTCGTCGTCGCGGCGCTGACGCAGTTCGTCGGCGGTTTCACCGCGACCGTCCCGGTGACCGTGACCTCCGCGCGTTCCGGCCTGGTGATGGAACCCGACGCCAAGGTCAAGCTCCGCGGCGTCGAGGTCGGGCGGGTCTCGTCGATCGAGCACAGCGCGGACGGTGCCGTACTGAACCTGGCGATGAATCCCGGCCAGCTGCACCTGATTCCGTCGAACGCGCAGGTGACGATCGAATCGACCACCGTCTTCGGCGCGAAGTTCGTCAACCTGGTCGTCCCGGACGACGCGTCGCCGGTCCCGCTGCAGGAAGGCGCGGTCATCGCCGCAGACAACGTCACCGTCGAGTTCAACACCGTCTTCGAGCACCTGAACGACGTACTCGCGCAGGTGCAGCCGGAGAAACTCAACGCCACGCTCGGAGCGATCTCGGAAGGTCTGCGCGGTCGCGGTGACGACCTCGGTGCCGCACTCGCGGAGATCGACGACTACCTCGTGACGATGAACCCGTCTCTGCCGCAACTGCAGTACGACCTCCGGGCCGGCGCGGACGTGGCCGGTGTCTACGCCGACACCGCACCCGACCTGATGACCACGATCGGCAACGCCACCGACGTCGGCAACACCGTCGTCGACGAGCAGGCCAACCTCGATCTGCTGCTGATGAACGTCACCGGTCTCGCAACCACCGGCCGAGACGTCCTGGGCGAGAACGAGGCCCAGCTGACCAGTGCGCTGGATCTGCTGACGCACACGACCACACTCCTCGGCGAGTACTCACCCGAGCTGACGTGCTTCATCGTCGGACTCAACGATGCGCGCATCGCGTTCGAGCCGATGGCCGGCACGGGCAAGTACGCGTCGCTGATGCTGAGCACCAGCTTCATGGGCGGCGCCACCATCTACAACCAGGAGCAGGACCTCCCCGTCGTGGGTGCCGGGGGCGGGCCCAACTGCTACGGACTTCCGAACTTCGATCCCCGTCGCGACGGACACGCCCAGTTCGCGGTCGCGAACACCGGTGAGGTGCCCTTCAAGCCGTCCACCGAGGCATGGGTCCGGTACCCGACGATCTTCCAGTACCTGTACGGCGACGACCTTGCGGCAGGGCAGTGACATGAGACCGACCACGATCAAGTTCACGGCCTTCGCCGTCGCGATGATTCTCGTCTTCGCCGGCCTGGCCGTGGTGTTCAGCCAAGCCCGGTTCTCCGGCAGCGAGGGATACCGCGCGACGTTCACCGACGTGTCCGGGCTGAAGTCCGGCGACAAGGTGCGCATCGCCGGTGTCCCGGTGGGATCGGTCGGCGGCATCGACATCGGTGACGGCAACGTCGCCGAGGTCGAGTTCGACGTCGATTCGAAATACACACTGCTGCAGAGCACCCGCGCGACCGTCCGCTACGAGAACCTCGTCGGCGACCGTTACCTGGAACTGCTCGAAGGTCCCGGCAGCACCGGCGAGAAGCTGAAGCCGGGCGAGACCATCCCGCTCGACCGGACCGCGCCGGCGCTCGATCTGGATCTGCTGCTGGGCGGATTCAAGCCGCTGCTCAAGGGGCTGGATTCGCAGCAGGTCAACGACCTGTCGGGCGCGTTGCTGCAGATCTTCCAGGGACAAGGCGGCACGCTGGTGTCGCTGCTCGGCAACACCAACTCGTTCACCAACTCGCTCGCCGACCGGGACCAGCTCATCGGCGACGTCATCGACAACCTCAATACCGCGCTGGGCACGATCGGCGACCGCGACCAGCAGTTCACCGACACCATCGACCGGTTGCACACGCTCGTCGGCGGGCTTGCCGAGGACCGCGATCCCATCGGTGCCGCGATCCCGCAGATCGCCGCGGGTACCGCGAATCTCGCGTCGCTGCTGCAGAACACCCGGCCGGACCTGCAGTCGGTGATAGCCGAGACCAACCGCACGATGACGCAGCTCGATCTCGGTGAGGACGACATCAACCGAACCCTCGACCGGTTGCCGTCGGACTACAAAAAGCTCATCCGTGTCGGTGTGTACGGGAACTTCTTCCAGTTCTTCCTGTGCGCCAACACGTTCAAGTTCTCCGGGCCGGACGGGACGACGATCCGTTACACGTCGGCGGAGCAGATGACCGGAAGGTGTGCCAAGGTCGAATGAGCCCTACTCGTGAACGCAACCCAGTCCAGGTCGGTGTCATCGGCCTCGGTGTGTGTGCCGCGATCGTGCTCGCGGGCCTGCAGTACGACCAGCTCCCGTTCATCTCCGGGGGACTGAACTACTCGGCGCACTTCACCGACGCCGGT
Source organism: Rhodococcus zopfii NBRC 100606 = JCM 9919 (assembly GCF_001895025.1). Lineage (GTDB taxonomy): Bacteria > Actinomycetota > Actinomycetes > Mycobacteriales > Mycobacteriaceae > Rhodococcus > Rhodococcus zopfii. Next base: position 113,529 of record NZ_BCXI01000007.1, read on the forward strand.
GGTCTCGTGCCCGGCGACGACGTCAGCCTCGCCGGTGTCGATGTCGGTTCCGTCACCGGCGTCGAACTCGACGGACAGCAGGTGCTCGTGACCTTCACCGTCCGCGACGGCATCGCCCTCGGCGACGCCACCGGAGCCGACATCAAGACCAACACTGTCCTCGGCCGCAAGTCCCTCGCGGTGCGGCCGTCCGGTGACGGCGTCCTGCGGCCCGGTACGACGATCCCGATCGAACGCACCAACGCGCCCTACTCGCTGCCCGATGCGCTCGGCGACCTCACCACGAGCGTGTCCGAACTCGACACCGACGGCATCAACGACTCGCTCGACGCGTTGTCCGGTGCACTGCAGGACACCCCGCCCGAGATCAGCGGTGCCCTCGAAGGGATGCGCCGGCTCTCCGAGTCCATCAACGCGCGCGACGAATCGCTGCAGGAACTCCTCGGCCGCGCCGAGAACGTCACCGGCATCCTCGCCGAACGCAGCGACCGCATCAACGAACTGATCGTCGACGCCAACGATCTGTTCGGTGAACTGAGCCTGCGTCGCGACGCCATCACCGCGCTCATCACGAACGTCTCCTCGGTGTCGCAGCAACTGACCGGTCTCGTGCAGGACAACCAGGCGCAGATGGCACCGACGCTCGAGGTGCTCAACAGGGTCACCGCGAATCTGCAAGCGAACAAGGACAACATCGCCGAGGCCCTCGACGGGCTCGGTCCCTACATCAGTTCCCTCGGCGAATCCGTCGGGAGCGGACCGTTCTTCAACGCGTACGTCTCGAACATCCTGCCCGCCCCGTGGTGGAAGGCGGTCGTCGACGGCATCGTCGCTCCCGAACTCCTGCCGCAGGACCTGGAGGACGTGATTCCGGACAACCCGCCGTCGATCAAGAAGGATGGCGAATGAGCGACACGACCATCGAGAACGGGAAGAAGCCGGGCCGCCCGCAGTGGCTGGTACCGGCGATCGCGATCGCGGTCGCCGCGGTGCTGATCGCCGGTGTCGCCGCACTCGTACTGCCGGGCTGGGGCAAGCGCACGATCCACGCCGAATTCGTGTCCACCACCGGGCTGTACGAAGGCGACGACGTGCGGGTCCTCGGCGTGCCGGTCGGGCGCATCACCACCATCGAGCCGGGCAACGACATGTCCCGGGTCACGATGCAGGTCGACGACTCGGTCGACGTCCCTGCCGATGCCCAGGCCGTGATCATCGCGCAGAGCCTGGTCTCCGCACGGTTCATTCAGTTGACGCCGGTGTACTCCGGTGGTGAGACGATCGACGACGATGCCACGATTCCGTTGTCGCGCACGGCCTCTCCCGTCGAATGGGACGAGATCAAGACCGAGCTGATGCGCTTGACCGAGGCGCTGGGCCCGGAAGATCTCGACCCGCAGGGATCACTGGGCCGGTTCATCGACACCGCGGCCGAGAACCTGGAGGGCAACGGCATCACGGTGCGTGAGGCACTGCGGGAACTGTCCGACACCATGCGGACCCTCTCCGACGGCCGTACCGACCTGTTCTCCACCGTCCGAAACCTGCAGGCCTTCGTCTCCGTCCTGTCGAAGAGCAACGAGCAGATCGTGCAGTTCGGCGGCCGCCTCGCCTCGGTGTCCGACGTACTCGCCTCCAGTTCCGACCAGCTCGGTGCCTCGCTCACCGACCTGAACATTGCGGTCGGCGACGTGCAGCGGTTCGTCCAGGACAACCGCGACGGCCTGACCGAATCCGTCGAACGACTCGCGGACGCCACCGAAGTCCTCGCCCGCAAGCGCCCCGAGATCGAACGGGTGCTGCACTCCGGTCCCACGGCACTGTCGAACTTCTACAACATCTACAAGCCGGCGCAGGGCTCGCTCACCGGTGCGCTCTCGATCAGCAACGGCCGCAACCCGATCGAATGGATGTGCGGGTCCGTGGGCGCCGCGGCCAACGCCACCTCCGCGCGAAGCGAGGAACTGTGCCGACAGCAGCTCGGACCCGTTCTCGCGTCGCTGTCGAGCAACTACCTTCCGTACCTGATCAACCCGATCGCCGGCGTGCAGGCATTCCCGGACCAGATCCACTACACCGAGCCGTGGCTCGAAGAGGCCACGGCCGGACGCGGACTCGCGCCCGAGCAAGCGCCCGCACCGAGCCCGGCCGAAGGACTGCTGTCGGGGCTGCCGACCGCCGACGTGCCCGGCGACCTGGGATCGTTGCTGCAGCCGGGAGGAGGCCGATGACCACGCGCACCGGGCGGCCCGCCGCTTCATTCCAGAGGCGGCCAGCCGCTCCATCTCCGAGGCGGCTCGCCGCCGTCACCGTCCTGGCGGTCGCCGCCGCGACATTGTCCGGCTGCGAATGGAACGGGCTGAACTCGGTCCCGATGCCGGGTACTGCCGGGCACGGGGACGGCGCCTACCGGGTGCAGGTCGAGATGCCGAACGTGACGACGCTGTCCCAGAACTCGCCGGTGCGCGTCGACGACGTCACCGTCGGGAGCATCGCGAACATCGAGGTCGTCGACTGGCACGCGCTGGTGACCGTGGCGCTCGACCGGGACGTCGAACTGCCCGCGAACGCCACTGCCCGCATCGGGCAGACGAGCCTGCTCGGGTCGCAGCACCTGGAGCTGGCCGAGCCGACCGACGAGCCTCCGCAGGGCCGGCTCGAGGACGGCGATGTCATCCCGCTGGAACGGGCCGGTGCCTACCCGACGACAGAGCAGACGCTGTCGTCGCTGTCGGTGGTGCTCAACGGCGGCGGACTCGCCCAGATCAACGACATCACCACCGAACTGAACGCGGCGCTCGTCGGACGCGAGGATTCGCTGCGCGACCTGATGCCGCGCCTCGACGAACTCGTCGGTACCCTCGACCGGCAGCGCACCGACATCATCTCCGCGATGGAGGGCATGGACCGGCTGGCGTCGACGGTCAACGACCAGACCGACACCCTCGAACGTGCCCTCGACGAACTGCCGGAGGCGATCGGCGTGCTCTCGGATCAGCGTGTCAACCTGACCGCGGCGCTGAGCTCGCTCGGTGAGATGAGCTCCGTTGCAAGCAGACTCGTCGAGAACGCCGGTGACGATCTGGACACGAACCTGCGGGCGCTGACCCCGACCCTGCGGGCGCTCGCGGATTCGGGCAACTCGCTCACCCAGGTACTCGGTGTGCTGCTCACCTATCCGTTCCCGCAGGCCGGTATCAACAATGCCATCCGGGGTGACTACGCGAACCTCGCCATGACCATCGACCTGACGGTGGACCGACTCGACCTGAACTTCCTGACCGGAACCCCGCTCGCCGGCCGGCTCGCCGGCCCCGAAGGCATCCTCGGGCAGGACGCGGGACTCGCGGGCCAGGCCGTCGACCCGTTCCTGGCCCCGCTGCAGCCGCCGGCTCCGCGGACCGCGCCCGGCCCGGCGACCGTAACCGTCCCGGGACTCGGCGAGTTCACGATTCCCGAACTGCCGCTGGGGGTGCCCGCACCATGATGCTCTCGAAGTTCGTCCGGATCCAGTTGGTGATCTTCGCGATCCTCACGGTGATCGGTCTGGTCGTCATGTCGGCGCAGTACGTGCGACTGCCGCAGCTGTTCGGGGTCGGGCGGTACACGGTCACCGCCGAACTGCCGTCGACCGGTGGTCTGTACCGGCATTCCAATGTCACCTACCGCGGCACGAACGTCGGTGTGGTCGAGTCGGTTTCGCTCACCCCCGCCGGTGTCGAGGCAGAGATGGCGATCGACAGCGACTACAAGATCCCCGCAGACGTCGACGTCGCCGTGCGCAGCGTGTCCGCGGTCGGCGAGCAGTTCATCGATCTGGTTCCCCACGAGAATGCCTCCGGAGACACGCATCTCGCCGACGGGGACGTTGTCCCCGTCGATCGGGCGAGCGTGCCGCAGGAGGTCGGGGCACTGCTCGACCAGGCGGACGTGCTGCTCGCGAGCATCAGCGACACGCGCCTCCAGACCGTCGTGGACGAGGCGTTCGACGCGTTCAACGGGTCCGGTCCCGACCTGCAGCGACTGATCGACTCGACGCGGCTGTTCGTGCAGGAGGCCAACGCCAACAGCGCTCCCACGCAGCAACTGCTCGACGAACTCGGCCCGCTGCTCGACACCCAGGTCGTCACCAGCGACGCGATCCGTTCCTGGACACGGGACATGGTGACCTTCACCGACCGGCTCCGCACCAGCGACCCGGATCTGCGAGCGCTGATGGAGAAGGGGCCCGACGCGGCGACCGAGGCCGAGCAACTGCTGCAGGGCCTGAAGCCCACACTGCCGCTGCTGCTCGCGAACCTCGTCAGCGTCGGCGAGGTCGGTGTCGTCTACAACGCCGGTATCGAACAGATTCTGGTGCTGTACCCGCCGATGACCACGGCGCTGATGACCGCTGCGGGCAGCGGGCCGGCCGAGGACGGCGCGCTCGTCGACTTCCACCTCCAACTGCACGATCCGCCGCCGTGCCTGTCCGGCTTTCTTCCGGCCGACCAGTGGCGCAGCCCCTCCGACGAGTCGATGATCGACTCACCCGGCGACCTGTTCTGCAAACTGCCGCAATCGGATCCGAACACGGTGCGCGGTGCCCGCAACATTCCCTGCATGGAGTTCCCGGGTCGTCGCGCCCCGACACCGGAGCAGTGCCGGACCGGTTACCAGCCCGAATACAGCGACAATCCGTGGATCGGCCCCCCGACCCCGGTGGAATCCGCGGACGATGTCCCCCAGCCCGCGTCGTACTCCGACGGTTCCGGCGCCGCCGCACCCGCGGGCGTGACCGCACGCCGGATCGATCCGGCGACCGGCACGTACATTGGTCCCGACGGCACCGTCTACCACCACGCGGACACCGGGGGAGAAACGAGTTTGGAGACGTACATGAAGGCACAGCAGGGCTGATGGCGGACACGAACAAGGCACCCGAAGACGCCTCGGCGCGGCGGACCTGGACTCTGCCGGTCTCGATCGGCGCGGCGGTCCTCATCGTCCTGCTGATCGTGTCCGGAATATGGCTGCTGATCGACCGGCAGTCGATCCGCGACCGCGACGAACGACGCGAGGCGTACCTGCAGGCCGCGCGGCAGACGGTGCTGAATCTGACCACGATCCACAGCGACACCGCCGACGCCGATGTCCAGCGCCTGCTCGATGGAGCCACCGGTGACTTCAAGGCCGAGTTCGAAGGTCGCGAGGGTCCGTTCGTGGAGGTGGTGCAGAAGGCCGGGGTCGACACCACCGGGGAAGTGGTGGAGGCGGGCATCCAGACCGAGGACGGCCCGTGCACGTCGTCGCTGGTCGCCTCGCGCATGATGGTGTCCAACGCCGGCCAGCCCGACGCCTCGCCGCGTGACTTCCGGTTGCGGGTGACGATCTGCGACGAGGACGGACGGCTGTTGGCATCGAAGGTGGAGTTCGTACCGTGAGCGACGAGAACCGGACCGAGAAGAACGACGGCAAGGACGAGACCGTGGTCCTCGAGAAGAGCAGTGAGACCCTCGACGAGGGCAACGAGCTCGACACCGCGTCGGACACGTCCGCCGATGACGCCGTGCCCCCTGCCGATGATGCTGTGACCGCCACCGGAACGGGGGGTGTTCCACGGGCGCTGGCCGGTGCGCTCGTGGCCGTCGCCGTCGTGCTCGCCGCGGTCGTCGGCTGGCTGGCCTACGGCAAGAGCCAGGACAACGCCGCCGAGGCGGCACGCACCGACGCGGTGCAGGCCGCCGAGGAGCAGGCCGTCGCCGTGCTCGCGTACAGCTACGACAAGGTCGACGAGCAGGTCGCCGCCGCCGCGGAGGGACTGACCGGCGACTTCCGCGAGGAATACCTGAACCTGATGAACAACGTGATCGCGCCGGGCGCCAAGGAGAAGTCGATCAGCGTTCAGGCCGTCGTGCAATCGTCGTCGATCGTGTCGGCCGAGGCCGACCACGCCGTCACCATGTTGTTCGTCAACACGATCAGCACCAACTCGGAGTACCCGGAGGCTGTCAGCAGCGCCAGCCGGGTACGAGTCGAACTGGAGAACGAGAACGGTCGCTGGCTGGTGAGCCGGCTGGCGCCGATCTGAATCTCGCCACCGATGAGCGTGTTCCGGCTGCACTGAGCGCTGACCCGCCGACGCGGGAGACATCCGCGCGTTGCCGGACGCCCGCGGCTGTCCGACGGGCTAGAGCATGACCGCCCGAGCGTCGATCGCCGGGCCGCTCACCGCTCGGTGAGCTCCGGTTCGGGTGTCTCCTCGGGTGCGATCAGCGCGGGACCCGCGGCGCCGCCGTGCGCGAGCGCGTCGAGGAACGCGCGTGCCCAGCGGTCCACGTCGTGGGTGAGAACCTGCCGCCGCAGTGCCCGCATGTGCCGCCGTCCGTCCTCACGGGGCTGCGACAGCGCGGCCTCCATCTGGTCCTTCACGTTCTCCAGATCGTGCGGATTGCAGAGGAAAGCCTGTCGCAATTCTGCTGCAGCGCCTGTGAATTCGCTCAACACCAGGGCACCGCCCAGGTCGCTGCGGCACGCCACGTACTCCTTGGCGACGAGGTTCATCCCGTCGCGCAGGGGAGTCACCAGCATCACGTCGGCCGCGACGAAGAACGCGATGAGTTCGTCGCGGGGGACCGGGCGGTGGATGTAGTGCACCACCGGCCGGCCGACCTCGGCGTACTCGCCGTTGATGCGGCTGACCATCTTCTCGATCTCGCCGCGCATGTGGATGTAGGACTCGACCCGTTCACGGCTCGGAGTCGCGAGCTGCACCATCACCGTCTGCGACGGGTCGACGCGACCCTCGGCGATCAGCTCGTGCAGGGCGTCGAGCCGGACGTCGATGCCCTTGGTGTAGTCGAGCCGGTCGACGCCGAGCATGATGTGCTTCGGATTGCCGAGTTCCTTGCGGATCTGCTTGGCGCGGTCGCGAATCGACTTGCGCCGGGACTGTTCGTCGAGCTCGCCGGACGCGATGGAGATGGGGAACGCGCCGACTCGGACGGTGCGGAAGCCGACCTGCACGACACCGAGCTTCGACCGGACACCGACGTTGCCGCGGGAGGTCTGGTGCCCGGCCAGCCGCCGCGCGAGGTACAGGAAGTTCTGGGCTCCGCCGGGCAGGTGGAAGCCGATCAGATCGGCGCCGAGCAGGCCGTCGACGATCTCGGTGCGCCACGGCATCTGCATGAACAGCTCGACCGGCGGGAACGGAATGTGGAGGAAGAAGCCGATAGTCAGGTCCGGGCGCAGCATCCGCAGCATCTTCGGCACGAGCTGGAGCTGGTAGTCCTGGATCCACACGGTCGCGCCCTGCGCGGCGGCCTTCGCTGCCGCTTCCGCGAACCGGCGGTTCACCTCGACGTAGGCGTTCCACCATTCGCGGTGATACTCGGGACGGACGATGACGTCGTGGTACAGCGGCCACAACGTGGCGTTCGAGAAACCTTCGTAGTAGTCGGCGATCTCCTGGGCGCTGAGCGGCACCGGGTGCATCACCAGGTCGTCGTCGACGAGCGGATCGACGTCGGCGTCTGCGATCCCGGCCCAGCCGACCCACGCACCGCGGTGGGTGCGCAGGATCGGCTCGAGCGCGGTCACGAGACCGCCGGGGCTGCGCTTCCATCGGGTCGTGCCGTCCGGAAGGCGTTCGAGGTCGACAGGCAGCCGGTTGGCGACCACAACGAAGTCGGATTCGGTGAAGGTCGTCGGATCGGCTACGGGCACGTCGTGTCCTCTTCTCTGGCTGCGTGGCTTCGGAGCGGACGGTCAGTTCGACTTGTCGGCGGGTCCGATACCGAGCATCGACAGCAGCATGCGGCACTCGTCGGCGTCCTCGGCGTAGGCCGCGACGACGCGCTGCGCCTGCCGTGCGGTCTCGTCGGCTACGGGCTCGAGATCCTCGTCGGCGATGTCGGTATCGGTGGTCACGTCGGCGGCCATGGTGTTTCCTCCCGGGAGTGCTGCTCGGCTCGAGCAGGTCATTCGTAACTCGACTCTAGGAGAATCGAACAGCCGCACGCCACCCGCGACCCGGGGCACCGCGTGCCGGGTGGGGTCTGTATCGATAAGGGGCCGACGCGCTGCTGCCGGTCTGTCCTCCGCTTGCGCGGCGTTCTGCGGTCCGTTCGGTGTGACCCGGCCGCGCGGTACGGTGGACCCGGCCCGTGCGCTCGTGTCGACGAGGCCGTCCCGCAGCGACATTTTCGAGGAAGGTCTTCATGCCCATCGCGACGATCAACGGCATCCCGCTGAATTACCAGGTCAAAGGGGCCGGCGACCTCGTTGTACTCATCATGGGAACCGGGAGCCCCGGGCGGGTGTGGGACCTGCATCAGGTGCCCGCGCTGGTCAAGGCCGGCTACCGGGTGGCCACGTTCGACAACCGCGGTATCGCTCCGTCGGGTGAGGGTCTCGACGGAATCACGATCGAGGATCTCGTCGCCGACACCGCGGGCCTGATCGAACTGCTCGGCGGGCCGGCCTACGTCGTCGGGACGTCGATGGGTGCCCGCGTCGCGCAGGAACTGGCGCTCGCGCGGCCGGATCTGGTCCGCAAGGCCGTCTTCCTTGCCGGACACGCGCGAATGGACCAGTTCCAGCTCACGTTGACCGAGGGTGAACGCCAATTGTTCGACAGCGGCGTGGAACTTCCGGCCAAGTACCGGGCTGCGGTCACCGCGGTGATGAACCTGTCTCCGGCGTCGCTCGTGGATGCGAACGCCGCGCGCGACTGGCTCGACGTCTTCGAGTTCACCGGCGGCAAGACGTCGCCGGGTGTGCGGGCGCAGCTTTCGATGGATCGCGAGTTCGATCGACGCTCGGCCTATCGTGCTGTGAGGGTGCCCTGCCTCGCGGTCGGATTCGCCGACGACCGGATGATCCCGGCGTACCTCTCGAAGGAGGTGGCCGACGTGATCCCGAACGCCGTCTACGAGGAGATCCCGGACGCCGGCCACTACGGATACCTCGAGCGGCCGGAGGCAGTGAACAAAGTGATTGTGGACTTCTTCGCCGGCTGAGGCGCAGCTTCGCGACGAACGGGCGCGGTGGGATCGAACGATCCCACCGCGCTCAATTCTTTTCGGGACTTTTGTCAGGTGCGATCGGTGGCCGTCGGAGGGCGAGCGCCGGTTGGGGAGCTGTTGATAGGCTCACCAAACAAAGGATAGCCTGAGCTACCTTCGACCCGAGTCGATCGAAACCCGGCTGCGGCTGTGGCCCCCGAGCGCGAGAGATGAGCAATGACCGATCGATCCAGCACACCCCCCGAGGACTCGGGGATTCCGGACTTCCCGCCGGGGGACATCCTCGACATCGTCGGTATCGGATTCGGGCCTGCCAACCTGGCGTTGAGCATCGCGATCGAGGAACACAACGCCGCCGAGCCGGGTTCACCGGTCCGGGCGCGATTCTTCGAGAAGCAGCAGTCGTTCTCCTGGCACCCGGGGATGCTCCTCGAAGGCGCCACGATGCAGATCGCCTTCCCGAAGGACCTGGTCACCTTCCGGAATCCGACCAGCAGCTACAGCTTCTTCTCCTACCTGCACACGCGCGGACGGCTCGTCGACTTCGTCAATCACCAGACCTTCTTCCCCACCCGCCACGAATTCCAGGACTACCTCCGGTGGGCGGCGGAGCGCGTCGACGCCGACGTCCGTTACGGCACCGAGGTCATCGGCGTCGACGCCGTGCGTGTCGGCACGGGCAACGCGGACCTGTTCGCGGTCCGCGCCGCCGACGGCGACGTCGTGCACGCCCGCAACATCGTGCTGGGCATCGGACTGCGGGCCCGGATCCCCGAGTGGGCCACCGAATCCGCGCGCTGCTTCCACAACCACCAGTTCCTGTTCCACCTCGCCGAGATGCCGGCGCCGGTGCACCAGCGCTTCGTCGTCGTAGGTGCCGGGCAGTCCGCCGCCGAGGTCGTGCGGTACCTGCACGGCAACTACCCCGGCGCCGAGGTGCACAACGTGTTCGGCCGGTTCGGGTACAGCCCCGCCGACGACAGCCCCTACGCGAATCGCATCTTCGATCCCGCCACGGTCGACGAGCTCCACAGTGCTCCCCGCGAGGAACGCGAACGGCTGCTCGAACTGCACCGCAGCACCAACTACTCGGTTGTCGATCCCGACCTGATCGCCGAGATCTACGCCACCGAATACCGTGAGCGCATCTCGGGCAAGCGGCGCCTCTTCATGCGCCGGGTCTCGGAGGTCACCGGCATCGACGAGACCGCGACCGGTATCGAGGTGCAGGTCCGCAGTGGACTCGACGGACTCACCGACACCCTGGTCTGCGACGCCGTCGTCCTCGCGACCGGGTTCGCGCCGGCGCCGCTGGCCCCGCTGCTCGGGTCCCTTGCGCCCGCCGACATGCCGTTGCATCACGTCGCCCGCGACTACCGATTGCCCACACCCACCGACGTGGAGGGCGGGATCTATCTGCAGGGCGGCACCGAGAAGACCCACGGCATCACCGCGTCGCTGTTGTCGAACACGGCGATCCGCGCCGGCGAGATCCTCGGTGCGGTGCTGGAACGGCGCAGGGCGAACCTGCCGGGCGCCCGTGGGGAGCTGCCGCTCCTTGGTAGGATTCCCGACCAGCACACCTACGCAACAAGTGAGGCGAGATGAGCACGAATCCATTTGACGACGAAGACGGCCGCTTCTACGTCCTCGTGAACGACGAGGAGCAGTATTCGCTGTGGCCGACCTTCGCTGAGGTCCCGCAGGGGTGGCGGGTCGTGTTCGGCGAGGAATCGCGCGCTGCGTGCGTCGAATACGTCGAGCAGAACTGGACCGACATGCGTCCGAAGAGCCTGCGCGACGCCATGGAAGCCGACGAGAAGGCTCGTCAGGGCAACGCCTGACCTTCAGCCCGCCTGACCTTCAGCTCCTCCGAAAGTCACGCCGCAAGCGAGCGACGCGCGGCGTGACTTTCGTCGTTTCCGGGGTGGGCGATGCCGTCCTGGCCCGCCGTGGCCTGGCCCGGCGCAGCGCCGGCCGACGCAGTGTCCCGGCTCGACGCATGCTGCGCGGGTACCGCGCGGTCCGGGCCATCCACTCGCCGAGCGTGACCCCGGCCGCCAGTCCGCACCCGATGCCGAACGCGGCGAACAGGGCGGTCAATCCGACCAGCAGTTCCGTCTGCAGGATTGCGTACAGACCCCGGTACAGCGCGAGGCCGGGCAGCAGCGGCGTGATCCCCGCGACCGCGACGACCAGCGGCGGAGTGTAGGCGCGGCGGGCCATCAGGCCACCGGCGAAGCCGACCACCGTCGCGGCGGTTGCCGACGCGATGATCGGACCCACGCTCAGCCCCAGAGCCAGCTGATACACCAGCGCACCCACCGCGCCGCCCAGGGCCGCCGCCGTCAGGGCCCGCCGCTCGGCGTAACAGGCCAGTGCGAAGAACAGCGACGCGGCAGCGCCGGCCGCGACCTTCGACGGCAACTGGGTCAGACCGGTGGTCACGACATAGTTGATGACCGGCAGGTCCGAACCCAGCACCGCGGCGATCCGCAGCGTCGTCGCGACGCCCGCGATGATGCCGCCGGTCATCATGACCAGCTCGAAGAAGCGGGCCGACGCCGTGATGGGCGCACCCGTGATCGCGTCCTGTACCGAACCGACCAACGACAGGCCCGACAGCAGCACCGTCACGCCGGCCGCGATGATCAGCCCCGGCGACACCGATATCCCCAACTGTTCCCGGAACGCGTACAGCGTGATCGCCGGGGCGGTCGCGATGATGCCACCGACCAGGTGCTGGAAGAAGAAGGGCAGACCCAGCCCGTTGAGGTACCGGTTCACCCGGTCGATCACCAGCGTCGACGCGAACGCAACGGCCGCGACGAGCAGCCCACCGCCGAGCAGTACCGCGATCGACGCGGCCATCGCCGACCACGCGAGGGTTGCCACCCACCGGTGGTAGGGGTGCGGAGCCGACGTGATCGCGAGCAGTTCCTCGCGGGCCTGGGCCGGGGAGATCGCGTCCCGGCGGATCCGGCGGGTCAGCCGGTCCACCGCCGCGAGCCGGGTGAAGTCCATCGACCGGTAGTGCACGATCCGCATCGTGCTCGCCGGTGGCATCGTCGGACCCCGATGTGCCGACAGCACGATCGAGTTGTACGTCACGTCCACGTCGCATCGGGCCAGGCCGTACGTCGCGGCGACGAACTGCACCTGGTCCGACGTGTCGATCGCGCCGGTACCGGCGGCGAGCAGCACCTCACCGACCCGCACCGCGACGTCGAGGGCTTCGGCGACCGTCGCGTCGTCGGTCAGATCGATCGGCTGCAGCGGCGCCGGTGCCTCGGTGACCGCGTCGACGGTCGCCCGGCGATCCAGGACGAGTTTTCCGAGAACCGCGCTCAGCACGTTCACCGTCGCGTGCCCCCGGGGGAGGGAACCTGGGTCTGCACCGGGAAAACCATGCACCCCACCGTAACCAAACCGGCCGGTGGCGCGTGGCACCTGGGGATGCCATATGATGAGCGCGCTTCACTGCCTCCTTAGCTCAGTGGTAGAGCACTCGCCTTGTAAGCGAAAGGTCGTCGGTTCAATCCCGACAGGGGGCTCCACGATCCTTCCGCGTGCCTATCCGCGCGCCGAGAAGTCAGCCGCATCTGTTTGTCCGCGCGCGGATGTCCGTTCGGGATGCGGCCCACGTCGTGCATCAGTCGGGCGGGGATAGTTCGCCTTTCCCGGCAACCCCACCGCTGCGCAGCCAGCGGCCCGGCAGCTTGCCCGCGAGGTCGCCGAGCGGACCCACCGCGCCGCGCAGCAGTTCGACGGTTTCCTGCAGCAGGTCGATGCTCAGGTGCATCTGCTGGACGCCCGGCGTCAGTTGCGCGAGGGTCTCGGACAGCGACACGATCTGGTCGAGCGGGCCACCTTCGGCGAGCAGGCGTTCGAGCGCCCCGCGTTCGGACAGCAGGATGTCGAGGACACCGCCCTCCGCGAGCGCGCGTTCGACGACACCGCCCGGCTTGATCGCGGTGTCGACGATGCCGCCGGGTGCGGTGAGCCGCTCGACCGCGCCGTCGTGGGCGAGCAGGCGTTCGAGCGGGCCGTCGGGTGTGGTGAGCCGATCGAGCAGACCGCCCTCCGAGAGCAGCCGGTCGAGCGCACCGTCGTCGGCCAGGATCCGGTCGAGCGGGCCGCCGGGTGCGGTGATCCGGTCGAGGGCCCCACCCGGCTCGAGCAGTCGTTCGAGGGGGCCGCCGGGTGCGGTGAGCCGGTCGACGGCGCCGGACGGGGCGAGCAGCCGGTCGAGGGGCCCGCCCGGGCGCAGCGCGTGCCCCAACGGGCGGTTGTCGGCCGCGAGTTCCGACACCTGCTGCAACAGCCCCAGCGTCCCGCGGGTGTCGGGGAGTCCGACCGCGCCGAGGGCCGAATACGTGGCGGGGGACACGGCCACGCGGACCGTGCCGATGACGGACTCCGCGAGCCCGAGGGCGGTGTCCGCCGCGGACAGGCCGACTCGGAGCGGGAATGCGAGCGCGGACGCCAGATTCATGCGCTCACTGTAATCGCACGACACACGAAAGCGGTCGACCGCGAACGCTCCGGAGGTACTAGTGGAGAACCTTCAACCCGATGACGCACCCGACGATTCCGAGGATGAGCAGGACCTTGGCCACCGAGACCGACTCGCTGCCGGTGGCCATCGCGAACCCGACGGTCAGGGCCGCACCGATTCCCACCCAGATCGCGTACGACGTGCCGACCGGCAGCGTGCGCATCGCATAGGCGAGGCCGGCCATGCTGATCAGCAGGGCGACGGCGAAGAGGACGGACGGTCCGAGGCGGGTGAATCCGGCCGAGCGGCTCAGCGCGGTGGCCCACACCGCTTCGAGGACACCGGACACGACGAGAACGATCCATGCCATGACGAGCTCCAGTGCACCGTCTTGTCGCTGGCCGGGTACGGTGCGCTCGTCCGGGTGTCGATCGACGGTCTGTAGTCTAGCGAACTTTTCCAGGGCGGGCCGCAGGTCAGGACGCTCGAAGTGCCATCGCGGACACCCGCAGTTCGGTGCAGCCGCAGCCGCCGGACAGTTCCGGGCAGTCGATCAGCAGGCTGTGGCGGACCGACGCGAGGTCGGTGCAGTCCGGGTCGGTGCATTCGATCTCGACGGCGGCATGCACCACGAGCGTTCCGTGGCAGTGGTCCAGTTCGGCGAGGCAGGCGGAGCACGACATGCCCCCATTGTTAGCACCGGGGCCCGACAGCTGCGTGAGGCGCGCCCGTCACGGCACTGCCAGCGTTCTCACAGGAAACCGTCAGCGACCGGACAGCCGCGCCCGAGACAATGAGCCTGTGACCGTTCCCGAAGCGCGAATCCTCATCGTCGACGACGAACCGAGCATCGTCGAACTGCTGGCGGTGAGCCTGAAGTTCCAGGGATTCGAGGTCCAGACCGCTTCCACCGGCGCCGAAGGCCTCGACCGGGCTCGCGTCTTCCGCCCGGACGCGGTGATCCTCGACGTGATGATGCCCGGCATGGACGGGTTCGGGTTGCTGCGTCGTCTGCGGGCCGACGGCTCCGAGGCACCCGTGCTGTTCCTCACCGCCAAGGACACCGTCGAGGACAAGGTGTCGGGTCTGACACTCGGTGCGGACGACTACGTCACCAAACCGTTCAGCCTCGAGGAGGTCATCGCGCGGCTGCGTACGATTCTGCGCCGCGCCGGGAAGGTGTCCGAGGCGGAGCGTTCGTCCCGCATCACCTTCGCCGACATCGAACTCGACGACGAGACCCACGAGGTGTGGAAGGCGGGGAAACCGGTCGCGCTCTCGCCCACCGAGTTCACGCTGCTGCGCTACTTCCTGGTCAACGCCGGCACGGTGCTCAGCAAACCGCGCATCCTCGACCACGTGTGGAACTACGACTTCGGTGGCGAGGTGGGGGTCGTCGAGTCGTACGTGTCGTATCTCCGGCGCAAGATCGACACCGGTGACCGGCCGCTCATCCACACGCTGCGCGGCGTCGGATACGTGATGCGCGAGCCGAAATAGATGCGCCGGCCGCCCGCCCTGCCGCTGCGATTCACCCTCGTCGCCGCGCTGCTCGTGCTTTCGGGACTCGGGCTGCTGGCGTCCGGGGTCGCGGTGACGACCTTCCTGCAGGGTTCGCTGCTGAGCCGGATCGACCGAGACCTGCACGACGCCGCGCACGGCTGGGCCAAGCCGCTCGGAGCCCGGCCGGAGCTCCCGCCTCCGGCGATCGGGCAGGACCGGCCGCCGAGCCCGTTCTACGTGCGGGTCGCGAACCCGGACGGCACGGTGCGGGTCATGATCAACGACCGGTCGGCCTCGCCGGCGCTGCCGGATACCGCGGTGCGGGAGCCGGTGACCGTCGGATCCGCCGACGGATCCGGCACCCGGTGGCGGGTGCTGGCGACCGTCGATCCGGACGGCGGCACCACCGTCGTCGCGATGAGCCTGGAGGAGACCGACGAGACCGTCGGGCGGCTTGTGGCCCTGCAGCTCGGGATCGGCGCCGCCGTCCTGGTCGCGCTCGGTGTCGCCGGGTACTTCGTGGTCCGGCGCAGCCTGCGCCCGCTTCGCGAGGTGGAACGCACCGCGGTCGCGATCGCGGGTGGCGACCTGCACGAACGTGTGCCGGAACGGGACCCGCGCACCGAGGTGGGACGGTTGTCGGTGGCTCTGAACACGATGCTTGCCCAGATCCAGTCGGCGTTCGCGGCGACCGCCGCGTCCGAGGAGTCGGCGCGTCGCTCGGAGGAGCGGATGCGCCGCTTCGTCGCCGACGCCGGGCACGAGCTGCGGACCCCCCTCACCACGATCCGCGGCTTCTCCGAGCTGTACCGGCAGGGCGCCGGTCGCGACACGGACCTGCTGATGACCCGAATCGAGAACGAGTCGCGCCGCATGGGAATCCTCGTCGAAGATCTGCTCTTGCTGGCCCGGCTCGACGCCCAGCGGCCCCTCGAACAGAAGGCGGTGGATCTGCTCGCGCTCGCCTCCGATGCCGTGCACGGTGCCCGCGCCGTCGCCGCGGATCGCACGATCGGGCTCGAGATCATCGACGGTCCGGGCATCCCCGAGGTGCTCGGCGACGCGGTGCGCCTGCGGCAGGTCCTCGACAATCTCGTCACCAACGCGCTCACGCACACTCCGGCCGACGCGTCGGTCACCGTGCGGGTCGGCACCGTCGGCGACCGGGTCGTCCTCGAGGTCGCCGATGCCGGGCCGGGGCTGGCCGAACCGGACCGGGAGCGGGTGTTCGAACGTTTCTACCGGGCCGACAGCTCGCGGACCCGCGCGTCCGGCGGCAGCGGCCTGGGGCTGTCGATCGTCGCGGCGCTGGTCGCCGCGCACGGCGGCACCGTCGAGGTGGACAGCGAGGTCGGCCGGGGCGCGACGTTCCGGGTGCTGCTGCCGCGCCACCGGGTGGACTGACTCTCCGGTAAGTTCCTCGGTTACGGTGTCCGCGGTGCAGGTCGCGCAACGCTGGAGGCAAATCGAGTATGGGCATCACCGACATGGCAAGCAGTGCGACCGGCTTCGCGTTCGGTGCGGCCCGCAACGCGTGGTCGCTGTTCCTGTCCGACGGGATCGCGCCGCCGCACCGCACGCCGTCGGTGATCGTCGGCGACGGCCCGCACCGGACCCTGCGCCGATTCGGTCCGGAGCATGCCGGGGACCCGGTCCTGCTCGTCACCCCGCTCGCCGCGCCGTCGAGCTGCTACGACCTGATGCCCGACCAGAGCGTGGTGCAGTACCTCGTGGACCTCGGCCGCAGCGTCTATGTCCTCGACTACGGGCCGATGAGCTACGACGACCGCGACCTCGGGTTCGAGGTGTGGATCGACGACATCGTGCCCGAGGCGATCCACCGGGTGTCGGAACTGAGCGGCAACCGCGAGGTCGACCTCGTCGCGTGGAGCCTCGGTGGGACGGTCGGTTTGCTCACCGCCGCCGCGCACCCGGAGCTTCCGATCCGGTCGATCGCTGCGTTCGGCACCCCGATCGACTACGCGCAGATCCCGTTGGTTGCGCTCGCGCGGGTCGCGGGCCGGTACGTCGGCGCTCCCGTCCTGGCCGGGCTGTCACGCCTCCTCGGTGGTATCCCGGCCCCGATCGTGCAGCTCGGCTACCGCGCCACCGCGCTCGAACGGGAACTGATGCGGCCGTGGTTCATCGCCTGCAACATCACCGACGCCGACCGGTTGGCCCGCATGGAATCCGTCGACCGGTTCCAGGCCGGCATGTTCGGCTACCCGGGCCGGTTGTTCCACGAAATGGGTATGCGGCTGACGGTCGCCAACGACCTCGCATCCGGACAGGCCCGGTTCGCCGGCCGGACGATCGATCTCGCTGCGGTGACCGTCCCTGTGCTCGCACTCGCCGGTACCGAGGACGTCCTCGCGCCGATCCCGGCCGTCGCGGCGATCACCGAAGTCCTGCCGAACGCGGCGGTCCGGTTCACGACCGCGCCCGGCAGTCACCTCGGTCTGCTCACCGGACCCGCCGCACGCACCACGTCGTGGGTGCATCTGGCGCAGTTCCTCGACGACCCGCACGAAGCACCCCGGGACCCGGCGCGCGGCGACGAACCCGCGATCCGGGAATCTCAGTCCGGGACGTGGGCGCCGTAGCCCAGTTCCCGCAGCGCCGCGCGCACCTTGTCGCGGGCCTCGTCGAGCGCCTCCGGTGACGGGTCGCGCTCGGCCTTCGAGATGTCGAAGTCGCCCAGGTCGTAGGCGGGGAACACGTGCAGGTGCAGGTGCGGAACCTCGAGCCCGGCAATGAGCAGGCCCGAGCGGGGGGAGTCGTACGCCGCGCACACGGCCCGCCCCATGATGCGCGCGACGCCGTTGACCTTGGCCCAGAGTTCGTCGTCGACGTTCTGCCAGTGGTCCACCTCCTCGCGGGGGACGACGAGCACGTGACCCGGGTTGAGCGGGTTGATGGTGAGGAACGCGACGACGTCGTCGTCCTCCCACACGAAGCGGCCCGGCAGATCGCCGGCGATGATCATGCTGAACACGGAAGCCATATCGGGAGGATAGGCGGAGGCGTAGCCGCCCAGCAGATGGACACCCGCGTACGGAGAAACGTGCGCGGTCGTCTTCTCGGTGTGCCGATCCGGTGGCCCGGCCGGATGAAACGTCCGGACCGTGCAGTCCCGTAGTCTGTGCTGCGTGCGCGTACTCGTTATCGGCTCCGGTGCCCGTGAACATGCTCTCGTCCTGGCTCTGTCCCGCGACCCCGGGGTGACCGCGGTGCTCGCCGCACCCGGCAACGCCGGCATCGCGCAGATCGCCGAACAGTTCCCGGTCGACGCCGCCTCCGGCGAGCAGGTCGTCGCGCTCGCGAAGGAACAGAACGCCGACCTCGTGGTCATCGGACCCGAGGTGCCGCTGGTCCTCGGTGTCGCCGACGCGGTGCGTGCCGCGGGCATCGCATGCTTCGGCCCGTCCGCCGACGCCGCGCGTATCGAGGGATCGAAGGCGTTCGCCAAGGACGTCATGAACACCGCGGGTGTGCGGACCGCGCACAGCGAGGTCGTCGACTCGCCCGGCGTGCTCGACGAGGCCCTGGACCGCTTCGGCCCGACCTGGGTGGTCAAGGACGACGGCCTGGCCGCAGGCAAGGGCGTGGTCGTCACCACCGACCGGGCCGCCGCGCGCGATCATGCCGCCGAAATCCTCGAGAACGGGCACCCGGTCCTGCTCGAATCGTTCCTCGACGGACCCGAGGTGTCGCTGTTCTGCCTCGTCGACGGTGAAACCGTGGTGCCGCTGCTGCCGGCGCAGGACCACAAGCGGGTCGGCGACGGGGATACCGGTCCCAACACCGGTGGGATGGGCGCATACACACCGCTGCCGTGGCTGCCCGCCGAGACCGTCGACGTCATCGTCGAGGAGGTCGTCAAGCCGGTCGCCGCCGAACTCGTGAACCGGGGCTGCGGCTTCTCCGGTCTGCTGTACGCCGGTCTGGCCATCGGCAAGGACGGCCCGGCGGTCGTCGAGTTCAACTGCCGCTTCGGCGACCCCGAAACGCAGGCCGTCCTCGCGCTGCTCGAATCCCCGCTCGGTGAGGCGCTCAACGCGACCGCCACCGGCACGCTCGCGGACCTGCCGCCGCTGCGTTGGCGCGACGGCGCTGCCGTGACGGTCGTGCTGGCCGCCGAGTACTACCCGGCCAGCCCCCGCACGGGCGACGTCATCACCGGTGCCGACGCCGAGGGTGTGCTGCACGCCGGGACCAAACACGGCGATGCCGGCACGGTCGTCTCGGCCGGCGGTCGCGTGCTCAGCGTGGTCGGTGTCGGCGCCGACCTCAGCGCGGCCCGCGATCAGGCGTACGCGACGCTCGCCGGCATCAAGTTGCCCGGCGGGCATTTCCGCACCGATATCGGGCTCGCCGCGGTCGAGGGCCGCATCACCGTCTGACCGGATGCCCGTCGCCGGGCGCCGGGGACTACCGTCGGGTCCGTGCGTAACGAATCCAGGCGATCGAACATCGAGACCTTCCACGTCATGGATGTGTGGAAGGCTGCGGCCGAACGTCAGCGCACGCACGGGGACGTCCTGTCGCTGGCCGCCGGGCAGCCGTCGACGCCCGCGCCCGCACCGGTCCTGCGTGCGGCCCATCGTGGGATCGACGCCGAACTGCTCGGCTACACCGAGACCTTCGGGATCCTGCCGCTGCGCGAGGCGATCGCCGGCTATCACCGCGACCGCTACGGCATCGACGTCGACGCCGACGACGTCGTGGTCACCACCGGATCGTCGGGTGCGTTCACGCTGCTGTTCCTCGCTGCGTTCGACCCCGGCGACACCGTCGTCGTCGCGCGGCCCGGATACCCGGCGTACCGCAACACGCTCGCGGCGCTCGGCTGCAACGTGGTCGAGCTGGACTGCGGCCCGGACACCCGCTACCAGCCGACCGTCGAGATGCTCGACGCACTCGACACCCCGCCCGCGGGTCTGATCGTCGCGAGCCCCGCCAACCCGACCGGCACCATGATCGAGCCGGACGAGCTGGCCGCGCTGGCCCGGTGGTGCGACGACCACGGCGCGCTGCTGATCTCCGACGAGATCTATCACGGCATCGAGTTCGCCACCCCCGGATCCCCGGCGACGTCGACCGCGTGGTCGACCTCCCACGAATCGGTGGTCGTCGGATCGGTGTCGAAGTACTTCTCGATGACCGGCTGGCGGCTCGGCTGGATCCTGGTGCCGCAGTCGCTGCAGCGGCCGTTGCAGCGGCTCGCGTCGAACATGACGGTCTGTCCCCCGGCGATCTCCCAGTACGCGGCGCTCGAGGCATTCGGTGCCGAGGCACGCGCGGAGCTCGACGGGCACGTCGCGCGGTACGCAGCGAACCGGGATCTGCTGCTGCGGGGTCTGCCCGCGCTGGGCATCACGAAGCTCGCGCCCGCCGATGGCGCGTTCTACGTGTACGCGGACATCGCGCACCTGCTGCGGCCCGGCGAGACGTCCACCGCGTGGTGTTCGCGCCTGCTGCACGACACCGGGGTCGCCCTCGCCCCGGGTATTGACTTCGACACCGTCCGCGGCGACGAGACGGTCCGGTTGTCGTTCGCCGGCGCCACCGCCAATATCGAGGACGCCCTCGGGCGCCTGCGCGCCTGGTTGCACGCGTCCTGACGGCACGCAGTGCCGTGACGCGGCCCCCGTGCGTCCGGCCGTTTCCCCCTGGGGGAGCGGCCCGGACTGTCACGATGGCAGGGTGACCACAGCTGCCACACCGAAAGGCGAGCGGCGCCGGCAGGCGCTGGTCGAGTCGGCAGCCGAGCTCATCCTCGAGGGCGGAATCGACGCGGTCCGTCACCGCGCCGTCGCGAGCCGGGCGGGCCTGCCGCTCGCGTCGACGACCTACTATTTCGAATCCCTGGACGAGCTCGTGGCGTGCGCCTTCGAACACAACTCGTCCCGGGAGCTGGAGGCGATGCGTGCCCGCGTCGAGGAGGTGACGCCGTGTCGCCGCAGCCTCGAGTCGACCGCCGAGCTGATCGTCGACCTGCTGGTGGGGCCCCGGGGCGTCGGGGAGGTCGAGCGCGAACAACTGATCTCCCGATACGAGCGGTGCGTCGCGACCGCCCGCCACACCGAGCTGCGCGAGGTCCAGTTGCACGCCCGCCGGAAAGTCGACGAACTGCTCACCGACCTGCTGGAACGGTGCGGTCGCACCGTCGAGCCGACCCAGATCCGCAGGCTCGTCGCGGCCGTCGACGGGGCCGTCCTCGGCGCTCTCGGCGAGTTCGATCCCGATCCGCGCGTGCTGGCGCGCGGAATCCTGCTCGACGTCGTCGGGAGCGTCGCGCCGCCCGCCGAAACAGGATCCGTGAGATCGGACCCGTAAACTGTGGGGTTGTGAGCCTGATCCCGAATGTCCTTGCCACCCGATACGCCAGCCCCGAGCTCCGGGAACTGTGGTCGCCGGAGCACAAGATCGTGCTCGAACGGCAGTTGTGGCTGGCGGTGCTGAGGGCGCAGGCGGAGCTGGGGATCGACGTTCCGGCCGAGGCGCTGGCCGACTACGAGCGGGTCCTCGACAAGGTGGATCTCGACTCGATCGCTGCTCGCGAGCGCGTCACCCGCCACGACGTGAAGGCCCGCATCGAGGAATTCAATGCGCTCGCCGGGCACGAGCACGTGCACAAGGGCATGACCAGCCGCGACCTCACCGAGAACGTCGAGCAGCTGCAGGTGGTGCGGTCGCTCGAGCACGTGCACGCGCACGGTGTCGCGATCGCCGCGCGGCTCGCCGAGCGTGCCGCCGAGTACTCCGCCGTGGTCATGGCCGGGCGCTCCCACAACGTCGCGGCGCAGGCCACGACCCTCGGCAAGCGGTTCGCGTCCGCCGCCGACGAACTGCTCATCGCGCTGACGCGCCTGCGGGAGCTCATCGACCGCTACCCGCTGCGCGGCATCAAGGGCCCGATGGGCACCGCCCAGGACATGCTCGACCTCCTCGACGGCGACGCAGGCAAGCTCGCGCAGCTCGAGCAGAAGGTCGCCGAGCACCTCGGTTTCTCCCACGTGTTCACCAGCGTCGGCCAGGTTTACCCGCGGTCGCTGGACCACGACGTGCTCTCCGCGCTCGTGCAGGTCGGTGCCGGCCCGTCGTCGCTGGCACACACCATCCGCCTGATGGCCGGGCACGAGCTGGTCACCGAGGGCTTCCAGCCCGGTCAGGTCGGCTCGTCGGCGATGCCGCACAAGATGAACACGCGTTCGTGCGAGCGCGTCAACGGCCTGCAGGTGGTTTTGCGCGGGTACGCGTCGATGGGCGCCGAACTGGCCGGCGCCCAGTGGAACGAGGGCGACGTGTTCTGCTCGGTGGTGCGCCGCGTCGCGCTGCCCGACGCCTTCTTTGCGATCGACGGCCAGATGGAGACGTTCCTGACGGTGCTCGCCGAGTTCGGCGCGTACCCGGCGGTGATCGAGAAGGAACTGAACCGCTATCTGCCGTTCCTCGCCACCACCAAGGTGCTGATGGCGGCGGTGCGGGCCGGCGTCGGACGCGAGACCGCCCACGAAGTCATCAAGGAGCACGCGGTGGCGGTGGCGCTCGCGATGCGCGAGCAGGGCCGGGAACCAGATCTGCTGGATCGCCTCGCCGCCGACGAGCGCCTGCCGCTCGACCGCGCCGCGCTCGAGGCCGCGCTCGCCGACCGTTCCGCATTCGTCGGTGCCGCCGAAGCGCAGGTCGCGTCCGTGGTGGACGCCGTACACGACCTCGTCGCGCGGTATCCGGAGGCGGCGCAGTACACGCCGGCTCCGATTCTCTGAGCCAGGCGCATCGCACACCCGGGGGGGACGTTCGATCGGGTATCCGAATAAACAGGGGAGAGAAAAAATTGTCCGACAAACACGAGAACTCCGGACGCGTTCGGGACGCGGTGCGCACTCGCGCCGCATTGCTCGACGCCGCCCAGGAGATCTTCCTGCGGGACGGTTACGCCGCCGCCGCAACCGAGGAGATCGTGGTGCAGGCAGGGGTCACCCGCGGTGCGCTGTACCACCACTTCGCGAACAAACGGGAACTGTTCCGGGGCGTCATCGAGCGTATCCAGCTCGCGGCCGAGGAGACTCTCGGTACCTACAACCCCGAGATCACCCAGTGGGAGGGCCTGACCCGGGCGGTGCTGGCGACGTTGGACTCGGTGTACGACCAGGCGACCCGCCGCCTGCTGCTCATCGAGGCGCCGGCGGTGCTCGGCTGGACCGAGGTACGGGAAACGCACCGCAGCTCGACGATCAGCCGGATCGAGCGATCGCTGCGGGCGATCGCCCGGGAGAACGGTGAGTCCACGCAGGCCTCACCGGTGATGGCGCACCTGCTGCTCGCCGCGATCGAAGAAGCGATGCTCTACCTGGCACACAGCGACGACCCCGTGCGAGACCGTCCGGAGGTCGAAGCGCAGCTGATGCGCCTGCTCGACGTCCTCCGCCGTCCGGCGGCGGTGCGGGACATCGCGTGAGCGCGACCCGGCTGCCGCTCTCATCGACTGAGGCTTCGCCGCGGTGACCGACTGTGTCTTCTGCGCGATCGTCGCAGGCGACGCCCCGGCCAGCATCGTGCTCGACGAGCCGGACCTGATCGCGTTCATGGACATCCGGCCGTTCACCGCCGGGCACCTGCTCGTCGTTCCGAAGCGTCATGCCCCGGGACTGGACGCGCTCGACCCCGAGGACGGTTTTCGCATCTTCGACGCGGGCCGGCGCATCGCCACCGCGCTGCGCTCCGGTGCCCTGCCCGTGGACGGCGTGAACCTGTTCCTGGCCGACGGCGAGGCCGCGGGTCAGGAGGTCTTTCACGTCCACCTGCACGTGATCCCCCGCAGGCACGGTGACGGGTTCGGTCTGCGCGCGGTGCCCCGCAGCCCGAACCGGACGGTGCTCGACGGCACGGCCGCGGCCATCCGGAACGCGCTGGCACCGTAGTCTCCGCGGCGGGCGCGGAATACCGGTTCGGGGTGACGTCGCCGACTCCGCGGCCGGTGAGTTGGGGCGGATTTGTCCGGTCCTGTGCTCTACGGTGACCTTGTGGCCCGTGCGCAACCGATCCTGACGCCGCTGACCGAAGCGGCGATGTTCCTCGTCGCGACCGTCGGCGAGGGCGGAGAATCCGACGTCCGTGACCTGCTCGAAGACCTCGCCGGTCTGCGCCGCGCGGTGGGGTTCCGGATTCCCGACGGGGGTCTGTCCTGCGTCGTCGGCGTCGGCTCCCACCTGTGGGATCGAATCTTCGACGGCCCGCGCCCGGCCGAACTGCACGAGTTCGTCGAACTCGATGGCGGTGCGCACCACGCCCCGTCGACACCCGGCGACCTGCTCTTCCACATCCGGGCCTCCTCGCAGGACCTGTGCTTCGAACTCGCCGCCAAGATCGACGACAGGCTGCGCGCGGTCGCGACCTTCGTCGACGAAGTGCACGGATTCCGCTACTTCGACCGGCGCGACCTGCTCGGGTTCGTCGACGGCACCGAGAACCCCGAAGACGACGATGCGGTGGCGGCGGCACTCGTGAGCGACGAGGACGCCGAGTTCGCCGGCGGCAGCTACGTGATAGTGCAGAAGTACCTGCACGATCTCGAGTCCTGGAATGCGTTGACGGTCGAGGAACAGGAACGCGCGATCGGTCGGACGAAGCTCGACGACATCGAACTCGACGACGACGTCAAACCGCCGAACTCGCACGTCGCGCTCAACAACATCACGGACGCGGACGGCAACGAACGGCAGATCGTCCGCGCCAACATGGCGTTCGGGAGCATCGGCGGCGGCGAATTCGGCACGTATTTCATCGGATACGCAGCCTCGCCGGATGTCACCGAGCAGATGCTGCGCAACATGTTCCTCGGCAACCCGCCGGGCAACCACGATCGGATCCTCGACTTCTCCAGGGCGGTCACCGGCGGATTGTTCTTCTGCCCGTCCGTCGAGTTCCTGGAGGATCTTCCCGCACCGCCCCAGCCCGCCGGCACCGAATCGGGTCCGCAGCCCACCGTCGACGGATCACTCGGAATCGGCACCCTGAGAAGGAGTTCGACGCAATGAACAATCTTTACCGCGACCTCGCCCCGATCACCGATGCCGCGTGGGCGTCCATCGAGGAGGAGGCGATCCGCACCTTCAAGCGGCACGTCGCCGGCCGCACGGTCGTGGACTTCTCCGGCCCCCACGGCGCGGATTTCGCAGCCGTCGGTCTGGGTCGCACCGAGGCGATCGCCGCACCCGCCGACGGTGTGCAGTCGCGGCGCCACCGGGTCGCGCCGCTCGTCGAGCTGCGGGTGCCGTTCACACTGTCGCGGGAGGAAATCGACAACGTCGAGCGCGGCGCGCAGGATTCCGACTGGGACCCGGTGAAGGAGGCCGCGAAGAAGATCGCGTTCGCTGAGGACCGCGCGATCTTCGAGGGCTATGCGGCGGCCGGGATCGAGGGGATCCGGGCGAGTTCGTCGAACCCCGCGGTGCACCTGCCGGAGGATCCCCGCGACATCCCCGAGGCGATCAGCCAGGCATTGTCGGAGCTGCGTCTTGCCGGTGTCGGCGGCCCCTACTCGGTGCTGCTCGGCGCCGACGAGTTCACGAAGGTCAGCGAGACGGCCGATCACGGCTACCCGATCCGGGAGCAGATCCGACGGCTCATCGACGGCGACATCATCTGGGCACCCGCGATCGACGGCGCCTTCGTGCTCAGCACCCGCGGTGGCGACTTCGACCTGCAGATCGGTCAGGATCTGTCCATCGGATACCTGGCGCACGACAGCGAGACCGTCCGGTTGTACTTCCAGGAATCACTGACGTTCCTCGTCTACACCGGCGAGGCGTCCGTGGCGCTCCGGTCCGCCTGACGCGGGATTCGCCGAGCCGTCGGACAGCCGCGCGCAGCCGGATGCGTGTGGCTGTCCGTTCGGTGGGCGTACTCACCGGGGGCCGAGACTCGGATCACTTGTGTTGCAGCGCTCCGGCTTTCAGCGCGGCCACGTTGACGCGGCTCAGCACGGCATGCAGCTCCTCGAGTTCGGAGATGTCCACGCCGAGGGTGTCGACGACGGCACCGGGAACGGCCTCGGCGCGGTCCCGCAGCGCGCGGCCCTCGTCGGTGAGATCGACGACGAGCTGTCGTTCGTCGGCGGTGCTGCGGGTGCGGGTGAGCAGACCGAGCGCCTGCAGACGTTTGAGCAGAGGCGACAGTGTCGGCGAGTCGAGCTGCAGGACCCGGCCGATCTCCTTGACGGACAGCGGCGCCTGTTCCCACAGCACGAGCATCACCAGGTATTGGGGATGGGTCAGGCCCAGCGGCTCGAGGATCGGCCGGTAGACCGCGAGCACGGCACGATTGGCGACGGCGAGCGCGAAACACACCTGACGGTCGAGCGCCAGGGGATCGTCCGCGCGGGTCGGTACGTACGGAACGGCAGCGTCGGAGCTCACCTCGTCGACGATACCGACAGTTAGTGCGCGAACCGGTGGCGGGCTAACGAAATGTCGGAATCACTCCGTGTAGTCCGGATAGTCGGTGTGGAGGAGCAGATAGCCGGCGAGATCCTCGACGAACCAGTCCCGTCCGTCCGCCGGAGTCTGGGCGTCGCACACCGCGTCGCCCGCGAGGCAGATGCGGTCCACCCGGATGGCACCGAAATCGTGGCGGCCGCCCGTGAGCGTGATGCCCGGAGCCACCTGTCCGGGGAACTGCGACTCGACACCCTTCTCGTCGCGCGGATCCGCGTAGAGCACGCCCCGGATCCGGTCCGGAGGAACCGAGCTGTCGTGTGCGATCTCCGCCAGGACATCGCCCGCGACCGCGGCCCCCTGCGAATACCCGAGCACGACGAGCTCCGAACTCGGGCACGCCGCGTGCTCCCGTGCGATTGCCTCGCGCAGCCGGGTCTTGCCGATGGCCTTCGACTCGTCGTAGGCGATGCCGTCCGATCCCTTGCTCGAACCGCTGTCCGGCACCGGCACGACCACCGCCGGATACCGGATGTGCTCGACGATCGTGCCCGGCCGGCGGTAGCGCTCGGAGATCTGCGCCAGCGGTGATTCCGGATCCAGGGAGTCGGCGGAGTTCACGTTCTTCGTGCCGTCGACGGCGAGCACGAACCGCTCGGGGCACGAGACCGGTCCGGGCTGCGCCGGAGTCGCGGCCGCCACGGACGGTGTCAGGAGAGCGGACGCCGCGCCGACCGTGAGTACGGCCGTCAGCAGTCCGAAGTTTCGGAGCGCCGAACCGTCTGAGCCTGCCATACCCGGACCTCCTCGAACCCCGCGACGTCAATCCCCATGACATCGAACAGTCGCAGCGTACCGGGGTTTATGACTCCGTCCTGTCGTCCGAGTGGACCAATGCGGTGTGTCGCCGTCACGACCCGCCCGGCGCGTCGAGTCCGGTGGTTCGCATCGTCAGGTTGAGGCGACCGCCCGGCAACCCGGTTCGCCTGTCGCCGGTACTCGGAAAGACTCTCGGCACACCGTGATACGCGAAGCGGGACGGGCCGCCGAAGACGAACAGGTCGCCCGACTCGAGCCGCACGTCGGTGTAGGGCCGGCCCCGGTTCCGGGGATTGCCGAAACGGAACGTGCAGGCGTCGCCGACGCTGAGCGAGACGATCGGCGCGTCCGTGCGTTCGTCCTTGTCCTGGTGCATGCCCATCCGGGCATCGCCGGTGTAGAAGTTGATCAGCACGGTGTCCGGGTCGTAGCCGTCGGCGGCGCCCGGATCGGGGTACGCCGCGGCGACCGCGCGGCGACCCAGATCGGCGAGCCATGCCGGTACCGGTGCCACGGGCGCATCGTTCACGTCGACCGCCGTGCGGGTGTACCGGTAGGGGCTCCAATGCCATCCGAGGCAGACCGTCGAGACGGACATGCGCCCGCCGCCGGGCAGTTCGGTGCGCCGCATCGGGACCGGGCCTCGCGCCCAACCGCGGCACGCGACGACGAGCCGACGCTGGGCGTCGAGATCGAGCCAGCCGGGGACGTGGACCGCGCCGGGCGCGACCTCGCGTCGTGGCCGCGGAATGGGGAGGGGGAGCGGATCGGTCACGGTCCGACGAGCTTGCGCAGGATCCGCGCGAGATCGGCGCGGTCGCGGTCGTCGAGCAGGGCGAAGAACTCGCCGGCCTCGGCGTCGCGGGCCGCGTCGAGTTGCCGGGCGAGGTCGTGGCCCGCGTCGGTCAGCTGCACGCACACCGCGCGGCGGTCGGCGGGGTCGGGCAGGCGCTCGGTGAGCCCGCGGGCCTCGAGCCGATCGATCACCTCGGTGGCCGAGCGCGGCACGATCCGCAGCGCCTTGGCGATCTCGCCCAGGCGGAGGGGACCGCGGGCATCTCCGCATTCCCGGGTGCGGCCGGCGTCACCGAGGACGCGCAGTGCGCGGTGCTCGTGAGGTGACAATTGCCACGGCTCGAGGGTCTGGTGCCAGCGTCGTCGCAGCGTGCGGGTGGTGGCGATCAGCAGATCGCGCAGCGCGGCGGGGGAATCGGCCATGCACGAAGCGTACCGCACTTGACGGTTACCTCTTAGTGAGGCAACCTCAATACATTCCATCGATTCAGAAGGAGGTGGTGTTCGTGATGCACCTCCCCCCGGGCGGCGGTCCCGGCCCCGGACGACGGGGCAAGGTCGATCCCCTCGATCGGCGGCAGCTTCAGGACTCACCCGTCAGCCTGCGCCGCATCGGCGCCCTCTTCGCCCCCTACCGCTGGCAGATCGGCGTCGTGGTGGCGCTCATCGTCACCTCGTCCGTGATCTCCCTCGCCAGCCCGTTCCTCGTCCGCGCGGCCATCGACCACGCCATTCCCGAGCAGAACGTCTCACTGTTGCTGTGGGTCGTCGCGGGCATGCTCGCGGTGACCGTCACCGGCTCGGTGCTCGGCGTCGCCCAGACCTGGATCTCCACCACCGTGGGCCAGCGCATCATGCACGGCCTGCGCACCCGTGTCTTCACCCACCTGCAGCGTCAGTCGCTGGGCTTCTTCACCCGCACCCGCGGCGGCGAGATCCAGTCCCGGCTGACCAACGACATCGGCGGAATGCAGAACGTCGTGACCTCCACAGCCACGTCGATCGCCGCCAACATCACCACCGTCGTCGGCACCGCCGTCGCGATGGCCGTGCTGAGCTGGCGCCTGTCCCTGCTCTCCCTCGTGGTGCTGCCGCCTGCGATCTGGTTGACCCGCAAGGTCGCCCTCATGCGCCGCGCGGTCACCGCCCGTCAACAACGTCGCCTGGCCGACATGCAGACCCAGATCGAAGAGGGCCTGTCCATCAGCGGTGTGCTCCTGTCCAAGACCCTCGGGACCGGACCGTCGATGTCCGGGCGCTTCGCGGACACGTCCGCCGAACTCGCCGACCTCGAGGTCCGCGCCCAGCTGTCGGGCCGGTGGCGCATGGCCACCATGAACATCGTGTTCGCGGCGATCCCCGCGGTCCTGTACCTCGTCGCCGGTCTGCCCGCGACCTCGGGCGGCATGACCATCGGCACCCTCGTCGCGTTCACCGGCCTGCAGGCCGCGCTGTTCCGTCCGCTCATGAGCCTGCTCGACGTGGGCGTGTCCGTCACCGCCTCGCTGGCCCTGTTCAGCCGCATCTTCGAATACCTGGACCTGATCGTGGAGATCGACGAACCGGCCGAGCCGGTCCGCCTCGACCTCGACCGGGTCGCCGGCGCGGTGCGCTTCGAGAACGTGAGCCTGCGCTACCCGGGCGCCGACCGGAACGCCCTCGACCACATCGACCTCGACGTGCCGGCCGGCGCACAGGTCGCCCTGGTCGGCGAGACCGGTTCCGGCAAAACCACACTCGGCGCGCTCGTCGCGCGACTCCACGACCCGACGACCGGCCGCGTCACGATCGACGGTGTCGATCTGCGCGACCTTCCGCTCTCGGACGTCGCCGCGCTCGTCGGTGTCGTCTCGCAGGAGACCTACCTGCTGCACGCGACAGTGCGCGAAAACCTGCGCTATGCCAAGCCCGACGCGACCGACGCCGAGATCGAGGATGCCGCGCGCGCCGCGCAGATCCACGACCTGATCGTGTCGCTGCCCGACGGCTACCACACGCTCGTCGGCGCCCGCGGACACCGCTTCTCCGGGGGCGAGAAACAGCGCCTCGCGATCGCCCGGACGTTGCTGCGCGACCCGCGCATCCTCGTGCTCGACGAGGCGACCAGCGCCCTCGACAACGAAACCGAACGGGCCGTGCAGCAGGCGCTCGATGCCGCGCGCCGCGGCCGCACCACGATCACCATCGCCCACCGCCTCTCGACGGTGCGTGCGGCCGACGAGATCGCGGTGCTCGACCGCGGCCGGGTCGTCGAACGGGGCAGCCACGACGCCCTGCTCGAACGCGGCGGCCGGTACGCCGATCTCGCGATGCGCCGCGACGAGCGCGTCGCTGTATAGGCAAGCCGGGTGCCGCGTCCGCGTGGATCAGGCCCCCGCCACGGCCAGGTCCCCGGCGACCTTCGCCGACGCCAGCGCGTCGACGACGTCACCGGTGGGCAGCACCACCGCGCACCGCGAGGCCAGGTAGTTCAGCGCGTCGACGTGCTCGCGCCGTGAGAAGTCGGCGGTGCCGTCGGAGACGAAGAAGACCTGGACATCGTTCATGAATCCGTCGAGTGCGGTGGTCAGGCAGCCGATGTGCGCGTAGACGCCCGTGACGATCAACTGATCGCGGCCCCACGCGCGCATCCGCTCGAGCAGATCGGTGCGGATGAACGCGCTGTAGCGCCACTTGGTGAGCAGAACATCGTCCTCGTGCGGCGCCAGGTCGGCGATGATTGCGGTCTCGGCCGGATCTGCCGTCAGGCCGGGGCCCCAGAAGTCGAGCAGCAGAGCGCGATCGGCGGGGTTCTGGTTGCCGGGCTGCGCGGTGTAGACGACCGGGGCACCGGCCGAACGCGCGGCACCGCGGATCCCGTCGATGTTCGGCACGACCGTCGCGAGCGGGTCGGCGGAGCGGTCGAACGCGCGCACGAAGTACTCCTGCATGTCGTGCACCAGCAGCACCGCACGATCCGGATCGATCGTCCACGGCACCACGTTCGCCGGCTGTTCGTCGGGCAGCGGATAGGACACGGATTTCGGAAGGGCCATGATCGTCGCTTTCTCGGGTTGGGGCGGTTCAGTTCTCGAAGGTCGCGGCCAGCGCACGTCGCAGTTCGTTCCGGCTGATCTTGCCGACGCCGGTCACGGGGAACGCGTCGACGAAGCGCACCTTGTCCGGGATCTTGTATCCGGCCAAGCCTCGATCGCGCAGGAAAACCTTGAGCGCAAGCGCCTTCGGGGCTTCACCCTCGGTCACGACGAACGCGCACGTGCGTTCACCGAGGTACCGATCGGGCATCGCGACGACGGCGGCGTCGAGCACCGCGGGATGGGCGATCAGGTGGTTCTCGACCTCCTCGGCGGCGATCTTCTCGCCGCCGCGGTTGATCTGGTCCTTGGCGCGGCCCTCGACGACGAGGCAGCCGTGCTCGGCGAGGCGGACGATGTCGCCGGTGCGGTAGAAGCCGTCGGGGGTGAAGGACGTCGAATTGTGTTCGGGTGCATTGTAGTAGCCGCGGATCGTGTAGGGGCCGCGGGTGAGCAGATGGCCGGTGCCGCCGGACGGCACCGGAGCGCCGTCGTCGTCGAGGACACGGATCTCGTCGTGCGCGCTGATCGGCCGGCCCTGGGTGGTGACGATCGTGTCCTCGTCGTCGTCGAGGCGCGTGTAGTTCACCAGGCCCTCCGCCATTCCGAACACCTGCTGCAGGGTGCAGCCGAGTTCGGGACGCACCCGCCTGGCGGCCTCGGCAGGGAACTTCGCACCGCCGACCTGCAGCACTTGCAGGGACGACAGATCGCGCTCGCTGCGGGCCCGTGCCGACAGCCACGCCATCGCCAGAGGCGGTACCAGCGAGGCCATCGTGATCGCCTCACGCTCGATCAGCGCGAACGCGGTGTCGGGACTGGGATCCGGGGCGAGAACCACCGTGCCGCCGCTGTGCAGTACGCCCAGGATGCCGGGGGAGCTCATCGGGAAGTTGTGGGCGGCCGGCAGCACCACCAGCATGCGGGTGTCGGCGCCGACCCCACAGATGCGGGCCGATTCGCGTACCGAGTACAGGTAGTCGGAATGGGTGCGCGGGATCAGCTTCGGGGTCCCCGTCGTACCGCCGGAGAGCTGAAGGAAGGCAACCGATTCGGGGTCGAGTTCGGCGGGCGGAAACGCCTCGCGCGTGCGCAGCGCATCGAGTGAGACGGACGAGCGCGGCGACGGGGATGATGCGGTGACCTCCACGTCGTCGTCGCCGGCGACGACGACCGCGGGCGGCGTGTCCAGGTCGGCGCACACGTCGCGGGCGAGGTTCCGGTAGTCGAATCCGCCGCTCTCCGCTGCCACGACATACGCGGCGGCGTCGGTGAACCGGCAGAAGTAGCCGATCTCGGCGGCGCGGTGCGCTGGCAGCGCGAACACCGGCAGTGCCCCGAGACGGAAGACCGCGAACAGCACCTCGGTGTACTCGACGATATTCGGCAGCTGCACGACCACGCGGTCGCCGGCGTGCACGCCGAGTTCCGCGAGCCCCGCAGCGATCCGGGCCGCCGACTCGTCCAGCGCGCGGTAGGTCAGGCGCCGCTGCTCGCCGCGCGCGTCGAGCCCGACGACGGCGACCCGGTCGCCGAACTCGGCGGCCCGCGCCGGCAGGAACCGCGCGAAGGTCTCGGGGGTCCAGTACCCCGCCCCGCGGTACAGCTCCGCGAACTCCTCGGGATAGCGGGCGGTTTCGGCGAGCGCGGTGCGCCGGAGGCCGGATGTCACGAAACGATCCTTTCGGGAAGGTCAGGCGCGCAGGGTCGCGCCACCGTCGACGTACAGGGCTTGCATGGTGATGTGCCGGGCGCGATCGGAGAGCAGGAACTCGATCGCATCGGCGATGTCCGCGGGCTCGGCGATCCGGCCGAGCGGGATGCCGACCTTGAACTGGGCGGGGTCGCCGGCGATCGCGCCGAGCGCACCCGCGTCGTCGCCCGGATCGGCCCACAGCGACCGCTGCATCGCGGTGTCGGTGGATCCGGGCGCGACGACGTTGGCGCGGATCCCGAACCCGGCGAGTTCGAGTCCGAGAACGCGCACGACCATCGAGGCCGCGGCCTTCGACGATCCGTAGGCTCCCATGCCGATTCGGGGCACGCCCGCGGAGTTCGATCCGACCACGACGATCGACCCGTCTCGGCGTTCGCGCATCCTCCGGCCGACGGCACGCAGCACCGATACCAGGCCGGTGACGTTCACGTCGTAGATGCGCCGCCACTCGTCGGGGTCGCCGTCGAGGATCGAGGCGGTGGAGAACACCCCGGCGACGTGTGCGAGTCTTGCGATGGGGCCGTGCTCGGATTCGATACTGCCGACGGTGAAGTCGACGGCGTCGGCGTCGCGGATATCGACCGGGAAGGTAGGCACGGGCGTCGCCAGCAGCGCCGCGGTCTTGCGGAGACCCTCGGGATCGCGGTCGGCGAGCACGACGCGATGACCTGCCCCGGCCAGCGTGAGTGCGGTCGCGCGGCCGATGCCCTGGGCGGCGCCGACGACGAGGGTGACGGGCGTGCTCATCGGTGCACCGCCAGCGCGTCCAGGACGGTTCCGAACTTCGTTGTGGTCTCGGCGAGTTCGTCGTCCGGATCGGATTCGGCGACGATTCCGCCTCCTGCGTGTGCGGTGATGGTGCGGCCGTCGGCGTCGAGCACGGCGCAGCGGATCGCGACCATCCACTCGCCGTCGCCGGCGGCGTCGCACCAGCCGATCGCGCCGGCGTAGAAGCCGCGGTCGCCCTCGAGTTCGCGGATCAGTTCCCGGGCCGCGGCGGTGGGGGTGCCGCAGACGGCGGGCGTGGGGTGCACTGCGACCGCGAGGTCGAGCGCGGTGACGGACGGGTCGCGCAGGCGACCGGAGACGGGGGTGCCCAGATGCCACAGCTGGCGGGTGCTTGTCAGCGTCGGCCGGTCCGGGATGTCGAGTTCGATGCACAGCGGTTCGAGGCTCGCGCGCAGGTCCGCGACGACGTGTGCGTGCTCGGTGAGGTTCTTGGTGGAAGCGGCGAGTTCCGCACCGGTTCTGCGGTCGATCTCGGGGTCGGTGTGGCGTGGCGCGGACCCCGCGAGGGGATGCGCGGTGACGCGGTCGCCGTGGCGGCGGACGAGGACTTCGGGGCTCGCGCCGACCAGGTAGCGTCCGTGCGAGCTTCCGCCCGCGGGGCTCAGGTCGACGGCGAAAGCGTTGCCGTGCGGGTCGTTTCCGGCCAGGCGGTGCAGCAGCTGCCCGGCGGTGACCGGCCGGTCGGCACGAAGGACGAGGGTGCGGGCGAGGACGACCTTGACGAGGTCGTCGTCCGAGCGCAGACGTATCAGCGCGGTCGTGATGCGGTCGACGTGTTCGCGTTCGGACGGCAACGCGGCGTCGATCCCGATCCGGGGGAGCGCGATGCCGGTGTCGGTGATCGGGGCGGCCGCGTGCGTCAGGGCATGGGGTGCCGTCAGTGCCGCGGGATGGTCCGGGTCGAAGGGCAGGGCGCCGACGACGGCTCGGACCGTTCCGGCGCGCAGGGCCGCGGCGGCGTCGCCGACGCAGGACCAGCGGTCGGCGACGCCGTCGCCGACGACCGTGCCGTGGGGTCGGGACAGCACGAACGGTGCCGTGCCGGTCGGCGCGACGACGGTACCTGGGTCGGTGCCGTGCGCGGCGAGGGTCGGTGCCTGCATTGCGCACACCTCTCGGTAGCGGTGACGGGGACGGTCGAGTGCGGGGTACTCGACCACGAGAGAACATATACGGTTAGGCTAACCTTTGGTACAGTTCGGACCCACACGGCGTCCCTGCGACGCCGTGTGATCCGGTCCGGCCCAAAGGAAATCGATCAGAGAAGAAGGGGATCCACGTGCCCGCACGCCCGGCGACTCCGGCTCTGCCGCTCACACGAGCCCAGTCGGGCGTATGGTTCGCGCAGCAGCTGGCCCCCGACAACCCGATCTTCAACACGTCCGAATGCATCGAGCTGCGCGGCGACATCGACCTCGCCGCCGCAGTGCAGGCCGTCCGCCGCGCCGCCGACGAATCCGAAGTACTCGTGGCCGGTTTCGGGACGCCGGCCGACGGTACGGTCGTCCAGTATCCGGGCGCCCGCACCCTCGCCGAGCCGCCGATCGTGGACCTGCGCGCCGAGACGGACCCCTGGCGGGTCGCCCAGGACTGGATGAACCGCGACCTCGCGCGTGTCATCGACCCCGTCGCCGATCTGTGCGTGCGCGCGGCCGTGCTGCACCTGGCCGACGACCGTGTCGTGCTGTACCTGTGCGGTCACCACCTCGTGCTCGACGCCTACGGTTTCGGATTGTTCAACCGGCGCATCGCCGAGCACTACACCGCGCTGGTCACCGGCGCGGAGGCACCCACCGTGCGCTTCACGCCCGTCGAACCGGTGGTCCGCGAGGAACAGGACTACCGCGACACCGTGGCGTTCGCCTCCGACCGCGACTTCTGGGCCGGGTATCTCGCCGGGATCGAGGAGGCGGTGAGCCTGCGGCCGGGCCCCGGGGGCATCGCCCGCCGCTCGCGCGCGGTGCGCTTCACCCTCGACGCCGAGCAGCAGCGCGCGCTCGCCGCGCTCGGCGGGACGGTCCGGGGCACGTGGGGCGACGCGGTAACCGCGCTCGTCGCCGCTTACCTGCGCGGCGCCACCGGGCACGAGGACCTCACCGTCGGCTTCCCGGTGATGAACCGGCTCGGAAGCGCGGCACTCAACGTGCCGATGTCCGCGGTCAACGTCGTCCCGCTACGCCTGCATCCCACCGCGGCGGACACACTGTCCACGCTCGTCGGCCAGGTTCGCGACTCGATCGCGTTGTGCCGCAGTCACTACCGCTACCGCGGTGAGGACATTCAGCGAGACCTGCGTCTGCCCACCGGTTCGCGTGGTGTCATCGGCCCATCCGTCAACGTCAAGCCGTTCGGGGACGTGTTGCGCTTCGGGCAGATCCGCGGCGCCGTGCACTCGATCGCCCGCGGACCGCTCCAGGACTTCATGATCACGGTCCGGCCGCTGGACGAGAGCGCAGGCCTCGAGGTGTTCGTCGACGGCGACGCCGACGTCTACACCGACGACGATCTGCGGCTCCACGCCTCGCGCCTCGAGCGGTTGTTCGCAACCGTCGCAGATGTCGGGTACGACACCCCGCTCGCGCGCGTGCAGGTTCTCGCCGACGACGAGCGGGACCGGATCCTGCGTGAGTGGGCCGGTCCGGCGCGGACCGCCGTCGACCCGCAGCTGACGATCCTCGACCTGCTGCACCGGCAGGTGGCCGCAACCCCCGACCGGCCCGCCGTCGCCGACGCCGGCACCACTCTGACCTTCGCGCAGTTCTCGTCGCGCGTGAACAGTCTCGCCCGGCGGCTGATCGCACACCGCGGCATCGACGGAACCGAACGGCGGATCGCGATCGCGGTGCCCCGCACGGTCGACGCGCTCGTCGCGATCTTCGCGGTCCTCGAATCCGGCGCGGCCTACGTGCCGCTCGACGTCGACCAACCCCTCGAACGGCTGTCCCGCGTGCTCGCCGACGCCGCACCCACCCGCGTGCTGACCACCGCCGGCACCGACGAACGAATCGCCTCGATTCCGAATGCGCCCGAACGGATCCGGCTGGACGACCCGGACAGGGCGGAGCTACCCGACGCGCCGCTCACCGACGCCGAGCGCGGGGTGCGGATGACCCTCGACTCCATCGCGTACGTCATCCACACCTCCGGATCCACCGGACGGCCCAAGGGTGTGCTGGTGCCGCACCGTGGCCTGGTCAACCTGTTCCACAGTCACCGTGACCAGGTGTACTCGCGCGCCGCACGCGAATCCGGCCGCGAGCACCTGCACGTCGGCCACGCCTGGTCGTTCGCGTTCGACGCCTCCTGGCAACCGCAGCTGTGGATGCTCGCCGGCCACACCGTGCACATCGCCGACGAGATCGCCCAGCGCGACGCGGGTCTGCTCGCCGCGCGTGCCCGGCGCGAGGACTGGGACTTCGTCGAACTCTCGCCGGCGCAGCTCGAGCAGATCGTCGACGACGAGCTGTTCCCGGCCGGCACCGTCCCGACCGTCGGATTCGGCGGCGACGCGGTGACCGAACGGCTGTGGCAGGGACTGCGGGCCCGGTCCGGCGCCGCGTTCAACTTCTACGGGCCGACCGAATGCACCGTCGACTCGCTCGTCGCGGACGTCCACGACACCGACGGACCCGTCGTGGGGCGACCGGTCGCGAACCTGCGCGCCCACCTCCTCGACAGCGGTCTCGCGCCGGTTCCGCCGGGTGTCGAGGGCGAGCTGTTCCTGTCCGGTCCCGGCGTGGTCCGCGGATATCTGGACGCCCCGGCCGCCACCGCGACGCGCTTCGTCGCGAATCCGTTCGCGGGCTCGGACCCGGCCCACACGCGGCTGTACCGCACCGGTGACCGCGGCCTGTGGACCGAGGACGGGCGCATCGTGTACCGCGGCCGCGGCGACAACCAGGTCAAGGTTCGCGGATTCCGCGTCGAGCTCGGCGAGGTCGACGCCGCACTGCTGCGCCTGCCCGGTGTCGCGCGGGCCGCGACGGTCGTGCGCACCGACAAGTCCGGAATCGCGCAGCTCGTCGCGTATCTCGTCGGCGACGGTGTGCCGGAACCGGCCGACGCGCGCACCCGGCTCACCGAGTGGCTGCCCGGCTACATGGTGCCGGCCGCGGTCGTCGTCCTCGACGAGATGCCGCTGACCTCCAACGGCAAGCTCGATCGCCGGGCACTGCCCGAACCCGATTTCGCGGCGCTCGTGTCGTCGCGAGCCCCGGAAACCGAACTCGAACGCGCGCTGTGCGACATCTATGCCGGGATTCTCGGACTCGACACCGTCGGCGCCGACGACGACTTCTTCGCGCTCGGAGGGCATTCCCTGTCCGCCGCGAAACTGCTCGCCCGGATCCGCAACGAGCTCGGCGTGGAACTGACCATCCGTACCGTCTTCGATCACCCCGTGGTCGCGGACCTGGCGTCCGAGTGCGCCGCCGCCGCCGACGGCACCGGCAACCGGCCGCCGCTCGTCCCGCAGCGCCGCGACGGCCTCGCGCCGCTGTCCCACGCGCAGCAGCGACTCTGGTTCCTGTTCCGCCTGGAAGGGCCGAGCCCCACCTACAACGTGCCGGTGACGGTCCGGCTGCACGGGCACCTCGACCACGATGCGCTGCGCCGGGCCGTCGGCGACGTGCTGACCCGGCACGAGAGCCTGCGCACCGTCCTCGTCGAACACGACGGCGTCGGCATGCAGCGGGTGCTCGGCGCCCCCGGTGCGCCGGGCGGCTCGGAGGTGCCTTTCGCGGTCGTGCCGGTCGCCCCGGACGCCCTCGACGACGAGCTGCTGGCGCAGGCCCGGCACGCGTTCGACCTCGAACATGAAGTGCCGCTGCGTATCCGGCTGCTGACGATCGGCCCGGATCACAGCGTGCTGCTGCTGCTCGCCCACCACATCGCAAGTGACGAGCTGTCGACGCCGCTTCTCATGCGCGACCTCGGAGGGTTCTACGCCGAGCGCACCGGCGGCGCGTCGTACGCGCCGGAACCGCTGCCCGTGCAGTACGCGGACTTCGCGATGTGGCAGCGCGATCTGCTCGGCGACCCCGGCGACGAGAACAGCCGCGCGGCACGGCAGCTGGAGTTCTGGCGCAACGAACTCGCGGGCCTGCCCACGGAACTCGACCTCCCCACCGACCGGCCGCGGCCGGCGGTCGCGTCGTACGCCGGCGGCAGCGTCGAGTACCCGGTTCCCGCGCACGTGGCCGACGCGGTGCGCGCGGCCGGCCGCGACACCGGCACCACGATGTTCATGATGGTCCATGCCGCGGTCGCACTCGCGTTGTCGCACAGCGGCGCCGGTGAGGACGTTCCGCTGGGGTCACCGACGGCGGGCCGGCCCGCGCCCGAACTCGACGACCTCGTCGGATTCTTCGTCAACATGGTGGTCCTGCGCACCGACCTGTCCGGGGATCCCACCGTGCGGGAACTGCTCACCCGCATCAGGAACACCGATGTCACCGCGTACGCGCATCAGGACGTGTCGTTCGATCGGGTGGTCGAGGCGGTCAACCCCGAACGCAGCGCCGCCCGGCATCCGTTGTTCCAGGTGATGGTCCAGTACCAGACCCCGCCCAGGCTCACCGCCTTCGCCGACCTCGCGCCGGCGGTGTCGTTCGTCGCCAACGACACCGCGATGTTCGACCTGACCTTCGACGTCATCGATGCGCCCGACGGAAGCCTGCGTGTGCGTGTCGAATACGCGGGGGAGCTGTTCGACGCCTCGACCGCCGCCGCGTTCGCCGCGCGCGTCGGGCGGGCGTTCGCCGCGCTCACCGGCGATCCGGACCGTCGGCTGTCCCGGCTCGATCTGCTCGCCGACGACGAACGCGCCTGGCTGCGCGCGGGTCGTCCCGGCGTGGCCGCCGCACGGCCTGCCGGCGTCCCGGACACGCTCCACGGCCTGTTCGCGCGGTCGCTCGCGGCCACACCCCACGAGCTCGCGCTGGTGTCCCCGTCCGTGTCGGCGACCTTCGCCGAGCTCGACACGTGGTCCAACCGCATCGCGCGGTACCTCACCGGTCGGGGTGTCGGAGCCGAATCCGTCGTGGCCCTGCAGCTTCCGCGCGACGGAGTAATGGTCGCCGCGATCATCGGGGTCTGGAAGGCCGGCGGTGCGTACCTCGCCGTCGACCCGAACTATCCGGCCGAGCGGATCGAGTACATGCTGCGCGACGCGGCGGTGACCGTCGTCCTCGACCCGGCCGCGATCGCGGACGCCGAGCGGTACGCGGGGGATCCGCTCATCGACGCGGACCTGCGGTCGCCGGCACGCACCGGCAACGCCGCCTACGTGGTGTACACCTCCGGCTCGACCGGTGCTCCCAAGGGTGTGGTGGTGCCGCATCGCGGCGCGGTGAACCTGTGGGAGACCGTGCGCACCCGCACCTTCGGTGATCCCGCCGTCACCCGACGGTCGGTGCTGCTGAGCTACACCTTCACCTTCGACTCGTCGATCGACCCGCTGCTGGCGATGCTCGGCGGCCACACCGTCCACGTCCTCGCCGAGGAGCTGCTCGCCGACGCCGAAGCGATCGTCGCGTATGTGCGCGACCACCGCATCGACGGGCTCGACTGCGGACCGGTGCTCATGACGCAGCTCGTCGCGCACGGACTGCTCGATCCCGCTGCGGCGCACCGCCCGGCGGTCGTCGCCCTGGGCGGCGAGGCGGTCCCGGCGGAACTGTGGACGCAGCTGGCGACCGCGCCGGATCTCCACGCGGTCAACATGTACGGGCCCACCGAATGCACCGTCGACTCCGCCGGATCCGTCGTGACCACCGCGACCGGCCCGCACATCGGCGTTCCCATCGACGGCGGGCGCGCCCACGTCCTCGACCGCTACCTGCGCCCGGTACCGCCCGGTGTGCCCGGTGAACTGTACGTCGGCGGCCCGCACGTCACCCGCGGGTACCTGGGCCGGCCCGGCATGAGCGCGGGCAGGTTCGTCGCCGACCCGTTCGGGGAGCCGGGCGGGCGGCTGTACCGCACCGGCGACGTGGTGCGCTGGGCGGGAACCGATCCGGTGCTCGAATATCTCGGTCGCAGCGACGATCAAGTGAAGATCCGGGGATTCCGCGTCGAACTCGGTGAGATCGAGTCCGTGCTCGCCGCGTACCCGGCGGTGGCAACGGCCGCGGTGATCGCCCGCGAGGACGATCCCGGTCGCAGACGACTCGTGGGTTACGTGGTTGCGCAGGCCGATACCGGCGACCCCGGCGCGTCCCTCGATATCGAGGCGCTGCGTGCGCACGTCGCCGAGCGGTTGCCCGAGCACATGGTGCCCGCCGCGATCGTCGTGCTCGAGGCGTTCCCTGTCACCGCCAACGGCAAGGTCGATCGCAAGGCGCTGCCGGCGCCGGTGTTCGTCGTGACCGCGGCCGGACGGCAGCCCGCGGACGACATCGAACTCCGGTTGTGCGCGGTGATCGCCGGGGTGCTCGGCCTCGACACGGTCGGTCCCGACGACGATTTCTTCGCGCTCGGGGGCGACTCGATCGTCTCGATCCAGTTGGTGTCCAAGGCCCGTGCGGCCGGGTTGCGATTCACGGCCCGGCACGTGTTCGAGCACCGGACTGCGGCGGGACTGCGGCGGGTCGCCGCCGTCGACGCCGCAACCGGTGACGTGGACGCCGCGGCGGCGCTCGGTACGGTGCCTGCCACCCCGATCGTGCACGACATGCTCGACCGCGGCGGCCCGTACAAGCGGTACGCGCAGTCCCGGTTGCTGCGGACCCCGGCGGGCCTGACGGCCGAGGCGCTCACCGGTGCCGTGCAGGCGCTGCTCGATGTGCACGACGCGCTGCGGTCGGTGTTCGACGCGCACGCCCGCACGCTCGAGGTGCTGCCGGTCGGTGCGGTCCGCGCCGGCGAGGTGGTCTCCCGTATCGACATCGCCGGCGTGGACGACCCGTCGGCGCTGATCGTCGCCGCGACGCAGGAGGCGTATGCGGGTCTCGACCCGGAATCCGGTGTGCTCGTGCGGGTGGTGCTCTTCGACGCGGGACCGGGCACGGAGGGACGTGTCCTGATCGCCGTGCACCATCTCGTCGTCGACGGTGTGTCCTGGCGGATCCTGGTGCCCGACCTTGCCGGCGCGGCCGCCGGTACGGCACCCGCCCGGTCCGGGACACCGCTGCGTGTCTGGGCGGCAAGGCTTCTCGACGCGGTCTCCGGGCGGCGGGCCGAGGCGCCGCTGTGGCGGCGGATGACCGCGGCCCACGGCCGGGTCCGCGTGGCCTCGCGCGCGATCGATCCGGGCCGGGACACGATGTCGGGCACCGCCGTGGTGCACGTCGAGGTTCCGTCGACGATCACCGAGGCGTTGCTCACCACCGTTCCGGATCGGTTCCACGCCCGGATCGACGACGTGCTGCTCACCGCCCTCGCGCTGGCGACCGCCCGGTCCCGCGGGGCGGGAGCGCTCGTCGTCGACCTGGAAGGGCACGGACGCGAGGAGCAGGTGGTCGCCGGCGCCGATCTGTCGCGCACGGTCGGCTGGTTCACGTCGCTGTATCCGGTGCGCCTGGACGTGACCGGACTCGACGTCGCCCGGGCCTTCTCCGGTGCCGGCGAGGCCGGCGAGGCGCTCAAGCGGGTCAAGGAACAGCTTCGCGAGATTCCCGACAACGGAATCGGATTCGGCATGCTTCGGCACCTCGACGCAGAAGGGGGGTCCGAATTCGCGGCCGCGGTGCCGTCGGAGGTCGGGTTCAACTACCTGGGCCGGTTCACGCTGGGCGAGACCGAGGGCGGGCCGTGGTCCGGTGCGCCGGAGTCGTCGGCGCTGGGCGGTGCCGTCGAGGTCGACATGCCGGTCTCGCATGCCGTCGAGATCGGGGTGCTCACCGAGGACACGCCCGGTGGGCCGGTC
This sequence comes from Rhodococcus zopfii NBRC 100606 = JCM 9919, assembly GCF_001895025.1. Lineage (GTDB taxonomy): Bacteria > Actinomycetota > Actinomycetes > Mycobacteriales > Mycobacteriaceae > Rhodococcus > Rhodococcus zopfii. The sequence continues at coordinate 156,039 of NZ_BCXI01000007.1, forward strand.
CTGCGCGGCACCTTCGGATACAGCCCGGGGCTCGTGCCGGAGCAGGTCGTCGCGGAGCTGGCCGAGAACTGGATCGGAGCGCTCGGTGCGCTCGCCGGTCACGCGTCGGCCGACGACGCGGGGGGTTTCACCCCGTCCGATTTGACTTTGGGCGACCTGGATCAGTCCGAGATCGACGAGTTCTCACTCGAATTCGGGTGAATCACGCGCTTGACTGTGCAGAAGTTTCGGTTAGCCTAACCAAACATGCGTGGGCGGAGGTCGCCCCGCGAACGAGACGATTGTGGGAGAAACGTGATGCGGTTCCTTGAACGCCGCGCGGCGCGGGGTGCTCTGGTCCTCGGTGCGGCCGCCGTGCTGACCGCCGGACTGGCGGCATGCGGCAGCGGCAGCGGCGACAGCACCGGCACCGAGGTCGCCCTGCGCAGCTTCGAGGCGCAGAACGGCACCGTCGAGATCCCGGTCGATCCGCAGCGCATCGTCGCGTGCGGCTACGCGGCCTTCCCGCTGATCCAGGCCGGCGCCGACCTCGCCGCGGTGTGCGAGTGGAACCGCGAGCTCGAGAACATGGACGCCGAAACCCTCGCCGCCTACGAGGCGCTGCCGAAGGTCGCGCCGGACGGCGCGGTCTCCGAACTCGACTACGAGGCCATCACGGCAGCCCAGCCGGACCTGATCATCATGGGTGTCCCGGCGCGGGTTCAGGAAGAAATCGACATGGCCACGCTCGAGGCGCTCGCGCCGGTCGTGTTCCTCGGCCCCAGCAATCCCGGCCAGTGGCGTGAACTCGGCGAGCAGTACGCCGACGCCGCCGGCGTCACCGACAGCTACGGCGAATTCAAGGGCGACTACGAGGCGCGTGCCGCCGAGATCGCCCAGAAGTACGCCGGTACCCTCGGTGGCCTGAAGTTCGCGGGCCTGTGCAGCGTGTGCGGCACCGAGCCCGGCGAGTTCTTCCGCGAGTACGCGTCGTCGTACACCACCAACCTGTTCGACGACCTCGGCTTCACCTTCCCCGGTGAGCCCGCCGATCCCGAAGACGTCCACGGCGAATACCTGTCGCTCGAACAGCTGCCCCAGAACCTCGCGGACGCCGACGTGATCGTCTACGGCCTCGAACCCGACGGTTCGATCACCCCCGAACTGCAGTCCGTGCTCGACTCGCCGCTGTGGCAGAACCTGCCGGCGGTCAAGGCAGGCAACATCGTCGGCATCCAGCACGGCAACGCCGCGACCTACGAGACGGCGCTGCTCGCGCTCGACTCGATCGACGCCGGCCTCGAGAAACTTCCGGCGAACCGGCCGCCGCAGTGATTCGAACCGACCGGCGGTAACTCCACGACGGGCACGGCCCCCGAGCTACTCGACTCGAGGGCCGTGCCCGTTGCGTTCGAAACGTTCCTCCGTCCACGAAAGCAGCCATGACCCGCCCCACCGCGCTCGAAGACATCGTTCCGCTCTCGCCGCTGCAGCAGGGCCTGCTCTACCTGAGCACGGTCGCGTCCCCGGACCAGGCCACCCGCGAGGCCGGCCCCGCTGAGCCCGATGCCTATACCGTGCAGTCGGTGCTGCGGCTGACCGGCCGTGTGGACGAGAACCGGATGCGGGCGTCGGCGCAGGCGCTGCTGGACCGGCACACGGCTCTGCGCACCTGCTTCCGGCCGCGCAAGGACGGCCGGACAGCCGGGCTCGTCATCAAGGGACTCGAAGTGCTTTGGCGCAGTATCGATCTGAGTGTGCGCCCTGGTCTGGACGCCGAGCGAGCGCTGCAGGAACTGCTGGACACCGATCTGCGGGACTGGTTCGATCTCACACAGCCGCCGCTGGTGCGCTGGCTGTTCGTCCGTGTCGGCGGTGACGACGTACGCCTCGTGCTCACCGCCCACCACATCGTCGTCGACGGCTGGTCCACACCGATTCTGGTCCGCGAGCTGCTGGAGATCTACGCGGCCGGTGGAACGGCTACGACGTTGAGGGCGGTGCGCCCGTACCGGGACTACCTGGCCTGGCTGGACCGGCAGGACCGCGATGCCGCACGGACCCTCTGGCGCGAGAGCCTGGCCGGCGTGACCGAACCGTGCCTGGTCGCACCCCCGGGATCCACCCGCGCCGGGCAGCCGTGCGACGTCCTCGACGTCGCTGTGCCCACCGGCCTTCTCGGCCGGCTCACCACCCTGACCCGGCACGCCGGGGTCACCCTCAACACGGTGCTGCAGACGGCCTGGGCGCTGCTGCTGTCGGGTCTGACCGGCCGCGACGACCTCGTGTTCGGGGCAGTCGTTTCCGGGCGCCCGCCGGAACTCGCCGGCGTCGAATCGATGGTCGGCCTGTTCGTCAACACGGTGCCGGTCCGGGTCGCCCTCGACCCGAACGCCACCGTCGCCGAACTGCTGCGCACCGTCCAATTCGAGCAGTCGCGCACGGTCGACCACCAGTATCTGGGTCTTTCGGATATGCAGCGCGACAGCGGAATCGGCGAACTTTTCGACACCCTCACCGTGTTCGAGAGCTACCCGGTCGACCGTGATGCCCTCGACCGCGCGCAGCGCGACGGCGGCATCCGCATCGCCGAGGTCGGCGGCCGCGACGCGACGAACTATCCGCTCGTGCTCACCGCCGGCGTCTCGGACACCCTCGTCGTCAAGCTCGACTATCGTCCCGCGCTGTTCACCGCCGCGGACGCGGAGGCGCTCGGAACGCGTCTCGTCACGATCCTCGCGGCGCTGGCGGCGGCCCCGCAGACGCGGGTCGCCGCGCTCGCGGCGCTGCCCGCAGCCGAGCGCGACCGTGTCCTCGGGCCGTGGTCCGGGGCGGCCCCTGCCCGGGCGACGGCCGGCACCGTCGCCGACGTGCTCGCCGGCCGGTTCCACGCGCGCGCCGACGAAATCGCGGTGGTGTGTACCGACGAACGCGTGAGCTTCGCGCGCCTGGGCTCCGCGTCCGCGCAGCTGGCCCGGCTGCTCGTCGCGCACGGTGTCGGGCCCGACGACCGGGTCGGGCTCGCCCTGCCGCGTACCGCGTCGATGATCGAGGCGATCAGCGCGGTGCTCTGTGCCGGCGGAGCCTACCTTCCGCTCGACCCGTCCTATCCCGCGGATCGTCTGCGGCACATGATCGCCGACGCCGCGCCTCGGGTCGTGATGACCACCGCCGCCGTGGCCGCCGCGCTGGGCGAGGTCCTCGACGGCGTCGATGTGCTGGTGCTCGACGACCCTGCGGTGCAGTCTGCCCGCGACGCGCTCGCGGCCGGCCCGCTCACCGACGCGGACCGGCTCGCCCCGCTGCGGCCCGGTCACGCCGCCTACGTCATCTACACCTCCGGTTCGACCGGAACCCCCAAGGGGGTCGTCGTCTCGCACGCGAACCTCGCCGATCTACATGCCGCGCAACGCGAATCGATGATGACCGGCGGAATCCGCGACCCGCGTGACGGGCAGTGGCAGGTGCTGTTGACCTATCCGTTCGCATTCGACTCCGCCGTCGCCGCGCTGACCTGGCTGTTCGAGGGGCACACCCTGCACGTGCTCGGCGACGAGTACCGCACCGATGTGCAGTTCATCGTCGACTACGTGCGCGGGCACCGCATCGACTACGTCGACGCCGTGCCCGTGCTGATGAACCGCCTGCTCGATGCGGGACTGCTCGACGAGCACGCCCACCGGCCCGCCAAGGTCACGGTCGGCGGCGAAGCGGTCGCCACCGCGCTGTGGCAGCGGCTCGCCCGTTCCGGCATCGAGGCGTTCAACTGCTACGGGCCCACCGAATGCACCGTCGACGCCACGTACGCGCGCATCTCGGGCGAAACCGTCACGATCGGCAGGCCCACCCCCGGCACCCGGCTGTACGTCCTCGACAGCTGGCTGCGGCCCACTCCGCCCGGCGTCGCGGGCGAACTCCACATCGCCGGAAACGGAGTCACGCGAGGCTATCTCGGCCGAGCCGCGCTCACCGCAGAACGGTTCGTCGCCGACCCCTTCGGCCCGGCCGGTGGACGCATGTACCGCACCGGCGACATCGTCCGGTTCCGGTCGGACGGCGATCTCGAGTACGTCGGCCGCGACGACCACCAGATCAAGATCCGTGGCTTCCGCGTCGAACTCGGCGAGATCGAAGCAGCGCTCGACGCACTGCCGGGGGTGCGTGCGTCCATCGTCGTCGCCCACACCGACGGCGGCGGGATCACCCGGCTCGTCGGCTATGTCACCGGAACCGGAATCGACAACGCCTCCGCCCGCGCCGGGCTCGCGCGGTTGCTGCCCGACTACATGGTGCCCGCGCTCGTCGTCGCCCTCGACGTGCTTCCGTTGACGGCGAACGGCAAGGTGGACCGGAAGGCGCTGCCGGAACCAGACTTCGGTGACCTGGCCGGCTCCGATGCGGCACGCACCGGGACCGAGCAGGCGCTGTGCACGGCGATCGCCGACGTACTCGGGCTCGACCGTGTCGGCGTCGACGACGACTTCTTCACCCTCGGTGGTGATTCCATCGTCTCCATCCAGCTCGTCGCGCGGTTGCGTGCCGAGGGACTGCAGGTTGGTGCGCGGCAGGTGTTCGAGTTGCGGACGCCCGCGGCCATCGCCGCCGCGTGCGATGCGCCGGACCCCGCGCCGACCCGCGAGACCGCCGCGGCCATCGGGGACGTGCCGCTCACGCCGATCGTGCGTGAGACCCTTGCCCACTCCGGATCCGCACTGCGGAGATTCTCCCAGTCGCGGCTGCTCATCGCCCCGGTCGGACTGGACGAGGCGCACCTCGTCGCCGGAGTCGGTGAGCTGCTCGCCGCCCACCACATGCTGCGGTCGCGCTTCACGGTCACCGACGGCACCGCCTCCTGGACGGTCCCCGAAACGGCACCGGACCCGGCGGCACTGGTACGGCGCATCGACGCGGCCGGTCTCGACGACGACCGGTGGCGCGCGGTGTTCGAACAGGCCCGCGACCGCGCCCTCGACGCGCTCGACCCCGCCGCCGGAGTGATGGTGCAGGTCGTGTTCTTCGACCGCGGCCCGGCCGTCGCCGGACGGGTCTTCGTGGTCGTGCACCATCTCGTCGTCGACGGGGTGTCCTGGCGCATCATCGGCCCCGACCTCGCCGCGGCCGTCGGGCGGGCCCGCCGCGGCGAGCCCGCCGCGGTGGAGCCCGCGGTCACCTCGTTCCGCGACTGGGCGACGGGACTGGCCGCGGCGGCCGGTTCGGAACGGGTCGAGGCGTCGTGGCCCGCCTGGCAGCGCGCGATCGACGCCGGTGCGGGCGGCGACGAAGCCGTGCTCGGCAGCCGACCGCTCGACCCGGCCCGGGACACCGTCGCGACGTCGGCGCCGGTCGAGGTGCGGGTGCCCGCCGACGTGACCGACCGCATCCTGACCACCGTTCCCGCCGCGCTGCGCGCCGGAGTCCCGGACGTGCTGCTCACCGCCCTCGCGGTCGCGGTGACGTCCGTGCGCGGCGGCTCGTCCCTGCGGGTGCACCTCGAGGGCCACGGGCGGGAGGAACAGATCGTCCCGGGCGTGGACCTGTCGCGGACGGTGGGCTGGTTCACCTCGCTCTACCCGGTGGTGCTCGACCTGGGCGGCGACGGCCGCGGCGTGAGGGCCGGTGCCCCGCTCCTCCGGGCGCTGGCGCACGTCAGGGAATCACTGCGCACGGTGGCCGACAACGGAATCGGATTCGGTATCCTGCGTCACCTCGCGCCGGACACCGCGGACCGGTTCGCCGGATACCGCGCGCCCGAGGTGATGTTCAACTATCTGGGACGCCTGACCCTGGGTGAGTCGCCGTCCGAATCCTGGTCCGGTGCACCCGAAGTCGGATCGCTCGGCGGATCGGTGGACGAATCCGCGCCACTCGACCACGTGCTGTACGTCGACGCGGTCACCGACGACGGCCCGGACGGAGCGGTCCTGAGCGCCGAATTCCGTTTCGCGACAGGACTGCTCGACGAATCGACGGTCCGGCTCGTCGCCGGCCGATGGATCGAGATCCTCGAGACGATCGCTGCGGCCGGGCCGGAGACGGTCGCTCCGATCCCGTCGGAGGTGACCGCAACCGGAATCGGTGTCGACGAGCTGCTCGTCCTCGACACCGAGGTGTCCGGCGGCATCGTGGACGTGGTACCGCTGACACCGCTGCAGCGCGGCATGTTCTTCCTGTCCGGACTCGACACCGACGGCGTCGACGTCTACACGATGCAGTCGGTGCTCGATCTCGACGGGAACCTCGACCTCGAGGTGCTGCGCCGCAGCATCGAACGGCTCGTCGCACGGCATGCCGTGCTGCGCACCGGCTTCCGGGTATCGTCGTCGGGAACACCGATCGGTGTCGTGGCGCGTGCCGTGCCGTGCCCGTTCGAGGTGGTCGACCTGTCCACCACCACGGATCCGGCCGCCCGCGCCCGGGAACTCGCCGACGAGGACCGGGTCCGGCGGTTCGACACCGGTGCGGCGCCGCTCGTGCGGTTCACCGCGGCGATCGTCTCGCCGACCCGCACCCGACTGGTGTTCACCGCGCACCACCTGCTGCTCGACGGCTGGTCGACACCGCTGCTGGTGCAGGAACTGCTGCAGATCTACGCCGCCGGTGGCGACACGTCGACTCTCCCGCCGGTCGTGCCGTTCACGGACTACCTCAGGTGGCTGGACCGCCGGGACACCGAGGACGGACTGCGGGCATGGATCGACGCGCTCGGCGGCGTCACCGAACCGACACTCGTCGCGCCCGCCGGCACCTCCCTGCAGGCCGAACTGCCCGCCGAGGTCCCGGTGCCGGTCCCCGCCGGTCTGACCGACCGCATCCGCGTCCGCGGCCGCGAACTGGGCGTCACCACCAACACGATCGTCCAGACCGCGTGGGGTCTGCTGCTCGGCTCGATCCTCGGCCGCGACGATGTCGTGTTCGGTGCCGTCGTCTCCGGTCGAGTCCCCGAGGTCGCGGGCGCCGAATCGATGATCGGACCGTTCATCAACACCGTGCCCGTGCGTGTGCGGACCGACCCCCGCGAGGCCGTACCGGCCCTGCTGCAGCGCGTGCAGACCGAACAGAACCGGCTCATGGACCGCCAGTACGTCGGTCTCTCCGACATCCAGCGCGCCGTCGGCATCGGCGAACTGTTCGACACCCTCATGGTGTTCGAGAACTACCCCGTCGACCGGGATGCGCTGGAACGCGCCCAGAACGACGGCGGGATCCGGGTCGCCGCCATCGCGGGAACGGACGCGACCAACTACCCGCTCGCGCTGACCGCGGCCCTGACCGACCGCCTCGTGCTGGCCCTCGACCACCAGCGCGCCGTGTTCGACCACCGGCAGGTCGAGGCACTGGGTGATCGTCTCGTCCGGATCCTCGACGCCCTCGCGACCGGTACCGGCACGGTCGCGTCCGTGCCGGTGCTGTCCGCCGAGGACCGCACTCGTCTGCTCGGCGAGTGGGCCGAAGCGGCCCCGGCGCCGCGGACCGGAGCGGAGACCGTCGCGGACCTGCTCGCCGCGCAGATCGACCGCACACCCGACGCCGTCGCGGTCGTCTCCGGCGACACGACGCTGACGTTCGCCGAACTGGGGGAGCGGTCGGCGCGGCTGGCCCGGCTGCTCGTCGCGTCCGGTGTCGGACCGGAATGCGTCGTGGGGCTCGCGCTGCCACGGTCGGAACAGATGATCGTGGCGATCGTGGCGGTGCTCCGCGCGGGTGGCGCCTACGTGCCGATGGACCCGACCTATCCGGCGGACCGGCTCGCGCACATGGTGTCCGATTCCCGGCCCGCGGTGATCGTCTCGGCCACCGGGGTGGCGGCGCCGTGCGTGAGCCTCGCGCTCGACGATCCCGCGGTGCGTGATGCGCTCGCCGCGCTGCCGTCCACTCCGGTCACCGACAGCGATCGGATCGCTCCGCTACGGTCCGGCAACACCGCCTACGTCATCTACACCTCCGGTTCGACCGGACTGCCCAAGGGCGTCGCGGTCACGCACGCGAACTTGCTGGACTTGCATGCGGCGCAACGTGACACCGTGATGCGGGGGGAGTCGGACCGGCCGTGGCGGGTGCTGCTGACCTACCCCTTCGCGTTCGACTCGTCGATCGCGGCACTGACGTGGATGTTCGAAGGCCACGCCGTCCACATTCTCGACGACGAGCAGCGCACCGATCCGGCGGCCGTCGTCGACTACGTGCGCCGGCACGGCATCGACCATGTCGACACCGTGCCGGTGCTCATGACCCGGCTGCTCGACGCGGGCCTGCTCGACGGCGAGTCGGCACCGTCGAAGATCACCGTCGGTGGCGAGGCCGTCGCTCCGGCGTTGTGGCGGCGGCTCGCCGCGTCCGGTGCGGAGGCGTACAACTTCTACGGCCCGACCGAGAACACCGTGGACGCCGCGTTCGCGCGCATCGCGGGGGACTCGGTGCGGATCGGCGGTCCGACCCCGGGATCGTCGCTGTACGTGCTCGACGGTTGGCTGCGGCCCGTCGCGCCCGGTGTCGCCGGGGAACTGTACGTCGCCGGTGAGGGCGTGACCCGGGGGTACCTGCGGCGTCCCGGCCTGACTTCCGGTCGTTTCGTTCCGAACCCGTTCACGGGCAACGGTACCCGGATGTACCGCACCGGCGACGTGGTGCGCTGGACCGACGCGGGTGCGCTCGAGTACGTCGGCCGCGACGACGATCAGGTCAAGATCCGCGGCTACCGGGTCGAGCTCGGCGAGGTCGAGGCGGCGCTCGCCGCCGCGACGGGAGGTCGCGATGCCGTGCTCGTCGCCCACACCGATGCCCGTGCGGTGACCCGCCTCGTCGGGTACGTCGCGGGCGACGACATCGACGGCGTCGTGGTGCGCGCGACCCTGGCCGATCGCCTGCCCGACTACATGGTGCCCGCCGCGTTGCTGTCCCTGCCGGTGCTGCCGTCGACGCCGAACGGCAAGATCGACCGGAAGGCGCTGCCGGAGCCCGACTTCGCGGCGCTCGTCGGCGCGGGCGAACCGCGCACCGAGACCGAGACGACGATGACCGCGGCGTTCGCCGAGGCGCTCGGACTCGACCGGGTCGGCATCGAGGACGACTTCTTCGCGCTCGGCGGCGACTCGATCGTCTCGATCCAGCTCGTGACGCGGCTGCGTGCGTCCGGCATCCGGGTCACCGCGCGGCAGGTGTTCGAACATCGCACCGCCGAACGGCTCGCCGCGCTCGTCGACGCGGCGCCGGAACCGGTCGCCGACCCGGACACGGTCGTCGTGCCCGCGCACGGGGACGTTCCCGTCACGCCGATCGTCGCGCAGACCCTCGCCGACGGCGGCGATTTGGACAGCTTCACCCAGGCGCGGCTGCTGGTCGCGCCGGCCGGCCTGACCGTCGACGTTCTGGATCGGGCGGTCGCCGCGATCGTGCGGGCCCATCCGGTCCTCGCATCGCGGTTCGAGGTCGACGGCGACGAGATCCGCTGGCACGTACCGGAGAGCCCCGTTTCCGTCCCGGTGCGCCGGGTCGACGCGATCGGGGTGGGCGGCCAGGACTGGCACCGGCTGTTCGCCGTCGAACGGGCCGCTGCGGTGGACCGGATCGATCCGGCGGCCGGCACCATGATGCAGACGGTGTTCTTCGACGCGGGTCCCGATGCCCCCGGCCGGGTGCTGCTCATGATCAATCACCTGGCCGTCGACGGGGTCTCGTGGCGCATCCTCGTTCCGGAACTCGCCGACGCGGTCGCACGGGTGCGGGCCGGATCCGATCCGGAGGTGCCGGCCGAGGAGACATCCTTCCGCGGCTGGGCGACCGGCCTGTCGGAAGTGGCTGCGGCGGAATCGATCACCGCGTCCTGGCCGGCCTGGGAAGCGGCACGCGCAGCGCGCGAGCCGAATCTCGGTGCACGGCCGCTGGACCCCGCTCTCGACACCGTGTCCACGTCACGATCGGTGCAGGTGCGCGTCCCGTCGCCGGTCACGGAGATCGTGCTGACCCGGCTGCCCGCAGTCTTCGGCGCCGGTGTCACCGACGTCCTGCTCACGGCACTGGTCCTCGCCGTGGCCTCGGTGCGCGGCGGCGAGACCGTGCGCGTCGACCTGGAAGGGCACGGGCGCGAGGAGCATCTCGTTCCCGGCGCCGACCTGACGCGCACCGTGGGATGGTTCACCTCGCTGTACCCGCTGGCCGTGGATCTGACGGGTATCGACATCGACACGGCCCTCGACGGCGGCGCGGCTGCCGGGCACGCCCTGCGCGCCGTCAAGCAGACGGCGCGGGCGGTCCGCGACAACGGCCTCGGGTTCGGGGTGCTGCGCTGGATGAACCCCGCGGCCACCGAGCGATTCGACGGCTACACCGCACCCGAGGTGATGTTCAACTACCTCGGACGCATGACCCTGGGCGACACCGCCGCCGGCGCGTGGTCGGCGGCACCGGAAGCAGGCGCGCTCGGCGGCACGGTCGATCCGTCGTCCCCGCTCGACCACGTCCTCGACGTCAACGCGGTCACGGAGGACACCGAGCGCGGACCCGAACTCGAAGGCACCTTCGACGCGGCCGCCGGCATCGTCGACGCCGCCACGCTCGAGACGATCGCGCACCGCTGGGTGCGGGTCCTCACCGCCCTGGCCGGACTTGCGGACCCGACCGCGAACGGGCTGGTGCCGGCCGACCTCACGAAGCGGGACCTGCCGCTGCAGGACCTGATCGGCCTCGAGGCCACCGCGACCGGACCGGTCGAGGACGTCGTACCGCTCACCCCGTTGCAGCGCGGGATGTTCTACCTGTCGGGTCTCGACGACGACGGCGTCGACGTCTACACGATGCAGACCGTGCTCGACCTCGACGGCGAACTCGACACCGCGACGCTGCGCCGTTCGGCGCGGGCACTGGTCGACCGGCACGCGGTGCTGCGCACGGGATACCGGACCGCGGGCTCCGGCGAACCCGTCGGTGTCGTGCTGCGCCACGCCGACCCCGAGTGGATCGAGCTGGACCTGGCCGGGAACCCGGATCCGGCCGGACATGCAGTCGAAATCGTTGCACGCGAACGTGATCGACGATTCGATACGGCGGTGGCGCCGCTGGTGCGATTCGCGGCGGTGAAGCTCGCGCCGACTCGGATCCGGCTGGTCGTCACGATGCACCATCTCGTGGCGGACGGCTGGTCGATGCCGCTGCTCATGCAGGAACTGCTGCAGATCTACGCGGCCGGTGGCGACGCCGCGGCGCTGCCCCCGGTCACGCCGTTCACCGACTACCTCGAATGGCTCGCCGGTCGGGACGCCGACGCCGGCATGCGGGTGTGGTGCAGCGCCCTCGACGGTTTCGACGAGCCCACCCGCATCGCCCCGGCCGGGTCGTCGCTGCGGGCCGAGTTGCCGGGCGAGATCACGGTGCCGGTGTCCGGCGAGCTGACCGCGCGGATCCGCGCGGCCGGCCGCGCCTGGGGCGTCACCGTCAACACCGTGGTGCAGACCGCCTGGGGTGTGCTGCTCGGGGCATTGACCGGCCGCACCGACGTCGTCTTCGGTGCCGTCGTCTCCGGCCGGGCCCCCGACGTGCCCGGTGTCGAGACGATGGTCGGCCTGTTCATCAACACCGTCCCGGTCCGGGTGCGTCTGGACGCCGCCGAAACCACCGCGGAGCTGCTCTCGCGCATCCAGGCCGAACAGAACCGGGTGATGGACCACCAGCACGTCGGACTGCCCGACGTGCAGCGGGCGGTGGGCCTCGGCGAACTGTTCGACACGCTGCTCGTGTTCGAGAACTATCCCGTCGACCGGGACGCGCTCGAGCAGGCCCAGCGCGACGGCGACGTGCGCGTGGCGTCGGTCGACGGCACCGACGCGACCAACTACCCGCTCGTGCTCGTCGCGGGCCTGCAGGACACCCTCCACCTGGGCCTCGAATATCAGCGCGCCGTGTTCGGCGACCGCGACGCCGAGGTGCTGGGCGAGCGGCTCGTGCGCATCCTCGACCGGCTCGTCGCGCAACGACCCGGCCCGGTCGCGCAACTCGACGTGCTCACCGACAGCGAACGTGCCGGGCTGCTCGACGAGCGGTCGCTGACCTCCCCGGCGCCGTCCACCGGCGCCAGCACCGTCGCGGACCTGCTGGACACGCAGATCGAGCGCACCCCCGACCGGCCGGCGGTCGTGTCCGGAGACGTCACGCTCACCTTCGCGGAACTGGGACAGCGGTCGACGCGGCTGGCCCGGCTGCTCATCGCCTCGGGGGTCGGACCGGAGACGGTCGTCGGACTGGCGCTGCCACGCTCGGAGCAGATGATCGTGGCGATCGCCGCGGTGATCCGCGCGGGCGGTGTGTACGTGCCGATGGACCCGTCGTACCCGGCAGATCGACTGGCGCACATGGTCACCGATGCTCGGCCGCGGGTGATCGTGACCGTCTCGTCGGTCGTCGGCACGATCACCGGGGTCGCTGCGGGCACCGAACGGGTCGTGCTCGACGATGCCGCGACGGGGGACCGCATCGCATCCCTCCCCGCCACGCCGGTCACCGACGCCGACCGGCTCGCGCCGCTGCGCCCGGGCAACGGGGCGTACGTGATCTACACCTCCGGATCCACCGGGCTGCCGAAGGGCGTGGCCGTCACGCATTCGAACCTGCTCAACCTGTTCGACAGCCACCGGGCCGACCTGTACCGGCCGACCGTCACCGCCGCGGGCACCGATTTCGTCGGCGTCGGACATGCGTGGTCGTTCGGGTTCGACGCGTCCTGGCAACCGACGCTGTGGCTGCTCGACGGGCACACCGTGCACGTGTTCGACGACGACACGATGCGCGACCCCGAACGGATGGTCGCATACACCCTCGAGCATCGGCTCGACTTCCTCGAGGTCACCCCGTCGTTCCTGGACCGCATGCTCGCCGCCGGCCTGTACGACGGCGAACACCGCCCGGCCAGTGTCGGTTTCGGTGGTGAGGCCGTGAATCCCGCGTCGTGGCGGCGACTGCGCGAGCTCGCCGACGGTCGCGCGTTCAACCTGTACGGGCCCACCGAATGCACCGTCGATTCCCTCGTCGGTTCGGTCACCGACGCCGACACCCCGTGCCTCGGTCGCGCGGTGCACGGTGCCGGGGCCTACGTGCTCGACCCCCTGTTGCGGCCGGTTCCGCTCGGCGTGGCGGGGGAGTTGTACATCTCCGGGGACGGCGTCGCCCGGGGCTACCTCGGGCACCCCGACCTCACGTGCGGTCGGTTCCTGGCGAACCCGTTCTCCAGCAACGGAACCCGGATGTACCGCACCGGCGACCTGGTCCGGCGGGTGCCGGGCACCGGCGGCGACACCGTGCTCGAATTCCTCGGCCGCGGCGACGACCAGATCAAGATCCGCGGCTACCGTGTCGAACTCGGCGAGGTCGAGGCCGCACTGACGGCTGCGGCCGGGGTCCGGGATGCCGTCGTCGTCGCGCACACCGACGGTCGCGGTGTCACCCGCCTCGTCGGCTACGTGATACCCGACGGCGATGTGGACCCGGCGGCCGTGCGCACGGCCGCCGCGGCGCGCCTACCCGACTACATGGTGCCGGCCGCGGTGACGGTGCTCGCCGGGTTCCCCGTCACCGCCAACGGCAAGGTCGACAAGAAAGCATTGCCCGCACCGGATTTCGCGGCGCTCGTCGGCTCCGCGGAACCGAGCACCCCGACCGAGGCCGCACTCGCGGTCGTCGTCGCCGAGGTGCTCGGACTCGACCGGGTCGGTGTCGACGACGACTTCTTCGCGCTCGGCGGAGATTCCATCGTCTCCATCCAGCTGGTGTCGAAGGCGCGGGCCGCGGGCCTGTGGGTCACCACGCGGCAGGTCATCGAGCTGCGCACCGTCGCGGACCTCGCCGCCGCGGTCGACTCCGCCGACCCTGCCGCGATTCCCGTGGTCGCTGAGGGCGACGCCACCGGCGACGTGCCCGTCACCCCGATCGTGTGGGACACCCTCGAACAGGGCACCGGCCTGCGCCGGTTCTCGCAGGCCCGTCTGCTCGTCGCGCCGGTGGGCCTCACCCTGGACGTGCTGCGCACCGCCGTCGCGGCACTGCTCGGCACACACCACATGCTGCGGTCCAGGCTGGTCGTCGAGGCCGATGGGGCCCCACGGTGGACGGTGCCGCTCTCGGAGACCTCCGTCGGCACTCCCGTCCGCCGCGTCGACGCGAGCGCACGGGACGGAGAGAACTGGCTCGAGCTGTTCGCCTCGGAACGCGAGAATGCTTACACTGCACTCGATCCGGAGAACGGGGTGATGATGCAGGTGGTCTGGTTCGACTTCGGGCCGGACCGCCCCGGTCGCGTGTTCGTGGCGGTGCACCACCTTGCGGTCGACGGCGTCTCGTGGCGGATCCTCGTGCCGGACCTCGCCGACGCCGTCGAGCAGGCCGCGCGCGGCGAGACCGTCGCGCTCACCTCCGCCGGCACACCGTTCCGGGTGTGGGCGGCCGGACTGGGTGCCGCCGCCCGGTCCGAACGGATCACCGCGTCGTGGTCGGCGTGGCAGCCGGCAATCACCGCGGACGAGCCGCAACTGGGGGCGCGCCCGCTGGATCCGGCTCGGGACACCGTCTTCGACACCCGCACGGAACAGGTGCGTCTGCCCGTCGACGTCACCGAACGCATCCTCGCCACGGGTTCGGTCGAGAACATCCTGCTCGCGGCGCTGACCACGGCCGTGGTGGCCGTGCGCGGAGGTGACGTCGTGCGCATCGACCTCGAAGGGCACGGACGCGAGGAGCAGGTCGTGCCGGGGGCCGACCTGTCGAGGACCGTCGGCTGGTTCACCTCGCTCTACCCGATCGCGGTGGACCTGTCGGCCGTCGACGCCGGCACGGCGCCGGCGGACGGTGCGGCGGCCGTGCTGCGTGCCGTGACCGATGCGACAACGGCGCTGCCCGACAACGGGATCGGCTTCGGGGTGCTGCGCCGTCTGCACCCCGAGGGTGCGCAGCGGTTCGCCGGGTACCGCCGTCCCGCGGTCGTCTTCAACTATCTCGGACGCCTGACCCTCGGCGACGACGCCGGTGCTCCCTGGTCCGCCGCGCCGGAGGTGGCATCGATCGGCGGCTCCGTCGATCCGTCCACCCCGCTCGACCATGTCCTCCAGGTCGATGCGATCACCGAGGACACACCGGACGGCCCGGTGCTGGAGTGCGAGTTCGCCGCTGCCGCGGGAGTCGTCGACGGCGAGACCCTCGGCGCGCTGGCACGGCACTGGGAACGCGCCGTATCGGATCTCGCGGGTGCGTCACCCCACGCCCTCGAACCACCGACACGGCTGTAGCAGAAGGAGAAACACATGTTGGATCGCACTACCGTCCTGGCCGACACCGCCCGGATCCTCGAGGTCGAACTCGACGAACTGGACCCGTCGGTGAGCCTGGTCGACCAGGGCCTCGATTCGGTGCGCCTGATGGCGCTCGTCGAACAGTGGCGCGGCGCCGGCGCGGACATCGATTTCGTGTCGCTGGCCTCCGAACCCGACCTGGAGCAGTGGTGTGCCCTGCTCGCCGGGCGGTGAGCGGAGCACCGTGACGCTCTTCGAAAAGCTGATCATCGACGTCGATCCGCTGCGGACCGGTCGCGAGTTCCGATACCTGTTCCTCGCGCGTGTGGTGTCGCTGCTCGGGCTCGGCTTTCTCGTCGTCGCGGTCCCGGTGCAGGTGTATCAGGTCACCGGGTCGACCGCTCACGTCGCTGCCGTCTCGACGGTGCTCGGTATCGCCACCTTCGCCGCGACGTTCGCCGGCGGGGTGCTCGCGGACCGTTTCGACCGCCGCACGGTGATCGCCCTGGCCCGCGGCACCGCGGGCGTCGCATTCGCTGTGCTCGCCGTGAACGCGTTCCTGCCCGACCCGCAACTGTGGGTGATCTACGCGGTGTCGGTGGCCGACGGCATCGCCGGAGGGATCTCCGCGACCGCGCTGATGGCGGTCACGCCCAGCCTCGTTCCGCGCGACAAACTCGCCGCGGCCGGGGCACTCATGGCGCTGACCGCGGATCTCGGCGCGATGATCGGGCCCGCACTCGGCGGTGTGGTCATCGCGGCCGGTGGGGTCGGGTCCGCGTACGTGTTCGCGGCCGCGGCGACCGCGGTGACGACGTTCTGCATCACGCGGTTGCCGTCGTTGCCACCCACGGGCGCCGTCGAAGAATCACCGCTCGAATCGGTCGTGAGCGGATTCCGGTTCGCGGTCCACAACCGGATCGTCGGCGGGGTTCTCGTCGCCGGGTTCGTCGCGATGTTGCTGTCCGGATGGGCGGTCCTGATTCCCGCGTTCGCCGACGAAGTGCTCGGGGTGGGCCCGTCGGTGGTCGGACTGCTGTACACGGCACCGGCCGTCGGTGCGGTGCTCGGGTCGGTGACCAGCGGGTGGACCGGTTCGGTCCGGTGGTCGGGCCGAGTCGTCTTCGTGCTCATGGCGATCTCGGCCGCCGGCCTCATCGGTGCGGGGGCTACGGGCATGCTCGTCGTCGCGCTGCTCGGCCTCGCGGCACACGGATTCGGTGACTCGCTCTCCGACATCGTCCGGTACGCGACGGTGCAGATGCACACCCCGGACGACTATCGGGGTCGTATCGCCGCGGTGTGGTCGGCGCAGGTCACCGCCGGTGCGTCGGTCGGTGCGGTCGCGGCGGCCGCGGTCGCGTCGGTGGTGCCGATGTCCGCAGCCCTCGTCGCGTACGGCATTGCGGGACTCGTGGTCACCGCGATCCTCGCCGCCGCGCTGAAGAGCCTGCGACGCCTGGACGAGCAGGACCATACCCACCTCGCTCGTGCGTGATTTCGGTAGCGCACGCTGCCGAAACCACGCACGAGTAACGCGGGGGGTGGCCGAAACCGACACCCCGGGTCGGTGTTCCGCACCG
Source organism: Rhodococcus zopfii NBRC 100606 = JCM 9919 (assembly GCF_001895025.1). Classification (GTDB taxonomy): domain Bacteria; phylum Actinomycetota; class Actinomycetes; order Mycobacteriales; family Mycobacteriaceae; genus Rhodococcus; species Rhodococcus zopfii. The sequence goes on from NZ_BCXI01000007.1 coordinate 172,867, forward strand.
CATGTCGCCGTGACGCTCGTAGTGCCCGGAGAAGTCGGCTCCGGGCCTTCGGGCGGCCCCGCCCGGAGAACCACGAGGGCAGGCGAATCACATGGCGTATCCACAACATTCCGAGTCGGGCTCGATGCGGCGGACCGCCGCGGTGGTGACCCTGGCGCTGACGACGGTCCTGGCTGCCGGTTTCGCTTCGGCCGGTGAGGCTTTCGCAGCGGATCCGGAAGCGGCAGCGGACGCGGGGGAGATCCCGGCCGGCCTCGAAATCTTCTACGGTCAGCAGATCGAGTGGGGTTCGTGCGACGGTTACAGCACCGACGGATCGGACCTGAGTGCCCTCGAGTGCGCGAAGGTGAACGTGCCCGTCGACTACGAGGACCCGGCGGGGCAGACCGCGCAGATCGCGCTGTCCCGGATGCCCGCGGCGGGGGAGAAGATCGGATCGCTGCTCGTCAATCCGGGTGGGCCCGGGGCGTCCGGGCTCGGGATGGCCGTCGCCGGCACCGGCACCCCGCTCGCCGAGCACTTCGACGTCGTCGGGTTCGACCCGCGCGGTATCGGAGCGTCGACGCCGCAGATCGTGTGCCTGACCGCCGAGGAGAAGGACGAACAGCGGTCCGAAACCGGCGACCAGAGCCCCGACACCGTTGCCGAGGCGGAGCAGGAGGCGCAGGAGTTCGCGGCGCAGTGCGCCGAACGGACCGGGACGGACCTGCTCGCGAACGTCGGCACCAGGGATGTCGCGAGGGACATGGACGTCATCCGCGCGGTGCTCGGAGACCGGCAGCTCACCTATCTCGGCTACTCGTACGGCACCCGGCTCGGCACGGTCTACGCGGAACAGTTCCCGCAGAACGTGCGCGCGATGGTGCTCGACGGCGCGCTCGATCCTCAGCAGGATTTCGCCGAGCAGATGCTCGAGCAGATGACCGGCTTCCAGCAGGCGTTCGACAGTTTCGCCGAGCGCTGCACGACCCTCACGGGCTGCCCCCTCGGCGCCGATCCGGCGGCGTCGGTGCAGCGGTTCCGCGAACTCGTCGCACCTCTCCTCGACAGCCCGGCCACCACCGCGGACGGGCGCGGCCTGAGCTACGGGGATGCGATGACCGGGGTGATCGCGGCCCTGTACTCGCCAGCCGGCTGGGAGCCGTTGATGGCGGGACTCGACGAGCTGACGGCGGGCAACGGCGACACGCTGCAGATGTTCGCGGACCTGTACCAGGGCCGGTCCGCCGACGGCACCTACTCGAACTCGGCCGAGGCACTGACGGCTGTGCGGTGCGTCGACGATCCGGTCACGACGGACCGGACGGCACTCGGTGAGCTCGACACGCAGATACGCGAGGCCGCGCCGTTCCTCGACGACGGCCACGGCACGGGTGAAGCACCGCTCGACCCGTGCGCGTTCTGGCCGGTGCCGACGACGAGCAGCCCGCACACCGTCGACGCGCCGGGCCTGGCTCCGGTGCTGGTGGTGTCCACCACCGAGGACCCGGCCACGCCCTATCAGGCGGGTGTCGACCTGGCGGATCAGCTCGACGGTGTCCTGGTCACCTACCGTGGCACCCAGCACGGAGTCGTCCTGAGCGGGCAGTGGTGTGTCGACAAGCCGGTCGTGTCCTATCTCGTCGACCTGACCGTGCCGGAGGGCGATCTCACCTGCTGATCGGTGCTCCCATTCGATGCAGACCGCCGGTCGCCCGTGGCAGCGGGCGACCGGCGGTCGTGGATGCGACGGTGAGTTTTCAGTGCTCGTCGTCGTGCTCGCCGTCGACACGGTCGTGGTCGGCGGCCTTGCCGTAGCCGGTCTCGGACATGCCGATCCGCCAGTACCCGATGACCAAGGTCGCCTTCCGGTCGAAACGAGCCTCGGCGCGCAGCCACTTGCGCATTGCCTGCACGGTCTTGGATTCGGCGGACACCCAGGCGAAACGTTTGACGTCGCCCTCGGGGAGGGCCACCGCGGTCGCGGCGTCGAGCAGGTGGGTGGTGGTGCCCGCGGGGGCTCCGTTGCGGTGGACCCAGCGGATCTCGATGTCCGCGGGAGACGGCAGGTCCTGCTGCTCGTGTTCGTCGGCCACCTCGATCACGGCGACCCCGCGCGCGCCTTCGGGCAGGCGCTCGAGCATCCGGCCGATCGCCGGGAGAGCCGTCTCGTCGCCGACGATCAGGTACCAGTCCGCGACCGGCGCCACGACCCCGCCGCCCCCGGCGGCGCCGATCCGGTCGCCGGGCTGTGCGTGTTCGGCCCAGCCGCTGGCCAGGCCTTCGTCGCCGTGCTTGACGAAGTCGATGTCCATCTCGCCTGCGGCGGGATCGAGGCGCCGCACCGTGTAGGTGCGGATCATCTGCTTGACCGTCGGATCCGGCCAGAGCAGCCGGCCGGTGCCGTCGTTCCCGGGCAGGTCCAGGTCGCCGTTCTCCCGTGGGAAGACGAGTTTGATGTTGGGGACACGGGTGGGGTCCTTCGCGTAGACCTCGACGCCACGCCCGGCAAAGGTGATGCGGCGCATGTGCGGGGTGATGTCCACGACCCGTGCGACTTCGATGACAGCGGGCAACAGCCCGTCTTCGTTCGACATGCCCATCACCTTAGGGCAGCCTGACCAAATAAATGGGGGTGAGGCGGCGGGGGATCAACCTGCCGAGGCCGGACGGCGGGGGATCGTCGACGCCGCGACGGCGAGCGTGAGCGTCGCGACCAGCACCGCGGTGAACACCGGGTCGATCGACGCCGCGACCTGCCCCGCATCCGGGGCGCCCGTGCCCCCGGCCGCCGCGTTGGCCAACGCCCCGAACACCGCGACCCCGACGGCGCTGCCCAGCCCGCGGGCGAACGCGTTCGCGCCGGTCGCGACGCCTCGTTCGGACCAGCCGACGCTCGCTTGCGCCGCGATCAGCGACGGGCTGGCGATCAGCCCCATCCCGAGGCCGATGAGCAGACAGCAGGCCGCGACGTGCCAGATCTGCGAGTGCACGTCGAGTCGCGTCAGCAGGACCGTGCCGGAGATCGCCGGTACCGCGCCGATCAGCGCGGTCGCCCGGAATCCCAACCGCAGATACAGCCGCCCCGACTGCGACGCCGCGACCGGCCAGCCGAGGGTCAGTGTCGCCAGGGTGAACCCGGCGACCAGCGCCGTCGTGCCGAGTGCTCCCTGCACGAACGCAGGAACGTACGACGTCAGACCCATCACCACCGCACCGACCAACGTGGCGACCGCGCTCGTCGACAACAGCACCCGCCGGGTGAACACCCACATCGGCAGGATCGGATCCGCGGCACGCCGCTCCACCAGGCCGAACACCGCGAACAACACGAGCGCCGACGTGAAGATCGCCACGCTCGGCACCGACACCCACGACCACGCCTGGCCGCCTTCGAGCAGGCCGAGGATCAGCAGACCGGCCGCCAGCGCCAGTGCCGTCGCCCCCGCCCAGTCGATCCGCGAGCGTTCCGGCCGGTCCTCGGCCTGCGTCTCGTCGAAACTGCGGATCAGCACCCACGCCGCGAGCGCGCACAGCGGAAGGTTCACCCAGAAGATCCAGCGCCAGGACACGAAGTCGGAGAAGATCCCGCCGATCGCGGGGCCGACGACCGAGGACATTCCCCACACGCTGGCGATATAGCCCTGCGCCTTGGCGCGCTCGGCAACGGTGTAGATGTCGCCGGCGATGGTTTGTGCCATCGGCAGCACAGCACCGGCGCCGATACCCTGCACCGCCCGGAACGCGATCAGCGCGGGCATGCTCCACGCCAGCGCGCACAGCAACGACCCGAGGGCGAACACCGCGATCCCGAACAGCAGGACCGGTTTGCGGCCGAACACGTCGGACAGCTTGCCGTACACCGGCACGAGTACCGCCTGCGTCAGCAGATAGCTCGAGAACAGCCACGGGAACTGCGTGAATCCGCCGAGCTCCGCAACGATCGTGGGGACGGCGGTCGCAAGGATGGTGCTCTCGAGCGCCACCAGCGCCGTCGCGAGCATCAGGGACAGCAGGATCGGACCGCGTTCCGACCGGAGCCCGACGTTCCCGTGTGCCGTTCCCGATGCCATCGTGCTCCCGTCGCCGATCGGATCGCGTCCGAAGTGATCTCCGACATTGTGGTGGATGGGAGATATGCCACCGGCTTACCGTGTATGTCGCCTTCGAGCACTAGGGTGGCACCGTGCGTCCTTCACTCGAGTCCTACTCCCACCTCGCCGGCGGCAAGGTCCGCGACCTGTATGTCATCGACGACGAGCACCTGCTGCTCGTGGCCAGCGACCGGATCTCGGCCTACGACCACGTGCTCGCCACCCCGATCCCCGACAAGGGCCGGGTCCTCACCGCGATGAGCGTGTTCTTCTTCAACCTGCTCGACGCGAACAACCATCTCGCCGGTGAACCCGACGACGAACGCATCCCCGAAGACCTCCTCGGTCGTGCACTGGTCGTCAAGCGGCTGCAGATGGTGCCCGTCGAATGCGTTGCCCGTGGCTACCTCACCGGATCCGGTCTGCTCGATTACCAGGCCACCGGCTCCGTGTGCGGGGTGAAGCTGCCCGATGGCCTCGTCGAGGCGAGCCGCCTGCCGGAACCGATCTTCACCCCGGCCACGAAGGCCGACCTGGGCGACCACGACGAGAACATCAGCTTCGAGGCAGTGGCCGAGAAGGTCGGCCTCAATCTCGCGATGAAGCTGCGCCAGGACACCCTCGACATCTACGACCGCGCCTCGATGTACGCATCCGAGCGCGGCATCCTCCTCGCCGACACCAAGTTCGAGTTCGGGCTCGACAAGGCCGGCAACCTGGTGCTCGCGGACGAGGTGCTCACCCCGGATTCGTCCCGCTATTGGCCGGCCGAGGAGTACACGGAAGGCAAGGTGCAGGCGAGCTTCGACAAGCAGATCGTCCGCAACTGGCTGACCGGACCGGAATCCGGCTGGGACCGCAAGTCCGATACCCCGCCGCCGGCGCTTCCGCAGCACGTCGTCGACAAGACCCGTGCACGCTACATCGAGGCGTACGAGCGGATCTCCGGGCTGTCGTTCGACGACTGGATCGGGGGACAGTGATGCCGGAGTCGGCACCCCTGTCGGCGCCCCCGGTCGCCAAGACGGTTCCGTTCGAGCGCACCCACCACGGGCACACCTTCGTCGACGAGTACGAATGGTTGCGCGACAAGGAGAGTCCCGAGGTCGTCGCGTATCTCGAGGCCGAGAACGCGTGGACCGACCAGCAGACCGCCGATCTGGCGCCGTTGCGCGGGAAGATCTTCGACGAGATCAAGTCGCGCACGCAGGAAACCGACATGTCGGTGCCGACCCGACTCGGCGACTGGTGGTACTACGCCCGCACCGCCGAGGGCAAGCAGTACGGGATCCAGTGCCGCTGCCCGATCTCCGGGCCCGACGACTGGACGCCGCCGGAACCGGCTCCGGGTGTCGAACTGCCCGGCGAGCAGATCCTGCTCGACGGCAACGCCGAAGCCGAGGGACACGAGTTCTTCTCCGTCGGCGCGTTCTCGATCAGCCACGACGGCACGTTGCTCGCCTACTCCACCGACGTCGTCGGCGACGAGCGATACACGCTGCGGTTCAAGAACCTCCTCACCGGTGAACTCCTGCCCGACGAGATTCCCGGCACCGCACCGGGCGCGACGTGGGCGATCGACCACAGTCACGTCTTCTATCTCACCGTCGACGAATCGTGGCGGCCGGACACGGTGTGGCGGCACCGCCTCGGCACCGACCGCACCGAGGACGTGAAGGTCTTCCACGAACCCGACGAGCGGTACTGGGTGTCGGTGGGTTCGACCCGCAGCGAAAAGTACCTGATGATCTGGGTCGGGTCGAAGATCACCACCGAGGGCTGGGTTCTCGAATCCGGCAACCCGACAGGCGAATTCCGGGTGCTGCTGCCCCGGCGCGAGGGTGTCGAGTACGGCGCCGAGCACGCGGTCGTCGCGGGCGAGGACCGATTCCTGGTGCTGCACAACGACGTCGACCCCGAATCGGGGGTGAAGGCGGAGAACTTCGTGCTCGCCGAGGCGCCCGTCGCCGACCCGTCTGCGCTGCGCACCCTCATCGCGCACCGCGACGACGTGCGACTCGAGGACGTCGACGCGTTCGCCGGCCATCTCGTGCTCGGCTACCGTCGTGAGGCGCTGACCCGGCTCGCGGTGTGGCCGCTGACCGCCGACGGCTACGGCCAACTCACCGAACTCGAATTCGACGAGGAACTGTTCTCCGTCGGCCCCGGCGCGAACCCCGAATGGCATCAGCCGACGTTGCGACTCGGATTCACGTCGTTCATCACCCCGAGCCGCGTCTACGACCGCGTCGTCGCGACCGGCGAGATGCTGCTGCGCAAGGCGCAGCCGGTGCTCGGCGAGTTCGATCCGACCGCCTACGAGCAACACCGCGATTGGGCGGTCGCGCAGGACGGCACCAGAATCCCGCTGTCGATCGTGCGGCGCAAGGATCTTCCGGACGGTCCCGCGCCGACGCTGCTCTACGGCTACGGCTCGTACGAGGCGAGCATCGACCCCGGTTTCTCGGTGGCGCGGCTGTCGCTGCTCGACCGCGGCATGGTGTTCGCCGTCGCGCACGTGCGCGGCGGCGGCGAGATGGGCCGCCACTGGTACGAGAACGGCAAGACCCTCGCGAAGAAGAACACCTTCACCGACTTCGTCGCGTGCGCGCAGCACCTGATCGACACGGGGGTGACCGCCGCGGATCGTCTCGTCGCGGACGGCGGCAGCGCCGGCGGTCTGCTCATGGGTGCGGTCGCGAACCTCGCACCGGAGTTGTTCACCGGCATCCTGGCGAACGTGCCGTTCGTCGATCCGCTCACCTCGATCCTCGATCCGTCGCTGCCGCTGACGGTGATCGAGTGGGACGAGTGGGGCAACCCCCTCGACAACCCCGAGGTGTACGAGTACATGCGCTCGTACAGCCCGTACGAGAATGTCGAGGCCAAGGATTATCCCGCGATCCTTGCGATCACCAGCATCAACGACACCCGGGTGCTGTACGTCGAACCGGCCAAGTGGGTCGCCAAGCTGCGTGCCACCAAGACCGGCGACGCACCGCTGCTCCTCAAGACGGAGATGAGCGCCGGGCACGGCGGCGTCTCCGGTCGCTACGAGAAGTGGCGTGAGGTGGCGTTCGAGTTCGCGTGGGTGCTCGCCACGTCGGGGGCGTATCGCCCCTGACGTTTCGTTCGGCACATCGGCCGTCGTCGCGACTTCGCGACGACGGCCGTCGGCATTTCTGCCCTGCGGTCGGCCGCGCGCCGGCGCTTCGGGTCCGGCCCGCACACCGTCTAGGTATCCCACCTACCGGAGACCCATCCTTGCGCGCACCGGCTCCGAATCTCCGACAGACGCTCACAAGAGCGTTTGCGCGTCGGCCCCTGCCGACGCGGCGAGAACGAGTAAGGAGAAGTCTTCATGCGTGCCCTGATCGAAGCCGCTTTCGTCGCCGTCCACACCCCCCTCGTCGAGGCCTACACCTGGCTCCTCTCGGTAGTTCCGATGTAAGCGCGAGCCCACGCTTCCGGGTGATGGGAACCTTCGACCGGTCAGACCGAATATCGTTTCCCATCACCCGAGTTGGGACGGGGGTTGCGGGCGTAGCGGACCTGGGGGCGGCCGGCCCGGCCGTACTCGGTGATGCGGACGAGCAGACCGTCGTCGGCAAGGCGTTCGAGGTACCGCCACGCCGTCACCCGCGACACCCCGACCGCGCTTCCGACCTCCGCGGCGGTGCGGGGGCCGTCGGTCTCGCGCAGGAATCCGGCGATCCGGTCGAGGGTCGCGGGGGAAATGCCTTTCGGGGCCGACGCCTTCGTGTTCGACGTGCGCAGCGCGGCCATCGCCCGGTCGATATCATGTTGCGCGACCGCGGTTTCCGCCGAACCCAGCGCGGTGCGGTAGGCGACGTAGTGCTCGAGCTTGTCGCGCAGGGCCGCGAATGTGAACGGTTTGAGCAGATACAGCACGATGCCGCGGGACACGGCGGTGCGCACCACCTCGAGGTCGCGGGCCGAGGTCACGGCGATGATGTCCGGGCTCGGCCGCAATCCACCCAGTGACGACGCCACGTCGAGGCCGCTCATGTCGGGCAGGCCGATGTCGAGCAACACCAGGTCGACCGGTGCACCGCTGCGTGCCGCCGCCGTCGCCGACCGCAGTGCGGCAGCGCCGGTGTGCACCGCATCGATCACCTCGAATCCCGCTATCCGCCGGAGGTATTCGCGATGCGCCTGGGCGATGAGCGGTTCGTCCTCGACGATGAGCACGCGGATCACGAGCGACCCCCGAGCGGAATCTCCGCGACGATCATCGCGCCCAGCGACGGCTCGGTGCGCAGGACCCCGCGGTGGCGGGCGACGACCTGCGCGACGAGTGCGAGCCCGAGTCCGCGCTGCGCCGATTTCGTCGAGTAGCCGCGCTGCATCGCCTGCGTCAGAGTGTCCGGCGACATGCCGGGCCCACTGTCCGCGACCTCGACGATCAACGTCGACTTCTCCTGACGAACAGTCACTTCCACCCAGGGATCGTCGGCGGTGCGGGCCGCGTCGATCGCGTTGTCGATCAGGTTCCCGACGAGCGTGACGAGATCGCGGGACGGGACCGGCACCGGGCCGAGCGCGGTGTCCTCGGTGACGGTCAGCTCGACGCCGCGCTCTGCGGCTTCGTCGACCTTGCCGAGCAGCAGTGCCGCGAGCGCCGGTTCGGCGATGTCGCCGGTCAGCCGGTCGATGAGGTTCTGGGACACCGCCAGCTCGCGCGTCGCGAACGCCACGGCCTCCTCGGCCCGACCCAGCTCGACCATGGTGATGATCGTGTGCAATCGGTTCGCCGACTCGTGGGCCTGGGCCCGCAGCGACTCGGCGAACCCGCGCACCGAATCCAGCTCCCCGAGCACGCCCCGCAGCTCGGTGTGATCGCGCAGCGTGACGACCGTGCCGATCCGCCGGTCCTCCCACCGCACCGCGTCGCTGCCCACCACCAGCACCCGATCCCGGGTCAGGTGCACCTCGTCGCGCACCTCCTGACCGGCCGCGAGCGTCCGCAGGGTCTCCGGCAGCGACTCGAACGGCACCGGTCCGGGCTCGAGCCCGAGCAGCCGGCGGGCCTCGTCGTTGACGACGTCGACGCGCGGCGACCCGCCGCCCGAGGTGCCGAACACGAGCAGACCCTCGCCGATCGCGCGCAGCACCGCATCGTGATGCTCGTACATGCGCAGCAACTGGTCCGGATTCAGTCCCAGCGTCTGCCGCCGCAGCCGCCGGGAGATGAGGACGGCGCCGGCCGCGGTGACCGCCAGCCCTGCCGCGACGACCCCGACGATCCCGGGCAGGCCGCGCACGAAGGCGTCGGCGATGCGCTGCCGGGTCACCCCGACCGACACGAACCCGGCGAGCGTTCCGTCGTCGGCATATACCGGGGCGATCGTCCGGATCGACGATCCGAGGCTGCCGGTGTACGTCTCGCTGTACGGCTGCCCGGACCGGGCCTGCTCGATGTGGCCGGTGTAGGGCCGCCCGATCTGCTCGGGCACGGGATGGGTCACCCGGATCCCGTCCGGGTCGACGACCACGACGAAGTCGACGCCGGTGGAAGTGCGGATCTGCTCGGCGAGGGGCTGCAGCGCCGCGGTCGGATCGGGGGACCGCAGTCCCTCGGCGACCGCGGGAACCTGAGCGGTGGTCACGGCGATGTCCGTCACGGCCAGGCGGGTCGTGGCGTCGGCGTCGCGGCGTTCGTCGGCGACGAACAGTGCCGCGGCGGCGATCGCGACCACGGTGAACACCACGAGCTGCAGGATCAGCAGCTGTCCTGCCACGCTCATCGGCCGACGTGTGCCGCGACGGTTCACCGGCGACCTCCCGTGAACTCTATGCACGCAATCTTCTCCGTGCGCCGACCCACCATCACCATTCTGATAGGTGGAAGTGATACCGGTCACCACCCGGGCGCGGAGCATCCCTACCAGGGTCCCGCAGCAGCCGGCCGCACCACGGTCGAATCCCGAGTACTGGCGGTTGCCACCGAATCCGTATCCGTGATCGAAGGGCAACCCATGAGTACCACCACAGTGTCCGTGCGCAAGGACCGGACGTCCCGGCGCAAGGACCGGACCCACTGGCTGTACATCGGCGTCGTGGTCGCCGTGGTCGCCGGTGTGCTGGTCGGCTGGCAGGCGCCGGACGTCGGCAAGTCGCTCGGCATCCTCGGCACCACTTTCGTCGACCTCATCAAGATGATGATCAGCCCGGTCATCTTCTGCACCATCGTGTTGGGGATCGGCTCGGTGCGCGCGGCCGCCAGCGTCGGCCGGATCGGTGGTCTCGCCCTGATCTACTTCGTCGGCATGTCGACGGTCGCGCTCGGCATCGGCCTGTTCGTCGGCAACCTGCTCGACCCCGGTAGCGGCCTGACCCTCGACGCGTCGACCGCTGGGTCCGGTGCCGCGCTCGCCGAGAAGGCCCACGCGGCCGGCGGCACCGCCGAGTTCATCTCCGGGATCATCCCCACGTCGATGCTGTCCGCGCTCACGTCCGGCAGCGTGCTGCAGACCCTGTTCGTCGCGCTGCTCGTGGGCTTCGCGATCCAGGGCATCGGCAAGTCCGGCGAGCCGATCCTGCGCGGTGTCGCGCACGTGCAGAAGCTCGTGTTCAAGATCCTGACGATGATCCTGTGGCTGGCCCCGATCGGCGCGTTCGGTGCGATCGCCAACGTGGTCGGCCAGACCGGCCTGAGCGCGGTCGTCCAGCTCGGCGCGCTGATGCTCGCCTTCTACCTGACGTGCCTGGTGTTCGTGTTCGGCGTCCTCGGGACGCTGCTGCGGGCGGTCGCCGGGGTGTCGGTGTTCAAGCTGGTCCGGTACCTGGCCCGCGAATACCTGCTCATCTTCGCGACGTCGTCGTCCGAGTCGGCGCTGCCGCGCCTGATCGCCAAGATGGAGCACCTGGGCGTGCAGCGCACCACCGTCGGTGTCGTCGTGCCCACGGGCTACTCGTTCAACCTGGACGGCACCGCGATCTACTTGACGATGGCTGCGCTGTTCGTCGCCGACGCGATGGGCCGGCCGCTGGCACTGGCCGAACAGCTGTCGCTGTTGCTGTTCATGATCATCGCCTCGAAGGGTGCGGCCGGGGTGACCGGCGCCGGGCTCGCGACGCTGGCGGGTGGGCTGCAGAGCCACCGCCCGGACCTCGTCGACGGCGTGGGCCTGATCGTCGGCGTCGACCGGTTCATGTCCGAGGCGCGTGCCGTCACCAATTTCTCCGGCAACGCCATCGCGACCCTGCTGATCGGAACGTGGACCCGGACCGTGGACCGCGCCCGCGTCGACGAGGTGCTGGCCGGCCGGCTGCCGTTCGACGAATCGATGCTCGGCGACGACGACGGGCATCCGGTTCCGGAGAAGGAACCGCAGCTCGAGAAGGTCGGCGTGTAGTCGCCTGATCGCATACAGCGGCCCGGACTCCCCACGGAGTCCGGGCCGCACTGCGTGATCCGGGCTCGGTCACCGTGACCGGTCACCAGCGCAGGGGCTTGACCGGTGAGTACAGAAGAGACGGGTCGGAGCGCCAGTCGAGTCTGGAACGTCGATGTGCAACAGCGGCGACCGGAAACGTCGGTGTAGAGCACGTAAGGATCCGTGCCCGGACCGGGACTCCGGTCTCGCGGTGAGCCGACTACGTTGGAGCGCATGACCACAACTCTGCAGGACATCGCGATCAACACCCTCGCCGGTGATCCCACGTCCCTCGCCGCATTCGACGGCCACGCGCTCCTCGTCGTCAACGTCGCCTCCAAGTGCGGCCTGACCCCGCAGTACACGGCGCTCGAGCAGCTCGCGAAGGACTACGCGGACCGCGGTCTGATCGTCGTCGGTGTGCCTTGCAACCAGTTCAGGGGTCAGGAGCCGGGCACCGCCGAGGAGATCCAGGAATTCTGCTCCACCACCTACGGCGTCACCTTCCCGCTGCTCGAGAAGATCGACGTCAACGGCGAGAACCGGCATCCCCTGTACATGGAGCTCACCCAGCACCCGGACGCCGAAGGCGAGGCCGGCGATATCCAGTGGAACTTCGAGAAGTTCGTCGTCGCCCCGGACGGCACCGTCGTCGATCGTTTCCGTCCGCGCACCGAGCCGGACGCACCCGAGGTGATCGCTGCCATCGAGGCCGTGCTGCCGGTCTGAGCTGAATCCATGTTCTCCAACGAAGCGCGTAACGCGCTCTACGACATCATCCGCATGCGCCGCGACGTGCGCGCCGAGTTCGCCGGTGACACCGTCGCCGAGGATGTGCTGTGGCGCATCCTCGCCGCGGCGCACCACGCGCCGAGCGTCGGCAACACCCAGCCCTGGGACTTCGTCGTCGTCCAGGACGAGCAGCGACTCGAAGCGTTCGCCGAACACGTCGCCGGATGCCGTCAGGCCTTCGCCGATTCGCTCCCGGAGGACCGCCGCCACACCTTCGACCCCATCAAGGTCGAGGGGATCGTCGAATCCCGCACCGGCATCGTCGTCACCTACGACCCGGAGCGCGGCGGCAAGCACATCCTGGGCCGGCACACCATCGACGACTCCGGACTGTTCTCCGCGGTGCTCGCGATCCAGAACCTGTGGCTCGCCGCGACCGCGGAAGGGCTCGGCGTCGGATGGGTGTCGTTCTACGACGAACCGTTCCTCACCGAGTTCATCGGGGCCGAAGGTGCGGTGCGGCCGATCGCGTGGCTGTGCGTCGGGCCGGTCACCCGACTGCAGGAGGTGCCGGACCTGGAACGGTTCGGCTGGCGTCGCGGCCGTCCGTTGACGGACGCCGTCCACCGCGACCGCTTCGGCGATGCGTACGAGCAGCAGGACACCGCCGAAGCCTGAGCCGGGCCGCATCTACAGCGCGACCGCGACCTTCCACGCCGAGTGGATCGCGCCCTCGATGTATCCGACGTCGCCCGCATCGCCGACGACCCGCACGTCCGTTCCGGATCCGGCGAGTTCGTCGGCGAGCGGCGCCGCCGCCGACACCCCCGACGCCATCACGACCAGATCGGCGGGGGCGGTGTGGGTTTCGGTGCCGGCCCAGAACTCGACCGTGTCCGGGGTGATGCGCTGGACGGTCGCGTGCCGGTGGACGGTCACCCCGACCTCACCGGCATGCCGGACCGCGGTCCAGCGGCGCGGCATCGCCATGGGAACACCGAGCTGCTGACCCTCCTCCAGCAGCGTCACCTTCCGGCCCCGCTCGGCCAGGAACTCGGCGAGTTCGAGGCCGACCAGCGAACCGCCGATGACCACGACGTTCCGCCCGACGGGCAGGAACCTGCGGGTCACCGAGCGAACTGCGCCGGGCCTCTTGGTGATTCCCGACAGTGCGCCGAGCTTGCCCGCCGTCCGCAGGAACCACGGCTGACCCGAGACGTCACCGTTGCCGGTCATCAGCGCCCGCAGGGTGTCGCCGGTGTGCACGTGCGGCAGGTCGCCGCCGGGCACACCCGGACGCTCACGCACCGCACCGGTCGCGACCACCACGACATCCGGCGCGAGCGACCGGATCGACGCGGCGGTGGCCTCCGTCTTCAACCGGACGTCGATGCCGAGCCGCTCGACCTCACCGGTCAGCCAGTTCAGCAGGCGCTCGTTGTCGGGGGTGGTCAGGGTCGAGAACCACAGAGTGCCGCCGAGCCGGTCGGCCTTGTCGAGCACGGTGACGCGGTGGCCACGTTCGGTTGCGACCCGTGCGACCTCGAGACCCGCGGGTCCGGCACCGACGACGACGATCCGCTTCGCGGCCGCGGTACGCACGAACGGCACCAGTGCCTCGTTGCCGAGCGCCGGGTTCACCGCGCAGACGGGGGTGCCGTCCCAGAAGTTCTCCTGAACGCACACATAGCAATTGATGCAGGGACGAACCTGCCCCGGGGTGCCGGCCTTCAGTTTGCCGACGAGGCCGGGATCGGCCAGCAGCTGGCGGCCCATCGCGACGAAATCCGCCTTGCCGTCGGCAATGGCCTGCTCACCCACGTCGGGAAGCACCCGCCCCACCGTGATCACCGGGATCTGCACGGCCCGCTTCACCGCCGCGGCCAGTTCGGTGTAGGCGCCGACCGTGTTCGGAAGCGGACCGTCGGTGAAGTTGGAGAACGGATTCCGGCCCCAGCCGGTGACGTGGATGCCGTCCGCCCCAGCGGCTTCGAACAACGCCGACGCCTGCGCGGCCTCGGCGGTCGTCAGCCCGTCGTCCTCGCCGAACTCGCGTCCGGCGACCCGCACGAGCACCGCCAGCGAGTCGCCCACCTCGTCCTTGACGGCCCGGATCACCTCGCACGCCAGCCGCGCCCGGTTCTCGAGGGAGCCGCCGTACTCGTCGGTGCGCCGGTTGTCGGCGCGGGACAGGAACGCACCGAGCACATAGCCGTGCGCGCAATGGATTTCGACCGCGTCACCGCCGGCGGCCTTCACCCGCGCCGCCGCGTCGGCGAAACAGCGCACCAGCCAAGGGATGTCGTCGGCGTCGGCCTCGTGATAGGTGGCCTGCTTGCCTTGTGTCACCGCCCCCATCTTCTGCAGTTCCTCACCGGTGTTGTCGGCGAGGGCGCGCAGATCGAGACTGCCCTGCGGAGTCGAGGGCACGAGCAGCGGACGGTCCTGGACGGTGTCGATCCGGGCGACCTTGCCGTGGTGGGTCATCTGCACGCACAACTTGCTGCCGGCCGCGTGCACCGCATCGGCCAGCGCCTTCAGCCCGGGGATGAACCGGTCCTCGGACAGGCCCGGTTCCTTGGTGCTCGCGCACCCGATCGGGTACGCGACCGCGCAGCATCCGGTGATGATCAGCCCTGTGCCGCCCGCGGCGCGCGCCACGAAATGATCGATGTCGCCCTGCTCGATCTCACCGTCCTCGCACAGGTTCATGTCCATCGCGGGCAACACGACCCGGTTGGTCAATTCGATGGGGCCGATGGTGCCGGGGGAGAGCAGGTGCGGGTACGTCTTCTTGCGGGTCGTCACGATTCGACGCTAGACCGCGCCGCCACCGGGCCCGCGCGATGTCCTGGTGAACGGGACCTCGCCGCGCGGTGAGGCATCGGGTTCAGTGGCGCGCATCTCCCGTCGCGCAGGGTTCAACCGGGCGACGATCCCCGTTCACCCGCGCGGGGCATCGTGGTGGTCATGAGCACGGAACTTGTCGTGTCGGTATCGGGAATCCGGGATGTCACCCGCGAGGCGGTCGACAGCTTCGCCCGCGAGATGGATGCGCGTGGAGTGCCGCTGTCGCTGTTCGTGGCGCCGCGGCTCAAGGACCACTACCGGCTGGTGCGCGACCCGGCGACACAGGAATGGCTCCTCGAACGCCGGGAAGGCGGCGACGCGATCGTGCTGCACGGCTACGACCAGGCTGCGACGAAGAGTCGCCGCGCCGAATTCTCGGCCCTGCGCGAACACGAGGCGCGGTTGCGGCTGCTCGCCGCCGATCGGGTGCTCGAGGAGACGGGCCTGCGCACCCGGCTGTTCGCGCCGCCCCGCTGGGTCGCCTCGTCCGGCGCCGTCGCCGCTCTCCCGGAGACCGGATTCCGGCTCATGGCCGACGCCGCCGGTGTGCACGACCTGGACCGGGGATCCCTCGCACGGTCGCGCGTGTTCGGGATCGGTGACGGCGCCCGGTCCGAACCGTGGTGGTGCCGCGCCATGGTCATCGGCGCCGCGCGGGTTGCGCGGCGCGGAGAACTGCTGCGCCTGGCGATCTCCGGACCGCAGCTGTTCAAACCCGGACCGCGGCAGGCGATCGTCGACGCGGTCGACATCGCCCTGCACCACGACGCGCAGCCGACCGTGTACCGCTGGCAGCCGCGGACTCTCGGCCGCGTCGCCTGATGCCGTTCGGCCCCTCCCGTCGTGCGGGTACCGGCCGGTAGTGTCTCCGGGCATGGACGCAGACGTGATCGTGGTGGGGGCGGGTCTCGCAGGGCTGGTGGCGACCGGTGAGCTGATCGACGCCGGGCGCAAGGTGATCCTGGTGGATCAAGAGAATTCGAACAACATTGGCGGGCAAGCATTCTGGTCGTTCGGAGGGCTCTTCTTCGTCGACAGTCCCGAACAGCGTCGCATGGGCATCAAGGACTCCTACGACCTCGCGCTGCAGGACTGGATGGGTACCGCCGGTTTCGACCGCGACATCGAGGACCGCTGGCCGCGCCGCTGGGCGCAGGCGTACGTCGAGTTCGCGGCGGGGGAGAAGCACGCCTGGCTTGCACAGCGTGGTTTGAAGATCTTCCCGATGGTCAACTGGGCCGAACGCGGCGGCTACGACGCCGGCGGGCACGGCAACTCGGTACCGCGATTCCACATCACGTGGGGCACCGGCCCCGGACTCGTCGAGATCTTCGCCCGCAAGGTGCTCGCCGCCGCCGAACGCGGGGTCGTCACCCTCCGATACCGGCACCAGGTCGACGAGCTGATCGTCACCGGCGGCGCGGTCACCGGGGTACGCGGCACCGTCCTCGAACCGACCGATGCCGCGCGCGGCGTGAAGTCGTCCCGCACCGCCGTCGGCGACTTCGAATTCACCGCGGGCGCCGTGATCATCACGTCCGGTGGCATCGGCGGCAACTACGACCTGGTGAAGAAGAACTGGCCGGCACGGCTCGGCGCCCCGCCGAAGCACATGCTCACCGGCGTGCCGGCCCACGTCGACGGCCGCATGCTGGAAATCACCGAGAACGCCGGCGGCAACATCGTCAACCGAGACCGCATGTGGCACTACACCGAAGGCATCACCAACTACGACCCGGTGTGGCCGAACCACGGCATTCGGATCCTGCCCGGGCCGTCGTCGCTGTGGCTCGACGCCACCGGCAAGCGCCTGCCCGTCCCGCTGTTCCCCGGATTCGACACGCTCGGCACCCTCGAACACATCGTCGCCACCGGCTACGACCACACCTGGTTCGTGCTCGACCAGAAGATCATCGAGAAGGAATTCGGCCTGTCCGGATCCGAACAGAACCCGGACCTGACCGGTCGCGACATCAAACTGCTGCTGCAGCGCGTCAGATCCGGTGCTCCCGGCCCGGTCGAGGCGTTCAAACAGCGCGGCGTCGACTTCGTCGTGCGCGACAATCTCGCCGACCTCGTCGCCGGCATGAACGAACTGACCCCGGAAGCCCCGCTCGACTACGCGACGGTCCGGTCGGTGGTCGAGGCCCGCGACCGCGAGATCGCCAACAAGTACACCAAGGACCTGCAGGTCGCGGCGATGCGCGCGGCACGCGCCTATCTTCCCGACAGGATCGCGCGGATCGCGTCGCCGCACCGCATCCTCGATCCGAAGGCCGGGCCGCTCATCGCGGTGAAACTGCACCTGCTCACCCGCAAGACCCTCGGCGGTCTCGAAACCGACCTGTCGTCGCGGGTGCTGCGATCCGACGGCACGGTGTTCGACGGCCTGTTCGCCGCCGGGGAGGTCGCGGGGTTCGGCGGCGGGGGTGTCCACGGCTACCGCTCGCTCGAAGGCACCTTCCTCGGCGGCTGCATCTTCTCCGGCCGCGCCGCGGGACGGGCCGCGGCCCGCTGACACGAGTCGGAGCCGTCACCCGGAGCGGCGTACCGATCCGGGTGACTCCCCGGTGACCCGTTTGAACGCCCGCGCGAATCCGGCCTCCGACTCGTACCCGGATCTCGACGCCAGTTCCGCGACCGGCGCCCGACTCAGACCTCGGTGTCGGATTCCTGGGCCAGAACACGGAATTCCGTTCCGTCCGGTGCCATCTCGCTGTAGCGCCCGTAGAAGATGCCGTTGGCCTGCTCGGCGATGATGGCCTGGTGGATCGGGACCGCGACCCGCGGGTTCACCGCACGCAGGTAGTCCACCGCCTCCCAGATCTTCAGCCACGGCGCCGCGGACGGGAGCGCGAGCACGTCGATGCGCTCGTGCGGGATGTACAGAGAATCGCCGGGATGCAGAAGCCGGGACGGGTTCTCGTCGTCGCCGAGCAGGAACGCGGTGTTGTCGATGACCGGCAGATCCGGGTGGATGACGGCGTGCCGGCCGCCGGTGCCGCGCACCGTCAGCTCGCCGATCTCGAACGTGTCGCCCGGGCGCACCGCGGTCCAGTCGCCGGCGAGCAGGTCCGCGGACTGCGGATCGGAGAACAGCTTCGCGTCGGGGTTCGCGTCGAGCAGGGCGGGCAGGCGCGCAGCGTCGGCGTGGTCGGGATGCTGATGCGTGACCAGGATCGCGTCGAGTCCGGTGATGCCCTCGAAGCCGTGCGAGAAGTTGCCCGGGTCGAACAGGATCTTTGCGCCGCGATGTTCGACGAGCAGGCAGGAGTGTCCGAAGTGGGTCAGTCGCATGGCCCCAGTATCTCCCACCTGCCCGCCGAATCTAGCGCGGTGAGAAGCGGCGCAACCGCAGGCTGTTGCTCACCACGAACACCGAACTGAACGCCATCGCCGCGCCCGCGATCAGCGGATTGAGCAGCCCGAGCGCGGCCAGCGGCAATGCCGCGACGTTGTAGGCGAACGCCCAGAACAGGTTTCCCTTGATGGTGCCCAGGGTGGCGCGGGCCAGCCGGATCGCGTCGGGTGCCGATGTCAGGTCGCCGCGTACCAAGGTCAGATCGGATGCTTCGATCGCGACATCGGTGCCGGTGCCCATCGCCAGTCCCAGATCCGCCTGTGCGAGTGCCGCGGCGTCGTTGACCCCGTCGCCGACCATCGCGACGACCCGGCCGTCCCGCTGCAGCCGCTCGATCGCCGCGACCTTGTCGCCGGGCAGCACCTCCGCGATCACGTCGTCGATGCCGACCTGCGCGGCGACCGACTCGGCGGCGCGACGGTTGTCGCCGGTGAGCAGCACCGGGTGCAGGCCGAGTTCGCGCAGTTCGGCGACCGCGTCCGCGGAGGTGTCCTTGATCGTGTCGGAGACGACCACGACGGCACGGATCGTCCCGTCCCACGCGACCCACACCGGCGTGCGGCCCGCAGCCTCGGCATCGTCCACGGCCCGGCGCAGCGACTCGGGTGCCGTCAGCGACCAGTCGTCGCGCAGCCAGGACAGTCGCCCGGTCAGCACGGCATGACCGTCGACGATCCCGGAAACCCCGCGACCCCCGTGGTTCTCGAAGCTCTCGACGTCGGACAGGGCGCCGGCACGCTCGGCGACGGCCCGCGCGATCGGATGCTCGGAGGCGTGCTCGAGCGATCCGGCCAGATGCAGTGCCACGGTTGCGGATTCGCCGTCGGCCACGTGTACGGATTCGACGCTCATGCGCCCGGTCGTGACGGTTCCGGTCTTGTCGAGCACGATCGTGTCGACGCGCCGCGTCGATTCGAGGATCTGCGGTCCCTTGATGAGGATGCCGAGCTGGGCGCCGCGTCCGGTGCCGACGAGCAGCGCGGTCGGCGTCGCAAGGCCGAGCGCGCACGGGCACGCGATGATCAACACGGCGACGGCTGCGGTAAAGGCCGAGGCGACGGGATCGTCGGTGAACAACAACCAGCCGGCGAGGGTGAGCAGGGACAGGCCGATCACGATCGGTACGAACACCGCCGATACCCGGTCGGCGAGACGCTGCACCTCGGCCTTGCCGTTCTGCGCGTCGGTGACGAGCCGCGCCATCTGCGCGAGCTGGGTGTCCGCACCGACCCGGGTCGCGCGGACCTCGAGCCGCCCACCGGCGTTGACGGTCGCGCCGACGACACTGTCGCCGGGGGCGACCTCCACCGGGACGGATTCGCCCGTGAGCATCGATGCGTCGACCGCCGAGGTGCCGGACGTGACGACACCGTCGGTCGCGATCTTCTCGCCGGGCCGCACCACGAACACGTCGCCGACCGCGAGCTGCCCGATCGGAATGCGGGTCTCGGTACCGTTCCGCAGCACGGCGACGTCCTTGGCGCCCATGTCCAGCAGGGCCCGCAGCGCCGCGCCGGACTGCCGCTTGGCGCGGGCCTCGAAGTAGCGTCCGGCGAGGATGAACGTCGTGACCGCCGCCGCGACCTCCAGATAGATGTGCGTCCCGCCGTCGCCGGACGGGAACAGGTCGAAGGCCATGCGCATGCCGGGCATGCCGGCATGGGTGAACAGCAGCGCCCACAGCGACCACAGGTAGGCGGCGACGACACCGACCGAGATGAGGGTGTCCATCGTGGCCGCGCCGTGACGGAGGTTGGTCCACGCGGCGCGGTGGAACGGCAACGCACCCCACACCACGACCGGGGAGGCGAGCGTCAGGGCGATCCATTGCCAGTTGTCGAACTGCAGCGCCGGAATCATCGACAGCAGCACGACCGGGACGGTGAGCGTCGTGGACACGATCAGCCGCTGCCGCCACGCCGCCGCCTCGTCGGGTTCGGCGCTCTCGGCTGCCTGCTCGGTCCCGGCGGGTGTCGGCGGTGGAGGCAGTGTGGCGCTGTATCCGGTGGCCTCCACGGTCGCGACGAGGTCCTCCGGCGCGACCTCTGCGGTGTAGCTGACCTTCGCGGTTTCGGTCGCGTAGTTGACGGTCGCGGTGACGCCGTCCATCCGGTTGAGCTTCTTCTCGATGCGGGCCGCGCAGGACGCGCAGGTCATGCCGCCGATCGAAAGTTCGACGTCGTGCAGGGTGTCGCCGGTGGTCATCTGGATGCTCCTAGGTGTGGACACCCCTCCTTTATACCCCCTAGGGGTATAACTGTGAAGTCCGTCGACCGGTGCCCGGTGTTTGCGGCTCTCCCGGTAAACTGCTGTTCGTCCGGTGTCCGT
Organism: Rhodococcus zopfii NBRC 100606 = JCM 9919; assembly: GCF_001895025.1. Classification (GTDB taxonomy): domain Bacteria; phylum Actinomycetota; class Actinomycetes; order Mycobacteriales; family Mycobacteriaceae; genus Rhodococcus; species Rhodococcus zopfii. The sequence goes on from NZ_BCXI01000007.1 coordinate 193,611, forward strand.
CCCCGGACGCCAGCACTACTACCGAGGAGCAGCACGTGGCTCGTGTCGTCGTCGAAGTCATGCCCAAGGCCGAGATTCTCGATCCCCAGGGCCAGGCCATTGTCGGGGCGCTGTCGCGGCTGGGTTTCCCGGGCGTGTCCGACGTCCGCCAGGGGAAGCGCTTCGAGCTCGAGATCGACGGCAGTGTCGACGACGCCGAGCTCGAGAAGATCGCGGAGGGCCTGCTCGCCAACACCGTGATCGAGGACTGGACGGTGCGCCGGATCGACGGTGAAGCATGAGCCGCATCGGAGTCATCACCTTCCCGGGCACGCTCGACGACGTCGACGCGGCCCGCGCGGTCAAGCTCGCCGGCGGTGAGGCCGTGAGCCTGTGGCACGGCGACGCCGACCTCAAGGGCGTCGACGCGGTCATCGTGCCCGGCGGCTTCTCCTATGGCGACTACCTGCGGTGCGGCGCCATCGCGCGCTTCGCGCCCGTGATGGGCAAGGTCGTCGAGGCAGCCAAGGGCGGCATGCCGGTCCTCGGTATCTGCAACGGCTTCCAGGTGCTCTGCGAGGCGGGCCTGCTACCCGGCGCGCTCACCCGCAACGAGGGCCTGCACTTCATCTGCCGTGACCAGTGGCTGAAGGTCGAGTCGAACTCGACGGCGTGGACCTCCCGTTACGAGACCGGCGCCGAGATCCTCGTTCCCCTCAAGTCCGGGGAAGGTCGCTATCAGGCGTCGCAGGAGGTTCTCGACGAGCTCGAGGGCGAGGGTCGCGTCGTGTTCCGCTACGCCGGCGAGAACCCGAACGGTTCGCAGCGTGGCATCGCCGGCATCGCGTCGGCGAACGGTCGGGTCGTCGGCCTGATGCCGCACCCCGAGCACGCCACCGAGCCGCTCACCGGCCCGAGCGACGACGGTCTCGGCATGTTCTACAGCGTTCTGGACGCGGTCGTCTCGGCCTGACCGACCCCGCGTCCCTCGGGTGATGGGTGCCTTCTCCGGCCCGGCCGGAGAAGGTTCCCATCATCGTTCGAGAATCGTATTCTCGCATGATGGATGTGCAAGCTGTTCACGACAAGCTCGAAGCTGTTCACGACAAGCTCGAGATCGGGGAGTTGCTCTACCGATACGCGCGGTCCGTCGACACGAAGGACTGGGAGGCACTCGCCTCGGTCTTCACCGACGACGCGCACCTCGACTACAGCTCCGTCGGATATCCGCCGGGCTCGCGCGACGAGGTCGTCGCGATCCTGTCCCGCGCGGTCGACGCGGTGCCCATGACGCAGCACTTCATCAGCAATATCCAGATCCGGCTCGACGGCGACCGGGCCGACGTGACCGCGATGTTCTACAACCCCATGCAGTTGCCCGGCATGGACGCGCTGTCGTTCTGTGGCGGCAACTACCACCATCGGGTCGTGCGTACCGCCGACGGGTGGAAGAGCGAGCACCTGGTCGAGGAGAATCTCTGGTTCGTCAATCCGCCGGCCCGCCGGAAGTAGACCCCCGACGCGAACGAAGGGCGTCGCCGCGGTCCCGAACAGCGGCGACGCCCCTCGTCCTGCAATGTCCGGGGATCGACCCCCCGATCGGGCCCCGGACAGATACCGGAATCCTCCCCATGGCGCGGTACCGATGAATATTCTGCCCGGGTTACCCCGCTGATTTCGTGAGTAGGACTACGCATCTTTCCCAGGTGTTTCTCTCCTGACCGCCCAGGGACCCAAGACGCGCAGGAAGGTGTCGGTGGGCTCCGTTAGCGTCACCCTATGGCACTGAGTATCGGCATGATCACATTCGACAGCGCGAATCCCGGACCGCTCGCCACCTGGTGGGCCGAGCTGACGGGCGGTCGCATCGAGCAGGACAACGGCGGATACTTCTACATCGTCGCTCTGCCCGACTCGGCGCAGAAGCTCGGCTTCCAGGCCGTATCCGACCCCACGCCGGGCAAGAACCGCGTCCACCTCGACCTCAATACCGAACACCTCGACAGCGAGGTGAAACGGCTCGTCGCCGCCGGAGCGACCGAGGTGCATCGGCAGGAACTCGACGACTTCAGCTGGGTCACCCTGGCAGATCCCGACGGAAACCTGTTCTGTGTGGCATCCGGTCACTGACGCTGCATCCGGTCACTGACCCGGCGGTATGCGGCGGGTTGCACCCGGTGCGTGTGGTGTGGATTCACAGTGGTGGTGCGAGGATGCAGGAATGGCTTCTCTCACCCGCGCCGACGCCCAGGGGCTGTGCAACTTCGTCGACCTGTCACCGTCACCGTTCCACGTGTGCGCGACCGTCGCGGCCATGCTCGCCGACGCCGAGTTCGACGAACTGGTCGAGACGCAGCCCTGGCCGACCGAGCCCGGCCGGTACTACGTGATCCGCGGCGGCTCGCTCATCGCGTGGAGCACCGAGGGCGAGGGCACGGCGGACGCGTCCGGCACCGCCCGGCCGTTCCGGATCGTCGGCGGGCACACCGACAGCCCCAACCTCCGGGTCAAGCAGCACCCGGACCTGGTATCGGCCGGCTGGCGGACCGTCGGCCTCGAACCGTACGGCGGGGTGTTGCTGAACTCGTGGCTGGATCGCGACCTCGGCGTCTCCGGCCGGTTGACGGTGCGCAGCGGCGCGACCGCCGAGGACGTGCTCGTGCACGTCGACAGCCCGATCCTGCGGGTTCCGCAGCTTGCGATCCACCTGTCGGAGGACCGCAAGGGCGTGCAGCTCGATCCGCAGCGTCACGTCAACGCCGTCTGGGGAGTGGGCACCGAACCGCGGTCGTTCATCGGCTATCTCGCCGACCAGGCCGGGGTGGCCGCAGATGCGGTGCTCGGCTGGGAGCTCATGACCCACGATCTGGCGCCGAGTTCGCTGATCGGGGTGGACGGCGACCTGGTCAGCGCGCCGCGCCTCGACAATCAGGGCACCTGCTACGCGGGGGTGCACGCGTTGCTCGCCGCGACCGAGCAGGTCGCAGCGAATCCGGGCCCGGCGCCGATGCTCGTGCTGTTCGACCACGAGGAGGTCGGCAGCATGTCGGACCGCGGGGCGTTCTCCGACCTGCTGAACACGGTGCTCGAGCGGATCGTGCTCGCGCGCGGCGGCGGACGCGAGGAATTCCTGCGCACCCTGGCCGGTTCGATCGTCGCGTCCGGCGACATGGCGCACGCGACGCACCCGAACTACCCGGAGCGACACGAGCCCGCGCACCGGATCGAGGTGAACGGCGGACCCGTGCTCAAGGTCAACCAGAACCTGCGGTACGCGACGGATGCGGCCGGTGCCGCGGCGTTCGCCCTGGCGTGTGATCAGGCCGGGGTGCGGCTGCAGCGTTACGTGCACCGCGCCGATCTGCCGTGCGGGTCGACGATCGGCCCGATCACCGCGTCCCGCACGGGCCTCACCACGGTCGACGTGGGCGCCCCGCAGCTCGCGATGCACTCGGCTCGCGAGCTGATGGGCGCCGCCGATGTGGTGTCCTACGCGGATGCGCTGGCGGCGTTCCTGACACCGGCGGCCTAGCGTCTCTCGGACCGATCGATCCGGTCGATCGGTCCGGGGTCGTCACATTCGGCGGTGGTACGCGACCGCGAGCCGGGCGAGTGCCCCGGCCGCGACCAGCAGCCCGAAGTCGCGCAACGCGACGTCGTAGTAGCCGGAGTAGGTCAGCAGATTGACGATGATCCCGGCGAGCCACGCGACGACGATCCAGGCTCCGATCCGGGGTGCGACGGCGACGACGATGCCGGCGGCGATCTCGATGACGCCGACGAGGTACATGGCCTGTTGCGCGATACCGGGCAGGATGCCGTCGATCCACGGGGCCAGGTAGCCGGGCCAGTCGGTCATCAGGTTGGTGAACTTGTCGAGTCCGAACAGGATCGGCGCGACGGTGAACACCGTGCGCAGTGCGAGGAACGCCTGGTAGCCGGGGTCGTGCAGATCTCCGCGTGCGGTGGTGGCGATGGGGGATGAGGTGGTGGACATGGTGGGTCTCCTCTGTCCGATTCTAAAAACTACTATTACTGATTTTAGAATCCGCGGCGAAATTTAGTCAACGGAAATCGGTTTTACAATCGAGGAATGGATCGCGCGCAGCAATCCGGGATCGCCGCCCTCGCGGCACTCGGCGAACCCGCTCGGAGCCGGCTCTACGAGTACGTCGTGAACCGTCGCGAATCGGTGGGACGCGACGAGGTCGCCGCTGCCCTCGGCATCGCCCGCACCACCGCGGCATTCCACCTCGACCGGCTGGTCGAGGAGGGACTGCTCGACGTCGAGTTCGCCCGCCGGAGCGGGCGCGTCGGACCGGGCGCAGGACGCCCCGCGAAGCTGTACCGCCGGGCCGCCCGGCAGATCGACGTGACCCTGCCGGCCCGGCGATACGAACTCGCGGGCCGGCTGCTCGCGGACGCGGTCGACGAGTCCGACCGCACCGGCGAATCGCCGCGGGTGGTGCTGTCCCGTCGCGCGGCGGAACTGGGCCGGCGCATCGGTGAGGACTCCGCGGGTGAGCAGACGGTCGAGGTTCTCGCGGACCACGGATTCGAGCCGATCGACGACGGGTCGACCATCCGCCTCGGCAACTGCCCGTTCCATGCACTCGTCGACGGGCACACCGACCTGGTGTGCGGCATGAATCTCGATCTGCTCACGGCGCTGCTCGAAGGCATGGGCGACCGCACCCGGCGGGCGTGCCTCGACCCCGCTCCGGGCTTCTGCTGCGTCCGGTTGGTGCCTTCCGACCGAATCGACCCCGCGTAAGGCCGGACGCGAACCGGTGTGCGGTGCGAGACTGGGTGCACCCTCCCGCCGCGGACGAACGGTGGTGATCGAAGATGAGCGGTCCGTCGTTCCCCGACCATCTGCTGACGCTCGACGAGTGGGCGGCACTGCCCGAGTACGAGCGGTACCGCGTCGAAATGTGTGAAGGCGTGCTCGTCGTGTCCCCGCATCCCGGGTATCTGCACCAGCACGTCACGTTCACGCTGGTCGATGTCCTGGCCGGGCAGCTCCCCGACGGGTTGTGCGTGCTCGGCGACGTCGAGGTACTGCTCCCCGGTGAACCGCCCACGGTCCGCTGCCCGGACGTCATCGTCGTCGACCGGGCCCTCGTCGAGGCCGATCCCGACCGTGCGACCGCCGCCGATGTGCGGCTTGTGGTCGAGGTCACGAGCGGCGGCAGCGGACGGACCGACCGCGTCACGAAGTTCTCCGAATACGCGGAAGGCGGAATCCCGCAGTACTGGATCGTCGATCTCACCGAACCGGCCGTTCTGGCAGCATTCATCCTCGAGAACGGGTGGTACCGGTTCGACGGGGAGCACGGGGGAACTGTGACGCTGACCGCGGCCGGTCACGATGTCACCGTCGACCTGGAGGAGCTCACCGTCGCGCGGGCGAGCGCCCGGAGCGCGTCCGGCGACGCACCGGTGACACCGGACGACGCACGGCCCCGATAGACTGGCCGCGGCAGTGCGCGCCCGGCCTGCCGTTTCGATCCCAGAGTGAAGGGACCCGAGCCCAGTGTCACCGCAGGTGGATACCGTCACCCAAGCCTCCGAGACGTCCGATCTTCCTCAGCCGTACGTCGAGCTGGGTCTGAAGGACGACGAGTACGCCCGCATCAAGGAGATCCTGGGCCGCCGTCCCACGGACGCCGAACTGGCGATGTACTCCGTGATGTGGTCCGAGCATTGCTCCTACAAGTCGTCGAAGGTCCACCTGCGCTACTTCGGGGAGACCACCACCGACGAGATGCGGTCGTCGATGCTCGCCGGTATCGGCGAGAACGCCGGCGTCGTCGACATCGGTGACGGCTGGGCGGTGACCTTCAAGGTCGAGTCGCACAACCACCCGTCGTACATCGAGCCCTATCAGGGTGCGGCCACCGGCGTCGGCGGCATCGTCCGCGACATCATGGCGATGGGTGCGCGCCCGATCGCGGTCATGGATCAGCTGCGCTTCGGTGCCGCGGACCATCCCGACACCCGCCGCGTCGTCGACGGCGTGGTGCGCGGAGTCGGCGGCTACGGCAACTCTCTCGGCCTGCCCAATGTCGGCGGCGAAACCGTGTTCGACCCCTCCTACCAGGGCAATCCGCTCGTCAACGCCCTGTGTGCGGGCGCGATGCGCGTCGAGGACCTGCACCTGGCGTTCGCGTCCGGAACCGGCAACCGGATCATCCTGTTCGGCGCTCGCACCGGTCTCGACGGCATCGGCGGCGTGTCCGTCCTCGCGTCGGAGACGTTCGACGACAGCGACGGCGGCCGTCCGAAGAAGCTGCCGAGTGTCCAGGTCGGCGACCCGTTCACCGAGAAGGTGCTCATCGAGTGCTGCCTCGACCTGTACCGCGAGAAACTGGTCGTCGGCATCCAGGACCTGGGCGGTGCCGGACTGTCCTGCGCGACGTCCGAGCTCGCCGCCGCCGGCGACGGCGGCATGCACATCTACCTCGACCGGGTCCCGACCCGCGCGACGGGCATGACCCCCGCCGAGGTGCTGTCCTCGGAGTCGCAGGAACGCATGTGCGCGGTCGTCGCGCCCGAGAACGTCGACGCGTTCATGGCGGTGTGCAAGAAGTGGGACGTCCTGGCCACCGACATCGGTGAGGTCACCGATGGTGAGCGTCTGGTCATCACGTGGCACGGCGAGACCGTCGTGGACGTGCCGCCGCGCACCGTCGCGCTCGAGGGTCCGGTCTACGAACGGCCTGTGCAGCGTCCCGACTCGCAGGACGCGCTGGTCGCCGACACCACCGCCGGCCTGAAGCGCCCGGAGACGGACGACGAACTGAAGGCCACGCTGCTGAAGCTGCTCGCGTCGCCGGCGCTGTGCAGCCGCAAATGGATCACCGAACAGTACGACCGTTACGTGCGCGGCAACACCGTCCTGGCCGAGAACGCCGACTCCGGTGTCATCCGCGTCGACGAGGAGTCCGGTCGCGGCATCGCCCTGGCAACCGACGCGTCGGGCCGTTTCACCCAGCTCGACCCGTACACCGGCGCGCAGCTCGCGCTCGCGGAGGCATACCGCAACGTCGCCACCACCGGCGCGACCCCCAAGGCCGTGTCCAACTGCCTCAACTTCGGTTCGCCGGAGGACCCGGCCGTGATGTGGCAGTTCCAGCAGGCGGTGCGCGGCCTCGCCGACGGATGCGCCCAGCTCGGCATCCCGGTGACCGGCGGCAACGTCAGCTTCTACAACCAGACCGGATCGACCGCGATCCTGCCGACGCCGGTCGTCGCGGTGCTCGGCGTCATCGACGACGTGCACCGTCGTATCCCCACCGGTCTCGGCCTCGAGCCCGGCGAGACGCTCATCCTGCTCGGTGAGACCCGCGACGAGTTCGACGGATCGATCTGGGCGCAGGTCGAGCACGATCACCTCGGTGGCGTGCCCCCGAAGGTCGACCTCGAGCGAGAGCGGCTCATCGCGGAGATCCTCGTCGCCGGTTCGCGCGACGGGCTGATCTCGGCCGCCCACGACCTGTCGGAGGGTGGTCTCGCGCAGGCTGTCGTCGAGGCGGCGCTCGCCGGTGAGACCGGCTGCCGGATCCTGCTTCCCGAGGACGCGGACCCGTTCGTGACGCTGTTCTCCGAATCCGCCGGCCGAGTGCTGGTCGCGGTGCCGCGCACCGAGGAGTCCCGCTTCACCGGGATGTGCTCGGCGCGCGACCTGCCGTGGGTGCGGATCGGTGTCGTCGACGAGGGATCCGATTCCGTCGAGGTGCAGGGCAAGTTCGCGGTGACCCTGACCGAGCTGCGAGAGGTCTACGAGGGCACCCTCCCCGCCTTGTTCGGGTAGCCCATGGCCAGCACCCAGGTCGATCGGCTGGCGTTGATAGAGGCCCGGCAAGGTCAGGTCATCGCCGTGGTCACCGATTTCGGTGACCGCCACCCCCTCACCGCGCGGGTGTGGGGGTGGCTGAGCCTGGATTTCACCGGCATCGCCTTCGCGGCGTTGTTCTTCTGCTGGTCGCTGTCGCCGTCGCTGCTGCCGCGCGACTGGCTGTTCCAGGGGATCATCGGCGGTCTCAACGCGGCGATCGGCTACGGCGTCGGTTGTGTCGTGGGCTGGGTCGTCGCCCGGTTCGTGTTGTCGCGGGCGCTGTGGTGGCCGCCGCCGATCCCCGTGCTGCGGGCGATCAAGGTCGCGGTGCCGGTCGCCGCGATCGTCGCGTCGGTGGTGGCACTGGTGCTCGCCGCGATCCAGCAGCGTCAGCTCGCGGCGCTGATGGACGCCGAAGGCACGACGACCAGTGGCTACCTGCGCACGCTGGCGTTGGCTCTCGCGGTTTCCGGGCTGCTCGTCTCCGCGTGGCGCGGTCTGCGCGACATCGGCAGATGGATTGCGCGGCAATTGATCCGGCGACACCTTCCGGCCGGTCTCGCCCGGACCCTCGGGGTGCTGGTGGTCGTGCTGATGACGTTCATGCTCATCGACGGAGTCCTGATCCGGGGATCCTACGCGATCGTCAACTCCGCGTTCAGCATCCAGGACGGCGAGACTCGAGCCGGTGCGATACAGCCGACCCGCCCCGAGAAGTCCGGCAGTCCCGAATCGCTCGCGCCGTGGGACACGCTCGGCTTCGAGGGCCGCAACTTCGTTTCTCGCGGCCTCGATGCCGCCGAACTCGAAGCCATCAACGGCACGCCCGCGAAGGAACCGATCCGCGTGTACGTCGGTCTCGGCACCGCCGACACCGCCGAGACGCGTGCGGATCTGGTGATCGACGAACTCGAACGCACCGGGGCGTTCGAGCGCAAGGTGCTGGTGATCATCCCCACCACGGGCACGGGCTGGGTGAACCCCACCGCCGCGCAGGCCATGGAACTGGTCCACAACGGTGACGTCGCGATGGTCGCGTGGCAGTACTCGTTCCTGCCGAGTTGGATCTCGTTCCTCGCGGACCGCGACAAGGCCGCCGAAGCCGGCCGGATCCTCGTCGACCGCATCCACGAACGCTGGCTCGCCCAGCCGCCGGCCCGCAGACCCGAGCTGTACGTCTACGGCGAGAGCCTCGGAACCCAGTCGGGGGAAGGGGCTTTCGACACCCTCGCCGATATCCGCGAAACCGTGAACGGAGTGCTGTGGGTGGGACCGCCCAACGCCAACCGGCTGTGGCGTCAGCTCGTCGATCGTCGCGACCCCGGCACCCCCGAGGTGCAGCCGGTATACGCCGACGGCCTGGTCGTGCGGTTCACCGACGACGTCGCCGACATCGGTGAACCGCCGAGCCCGTGGCTGGATCCGCGCGTGCTGTACATCCAGCACGCGTCGGACCCGGTGGTGTGGTGGTCGACCGATCTGCTGTTCAATCGCCCCGACTGGCTGTCCGAACCGCCCGGGCCCGATCGGCTCCCGCAGATGCGCTGGTTCCCGATCGTCACGTTCTGGCAGGTCTCGGCGGATCTGATGAACGCGGCCGGCGTGCCCGACGGACACGGCCACAACTACGGTACCGAGGTCCTCGACGGCTGGATTGCGGTGACCCAGCCGGAGGGCTGGACCACCGCCGACACCGCACGGGTGCGGTTGGCGCTCGAGGCGCTCGCCGACAGCCAGGGACCGGAGAAGTGACCGTCGCGCGGTTCGGCTTCGCAGGTCCGGCCGTCGCGGCCGCGGCTGTCCTGTGGAGCGCGACGCTGCCGTCGGCGCCGCTCGGCACGCACGGGCGGACGTGGGCGTCGGCAGGTCTGGGTGTGTGCGCGATCGCTGCGGCCCGTGCGTCGGGTATGAACCGCACCGAGCTGGGGCTCGACCCCACCCGCGTCCCGTCCGGGTTGCGCTGGGGCGGTGCGGTTGCCGCAGCGGTGCTCGGTGGCTACGCGATCGCGCTGTCCGCGCCCGCTGTGCGCGGCCGGATCGCGGACTCGGCCGGAGCCGGTCGCGACGACTTCTGGACCTGGATCACACTGCACATCCCGGTGGGGACGGTGCTCGCGGAGGAACTGCTGTTCCGCGGGGTACTGACACCGCTGGTGAGCCCCGCGGTACACGCCACCGTGTTCGGGTTGTGGCACGTGCGTCCGGCCATGATCGCGGGTGACAGCATCGCCGGGACGGTCGCGGCGACCGGTCTGTCCGCGCTCGGTTTCGACTGGCTGCGACGGCGCAGTGGCAGTGTCCTCGCGCCCGCCCTCGCGCACCTGGCGATCAACGCCGGGGGAGCGGCCGCGGTGCGCCTCGTGGCGACCCGGCGCGGTGCCCGCATGTCCTAGGCTGCCTACCCGTGGCACCGCGCAAACCCGTCGACCCCGCCGAACTCCGAGACGTCCTGCTGCGGGTCGCGCCCTGGCTGTGCGGCGACGTCGACGACCGGCCGGCCCGGGCGGATCTCGCCGCGGCGGTCCGGCTCAGCGCGCGCACCCTCGAACAGGTGGCGCCGGGCGCGAGCGTCGAGGTCCGGGTACCGCCGTTCGTCGCGGTGCAGTGCATCGAGGGGCTGCGGCACACCCGCGGAACACCCCCGAACGTCGTCGAAACCGAGCCCCGCACGTGGCTGCTGCTCGCGACGGGCCTGCTGGAATACGACGACGCGGTCGCGTCGGGGAAGCTCGATGCGTCCGGCAGCCGGGCCGCGGAGATCGCGCGTTGGCTGCCGCTGATGCGGGTCGTGTGACGAGTCCCCGATAGGGGTTGCCGGAACCGGCTCGTAGAATGGGTGTGCCCCGCCCTTGTCCAGCCCCAGGGAGCACCCCGGTGACCAGTGCCGATCTGTCGGTTCACACTCGTAATCTTCTCGCCTCCGACGAACCCGAAAACGACCCTCGGGAGGAGTGCGGCGTCTTCGGAGTCTGGGCTCCCGGCGAGGACGTGGCGAAGCTCACGTATTACGGCCTCTACGCGCTGCAGCACCGCGGCCAGGAAGCGGCCGGCATCGCCGTCACGGATGGCTCGCAGGTGCTCGTGTTCAAGGATCTCGGCCTGGTGAGCCAGGTGTTCGACGAGCAGACGCTCGCCGCGATGCCCGGTCACATCGCGGTCGGTCACTGCCGCTACTCGACGACCGGGTCGACCACCTGGGAGAACGCGCAGCCGATCTTCCGGAGCACCGCTGCCGGTACCGGCGTCGCGCTCGGCCACAACGGCAACCTCGTCAACACCGCGGAACTCGCCGCACGGGGCCGTGAACTGGGCATCATCGACCCGGCCCGGCCCGGTGCCGCGACCTCGGATTCCGACATCATCGGCGCGCTGCTCGCGCACGCCGTCGCCGACGGCACTCTCGAGCAGGCCGCGATGAAGTTGTTCCCCAAGCTGCGCGGCGCATTCTGCCTGACGTTCATGGACGAGCACACCCTGTACGCGGCGCGCGACCCGTGGGGCATCCGGCCGCTGTGCCTGGGCCGCCTCGACCGAGGGTGGGTCGTCGCCAGCGAGACCGCGGCCCTCGATATCGTCGGCGCGTCCTTCGTTCGCGACATCGAGCCCGGTGAGCTGCTCGCGATCGACGCCGACGGCGTCCGATCGTCGCGGTTCGCGAATCCGGAGCCCAAGGGCTGCGTCTTCGAGTACGTCTACCTCGCCCGCCCCGACTCCACGATCGCCGGGCGGTCGGTGCATGCGACCCGCGTCGAGATCGGCCGTCGCCTCGCGAAGGAACACCCGATCGACGCGGACCTGGTGATCCCGGTGCCCGAGTCGGGGACGCCCGCCGCGGTCGGCTACGCGCAGGGCTCCGGTCTGCCCTACGGGCAGGGCCTGATGAAGAACGCCTACGTGGGCCGCACCTTCATCCAGCCCAGTCAGACGATCCGTCAGCTCGGTATCCGGCTCAAGCTCAACCCGCTGCGCGAGGTGATCCGCGGCAAGCGTCTGGTGGTCGTCGACGACTCGATCGTGCGTGGTAACACCCAGCGTGCCCTGATCCGGATGCTGCGCGAGGCCGGGGCTCTCGAGATCCACGTGCGGATCGCGTCCCCGCCGGTCAAGTGGCCGTGCTTCTACGGCATCGACTTCGCCTCCCCGGCGGAGCTGATCGCCAACGGCAGCGGCACCCGTGACGACGCCACGCACGGTTCCGAGCACGACTTCGACGAGATGGTCGAGATGGTGCGCCGCTCGATCGGTGCCGACTCCCTCGGCTACATCTCCATCGACGGCATGATCGGCGCGACCGAGCAGCCGGCGTCGCGGCTGTGCGCGGCCTGCTTCGACGGCCACTACCCGATCGGGCTGCCGAAGGATCAGGTCGTCGGCAAGGACGTCCTCGAGGGCGTCGTCGACGTCGACTCGACGACCCCGACTGTCCTGGACAACGACAACGCGGACGCGTTGAGTCGTCCCTGACGACCGGACTTTTCTCTCCTCGCGCGCCGACGGTCCCGGCCGGTCCGGTACCGTAGGTGCGCGGCCGGCTGCTTTCGGCGTACACACGCGCGTCCGGATGACGGTGCCGGCACACCTGTTCACCACAACTCGAGGCTGGAGCCGACAACCCATGACCGAGGACACAACCCCCGGAGCTTCCTACGCAGCGGCGGGCGTGGACATCGAGGCAGGCGACCGAGCCGTCGAACTGTTCGCGCCGCTCGCGAAGAAGGCGACCCGACCGGAGGTGCTCGGCGGCCTCGGTGGATTCGCGGGACTGTTCGCGCTCAAGGGTGAGTACAAGGAGCCGCTGCTCGCCGCCTCCACCGACGGCGTCGGCACGAAGCTCGCGATCGCGCAGGCGCTCGACAAGCACGACACCGTCGGTCTCGACCTCGTCGCGATGGTCGTCGACGACCTGGTCGTGTGCGGCGCGGAGCCGCTCTTCCTCCAGGACTACATCGCCGTGGGCCGGGTCGTTCCCGAGCGGGTCGCGGAGATCGTCGGCGGCATCGCGGAAGGCTGCATCCAGGCCGGTTGCGCGCTCCTCGGCGGCGAGACGGCCGAGCACCCCGGTGTGATGGCGGACGGTGACTACGACCTGTCCGCGACCGGTGTCGGCGTCGTCGAGGCCGACAAGCTGCTCGGACCCGACCGGGTCCGCCCCGGCGACGTGGTCATCGCCATGGGCGCCTCGGGCCTGCATTCGAACGGCTACTCGCTCGCCCGCAAGGTGCTGCTCGAGATCGGCAAGATGAGCCTGACGGCGCATGTCGACGAGTTCAGCCGCACCCTCGGTGAGGAGCTGCTCGAGCCGACCCGCATCTACGCCAAGGACTGTCTGGCGCTCGCCGCCGAGACCGAGGTCCGCACGTTCTGCCACGTCACCGGCGGTGGCCTGGCCGCGAATCTTGCGCGCGTCATGCCGAAGGGCCTCGTCGCCGAGCTGGATCGCACGACGTGGAGCCCCGCGCCGGTGTTCGGTCTGATCGCTCAGCGCGGTCGCGTCGAGCGTGCCGAGATGGAGAAGACGTTCAACATGGGCGTCGGCATGGTCGCGATCGTGGCGCCCGAGGACGTCGACCGGGCCCTGGCCGTGCTCACCGCACGCCACATCGACTGCTGGACGCTCGGCACGGTCCGCAAGGCGCAGGACCAGGACGACACCCGGGCCGTGCTGCTCGGCGACCACCCGCGGTTCTAGTTCGATCCGGATCACGCACGAAGCACTGTGCCCGGGCCACCTCGGTGGCCCGGGCACAGTGCTTCGTGCTGGGGTGCGTGCTGAGATCCCGGGGCCGGGGGAGCATCCGCGCGTCGGGGCGCGGAATCCCGGAGAACGCACCCCTGCAGGGTGCGTTCTGCGCCAGTAAGGGGAGCCGGTGTTGCCGGCTCCCCCAATCCGCGCGTGGGATTACTCTGGGTCAGCGACGCCAGTCGTCGTCCGAGTCGTCGTCCCAACCGGAGCGTTGGTCTGCGAAGACTTCGTCCCGGTGCGAGATGGGTTCACCACCAGACAACTCTCGCTGGAGGCTCTCGAAGTCGGTGGACGGCGAGCTGTACTTGAGTTGCCGTGCAACCTTGGTCTGCTTTGCCTTAGCCCGGCCGCGGCCCATGGCTAACCCCCTCGCGCTTTGACGGGGCGGCCTGGGGAATTTGGCGGCCCCGGTGATGTGAGTATTTTCCTGCGGTCCACTCTAGCGTGGAAAACTTCGTTCCGCCTCCACACACCCTTCCGGGACCGTGTCCGTTGCGTCTCATCCGGGCACGACCTGGGCCGATGGTGGGTGCTCGTCGAAGAATGGCGGCTCAGAACACTCCCGGGATCGCGCGAACCGTGCCGACCCGCATGCCTCCGCCGAGCACCGGTGGCGATGCGAGGGTCGCGAGTTCCTCCGACCAGCCGCCGCCGAGCCGGTGCAGCAGCGCCGCGGTCAGCGGCAACCGGGCACGTTCGTGACCGTCATCGATCTTGAACGCGAACGCGGTGCCGTCCGGCAGGGCGCCGGCGTGGATGCCGTCGGCCCCGGCCTTGCACATCAAGCCCGGTACCGCGGTCATCAGCCGGACGTCGTCCTTGCCGGTCCCGGAGATCAGGAACGGGTGGGCGCGCAGCGCGTCGGCGACCGCCCGCTCCGGGGTATCGGGAGCGGCGGTGACGAGCCGCGCGTACGCGGTCGCCAGATTGAACAACGGCAGCGGCACGATGGGCAGACCGCAGCCGTCGATACCGAGCTCGGTGTCCTCGACATCGCCTGCCAGGTCCAGGACGGTGTCGACGACGGCCTCTTGCAGCGGATGTGCCGGGTCGAGGTAGCTGCGCGGATCCCAGTCGCTCGCGGCGCACGCGGCCAGCATCGCGGCGTGCTTGCCGGAGCAGTTCATGTACACCGTCCGCGGCGGCCGCCCGGACGCAAGGACCTCGGCGCGGGCCAGTTCGTTGCCCGGCAGATCCGGCGGGCACTGCAGATCGGTCTCGTCGAAGCCGTACTCGTCGAGCAGGTCCTCGACGAGCTCGACGTGCTCGGATTCGCCCTCGTGCGACGCGGTTGCGATGGCCAGCTCGGCCGTGGTGCGCGGGACGAAGCCCTGCCGCAGCAGCGCCGTCGCCTGCAACGGTTTGTTCGACGACCGCGGATAGATCGGCGTGTGGACCTCACCGAGCGAGATCAGCACCTCGCCGTGCGGGTCGAGAACGATCAGGGAGCCGCGGTGCACGCATTCGCGGAACCCGGACCGCACGACCTCCACCAGTTCGACGCTCACGTGACCCCCTGCACCTGTCGGGCGATCCGGTTACGAGCCTTCTCGATGATCCGGGGCGACAGGTCGTCCTGCTGCTCGAGCATCACCGCGAGCCGCTCCGGGTCGCGCCCGGTGAACATATCCCGCACGGTGACCCCGTGCTCGGGAACCGACACCACTTCGATCGTGTCGCCCGCGGCGACCGGGCCCTCGGTGACGACCTTCAGATATGCGCCGGTGTCGCCGCGCCGGGTGAACCGCGCGACCCAGCGGGGCTCGGCCGCCCACACCCCGAACGTGGCGCACGGGGTGCGCGGTCCGGTCACCTCGAGCAGCAGACCGCCGGTGCCGACCCGCCACCGTTCGCCGATCACCGCGTCGCTCGTCGGGATCCCGCTCGACCGCAGGTTCTCGCCGAACCAGCCGACGGGCAGGTCGCGGCCGAGTTCGGACGCCCAGCGCTGCGCCTCGTCCTCGTCGTAGGCGTACACGGCCTTGAACCGGCCCCCGTGGTGCTCGGTGTCGCACTGCCGGTCGCCGGTGAGTCCGAGTGTGCCCACGTGCACCGGCTCGGCCACCGGACGCTTGTCGATACCGGTGACCGGGACGCGGCGCGTGCCGCTGTCCCGGATCGAGTGCACCACGCAGACCGCGTCTACCCGGCCGAGCCGGATATCTGCTGCGTTCACCGCCCGCGCAGCCGTTCGACGGCCAGACGGCCCGCCTGGACGCCGGTGTCGTCCGGAACCGAGTCGGCGTCGATCGCCGCGGCGCAGGGACCGGCGACCAAGGCCGTTCCGGCAGGAACGGTGCGTTTGACCAGGGCGAGCGCGATGGGGCCGAGTTCGTGGTGGTCGACGACGGTGCCCAGGCGGCCTACGGTCCGGCCGTCCGCGGTCACCGGATCGCCGGGTTCGGGACGGCCGTCGGCGGAACCGTCGAGGTGCAGCAGCACCAGGTGTCGTGGCGGCTTGCCGAGGTTCTCCACCCGAGCGACCGTCTCCTGGCCGCGATAGCAGCCCTTGTCGAGATGCACGGCACCGAACCGGTCGGGGGCGCCGACCCAGCGTGCCTCGTGCGGGATGGTGCGCTCGTCGGTGTCGAGCCCGATGCGCGGGCGCACGGCCTCGACGCGCAGGGCCTCGAACGCCCACGTGCCGGCGGCGCGGGCACCGGCGGCGGTGAGCGCCCCGAACACTTCGACGAGCCGTTCCCGAGGCACCAGCAGGTCGTACGAGTGGTCGGTCGGCCACGGCATGCGCCGTACGAAACCGCCCCCGGGGAGCGCGACCGCGGCGTACGGCCGATCCGGCAGCGCCTCGA
The DNA here is from genome assembly GCF_001895025.1 of Rhodococcus zopfii NBRC 100606 = JCM 9919. Lineage (GTDB taxonomy): Bacteria > Actinomycetota > Actinomycetes > Mycobacteriales > Mycobacteriaceae > Rhodococcus > Rhodococcus zopfii. The sequence continues at coordinate 209,983 of NZ_BCXI01000007.1, forward strand.
GGTCGAGGGCGGCGAGGACGCGCGGGTCGCCGGACTGCGGTCCGAGCAGGCTCAGCACCGCCAGTTCGTTTCCGTCGCGCGGTTCGGCCTTGGCCCAGAAGACCATCTTGGTGAGGAACGCGAGCAGATCCGGACCGCGCCCGGGTTCGGTGTCGATCCAGGTGACGCCGTCCAGGTCGGTCTGTACGAAGTGGTGTTCGATGCGGCCGTTGGCGTCCAGACTCAGGTTCTCGGCCGAGGTGCCGTCGGGCAGCGCCGCGACATGCTGGCTCGAGATCGTGTGCAGCCACGAGAGTCGTTCCTCCCCGGAGATCGCGATGACGAACCGCGTCGACCGGTCGATCACCGCGACACCGAGCGTGGCGGCGCGTTGTTCACCGAGAGGATCGCCGTGATGCCAGGGAAGTCCCGCGTCGGGTGTGCCGGGGGGCGCGGCGACAGCGTCGGGGAGCGCGAGGAGTGGGCTTTCGGTCACGATCGGAAACTCGGCCACGACACCAGTCTATGGGGAACCGGGTCGTGCACCACCAATGGATAGGCTGGGCCTCATGGCTGATCGGGTGCTGGTGACGCTGGACGGCGAGGTGCGGGACGCGGATGCGCCGCTGCTCCATGCCGACGATTTCGGGGTGTTGCGCGGGGACGGCGTCTTCGAGACGTTGCTGGTGCGGGAGGGGCGGGCACGGACCGTCGAGCTGCACCTGGCCCGCATGGCCGCGTCCGCGGAGGCCGCGGGCCTGCCCGAACCGGATCGCGACGAGTGGCGGCTGGCGATCGAGCTGGCCGTCGAACAATGGGGCAAGGACCGCGAGGGTGCGCTGCGGCTGGTGTACACGCGGGGTCGCGAGACCGGTGGTGATCCGACCGCGTTCCTGTTGGTGACCCCGGTCGCGGAGCGTGTCGGCGCGGCGCGACGCGACGGCGTGTCGGTGGTGAGCCTCGAGCGTGGATTTTCGGTGGATCTGGCGTCGAAGGCGCCGTGGCAGCTTCTCGGCGCGAAGACGCTGTCGTATGCGACGAACATGGCCGCGTTGCGACACGCGGAGTCGCTCGGCGCCGACGACGTGATCTTCGTCAGCAGCGAGGGGTGCGTACTCGAGGGCCCGCGTTCGACAGTTGTGATCGCGCGGGGCCGGACATTGCTGACACCGCCTCCGGCGCAGGGGATTCTGCCCGGCACCACGCAGCAGGCGCTGTTCGAGGTCGCGGATCAGCACGACTTCACGGCCCGGTACGAGACGTTGCGCCCGGCCGATCTCGTCGTCGCGGACGGAGTGTGGCTGGTGTCGAGTGTTGCGCTCGCGGTGCGGGTGCACACTCTCGACGGGCATCCGCTCGATCGGAGGGCCTTGGTCGGCGAGGTCGAGGAGCTGGTCGATCTGGCGGTCGACACGGTCGACTAGGTGCAGAGGCCTGCGCAGACCCGCGGGGTGAGCTGGCAGTCGCGCGGCACCGACTGTGTTTGTGAACACCGCGTTCGTATCTGCACCCCATTTGCTACTACATTCGGTAGTAACACCGGATTCGGCCTCGTGCACGTTGCGCGGTCGATACGTTGTGCACAGAATTCGGGTGCGCGCCCACAGCCCGGATTCGGCGACTGTTCCTGGGCGTCACCACGGAGTTGCCATGGATGTGTTGGACCTGTCCCGGTGGCAGTTCGGCATTACTACCGTCTATCACTTCATCCTCGTCCCGCTGACCATCGGCCTGGCGCCGATGATCGCGATCATGCAGACGATGTGGGTGGTCACGAAGAAGGACCACTGGTATCGGCTGACGAAGTTCTTCGGGAAGCTGTTCCTGATCAACTTCGCGCTCGGTGTCGCCACCGGCATCGTGCAGGAATTCCAGTTCGGCATGAACTGGAGCGAGTACTCCCGATTCGTCGGTGACGTCTTCGGTGCGCCGCTGGCCCTCGAGGGCCTCGTCGCATTCTTCCTCGAATCCACGTTCCTCGGCCTGTGGATCTTCGGATGGAGCCGGTTGCCGAAACTGCTTCACCTCGCGACGATCTGGCTGGTCGCGATCGGTGTGAACGCGTCGGCGTTCTTCATCATCGCCGCGAACTCGTTCATGCAGCACCCCGTCGGCGCGATCTACAACCCGGACACCGGGCGCGCCGAGCTCACCAGCATCTGGACCCTGCTGACCAACAACACCGCCCTGGCCGCGTTCCCGCACACCGTCGCCGGTGCCTTCCTCACCGCGGGTACCTTCGTCGCCGGCATCGGTGGCTGGTGGATGGTTCGCAACATGCGGCGTGCGAAGCAGGCGACGGATGTCGCCGAGGCCGAGCGCCTCGAAGGCGAAGCTCGCACCATGTTCCGGCCCGGCACCCGTCTGGGCCTGCTCGTGATGATGATCGCCGGGGTTGCGGTGATCTTCACCGGCGATGTCCAGGCCAAGCTCATGTTCCAGCAGCAGCCGATGAAGATGGCCTCCGCGGAATCGTTGTGCGACACCCAGGTCGACCCGAACTTCTCGATCCTGACCATCGGCACGCACAACGACTGCGAGGGCGTGACTCACCTCATCGAGGTCCCCTTCGTCCTGCCGTACCTCGCCGAGGGCCAGTTCACCGGCGTCGAACTCCAGGGTGTGCAGGATCTGCAGCTTCAGTACGAGGAGCAGTTCGGCCCCGGAAACTACCGGCCCAACCTGTTCGTGACGTACTGGTCGTTCCGCGCCATGATCGGCCTCGGCGTGGGCTCGCTGGCCCTGGCGCTGGCCGGACTGTGGGTCACCCGCGGCGGCCGCCTGCCCGACCAGAAGTGGTTCGGATGGCTCAGTATCGCCGCGATCCCGACCCCGTTCCTGGCCAACAGCGCCGGCTGGATCTTCACCGAGATGGGCCGCCAGCCCTGGGTCGTCCACCCCAACCCGACCGGCGTCGACATGATCCGGCTGACCGTCGACCAGGGCGTCTCCGACCACGCGCCCGCCACGGTGATCGCCTCCCTGGTCGCCTTCACCCTCGTGTACGCCGCGCTCGGCGTGGTGTGGTTCTGGCTGATCCGTCGTTACACGATCGAAGGACCGTTGCCGCACGACGTGCATCCGCCCGGGCACGACGAGCCCGACGACGGCCGGCCCAAACAACTGTCCTTCGCGTACTAGGAGAGCACGATCATGGGACTTCAAGAACTCTGGTTCGTTCTCATCGCGGTGCTGTTCACCGGGTACTTCGTGCTCGAGGGCTTCGACTTCGGTGTCGGCATGCTCATGCCGGTGCTCGGGCGAGGCAAGGACGCAGTCGCCGACACCCGGCGTCGGGTGCTGCTCAACACGATCGGGCCGGTGTGGGACGGCAACGAGGTGTGGTTGCTCACCGCCGGCGGCGCGTTGTTCGCGGCGTTCCCCGAGTGGTACGCGACGCTGTTCTCCGGGTTCTACCTGCCGCTGCTGCTGATCCTGCTCGCCCTCATCGTCCGGGTCTGCGCGATCGAGTACCGCGGCAAGATCGACGACCCGACGTGGCGCCGCCGCTGGGACCTCGGGATCATGGTCGGTTCCTGGGTGCCCGCCGTCCTGTGGGGTGTGGCGTTCGCCAACATCGTCCGCGGCGTCGCGATCGACGAGGACAAGCAGTACGTCGGTGGGTTCTTCGCACTGCTCAACCCGTACGCCCTGCTCGGCGGGGCCACCACGGCACTCGTGTTCGCGTTGCACGGCGCGGTGTTCCTCGCGCTCAAGACCGGTGACGAGGTCCGCGCCGACGCGGTGAAACTCGCCCATCGCCTGTCGATCCCGACGGTCGTCGTCGCGGGCGTGTTCGTGCTGTGGACACAGCTGGCCTACGGCAAGGGCTGGACGGCGATCCTCGTCGCAGTCGCTGCGGTCGCGCTCGTCGCGGTCGTCGCGCTGACCCGGCTCGAACGGGAGGGCTGGGCGTTTGTGTTCACCACCGTGGCGATCGCCGCGACGATCGTGCTCCTGTTCGGATCGCTCTTCCCGAACGTCATGCCGTCGACGCTGAACGACGCATGGTCGTTGACGATCGAGAACGCGTCGTCGAGCCCGTACACCCTGAAGGTCATGACATGGGCCGCCGCGATCGTGACCCCCGTGGTCCTGATCTACCAGGGATGGACGTACTGGGTCTTCCGCCAGCGCATCTCGACCCACCACATCCCGAACTCGATCGGGCTGACGGTCGGAGCGGAGCGGTCGTGACCGTTCCCGACGTCACCCCCGCGCGCTTGCTCGATTCCACGGAATCCGGCGGGGCGCGGGGGCGCCGTCGCCCGATCGATCCGCGGCTGTGGCGGTACTCGGCGTCCGTGCGCGGATATCTCGTCCTGTCCGTCGTTGCCGCGCTGGTCGATGTCGCGGCGATCGTGGTGTCCGCGTTGATGATCGGCCGGATCCTGGCCGGGGTCATCACCACCGACGCCCGCGCTCTCGGGGACTGGCGCACCGACCTGGTCGTGCTCGCCGCGGCGATCACGGTGCGCGTCACCACGTCCTGGGTACGCAGCCGCTACGCGCACCGTTCCGCGAGCCGCGTCGTCGCCGAGCTCGAACACGAGGTGCTCGCGGCGGCCGCGGCGGCGCCGCCCCGCGACCTGGACCCGCGCCGCGACGAGATCGCCACGGTGCTCACCCGCGGACTCGGCGGCCTGACCGAATACCTCACCGGCTACGTGCCGGCACTACTGCTCGCGGTCGTGTCCACCCCGATCGTGCTCGTCGCCATCGCGACCCAGGACCTCACCTCGGCGATCATCGTCGCCGTGACACTGCCGCTGATCCCGGTGTTCATGATCCTCATCGGCCTGCTCACCAAGGGCCGTGCCGACCGCACCCTGCGCACGATGACCACCCTGTCCGCGCAACTGTTGGACCTGCTCGCGGGCCTGCCGACCCTGCGCGCACTCGGGCGCGAGAAGGGACCTGCGGGCCGCGTACGCGAACTCGGGGACGACCATCGCCGCGCCACCATGTCGGCGCTGCGGGTCGCGTTCCTGTCCGGGTCGGTGCTCGAGTTCCTCGCGACCCTGTCGGTGGCGCTCGTGGCCGTCGGCATCGGCCTGCGTCTTGTCGTCGGCGGGATGCCCCTCGAGGCCGGGGTCGTCGCGTTGATCCTCGCACCCGAGGCGTATCTGCCGCTGCGTACCGTCGGCGCCAAATTCCACGCAGCCGAGGATGGAATGGCTGCGGCGGAAAGGGCTTTCGCGATCCTCGACACCGCACATCCGGCCACGGCGGCGCAGGCGGACGCCGGCACGATCGACGCCCGCGGCCGCGATCTGGTGCTCGACGGCGTGTCCGTCGCCGGTCGCGACGGCTTCGCCCCGCACGACCTCGACGCGGTGTGCCGTCCCGGCGCGATCACCGTGCTGACCGGCGCGAACGGCGCCGGCAAGTCCACCGCGCTGCTCGCGATCCTCGGCCTCGCCGAACCCTCGACCGGGCGCGTCCTCATCGGCACCGACGGGGTGCGCGGCACCGACGCCTGGTGGTCGCAGGTCGCGTGGCTGCCACAGCGGCCGGTCCTGCTGCCCGGGACCCTCGCCGACAATCTCGCGCTCACCGGAGTGGACGCCGCCGCACCGGATCTTGTAAGTACTTGCTCCGCAACAGGTTTCGACGAGGTGCTGGACGAACTCCCGCACGGATGGAGCACGGAGGTCGGGGCCGGTGGAACCGGCCTGTCGCTCGGCCAGCGGCAGCGTCTCGCGTTGACCCGCACCCTCGCGTCCCCCCGCCCGGTGCTGCTGCTCGACGAACCGACCGCGCACCTCGACACCGCGACCGAAGCGACCGTCCTGGCCGCACTGCGCGAACGCGCGGACCGCGGAGCGACCGTCGTGATCGTCGCGCACCGGCCCACCCTGCTGGCCGCCGCCGATACCGTCGTCGAGGTGACCGCACGATGACCGAACAACGCCGAGGTCCTCGCGCCGGAGGCGATCGGCTCGGAGTTTCGGAGCGAATGTACCGTTCGTCTCCTTCAACCGAGGGAACGATACATTCGCTCAGAAAAAGGGGGGGTGGCCCACGCGCCCGGCGCACGAGCGATCTGCGCCGCGCCATGACCCTGCTCGAACTCGAACCCCGCCGCGTTCTCGTCGCCGTCGCAGCCGGAGTCGCGACCCTCGGTGCCGCGCTGCTGCTGTCGGGGCTCTCGGCCTGGCTCATCATCCGCGCCTGGCAGATGCCCCCGGTCCTCGACCTCACGGTCGCGGTCGTGGCCGTGCGCGCCCTCGGCATTTCGCGAGGCCTGTTCCGATACTGCGAACGCCTGGCCACCCACGACGTCGGGCTGCGCGGCACCACCGCCGCCCGCGCCGGGCTCTACCGGCGGCTCGCCGGGGGCGACCCCGCCGCATCCGCCGGCCTACGTCGCGGTGACCTGCTCGCCCGCACCGGGGCCGACGTCGACGCGCTCGGCGACGTGGTGGTGCGCGCACTCGTGCCCATCGCCGTCGCGATCGTGCTGTCCGCCGCCGCCGTCGTCGCGCTCGCCCTGATCTCCCCTCCCACAGCGGCGATCCTCGCGGTCGCGCTGCTGGTCGCGGGGGTGCTTGCCCCGTGGCTGTCCGCGCGAGCCGCCGCCCGCGCGGAGGCCGACGGGGCGGACGCCCGCGCCCGGTTCGCGCAGGACGCCGTCACCGTCCTCGACCACGCCGCCGAACTGAGGGTCGCGGGCCGGCTCGACGCCACGGTCGGCCGGGCCGACGCGGAGAACGACACGGTGATCGCCGCGACCGATCGGGCCGCGGCGCCCGCCGCGTTCGCCGAGGCCGCGACACCGCTCGCGGTCGGTGCCGCCGTGCTCGGATCACTGCTCGTCGGCATCACCGCCTTCGCGTCCGATCCGACGATGAGCCCGATGTCGCTGGGCATTCTCGTGCTGCTGCCGCTCGCCGCATTCGAAGCGGCCGGGGCGTTGCCCGCCGCGGCGCTGACACTGACCCGCGCCCGGATCGCGGCCGGTCGGATCACCGACCTGCTCGACCGTGCCGACCGGCCCGTCCCGCACGGAGCAACTCCGGTCGACGGTCCCGGACACCTGCGCGCCACCGGGCTGCGCAGCGGATGGCCGGGCGGTCGCGCGTCGTCCGCCCTCGACCTGGACCTGCCACCCGGCGCGCGCGTCGCGATCGTGGGGGCCAGCGGCAGCGGCAAGACCAGCACGGTCATGACTCTCGCCGGTCTGCTGCCCGCGGCCGCGGGGACCGTGACCCTCGACGGCGTTGCGCTCGACGAGCTCGACCGGACCCAACTGCCGCGTCACGTCGGGTTCTTCGCCGAGGACGCCCACATCTTCGAGACGTCGGTGCTCGAGAACCTGCGCGTGGCGCGCGGCGACGTCGACGAGACCGACGCGACGGCCGCGCTCGACGCCGTGGGGCTGGGGGAGTGGGTGTCCGGTCTGCCGGAAGGGCTCGACACGACCCTCGCGGGCGGTGCCCGCGCGCTGTCGGGTGGTCAGCGCCGACGGCTCCTGCTGGCCCGGGCACTGCTGTCACCGGCGCAGGTGCTGCTGCTCGACGAACCGACCGAGCATCTCGATGCCGACGACGGCGCGCACCTGCAGCGTCTGCTGCTGGATCGGGACGCCGGGCTGGTCGCCGCGGACCGCACGGTCGTCGTCGTCACCCATCAGCTGCCCGCCGGCACGGCCGCGGATCGGGTCGTCGAGGTCGCCGAGAATAATCCGTTGCCGGCCCGCTGAGCCCGGCGTACCTTCGTCCGTACGCGAGGAAGGAGGTGGTCTGGACAATGAGTGAAAGTCGGACACGTGAGGTGGCTGCCGGCTAGCCGCTGTCGCCGACGACGGTATTCACCGACCGCGCGCGCGGCTGGCGAATCCCAGGTAGTCACCCGGCCCCCGAGTCCCCGGTCAGTCCGGCCGGGACCCGTGAGGGAGTGGATGCGTCCGCCCTCGCCGGTACGGCTCGGGGGCCGCTCTCCGTCTACGGACGGGCGGGCTTACGGCAGGTGAGCCCACGGCGTTCAGCCGGATATGACCGGCGTTCAGCCGATATGACGCGTCAGCCGATATGACGCGACAGTCGCGCCGACAGGTGCGGCTTCAGATCGCCGTCCGCGGTGACGCGTTCCTCGACGTACGCGAGATCGCCGCCTTCGATGATGCCGTAGAGGCGCTTGGCGCCGCCGACGACCTCACCGGACTGACTGCGGATCACCACGTCCGTCGCGATCTCCCACGACGACTGGGTCAGGGCCGTTCCGTAGTAGAGCTCGACGACACCGGAACTGTGGCTGATCAGCAGCTCGAGTGTTTCGGGATCCTCGCTGCCGACGACGTCCTGGCCGGCGACCCGCCAGAAGCCGCTCTCGCGACGATCCGGAGCGGTGTACTCGCCGTCCTCGTCGAGCCTCCAGGACCGCGACTCCCACACGAGATAGTCGCCGCCGTCGTGCGAAACGACGATCTGCTGGCCGAAGTGATAATCGCCGGTCTTGGGATCGTTACCCTCACCCTCGCCGCGCCACACACCGACCATGGGCAGCAGCGCGAGCAACGCGGGATGCAGATCCGGCCCGAGCCGCAGGTTGGCGGTGTCGTCGGGCAGGGGCAACCCCGGCAGGACCGGAACGTTCCGGTCCGCGGTCGCCTTGGCGCGCTCGACGGCGTCGGCGACGGCCTTGTCCCCGCTGCCGCGAACGACACCGGGGTTGTCACCGGGTTCGGTCGTCACGACTCGTCGGTGACCAGACGGTAGATGGTGTACAGCGTGAACCACGTGATGAGCAGCGCTGCAAGGACGAGCAGGACCTCGAAGAAAATGACCACGGGCACATCTTAGACCGCACCCGCGGGCGGCGAAAATCGGCGGTCGGCATCAGCGCGCGCGGCCGACGAGTGCGGCGAATATGGTTCTTCCGATCCGGCAGCTCCGGCCGGACATCACATATTTCGGAGGTCGCGTGCGCCCGTTTCGCACTTCAGTTCTCGCCGCAGCGGCGCTCGCTGCTCTGTCCGTGTTCGCGCCGGGTGCTGCGGCGGCGCCGGGCAGCGGATCGAGCCTGCCCGGCTCGGGGCCGGTCGTCCATCCCGACAACGGGGCGCTCGACTGCCCGGACCTGCTGATCGTCGCAGTTTCGGGGGCCACCGATTCGAGTGCGGACCGGAATCCTGTCGAGGAGGAAACTCGCCGGTTGTGGTCGAACTGGGTCGGCAACGTGACCGTCCCCGCGGGCGAGGCCAACAGCGGAGATCCCGGTTCGGTGGGATGGATGTACGTGCCCTATCCGTCCACCTACGGCCTCGGCCTGTTCCGGGACGTGCCCACCTACCAGGACTCGGTGGCGGCGGGGGTCGCCTCGACGAACCGCATCCTCGACGAACAGAAGACCCGCTGCGGGGACCGCACGCGATTCGTGCTCGTCGGCTACAGCGTCGGCGGGGAAGTCGTCGAGCGCGTCACCCGGGAACTCGGGCACCGTCCGGCCGATGCCCACGTCAGCCCCGACGACATCGCCGGTGTCGTCCTCATCGGCGATCCCTACCGGCCCGCCGGGGTCGATTCGCTCGGTGCCCCCGGCCCGTCCGGTGGCGGCTTCATGTCGTCCGAACCCGCTGACTACGGTGCCCTCGCCGACCGCGTCCAGCACGCCTGCCGTCCCTACGACATCGCGTGTGACGCCCCCGAGGACATCGCGATCCTGGAACTGGCGCTCGGTGTCCTCGGCCAGATGCGATTCACCCTGGCGAACCCCCTCCAGACGATCACCGACGCCGAGCGGGTGATTTCCATCATGGCGGCGCGCGCGGCCGCGCACATCGTCTCCGACGACGACTGGTGGCAGTCCGACGAATCGCTGCTCGACGTCCTGCGCGCGGTCGCGGACAAGACACGTCCGGTGCCCGACGAGGACCTCGGTCCCGACCGGCTCCGGGAGATCCTCGACTGGGCTGTGGGCCCTGGGATGACCGGCGGTCCCGGAACACCCGTCGTGCTGGAGAAACTGCGCGCCGAGGGTGCCGGTTTCGTCGAGGACAACAGCGGCGTGGTCGAACTCGTGCTGAAGCCGTACATCTTCCTCGCGTTCATTCAGCACATCGCGTACTGGAACAACAATCCGCACGATCCGTGGTACTGGGAGAGCGAGAAGATCGTCGACTGGATCAGCGCGCTCGCGCGTGCCGAGCGTGACGGCGCTCCCGCCGGGAAGTGATCCCGACACGCCGGAGGCCCTGTTCCGTTGCGGGACAGGGCCTCCGGGCGTTGCCGTCACTTGGCGACGATCACGTCGTCACTCGGCGACGATCACGTCGTCACTTGGCGACGATCACGTCGATGTTGTGCACGCCGGCAGCACTCGGGCTGACGGTCGAGTCGCCGTTGCCGACGCTCGAGAGCGCACGGACCTTCCAGTCGCCGGGAGCGGCGAAGAAGCGGAAGTCGCCGGTCGCGGACGCGACGACCTCGGCGGTGAACTCATCGGTGCTGTCGAGCAGGCGCACGAAGGCGCCGCCGACAGGCCGGCCGTCGGCATCGAGGACCCGGCCGGTGATGACCGTTTCCTTCTCGACGTCGACGCCCGCAGGCAGGCTCTGGCTCTGAACGGGTGCTCCGCACATGTTTCTTATGCTCCCAACTCGATCGGTGCGCCGACCAGCGAGCCGTACTCGACCCAGCTGCCGTCGTAGTTCTTGACGTTCTGCTTACCGAGGATCTCCTGCAGCACGAACCAGGTGTGGCTCGAGCGTTCGCCGATGCGGCAGTAGGCGATGGTCTCCTGGGAGTCGTCGAAACCCTTGTCCGCGTACAGCTTTGCGAGGTCCTCGTCGGACTTGAAGGTGCCGTCCTCGTTGGCGGTGGTGCTCCACGGGATGTTGATGGCGCCGGGGACGTGGCCGCGCTGCTGCGCCTGCTCCTGCGGCAGGTGCGCCGGCGCGAGGATCTTGCCGGAGTACTCGTCGGGGGAACGCACGTCGACCAGGTTGGCCTTGCCGATCGCAGCGATCACGTCGTCGCGGAATGCGCGGATCGAGGTATCCGGCGTGGAGGCCTTGTACTCGGTGGCCGGGCGGGTGACGGTGTCCTTGGACAGCTCCCGGCCGTCGAGCTCCCACTTCTTGCGGCCGCCGTCGATCAGTTTGACGTCCTGGTGGCCGTACAGCTTGAAGTACCAATAGGCGTAGGCCGCGAACCAGTTGTTGTTGCCGCCGTACAGAACCACGGTGTCGTCGTTGGCGACGCCCTTGGCGGACAGCAGCTCCGAGAACTGCTCCTGGTTCAGGAAGTCGCGGCGGACGCCGTCCTGCAGGTCCTTGCGCCAGTCGAGCTTGATCGCGCCGGGGATGTGGCCACCGTCGTAGGCGGCGGTGTCCTCGTCGACCTCGACGAAGACGGTCTTCGGCGCATCGAGGTTCTGCTCGGCCCAGTCTGCAGAGACCAGGACGTCGGAGCGAGCCATGGATTTTCCTTTCGATGGTGACACTGAGGAAGTCGGTTGGGGAACAGTGGAAGAACGTTCAGAAGGACGCGGGGCGCAGACGCGCCACCAGCGGGTAGATCCGGCAGCCGAGGCACAGGCCGAATGCCGCGTTGAGCAGCGCGGCGAACAGCGCGAACCCGGCGGCGACGGACCCGAGCACGGCGGCACCCGCGAGGAATCCGACGGTGCCCACGGCGGCGAACACGAAGCCGACGAGCTGTGCGAAACGCAGCGGCGGCACGGGTTCGGTTTCGGTCGGCGCACCGACACGCGGTGCCACCAGCCTCGCGAAGAGGCGACCGTACGGGCTGCGGCGCGGCCCGAACACCGCACCGAGTGCGAACACCAGGGTCTGCACGGCGAGCAGGACACCCGCTGCCGGGGTGGAGAACGTCGCGACGATCAGCACGGCGACGAGGACGGCGGTGGTGACCCACGCGGCGAAGCGGGGACCGCGGACGTCGACCTGGTCGACGGTGCCGGAAGAGGAAACTGAAACGGACATCAGGGGTGCTCCTGCGGGAATCGAGGACGCGCACACGGCGTATCGAGGTGCCCGAAGCGATCGGCTGACCGCGGGGCGATCACATCGTTGTGTCTGAAGCGACGTACCGGAGGGTGGTGGACGTCTGAGACGAGATGATCAGCAGGAACAACAACAGCCACCGAGGCGGCACAGGTCGACTGCGCGGCGTCGGGTGAGCATCAGCTCTTGGCGGGAATGCACGTCACGGAGTGTAGCGAAGTTCTCAGGAAAGAAAATCCCCAGGGGCGCGCAGGGGCTCGAGCGCCGATGTCAGGTCCGCCGCGTTCGGAACCCCGGAAACACGGAACCGCTCCGTGCCGTTCGCGTCGAACAGGAACGTCGTCGGCAGTGAAAGCACCCCGAGTTTCCTTGCCAGTTCCGGGTTTTCGTCGAGATCGACCTCGACGTCCCGGGGGATCGGCAGGTCGTCGCGCGCGGCGGCGAAGTTGTCGATCACCTGCGTGACCACGCGGCGGACCGCGGCGCACGGGCCGCACCACGGAGCGGAGAAGTGCAGCACCGTCGGCTCCGGGCCGACACCGATACCGAGTGCGGACAGCAGCGGGTCGACGCCGGCGGCCTCCGGTTCGGCGGCGACCGCGCGCACTGCGCCGGACCGGGACCGCAGCACCGTGCCCACCACCAGGGCGGCGACGAGAACGACGAGGAGAACGATGATTCCGGTCACAGTCGCTGCACCCCGTCCAGATCGATGACGGTGTCGTGGGCCTCGCCCTCGATGACGATCTGGGAGCCGCGCGCCTCCACCGCCGTCGGATACACACCGAACGGCAGATCCTGCGGTTCGATCGTGGTGGTGAACAGACCCAGCACGATCGGCTTCAGCGGGTCGGGCACCGTGTAGTCGGCGTCGCCCTCGGGGCCGAAGTACAGATCGGACGCGACGATGCGGACGCGGTCGCCATCGAGCAGCAGATCGGCCTGGACGCTCACCTGGGCGGTGACCGGACCGACCGGGACCGTGCCGGTGAGCACCACTCCGCCGGCGGTCGTCGGGCCGGAACCTCCCGAGCCGCCCGTGCCGTCTGATTTGCTGGCCGGTGGTGCGGAAATCTGCAGGTCGGGGATGTTATAGAGCCGTCCCAGTTCGGTCGCGTCGATGCGGACACGCCCGTAGAGCAGGTCCACCGGCACCGACCGGATCGAGCCGTCGAGCAGTTCCGAGGCCTGGGCGTGCGCACCGATCAGGTTCGCCTCGATGGTGATGTCGCCGAGCATGTCGCTGTGGACGCCTTGAGCGCGGATCTCGACGTTCTCGTAGTGGCCGTTGCGGGCCTGCAGCAGGAACGGGAAGCCGTGGATGGTCACCGCGGGATCAGAGGTCAGGGCACCGCCCTCGCGCAGGGTTCGCGAGACCCGGTACTCGGACCACGCGGCAGCGCCGAAATCGACGAGCAGGGCGAGGCCGAGGAGGACGATGAGTCCGAGGATCAGTTTCCGCACGCCCACCATTGTGACCGACGCGGCGACGTGCACCGTTCGTGTGCTTACACGGTGGTAACAAAAGGGGCGTTAATCTGTAGCGCGTCGTTCATAAGTGAAAGAACGCCCTCGTGACACCAAGAATGGAGGCCCGGTGGAACTGCTCCTGCTGACCTCCGACCCCAACCCGGACGCGGTGTTGCCGTCCCTGGCGCTGCTGGCGCATTCCGTCCGGCCCGCGCCGACCGAAGTGTCGTCCTTGCTGGAGGCGGGCTCGGCGGACATCGCGATCGTCGACGCCCGCACCGACCTGGCCGCGGCGCGAGGACTGTGCCGGCTGCTCGGCAGCACCGGATCGGCGGTTCCCGTCGTCGCCGTGCTCACCGAAGGTGGGCTCGTCGCGGTCAACCCGGAATGGGGTCTCGACGACATCCTGCTCACCACCACGGGCCCCGCCGAACTCGATGCGCGGCTGCGGCTGCTCCTCGGTCGTTCCGGTGGCGCGGTCGCGCCCGAGAACACCGGCAAGATCACTCTCGGCGAGCTGACCATCGACGAGGGCACCTACACCGCGCGGCTGCGCGGTCGCCCGCTCGACCTGACCTACAAGGAATTCGAACTCCTCAAGTACCTCGCGCAGCACGCGGGCCGGGTGTTCACCCGGGCCCAGTTGCTGCAGGAGGTATGGGGTTACGACTTCTTCGGCGGTACCCGCACCGTCGACGTCCACGTCCGGCGCCTGCGCGCCAAGCTCGGACCCGAGTACGAGTCGCTGATCGGCACCGTCCGCAACGTCGGATACAAAGCGGTCCGGCCCACCGCCAAGTCCGGCAAGGGCGGGGTCGCCACCGTCGAATTCGACGACCCCGAAACTGAGTTCGCCGACTAACCTCGACGGGATGGAATTCGACACTCGTCCCACACCCGACGTCGCCGCCGCGGTGCGCGCGATCCTCGACCGCGCGACCAGCGCCGACGGCACCGCCCCCGTCTCGGAACAGGGCGTGCACTCGCTCGGCCGCGACGACGACGCCCGCCACCTCGTGGCGCGTGCCGACGGTGAGGTCGCCGGCTGGGCGGTCCTGGTTCCCGGCCACGGCGAGCACAGTGCGATGGCCGAGGTCGTCGTCGATCCCGGACACCGCGGTCGGGGTCTCGGCACGGAACTCGTCGAGGCTGCGCTGTCGGCCGGGGGCGACGACACGCGGGTATGGGCTCACGGCGACCTGCCGGCGGCCCGCGCGGTCGCGTCTCGGCTCGGACTCGCCGGAGTGCGCGAACTGCTGCAGATGCGCCGATCCCTCACCACCCCGGAACTGCCGGGTGCCGATGTTCCGGACGCACTGCTGGTCCGCACGTACCGCGGCCCCGAGGACGACGCGGAACTCTTGCGGGTCAATGCTGCCGCGTTCGCGTGGCATCCGGAACAGGGCCGCTGGACCGAGCCCGACGTCGCCGAACGACGCGCCGAGGCCTGGTTCGACCCGGCGGGATTGTTCCTGGCGTTCGACCGCAAGGACCCCGATCGGCTGCTGGGCTTCCACTGGACGAAGGTGCATGCCGCAACCGACACGGAACCGGCCCTCGGCGAGGTGTATGTGGTGGGCATCGACCCGCAGGCACAGGGCCGCGGCCTGGGCCGGCTCCTCACGCTGGCGGGCCTGCACCATCTGCGCGACCGTGGCCTGGGTGCGGTGCTGCTGTACGTGGAGGGTGACAACACGGCCGCACTGAACACCTACGGCCGGCTCGGTTTCGACCGGTTCCACGTCGACGTCGCCTATGCGCGGGAGGCCGGCCCCGTGGCCGCGGAACCCGCGTGACCTGCCTCACCCCGTCGGTGAACGGACTGTGACGGATTCAATACAACCATCATGTATTCGGTGTCGGTTCACCTCCCGTTCACCGACGATCCCCTGATCGGCCACTGTCCGCCTCTACGTTCGCTACGGGTCGAGCCACTTCGACCCGGCACCAGGACCGACCGGTGCCTGTACCCGCCGCCCGACGGGCGTGCCGGTCGCGAATTTCCGGAGGAGAACAGGTGAACCTCAAGCGCAGTGGCGCCCTGCTCGGCGTGATGGCCGCAGGAGCTCTTACCCTGGCAGCATGCGGTAGCGACAACAACGCCGCCGACGTCGATGTGGACGCGTCCGCCTCGACCGCAACCTGCGAGGGCAAGGACACGCTGTCGGCCGCAGGATCGTCTGCGCAGAAGAACGCCATGGACGCCTTCGTGTCCACCTACATCGCCGTGTGCAACGACAAGGGCAAGAACGTCAACGTCGCGTACAACCCGTCGGGTTCCGGTGACGGACGTACGCAGTTCATCGCCAAGCAGATCGACTTCGCGGGCTCCGATTCCGCGATCAAGGGCGACCAGGCGGCGCAGGCCGCCGAGCGCTGCGCCGGCAACCCCGCCTGGAACCTGCCGCTCGTGTTCGGCCCGGTTGCGATCGCCTACAACCTCGAGGGTGTCGACAACCTGGTTCTCAACGGCGAGACCATCGCCAAGATCTTCAACGGTGGCATCACCAAGTGGAACGATCCGGCCATCGCGACGCTGAACAGCGGTGCGACGCTTCCTGATTCGCCCATCGCTCCGGTCGTCCGCTCGGATTCCTCGGGCACCACCGACAACGTCCAGAAGTACCTCGAGGCCGCCTCGCGCGGCGCGTGGACCACCGGCGCCGGCTCCGACTTCACCGGCGGCGTCGGCGAGGGCGCGAAGGGCTCCGCGGGTGTCGCGCAGGCCGTCGCGAGCACGCCGGGTGCCATCACCTACGTCGAGAGCTCCTTCGCGAAGCAGAGCAACCTCAGCGTCGCGCAGATCGACAACGGTTCCGGCCCGGTCGAACTCACCGAGGAGAGCGCCGGCAAGGCCATCGAGGGCGCCGCGTTCGCCAGCACCGGCGGCGGCGACCTCACCCTCGACCTTTCGTCGATCTACGGCAGCACGGAGGCCGGTGCGTACCCGCTGGTCCTCGCCACCTACGAGATCGTGTGCTCGGGCGGCTACGACGCCGACACGTCCGCGGCGGTCAAGTCGTTCCTCACGAGCGCGGCCAACGAAGGACAGACGGGCCTCTCGGAGCAGGGCTACGTCCCGCTGCCCGACTCGTTCAAGGCCAAGCTGACCGAATCGATCGACGCCATCGGCTGATCCGCCGCAGTGCGACGACCGCCCCGATCTATATTCATGCGTAGAAAGATTGCGAGCGCAGATGAGTGACGCGCCCACCACTTCGGCACCTCGCACCCCTGCCCCCGATCACGGGGGTTCAGGGGCGGGCGGTCCGCACGGCAGCACCCCGGAGGCCACGATTACAGATCTCGACGCCGGACGCCGCAAGCCGGTGAGCCGGCCCGGCGACAGGATTTTCGGCTCGCTGGCCACCGGGTCGGCCGTCCTCGTCTCGCTGATCATCGGCGCCATCGCCGTGTTCCTGGTGTGGCGGGCGGTCCCCGCGCTGCAGCGCAACACCGTCAACTTCCTGACCAGCCGTGAGTGGCTCACGCAGGACGTCGAGAAGATGGCCTTCGGGGTGCTCGACCTGTTCCAGGTCACGGTTCTGGTGTCGGTGTTCGCGCTGATCCTCGCGATGCCGGTGGCGCTGGGCATCGCCATCTTCCTCACCTCGTACTGCCCCGACCGGATCAGGAAGCCGCTCGCGTACGTCATCGACCTGCTGGCTGCGGTGCCGTCGATCGTGTACGGCCTGTGGGGCCTGCTGGTGCTCGCCCCGGCCATCCGCCCGTTCGCGCAGTGGCTCAACGACAGCCTCGGCTGGTTCCCGCTCTTCGCCGACGGTTCCGGGTCGATCATCGGTGGCGGCACCATCTTCACCGCCGGGATCGTTCTGGCCGTGATGATCCTGCCGACCATCGCCGCGGTCAGCCGCGAGGTATTCGTGCAGACCCCGGTCGCGCAGGTCGAGGCCGCGCTCGCGCTCGGCGCCACCCGGTGGGAGGTCGTCAGGACGACCGTGATCCCGTTCGGCAAGTCGGGCTACATCAGCGGTTCGATGCTCGGCCTCGGCCGCGCGCTCGGCGAGACGATGGCGCTGTACATGATCCTGCGCACCACGTCGCAGGCGTTCTCGTGGTCGCTGTTCGACGGCGGCGCCACCATCGCCTCGAAGATCGCGCTGGGCTACGCCGAGTTCAACAACGACATCCAGGCCGGCGCCTACATCGCCGCGGGTCTGGTCCTGTTCGTACTCACTTTCGTGGTCAACGCCGCGGCCCGCATGGTGGTCGCCGGAAAGAAGGACTGACCCATGTCGACGACCGTTCTCGACTCGCCCGTCAAGGCGCCGACTTTCCGGGGCGTGGGCGCGCGCCGGCGTCTGACCGACTACACCGCGACCGTGCTCGTCACCCTCTCGGTGCTGGTCGCGCTGGTTCCGCTCGCCTGGGTGCTGGCCACGGTGATCGCGAAGGGCCTGCCGGCCCTGTTCTCGTCGACCTGGTTCACCAATTCGTTCAGCGGCCTGTCCGCGTCGTCGATGGGCGGCGGCATCTACCACGCGCTCATCGGCACCCTCATGCAGGGCCTCGTCTGCGCGGTCATCTCCATCCCGCTCGGGGTGTTCGTCGCGATCTACCTTGTCGAGTACGCGGGCAACTCGAAGCTCGCCAGGATCACGACCTTCATGGTGGACATCCTCAGCGGTGTGCCCTCGATCGTCGCCGCGCTGTTCATCTACGCGCTGTGGATCGCCACCTTCGGGTTCCCGAAGTCCGCGTTCGCGGTGTCGCTGGCGTTGGTGCTGCTCATGGTGCCGGTCGTGGTGCGCAGCACCGAGGAGATGCTCCGGATCGTGCCGCAGGACCTGCGTGAGGCGTCGTACGCTCTCGGCGTCCCGAAGTGGAAGACGATCGCCCGCATCGTGCTGCCGACCGCGCTGCCCGGCATCATCACCGGCATCATGCTCGCGCTGGCCCGTGTCATGGGCGAGACCGCGCCGCTGCTGATCCTGGTCGGCTACGCGCCCTTCATCAACTTCAATCTGTTCGGCGGCGAGATGGGGTCGCTGCCCGGCGTCATGGTCGCCGAGATGAACAACCCCACCGACGCCGGTTCGATGCGCATCTGGGGCGCCGCCCTGACCCTCATTGTGGTCATCGCCGTGCTGAACATCGCCGCCAAGCTCGTCGGCCGCCTCTCGCAGGTCGGCAACTCGAAGTAGCCGACACGCCTCCACTCGTCGAGTTCGAAACACCATTAGGGAGCCGATAATGGCCAAGCGTCTGGATCTCAAGGACGTCAATATCTTCTACGGCAAGTTCCATGCCGTGTCCGACGTGACGCTGTCGGTGCCCCCGCGCAACGTCACCGCGTTCATCGGCCCGTCGGGCTGCGGCAAGTCGACGGTGCTGCGGTCGCTCAACCGCATGCACGAGGTCACCCCCGGAGCCCGCGTCGAAGGTTCGGTGCTGCTCGACGGTGAGGACATCTACGACTCGTCGGTTGATCCGGTCGGTGTGCGCAAGACCATCGGCATGGTGTTCCAGCGCCCGAACCCGTTCCCTACCATGTCGATTCGCGACAATGTCGTGGCCGGCCTGAAGCTGCAGGGAGTTCGGGACAAGAAGTCCCTCGACGAGATCGCCGAGCGGTCGTTGCGCGGTGCGAACCTGTGGAACGAGGTCAAGGACCGCCTCGACAAGCCTGGTGGCGGTCTGTCGGGTGGTCAGCAACAGCGTCTGTGCATCGCCCGGGCGATCGCGGTCTCCCCGGACGTGCTGCTCATGGACGAGCCGTGCTCGGCGCTCGACCCGATCTCCACCCTCGCCATCGAGGACCTGATCACCGAACTCAAGCAGGATTTCACGATCGTCATCGTCACCCACAACATGCAGCAGGCCGCCCGGGTGAGCGACCAGACGGCGTTCTTCAACCTCGAGGCCACCGGCAAGCCGGGCAGGCTCGTCGAGATCGATGACACCGAGAAGATCTTCTCGAACCCGACGCAGAAGGCCACCGAGGACTACATCTCGGGCCGCTTCGGATAGTCGGATAGATCGCGCCGCGTCTGCGGGTGCACGGAAACGGGGCCCGGCCGGAAAGTCCGGCCGGGCCCCGTTTCGCGCGTTCTACGCCTGGTTCGGGTACACCGTCAGGTTGTCGAGCTTTTCGCGGATCGCGCGGAAGTCCTCGTCGGTCGGGAGCTTGCCCGTGACCAGGAAGACGACACGGCGCCCGACCTCGACCGCGTGGTCGGCGAAGCGTTCGTAGAATCGCCCGAGCAGCGTCACGTCGACGGCGGCGGCGACGCCGTGTTTCCACTCCCGGTCCATCAGAACCGTGAACAGGTGACGGTGCAGGTCGTCCATCGCCTCGTCCTCCTCGTGCAGCCGCGCCGCCCGCTCGGGGTCGCGGGTCTCGAGGATCTCCTTGGTGGCGGCACCCAGAGCCACGGCGATACGCCCCATCTCGGCGAAATACCCGTTCACTTCCTCGGGCAGGACGTGGTTGGGGTGGCGTCGACGCGTCGCCTTGGCCACGTGCAGGGCCAGCGCCCCCATCCGGTCGATGTCGGCGACGATCTGGATGGCGCTGACGACGGCCCGCAGATCGCCGGCGACCGGCCCCTGGAGGGCGAGGAGCGCGAACGCCTTCTCCTCGCAGATCGCACTCAGATCGGTGATCTTGTCGTGTTCACCGATCACGATCTCGGCAAGGGGAAGATCGGCATGGAGGAGGGCCTCGGTGGACCGTTCCATGGCGAGACCGGCCAGACCGGCCATCTCGCCGAGGAGATCGGCGAGCTCTGTCATCTGTTCGTTGTAAGCGACGCGCATAATCTCACAGCCTACGGCGGAAAGAAAGCTGCGTCACGAGCAGCGGATGAATGCTGGGTGAACGACCGATCCGAATCGTCGTGCCGGACCCGGGCCGTCAGCCGCAGGAGTCGTCACCGGCGTTCGTCACCGCGAGATCCACGGGAAGTTCGATCTCCCCAGCCGGAGCCTGCTCGACGGGCATGGGTTCGAGGAGCGTACCGGGAAGCTGCGGTTCGGCAATCGTGCCGGCGAAGTCGGATCCGAGCACGAGCTCGACGATGCCGAGGCGATCGGCCGTGGACGACAGCTGCTGGAGCACCGCACCGGGGATCATCGACGCGACCGTTGCAGCCTCGGCTTCCTGGCCCTGAGTGAACCGCACGATGGTGTGCGAGCTGGTGCCGGAGTAGTTGCCGACGGCGTAGATGGAGTAGCCGTACGCGCCCAGCGATTCCGCGGTCCGCGCGGCGAGACCGGCTTCCCCGGACGCGTTGGACACCTGCAGCGTGATGTAACTCGTGTCGACCGATTCCTGGGCCGGCAGCACCGTCGGTGCCGGCGCCGACGGTGCCGCCATGGCCGCGCCGCCCGCCGACTCGCTCGGGGCCGGCTCGTCGCGCTTCTCGCCGGGCAGCGGCCCGTCGTCGATGATGGCCTGGAAGATCGCCTTGATGTCGTCCAGGCGCGGGATCTCGTTGCCCCAGTCGTTGGTGCCGTCCGTCGGCACGGTCAGGAAGGTGACGGCACCGGCATCGACGTTCTGCAGCGAACGGCCGAGCTTGACCAGCGACTCGGTGTTGACGTTCTCGACGAAGGTGGCCTGGGTGAACGCGTTGATGAAGCCGTTGAGCTTGCCGGGATCGAGCAGCACCTTGTTGGACAGCGCGGACCGCAACAGGGACGACAGGAACTTCTGCTGTCGGGTGATCCGGCCGTAGTCGCCGTTGCCCTCGGCTTCGACCTTGCGGGCGCGGACGTAGTCCAGTGCCTGCCGGCCGTCGAGCATCTGCCGTCCCGCCGTCGGGAGCACCGTGCCCAGCTCGCCGTCGATCAGCGGCGCGGAGGTGCACACCTCGACACCGCCGATCCCGTCGACCATCGACTCGAAACCGGCGAAGTCGATCCCGACGAAATGCCCGATCTTCAGGCCGGACATCTTCTGGATCACCTTCACCAGACACTTCGGCCCGCCCAGCGCGTAGGTCGCATTGAGCTTGTCGCCGTCGGCGGCCGGAAAGATCTCGGTCGCATAGTCGCCGGTGGCGCTGTCCCAACCGCGGCACACCGGACGTTCCACATCGAGGTCGCGGGGGAACGACACCGCGACGACCCGGCTGCGGTCGGCCGGGATGTTGACGAGAATGACCGTGTCGGCCCGCGCACCCTCGGCATCCTCCGCGGTGCCCGCGCCGACTGCGCCGCTCGCCCCGGCGCGAGTGTCGGTGCCGACGATCAGATATGTCTCGTCGCCGGTCTGCCCGACCGGGTCGACGATGTCGGTGGATTCGGTGTCCAGTGCGGCGATCTGCGAGAAGCCCGCCTCGGTGGACCGCACATACCCCCAGATGCCGCCGGTGCCGACCAGAGCCAGCACCGACGCGAACGCGACCACGGTCCGGCCGGCGAGGGCGATCCGGGACCGGCGTCTGCGTTTGCTGACCGCGAGCCTGCTCGGGCCGCCGGTCCTCCCGGCGGGTTGCGGTGCTGCTCGTTGCGCCGCGTCCGCGTCCGCGCCCGTGAGTCCTTCTGGCGGTTCCGCAGGCCCCAAGGACTCACCGGTCATCGCAATCTGCACGGTCGGTTCATCGTCCGGGACCACCGGCCGGCCACGCGGCGGGCGCGGCGGCGGCAGTGTCGTCGCGGTGACCCGGGGCGGTTCGGCGACCCGGGTCTGTTCGGCGACGGACTCCGATGGTGTCGGCGGCGTGGCCCGGGAGGATCGGGTGGGCGGAGCCGGTCGAGGCCGAGACGTCGACCGCGCGGGCGGCGGTGCCGGGGGCGGTGTCGGAACCGGAGGCGGTGCCGGAACCGGAGGCGGTGCCGGAACCGGAGGCGGTGCCGGAACCGGAGGCTGGGATCGCGCGGAGCGCGGTGTCGGCGCCGGCGATACCGGGAACCGGTCCGGTTCCGGTGAGGGAGCGGCGGCCGGCTCGCGGCGTTCCACGGGAGCGCTGTCGCGGCCGACCTTGTTCATCAGGTCGGCGACGGTGAGCTGCTCGGAATCGCCGGGTTGCGCGGCCCTGCGGTTACGGCTCTCCGCGCGGCGCGTCGGAGTCTCGGGAGCGCTGTGCCGTCGATTGGGCTGGTCGGCGTCCTGTCCATCCATCCGGCCGGACTGCAACTCGCGATAGGTGCTGTCCGCGAGCGGACGTTCCCAGGGAGCGCGAGAGTCGGGCAAGCCCGAATCGTGCTCCTCACCCACCGATTCCCTCGCCTCTCCGCGGATGTCCCGCTTCTCGTTGCATCCGCCTCGTCGGCGACCCCGTCATGATACTGACCGTATGACGTTGCATCGAGGCGTCCGCCGGGATGTCGGGATCCCGGCCGGTCTGCGGACCGATTAGCCGCCCGAATGCATCATGTCGGCACCGGCGGGAACAAGCGTGTCCTCGGGGTCGTCGAGCCAGCCGTCGGGCAGGGCGACGGAACTGGGCGAGCCTTGGCGGCCGCGGGGTCCCTCGGCGTCCCTCGGGAACGGGACGTCGGGATCGAGCCGGCCGAGCAGGTCGTCGAGTTCGGCGAGGCTCGAGACACGCGCGAGCCCGTTGCGCAGATCGGATCCGGCGGGGAACCCGCGCATGTACCAGGCGATGTGCTTGCGGATTTCGCGCATGCCCTTGTCCTCGCCGTGATGATCGGCGAGCAGCCGGGCATGCCGGCGCATGATCTGCGCGACCTCACCGAGCGTGGGCGGAGTGGGGATTTCGCGACCGTTGAGCGCGGCGGACAGTTCCGCGAACAGCCACGGACGGCCGAGGCAGCCGCGGCCGACGACGACGCCGTCGCATCCGGTCTGCTCCATCATCTTCGCGGCATCGTCCGCGTCGAAGATGTCTCCGTTGCCGAGCACCGGCACATCGGTGACGTGTTCCTTGAGGCGCGCGATCTCGTTCCAGTCGGCGGTGCCGGAGTACCGCTGCGCCGCAGTGCGGGCGTGCAGGGCCACCGCCGCCGCGCCCTCGGCCGCCGCGATACGCCCGGCGTCGAGGTGAGTGTGGTGTTCGTCATCGATCCCGATCCGGAACTTGACGGTCACCGGGATGTCGGTGCCCTCGGTCGCGCGGACCGCGGCCGCGACGATCTGCCCGAACAGACGACGCTTGTACGGCAGCGCGGAACCGCCACCCTTGCGGGTCACCTTCGGGACGGGGCATCCGAAGTTCATGTCGATGTGGTCGGCGAGATCCTCGTCGACGATCATCTTGGCCGCCGCGTACGTGATGTCCGGATCGACGGTGTAGAGCTGCAGCGACCGCGGCGTCTCGGTGGGGCCGAAGGTCGTCATGTGCATCGTCACCGGATGGCGTTCGACGAGCGCGCGGGCGGTCACCATCTCGCACACGTACAGGCCCGACGTGCTGCCGGCACGTTCGAGTTCGAGTTCACGGCACAGGGTGCGGAACGCGACATTGGTGACGCCGGCCATCGGGGCCAGTACGACGGGACTGTCGAGTTCGAGCGAGCCGATGCGAAGGCGGGACATGCAAACCTCGGAAACAAACGATGTCGGAAGCAGGGCGAGAAACCGCCCGAACTGAGCAACTGTGCCCGGCACCGAAATCGTTCGGTACCGGGCACAGGATATCCGGTGGAGGCCACCGGCACGGAATCGGCTGCGATCAGACTGTCGCTTCGGCGCGTTCGCGGCGCGCGGCGTCACGGGCCAGGGAACGGTCGCGCATGTCCTCGAACTTCACGGCCTGGCGTTCCAGATCCTCGAGGAACGTGCCGAGTTCGTCGAGCGTCTGGGCGCCCTCGGACCCGAAGTCACGTTCGAAGATGTTCCATTTGCGCAGCACCGGCTGGACGACTTCGTCGAGGTGCTGGCGCAGGTCGTAGATACCGTGCTTGGCCATGAGCACGCCGTTGCGGCGGAAGTTCGGCATTCCCGCTCCGGGCATCTGGAACTGCTTCAGGATCTCGGTGATCGCCGTCAGCGTCTGGGCGGGCGCGACGTCGAGGGCGGCCTCGCAGATATTGCGGTAGAAGATCATGTGCAGGTTCTCGTCCGCCGCGATGCGCTGCAGCATCCGGTCGGCGACGGGATCGTTGCAGGCCTTGCCGGTGTTGCGGTGCGAGACGCGGGTGGCGAGCTCCTGGAAGGTCACGTAGGCAACCGACCGCAGCAGGCCGTTGTTGTTGCCCGGGAAGAAGCCAGCCGTCATGTGCTCCATGCGCGCGTTCTCGAGGGCCACCGGGTCGACGCCGCGGGTCACGACCAGGTAGTCGCGCATCACGATGCCGTGGCGGTTTTCCTCGGCGGTCCAGCGGCCGACCCAGGTGCCCCACGCGCCGTCGGGCGAGAAGTTCTCGGCGATCTCGCGGTGGTAGGACGGCAGGTTGTCCTCGGTCAGCAGGTTCGTGATCATCGCCGCCTTGGCGACGTCGTCGAGCCGCGAATGCTCCGGCTCCCAGTCCTCGCCGCCCATGGCCGCGAAGTTGCGGCCCTCGTCCCACGGGACGTAGTCGTGCGGATGCCAGTCGCGGGCCATGGACAGATGCCGGTTGACGTTCGCCTCCGCTACGGGCTCCAGCTCGCGCAGAAGCTCCAGCTGAGTCATGACTCGCGTCATTCCGATTTCCCTCCGTGGTTGTGTGGCGTCCTACAGCCTACGGGACCGTAGGTTTGCGTTGGGACGA
>NZ_BCXI01000008.1 GCF_001895025.1 Rhodococcus zopfii NBRC 100606 = JCM 9919
CAGTAGTTTGCCAGCGACCCCGAACCGAGGTCGAAGAAGAACCGGTCCCGCTCGGGATTGCCCACCTCGATCAGCAACGACGCCGACGCCTGGCTGGGCTTGACGAACGGGTCTCCGGAGCCCAGGACGGTGACCCGGATCTGTCCGTCGGGCACCGACTCTGCACCCGGTGTCGAGCCCGGAGGATCAGCCGACGGTCTCGATCCCACTATCGGTGTCGTCGTCAACGGTGACCCGCCCTCGAATGCCAGCTCGGTCAACTCGGTGATCTCGGTAGCCATGGCCCACCCCTCACATCGGTGCGCCCATTGTCCGCCACGTGAGTACCGCGTGTGCGCGGAATCGTCAGGCCACCGCGACCGTCGACCGCAACGATTCGATCATGGCCCCGGCAGGTCGTCGCACAGGTCCGCCCCGAGATCGCTGTGACCTCTCTCCCACCCCGGTCTCTCGATCGTTCGGCCGCAGCCGAGCTCGCCCGGCAAACGCCTAACGCCCCCGAAACTCGGAGCGGCTCCGCCGCACTGAACTCGATGGGCCACCTACGTGGTTGCGCTGTCCCGTCGTCCGAGTCGCAGCCGGTTAGGCGAGTCCGACAGTGCCGCAGTGAGTTTGCGGTCCGCATCGACGGGTATCGCGGCAGAACGCGTTGCGCACGAGGCGGATCGGCGCGGAAGATCAACTTCCGGGGTGGTGCATCGTCCCAACTCCATTCGGTGACCTCGGAGAGGAAGCTACCGACCGCGTGGACACGTCGGATTCGGTCTGCGACGGTGATCGGCTCACCGGTGACGGTGTTGACGGCGGTGGTCGGCGAGGTGAGGAACGGCTCGATGTGCCGGCGGCGGTCCAGGTCGGTCAGCAAGGCGATGTCGGGGGTCGATGACGGCGAGGTATCGACCGGAATGCGCCAGCCGGGTGGCGAGACTGCTGACCGCTTTGGGAGTGCAGGTAGCGCGTTTGCGGTGCAGGCAGGTCACCAACGCCGGACGCAACGTTGCGGGGACATCGGCCATCCGCTCTTCGAGGGACAGCGCCGGGACGGTCGTTGGTCCGACTTCACTGTCGAGGATCCCGAGATGGAAGAGGATCTGCCGGGCGCTGTGGATGGTGGTGCGATGGTGTTTGGCGCCCCGACCAGTGCGCATCTGGCGAATATCGCACGCGTGCAACAGGTCCTGCTTGTAGGCCATCGGGTAGGCGGGTTTGCCGGTGGGGGTTCGGCCAACGGGGATGTCGATCATTGGCGGTACTCCGATCCCCGCGCTGGTTGTCAGGATGTCTCACGATCATCCTGGCAACCAGCGCAGGCATCGCGCGGCGGTCCTACCTGTCTGCGGTATGGCCGCGTGTGGGAGGGGTAACGATCCGAGCGCCTGTGGCCGAAGTTACGCATGGTGCGCCTGTTGTCATAGATACTGCACCGGTGACCGCGACGAAACGAACCGGCCTTTCCTCGATTTCGATGGTGATGCTCGCTGTTGTGGGCTTGCTGGTCGCAGCCCCGGGGAGCAGTGGCGCCGCACAGCCCGCCTGGCGATACACGATGGTGGCATTCAGCAACGCCAGCGACCGCGACATGGATGTCTACGAGTCGGGGGACGGCACCGAGTTCCAACCCCTCCGGCTGTCGGCGTTTCGGCCCCCGTCAGGGGTGGTGCGCGACCCGAGCATCTTCCGGCACACGGACGGGTTCTACTACCTCACGTACACGACAGTCGACGGGGCGAACATCGGCTTCGCACGCAGCAGTGACCGCAGCGACTGGACGTTCCTGGGGGTCTGGCCGGTCCCGTTCTGCTGCGCATTCATGCCGGGCACGGGGGACGGGAAAGGTCCTCCGAGCCCGCCGGGCTTCTCGGGGTCGGCCGGGTTCCGGGACGGCCCGTCGCTGTCGCCGTTCACCACCAAGGCCTGGGCGCCCGAGTGGTTCGTGGACGGCGACCGCGTCCATGTCATCCTCTCGCTCTCGACCGGTGGAGGATTCGTGCCGTATCTGATGACGGCACTGGAACCGTCGCTCAGGT
The DNA here is from genome assembly GCF_001895025.1 of Rhodococcus zopfii NBRC 100606 = JCM 9919. Classification (GTDB taxonomy): domain Bacteria; phylum Actinomycetota; class Actinomycetes; order Mycobacteriales; family Mycobacteriaceae; genus Rhodococcus; species Rhodococcus zopfii. The sequence continues at coordinate 2,028 of NZ_BCXI01000008.1, forward strand.
TGTGGGGCCCGCCTGTTCCGCTCGCCGGGATCGGCGCGGACCACATCGACACCACGGTGGTGAAGGTGGGATCGACCTATCACGCGTTCACCAAGAACGAGCACAAGAAGGTTGTCGAGCACGCGGTCGCGTCGTCGTTGACGGGACCCTATTCGTTTGTGCCTCCCGGAGATTGGGGATCAATGCGGGAGGGGCCGGCGGTGGTGCAGTTGCCGGACGGCACCTGGCGGATGTATCTCGACGCCTACACCGAAGGGAAATATCTCTACTCCGACAGCACGGATGGGCTGAAGACCTGGTCGCCGGTGCAGGAGCTTCCGGGCCTTTCCGGGACGGTGCGTCATTTCGGCGTGATCCGAGAGCCGGCATAGCGGCTCGACGCACATCAGACGGACAGCCGCGCGGTGCACGCACCGCGCGGCTGTCTTTCTCGTCTGCGGCTGTTGCTGTGGCCCGGCCCCGGTCAGCAGCCTGACTCGGTCGGAAGTGTCCCCCATCCGGACACTTCTGTCCCGGCGGACCGCAGCGACACGTCTGAGCTGGGATTTCGGTACCCCGCCGAGGAGCGCGCCGGGTCCGGCCCTCCACCGCAGCGATACCCGACCGCAGCGCTCGGGCGGGACAGGCACACCAAAACACCTGGTTGAGCCGTATGTCACGCAAGGTGTCCGCAAGTGACACACTTCACACACTGTTCGTGGCCCCAGGATTTCCTCATCCGAATCGCAACACCGCATTGGACCGAGGACACCATGGACAGACTGATCAACATCGACAATGGCGGTACCCTCACCGACATCTGCGCGTGGGATGGCCACGACTTCAGCTTCACCAAGACTCTCACCACACCGTTCGACCTGTCGCAGTGCTTGTTCGACGGTCTCACCAAGGTGTCACGGGAGATCTACGGCACGGAGAATCTGCCCGAGCTGCTGCACTCGACCGCGCACATCCGCTACTCGACCACGCAGGGGACGAACGCGCTCGTGGAGCGGAAGGGCCCGCGTGTCGGCATTGTCACCGACTCGGCCGGCACCGTGGACGAGCTGAGGCGCAGCCCCGAGCAGCGCGCGCTGTTCGACGACCTCGTCGGCAGCCGCGTCGCGGTGATCGACACCGCCGCCGACGATCTCGACGGTGAGCTGGTCGTCAAGGTCAACCGGCTCATCACCGACGGTGCCGCGCGCATCGTGGTCGCGGTCGGCGACACCAACGACGGCCGTGAACACGAGATCCGCAGTGTCCTGCTGCGGAAGTTCCCGCGCCACCTGCTCGGCTCGGTGCCGTTCCTGTACTCGTGGGACTTCAGCACCGACCGCACCCCGTCTCGGCGCATCTGGTCGGCTGTGATCAACACCTTCCTGCATCCCACGATGGAACGGTTCCTGTACAACGCCGAGCATCGTCTGCGCGACCACCGCGTCCGCAACCCGCTGCTGATCTACCGCAACGACGGGGCCTCGTCGCGCGTAGCGAAATCGGTTGCGCTCAAGACCTACTCGTCGGGACCGCGAGGCGGCCTGGAGGGTACCCGGGCACTGGCCGAGGTTTACGGCCTCAAGCACGTGCTCATGATCGATGTCGGCGGCACCACCACGGACATCGGCACGGTCACCGGCGGCGAGATCCTCACCGACCGAAGAGGTTCCATCGCCGGGATCCCCATCTCCTTCCCGATGTCGAACGTCGAGTCCGCCGGCATCGGCGGCAGCTCCATCATCGCCGTCGCCGACGGTGCCATCACCGTCGGCCCGGAGAGTGTCGGCGCAGCACCGGGACCGGCCTGCTTCGGCTTCGGTGGCACCGCTGCCACCATCACCGATGTCAACCTGCTGCTCGGCGTCCTCGATCCGTCCACCTACCTCGACGGCGGCTTCACCCTCGACGCGGACCGGGCTCGCGCGGTTGTCCTCGACACGGTCGCCGAGCCGCTCGGACTCACCCTCGACCAGGCGCTGACTGCGATGGAGCAGGCCTACTTCACTGCCATGGGGACCGCCATCGCCCCGGCGGTCGAGGATGCCGACGAGACCACCATCGCCGCGTTCGGCGGCGCCGGTCCGATGAGTGCGTGTGGTGCCGCCCGGGTCGCCGGCGTCCGTACCGTCCTGATTCCCAAACTTGCCGCGGTGTTTTCGGCGTTCGGGATCGGCTTCTCCGACATCGGGCAGAGCTACGAGACCGACCTGGTGGACACGACCGACGCGACCCTCGCCGAGGCCACTGCCGACCTGCTCGCCAAGGCCGAACGGGACATGTTCCAGGAGGGCCATTCCCTCGACGAGTGCACCTTGTCGTGGACCGTTGCCTCGGAGGACGAGCACGGCGCCACCGTCGACGAAGCCGCCTACCGGCCGGGCGAGCCCGTGGAACTCGTCGCCGGTGCCTCCAGCGCGCTGACCCTCGTCGTCACGCGCCGAATGAATCGAATCGCCCTGCCCGACGGCTCGTTCGCCGAATCCCGCGACCCGGAGCCGGCCGGGGCCCGCACCGTGCTCGGTGCCGGGGGACGCGCCGAGGTTCCGGTGTACACGCTCACCGATCAGCGGCCGGGTGCGACCGCCGCGGGGCCAGCCATCGTCGAAGGCCCCTTCTTCACCGCCCGGGTGCAGGACGGCTGGAGTTTCCACGTCACCGCCGCCGGCGACCTGCTGCTCACCGACACCCACTGATCGGCAGGCGCAACGCCTGCTTCGACCGCTTCGAAGGATGCACGACATGCGAATTCCCATGACCGAATACCTGGTCATCGATCTCGAGACCGAATTGTGGCTGTGCCGGGTTTGCCAGCACGAAATCGGCAATGCCCGTGGCAACTACAAGGAAGGGACGCTCGTCTACGACCGCGACCCGCGCGAGATCCACCAGCCGATCATCGACCCGGACCGCTACGAGTTCACGTTCTCCCCGGACCCGGACTACTGCCGGATCCTCGAGTACTACTGCCCGGGGTGCGGAACCCAGATCGAGACCGAGTACATCCCGCCGGGCCATCCGCCGACCGTCGACATGGAGTGGGACATCGACGCCCTGCGTGCCCAGTGGCTCGAACGTGGCACGGACCCGGAACAGGTCATCACCTACGGACCGGGGCAGGACGCCGAAGGCGAGTTCGAAGGCCGTCGTCACACCCACTGAACATCCTCGACCGCAAGGAATCCCGATACCATGAAACGCATCTCCGTCGACATCGGCGGCACCTTCACCGACTGCTTCTTCGCCTGGGACGACAAGTACGTCGAGGCCAAAGCTCTCACCACCCATCACAATCTTGCGCAGGGCTTCAACGAGGCGCTCGACCTCGCCTGCCGACGCGCCAACCTCGACCGCGACGACGTACTGTCCCAGGTGGATTCGGTTCGCTACGCCACCACCCTCGGTACCAATGCGCTCATCGAACGCAAGGGGCCCCGCGTCGGTGCCATCGTCACCCACGGCTTCGAGGACACCATCCCGCTCTCCCGCGGCCGCGGCTACGGTGAGGGGCTGGACCCGTCGATGCAGCAGAATCTGCCCGCTGCCGAGCGACCCGAACCGCTGGTGCACCGCAGCCTGATCCGCTCGGTGCAGGAGCGCGTCAACTCCGCCGGCACGGTCGTCGTCCCGCTCGTCGAACAGAACGTGCGCGAGATGGTGCGCGAACTCGTCGACGCCGGCGTTCAGGCGCTGGTGGTGTCGCTGGTCAACTCGACCGAGAACCCGGCGCACGAGCTGCGGATCATGGAAATCATCCAGGAGGAATACCCCGAGCATCAGCTCGGCGCCATCCCGGTGCTGCTCGGCCACCAGGTGTCCGGTCGTAAGGGTGAGTACGTGCGGACGACGTCCACGATCGTCGACGGGTTCCTGCACGACATCATGTTCCACGCGATGAGCCAGCTGGCGAACAACCTGCGCGATTCCGGCTACGACAAGCCGATGCTCATCATCCACAACTCCGGCGGCATGGCGCAGATGAACTCGACCGATGCGCTGCAGACCATCCACTCGGGTCCGGTTGCGGGAGTCAGTGCCGCCGAGCATCTTTCGGAGTCGTCGGGCATCGGCAACATCATCACCACCGATATGGGCGGCACGTCCTTCGACATCGGCCTGGTACCCGCCGGCGGGGTCAAGCACTACGACTTCCAGCCCACCATCGACCGGTGGCTGGTGTCGGTGCCGATGATTCACCTCGAGACCCTCGGCGCCGGCGGCGGCTCCATCGCCAGCTACGACCGCATTCACCAGTCCGTGCGGCTCGGACCCGAGTCCGCGGGATCGGACCCGGGCCCGGCGTGCTACGACCGCGGCGGTCTGCGCCCGACGGTGACCGACGCCGATCTGCTGCTCGGCTACCTCGACCCCGACAACTACGCGAACGGTTTCATCAAGCTCAACCGCAGGCGCGCGGTGTTCGCCGTCGAGGAAACCCTCTGCGACGAACTGGATCTCGACGTCATCGACGTGGCCAAGGTCATCAAGAGATCCGTCGACGAGCAGATGGCGATCGGCATTTCCAAGGAACTTCGGGTGCGCGGTTACCTGCCGGAGGACTTCACGATGCTCGCCTACGGCGGCAACGGCCCGCTGCACGCGTGCGGGATCGCCGACCAGGCGGGTATCCGGCGGATCCTCGCGCCGCCGTTCTCGTCGGTGTTCTCCGCGTGCGGCGCCGGCAACATGAAGCAGCTGCACATCCACGAACGGGGCGTGCACGTGGTGCTCTACAACGCCACCACGCGCGGACTCTACGACCGCTACGAGGAGTTCAACGACATCGTCGCCGCCCTGGAGGCGCGGGGCGCGGAAGATCTGCGTCGGCAGGGCATCGCCGACGAGGTGATCGAGCATCGCCTCGAAATGGACCTTCGGTACGGCAACCAGCTGGTGACGACCGCGGTGTCGTTCGACATCAACCGGATTCACGGTGTCGGGGACGTCCTGAACCTGATCCGTACCTTCTCCGACATCTACTCGCAACGGTACGGGCAGGGGTCGGCAGCACCCGAAGCTGGGATTCGTGTTCAGACCATCCGTGTCGCGTCGTACGTCAACGGCGACACCGTGGAATTCGACTCACTGCACCACGACGGGGAACGTACGCTGCCCGTCCCGATCGAGCATCGGGAAGTGCACTTCGTCGGGCACCCGCGGGAGATCAGCACCGCGGTCTACGACGCCGAGGCCCTCGACGCCCGGCACGTGATCCCCGGCCCAGCGATCGTCACCACCGAGAACACGACCTATCTCGTCGAGCCGGGCTGGCGCCTCGAACCCTCCCCGCAGGGTGCCGTCTGGTTCCTCAAGGACTAGCGCAGAAACACCAGGAGACAATGTCATGACTGCAGTGCACGACGACCTCGCCCGCGCCGCCGCCGAACGCCTCGCATCGCTCGACGAGCAGGAACAGCAGTGGGTCGACGAATTCATGGACGAGACCACGCTGTTCCTCGGCCCCGATCCGGAGATCATGCGTTCGCACCACATCACCTCGCGCAGCGAGATGGAGGAGGAATGCATCGCCAAGGGAGTCGACCCGCTCCAGGTGGATCGCATCCGCAAGCGCCTGGCCGGCGCCCTCGACGAGGGCTTCGAGATGTGCGAGGCGATGGGCGCGGCTCCCGGCGCCAAATGGGGTGACCTCACCACCGCCATCTATACCGCCGCCGGCGACGTGACATACCTGTCCTGCCACGGCGTGATCGCGTTCTCCGCGATCCTGCATCACCCGATCCGCTACATCATGAAGTACTGGAAGGACGAACCGACGGTCGGCATCAACCCGGGCGACGGCTTCATCCACAACGACGCCCGCTTCGGCAACGTCCACAACACCGACCAGTCGATGATCATGCCGATCATCCGTGACGACCGGATCATCGCGTGGGTCGCGGCCACCATCCACGAGGGCGAGAACGGCGCGTGCGAGCCCGGCGGCATGCCCTCCGGCTCGGAGACACCCTTCGACGACGGCCTGCGGATGAGCCCGTTCAAGATCGTCGAACGGGGCGAGCTGCGCCGGGACCTGCTCACCTTCCTGCAGCACTCGGTGCGCGACCCGAAGCTGCAACTCGCCGATCTGAAGGTGAAGATCGGTGCGGTGCAACGCATCCAGGAACGCATTGATGCGATCATCGACGAGGTCGGAGTGGAGACCTTCGTCGCCGCGCTGCGCATCACCGTCGAGGACGTCGAGGCCGAGGTGCGTCGCCGGATCCGCGAGCTGCCCGACGGAACCGTCCGGTTCAACCAGTTCATGGACTCGACGCTCAAAGAGAACATCCTCATCAAGCTCGCCTGCGCGATCACCGTCAAGGGCGACAAGATGACGATCGATCTGCGCGGCAGCGGACCGGAGATCCTCAACCGGGCCATCAATTCGCCGCTGTGTTCGGTCAAGTCGATGATGATGCAGGCCATCCTCGCGTTCTGGTGGCCGGATCTGCCGCGCTGCACGTCGGCGATGAGTCCGATCGACATCATCTCCGACGAGCACACCTGGTCCGACGCCGGCTACGACGCCCCGATGGGCCAATCCCTGCAGGCCTCGTTCCGCGGATTCTCGGCGTTGCAGAACCCGTGGGCGAAGCTGCAGTTCTCCAACCCGGAGAAGTTCTCCAACGTCATCGCCCCGTGGTTCAACCAGATCAACACCTTCCTGTGGGGTGGGGTCACCCAGCACGGTGACCAGGTCGGCAATCTGTGCGCCGACCTCAACGGCATGGGTGGCGGCGCGAAGGCGTTCCGGGACGGCGAGGACGCCGTATCGCCGCTGTTCTGCGCGATGGCCGACACCGCCGAGCAGGAGGTCATGGAGGAGGAGGTGCCCTTCATGCAGCTGGTGAGCAAGCGGATCGTCCGCGACAACCAGGGCTTCGGCAAGCACCGCGGCGGCATGGGCTACGAGATGATCGTGGCGGCGGAAGGCACCCCGCTGTGGGGTTTCATGACGGTCACCTCGGGGGCGAAGTTCTCGTCCGTCTCCGGGCAGTTCGGCGGCTACGGCTGCAACACCTATCCGCTCGCGATGGTCAAGGGCGTCAACGTCTACGACGAACTGCGCCGCAACCCGGAACGATTCGACCTGTCCATCGAGAAGGTGATGAACGAGCAGCCGTTCGAAGGGGCCGAGTACATCACCAGCCACATGGGCCTGCAGTTCGACGTCGCCAAGGACGGTGAGCTGTACATGATGTCGCAGGGCACCGGCGGCGGTTACGGGGACCCGCTCGAACGCGCCCCGGAGGACGTCGTTGCGGATCTCGAGATCGACCGCATCTCGGGGAAGGTGGCCCACGACATCTACGGCGTCGTGTACGAGCCGCAGACCTTCGTCGTCGACATCGCGGCCACCGACGAGCTGCGCGCGTCGATGCGGCGAGCCCGGATCGCCCGCGGCGTTCCGTACGCACAGTTCGTCGAGCAGTTCGTCACCCCCGAACCTCCGAAGGACCTGCTCTACTACGGGGCCTGGGGTGATACCGAGGAACTGACCGCCACTCACTTCACCGTCCACGGTGCACAGCGGGTCACCACGACGATCGACAAGATGCCGATCATCATGATGCCCGACCGTCGCGAAGTGAAGATCTCCGAGCTGACCGCGCGGGTGAAGGAACTCGAGGCCAAGCACGGTGAGGTGGTCCACCGCAAGTCCTGACCACCGTCCGCCCCGTCCACCCGGGTGCCCGCACGACGCGCGTGCGGGCACCCCCTCACCCCCGGAGACGACACGATGACCACTTCGAAGCCCGAGTTCCTCGATGCACCGGCCTCGGGGCGCCGCACCCCCCTGATCGTCGATCATCTCGACTACAGCCAGCGGGTCCTGTTGCGCGGCAACCCGATTCCCTGGGACGACCCGACCGCACTGTCGAACCTGTTCAACCAAGCGCACGGGCTGCTGCGCCCGGACGTCACGCTGCTCGACCTCGGCGCCTACTATCGGATCCTCGCTCGGGACCCCCGCCTGCAGGATGCGATGACCGCACGGTCGCGTCCCGGATACGCGCTGCGCGTCCTGCTCGGTGACCCGTCGGCCGGCCGGGCCGCGGCGACGCTGGTCGCCACCGTGGCCGGCACGACCCGGCTGCCGCTCGTCCTACAGATCCCGTCGCCTCGTGCGTGGCTGGCGCAGACACATCCGGGAACGACGGAGGATCTCGACGCCGACCGGGTGGAGAGCGCGGCGATGTACGTCGCCGACTGGCTTCGCGGGTTCGCCGACGTGCCGGTCGCGGCGCTGCTGCTCGACGAGCGCGCGGCCGGCGGTGTGCCCGCCGTGCCCGCCGACACGTACACGCCCATCGGCAACGTCGCCGTGCACTACCGGTGGGAGCTCGGGCTGCGTGACGACCCGAGCGTGTCGTTCGGTGGACGTGACGGGGATGTACTCGGCGACGACTTCTGGCTCGGCGACCACGCCGCCGTGCCCGCGGCGTCCGCGGCGTTCCGGCTCACCCGGCTGCCCGAGAGTGCGGTGCCCGAAACGGTGCTGGCCCGGCTGGCCGACCTGGACCGTGAGGGCGTTCGATCCGGGGCGATGTGACGACCGGCCCGGATATCGCGCGGAGCCGACCGGATACCCTCGAGTGAGGCAGGTCACCACGGCGTGGGCAAGGGGAACGCGATGAAGAACGCAGACCGACGACTGACGGTGGCGGTCGCCCGTGCCGGGTTCCTCGATTCCGGGGAGCCGGACGAGTCCCTGGTGTCGCCGGTCGTGTCCGCGTCGTGGCAGCGGTCGCAGGCGGCCGGGGTGCAGCCCTCCGGTGGCGACGTCGGGTTCGTCGGTGACGTCAACCGGGATTCCCGGCTGGTGCAATGCGCGATGTCCGTTTTCGACAGGCTCGCGGCGGACATCGTCGACGTTCCCGTCAGCATCGCACTGACCGATGCGAAAGCGCAGGTGCTGATGAGGATCGACGGTGCCCGCAGCATCGGGCGCCTCCTCGACCGGGTCTCGCTCGCCCCCGGCTTCGACTACCGCGAGGCCGAGATCGGCACCAACGGCGTGGGGACCGTGCTCGAATCCGGACAGCCCGTCCAGATCGAGGGCGCCGAGCACTTCCACGACCGGTTCCAACCGTTCGCGTGTTCCGGCGCCCCGATCCGCGACCCGTTCAGCGGCCGCATCGCGGGTGTCGTCGACCTCAGCTGTCTCTCGGAGCATTCTTCGCCGCTGCTCGCGAGCGTCGTGCGCAGCGCCGCATCCGAGATCGAACTGAACCTGTTCCGCGATCGCAGCGCCCGTCAGCACGCACTGTTCGACGCGTTCGTCCGCGCCGACGCCCGCGGCGGGACGGCGCTGCTGGCCACGGGCAGCGCGATGTCGCTGGCCAATCCGCTCGCCCACGCCATCCTGGGGCCGGAGGATCAGCGCCGCGTCGGCGAGCACGTCGACTACATGATCGGCCATCGCGACCGCATCGACGAGAACATCGAACTGCCGGACGGTGTCTTCGTCCGGGTGCGGGCCGTCCGGATCCGGGCGGGTGAGGACAACGCCGGATACCTGATCGAGGTGTCCGAAACCACCGCCGTGGCGGCCGCGATCCCGGCCGCGGTCCGCCCTGTCGTCCCGCCCCGGGTGCCCCCGCATCGGGCGGGTCTGGCTGCCGCAGGAACCGGGAGGTTGCGGGCCGGCGGCGGCTCGTCCCTGTGGACCCGGGCCTGCAACGAGATCGAGGACGCGGTGCGGGCGGGGGAGCGGGTGCTGGTCACCGGGGAGCCCGGTACGGGCAAGGCCTCGCTGGCGTCCGAGATCTTCCACTCGGTGGTGCCCGGCGGGCGCAGCATCCTCGTCGACGGCAGCACCGACCTCTCCGGGCTCGGCGTCGAGTCCGCAACTCCCACCCTGTATGTGCTGCGCAACATTCGATCCATGCCCGAACCGGTCGTCGCGACCCTGGCGGCGGCGTTGGACCGGCCCGGTCCCGACCATGTGTTCGTCGTCGCCACCATGCAGGATTCGGACGAACCGGCGCCGGAGTTCCTCGTTCCGTTGCTCGACGCGCTCGAGCGAACCGTGCACGTGCCCGCGCTGCGGCACCGCACCGACGACATCCCCGGGGTGGCCGCGGAGGTGCTTCGGACGATCACCGGCTCGTCGAGCCGCGAGCTCACGCCCGACGCGATGCGCCTGCTGGTGAGCTACCCGTGGCCGCGCAACATCCACGAGCTGGAGGCTGCGCTGCGCAGCGCCGTCGCGCTGCGGCCGGCCGGGCGGATCACGCGGGACGACCTGCCGGAATGGTGCCATCACGGGCCGGGCCGCAGGCTGAGTGCCGTCGAGGCGGCCGAGCGCGACGTGGTGGCCCGAGCGTTGCGGGATACCGGCGGAAACCGAGCGGAAGCTGCTCGTGCACTGGGAATTTCACGGTCGTCGCTGTACCGGAAGCTGGCCAAGTTCGGGCTTGCCGACGGTGCGGAGCCGGCAGGGTGATCCTCGGACGGGCTCAGCGCCCCGGAACGGGCGCTTCGCCCAACATCCGGCGGGTGACGAACCGTCGCGGCATCCCCGACAGGGGATCGGCGAATTCCAGTTCCCGCGCGAGCAATTGGAGCGGAAGGGAATGATCGTCCGGCGCTTCGGGCAGCAGGTCGGGATACCAGCGGTCGCCCAGGATTCCGGCGCCGAGCGCTGCCAGATGCACCCGCAACTGGTGCATGCGTCCGGTACGCGGCCGCAGGATCGTGTGCAGTACGGCTCGTCCGGAGGCGCTCACGCCGGTCCCGAGCACCTCGATCAGCGTCTCCGAGTTGGGCTCGCGGGAGCTGTCGACGACGACCCTCAATTCGCCGCGCCGGGATTCGATGTGGTTGCGGTAGACGACGGGTACGGCGCGCCCGGCAAGCGCCGGTGCGTGCGGGTCCCACCCGGACGGGAGCGCCGACACCGCCTCGTAGATCTTCGTTACCTGCCGCTTCTCGAACAGCGTCTGGTAGGCGCCGCGCGTTTCGGGACGAGCCGAGAACATCACCAGACCGGCGGTCGCTCGGTCGAGTCGATGGATCGGCGTCAGGTCCGGGTTGTGGAGGCGGGTCCGCAATCGGACGAGCGCGGACTCGCGGAGGTACCGCCCGCCCGGGGTGGTGGGGAGGAAATGCGGCTTGTCGATCACGACGAGGTCGTCGTCGACGTGCAGGATCTCCTCGTCGAACGGCACCGGTTCTTCCACCGGCAGGTCGCGGTAGTACCAGACGAACCGGTGCGTGTTCAGCGCCGTGCCGCGACCGATCGCACTGCCGTCGGTTCCCACGATTTCGCCGGCGTCGAACCGTCGGTGCAGGTCGTCGGGGTCCAGGTGGTCGAACCTCGCGACGACGTATTCGGCGATCGTCGCCCACGGCCCGGATGCCGGGACGCGCAGCCGTGTCGGTCCGACGCCGTGCCTGACGGGTAGAGGTGAAGGCATAGGCACGTACGTCATCATCCCACCGGTCCCCGGCACGCCGACCGGGCGGTCGTCGGATTCCGGGAGTGGCTCTGCGGAGGTTCTCCGAGCGAAGAGCCTTCACGGCTCCGGAACAGCCCGAGTGCGACGATTACACGGGCGTGCCATCGGATGTGGAAGCTCTGGACCGGGACCAGAATCGGCGTAGTGCGGTAGCCAGTTGTACGGGTTGCTCGAGGGCCGGAATCACGCGCGCGTCGGTGATGGTGACCTCGGTCGCGCACGACATCTGTGCGACAGCGGTGCGTGCCTGTTCCGGTGTCCATTCGCCGCGATCGTCGGTGGTGACGAACAGGGTGGGGCACCGAATCTCGCGCGCTGCCCATAGGAGGTCGGTGCGATTGAGGATGGCCGACCGGATCGCCGTGATCGTGGCGTCGCTCCCCGCCGTGGCGAGGCAATCGTCGATCAACGCGACCGCCTCCGTATCGGTCTTGCGGGTGGTGTCGGTCAGGAGGGTGGACATGATCGCCGATCGGACCGGACCGCGCGCGCCGGCAGCGCGGTAGAGCGGCAGCAGCAGGCGAACTTTCAGCCGCAACGCGACGCCGATGGGAAAGGTCGGCGCGCTGATGGCGACAAGGCTGCGGATCATGTCGGGATGGGTTGCTGCGAGTTCCATCCCGACGTGCCCGCCCCAGGCGTTGCCGAGCCAGTCGATCGGCTGTCCGCCGAAATCGGTGGCGAGGGCCGTGACGACCTGTGCGGCCGCACGTGTGCAGGCGCTGATGTTCACCGGTTCGGTGAGCGCATCGCTGGCACCGCACGACGGTGCGTCGATGAGGAAGAAGCGTCGATCGGGTATGTGCGGCACCAGGCGGGACCAACTCGACGAGTCGACGAACATGCTGTGCCAGGCCACAACTGGGCTTCCTTCGCCGACGATGTGTACCGCGAGATCGCCGAGGTCGGTGTGGATCATCGTGGTCTCCCACGGGGTGTTGGTCATGGACGTGCCGCCTCCCGATATTTTCGACTTACATTGAGTAAACCCGAATCCGAAATCAACATACACCGAGTAAGTCGAATATGGGTAGGCTGTTCCTGTGGTTCGTGAGTACAGGTCGAAACTTCGAGAACAGCAGGCTCGGGTCAACCGTGAAGCAGTGGTGGTGGTCGCCACCGAGATGTTCACGTCCCGTGGATGGGTGGCCACGACCATGGCCGACGTCGCGGATGCTGCGCACCTGACCAGGCAGACGGTCTACCAGCAGTTCAACGGGAAACTCGCGCTCCTCGACGCCTGTATCGTCCACGCTCTCGCCGGCGGAGACGGTGCGCGCGTGCGCGATCAGCCGACGTTCCAGGCGATGGGTGCCGGCGACCGGGAGGCTCGCATTCGAGCCGGTGGGCGCTGGTTGCGGGGTGCCCACGAGCGGTCGGCGGCCATTCAGTATGTCCTGGATCAGGCGGCGGTGACCGACAACGCCGCCGCAGCCCGATTGGCCGAGCGGGAAGCGGCCCGCTGGCAGGAGGTCGCACATGCGGCGACTCTGATAGTCGGGAATCGACCGAGTGACGAGGTCGTCGATGCACTGTGGGTGTTGGCCGGTCGTCGGTGGTGGTTGTTGCTGGTCGGTGAGCGAGGCTGGACCGGCGAGCGATGGGAGCGATGGTTCGCGAGCGCTGCCGCCGCCACCTTCGCTCTCTGAACCGTGGCCGGTCGGATCCGGCTCGGGAAATGCATCCCTGCCTAACCGTGCCGTGCCAGGTCCTCGCACAGGATGCCCGGCCAGCGGGCGAGATCGGCCGGCGTGCGGGCCACCTCGAGCGTGGCGTCGGGCAGAAGGTCCCGCAACGCCTCCGCCGTGGACACCGGGTGACCGGGATCGTCGATCCAGGCGAGAATCGTTGTGGGAACGTCGATCTTGGCGACCTCGTCGGGGTCGGGCAGGTCGCTCAGGGCGGCTCCCCGGAACAGCGACGGAAGCAGGTTTTCGACAACGTCCGGCACGGTCTCGGGAGTCCCGGCGGTTGCGGGGGGCCGGGGCAGGGCGAGGTCGGCCCCGAGGAACGCGCCGAGTCCCCGCTCCTCGATGATCAGGGCATTGTGCCGGTAGCTCTCTGCCTTCGCGGCGCGGGTGCCCCACGCGGTCGCCGGCACCAGCAAGGTCAGGCCGCTGAACCGGCCCGGGTCCCGGACCGCTGCGTGCAGCAGGGTACCGGCGCCCATCGACGGGCCGACGCCGTGCACCTGCTCGCCGGGGAACCAGTGGTCGAGCAGGCGCAGCAGGTCGTCGGCCAGAACCTGCCAGCGGTAGTCCTCCGGCGCCGCGCGTCCCGTCGAACGGCCGTGCCCGCGCGCGTCGTACCGGAGAAGCCGGGTTCCGCTGAGCCCGCGCCCGAGGTCGAGATCCATGAGGCGGTCGCGATGACGGCTGGAGGTGAGTCCGTGGAGTTGCACAACCGGGTGGCCACCCTCGTCGCTCAGCTCCACATCCAGTTCGGCTCCCGGAACACTGAAGGTCGGCACGGCAGCTCCTAGGTCGGTCATCGCTGAGGAAGGCGCCTAGGATACCGCCATGCGGCTCACCAACGTCGCGCACCTGCGCCTGCCCTTCGGTCGGCTGCTCGGCTACGACGTGACCGACGGACAGCTGGGCCGATCCCTTCCGGTCTCCTTCGACCAGCGGCGTCACGTCGCGGCCGGAGACCGTCCCGGATCCTGGATGGCGTTGTCCTTCAGGCTCTCCCAGCCCGTGCCGCCCGACGCTCTCGCGACCGCGTGGCTGGCGGTGGTCGCGCGGCACGGCACATTGCGGTCGGTCTTCGTGCCCGGAGACGACGGCGAGCCGCAGCTGTACGAGATCGACATCGCGCCCGGGCGCTGGGTCGAACACCCGATCGCATCCGGGCAGGCCGTCAACGACGCGCTACGGGACGTGCTCGACCGCGCGTGTTCGCCGTATGCCCGTCCGTCACACCGGTTGTGCATGCTCGAGACGGCGGACGGGCCGACGGTGGTGATCGCCGCCGACCACTCGCACGTCGACATGTGGTCGATGCTGGTGATCGCACGTGACCTGCTCGCTGCGCTCGCGGCAGTGCACGACGGCCGAACGCCGGCGTTGCCGCCCGCCCCTGCGTTTGCCGAACACACCAGCGCGCTGCGGAACCGCCCGACCGCACCCGACGACGTACGCCGCCGCTGGACGGAGGTGCTGGCGGCCGGCGACGACGTGATGCCACGGTTCCCGCTGCCGCTGGGCGAGTCGACGCTGCATCGCGAACGTGTGGAGGTGCGTGACGTGCTCGACGTCGACGACAGCGCCGCGTTCGCTGCGCAGGCCAGGGACGACGGCGTCTCGACCCTGGCGCTGGTGGTGGCGGCGATGACCGACGTGACCCTCGAGCTGGCCGGCACGCCGTTGCGTGCGGTGTTCCCGGTGCACAGCCGGTACGACGCCACGTGGCACGACTCCGTCGGCTGGTTCATCACCAATTCGGTGCTGGAATCGACCGTCCCCGAGCCCCGCGCTGTCGCGGAGGCGGTGAAAGAAGCGGTCCGGATGGGGTCGTGGCCCTTGGAGGACGTCCTGCGTCCGTGGGGCGGGATGCCCGAGGCACCCGGGATGTTCGCGATTTCGTGGCTGGACCTGCGCCGGTTGCCGGTCCGGGTCGACGCGACCGGACTGGACGCGCAGTACGTCGGCGCGACGATCCGCACCGACGGGGTGATGTTGTGGTTCGTCCTCGACGAGTCCGGGCTGCACCTTCGTTGCCGCTACCCCGACACCGCCGAGGCCCGGCGGCATGTCGGAGCGTGGCTGGACACGCTCATCGCCCGCTTGCGGTCGCGAGCGCAGGAATCGGTCGGCGGGCGGCTGCGTCTCGGCGACCGGACATACCGGGTGCAGCGTGCCGCCCGCGCAGACGTGCCCGCGCTGGTCGCGTTGCTCTCCGGCGACGAGACCGGCGGCGCTCGGGAGATCGCGCGGTACGAGGAGGCGTACGACGCTGTGGCCCGGGACTCCTCGCACTACCTTGCCGTGGTGCGCGCCGAGGACGATCGGATCGTCGGCACCATGCAGCTCACGATCGTCCCGGGGCTGGCCCGTGGCGGTGTCACGCGGATGCAGATCGAGGGGGTCCGGGTGGCGGCATCCGAACGTTCCCGGGGTGTCGGCACGGCGATGCTCGAGTGGGCGCACGGGCACGGCCGTCAGCGCGGGGCGTCGCTCGCTCAGGTCACCACGGACCGGGTCTGCGAGCGGGTCCGTACGTTCTTCGCGCGGCTCGGTTACGACGACACTCGCGTCGGGCTCGAGCGGGCGCTCTGATCTGCCGGATCGGGTCGACCGTGTTGCGGCGAGCATCGCATCGGCCCGATCACGCGGCACCGGTATAGTTGAACGGCCTGAAAGATCTTGGCTGGTGTGGTTATTCCAGCCCTCGGTACTCCTGAGATGAAGTCGTGCCTCCCGGCGTGAACCCGAGGCGCCCGATCCCTCAACGTAGTGGACGGTGGCGCCGGTCGAGTATCGAAGGTGTCGTCGTCCCGGACAGGAATGGACGATGGACAAGAAGAGCATCCTTCTCTCAGGTCATCATGACCTTCATCATGGCGGCGACGATGTCGGTCATCATGGGCCTCGTCAACGTCGGGCCCTCGATGGAATGGTTGCGCGGGTGGCCCCTGCAGTTCGTCATCGCGTGGCCTATCGCCTTCTGCCTCACGATGGTTGCCTGGCCCGCGTCGATGGCCATCACCGGGAAGCTCGTCGGTGCCCGCAGCGAGGCGAGTGCTTCGCAGTCGTCCTGACGAGCGGCCGGGACCGCGTCGACTCCGGGCGTCACCCGTTTGCATTCAGTGAGAATCAGACTATCTTCGAATGGTAGTAGGATTCTCGAACGGGACGGCCTCGTGATACGAGGCTCGGGTACAGGCGGGCAGGAGGCTCGCCGGAGAGGTGCGCGCTGGTGACGTTGCGGTTCATCTTCCACTACCCGGAGATCAACGGCCCCGATGGCGACGTGCTCGACCCGGGTCCCGTTCGCGACGTGGCGGTCGCTGCCGAACGCGCCGGATTCGACGCCTTCTCGTTCAGCGAGCATCCCGCGCCCGGGGCGCGCTGGCTCACCGCCGGTGGGCACCAGACGCTCGACCCGTTCGTCGCGCTCGGCTATGTTGCCGGCGCGACCGAACGGTTGCGTCTGCTGACCTATCTGGCGGTCGCCCCCTACCGCAACCCGTTCCTGCTCGCCAAGGCCGCCGCATCCCTGGACAAGATTTCCGGCGGACGGTTCACGCTCGGTATCGGGACCGGCTATCAGAAGAGCGAATTCCACGCTCTCGGTGTCGACTTCGACGAACGCAACGCCCTGTTCGACGAAGCCCTCGACGTGTTGCCGCTGCACTGGAGCGGCGAGCCGTTCAGCTACGACGGCCGCCACTTCAGCGCACACGACATCATCGCCCGGCCGCGCCCGGTGCAGACGCCGATCCCGATCTGGATCGGCGGGAACTCCAAGCTCACGCGGCGCCGCGTCGCACAACACGCCCAGGGCTGGATGCCCATGTCGGGCGGCGCGCAACTCAGCACCACCGCACGCACCCGCGAACTGGGTCCGATCGGCGAACTCGCCGGTCAGATCACAGAAGTGCGCGAGGCGGCGATCGCGGCGGGACGTTCCGACCACATCGACGTCGTCTACTCCTACAGCAACGAGATCGGTTCAGCCGCTGTCGATTCCGGCCATCATCGCGAGGTGTTCGCCGACCTCGAGAAGGCCGGTGTCGACTGGGTGACCGTCTCGTGCCGCATCGAGGGACTGTCGGCCACCGTCGACTTCCTCGAGTCGTTCGGCGCCACCTACCTGTCGTGAGCGGGCCTGCTGCCGTGACGGGATGGTTCGAAGAGCGCGCAGGCCTGGCGGGGTCGGTCGCCGTGATCACCGGGGGCGCAGGGGGACTCGGTGAGGCGATCGTGCGCGACCTCGCCGCGAACGGTGTGCGGCCGGCCGTGATCGACATCGATCGCGATGCCGTGGCGGCACTGGCTTCGTCGTTGCACGATCAGGGACTCGACGCGATCGTGCGGCACGGCGACGCCCGCGACCCTGACGCGCTGGCCGCACTGTTCGACGAGGTCGACGAACGCTGGGAGCGGCTCGACACCTTGGTGAACATCGTCGGCGGCACCTTCCGGTCGCCCTTCGTCGACACCAAGCCAAAAGGCTGGGACGCGCTCGTGCGCACCAACCTCTCGCACGTGCTGCACGCGTGTTCGCTCGCGGTGCCCCGGATGAAGAACGGTGGCCGCGGGGGCAGCATCATCAACCTCACGACCATCGAAGCGCACCGGGCCGCACCGGGTTTCGCCGTCTATTCGGCTGCGAAAGCTGCAGTCGAGCAGTTCGCCCGAACACTCGCGGTCGAGGTGGCACCGGACCGGATCCGCGTGAACAATATTGCGCCCGACTTCGTTCCGACGCCGAACCTCGAGCGGCTGGCGGTGGGGGAACACGCCCTGGTCGATCCGCGCAGTGCGGCGATCGCGATTCCGATGGGACGCGTCGGGCACGTCCACGACATCTCCAACTGCGTCGTGTTCCTTGCATCGGGACTGTCGTCGTTCATCACCGGTACGACGCTGCACCCGGACGGCGGAACCCTCGCGTCGTCCGGATGGTTCAACTGGCCCGGGCACGGCTGGGCGAACTATGCG
This sequence comes from Rhodococcus zopfii NBRC 100606 = JCM 9919, assembly GCF_001895025.1. Taxonomy (GTDB): domain Bacteria; phylum Actinomycetota; class Actinomycetes; order Mycobacteriales; family Mycobacteriaceae; genus Rhodococcus; species Rhodococcus zopfii. The sequence continues at coordinate 20,134 of NZ_BCXI01000008.1, forward strand.
CCGGCGGACGTCCTGGAACGGACAGCGGACCCTGTCACCGACAGCTAGGGCCGCATTCCGGCCAGCATGATCGACACCAGGCGTGGCACGAGCTCGGGTGCGGCCGCGCGGAGGGCCTCGGGTTGGGGACGGGTGATCATGCCGATCGCGAGGACGAACTCGAGTGCGCTCACGTGTGCGCCGACGGTGCCCGCGGCCCGGGCGGCGTCGAGCACGTCCTCGACTCCGGCGAGTGTGATCCCCTGTGCCGTCCGCAGAGACTCCGGCAACTCGTCCGCGACGAGCTCGGCCAGGCCGGCCGACAATGCGCCCAGATCCAGGTCGACGAGTCGCCGCACGTAGTTCATCCATGCGGCGTCCGGTGCTGTACCGAACGCGTCGAGTGCATCGGCGGACGCGCTCTGCATGTCGCCGAGGATCGCCAGTGCCACCTCGTTCGCGAGCGCGCCCCTCGAGTCGAAGTTCCGGTACAGCGTGGCTATGCCGACACCGGCGGCCTCGGCGATGGTCTCCAGCGCGATGTCGCTGCCCTGGGCGGCGAACAACCGTCGTGCTTCCCGGACGATGGCTTGACGACGCTTCGCGGCATCGGAACGCATCTGTACTCCTCCGGCGGGCGTCGGTCTTGACATCCCATTCTAACCGGAGGAACATACTCCGGTATAAGTGGAGGAAATTCATCCGGTTATTGAACCGGCAGAAGGACGTGGCAATGACGCAGATCGACACGGATTCCCCGGTGGCCGACGGGGGCGCCACGGGACGCACCCGGAACCCCGCCGTCATGCTGCTCGCCATGTGCTGCGGTCTCGGCGTGATCCTGGTCCTGCTGCTGATGCTCTTCATCCTGCCGTCACTGAAGAGCGGCCCTCACGATCTGGCGGTGGGTGTGGTGGGAGCCGATACCGCCGAGTTCGAGCAGGCCCTCGGTGTGGCCGCCCCGGATGCGTACGAGCCGCGCCGCTTCGACTCGGAAGGGGAACTGCGAGAGGCGATCCGCAATCGCGACGTGGTCGGTGGGTTTGTCGTCGACGGCCCCGACGTCCACACTCTGGTCGCCGGTGCCGGTTCGGCCACGATCTCCGGATCCATCACGGGCACCGCCCGGGCAGTGGGCACGGCGACCGGATCCGACGTGACGGTCGAGGACGTCGTTCCGTTGCCCGAGTCGGATCCGACCGGCATCGGCATCGGCGGACTGGCGTTTCCGCTCGTGTTCGGCGGTATCGTCCCGGTTGTCGCGTTCCGGAAGATCTTCCCACGCGGCAACGCGTGGTACCTGGCAGGTCTGATCGGTTTCGCCGCGCTCGGTGGTATCGCTGTCGCGACCGTGCTCACCTACTGGTTCGGCAGCATCGAATCCGGCATGTGGACGGTCGCGGGGGCCATGGCGCTGGGCATCGCAGCGCTCGCGCTGCCGTTGGCAGGTCTTCAGAAGATGTTCGGCGCCAAGGGATTCACGATCGGCGCGATGACCATGATGTTCCTCGGCAACCCGCTGGCGGGGATCGCCACCACGGCGGCGTGGTTGCCCGAGGGACTCGGCGCATTCGGCCAGATCCTGCCGCCCGGCGCCACCGGAACCCTGGTCCGTTCGACCGCCTACTTCGACGGGGCCGGCGGGGCCACGGCGGCGCTGACTCTCGTGGCGTGGGTCGTCGTCGGAGCGGTGCTCTATGCGCTCGGTGCGGTGCGCGCTCGGGGTGAGGACCAGACGGAATCCGCCTGAACTGGATTCGGGCCGAACCCGGAGTCACGGGCGTCCGACCGGACCCGGGTGGCGTGCGATCATCCGCTCGGGAGCTCGCCAGACGGTGCCGAGGCCGCGGGGCCCGATTCCCCGGTCGAGTGCGGCGAGCAGGACCGCGCAGCCGATCCCCGACAGGGCGACGCTCGTGCCGAACAGAGCGGGATAGCCGAGCAGATCACCGACCGCACCCGCCACGAAACCCGCCAGACCCTGGACAACGACGATCGAGCACGCCATCAGGGTGTAGTCGCTGCCGGCGTGGTCGCGGTCGGCGGCGTCCATCATGAGCGTGAACACCGCGACGGTCGCGGCGCCCCCGAGGACGTGCTCGGCCATGCTCGCCGAGACGATCAGGCCGAAACCGCCGACTCCGAGGGACGCAACCAGGTAGAGCGCCAGGCTCGCGGTCTGGGTCACCCCACCGATCAGCAGTGCACGGCGTCGGCCCCACCGGGAACACATCCACGCACCCAGCGCCGCCCCGGCGAGCGCACCCACGGACGACAGGACCCCCTTGATCAGCGCGATCTGGCCGAGGGACAGGCCCGAGTCGGACATGAACGGGCCGACCATCGCCGACCCCATCGAGTCCCCGAACTTGAAACCGCCGATGAGAAGGATGAACGCGGCCATCCCGGGACGCCGCAGACGCGTCCACCACCCGGCCGCCAGCCGCCCCGGCGTCGTCGCCTCCCGGGTGCTGCGCACCGTCGTCTGCCGCATCGTCCACACCGGGATCGTCGTCACCAGCAGCAGCACGGCCATCGCGACGAAGAGTGCTCGCCATCCCGCGATCGAGAACAGCCAGAGCAGCGCGCCGCCGCCCACGATCATGCCGATCCGGTAAGCGCCGGCCTGAATTCCGTTGCCGGCGCCGCGCTCCCGCGGCCCCAGCAGCTGGACGGCGAGCCCGTCGGTGGCGATGTCCTGGGTTGCCGACACCGCGTTGACGACCGCGATCCCGACCAGCATCCAGCGCAGCGACGACTCGAGATCGAGTGCGGCCAACCCGAGCGTCACCGCCGCCGAGAGCAACTGCAGCGTCAGCAGCCATCGGCGTCGGGTGCCGTAGTGGTCGACGTACGGCGCCCACAGGAACTTCAGGGCCCACGGCGCGAACAGGACACCGGTCGCGCTGATCGCGATGAGCGAGAACCCCGATTCGCGGAGCACCACCGGCAACGCCTGGGTGAAGAACCCGTACGGCAGGCCCTGTGCGAAATACAGGGCGACGAGCAGCACCACGGTGGACACCGGGATCGTGCCCGGCCGGGCCGCTGATTTCATGGGCACATCCTGGCAGAGCCGTCCGGCGCCGGCCGTACAGGCGCGACCGCCCGCCGGGGGAGACGGCGACACGGGTCAACCCGGTCCGGCCGGTCGCTTCCGGATTTCACGTCACCGGTTCGCGGGCCTCCACGTCGACGGCACTATGCCGGCTGGTCGGCCGCGGGCCGATGGGCGGCGGGCTGGAACAGCTCGATCAGATTGCCTGCGGGGTCGGCGAGCAGGATCTGGCGGCCGCCCGGCCCGGCCACCACGTCGCTGCGGAACTCGATGCCGGCACCGCGCAGGCGGGCGATCTCGGCGTCGAGGTCGCCGACGACGAGGTGGATCCGGTTGCGGCCCGCACCGGCGGACTCGGCGGGGGTGGCGCGCGCCCCCGAACTGGCCGGCCCGGACAGCAGCAGCCGCAACGAACCCCGGATCACGTCGGCGAAGGCGGGTGCGGGATTGGTGAGCACGGTGAAGCCGAGATGGTGGGTGTAGAAGGCGACGGCCGCGGGCACGTCGTCGACGAGGTACCGGACGCTGACGTATTCGTCGGAGGGGGTCATCGGACGCTCCTGGTCATGTTGGGGCGGTAAGGGTCTCGCACAGGTACCGGATGCGGGTGTCGATCTCGGCGGCGGTGGCCCGGAAGGCCGGGTAGGTGTTGTCGTCGGTACCGCCGTCCGCTGCCGGGTCGGCGATGCTCCAGTGGATCCGCCGGGTGTCGTCGCCGAACTCGGGGCAGACTTCACGGGCCTTGTCGCACAAGGTGATCACCGTGCCGAACCGGCGATCGGCGAGGGTGTCGAGGTGGCGGGGATGCTGATCGGTGATATCGATCCCGAACTCCTCTCGCAGTACCCGCACCGTATTGGGGTGCATGCCCGGCTTGGGCCGGGTGCCGGCGCTGATCACGTCGACGGTGCCGTCGGTGCTCCGCCGGAGCAGAGCTTCCGCGATCGCCGAGCGGGCGCTGTTGCCGGTGCACACGAACAGCACCGGTGCGGGCGTCGCCGGGGTGAGCGTCGTGGGCGCGAGGTTGCGGCCCAACGCCGGGTGCAGTGCGGCACCGGCACCGGCCAGCATCTCGGTGCACCGGTCCAGGTCCAGGTGGTAGTAGCTGTCGCGGCCGTCGAAGCTGCTGCGGGTGGCCCGCACGAGCCCGCCGTCCCGGAGCAGCCGCAGATGGTAGGAGATCAGGTTCTGCGGCTCACCGACCAGGGACACCATCTCCCGGACCCGATAGTCGCTGCCGGACAGCGCTGCCAACAGATGCCACCGCACCGGATGCGCGGCCAGCTGCACGAAGGACGGGACGGGTTGACGCACCAGCTCCACTACCCGAGGATATCACCAGATACATCAAACAGATTTGATGCAATTCGGTGGCGCTCGAAGGAGCCGTGATGTCGGAGGCAACGGGGACGGGCACGTCCGAGGGACTACGGCGGCGTCTCGGGCTGGCCGATGCCGTCGTGATCGGCCTCGGGTCGATGCTCGGGGCGGGGATCTTCGTGGCCTTGGCGCCCGCGGCCGGAGCCGCGGGGTCGGGGTTGCTGATCGGGCTCGCGGTGGCGGCGGTGGTGGCGTATTGCAATGCGTCCTCGTCGGGACGGCTGGCGGCGCGGTACCCGGTTTCCGGGGGCACGTACGTGTACGGGCGCGAACGGCTCGGCGAGTTCTGGGGATATCTCGCGGGCTGGTGTTTCGTGGTCGGCAAGACCGCCTCGTGCGCGGCCATGGCGTTGACCGTCGGCCTCTATGCCTGGCCCGGGCAGGCACACGCGGTTGCGGTCGCCGCGGTCGTGTTGCTCACGGCGGTGAACTATCGCGGTGTCCAGAAATCGGCACTGGCGACCCGGGTGATCGTGTCAATCGTGCTCGCTGTGCTCGCCGCGGTGGTGGTCGCAGGATCGACCTCCGACTCCGCCGAGGTGACCCGGCTCGGATTCGGCACGGACATCACGGTGGGCGGGGTGCTGCAGGCGGCCGGATTGCTGTTCTTCGCCTTCGCCGGGTACGCGCGGATCGCCACGCTCGGTGAGGAGGTGCGCGACCCGGCGCGCACGATACCGCGCGCGATCTCGGTGGCGCTGAGCATCACCTTGCTCGTGTACCTGGTTGTCGCGGTGGTTGCGCTGCTGGTGCTGGGCCCGCACGGGCTGGCCGAGGCGACCGCACCGTTGTCGAGTGTGGTGACCGCGGCCGGGGTCGATCGGCTGGAACCGGTGGTGCGGATCGGGGCCGTCGTCGCCGCGCTGGGTTCGCTGCTCGCACTGGTGCTGGGGGTCTCACGCACCACCTTTGCGATGGCCCGGGATCGGCATCTGCCGCACCTGCTGGCGGCGGTGCACCCGCGGTTCGCGGTGCCACACCGGGCCGAACTCGCCGTCGGTCTGCTCGTCGCGATCGTCGCCGCTACCGCCGATGTCCGTGCCGCGATCGGGTTCTCGTCGTTCGGGGTGCTGGTCTACTACGCCGTCGCCAACGCCTCCGCATGGACCCTCCCGGAGGGAGGGCGGCGCGGACGCACCATCGCTTCGCTCGGGCTGGCCGGATGCCTGATCCTGGCGTTCACCCTGCCCGGTGGGTCGGTGCTGGCCGGGGCGGCCGTGATCGCGGTCGGCACACTGATCTACGCCGCGCGCCGTCGCTTCGCATCCCCGGATCCGGTGTCGGAGTCGTAGATCCACCCGATAAACCACTTCGTCGTGCCGACATCCGCGGAATCCGTTGCGCACCTGGTGGTCCGAAGCGCGGGTCTCAGTCGACCGGCGACGCGGATCGCGTCTTCCACCACGACCACAGCGCAGTCACGATGATCGCCCCGGCGATGGAACCGATGATGCCGCTGGGGCGCAACGCGAGACCGTCGCCCGCGAGCAGGCTGATGATCAGGCCACCGACAAACGAACCGCCGACACCGGCAACGAATGCCAGGGTCCAGTCGATTCCGGACCCGGACTTGCCCACGATGAACTGCGCGACCGCGCCGACGAGCAATCCGAACAGAATGATCCCGATGATCAGCATGCCGGGAGTATAGGCAGCAAAACCTGCTCGGGGCCGACTTTGGCGGGCCGGCGCCCCGACTCGGCTTCCGTCCCCTTCCGCTGCTCGAGCGAGCGCTCTCCGGATCGCGTCACGGGCTCGGCGATCAACGGCCTGGGTGCCGGTGCGATCTTCCCGGCCTCACCGGCGTCGGTCGCGGCGGTCTCGCGCACCCCGACCTGATGCGCGATCTCGGGTTGGCGCTCGGCCCGGTGCTCGTCGGCGCGGTCGCACTGAGCGCCGCCGGCACTGCGCTCGGCAGCGGCTTCTCCACGGCGTTCCTTGTGGCCGCGGCACTGCTCATCTTCCCCGGGTTGCGCGGAGTTCGCGAGGTCGCGCCCAGCGCCGACTCCGCAGCCGCAGCCGACTGTGCGTGAAGAGCGCGAGCACAACGCTGATCAGTATCAGCATCGCCATGCTGAACAGCCACCACGACGGGGCGTGCTGCCACAGCGCATCGGCCTCGGCCGTCGGATCCTTCGCGCGAAGGTCGACGGTCGAGGCCGATGCGGCATACCCCCAGCGGGCCGCGAACAGCCACGACAACTGCTCGAGCACGACCCGGCCGGTGATCGGGATCAGGCCGCCGCTCATCACCAGCTGCACCATCACGGCCACCACGAGCATCGGCATGACCTGTTCGCTCGACCGGGCCACCGCTGACAGGGCCAACCCGAGGACGACGCACGCACACGTGGTCATCGCGACATCCACCACGAGTTCCACCGCACCGACCGGAATCAGGGCCCCTGGGCCCGGAATTCCCTTGCCCGCCATGACCACCAGCACCAGCACGATCGACTGGACGAGCGCCGCCGCGGAGAACACCAGAATCTTCGCCGCCAGATAGGCGGAGGGCTGCAGACCCGCGGCGCGTTCACGGAAGAAGATCTGCCGCTCGCCGACGAGGTCGCGCACCGTCAGCGACAGGCCCATGAAGCAGGCACCGAGGATCAGCAGGATGAGAATGAACGACAGCTCGCCGGGTTCCTCGCCCGGCGCCGGGAAACCGAAACCCGCATCGCCGGGCACGAGAATGGTCAGTCCTCCGAGCACGAACGGCAGCACCGACAGGAAGATCAGGTATCCGCGGTCCGCGCGGATCAGCCGCAACTGCCGCCGCGCGACCGTGCCGAGCTGTTTCGTCCGGGATGTCTGGGCCGGACGCGGCAACGGACCCGGTTCGGTCGGTGGGGGCTGCTCGATCACGCCGCTGCGCGCCAGGTGATCGGCGTACACGGCCTCGGGTTCGGCCGCGACCCGGGCGAAGATCTCGGCCCAGTCGGTGCTGCCCAGCGCCGAACCCACCTTCGTCGGCGGGCCGACGTAGGCCGTTCTGCCACCCGGCGCCAGAAGCAGCACCTGGTCGCACATCTCCAGATAGGACAGCGAATGCGTGATCACGAGGATCACCCGGCCCAGGTCCGCGAGACGGCGGAGGGTGGCCATGATCTGCCGGTCCAGGGCCGGATCGAGCCCGGACGTGGGCTCGTCGAGGATCAGCAACGACGGCCCGGTGAGCAGCTCGAGCGCCACCGACGCCCGTTTGCGCTGCCCACCGGACAGGCGATCGACACGGGTGTCGGCGTGCTCGGTGAGCTGCAGCTCGGCCAGTACATGCGCGATCACCTCGTCCCGATCCGCGCGGGTGGTATCCGGCGGTAACCGCAGTTCCGCGGCATAGCCGAGTGCCTGCCGCACAGTGAGCTGCCGGTGCACCACGTCGTCCTGCGGGACGAGCCCGATCCGCGACCGCAACGCCTGATACTGCGAATGCACGTCGTGGCCCTCGAATTCGACGATCCCGTCGGTCGGCCCGGTAGTACCGGACACGATCCGCGCCACCGTCGACTTGCCCGCCCCGGACGGGCCGATCACGGCGGTGAGCGTGCCGAGCGGGGCGGACAGGCTGACGTCGTCGAGCAGTCGCTGCCCCCCGGGGATCGTCAGGCCGACGCCGTGCACGCGCAGCCCGATCGTGGTCGTCGGCTCCTCGTGCTGCGGGACGAGGCTCTCACCGTGCACCACCAGATCGGTGTTGCCGACGGTCACGACGTCGCCGTCCTGCAGGGGTGTGCGGGTCACCGGTTCTCCGTCGACGAACGTGCCGTTGACGCTGCCCAGATCCTCGATCTCGAGACCCGACGGGCCGGTGTGCAGGGCAGCGTGGACGCGGGAGACGAGCACGTCGTTCACGACGATGTCGCAGGTCCCGTCGCGCCCGATGGACCGTGCGCCGGTTGCGAGCGGTCGCGGCTTGCGGCGCGGCGCGGGGCGCAGATCGTCGGCGCGCATGGTCCGCAACTGCCCGACCATGCCCTTGCGGGTTCGTGTCGCGGACGGATCGGCCACGACGAACCGCAGCGACGGCGCGGTGTAGGGGCCACCGCAGTGCACGACGACGGAATCGGTCACGGCGAGCCGATCCACGCGGCGACCGTCGACGAACGTGCCGTTCTTGCTGCCCGAATCCGTGAGGTACCAGCCGTCGTCCCACAGCAGTCGGGCGTGCTCGCGGGAGACCATCGGATCGGCGATCGTGATGTCCATCGTCTCGTCCCGGCCGATGCGCACCTGTCCGGGCGCATCCACGACGGTGCGGCCACCGTCCCACTCGATCACCACCCGACCGGTTCCGGTGTCCATCGCGTCGGCCTCCCGTTCAGTTGTCGGGCCCGTTCAGTTGCCGGGTCGCAGCACCAGACGGGTGCCGCGGGCCTCGCCGGCTTCGAGGCGGCGGTGGGCCTCGCCGGCGGCGCTCAGCGGTAGTTCCTCGATGTGCCGGGGGCGTAGCACGCCGTCGGTGAGCAACGTGGTGACGTGCTGTGCGGCCTCGGCCAGTTCCTCGGCGGTGGCGTTGGTGATCGCGAAACCGAGCAGGCTGCGGTCGTGGGTGTAGAGGTCGCCGGCGCGGCATTCGAGTTTCCGGTCCATCCCGGACATCACCACGATCCGGCCGCGCGTCGCGAGCAGCTCCAGCGTGGTGGCGAGATCGTGCCGGCCGGAGGTGTCCACGAGCACGTCGATTCCGTCCGGGGCGGCGGCACGCAACTGCTCGGCCAGGTCGGGAGCTGCATAGTCGAGCACCGTCGCCGCGCCCGACGAGCGGCACCACTCGTGGTCGTCCGCACGAGCCGACACCAGGACATATGCTCCGGAGCGTGAGGCCATGACGGTCAGCGCCGACCCCACATGCCCGGCACCACCGGCGACGAACACCGTTTCGACCGCGCGGAGACCGGCGTGGGTATACAGGGCGAGATGCGCGGTTGCGGCGGGATGCGCGACCGCGACCGCGACCGCCGGATCGACCCCGGCGGGCAGCGAATACACCCGTTCGACAGGAGCGGTGGTGTACTCCGATGTCGGTCCCTGCCGTCCGGCGTGTCCCAGGCTGTTGCACCACACGCGGTCGCCGATCCTCGGGGTGGTCACCTCGGTGCCGCGGTCGACGACGGTGCCGACGACATCGCGGCCGATCACGAACGGGAACGTGATGTCGGTTCGGAACCGTCCGGACCGGACGAAGGTGTCGACATTGTCGACCGCGACCGCTTCGACCCGCAGCAGCACCTCGCCGGGGCCGCACCGCGGAACGGGCAACAGGCCGTAACGGATCGCGTCGGTGCCGCCGAGCGATTCGACGTAAGCCGCGTGCATGTGGTCCGGGACGGGCACGACTCGATGGTACCGACCCGGAAGGTCCTCGCCGGGTGGTTCGAGGGGCCTTCCCGGACGCCCGATCCGAACGTCGGGCGGATACTTGTGCCGTGACCGCGCCGCTGTTCGTCGCCGAACCCCTGGTGGGGCTCGCACTGGCTGTTGCCCAGGCGGCGTGGTTCGTCTCCGAGGTCCGCATCGGGCGGCGACATGGTCCGACCACGCCGAGCACGGTCGGCCGCTGCACCGGTCTCGCCGTCGGTCTCGGCCTGGTCGCGGTCTACGCCGGCGGTCCACTGCTGAGCCTGACCGTCACCGGCGCAACCATCACCACCGCGCCGCTGATCTGTTTCGTTGCAGGACTGGTGATTGCAGCGGTGGGGCAGGGATTCCGGCTGCGTGCGGTGCGGGAACTCGGTGCGTCGTTCACCTTCGAACTGCAGACGGTCGCGGGCCAGCGGGTGATCGACACCGGACCGTACGCGAGGATCCGGCATCCGTCGTACACGGGTGCGCTGATCTGTGCGCTGGGTTTCACTGTCTCCTATACCAATTGGCTGGCACCCCTGACGGTGCTCGTGCTGGGAGCCGCGTATGTGGTGCGGATACCGGCGGAGGAACGCATGCTCGTCGCGGAGCTCGGCGACCCCTACCGCCGGTACATCGACCGCACGTGGCGGCTGGTTCCGCATCTGCTCTGAGCCAGGGCCGGTCGAGCGGATCGGCTATCGCGAACCCGGGACGGCGCGATCGCGGTAGGTGCTCGGATTGAAGCCGAGCACGCGACGGAAGTCCGCGCACAGGTGCGCCTGGTCGGCGTACCCGAGTTCGGCGGCCACCTGTCCGATCGGGATCGCCGGATCGTCGCGCACGCGCTGGGCGGCTTCCTGCAGCCGGTAGCGGCGGATCATCGCCAGCGGTGTCACGCCGACGTACCGCCTCGCGAGACGCTGCACGCTGCGCACCGAGATCCCCAGTGTCTGTGCCAGATGCTCGACGCGGGTCAGTGCGAGGTCGGTGGCGATCGCGTCCTCCATCGCGTTCGCCAGTTCGCCCTCGGCGTCCGGTGGATCGAGATGCTCGGCGGCCCACGCGGCAAACGCCGCCGTCGCCTCCGCCCGCCGCGCGGCGTCCTTACCGCCGGTCGACATCGCCTTCGTCACCGCCCGGTGCAGTTCCGGTGCCTCGTGCGGAGCCTGCCGGTCGCGAACTGCGCGCGGGTCGCCGATGACCGACGGGATCGCGGCGGGTCGCAGCAGCGCGCCGACGGCCCAGCCGGACCCGCTCAGGTCGCGGTGCGATCGCCGCGTCGTCGGGCCGGACAGGGTCACCCCGCCCGCTTCGACGGTGAGATTCGAGGCGGGGAACGCCAGCACCTCCTGACGGGAGGTCCTGCCCGGGGCGAGCTGCCATTCCGGAATCCAGAACCACCGCACCAGACCTGTGAGTCCGGGTGGAGGCGGTTCGCGATGGAACGTGGGTAGGCGCGCGGGATACAGGACACCGCGTCGGTCGCTGGTCGTCACGTCGGGACCCCTCCTCGTGTGCTGTCGCGAATCTACAAGCCACCCCCGACAGTCCGGTCCTACCGTCGTGGCATGAGCGAAAACACCATGACCGGGACCGGTGTCACCGGCGACCACACGACCGACGGCCTCCCGCACGGGTCCACCAGCCTCACCCCCTTCCTCGCCGTCCCGGCAGCCCGCGACGCCATCGAGTTCTATCGCTCGGTGTTCGGCGCGCGCGTCGTCGACGTCACCGAAATCGGGGGCGTCGTCGTACACGCCGATATCGACTTCGGCTGTGGGCGAATGCAACTCGGAGAACCCAATCCCGACTACGGGCTCGTGGCGGCACCGGAGGGCGACGCCGACTGCTATTCGATCGGACTGTACTGCTCGAACGCCGACGAGGTGGTTGCGCGCGCCGAACGTGCCGGCGCCACCGTCCGTGAACCGCTCGCCACGTTCGTTTCCGGCGACCGGTTCGCGTCGATCCGCGACCCGTTCGGGGTGCGCTGGTCGATCATGACCAGGGTCGTGGACCTGTCCGAGGAGGAGAGCGCCCGGCGGGTCGCGGAGTGGGCCGCGGAGCAGTCCGACGCCGGGTGAGGTCGCCTCCTCGGAGGGCATGCGGACTACCAGAGGTCGAATGCGCTGTCCGACACGGTGAATCCGTGGAGACGTGCCGCGCACGTGACGCCCCGCGTGGGATCGACGGTGCAGGTGAAGCCGGCGGCGCTGAGGCTGTGACCGTACGGCAACGGTTGCACGGCAGCCCCGGGACCGTGGAACAGGGTGTCGCCCACACTCATGAAGGCGGCCGGCTCGTCGACGGTGACCGCAACGGAGTTCCGCGGCACCGGAACGTCGGGGGCGCCGCTTCCGGTGACCTTCGGTGCGGTCGCCGGCATCGGTCCATGGCACCCGGCGAGCACCGGTTCGTCCGTGGAGATCATGCACGCGAATTTCCCGCTGGCGCTGGTGAAGTGGTAGTAGCCGGGGGCGGTCAGGTAATCCTCGGGGTCGACGGCGGACCGCGCCGGGGAGGACGTGCTCGGTGCTCGGGTCGCCGGGGACTGGGGCGTGCTCGTGCGCGGTCGGGTGGGCGGGGGTGCCGTCGCGGGATCCTCGGCCGAGGCGGTGGGTGTCCCGGGCACGACGACCGTGCATCCGGCCGCCACCGCCATCGCGACGACCCCGAGCAGAGCACCCGCACCCCCCGTGTCCCATGCCGACATGGTGACCGAAGTGTCCGGCTCGGTGTCACGCGGGGATGGGGTGCTCGGGAATCACGCAGCCAGGAGGCGATCCAGCGCGGCGTAGCTCGCGCTCAACCCGTCGGCCATGCCGGACTGCAGCATGCCGTCGCGTTCCTCGGTGGTGTAGAAGAGGCTATCGGTGACGATCTTCGTGCGGCCGTCGCCGAGATCGACGAACGTCGCGGTGTCGATCGAGACGTAGCCGGGCATGCCGTCCCACTCGAACGTCTGGACGATGCGTTCCTTCGGAGTGATCTCGCGGAATCGGCCTTCGAACCCGTGGGTTTCGCCGTCGGAGTGCTCGACGAACCGCCAGTGTCCGCCGCGCTCGAATTCGAACTTCTCGATGTCGACCCGGTTCCCGCGGCCCCACCATCGGGCGAGCAGATCGGGTTCGGAATGGGCGGCCCACACCCGGTCGACCGGGGCGCCGAAGACGCGCTCGATGTGGATTTCGCGGTCGCTGGGGGTGGTGACGGCGACGGTGGCGTGAGGGGTGGTCATCAGGGCTCCTTCGTTTCGTCGAGGAATGCTGCGAGGCGGTCCATGCGGTCTTCGATCGACTGTCGGTGGCCGCGGATCCAGGCCGCTTCGCGGTCGAGTGGGTTGGCGCCGAGCGTGCAGTACCGCACGCGGCCCTTCTTCTGTGTCAGTACCAGGCCGGCCTCCTCGAGGAGTCGGATGTGTTTGCTGATGCCGGGCAGGCTCATGTCGAATCGTGCGGCCAGATCGCTGATCGAGGCGGGACCGTCCGTCAGGTGTTCGAGGATTCCGCGGCGGGTGGGGTCGGCCAGTGCCGCGAACGTCGAATCCAGATCCGAATACTGAACCATTTGGTTAAGTGTTGCACCGGGGGGTGGCGGAGTCAACACCCCGGGAGCGTGTATTTCGCGGACCGTTCACCCGGGCGTTCCGTACGCGTGACCGCCCCGACGAGCGCGCCCGGCATGCTGACAGGCATGCCGACGCTCGTCCCCGATTACTTGTTCGGCTTTCTGCAGGACAGCGGCCTTGCCGGATCTCCCGGCGAAGCCGCGGCCCTGCTCATGGAGGGCCTGGTCCGGATCAACCACCTGTCCGTCCGCAACCCCCGCGTTCACCTGGCCCCCGGTGACGTCGTCTCCCTCGCCGGCGACCCCCGGCGCGCGGTGTTCACGCCACCGGCCGAGGCGCGGTGTGCGCAGCCGCTGCGAACCCGGCGAACCCGGGAGAGACTGGTCCGCGTGACCGGACATCCGCTGCCGAAGACCTCGGCCCCCGCCCAGCGCGCGCTCGACAGCATCGGCATCGCCACACTCGAGGACCTCACCCGATACACCGAACGCGACCTGCTCGCGCTGCACGGCATGGGACCGAAGGCCGTCCGCATCCTGCGCGACGACCTCGAGCGCCACGGTCTGAACTTCGCGTAACCACCGCGCGCTCCCGTTCGCGCGCTGCGTCCGACGGAACGCAGTACCGTCCAACCATGCCGAAGAAATTCGAGTTCACGGCAGTCCTCGACCATCCGGCCCACGACGTGCATGCCGCGCTGATCGACGAGCGGTACTGGCGTGACCGCATCGCAGGCAGTCCCACCGCGACCGTGCGGATCGAAAACCCGGACGGTCCCGGCACGCTGCGTGTGGTCGTGACCGAGCGGGCCGAACCGGCCGACCTGCCTGCGCTCGTGCGCGGCGTTGTGCGCGGCCCGATGGTTCTGGAACGCTCCGACGATTGGGGCACCCTCGGCGCCGACGGCGCGACCGGCGTCATCGTCGGTGGTGCCACCGGCATTCCCGTCGACTTCCGCGGGACCTCGCGACTGCAGCCCACCACAGAAGGAACCGTCCTCGCGATGCGCGGCGAGGTGACCGTGAAGATCCCGGTCGTCGGCGGACGGATCGAGGGTCTGGCCGCGAAGATGATCCGCCAGATCATCGAGAAGGACCGCGCCGCCCTCGCTGCCTGGCTCACCCGCTGACACTCCACCCCTCCGCCATCGCCGGGATCTGCGCGACGGCACCGAAGGCAGACTGCGTCGGTGTCCGAATGCCGACTGCGTCGGTGCCCGATGTCCGACCGGTGTGATAGACCGCAGGAGGAAAACCGGACGGACTTCGAGGAGGACACGCGTGCTGACGCTGCACCGCGCCGAACGCGCCGACATCCTCGCCGACACCCTGGCCGGGCTACTCGCGACGCCGCCCGCCGATCCGTTCGCCCGCGAGGTCGTGGCGGTCCCGGCCCGCGGAATGGAACGGTGGCTCACCCAGCGGCTGTCCACCGTGCTCGGCACGACCGGTGGCGACGGCGTCGCCGCGAACATCGATTTCCCGTCGCCCGCGCGGCTGGTCGACGAGGCGCTGTCCGCGGCCTCCGGAACCACCGCCGACGACGACCCGTGGCATCCGTCCCGCGTGCTGTGGGCATTGCTCGCCGTGATCGACGAGTGCGTCGGGCAGCCGTGGTGCGCGGTGCTGTCCCGGCATCTCGGGCACGGCAGCGACGATTTCCGCACCGGTCGCCGGTACGCGACCGCCGCGCACCTCGCCGAACTGATGCGCGGCTACGGCGCCCAGCGGCCGCAGATGCTCGTGGACTGGGCTGCCGGCCGCGACACGGACGGCGCCGGCGCACCGCTCGGCGAACACCTGCTGTGGCAGGCCGAGCTGTGGCGCCGGCTGCGTGAACGCATCGGCAGCGACAGTCCCGCGCAGCGACTCGACGCGGCGTGCTCGCGGCTGCGCGCCGACCCGGGTGTCGTCGATCTGCCGGAACGGGTGTCGCTGTTCGGGCCCACCCGGCTGACGTCGGTGCAGCTCGCGGTCCTGTCTGCGCTCGGCGAGCGGCGCGACGTGCACTTGTGGCTGCCGCATCCGAGCCCGGCGATGTGGGGGGCGCTCTCCGGTACCCCGGCGCGGCTGCGGCGCGCGGACGACGACAGTGCCCTCGTCGTGCGGCACCCGCTGCTCGCCGCTCTCGCCCGCGACGTCCGCGAGTTCCAGACCCGCCTGCGCGACCTCGACGCCGTCGACGTGCACCACCGCTCGGACGAGCCCGCCGGAACACTGCTCGGCCGGCTGCAGGCCGACATCCGCGCCGACCGCGTCCCGGTCGCCGGCGTCGCGTCCCTCGACGGGACCGTGCAGATCCACGCGTGTCACGGCCCGACCCGGCAGGTGGAGGTGCTGCGCGAATCGCTGCTGCACCTGTTCCTGGACGATCCGACGCTGGAACCTCGCGACGTGATCGTCATGTGCCCCGACGTCGAGACCTACGCCCCGCTCGTCCACGCCGCGTTCGGGCAGGGCGTCGCCGGTCACCCGGGCCACGGCTTGCGGGTGCGTGTCGCCGACCGTGCTCTGCGTCGCACCAACCCGGTCCTCGCCGTCGTCGCGACCCTGCTCGATCTGGCCGACGCCCGCGTCACCGCGAGTCAGGTTCTCGACCTGGCCGCCGCGCCGCCGGTACGGAGGCGGCTCCGCTTCACCGACGAAGACCTGGAACGCCTGCAGGAATGGACCGTCGCGACCGGCGCTCGCTGGGGCCTTGCCAAGGGGCAGCGCGCCGCGGTCGGTCTCGGCGACTTCCCGCAGAACACGTTCGGCACCGCGCTCGACCGGCTGCTGCTCGGCGTCGCGGCCGACGAGTCGCAGAGCGAATGGCTCTCGCTCGCACTGCCCTTCGACGACGTGGACAGCAACGACATCGACCGCGCCGGGCGATTCGCCGAGTACATCGACCGGCTGCACTCGGTGCTGCACAGTCTCCGCGGCCTCAAACCCGCGACCCGGTGGTCCGCGGACCTGGCCCGTGCCGTGGACCTGCTCGCCGATGTCGCACCGAGCGACGGCTGGCAGCTCGTCCAGGCGCACCGCGAGCTCGCCGCGGCCGTCGAACACAGCGGCGACGCGCAGCTGCGGCTCGCCGACGTGCGGGCCATGCTTGCGAGCCGGCTCGCGGGCCGGCCCACCCGGGCGAACTTCCGCACCGGTGAACTCACCGTCTGCACGATGGTCCCGATGCGGTCGGTGCCCCATCGGGTCGTGGTGCTGCTCGGGCTCGACGACGAGCATTTCCCGCGCGGCACCCACATCGACGGCGACGACGTCACCGCGCTCGATCCCATTGCAGGAGAGCGAGATCCGCGCAGCGAGGATCGGCAGCTGCTGCTCGATGCCCTGATGTCCGCCCGCGACCGGGTCCTGTTGTTCCACACCGGCGCCGACCCCGTCACCGGTGCGCCACGGCCACCCGCGGTCCCGCTCAGCGAACTGCGCGACATCGTCGCCGCCATGACCGCCGGCGGGCCGGCACGGGGCGAGCGAAGCGACGGGGAAGGTGACGGGGGCGAGCGAAGCGACGGGGAATGTGACGGGGGCGAGCGAAGCGACGGGGAATGTGAGGCCGTCGTGACGCGGCATCCGTTGCAGCCGTTCGACGCCCGCAACTTCCGTGCCGACGCGCCGTTCAGTTTCGACACCGCAGCCCTCGCGGGGGCCCGGGCCGCGACGCGACCCGATCCCGAACCACCGCGGTCGGTCGGGGCGGCGTGCGCGGCCCTGGCTCCCCGCCCCGTCGACGGCGACGTGGACCTCACCGAACTCGTCGCCTTCCTCACCCATCCCACCCAGGGGTTCCTGCGGCAGCGACTGGGTTTGCGCATCCCCGAACTCGACGAGGACATCGCCGACGCCCTCGACATCGAACTCGACGGTCTCGCCCGCTGGAACCTGGGTGAACGCATGCTCGAGGCGCGCCTGGCAGGCGTGGATCCTGCCGACTTCCGCGCCGCCGAATGGCGACGCGGCACCCTGCCGCCGTCCGCGCTCGGTGAGCGTGTCCTCGGCGACGTCACCCGCATCGTGGAGGAACTCGTCGCGACGTGCGGACCGGTGCACGCCGGTCCCGCCGACACCGCCGACATCGTCGTCGACCTCGGCGACGGCCGCCGCCTCACCGGCACCGTCGGCGGAATCCACGGCACGACGATCGCGCGGAGCACGTTTTCGCGCCTGGCCCCGAAACAGCGGATGACGGCGTGGATCCACCTGCTCGCGGTCGCCGCGTCCGGCCGGCCCGGCACGTGGCAGGCGGTGACCACCGGCCGTGGCCGCTTCCGCACCCCCGCCTGGCGTTCCACCCTCACGGCGCCCACCGATGCGCACGATCAACTGCTGCGGCTGGTGAGCCTGCGCGATCGGGGACTGCACACGCCGTTGCCGATCACCACCGGTGCCTCCGCCGAATACGCGAACCGGCGGTATCGCGGCGACTCGGTCGAGATGGCCCTCGAATCCGCGGGCAAGGAGTTCGGCAGTGCGTTCGGCGACAAGGACCGGCACCTGACCTACCTGTACGGAGCGGGAGTGAGTCTGAGCGGGCTGACCTCAGCCTCGCCGCTCGACGACGAACGTGCCTGGTGCGAGGACCCGACCCGCTTCGGGGTGCTCGCGCGGCGCCTCTGGGAACCGCTGCTGGCATCGGAAACGCAAGGGAGGCCGTGATGACGGCGTCGACCTCGCCGGCGACGGCGTTCGACCTGCTCGGTCCGCTGCCGCGCGGCACCACAGTGCTCGAGGCCAGTGCGGGCACCGGCAAGACCTATGCGATCGTCGGCCTGGCGACCCGCTTCGTCGCCGAAGGCCACGCCGACCTGTCGGAACTGCTGCTCGTGACGTTCAGCCGCGCCGCCACCCAGGAACTGCGCGAACGCACCCGGGAGCGGTTCGCGACCGTGGCCGCGGCGCTCGCCGACCCGGACGCCGCGCGGCGCAGCGGCGACGAGCTGATCCGGTATCTCGCCGACGGCGACGTCGCCGCGCACCGCACCCGGCTCCGGCAGGCCCTGTCGAGCTTCGACGCCACCACCATCGCCACCACCCACGGCTTCTGTCAGCGGATGCTCGACGAACTCGGCATCGCCGGGGAACGCGAACCCGACGTGGTGCTCGTCGAGGATGTCGACGACCTGACCACCGAAGTCGTCGCGGATCTGTATCTGCGCACGTACGGGCGGGTCGAGAGCGCCCCGATCAGTCTCTCCGAGGCGACCGCCGCCGCCCGCGCCGCGATCTTCGATCCGCAGGCCGAGCTGGTCCCGGAGGGGGCCGAGGGCACACCGGCGGGGGAGCGGGTCGCGTTCGCGCGCGCCGTGCGTATCGAGGTCGAACGCCGCAAACGCGCGGTGGGCCTGCGGGACTTCGACGACCAGCTCGCGCTGCTGCACAAGGTGCTCGGCGACCCCGAGCACGGCGACGCGGCGTGCCGGCGGGTCCGGTCGCGGTTCGCGGTGGTGCTCGTCGACGAATTCCAGGACACCGACCCGAAACAGTGGGAGATCCTGCGCCGCGCCTTCCACGGCCACACGACCCTCGTGCTCGTCGGCGACCCCAAGCAGGCGATCTACGCGTTCCGTGGGGCCGAGGTCCTGAGCTACCTCGAGGCCGTGGCGGTCGCCGACAGTCACCTGGAACTGACGACCAACTGGCGCAGCGACGGCAACCTGCTCGCGGCGTTGCGGAGGCTGTACGGTGGTGCCGCTCTGGGGGATTCGCGGATCGTCGTGCATCCCGTCGACGCGGCGCAGCCGGCGTCGCGGGTGGTCGGGGCACCCCCGATCCGGCTGCGCTACCTGCCGCGGAGCGGCGCCGGGCCGTACGGCAGTTCCGGATTTCCCGCGGTGGGTGCGCTGCGGTCACGGGTCGCGCGCGACGTCGCCGCCGATATCGTCCGGTTGCTCGACAGCGGCGCCACCGTCGATCACGGTCGCGGCCCGCGCCGCGTCGAGCCGGGCGACATCGCGGTGCTGGTGCGCACCCACACGCAGGTGTCGCTGGTGTACGACGCGCTCGTGCGCACCGGGGTGCCGTGCGTGCTGGCCGGTGGCACCAGCGTGTTCGCGACTCCGGCCGCACAGGAATGGCTGTGGCTGCTGCAGGCGCTCGAACAGCCGCACCGGTCCGACCGGGTGCGGCTGGCCGCGCTGACCTCCCTGCTCGGGTACAGCGTCGACGACGTCGACACCCGCGGCGACGAGTTGGTCGCCGAGGTCGGCAGCATGCTGCGCGAGCTGGCCGCGGTGTTCGCCCGGTCCGGGTTCGCGGCGTTGTTCGAACGGCTCGCGACGCTCGGCCGGCTCGAGGCGCGACTGCTCGCGACCGTGTCCGGCGAACGCGCCCTGACCGATGTGCGCCACATCGCGCAGTTGCTCGATCGTGTTGCCGCCGAGGAATTCCTGGGTCCGACGGCACTGACGCGGTGGCTCGAGGAGCGAATGCTCGATCCGCGTCCCGGCAGCGCCGACCGCAGCCGCCGCCTCGACAGCGACGCCGCGGCTGTGCAGATCCTCACCGTGCACGGCAGCAAGGGTCTCGAATTCCCGGTCGTGTACGTGCCGTTCGGGTGGGATTCGGCGAAACACCCCAATCCCGATCCGTTGCTGCTGCACGAGGACGGCCGGCGCATCCTCGACGTCGGCGGCGAGGGCAGCCCCGGATACGGGCAGCGTCGTGCCCGGCACGACGAGGAGGCCGCCGGGGAGGAACTGCGACTGCTGTACGTCGCGCTGACCCGCGCACGATGCCACCTCGCGCTGTGGTGGGCGCCGTCCTTCGGCACCGGGTCGTCGCCGCTGCACCGGATGCTCGCCGGTCGTATGGACGGCACCGCCGACCTCGCCCCGACCGTGAAGATTCCCGCCGATGCGGTGGTCGCCGACCAGTTCACCTCGTGGTCCGAACGCGCGGACGGGTTGATCATCACGGAGGCGGTCGCGCCGGGGCCGATCACGGTGCCGACGTGGAGCCGCGATCGCGATCACGACGACGCCTTGGCCGCGGCCCGTTTCGACCGGGCCCTCGACGAACATTGGCGGCGCACGTCCTACTCCGCGCTGACCGCATCGGCGCACGACAGTCCAGGTGTGGCAAGCGAAGTCGAGGTTCCCGACAAGAACGACGAGCCGGAGGAACCGCCGCTGCCGACCGGTGAACCGGAACCGGGGCCGGCGGTGGCGGCGATCGAGTCGCCCATGAACGGGCTGCCCGGCGGCACTGTGTTCGGAACCCTCGTGCACGCGGTCCTCGAGGTCGTCGACACCGCGGCCGCCGACCTCGAGGACGAACTGCTCGACCGCTGCCGCGACGTGATTGCCGCGCAGCATTCGGACGTCGATCCGGAGGCGCTGGCCGCCGCCCTGTTGCCCGTGCTGCACACCCCGCTCGGCGCCCTCGGCGCGACCCTCGCGGGCATCGCGCCCGCGGACCGCCTGGCGGAACTCGACTTCGAACTGCCGCTCGCCGGCGGCGACACCCCGGTCTCGGCGACCGTGACGCTCGACGCGGTCGGTGCGCTGCTGCGCCGGCATCTGCCCGCCGACGACCCGATGTTGCCCTATGCCGATCTGGTGCGGACCCTCGAGCCGATTCCGTTGCGCGGCTACCTCACCGGCAGTATCGACGCGGTGCTGCGGGTGGCCCGGGCAGAGCGGAGCGACGGGGAATGTCGCTACGTCATCGTCGACTACAAGACGAACCGGCTCGCGCCCGACGAGCTGCTGACCACCGAGCACTACACTCGCGACCGGATGGCCGCGGAGATGCTGCGCGCCCACTATCCGATGCAGGCGATGCTGTATTCGGTTGCGCTGCACCGTTACCTGCGGTGGCGGCTGCCGGGCTACGATCCGGCCGTGCACCTCGGGGGAGCGCAGTACCTGTTCGTGCGCGGCATGGTCGGACCCGGCACCCCGCCCGGCGTCGGCGTGTTCGACTGGACGCCGCCGGCCGCCCTCGTCACCGAACTGTCCGACCTGCTCGCCGGAAAGGCCCAGCCGTGATCGATGTCCTGGTGGCCCAGCGCGGCAAAGGCGCGCTGCGTGCATTCAACGAGGCCGGTGTCCTCGCCGCCGCCGACGTGCACGTCGCGCTGCGACTTGCCGGTCTCGGCGCCGAACCCGACGAAGACGTGCAACTCGCCACCGCGCTGGCGGTGCGGGCCGTGCGATCGGGGTCGGTGTGCCTGGACCTGACCCGGCTGCGGGACGTCGGCGCCGACGAGAACTCCCGGATCGACCCGGCCACGCTGCCGTGGCCGGACGACGACGCGGTGCTCGCGGCGCTGCGGCGCAGCCCCCTGACCACGGGATCCCCGACCGGTCCGCTGCGTCCGCTGCGGCTCGTCGACACCGACTCGGGGCCCCTGCTGTACCTGGACCGCTACTTCCGGCAGGAGCAGACCGTGCGGCGTGGCCTGGACGCGCGGGCCCGCGACTATCCGGACGTCGACGAGGGCCTGCTCGTGCAGCGACTCGACGAGTTGTTCCGCGACCCGGCCGACGCGTCCCGTCCGTCGTCGGCGCCGGACCGGCAGCGGGTGGCCGCCGCGCTCGCCGCCACCCACTGGACCACCGTCGTCGCCGGTGGTCCCGGCACCGGCAAGACCCACACCGTCGCGCGGATTCTCGCGCTGCTCACGTCCCTGCACGGCCCCGGGGTGCGGATCGGGCTGGCGGCACCCACGGGCAAGGCCGCGGCCCGGCTACAGGAGTCGGTGCGCGACCAGGCCGGACTGCTCGGGTTGGCACCCGATGTCACCGCCATGACGCTGCACCGGATGCTCGGCTGGCAGCGCGGGCGGACCCGGTTCCGCTACCACGCGGGCAACCACCTGCCGTTCGACGCGATCGTCGTCGACGAAACCTCCATGGTGTCGTTGACGATGATGAGCTGCCTGCTCGAGGCGGTCCGTCCCGACACCAGGCTGGTGCTCGTCGGCGACCCCGATCAGCTCACCTCCGTCGACGCCGGCGCGGTCCTGGCGGATCTGGTGGCGCGGCCTGTCACCGGCACCCCGAACCCGGTCTTCGTGAACGTCGCCGCCCGCGATCTGGCCGCCGCCGACGACCCCGACGAAGCCGCCTTCGGAGCCGGCGAACGGGAACGCCTGCGCAGCAGTGTCGTTCGCCTCAGTCGCGGTAGGCGGTTCGGTGGGGGCATTGCCCGGCTCGCGGTCGCGGTGCGTGACGGCGACGACGATGAGGCGATGCGCATCCTGCGCAGCGGCGTGCCCGAGGTGTCGTTCCACGCCCCCGGCGACCTGGACGCGCTGCGCGACGACGTGGTCCGTTCCGCGGACGAGGTCACCGCGGCGGCCGTGGCGGGCGACGCGCACACCGCGCTGGCCCGCTTCGAGACGCACCGGTTGCTGTGTGCGCACCGGGACGGCCCGTACGGGGTGCAGCACTGGGCGCGGCAGGCGACGGAATGGATCGGCGTGTCGTCCGGCCGCCGCCCGGACCCGGACCGCTGGTACCCGGGGCAACCGCTCATGGTCACCGCGAACGACCACGATCTGCGCATTTACAACGGCGACACCGGGGTCGTCGTGCGCCGGGGGGACGACGCGCTGGTCGCGGCGTTCGTGCGCGGCAAGGACCCTTTCCTGCTGCATCCGAGTCACCTGTCGGCGGTGCAGACGGTGTATGCGATGACGATCCACCGCAGCCAGGGCAGTCAGTACGACACCGTGTCGGTGGTGCTGCCCGACGAGACGTCGTCGCTGTTGACGCGGGAACTGCTGTACACCGCGATCACCCGTGCGCGTCGACGCGTGCGCATCATCGGGACCGAGGACGCCGTGCGCGCCGCAGTGGGACGTCAGGTGCTGCGCGCGAGCGGGCTGCGCCGCACGATCCTCACCGAAAGCTGAGGTCACCCGCGCAGCAGGGCCCGGACCGCGTCGATGGTGTCCGCCCCGGCGGCGTCCTTGTCCGGCCGGTACCGCAGGACCCGCGCGAATCTCAGGGCCACCCCGCCGGGATAGCGCGGACTGACCTGCACCCCGTCCAGTTCGATCTCGACGACCAGTTCGGGACGCAGGTAGACGGTGTGCGCGTCGCGGGAGCGTTCGCGGCGCGGAAACTCCTCGGTCTGCCAGCGCAGCAGCTCGTCGGTCAGGCCCTTGAACGTCTTGCCCACCATGATCGGTTCGCCGCCGTCGGGGTCGCGGGCACCCAGGTGCAGGTTCGACAGGAATCCGGTGCGGCGGCCGTATCCCCACTCGGCGCCGAGCACCACCAGGTCCAGGGTGTGTTCGGGTTTGACCTTGAGCCAGGTGCGGCCGCGGCGGCCGGCCGCGTACGGATCGGCGAGGGACTTGACCATCACACCCTCGTGGCCGGCGGCGAGTGCGGCGTCGAAATGTGCTGCCGCCGAGTCCGGATCGGGCTCGAGCAGTGACGGGATGCGGTACGGTGCCGCGACCGCGTCGAGTGCGGCGATCCTGTCGGTCAGCGGTGCGTCGAGCAGGTCGGTGCCGTCGAGGTGCAGGCAGTCGAAGAAATACGGTCGCAACAGCAGATCGTGGGTGCTCGCGGTTCCGAACCGGCTCATCGTCTCCTGGAACGGGCGGGGCCGGCCGCTGTCGGTCGGCGCGAGCGTTTCGCCGTCGAGGACTACACTCGAACACGGCAGTGCCGCAACAAGTTCGACGAGTTCCGGTACTCCGGAGGTGATGTCGCGGAGGGTGCGGGTGTACACGCGGACCTCGTCGCCGTGCCGGTGCACCTGGATCCTCGCGCCGTCGAGCTTGTACTCGACGCTCACCGCCGAGCCGAGCGCCGTGAGCGCCTCGGCGAGCGAACCGGCGGGGGACGCCAGCATCGGCCGGATCGGCCGCCCCACCTCGAGCCGGAACACACCCAGCGCGTCCACACCGCCGGTGAGAGCCGCCGACGCGGTCGCGGGGAGACGGCCCGACAGCATGAACGCCCGGCGTACCGCGTCGACCGGAACCGACGAGGCCGCGGCGACGGCATCGGTCATCACCCCTTCGAGCGCGCCCTGTCGCAGATCGCCGGTGAGCAAGCGGACCAGGAACTGCTGCTCGTCCGCGGTCGCGGCGCCGAACAAGGAGGTCAGCAGGGCGCGTCGTCGTTCCGTGGACCCCGCGCCGCTGGTCGCGGCGAGCGTCGTGAAGGTCGCGTCGACCTCGCCGACCGACAGGGTCGGGTGGGGTGCCGGGTCGACGCGCAGCCCCGTCAGGGTGCGCCACCCGACCCCGATCCGACCCTGTCGCACGTCACCCGACAGCCACGCGACGACCGGTTCGACCTCGTCCGGGCCGAGATCGGCCAGCACCTCCCGCAGCAGCGCGGTTTTCTCCCGCCGCGAGCGGGTGGCACCCACCGCGTCCGACACGGCGACGATCCGGGACACACGCACAGTCCGACGGTACCGGGGGAGGGGGCGTGGGAGGCGTGGGTTCCCAAAGCACCGCGGCGGTGGGATCCTCGGAATCGGTGACGGTGGTGGACTGGTTCGATGCGGACGGTTACACGTGGGGCCGGATGTTCTTCACGCGGGGACTCGCGGCCCTGTATTTCGTCGCGTTCCTGGTGGCGTTCAACCAGTTCCGGGCGTTGCTCGGCACCGACGGGCTGCTCCCCATCCCGGAATTCGTGCAGGCGGTGCCGTTCCGGCGGGCGCCGAGCCTGTTCCATCTGCGCTACTCGGATCGGTTCTTCGCCGCGGTCGCGGCGGCGGGGGCGGTGCTCGCCGCCGCCACCGTGCTGGGTGTCGCGGATCTGTTGCCGCTGCCGCTGACGATGCTCGTGTGGTTCGTGTTGTGGGCGCTGTACCTCTCGATCGTCAACGTCGGCCAGGTGTGGTACTCGTTCGGCTGGGAATCGTTGCTGCTCGAGGCCGGTGTGCTGGCGATGTTCCTGGGCAATGCGGAGACCGCCCCGCCGTTCGTGATGCTGATCCTGCTGCGGTGGTTGCTGTTCCGGCTCGAGTTCGGGGCAGGCCTGATCAAGATGCGCGGCGACCGCTGCTGGCGGGACCTGACTTGTCTGTACTACCACCACGAAACCCAGCCGATGCCCGGTCCGCTGTCCTGGTACTTCCACCACCTGCCGCGACCGCTGCACAAGGTGGAGGTCGCCGGCAACCACGTCACGCAGCTCGTCGTGCCGTTCGGGTTGTTCGCGCCGCAACCGGTCGCCGGGATCGCCGCCGCGATCATGATCGTCACCCAGTTGTGGCTGGTGACGAGCGGCAACTTCTCGTGGCTCAACTGGATGGCGATCATCCTGGGGCTGTCCGTGATACCGGATGAGGGCTATCGCCTGGTGCTTCCCCTGGGCGACCCGGGCGGCCACGAGGGCGCACCGGCATGGTTCGCCGCCTGCGTCCTCGCCCTCGCCGTCGTGGTGGTGGTGCTCAGCTATCAACCGGTCCGGAACATGGCGTCGGGGAAGCAGAAGATGAACGCCAGCTTCAACCGGTGGCATTTCGTCAACACCTACGGTGCGTTCGGCAGCGTGACGCGGGTGCGGCGGGAGGTCGTCGTCGAAGGCACCGCGGATACGACGCTCGGCCCCGACACGGTATGGAAGGAATACGAATTCAAGGGCAAACCGGGCGATCTGCGCCGTCGGCCCCGTCAGTTCGCGCCGTACCATCTGCGCCTGGACTGGCTCATGTGGTTCGCCGGGATCTCCCGCGACTACGCGGCCGACTGGTTCCCGCCACTGATGGCGAAGTTGCTCCGCAACGACGAGCACGTCGTGAAACTGCTGCGGTACAACCCGTTTCCTGATACGCCGCCGCGCTACGTACGCGCCCGGCTGTTCCGGTACCGGTTCACCACGCGCGCGCAGCGGCGGGCCACCGGTGCATGGTGGGTGCGCACTCCGATCGGCGAGTACTTTTTCCCGGCCGAGCTTGCCGACCGATGAGTTTTCCCGTGCGGCCAGGTCTGTGTATCCGACGATGGAAAACCCGAGACGAGGAGAGACCGATGCCCAAGATCACCCCGTGGCTGTGGTTCGACATGAACGCGCAGGAAGCCGCCGAGTACTACATCACGGTGTTCCCCAACTCCCGCATCCTGAAGGTGACCCACTACCCCGAGGGCGCGCCCGTGCCCGCGGGCACGGTCCTGGCCGTCGAATTCGAGCTCGACGGCACCCTGTTCGCAGGACTCAACGGCGGCCCCCAGTTCCAGTTCAGCGAGGCAGTGTCCTTCTCGATCGATTGTGCCGACCAGGACGAGGTGGACCACTACTGGAACGCCCTCACCGGCGGTGGCGGCGAGGAATCCCAGTGTGGATGGCTCAAGGACCGGTTCGGGGTGTCGTGGCAGGTGGTGCCGCGTCGGCTCGACGAACTGATGTCCGACCCCGACGTCGGGGTCGTGGAGCGGGTCAGCGAGGCACTGATGAAGATGCGCAAGATCAAGGTGCCGGTGCTGGAGGAGGCGGCGCGCGGCTGACGGCGTCGTCCACTCGGTTCTGTGTGGATTCGTGTTCGCGCGGCGGATGAAATTCCACACAGAACGCGCTCCGTCGACCAACCTTCCGACGCGAACCGGGTGGCGCGGCCGGTACGTTGCGCTTCATGACCACGCGCGCTCAGCGGCTCGACGAACTGCCGTTCACCCGCAGACACTTCAAGCTGGTGCTCGGCTCCGGCATCGGCTGGGCGCTCGACGCGATGGACGTCGGGCTCATCTCGTTCGTGATGGCCGCGCTCGCCGTGCAGTGGAACCTGAGCAGCACCCAACTATCGTGGATCGGGTCGATCGGGTTCGTCGGTATGGCGGTCGGGGCCGCGCTCGGCGGACTGCTCGCCGACCGCATCGGACGCCGGCAGGTATTCGCAACCACACTGCTCGTCTACGGGCTGGCCACCGGGGCGTCGGCACTGGCGGGGTCGGTTGCGGTGCTGCTGGTACTGCGGTTCGTCGTCGGCCTCGGTCTCGGGGCGGAGCTTCCGGTCGCGTCGACGCTGGTCAGCGAGTACGCGCCGCGCAAGGTGCGTGGTCGCGTGGTGGTGGCGCTCGAAGCCTTCTGGGCGGTCGGCTGGATCATGGCCGCGTTGATCGGCTACTTCGTCGTGCCGATCGGCGACGACGGCTGGCGGTGGGCGCTGCTTGCGGGTGTCGCCCCGACGCTGTACGCCGTCGTGGTCCGATTGGGTCTTCCCGAATCGGTGCGGTTCCTCGAACGGAAGGGCCGATACGCCGAAGCCGAAGCCGCCGTGCGGGCGTTCGAAAGATCTGCGGGCGTCGCCGTCGCCACGCCCGGACCCGACGAACCGGGCGCCGAACCGCCGCCCGTCGCCCCGGAATCGATCTGGTCGCCGCGGTTGCGGTCTCGCACCGCAGCGCTGTGGATCGTCTGGTTCGGCATCAACCTGTCGTACTACGGCGCGTTCATCTGGCTTCCCAGCCTGCTCGTCAACCAGGGCTTCGACCTGGTCAAGTCGTTCCAGTACACGCTGATCATCACGCTCGCGCAGCTACCCGGCTACGCGGTCGCGGCCTGGTTGATCGAAGCGTGGGGTCGTCGCGCGACGCTCGCGACGTTCCTCGTCGGATCGGCGGTCGCGGCGGCCCTGTTCGGGCTCGCGGGCAGCCCCGCCACGATCATCGCGGCCGGAATGATGCTGTCGTTCTTCAACCTCGGGGCGTGGGGGGCGTTGTATGCGATCGGGCCGGAGTTGTACCCGACATCGGTGCGCGGTGCGGGCACCGGCGCTGCCGCGGCGTTCGGCCGGATCGCCTCGATCCTCGCGCCGCTCCTGGTGCCGTGGCTGCTGCCCGGCGGCAACGGGCTCGTGTTCGGCGTGTTCGCGGCCGCGTTCGCCGTCGCCGCGGTTGCGGCATTCACCCTGCCGGAGCGGGCCGGGACGGTCCTCGACGCCTGACCCACCGGCCTGTCGGGTGTCGTGGGCCGCGCCCGTCCCTGAGCGAATGTATCGTCCGTCTCCTTCAATCGACTGGATGTACCCTTCGCTCGAAAGACCGAGGGGTGGACGTCAGTTCCCGACGAGCACGACCTCGAGTGCCGCGACCTGATCCGGCTCGACGACCACGTCGATCGAGATGATCCGGCCGTCCTCGACGACGAAGACGAACACCGACCGGACGACGCCGGCGGGTGCCCACGCCGCACCGGGCATGCCGTCGACCAGTGCGGGCTGCGCCGCCCGGGCGCGGCCGGAGAAGGCGGTCGCGACCGCGCGGGCCCCCTGCAACTCGCGTTCCAGACCCGGTGCCCCGGCCGCGGCACCGAGCCGCGCCGACGCGACCGCGGCGTCGTCGGCGTGCAGGCTCACCTCGGGGTCGAGCAGAGCGAGCAGGTCCTCGAACCGTCCTTCGCGAGACGCGGCGAGGAACGCGTCGACGACCTGCCGCCGGCGCGACAGATCCGCCGGGGCGAGCGTGACACCCTGCACCCGCCGCCGGGCGCGGCTCGCGAGCTGCCGGGTCGCGGCCGGGGCCCGATCGACGATCGGGGCGATCTCGTCGAACGGAACCCCGAACATGTCGTGCAGCACGAACGCGAGGCGTTCCGCCGGGGCAAGCGTGTCGAGGACGACGAGCATCGCGACGCCGACGGAATCGGCAAGTACCGCTTCGTGTTCCGGCTCGGCAGTGGGCCGGGGGAGGGCAGGCTCCAGGCGGTCGGGATCGTCGAGCGAAACCTCGGACCGGGATCTGCGGGCGCGCAATACATCCAGGCACACCCGGCTCACCACGGTCGTCAGCCAGCCGGCGAGGTTGGCGACTTCACTGGTGTCGGAGCGACTCAACCGCAGCCATGTCTCCTGGAGCGCGTCGTCGGCGTCGGCCCCCGAACCCAGCATCCGCAACGCCACGGCCCGCAGGTGCGTGCGGTGGTCTTCGAACTGCCGCGCCAGAAAATCTTCGTCGCTCATCTGTCACATCCTTCCGCCCGGTTTCGTCGATGAAGTGACGAACCGCCACAACCGAATGTGACAAGGAGCGAATCATGCAGTCTCGAATGAAGAATCCGGCAATGGTCCTGCCCACGGCTATGCAGGCGATCCTCGCGCTCGGACGGTCCACCGACAGCGTCGACATCCCCGCGCGGACACTGCACTTGATGCACCTGCGGGCGAGCCAGATCAACGGCTGCGGCGTGTGTGTGGATCTGCACCCACGGCTCGCATTGAAGGACGGTGAGACGACCGAACGGCTGTTCGCGGTCGCCGCCTGGCGCGAGTCCCCGTACTTCACCGACGAGGAACGCGCGGCGCTCGCGCTGACCGAAGCGGTCACCAGGCTGGCGGACCGGCCGGATCCGGTTCCCGACGACGTGTGGGATGCGGCCGCCGACCTCTACACCGAGGAACAGCTCGCGGCGCTGATCGTGCAGATCGCGACGATTAACGTGTGGAACCGTGTCAACGCCTCGGTGAGGCAGGTGGCGGGCGATATTCCGGCCTGACCGGGCCGTCGAATCAGGTCGTTTCCCGGACGATCACCTCGGAGGGCGGCTGCGTCCAGTTTCCGGCGTCGAGCCCCAACGAGATTCGCGCGGCGCGGCGACCGTAGGCGGTCGCGTTGATGCGGACCGTCGTGAGCGCCGGCTCCCAGAGCGCCGCATGCTGTCCCTCGGCGAAACCGATGACGGCAAGGTCGCTCGGGACCCGGTGGCCGGTCCGGCGCGTCGCCGCGAGCACCGTCAGCGCCACATTGTCGTCGAAGGCGGCGACTGCGGTGACGTCGGTACCCTCCACGAGGTGGCGGACTATCTCGGGGTCCCCTCGGCCGACCGCGCCCGGATGCCCCGGAAACAACGCATCCGCGAACCGATAGCGATTCGCGGATGCGTTGGGCGGTAGAGGATTACAGTCCGGGGCGCTTGCCGACCGTCAGGGTGACCTCGCCGGTGCCTGCGAAGAAGTCGTTGCCCTTGTCGTCGACGACGATGAACGCGGGGAAGTCCTCGACCTCGATCTTCCAGACCGCTTCCATGCCGAGTTCCTGGTACTCGATGACTTCGACCTTCTTGATGCAGTCGAGGGCCAGACGGGCCGCCGGGCCGCCGATGGAACCGAGGTAGAAGCCGCCGTGCGCGTTGCACGCGTCGGTGACCTGCTTGGAACGGTTGCCCTTCGCGAGCATCACCATCGACCCGCCTGCCGCCTGGAACTGCTCGACGTACGAGTCCATGCGGCCCGCGGTGGTCGGACCGAACGAACCGGACGCCAGACCCTCAGGGGTCTTGGCCGGGCCCGCGTAGTACACCGGGTGATCGCGCAGGTACTGCGGCATCTCCTGACCGGCGTCGAGGCGTTCCTTGATCTTCGCGTGCGCGATGTCCCGGGCCACGACCAGCGGGCCGGTCAGCGACAGTCGGGTCTTGACCGGGTGCTTGGACAGCTCGGCCAGGATCTCCGGCATCGGCCTCGTCAGATCGATCTTGACGGCAGCACCCTTGCCGGTGCCCGACACGCCGTCGGTCTCGGCGTCGAGCTGCGAGTCGGTGACCTCCGGCAGGAACCGGCCCGGGTTGAATTCGAGTTGCTCGAGGAACACGCCCTCGGGGGTGATCTTCGCCTTCGCCTGACGGTCCGCCGAGCAGGAGACGGCGATCGCGACGGGCAGCGACGCACCGTGGCGGGGGAGACGGATCACTCGGACGTCGTGGCAGAAGTACTTGCCGCCGAACTGTGCGCCGATACCGATCTTCTGGGTGAGCTCGAAGACCTTCTTCTCGAGCTCGTGGTCGCGGAAACCGCGGCCAGTGATCGAGCCCTCGGTAGGCAGCTCGTCCAGGTAGTGGGCCGACGCGTACTTCGCGGTCTTGAGCGCGAACTCCGCGGACGTGCCGCCGACGACGATCGCCAGGTGATACGGGGGACACGCGGCGGTGCCGAGCGAACGAATCTTGGCCTCGAGGAACTGCATCATCGAGTCCGGGTTCAGGATGGCTTTCGTCTCCTGATACAGGTACGACTTGTTGGCCGATCCGCCGCCCTTGGCCATGAACAGGAACTTGTACGAGTTCTCGTGGCCCTTCGCGGTGTCCGCGTACAGCTCGATCTGCGCGGGCAGATTGTTGCCCGTGTTCTTCTCCTCCCACATCGTGATGGGAGCGTTCTGCGAGTAGCGCAGATTCAGCTTGGTGTACGCGTCGTACACGCCACGCGCGATCGACTCCTCGTCGTCGCCGGGGGTGAGCACCTGCTGGCCGCGCTTGCCCATGACGATCGCGGTGCCGGTGTCCTGGCACATCGGCAGCACGCCGGCCGCGGCGATGTTCGCGTTCTTCAGGAGATCCAAGGCCACGAACTTGTCGTTGTTCGACGCTTCCGGATCGTCGAGGATGCTCGCGAGCTGCTTCAGGTGATCGGTGCGCAGATAGTGGGAAATATCGTGCAGCGCGGTCTCGGTGAGCAGGCGCAGCGCCTCAGGTTCGACCTTCAGGAAGGTGCGGCCGTCGGGTCCTTCGACGGTGGACACCCCCTCGCTGGTCAGCAGCCGATACTCGGTGGGGTCTTCCCCGATCGGCAGCAGGTCCTCGTAGAGGAAGTCGGCCATGATTTCTCCTGGAAAGGGGCTGGGTTCGGCTAACAGGCTAGTCGCGACGGCGCAAGGCCTTGACAACGGGGCGTGTGATCCAGCCGGTCCGGGATCGCGAAGTGAACTGCGTCACCTGCGATTTCGGCAGTTCAACCGGACAGTTCGGGCAGCGTGATGCGCATCATGCCGCGACGGAACCGCGATCCGTACACTTATAAGGATGCTTCTCGCGAACATCCCCGGCGGAGTCGCCGCAGGTCTCGGACAGCTCCGACGGACCCACGCGTGGCTCGACGTGCTCGTCGTCGTGGCCGTGCTCGTCGCCACCAATATGGTCGCCCACTTCACTACAGTCTGGGCATCCATCGCGACCGTGCCGATCGCCGCGCTCGTGCTTGTCGCGATGATGCGACATCGCGGGATGCACTGGTCCGAACTCGGATTGTCGCCCCGGCACTGGAAGCGCGGGACGCTCTACTCCCTCGGTGCGGTCGGTCTCGTGGTCGCCGTCGTCGCCATCGGTATCGCACTGCCGTTCACCCGTCAGTTCTTCCTGTCCGAGCGGTACGCGACGATCTCCGGTGCCCTCGTCGCGTCGATGATCGTGATTCCGCTCCAGACCGTGATCCCGGAAGAACTCGCGTTCCGCGGCGTCCTGCACGGCGCGCTCGAACGCGCGTGGGGCGCTCGCGGTGTCTTCGCCGCCGGGTCGCTGCTGTTCGGGCTGTGGCACATCGCGTCGTCGCTCGGACTGACCTCCGGAAATGCCGGCCTGACCGCGGTACTCGGCGGTGGCGTGTGGGGGCAGGTCGCCGGCATCGCCGGCGCGGTCGTCGCGACCGCGGCCGCCGGATTCGTCTTCACCTGGCTGCGCCGCCGCAGTGGCAGCATCCTCGCCCCGATCGCGCTGCACTGGTCGCTCAACGGCGTCGGTGCGCTCGCCGCCGCGCTGGTGTGGCACGTGAGTGTGGCCTGACACTCCGTCGCGCCGACGAAGGGAGGCCCCCGTGGCTCTCGCCGTCTGCCTGCTCTTCGATGCCGACACCGAGCATGCACTGCGTCGCCTGTGGCACCGGCTCGAGAACCTCGACGTCCCCACGCTGCTCACCCACACGCACCGCCGCCACGTCCCGCACGTGTCGTACGCGGTGCTGCGGACCTTCGTCGTCGACGAGGTCGCCGACGCCGTCGAGCAACTGCCGGACGGGGGCCCGATGGTGCTGCACCTCGATGCGCTCGGCTCGTTCCGGCGTGGCCGCATCTGGCTTGCTCCCGCACCCACCGAGGACCTGCTCCGACGACAACACCGTGTCGTCGAGGCGGTCGTGGCCACCGGCGCGGACCTGCACCGGAACTACCGTCCGGGCGCCTGGACACCGCACTGCACACTGAGCCCGCGCACTCGCCTGGTCGACCTGCCGCGCCTGGCCGCCGCGATCTACGACGTATTGCCCGTCGACGCGGTCGTGGACGCCGCAGCGCTCGTCGACAGCACGACCGGGGAGCGTCTCGCGCTCCGGGGGATTCCGTGAGAAATCGGGGGAATCCCCGTGAGAAATCAGTCCTCCGGGTTCTCCACCCAATGCCCGTAGGGCGGCGGGCCCTCACTCTGGATCTGCACACCGAAGACGTGCGAGTGCTTCCACACATACCCGTGCAGGACGTGTTCCTCGGATGTCGTCGTGTCGACTACGACGATGTCGCCGCTCGGTCGCTCCTCGAGGACGAAGCCGTTGTTGCGTCCGTCCAGAACCCACCATTTTGCAGTGCTCATGATCGGTGCCCTCCGGTTCACGATGGGTGATTCGACGCTACCGCGCGGAGGTGTGCCGCGAGACCGGTTCGATCGGGTCACCTCCCGAGCAGCAAGCGGGCGGTCGCGTCGTCGGCGGGATAGAACGCCTCGATCGCCAGTTCCGACACCGTGACGTCGAGTGGGGTCCCGAACAGCGTGGTCGTGCTCAACAACGACAACTCGACGTCACCGACCCGCAGCCGCAGCGGCACCACGAGCGCCGCGCCGTCGTCCGCCTCGGCGGTCCCGTCGCCGGGATAGCCCTCGAGTTCCGCGTGCAGCCGCATCAGCTCGGGGTCGCCGGTCGCCGCGATCTGGTGCCGCAACCGGGACAGCAGGTGCCCGCGCCACTGCCCGAGATTCGCGATCCGCTGTGCCAGACCCCGGGGATGCAGTGTCAATCGCAGCACGTTCAGCGGCGGCTCGATCAGCGCGGGTGCGCAGTCGGCGATGAGCGCGGTGACGGCATCGTTCGCGTCGATCATCGTCCAGTGCCGGTCCACGACCAGTGCCGGAAACGGCATGTGCGACATGAGGATCCGGCCGATCGCGTCGGACACGGCGGCCATCGGTACGTCGCCGAGCCGATGCTCCGGATATGCCGGGGCAAGTCCCGCTGCGAGCAGCAGCGCGTTGCGTTCCCGCAGCGGAAGATCCAGGTGTTCGCCGAGTTCGAGCAACATCCTGCGCGACGGCCTCGACCGGCCGGTCTCGACGAAACTGAGGTGCCGCGCCGACACTCCCGCGAGGTTGGCGAGGGCGAGTTGACTCAGCCCACGGCGTTCCCGCCAGTGCCGCAGCAGCGCACCGGCCGATTCCTGCTGCACAGTCGTCATGAGCTCGACGCTAGGGCAAGGCGGGAACGGCTGCCATTACCTCACAGGTAATCGATTCGCGTCGCCCCGAGCGTCAGGCTCGTCCGTGTACGCACCGCCGAAACCACGGGAGACGCCATGACCGCCTACGCCGCCGCACATCTTCGCTCGGTCGACTTCGGACCGGAGATCATGCGCTACCTTCAGGGAATCGATGCGACGCTCGCGGAGTTCGGGGGCCGGTTCCTGGTCCACGGCACCGACCCGGAAGTGAGGGAAGGGTCCTGGCCCGGCCATCTCATCCTCATCGAGTTCCCCGACATCGAGCGTGCCCGCGCATGGTACGAGTCGCCGGGCTACCAGACGATCCTGCCGCTGCGCACCGAGAACTCCGACGGCTCCGCGATCCTCGTCGAGGGCGTCGCACCGGGCTACCGCGCCACGGACTACCTGGCCAAGGTGGGTGGGTACTGACCTAAGGACCCGAAAGGCTCACCGGAATGCCGGCACGGCGGGCCGGTTCGGCATAGGCGGTGGCGAGCGAGTCGACCGTGTCGTGGGCATTGAGGCCGCTCGGATTCGGCACCACCCACAGCGGGACACCGTCGATCGTCTCTTCCTGCGGTCCCGCCACCGCCTTCCGCCTGCCGAAAGCGGTGCGGTACGCGGTGATTCCCGCGACCGCGACGACCCGGGGCGTGAATTCCGCGACGACCGCGGCGAGTCGGGTGACACCGGCGCGCAGTTCGTCGGTGGTCAGTTCGTCGGCGCGGGCGGTCGCGCGCGGGGCCAGGTTGGTGATCCCGACGCCCCGGTCGAGCAGGTGCTGCCGGTCGTCCGGGGTCATTCCGGCACCGGGATCGATCGGGCGGGTGATGATGCCGGCCCGCAGCAGTGCGGGATAGAACCGGTTTCCGGGTCGCGCGAAATGTGCGCCGGTCGCCGCCGTCCACAGGCCCGGATTGATCCCGACGAACAGCAACCGGCAGCCGGGCCCGATCAGATCGGGGACGACGGCGTCGCGAAACGACTCGAGCTCTGCACGTGTGAAACCCACGCGACCACCGTAGGCGGTCTCGACGAGCGGGCATCGCGCCTCGTGCCGACGAGGTGCCCGGATCGGCGGCCGCACGCAGCGGCGGTTCTGGCGCGACACTTATCGACAGTGTGTCGATATGATGGGTTGCGGTAGGCGTCGGGAGGCGCCGGCCCGAACGGAAAAGGAGCATCCATGTTCATCGTCACCAACCGCATCCCGGTCCCGGCCGAGGGCGCCGAAGCGTTCGAGAAGGTCTTCGTCGAGAGCATGAACACCACGCTCGCCGGCGTTCCCGGCCTGCATCGGACGACGTTGCAGCGCCCCGTCGGCGACGACGCCCCCTGCGTCTCGACGATGGAGTTCGACACCCGTGACGACTTCTTCGCGTGGCTGAAGTCGGACTCGTTCCGCGCTGCCCATTCGGATCCGGATGCGCCGGGCATGCAGGCCCCGAGCGCGATCGAGCAGCACGAACTCATCGCCGACGTGCGCGTATAGGGCGGCTCAGCGCCCGTATCGGTCCCACCAGATGCGGGCGTCCTCGGGAAGGGTGCCCGCGTCCTGCGCGGCGCGGCACCAGCCCTGGGCCATGTGCAGGAAGTTCATCGGGTTGTAGGCGTCCTCCTCGTAACACCACAACCCGTCGCCCCCGTAGTGCAGGATCGTGATGTTCGCTGCCGCGTGATGCGAACCGTCGCCCGGATCCTCCATCGGGTTGTCGATCTCGGCGATCACCCACCCGCGGTCGGCGTCGACCACCGACCAGTTCGCCGGAAACGCGGTCATCCGGTTGCCGGGGAACGCGCCCATCGTGCCGATCACCCACTCACGGATCGCGTCGCGGCCCTCGAAACGGCCGTATGCGTGCTCGTAGTAGCGGGCGTCCTCGGTGAACCGGTCCGAGAACAGACTCCAGTCGCCGGTCCGCCGCGCATCCGCGGAAGCCTGTTGGTACAGCGCGAACGCATCCTCGAGTTCGCTGTGACTCCAGCCCATCGGCAACTCCACCCCCGCCTGCGTGCCCCGCCACCGCCGGATGTTCCGGCATGATCTGCGTCACTATCGCACGGCGAGGCCCGGCCGTGTCGGACCGGTCCTGCACGGTGGGAGCGCGTGCGTACGCCGCCGCCCCAGGGGCGATCCGCTAGGGTGAAGCCGACGTGCAGGATCGAGAGCGGTGCGGAGACAATCCGCACGCGATTGGGGAAGGTGTGCAGCGCCGGAACGTGGTCGGAGCCTCCGCCGAAAGTTCGGTCGGTGACGAGGTCGCACTGCCGCCGTACACAGATCTGTTGTGGCCCACGCTGCAGGCGGTCATCGCCCTCGGCGGGTCCGGTGTCATCGAGGACATCGACGCCGAAGTGATCGATCGCGCAGGCCTGCCCGACACGGTGCGGACCGTGCTCCACGGCGACGGTCCCGGCACCGAGATCGAATACCGGGTGGCGTGGGCGCGCACCTACCTCAAGGGTATGGGTCTGCTGTCGAACACCCGCCGCGGTGTCTGGAGTGTGACCGACCGGGGACGGGCGGTGCGCGAATCCGAAATCAAGCCCATGCAGGTGGCGTACACGGCGGAGAAGCGCCGCAAGCGGCTGGTTCGCACTGCGTCGTCGGGCGCTCAGGTCGTGCCGCTCGCGGCGGCACCCGAAGATCCCGAGCTCTGGCGCGAACCGGTCCTGGCCGCCGTCGCCGAGCTGCCCGCCGACGGCTTCGCGCGGATGGTCACCTCGGTGTTGCGCGCCGCCGGCTTCACGACCCTGACGATCCCCGCGCCCGGTTCCGTGCCGGACAACGAACCGGACGACGCGGATGCCGACGTCGAGGGCACCGGTGTGCTGCGGATCTCGCTGCTCAGCTTCTCCGTCTTCTTCCGGTTCGTGCGCGGCCCCGAGCGGGCCGGAGCCGACGTCGTCCGGGAGTTCCGTGCCGCGATGGTGGGTCGCGGCGACAAGGGTCTGCTCGTCTCCACCGGTTCGTTCGCCGATGACGCACGGGCCGAGGCGCATCGGCACGGTGCACCTCCGATCGACCTGATCGACGGTGACGGTCTGTGCGACCTGCTCAAGGAGCACGGGCTCGGGGTGCGGACCACGGTACGGACGGTGGAGGACGTCGCGCTGGTGCCGGCGTACTTCGCGGACCTCGCCGGGCGTTAGGGACCCGCCCGTCCGGCCCCTTTCCCGTGTTGCCCCTGTGACTGCTGGGGATGTGGTGCAATAACGGATGGTGCCCACGACCGAACCGGCTGAAGCGAGGTGCGATGAGTCTTTCTCGTCGAGAACTGTTGCGGTATGCGGCAATCGGCTCGGGAGCGGTGTGGCTGTCCGCCGTCGCTGCGCCCGGTGTCGCCCAGGGCAGGGAGGTCCTCGGCACGATCGTCGACTATTCGGCGGATGTGCCGTCGCCGCAGTCGATCCGCGCGGCCGGGCACATCGGCGCGATCCGCTATGTGTCGGATCGACGGCCCGGCGCCGAGTGGATGCTGGCCAAGCCGCTGACCGCGTCGGAGGCGACGGAGCTGACCCAGGGCGGGCTCGAAGTCGTGTCCTGCTATCAGTTCGGCAAGGCGGACACCGCGGATTGGCGGGGCGGTTTCGACGCCGGTGTCGAGCATGCGACCCGCGGTCTCGAACTGCATCGGGCGGCCGGGGGACCCGACGACCGTCCGATCTACGCGTCGATCGACGACAATCCGACGCCGGCCGAGTTCGCGACGATGATCGCCCCGTATCTCCTGGGCTGGCAGTCGGTGGTCGGCCGGGAGAACACCGGGGTCTATGCGAACTCTCCGACGATCGACCACGCCGTGGTCGCGCAACTCGGTTCGTACTACTGGCAGCACGATTGGGGTACCCCGAAGGGATACGTCCATCCTCTGGCGAACCTGCATCAGATTCCGGGGCAGAAGGCGATCGAGGGGATCGGCATCGACGTCAACCACGTGCTCACCGCGGACTACGGGCAGTGGTCGCTCACAGCCGGGTAGAGCTCCCGGGTATCAGCTCTGGCAGTGTTGCGCCGGATCGGTTTCGGCGGCGGTGACCACGAGGGTGGGATGCTCGGATTCGGGTGCGGTGTGGTCGCCGCGCCACGACAGCAACGACCAGCGGGACAACCCGGACAGGGCCGAGCCGAGACTGCCGAACGACAGCGACGACAGGGCCGAGCCGGCCGACCCGATGGACAGGATCGAGCCGACACTGCCGATCGACAGGATCGAGTAGGCGGATCCGATCGACAGGATCGAGCCTTCCGAACGAATCGACAGGATCGACCGGTGCGACCCGATCGAGCGGATCGAGCGGGTCCGGTCGTCGCCGCGGCGATTCCGGGCACCGCAGGAGATTTCGGCCATGCTCCGGTCTACCACGCCGTGACGGCTGACCGGAAGCGTTCACGAAACGACGAGACCGCCGGAGCGGGTGCCCCGGCGGTCTCGATCGACACGACGGTCTAGCTCGACGCGGTGTTGCGGATCAGCGCACCGAGATCAGGCCGATGGTCGGCAGGAAGGTGCACGAGCGCGGCTCGGCATCCGCCTTCTGAGTGGTGATACCGCCCGAGATCACGGCGACGACGTTGCCGGATCCGGTGTCGGCGATCGCGCTGAGGGTCGCCGGGCCGTCCGGATTGATCTTTGCCTCACCGGTGAGCGGCTGCGAGCCGGTCCGGCCGTTGGAGACGTTGATCCAGCTCACGGTGAGCGGGCTTTTCTGAGTGTCGGCGAGCGGCGCGGTGCCCAGCGCAGTGAAGACGAAACCGGTCTGGCCTGCGGCAGGTCCCGGAGGCGGCAGCTTCGACGGGCCGGGGACGGCCAGGGCCGTGCCGACCGAGTCTGCGGTGTCGCTGATGCAGCCGTCACCGAGGGTCGGGTACAGGAACTGCGTGATCACGACGCTGTTCGGGTCCGGGAGGTCGGGGCCGCCGCCGCCGCTGCCGTCCAGGAACGTGATGACACGCTTCAGCGTCGCCTTGATCGAGTCGGGCAGCTCGGAGTTCTCGAGCAGCTCCTTGGCCTGCGCGAGCAGGTCGTTCTTGCCGTCGTCCGCGATATCGGAGGGGCCGGCAGCGGCACCGGCGATGGCCGGGGCGAGGGACGCGAGCGCCTCGATCTCCGCGGGATTCGCGACCTGGTTCGCGAACAGGTTGGTCAGCGCCTCGATGGACAGGTCCGCAGGCACCTCGAAGGGCAGGGCACTCGTGATCTGGGCCAGATCGGGAATGGCCGGGGCCGGTGGAAGCGGTTGCGCGACCGCGTGCGTGGGCACGATCAGTCCCGCGGTGGCGGCGAGTGCGCACGTGATGAGCGCCCGTCGCATTCCTCGAGTACGAAGCACTGTTCCCCATCCTTGTCGTTGACGCCCTCGGCGACCCTGCGGGCCAACGAGAGCTGACGGCTCGAGGAGACACTCTATGTAGGCCCCCCGTTCGGTACAAGCCATAGCGCTTGATTTGCGCCGACGGCAGGACCTGCGGGGAGTGTAACTACAGTGTCTTCCGAATGGTGGTATCCGGTAGACCGTAACCCCTCCCGCGTGTTACTGCTGGGGTTGGAGATAAAACTGTTACTCCCCGGACCAGCACTTTCGGAGCGTTCGCACCGAGCCGATAGTCTCTATCCCCGGTCCTCGGGTGAGCGGGGGCCTCTGGGATGCGCCCGGTTCTCGGGTGCGCCCGGGCCGACGACCACGGGAGGCTGCGCCGCAGTGCCACAATCCGTCCGCCCCCCGCACAGGCCGAATTCGCAGCGCGTGTCGTGGTGCGCGGCACTGCTGCTCGTGTCCGTCACCGCCCGGCTGCTGTGGGCCTTCCTCACCCCCAACGGCCTGAACCTCGTCGACCTGCACGTCTACGTCGAGGGCGCGGCGAGCCTGCTGCAGGGCGATCTCTACGACTTCACCTACTCGCAAGACACCCCCGACTTCCCGCTGCCGTTCACCTACCCGCCGTTCGCGGCGATGGTGTTCTTCCCGCTGCACTACCTGCCGTTCGGATTCGTCGGCCTCGTGTGGCAGCTGCTCACCGTCGCCGCGCTGTACGGCATCGTCCGGATCGCTCTCGAACTGCTCTTCGGCGCCGACGCGCATACCACCCGATGGACATCCGTAGCGCTGGCGTGGACCGCGATCGGCGTGTGGACCGAACCGGTCCGCATGACCCTCGACTACGGGCAGGTCAACGTCTTCCTGGTGCTCGGCATCATGATCGCCGCGCGCAGCAGCCGCTGGTGGCTCTCCGGCGGCCTCGTCGGAATCCTGGCCGGCATCAAACTGACCCCGGCGATCGCGGGGCTGTACTTCCTCGCGCGCCGCCGCTGGTCCGCCGCCGTGTTCTCCGGCGTCGTGTTCTTCGCGACCGTCGCGATAAGCGTGCTGGTCCTCGGTGAACAGGCCCGCAGGTACTTCACGACGTTCTTCGGTGATGCGGACCGGGTCGGCCCCGTCGGATCGGTGTGGAACCAGTCGCTGCGCGGCGCGCTCAGCCGCATCGTCGGCCACGATGTCGGCACCGGGCCGCTGTGGCTGATCGCGGTCGTGCTCTCCGCGGCGCTCGCCTACGCCGCGTGGCGTGCGCTCGGCCCCGACGACCGGCTCGGCACGCTCGTCGTCGTCCAGCTGTTCGGGCTGCTCGTCTCCCCGATCTCGTGGGCCCACCACTGGGTGTGGGTCGTCCCGATGCTGGTGTGGCTCGTCTACGGCCCTCTTGCGCAGCGACGCGGCACCCGCGTGATCGCGGCGTGCTGGGCGATCACCACACTCGTCGGAGTGCCCTGGCTGCTCGGCTGGGCCCAGGACTCCATCTGGGAAATCTCGCGGCCGGCCGTCCTCTCATGGCTCGGCGCCGCGAACGCCGTCGGCGCGCTCGCGGTCTACGCGTGGATCGTCCACGCCGGACGGACACAGCCACCCGCGGAACCGGTCACTCCCCGGCCAGCGAGTCGATCCGGCGGGCGAGAGCCGGATCGGCGGCCGTGATCCCGCCCGCGGAGTGCGTCGAAAGCCTGTACGTCACCTTCCGCCACCGGATGTCGATGTCCGGATGGTGGTTCGCCTCCTCGGCGGCCTCGGCCACACGAGACACCAGGGCGATCGCGTCCGGAAAGGTTGCCGATTCGATGGTCCTCACCAGTGAATTCCCCTCCCGGCTCCAGCCCGGAAGGCCGGTGAGTGCGGCGTCGATCTCGGTATCGGAGAGAAGGTCGGCCATGACCCATTCTGGGACGATGCAGCGCGTGACCGCAACGGTGAGGAGCAGGCGATGACCGACCGGCCGGGCGAAGTGGTGGCGGCCGCGCTGTTCCGCGACGGCCGGCTGCTGCTAGCGCAACGCACCCGGCCCGCCGAACTCGCGGGACTGTGGGAACTACCCGGCGGCAAGGTCGAACCCGGGGAAACCGTCGAGGACGCGCTGCGCCGCGAACTGCGCGAGGAACTCGGCGTCGAGGTCTCCGGCGGCGAACGCATCGGAGCGGCAGTGCCCCTTCCGGACGGACGGATGCTGTGCGCCTACCGCGTCCAACTGGTCGCGGGTGTTCCCGCCCCGCTCGAACACTCCGCGCTGCGATGGGTCGATGCGGCGGAACTGTCGACCGTGCCGCTGGTGCCGAACGACCGCGAATGGCTACCGGACCTGCAGGAACATCTACTGCGGAGACAGTAGAATCCGCGCCGCGCTCAGGCCGCGCGGGAAGTCGATGCGCTCAGGCCGCGCGCGCCTTCGCGAGCCGTTTCTCGAGTTCCTTCTTGCTGAGATCCTCGTGCTCGATCTTCTTCATCCGCATGATCACCACCGGGCACTTGATGCACCGGACCTTCTTGCGGCAGCACTTCTTCTTCGGGGTGAGACGCGCGACCTTGCGCACCTTGACCTTGCCCACTCGCGTCCCACCCTGCCTTCCACGGACGTCATCGCAGTCGCCGACCGTGGAAGGCAGGTTAGCATTCCCTTATCGGGTGGGGCGAGGGCCGTGCACGGGGAAGTTCCCTCGCACGACGCAACGCGGATCCGTCGATTCCTTCACGTCGCGCAGGCGGCGCAACGTGTCGGGCGCGAACGCGAGATCGACGCCGTCGTGGTGCCCGAGCATCGACAGGGTCGTCGGCCCGGCGTACCACGGCTGCAGGATGTCGAGGGCCACGTCGATCGCCGCCTGTGCCGGCGCCGTCGCCTCGGGCACCGGTGCCATCGCCAGCATCATCGCGACATACTCGCCCGCGACCGGTCCAGACGCTGCCGGCAGCGTGGGATCGTCACGGAACGCGCCACCCAGATGCCGGATCTGAGCCTGCACCAGCCCGCAGGCGGGATCGGACGCGTGGGTCAGCAGCGCGGTGAGTGCGTCGTCGTCCAGCGAGACCAGCGACGCGGACCCGGTCACCGCCGGTGTCGGATCGACCGGCTCCTCGCACACGTCGCCGATCGCGCTCGGCTGCAGCGCGCCGATCGTGCTGCGCAGCAGCGTTCCGGCACCGGCGATCGGGCGCAGCAGCATCGCAAGGGTCGCGGCGCCCCCCAGCAACACCGCGTCCACCGCGCAGAACGACCGACCCCGAATCTCCTCCGGCAACTCCGGGATCGGCGGGAAATGCAGCACCGACGCGAAGAGCGTGAGCTCCCGCGGTGCCACCGTCGTGACCTCGGCGAAGGCCCGCCAGACGCGGGGAGCGTCCTCCACCGGGAACAGCAGTCGCCCGCCGGTCAGCTCCGGTGCCGGCACCAGCGCGATCTCCATTGCCGTGACGATTCCGAACTCGCCGCCGCCGCCGCGCAGCGCCCACATCAACGACGCGTCGGTGGAGTCGTCCACCCAGCGGTGGGCTCCGGTCGCGTCGACCAGCTCCACCGCCCGGATCGTGGCGGCCCCGGTGCCGTGGGCGCGACCGAACCAGGACAGGCCGCCGCTGAGACAGAAGCCCACGACCGTGACGTCGGGGCTCGAGCCGACCAGGCCGGTCAGGCCGGTGCCGTCGAGCGCGGACTGCAGTTGTCCCCACTTGACGCCGGCGCCGACCCGCGCGACGCGGGCGTCGGCGTCGATCCAGATGTCGTCCAGGGCGGCGGTGCGGATCAGCAGTGATCCGTCCGTCGCGGTCGTGGCGCCGTGCCCGCCGGGCTGCGCACTCACCGGCAGCGAATGGTCGATCGCGAAGCGCACGGCGTGCACGACGTCGGCCGCGGTCCGGGCGTGCAGCACCGCGCACGGGTGTTGCGGCACAGCCAGGTTCCAAGCCTGCGCGGCGTGGACGAACTCGTCGTCGGCGGGCAGAGTCAGGGCGCCTTCGATGCGGGCGGCAAGGTCGGGGAACGGGATCCGCGAGGCGGTCGTCGGTGTTGTGGTCATGTGGAGAAGCGTCGCCGGGCCGGGCCGGTGGCAACATCCCCGGAATGCGGGTAATTCCATCCCCCAGGTTTCTGGGGTGTACCCCGTCTGGCAGGTCCTGCACACTTACCCGGTGAGGACCTTCCGCGCCGAGGCCGCCCGTGCCGGCATCGAGACCCTGTCCCGTGCCGGTCTGCCGTGGGACATGTTCGGGATGGAGGCGCTCGACGTCCTGGGGAGGGCGGTGCCGTTCGAAGGGGTGTGCTTCGCCACCATCGATCCGGCGACCACCCTCGTCACCAGCTCCATCAAGGTCGGGATCGACGATCCGTGCGAGGAGATCTTCGCGCACCACGAATACGTGGAGGATCGGGTGAGCCTGTTCACGGATCTCGCCCGCCGCGATGTGGGCGTGAGCATCCTGCACGACGAGACCGCAGGCGACCCGCACCGCAGCTCCCGGTTTCGCGAGCTCATCGAGCCCGTCTTCGGATTCGGGCACGAGATGCGCGTCGCAATGAAGGCCGGCCGGAAGACCTGGGGTGGGATGGCCGTGTATCGGGCCCACGAATCCAGCGGCTTCAGCCCCGCCGAGGCGGATTTCGTGCGGAGCGTGTCCGG
The DNA here is from genome assembly GCF_001895025.1 of Rhodococcus zopfii NBRC 100606 = JCM 9919. Classification (GTDB taxonomy): domain Bacteria; phylum Actinomycetota; class Actinomycetes; order Mycobacteriales; family Mycobacteriaceae; genus Rhodococcus; species Rhodococcus zopfii. The sequence goes on from NZ_BCXI01000008.1 coordinate 64,547, forward strand.
GCTGATGGCGCTCGGGGTCCGCGCCGGGCTGATCGCCACCACCGCGCAGGCGAGAACGGATTGGGCGGCACCGCTGGACGGACCTGCCGTCGTGATCTTCGACGCTGCCGGCGATGTGGAGATGGCCACACCCGGTGCCGAGCAGCGCGTCGAGGAGCTCGGGGGATCGTTGTGGACGAGTCCGCCGCCCGCGCTGACCTCCACCGTCGCAGCCGCGCGTTCGCTGCAGGCCGGCCGGACAGGCTCGGTGCCGCGACTGACCGTGCGCTCGCGGACCGGCGAGTGGCTCGTCGTGCACGCGTCGCCCCTGGCCGGTCGCGGCGAGGGCACCCGGATCGCGGTGACCATCGAGAAAGCCGGGGCCTCGGCGCTGTTTCCGCTGGTCGTGGCCGCGTTCGGGCTGACCGGTCGCGAAGGCGACGTCGTCGAGAGGGTGCTGCGCGGTGACAGCACGACGGAGATCGCGCGACGTCTGCACCTGTCGCCCTACACCGTGCAGGACCATCTCAAGTCGGTGTTCGCCAAGGCGGGCGTCACCAGTCGCCGCGAACTGATGTCGACGGTGTTCTTCGACCACTACGCCACCCGCAAGAACGGTGCAGTGGGCTGCGACGGATGGTTCGACGACGCCGCCCCGGACGCCGGATAGACGTGGCGAACATCACGTTGTAGCGCCTGGGCTGGCATAACCGTGGTTCGTCGGCGCGGAGACGGCTCTGCGGCCTGTAGGATATTCGAGGCCGCAGTGCCTGCGTGGGCCGGTTCCGGTCGCGTCGGTGTTTCGCATTCGCGTCGCGGCCACCGATACGAAATGCCGTACGGGCGAGGTGCCGACCGGGTCCAGTGCCGTGTGGCCGGACTACAGCCAGGAGAGCCATCGCGTGAGCACCGCTGATTTTCGGAACGTCGCCATCGTCGCGCACGTCGACCACGGAAAGACCACCCTCGTCGACGCCATGCTGCGCCAGTCGGGCGCCTTCGCCGAACGTGCGGAACTCGTCGACCGGGTCATGGACTCCGGCGACCTCGAGCGCGAGAAGGGCATCACCATCCTCGCGAAGAACACCGCCGTGCACCGCCACCACCAGGACGGTGCGGTGACGGTCATCAACGTCATCGACACCCCGGGCCACGCCGACTTCGGCGGCGAGGTCGAGCGCGGCCTGTCGATGGTCGACGGTGTCGTGCTGCTCGTCGACTCCTCCGAGGGCCCGCTGCCGCAGACCCGTTTCGTGCTGCGCAAGGCGCTCGCCGCCTCGCTGCCGGTGATCCTCGTCGTCAACAAGACCGACCGCCCCGACGCACGGATCGCCGAGGTCGTCGAGGAGAGCCAGACGCTGCTGCTCGACCTCGCCTCCGACCTCGACGACGAGGCCGCCGAAGCCGCCGAGCTCGCGCTCGAGCTGCCGGTGCTCTACGCCTCCGGTCGCGAGGGTAAGGCCAGCCGGAAGCAGCCCGAGAACGGCCAGGTTCCCGACGCCGAGAACCTCGACGAGCTGTTCGACGTCCTGCTCGAGTGCATCCCCGCCCCGAAGGGCAACCCCGAGGCCCCGTTCCAGGCACACGTCACCAACCTCGACGCCTCCGAGTTCCTCGGCCGCCTCGCGCTGCTGCGCGTCCACAACGGCAAGCTCCGCAAGGGCGACACCGTCGCGTGGATGCACGCCGACGGCGTGAAGAACGTCAAGATCACCGAGCTGCTCAAGACCGTCGGTGTCGACCGTCAGCCCGGTGAAGAGGCCGTCGCGGGCGACATCGTCGCCGTCGCCGGTATTCCCGACATCATGATCGGCGACACCCTCGCCGACGTCGACAACCCGGTCGCGCTGCCGACCATCACCGTCGACGAACCGGCCATCTCGATGGTCATCGGCACCAACACGTCGCCGCTCGTCGGCCGCGTGAAGGGACACAAGCTCACCGCCCGCATGGTGAAGACCCGCCTCGACTCCGAACTCGTCGGCAACGTGTCGCTCCGCGTCCTCGACATCGGGCGCCCGGACGCGTGGGAGGTGCAGGGCCGCGGCGAGCTGGCACTCGCCATCCTCGTCGAGCAGATGCGCCGTGAGGGTTTCGAGCTGACCGTCGGCAAGCCGCAGGTGGTCACCCGGACCATCGACGGCAAGCTGCACGAGCCCTACGAGGAGCTGACCATCGACAGCCCCGAAGAGCACCTCGGCGCCATCACCCAGCTCCTCGCCAACCGCAAGGGCAAGATGGTCCAGATGATCAACCACGGCACCGGCTGGGTCCGCATGGAGTTCATCATTCCGTCGCGCGGCCTGATCGGTTTCCGCACCGACTTCCTCACCGAGACCCGCGGGACCGGCATCTCCAACGCGATCTTCCACGGCTACGCGCCGTGGGCCGGCGAGATCCGTGCCCGGCACACCGGTTCGCTGGTGTCCGACCGTGCCGGCTCGGTCACCCCGTTCGCGATGATCCAGCTCGCCGACCGCGGCACGTTCTTCGTCGAGCCGGGCAGCGACACCTACGAAGGTCACGTCGTCGGCATCAACCCGCGTGCCGAGGATCTCGACATCAACGTCACCCGCGAGAAGAAGCTCACCAACATGCGCTCTTCGACGGCAGACGTCATGGAGACCCTCGCCAAGCCGATCGAGCTCACCCTCGAAGCCGCGCTCGAATTCTGTGCCGTCGACGAGTGCGTCGAGGTGACGCCGGAGGACGTGCGCGTGCGCAAGGTGCACCTGTCGGCGACCGACCGTGCCCGCGCGCGTTCGCGCGAGAAGGCCCGGAACAAGTAGCAGCCCGGGTGGTGGGCCCCGGTCGATGGGGCCACCACCGAGGCCGTTTCCGACAGAGGGAGGCTCGGTTGTTGCGTTCGCGCGTCCGGAGACGGCGGTGGCCACTGATCATGGCCGCTGTGACCGCTCTGGCCACGGGGTTGTCCGGCTGCACTGCCGATCCGCCCCCGCCGATCGAACAGACCGAGCCGACCCAGACCCCCGCGCCCGTCCCGCAGCGCAACACCGTCGTCGTCGCGATCGACGACATCGGCGCCGGGTTCAACCCGCACCTGCTCGCCGATCAGTCGCCGGTCGGCAACGCCGTGGCCGAACTGGTGCTGCCGAGCGCATTCCGGCCGGTGCCGAACCCCGGGAACCCGGCGATCGTGGACCGGGTTCCCGACGAGTCGGTGCTCGTGTCGGCCGAGGTGACCTCCCAGAACCCGTTCACGGTCACCTACCAGTTACGCACCGACGCCCAATGGTCGGACAGTGCCCCGATCGCCGCCGAGGACTTCCGCTACCTGTGGCAGCAGATGATCACCCAGCCCGGGGTCGTCGACCCGTCCGGGTACCGGTTGATCGAGAACATCGCCTCGTCCGGGGGCGGCAAGACCGTCACCGTGACCCTGCGCGAGCCGTATCCGGCGTGGCGGGAACTGTTCACCGATCTGCTCCCCGCGCACCTGGTCAAGGACACGCCCGGTGGGTTTGCCACCGGACTGGCCGAGTCCATCCCGGTGTCCGGGGGCCGCTTTTCCGTCGACTCGGTGGACCGCGGCCGCGGTGAGATCCTGCTCGAGCGCAACGACCGCTTCTGGGGGCTGCCCGCACGGCCCGACGAAATTCTGCTGCGCCGCGGCGGCACCGACTCGCAGCTGACCGACTCGATGCGCACCGGCGACGTTCAAGTCGCGCAGATTCACGGCGGCTCTGCCCTGCTCGCCCAGCTGGGTGCGGTTCCCGGCGTCCGGGCCGGCACACAAATGCAGCCGCGCACCCTCGATCTGACCCTCAACGCGCGGACCCCGGAATTCGCCGATCCGCGCGTGCGCCGTGGCGTGCTGGGTCTGCTCGACCCGGACCTGCTCGCCACCGTCGCGGCGGGAACCGAATCCGCGGTCGTCCCCGCCCGCGCCCAGGTGTTCGCGCCCTCGGACCCCGGCTACGCGCCGTCGGCGCCGCCGCGACCGACCCGGGAACAGGCCCTCGGCTTGCTCGCCGAAGCGGGATATCTGCCGGTGGCACCGGCGGTTCCGGTCGACGTTCCGGACGGGCTGCCCGTGGCGACCACGGCCGCCCCCGCGACCACACCTGCCCCGGCACCCGAGACCGAAACCGAAGGACTGCTCGTCCGTGACGGGGTGCCGTTGAGCCTGGTGATCGGTGTCGCCGAGGACGCCGGGGTTCCCCTCGCGGTCGCGCGCACCGCGGCCGACGTCCTGCGCGGCGCAGGCATCCGCACGACGGTCACCGCGCTGCCCGCCGACGAGCTGTACGGCGAAGCCCTCGTGGAAGGCAGCGTGCACGCCGTCGTCGGCTGGATGCGCGCCGGGAACGATCCGGCGACCGCCGCACTGTCGCGATTCGGTTGCCTGCCCGTTCCGCCGGCCGCGAGGGATACGACCCCGCGGGACACTGCCGACGCCGACCCGGCGGCCACCCCGGCCTCGGCCGCGCAGACCACCCCCGACGCCGAGGTCATCGAGGAGGACGCGGTGATTGCGCAGCTCGAGGCTCCCAGCAACCTGAGCTCGGTGTGTGACCCGACGCTGACCGCGGACCTCGACGCGGCGGTCCGCGGCACCGGCGACGCGCGCGAGATCCTGACGGCCGCCCAGCCGAAGCTGTGGGATCTCGCCGTGAACCTGCCGATCCTGCAGGACCGCACGGTCGTCGCGGCCGGCCCCGGAATCGACGGGGTATCGCTCGCCGGTGCGGTACCCGCGGGTGTCGTCGCGGACGCCCACGACTGGTGGAGGGCGACCCCGTGACCGCTGCTGCCCGCCGGCTGCTGCTCGTACATGCCCATCCCGACGACGAAACCCTCACCACCGGCGGCGTCATCGCCCGATACGTGGCCGAGGGCGCCGAGGTCACCGTCGTGACCTGCACGCTCGGTGAGGAGGGCGAGGTCATCGGCGACGACTGGGCGCAGCTCGTCGCCGGTCGTGCCGATCAGCTCGGCGGCTACCGGATCCTGGAACTGACCCGCGCGCTCGCCGCGCTCGGTGTCGCCGCACCCCGCTTCCTCGGCGGTGCCGGCCGCTGGCGGGATTCCGGCATGGCCGGCACCCCGTCGGCGGAGAACCCGCGAGCCTGGGTCAACGCGAACCTCGACGAGGCGGTGTCCGCTCTCGTCGCCGTGGTGCGGGAACTGCGCCCGCACGTCGTCGTCACGTACGACCCGGTCGGCGGCTACGGCCATCCCGACCACATCGCCGTGCACGAGCGTGTGACCGCCGCGGTCGAGGCCGCCGCCACCGATGCGTATCCGGACGCGGGGGAGCCGTGGGCCACCCCGAAGCTGTACTGGACCGTCACCGAACAGAGCGCACTGCGGGACGGGCTCGCCGCCCTCGGCGACCTCCCTGCCGGCTGGGCCGCACCGGGCGCCGGCGAGCTGCCGAGCGTGCCCGACGAGCAGGTCACCACCGCCGTGGACGTGAGCGGGGTGCTCGACGCGAAGCGGACCGCGATGGCCGCGCACGCCACCCAGGTGGTCGTCGCGCCGGGCGGCGCGGCGTTCGCCCTGTCGAATCTGATCGCGCAGCCGGTGCTCGCCGAGGAGCATTTCGTGCTCGTGCGGGGCACGCTCGGGAACGTCGACGTGTCCGGTCGAGAGCGTGACCTCTTCGCCGGTCTGACGTAGTGTGACGGCTGTCGCTCCGGAGTGACTCTGCTCACATTCGTTGTCCGGGTGGCCCTGATCACGGGGAGATGTGGATGTACAACTGGTCCGTCCAGAACCAGATCGTCGCGTTCGTGGATTCGTTGCGGCCCTACGCCGATCAGATCCACGCCGACTACTACCACGCGCTGTACGGTTTCGCCGATCAGCAGAGTCACCTGCTGACGATGCTCGGCTATCCACCGGTTCCCTGATCGGGCGCGCCTGCGAACCGCCCCCCGAGGTGCGCGACGACGGTCGAGAGGCGCACTATCGAAGCCATGACGGTCGATCCCGCCACCGCAGCAGCCGACGCGCCCCCCTCCGATGCCCCACCCCGGACCGGGGTCGTGGCGTTGCTCGTCGTCGACGGCCTGATCTGTGCGGTGCTGTCCGTGCTGTTCCTCGGCATGTACATCGGCTCGGTGCCGTTCCCGATCTCGATCCTCGTGGCCGCGGTCGTGAATCTGCTGCTCGTGATGGCGGTGCGCACCGAGACCGGATCTCTGGGGAAGGCCACGTGGCCGCTCGTGGCCTGGGCCGTCGGGTTCGTGTTGTGCCTGGCCGGTGGGCCGGGCGCCGATCAGCTCGCGGTCGCGGACTGGCGGATCCTGCTGCTGCCGATCGCCGCGCTCGGCCCGGCCGGGCTGTACCTGTTCAGCGCGCGCATCAATGCCATCACGAACGCAGTCCGGCAGTCTCAGCCGCAGAAGTGAGCACGTCCGTCAGCATCGCCGGGGTCAGCCGCCCGGTGAACGTGTTCTGCTGACTGACGTGATAGCACCCGAACAGATGCAGCGGTTCCCGGTCCGGGGACGCCGCCGGCAGTTCGGCGTGCGCGCCGTGCCCGAACCGCGGTAGCGGTCGCGGGATCACCCAGCCGGCGGCGGCGAGGACCGGTAGCAGTGCCTGCCAGCCGAAACCCCCGAGCACGATTACCGAGCGCAGGGTCGGGGCCAGCAGTGTCAGTTCCCGGTCCAGCCAGTGGCGGCACGTGTCGCGTTCCGCGGTCGTCGGACGGTTCGCGGGCGGTGCGCAGTGCACCGGCGACGTGATCCGGGTGCCGTGCAGGACCAGACCGTCGCCGGGGCGGGTCGCGGTCGGTTGCGACGCGAGCCCCGCCTCGTACATCGCGGCGTACAGGAAATCTCCGGACCGGTCGCCGGTGAACATCCGGCCGGTGCGATTCGCGCCGTGCGCAGCCGGGGCCAGCCCCACGATGAGCAGCGCCGCGTCGGCCGGTCCGAAACCCGGCACCGGGCGGCCCCAGTACTCCTCGTCGCGGAACGCGGCGCGTTTGTCGCGCGCCACCTGCTCACGCCAGGCCACCAGCCGCGGGCAGGCGCGGCAGTGCACGAGCCGGTCGTCCATCTCGGCGAGGGTGTGCAGATCCTCGTCGGGAGGCCACGTCATCGGTGCTCCCTCGCCCACACGTCGCCGGCGCCCGGGGTTACCGCCTCGACCAGCGACCACGCCTGTTCCACCGGCAGATCCAGGACCTCGTAGTGCCCGACGCCCGCGGGTGTCGCAGCAACGACGGTGGCGACGCCGGCCCGCCGCTGGAAGAACGACTGCCGCACGGTCCAGCCGATGATGCCGTCGGCTTCGAGGCAGACCCGCTGCCGATCCAGCGACCCGCTGCGGGTGATCAGCCACCCGGGCAGGACGGCGTGCCCCAGACTGCGGTACCGGTCCCAGGCCAGGCCGGCCGCGACCGGTATCAGCAGAGCGGCACCGATCCACACGGGGAGTGGAACCGTCCGTCCGGTGACCGCCGTCGCGACGGCCGCGACCGCGAGGGCGGCGAGGACGGGCAGGACGGCCCGGGTGTAACGGCGCCGCCGCGCGGCCGGGCCGTGCGGCCGCAGCGGTGTCGCCGGCAGCGCCGGGTCGCGCACCACCGCCGTCGCGACGCGGTGCGCCTCGGCGGCGGGAGCCGCGGGCAGCAGCAGCGAGGATTCACCGCGCTCGGCCGCGACACCGGTCATGATCGCGTCGAGCCGGGCCCCGCCGGCGATCCGCAGGGCGAGCGGTTCGCGCAGCACCGCGCCGCGCAGCCGCGCCCGGTCCAGCGTGGTGTGCCGCACCCGCAGCAGACCGTGACCGATGCGCAGGGTGCGGCCGTCGTCGGTGACGAGCAGATTTCCGTAGAGCAGCAGGTATCGCACGCAGGCCGCGGCACTCGCGACCGCGAGCAGCGCGGCGACCGCGACCGCGACGGCGAGGACCGGTCCGGCCGCGGTGGCCCACGAGATGCCGCGCTGCACGGTGCGGGACTCGGCGAGGCGTTCCCCGATCCCGTACTGGAATGCCAGGCCGGCGACCGCGGCGACCGCGACGAGCCCGGTCGTGGAGAACGGTGCGTACCGCACCCAGGAGGGTTGCAGCCGGGCCAGCTCGGTTTCGGTGGGGGCGGCCGCGGCGGCGGGACCGTCGCCCGGGGCGGTGTGCGCGGACAGCAGCGACTCCCGCAACGCCGGCACCGCGCCGATCGCGAGGCCGTCGAGTTCGAACCGGTTGCGGTCGCGGCCGCCGCCGGTGGCCTGGCCGGTGCCGATCCGCACCGACGCGAGCCCGAGCAGCCGGTGCATGACGCGACGGTCGACGTCCACCGAACGGATGCGGCTGCGCGGAATCGACAGCACCTGCCGCTGGAGCAGCCCGCGCCGCAGCTCGACGTGCGCCGGCCCGATCCGGTAGGTGGTGGTGAACCACCGCAGGACACCGATGACGACGAGCAGCCCGGCGACCGCCAGCCCCCATCCGTGATTGCCGCTGCTGCTCCCGACGACCACCGACACGGCAAGCACCGGCAGCAGGCGGAGAATCTCCTGGACGGGATGGACCAGCAGCATCCGGGGATCCAGGCGCAGCCACGGCTGTTCCGCTTCGGCGGCGAGCGCGGCGGGACTCTCCGATTCCGGGGGGACGGGGTCGATGCTCATGTCGCATCGACCCCGTTGCGGCCGGCGATCTCGGTGAGCCGCGCCGTCGTGGCGTCGGCGACCGCGACGTCGAGTGCGGCGATCTCCACGGCCCCCGCCGACGACGCGGTGGTGACGGTGACCGTCGCGAGTCCCAGCCACCGGTCGATCGGGCCGCGCTCGGTGTCGACGGTCTGGATCCGGGAGATCGGCGCGATGCGGCGTTCCTGCGTGAACCATCCCGATCGGGTGTAGACGGCGGTGTCGCTGATCTCCCAGCGGTGCACCCGGTACCGCCACATCGGGACGATGCCGACGTGCGCGGTGGCGAGCGCGACCGTCGCGACCGCGGCCGCGACGTGCCACGGCCCGCGCCCGTGGTCGACGATCGCCCACACGATCTGCACGCCGACGATCGGAATCCACAGCAGCGCGGCGTTCACGGCCCACAGCAGACGGGCCTTCGGGCTCGGCCGCCAGGCGGGATCGGCCATCGGCACCGGGGCCGGGGGAACGGTCCGGGCGTCGGGTCTGCCCACGTCGGAATCCGGTGTCAATTCGTGCTCCTCGTCGCAGGGCGGGTCGTCCCCGAGTATCTCGCAGTGCTGGGGCCCGGAGTCAGGCCTTCGGTTCGGCGGGTGGTGGGAGGTGATCACGGGCCCGGATCGGTCGCAGCCGTTAGGCTCGGTCGTACCGGCAGGCCCGGCACGCGGGCCGGCCGGTCGAAACGAGGAGGACTGTGATGACCGGATCAGCACGCCCCGACGAATTCGCCGGACTGCCCGAGGCCGATCGGATCGAGCAGGCCACCGACGCATACGACGACGAAGCCGCAGACGACGTGGTGCCGGACCAGGTTCCGCTCGAGGTCGATCCGGGCGATGCCGTCGAACAGAGCCTGTCCGTGCCCGAAGACGAGGACTATCCCAGGGAGTGAACACCCGAAGGTGGCACCCGTCGGAGTCGTGGCGCATGATCGGCCAATGACCCGCTCCACTGACGACGACGCTCCCGTCACAATTCTTCCCATGCCTTCGGTTCGCCCCGGCGCCGCCGGGCGGGCCGGAGAGCGGGCTGTGCCGGGGATGCGACGCGCGTTGCGCCGGGCTCGCGACGGGGTGACCCTCAACGTCGACGAGGCGACCGTGCTGTTGCAGGCGCGGGGCGCGGACCTGGACGATCTGTGCGCGTCCGCGGCGCGGGTGCGGGACGCGGGTCTGCTCGCGGCGGGACGTCCGGGCATCGTCACGTATTCGCGGAAGGTGTTCGTACCGATCACCCGCCTGTGCCGCGACCGCTGCCACTACTGCACGTTCGTCACCGTGCCCGGCAAGCTGCGCGCGGAGGGGCGAGGCATGTACCTCGAACCCGACGAGATCCTCGAGATCGCGCGGCAGGGAGCCGAGCTGGGATGCAAGGAAGCGTTGTTCACGCTCGGTGACCGGCCGGAGGACCGGTGGCCCGAGGCGCGGCAGTGGCTCGACGAACGCGGCTACGACTCGACCCTCGACTACGTGCGGGCCATGGCGATCCGGGTGCTCGAGGAGACCGGCCTGCTGCCGCACCTGAACCCGGGCGTGATGAGCTGGGCGGAGATCTCACGGCTCAAGCCGGTCGCGCCGTCGATGGGCATGATGCTGGAGACGACGGCCGAGCGGTTGTTCACCGAGAAGGGGCAGTGCCACCACGGTAGCCCCGACAAGGACCCGCAGGTGCGTCTGCGGGTGCTCACCGACGCCGGCCGGCTCTCGGTGCCGTTCACCACCGGCATCCTCGTCGGCATCGGTGAGACGTTCACCGAACGTGCCGAGTCGATCGCTGCGATCCGTAAGTCGCACAAGGCATTCGGTCACATCCAGGAAGTCATCGTGCAGAACTTCCGGGCCAAGGACGACACCGCGATGCGCGAACACGACGACGCCGGGCTCGACGAGTTCCGGGCCGCGATCGCTGTGGCCCGTCTGGTGCTCGGACCCGGGATGCGCATCCAGGCACCGCCGAACCTCGTCTCGCACGACGAGTGCCGGGCTCTGCTCGCCGCCGGTGTCGACGACTGGGGTGGGGTGTCGCCGCTGACCCCCGACCACGTCAACCCGGAGCGGCCGTGGCCGAACCTGGACACGCTCGCGCAGCTCAGCGCGGACGCCGGATTCACCCTCACCGAACGGGTCGCCGCGCAGCCGCAGTATGTGCTGGCCGGCGCGCCGTGGATCGACCCGCGCATCGCAGCCCACGTGCGCGCCCTGTCCGATCCGGCGACCGGGCTCGCGAAGGACGTGATCCCGTCCGGGCTGCCGTGGCAGGAACCGGACATCGACTGGGAGTCGTCCGGGCGTATCGACCTGAACTCCGAGATCGACGTCACCGGCCGCAACACCGAGCACCGCTCGGACCTGGGCAGCGCGTTCGGTGACTGGGAGACCGTGCGCGAACAGGTCCTCGCCCTCGGGGCGAGCGCGCCCGTGCGGGTCGACACCGATGTGCTCGCGGCCCTGCGCGCGGCCGAACGCGACCCCGCCGGCTGCTCCGACGCCGAGTACCTGGCTCTCGCGACGGCCGACGGTGCGGGCCTCGAAGCGGTCGTCGCCCTCGCGGACACGCTGCGCCGCGACACCGTCGGCGACGACGTGACGTACGTGGTGAACCGGAACATCAACTTCACCAACATCTGCTACACCGGCTGCCGGTTCTGCGCGTTTGCGCAGCGCAAGGGCGACGCCGACGCGTTCACGCTGTCCGCGAGCGAGGTCGCGGACCGGGCGTGGGAGGCGCACGTCGCCGGTGCCACCGAGGTGTGCATGCAGGGTGGCATCGACCCGGAACTGCCGGTCACCGGCTACGCGGACCTCGTACGTGCGGTCAAGGAGCGCGTTCCGTCGATGCACGTGCACGCGTTCTCGCCGATGGAGATCGCGAACGGCGTCGCGCGCAGCGGCATCTCCACCCGCGACTGGCTGATCGAACTGCGCGAGGCCGGCCTGGACACCATCCCGGGCACCGCCGCCGAGATCCTCGACGACGAGGTGCGCTGGGTGCTCACCAAGGGCAAGCTGCCGACCGCCGAATGGATCGACGTCGTCACCACCGCGCACGAGGTGGGGCTGCGGTCCAGTTCGACGATGATGTACGGGCACGTCGACCAGCCCCAGCACTGGGTGGGGCACCTGAACGTGCTCCGCGGCATCCAGGACCGCACCGGCGGTTTCACCGAGTTCGTGCTGTTGCCGTTCGTGCACCAGTCGTCGCCGCTGTACCTCGCGGGCGCGTCCCGTCCCGGCCCGACGATGCGCGACAACCGCGCTGCGCACGCGCTGGCCCGCATCATGCTGCACGGGCGGATCGACAACATCCAGACGAGCTGGGTCAAGCTCGGTGTCGCCGGGACGCAGGCGATGTTGCAGGGCGGCGCCAACGACCTGGGCGGCACGCTCATGGAGGAGACCATCTCGCGGATGGCGGGCTCGCAGCACGGATCGGAGAAGACCGTCGCCGAACTCGTCGCGATCGCCGAAGGGATCGGCCGTCCGGCACGCCAGCGCACGACCGCGTACGCGCCCCGCGCGATCGGCGTCAGCGTTCGCTGACAACCACGTCCGGGACACTTCCACGCAGGCCTCCGGACGGGTCAGGGCACCCTAATTCGCGGGGGTGGCCGACCGGCGGGGGATACTGGACGGCGTCGGGGGCCGCGAGCAACCGATCCGGGCGGGACCGCGCAGGTCGGCGGGCACAGTGAGAGGCAGGGAGAACAGCAGTGACGTACACGATTGCGGAGCCGTGCGTGGACGTGATGGACAAGGCATGCATCGAGGAATGCCCCGTCGACTGCATCTACGAGGGCGGTCGCATGCTGTACATCCACCCCGACGAATGCGTGGACTGCGGTGCGTGCGAACCGGTGTGCCCCGTCGAGGCGATCTTCTACGAGGACGACGTGCCGGACGAGTGGTCCGCGTACGTGAAGGCGAACGTCGACTTCTTCGACGACCTGGGCTCGCCCGGTGGTGCCGCCAAGCTCGGCAAGGTCGACTACGACCCGCCGTTCATCAAGGCGCTGCCTCCCATGGGCGAGGATTGAGTTGTCCGCTACGGTGACCACACGCGCACGACGTTCGGTGGCGAAGACCCTGCCGGACTTCCCCTGGGACTCGCTGACCGACGCGAAGGCGAAGGCGTCGGCGCATCCGGACGGCATCGTCAACCTCTCGGTCGGAACCCCGGTCGACCCGGTTGCCCCGGTGATCCGCGAGGCACTCGTCGCGGTCGCGGAGGAGCCGGGCTATCCGACGACCCACGGCACCGCCGAACTGCGGGCCGCCGCCGTCGGAGCGCTGGCCCGCCGCTACGGCATCAGCGGTCTCGACGAGTCGGCGATCCTGCCGGCGATCGGGACCAAGGAAATGATCGCGTGGCTGCCGACCCTGCTCGGTCTCGGCGCCGACGATCTCGTCGTCATTCCCGAACTGGCCTACCCGACCTACGAGGTGGGGGGTCTGCTCGCCGGCGCGCGACTGATCCGTGCGGACGGCCTCAACCGGCTCGGCCCGGAGGGCGCGGCGCTGGTGTTCGTGAACTCCCCGTCGAACCCGACCGGCAAGGTGCTCGGCCTCGACCACCTGCGCAAGGTCGTCGACTGGGCCCGCAGCCGCGGCGCGATCGTCGTGTCCGACGAGTGCTACCTGGGTTTGACCTGGGAAGGCGAAGCGCTGTCGATCCTGCACCCGAGCGTGTGCGACGGCGACCACACGGGCCTGCTGGCCGTGCACTCGTTGTCGAAGACCTCGAACCTGGCCAGCTACCGCGCCGGGTTCGTCACCGGAGACGCCGACCTGGTCGCGGACCTGCTCGAGGTGCGTAAGCACTCGGGCATGATGCTGCCGCTGCCGATCCAGTCCGCGATGACCGCGGCGCTGCTCGACGACGAGCACGAGAACGTTCAGCGCGAAAGGTATCGCGCGCGACGTGAGGTGCTGCTCGCGGCGGTGCGCGGCGCCGGCTTCACCGTCGACCATTCGGAGGCCGGGCTGTACCTGTGGGCGACGCGCGGCGAGGAGTGCCGCGCGACCGTCGACTGGTTCGCCGACCGCGGAATTCTGGTGGCGCCGGGCGAGTTCTACGGTCCCGGCGGTGTACAGCACGTGCGGATCGCGCTGACCGCGACGGACGAGAGGATCGCCGCGGCCGCATCCCGACTCGGCTGAACGGGCTCGGTAACCCGAACAACCGGTCACCCGCAGGTAGATTGGCGCCCGTGAGCACCTCAGGCGACGATCCGCGATCTGTGGTGCTCTATGTCCTGTTCGTGATGCTCGCGACGCTGCTTGCGCTGCGGTGGTCCGGCGCACGGGATTTCCGGACGTTCCTGTGGCCACCGCCCCTGGCCGCGACGGTGCTGTGGCTCGTCGTCGCGGTGCCGTCGCTGCTGCAGCTCGCCGTGCCCGCGCTGAACGAGATCTTCCGGCGCAACCCCGTGCAGATCCGCGACGACGGCGAATGGTGGCGGGTCGTGACATCGGCGTTCGTCCAGGACGGGGGAGTGGCCGCGACCTTCGCGAACCTGATGTTGCTCGCTCTGCCGGCCGTCGCGGGCGTGCGCGTGTGGGGGCCCGGCCGTGCGATCGCATTGTTTGCCGCCGGGCAGTTGCTGTGGGGGTTGTTCACGTCGTTCGTGTCGCCGTCCGCCGGGGCCGGTTGCTCCGCGGCGGCGTTCGCACTGGCGGCCGCGACCGCGGGACTGTGGTTGGCGGTCGGTGCGCGCCGGATCGAGCTGGCGATGTCGCTGGCGATCCTTTCGATGGGCGCGTTGCTGCTGCTGATCGACGACGCGCACGGTGTGGCCGTGCTGTGCGGAATGCTGCTCGGTGCGGTGCTCGGCACCGTGATGCCGCCGACTCGTCAGGTCCCGGCAGCGGCGGTCGGCGCCTGAGCGTGCGGGCTGTGGGAAGGTGATGCGGTGTCTGCACTCCTGTCCTCGCTGAACCCCCTCGCCGTCGCGCGCGGCGACGACCTGCCCGACGCCGTCCGCATCGACGGGCACACCCTGTCCCGCAGCGACATCCTCGGCGCTGCGACCGCCGTCGCGGCGCGGGTTGCGCGGGCCGAGCGGGTTGCCGTGCTCGCGACCCCCACCGCGGCGACGGTCGTCGCGATCGTCGGCGCGCTGCTGGCGGGGGTGACGGTCGTTCCGGTGCCGCCGGATTCCGGTCCGGCCGAGCGCGCCCACATCCTGAACGATTCCGGTGCGCAGGCGTGGCTGGGTGCGGCACCCGAACCGGACGGAGCCGGCCCGCAGCTGCCGGTGATCGCGGTGCGGCTGCACGCACGGGACTGGCACGCGCTGCCCGAGCCGGACCCGGCCCGTATCGCGTTCGTGCTCTACACCTCGGGCACGACCGGAGCGCCCAAGGGTGTGCTGCTGAGCCGTCGCGCAATCGCCGCGGGTATCGATGCGCTCGCGGAGGCGTGGGAGTGGACGGGCCGGGACACCCTGGTGCACGGGCTGCCGCTGTTCCACGTGCACGGGCTGATCCTCGGTGTTCTGGGGCCGCTGCGAGTGGGCAGTCGATTGATCCACACCGGCAAGCCGACTCCGCAGGCGTACGCGGAGGCGCAGGGAACCTTGTACTTCGGGGTGCCGACGGTGTGGTCGCGGGTCGTCGAGGACGAGGAGGCGGCACGGGCGCTGAGCGGGGCGCGGCTGCTGGTGTCCGGAAGCGCCCCGTTGCCGGTGCCGGTGTTCGAACGGCTGCGCGAGCTGACCGGTCTGACCCCGATCGAGCGGTACGGGATGAGCGAGACGATGCTGACGTTGAGCACCCGCGTCGACGGGGAACGTCGTCCCGGATGGGTGGGGACGCCGGTGCGCGGAGTGCAGACCCGGTTGCGGGACGAGCACGGTGCCGGGGTGCCGCACGATGGCGAGAGCATCGGAGTACTGCAGGTTCGCGGGCCGATGCTGTTCGACGGCTACCTCAACCGCCCCGACGCGACCGCGGAATCACGAACCGACGACGGCTGGTTCGTGACCGGCGACGTGGCTGTGATCGATCCCGACGGCTTCCACCGCATCGTGGGGCGCGAATCGACCGATCTGATCAAGTCGGGCGGGTTCCGGGTCGGGGCCGGCGAGATCGAGACGGTTCTCCTCGGGCACCCCGCGGTGCGTGAGGTCGCGGTCGTCGGGGTGCCCGACGACGACCTGGGGCAGCGCATCGTCGCGTTCGTCGTACCGCGTCCCGGTGGTCCGGCGGTCGACGAAGGAGAACTCATCAATCTTGTAGCGCAACAACTTTCGATCCACAAGCGACCGCGCGAAGTGCGGGTGGTGCGGGACCTTCCCCGCAACGCGATGGGGAAGGTGCAGAAGAAGCTGCTGAGCGGGTAGGGTCCGCTGCCGGGGATGGGCCCCGACGGTGGCGGAGTTCCGTGAGAAATCTGTGACTCGGGGTTGCGCATTCCGCCCCCGAGGGCGGATTGTTCTCTGCACAGTAGGTTCGTCTACTCATTGGGGGGTTGAAACATGTCTGTGACCGATCACGTGCGTCCGACGGTTCCGGGGGGAGGCGAACCCGCCTTCGTCGTCGACGGGAAGCCGGCATCGATACCGCTGCGTGATCTGCCGGCGGTCGCGCGGAAACTCGTGGCGCACTTCGCCGACCACGTCGCGCCGTGCTCGTTGCGGCCCGGCGACTCGCTGCGCGGCGACGTCACCGACGTCACCGTTCGATGCCTGCGCATCGCGATCCACCTGCTCGACGCGGGCGAACTGCCGTCGGACGCGGACCTGGCCGAGCTGCGCAGCAGCGCCGCTCAGTGGGCGCGCGCCGGTTTCCGGCTCGAGTACATGCTGCGCATCTACCACGAGGGCATCCGCCTCGGCTGGGAACTCGTGACCGACCGCGCCGGTGAGGGCGACATCGAGTCCGTCGCCGCCGCATCCCGGTTGTGGATGGCGCTGCTCGAGCGTGTCACCGTCGCGGCCACCACCGGTTTCGTCGCCGAACTCGACGCGATCAAGCGGGAACGGGACGTCGCCGCACAGGAACTGGTCACCGCCCTGATCAGCGGGCAGGACGCGGCCGCGGTCGCACGGCGGTCCGGGCTCGAGCTGGCCGACGGATATACGGTGCTCGGCCTGGCACTGGCCCGGCACCCCGACGCCCGCAATCCGCACGTGCGGCAGGACGTCGTCGCCCGTCGTACTCTGCGTCGCGTCGAGGTCGAACTGGAGGCGGCGTGCGAGGGGCGGCAGTTGTCGCTGCTCGGGCCGGAGGGCGGCACGGTGCTGCTCGCGGGTGCGCGCAGCGACGAGGCCATCGCGATGCTGCGCGAGCGTATCGAGGTGGTCGCGGGTGTACCGGTGACGATCGTGCTGGTTCACTCGACGGTCTCCGAGGTGCCGGTGGGGGCGCAGCAGGCTCACGAACTGCTCGATCTGGTCCGTCAGCTCGGGCGCCCGGCCGGGGTGTACCGCATGCAGGACCTCGCGCTCGAATACCAGCTCACCCGCCCCGGCCCGGCGCGCGAGTACCTCGCGCGGGTGCTCGAGCCGCTCGACGAGACCCCGGAACTCGTCGAGACTCTCGAGACGCACATCGCCCACGATCTCAGCCGGCAGCTCACCGCCCGCACACTCCACGTGCACGCCAACACCGTCGACTACCGGCTCAAGCGCATCGCGCAGCTGACCGGGTTCGACCCCACCCGGCCGTCCGGGCTGCGGCAGTTGCAGGCAGCGATCGTGGCTCGCAGGCTGGAGGGCATTGTCGCAGAACAGACGACCGGCCTCACGATCTTGTAACGATTGCATTTCGTGACCGATATAGTGTGACTGGCGTCATATCGGGGGGTATAGCCCTCCACGTCGAATCGGTCTCGGGAGGAGTCGTATGGCGGTGCCCGACGCACGGAAGCGTCGCCCCACGAGGCGGGCCGCGGCGTATCTCGTGGTCGTTGCGGTCCTGCTCGGGCTCGGTGCCGGTGTGGCGGGAGCCGTCCGCTCCTGGCAGGACCGGTGCGAAGTCGTCGACCGATACGCCCTCGCGGTGGCTCCCGGGATCGCGGACGCGGTCACCGACGTGCTCGCCCGTGCCGACACCGGATGCACGAGCTTCACCGTCTCGGTCGCCGAACCCGGCGACGTCACCGGCCTGCTCGGCACCGGCGAAGGGGCACCCGACCTGTGGATTCCGGATTCGGGCTCGTGGGCGACCCGCGCGTCGGCAATCGCGTCCGGTCCGGTGCAGACGATCCTCACCCCGATCGCGACCACGCCGGCGGTTCTGGTCGCCCGCGTCGGGCAGGTGCCCGAGGTGGCGACCTGGCGCGCCGCTCTCGCCCTGCCGAACCTGCGTCCGGGCAATCCGTTGCGCACCGGGATCGCGGCGTCCGCGATCCGCGCGGCACTGGCCGAAACCGAGGACGATGCCGTCGCGATCGGAACCGTCCGCACCGCGATGGCACCTCTCGCCCAACGCGAGAGCGACCGCGTCGACGAGCCGCCGGCCGGATCTGTGCTGTTCGACCTGATCGCGTCGGACGGGGGTGTCGGCGTCGGAACCGAGCAGCAACTGCAGGAGTACATCGCGAGCCACGCGCCCGAAACGGCAGCGCCCGGAACCGTCGCGCTCGAGGCCGTGGTGCCGGACAACGGAAGCATCCTGCTCGACTACTCCCTGGTGGTGACGTCCCCGGAGCCGGAGCGACACCGCGCGGCGACCGCTGCGGCGCGGGTGCTTGCGGATGTGTTCGCAACCCAGTGGGCGCGGGATGTCTTCGTCGAGCACGGATTCCGCGATCCGGCCGGTCACGCCCTGCCCGACGGTGCCGGACTCGGGGAGATCACCACGATGACCCTCACCGACGAGAGCATCGCCCAGGAGACGCTGCGAGCCTGGGCAGTGCTGGCTCTGCCGATCCGCACGCTGGTCGCCGTCGACGCCTCCGCCTCGATGAACACATCGGTCGGCGGATCCACCCTCCTGCAGCTCACGGAACAGGCGGCGCGCTCCGGAACCGCGATGTTCCCGGGCAGCGTGCAGGCCGGTCTGTGGGTGTTCGCCGACGACCTCGGCGAGAACGGGCAGGACCACCGCGAGGTACTGCCCATCCGGCGGCTCGACGCCACGGTGGGCGGGCACACGCAGCGGGAACTGATGAACTCGCTCAGCACGGCGGTGGGCTCGACGGCCGGCGACCGCAGCGCCGTCTACGACACGACTCTCGCGGCGTTCCGGCAGATGCAGGCCACGTACGATCCGCGCGCGATCAACAGCGTCATCGTCCTGACCGACGGTGAGGACGACGAACCGGACGGCATCAGCGAGGAAGACCTGATCGCGACCCTCGAACGCGAGCAGAACCCGGCCCGGCCCGTCATCGTCGTCACGGTCGGCATCACGGCCGGTGCCGACGCGGAGGCGCTCGCGGCGATCTCCCACGCCACCGGCGGTACGAGCTACATCGCGCAGGAACCCGGCGACATCTCCGCGATCTTCGTCAGTGCCCTCGCGGACCGGGCCGGTTAGGGACCGGCCGGGTGCGCCGTTGCCACATCCATCCGATCGCGGCGATCACCAGGAACAGCACGAGCGTCGACAGCAGTTGGACGCGTGCGGTGTCGTCGAACAGCATCAGGACGATGAACATCCCGAGCAGGGCGAGCGTGACCCAGCTCAGGTAGGGGAACGCCCACATGCGGACCGTGAGGACGCCCTCGCGCTCGAAGCGGGGCCGCAGACGCAACTGTGCCACGACGATGAAGATCCAGATCGCGAGCAGTGCGGAGCCGACCGCGTTGAGCAGGACCTCGAGCAGCGTCTCCGGGAGCAGCCAGTTCAGCAGCACGCTGACGAATCCGAAGAACACCGACAGCAGCACCGCGTTGCGCGGCACCCCCGTCCGGGATAGCCGGCCCAGGGCGGCGGGACCGTCACCGCCGCGGGACAGAGCGAACGCCATCCGCGACGTTCCGTAGACGTTCGCGTTGAACGCCGACAGCAGCGCCACCACCACGACCAGTTCCATGAACCCGGACACGTACGGGATGCCCGCCATGTCGAGCACGGACACGAACGGCGAATCCTCGTTGCTGCCCGCGACGGTCCACGGCAGTACCAGCACCATGATCGCGATGGAACCCAGATAGAACAGGCTGATGCGCCAGACCACGGTGCGCACCGCGGTCGCGATGGACCGTTCCGGGTCGCGGGATTCGGCGGCGGCGATGGTGACGATCTCGATGCCGCCGAACGCGAACGCGACCGCGAGCAGACCCGCGGCGATCCCGGCTATACCGTTGGGCGCGAATCCGTCGCCGTCGCCGAGCAGATGTGTCAGCCCGACCGGTTCGGTCCCGGGCAGCAGGCCGAACACCAGCAGCACACCGATGACGAGGAACCCGATGATCACCGCGACCTTCAGTGCGGCGAACCAGAATTCGAACTCGCCGAAGTTCGCGACCTTCGCGAGGTTGACGACAGCGAAGAACGTGACGAACACCAGGGCGACGACCCACTGCGGCACCCCGGGCATCCACGAGCTCACGATGCTCGAGGCGCCGGTGATCTCGACGCCGAGCACCATGATCAGCATGAACCAATAGAGCCAGCCCATCACGAAGCCCGCCCACCCGCCGATGCCGATGCGCGCGTAGTGGGAGAACGAGCCGCTGGCGGGCAGTGCGGCACCCATCTCGCCGAGCATCCGCATCACGAAGATGATCATGATGCCGGCGAGGACGTACGAGACGATCACCGCGGGACCGGCGGCGGCGATGCCGACACCGGACCCCAGGAACAGTCCCGCGCCGATCGCCGAACCGAGCCCCATCATCGTCAGGTGCCGGACCTTCAGGCCGGTACCGAGATCCTCGATGTCCGTTCGCGATCGACCGGCTTCCGTCACGGTTCTACTCGACGATGGGTGCGAATCAGTCGTTGGCGTGCAGGGCAGCGTTCAGCTCGACTCCGGTGCCCTTGTTGGGGACGACCTCGACCGCACCGCTGACCGAGTTGCGGCGCAGCAGCAGGTTCGACGCGCCACTGAGGTCCTTGGCCTTGATAACGGTGCCGTCCGGGCCGGTGACCTTGGTGCCTGCGGTGACGTACAGCCCGGCCTCGACGATGCAGTCGTCGCCGAGCGAGATGCCGACACCGGCATTGGCGCCGAGCAGGCAGCGCTTGCCGACCGAGATGACTTCCTTGCCGCCGCCGGAGAGCGTGCCCATGATCGACGCGCCGCCGCCGACGTCGGAGCCGTCGTCGACGACCACCCCGGCCGAGATCCGGCCCTCCACCATCGAGCTGCCGAGCGTGCCGGCGTTGAAGTTCACGAAGCCCTCGTGCATGACGGTGGTGCCGGGCGCGAGGTGCGCACCGAGGCGCACGCGGTCGGCATCGGCGATGCGCACACCGGACGGCACGACGTAGTCCACCATGCGGGGGAACTTGTCGACCCCGAACACGGTGACGTGACCGCGGATGCGCAGACGGGAGCGGACGATCTCGAAGTTCTCGACGGCGCACGGGCCGAAGTTCGTCCACACGACGTTGGCGAGGAGACCGAAGATGCCGTCCATGTTCTGCCCGTGGGGCTGAACCAGGCGGTGCGAGAGCAGATGCAGGCGCAGGTACGCGTCGTGGGCGTCGACCGGAGCCCGGGAGAGGTCCGCGATCGTGGTGCGCACCACGACCTGGGTGACCTCGCGGGCCTCGTCGGTGCCGACCAGCAGCGCAAGGTCCGACGGGATGTCGGTTCCTTCGAGTCGCTGCGTGCCCGTCTCGCCGTATTCACCCAGCGTGGGGGCCGGGTACCAGGTGTCGAGGACGGTGCCGTCCGCCGCGATGTTCGCGATGCCTACTGCTGATGCTCCCTGTGCACTCACGGTCGAGAAGATTACGCGAGGGCATCGTCCTGCTGCGCCTGCCCTGTGAAAATCAGGCGTTCCGTATCGTGCATCTATGCCCGTACCGCGTCTGAACCTGCACGCCGATCCCGTCGAGTTGACCGCTGCCCTGGTGGACATTCCCAGCGTGTCGCAGGACGAGGCGGTGATCGCCGACGCGGTCGAGACCGCTCTGCGCGAGCAGACCGCCGGGTTCGAGGTGGTGCGCTGCGGCAACGCGGTGCTCGCCCGCACGAATCGCGGTCTGGGCAGCCGCGTCATGCTCGCCGGGCACCTGGACACCGTGCCCATCGCCGACAACGTCCCGTCCCGCCGCGACGGTGATCTGCTGTGGGGCTGCGGCACCGTCGACATGAAATCGGGCGACGCGGTGTTCCTGCATCTGGCGGCGACGGTCACGGACCCCGCGCACGACCTGACGCTCGTCTTCTACGACTGCGAGGAGATCGCGGCGCAGTTCAACGGCCTCGGCCGGATCGAGAAGGAACTGCCGGACTGGCTGGCTGCGGACGTCGCGATCCTCGGTGAGCCGACGGCCGGCCAGATCGAGGCGGGTTGCCAGGGCACGCTGCGGGTACGGCTGACCACGTCCGGGGTGCGGGCGCACTCGGCCCGGTCATGGCTGGGGGACAACGCGATCCACCGGCTCGCCCCGGTGCTCGAGCGGCTGTCGCGGTACGCCGCGCGGTCGGTGGACATCGACGGTTGCGTGTACCGGGAAGGGTTGTCGGCGGTGCGCGTCACCGGCGGTGTCGCCGGGAACGTCGTGCCCGACGCCGCCGACGTCGACGTGAACTTCCGGTTCGCGCCGGATCGCACGGTCGAACAGGCGCTCGCTCACGTGCGGGAGGTGTTCGACGGTCTCGACGTCACGCTCGAACTGACCGACGCCTCGCCCGGTGCGCTGCCCGGCCTGTCGGATCCGGCGGCGGCCGCGCTGGTCGAGGCCGCCGGCGGCCGGTTCCGCGCCAAATACGGCTGGACCGACGTCTCGCGGTTCGCTGCGTTGGGCATTCCCGCCGTGAACTACGGGCCGGGCGACCCGAATCTCGCGCACAAGCGTGACGAACATGTCCCGGTCCAGCAGATCACCGATGTGGCCGCGGTGCTGCGCGCCTACCTGTCCCGATAGCGTGGCCCCCATGTCAGGCGACTCCGAATCCGAGCGGCGGAAGTCCCGCGCCAAGATCGTTCAACGCGGACCCGTGCAGTTGCGCGGTGATCGCGCGGTCGAGACCACCACGATGGACCAGCGTCTGCTGGACCGTCGCGGACCGACCGACTGGGTGCACACGGATCCGTGGCGGGTGCTGCGCATCCAGAGCGAATTCATCGAAGGATTCGGGTCGCTCGCCGAGGTGCCGCGCGCGGTCGCGGTATTCGGGTCGGCGCGCACGCCGGAGGACCATCCCGAGTACGCGCTGGGGCGGAAGCTCGGCGCGGCGCTGGTCGAGGCGGGATATGCGGTCGTCACCGGTGGTGGTCCGGGTGCGATGGAGGCCGCGAACCGCGGTGCCAGCGAATCCGGCGGGTTCTCGATCGGTCTCGGTATCGAGCTGCCGTTCGAGCAGGCCCTCAACGAATGGGTCGATCTGGGCCTGAACTTCCGGTACTTCTTCGCCCGCAAGACCATGTTCGTCAAGTACTCGCAGGCGTTCATCTGCCTTCCCGGCGGGTTCGGGACGCTCGACGAGCTGTTCGAGGCGGTGACCCTCGTGCAAACCCACAAGATCACCCGGTTCCCGATCGTCCTGCTCGGCTCCGGCTACTGGTCGGGACTGCTCGACTGGATCCGCGACGTCATGGTGCACGACGGCAAGATCTCGCCCGGCGACCTGGATCTGCTGTCGGTCACCGACAGCGTCGAGGAGGCGGTGCGCATCGTCGTCGAGGCTCACCGCGGGGACGAGGCGGAGTCGGTGTACGAGGAGAACGTCTCGTGGTGAGCGGGGCGCCGATCGCGCTGTCGGTATGCGTGTACTGCGCGTCCGGACCCGTCGACGAGCAGTACCTGGAGCTGGCCGCGGCCGTGGGGACCGAGATCGGCCGGCGCGGCTGGCAGCTCGTGTCCGGCGGCGGCAACGTGTCGATGATGGGCGCGGTCGCCGAGGCCGCCCGTGAGGCCGGTGCACACACCGTCGGGGTGATCCCGAAGGCGCTGGTGCATCGCGAGGTCGCCGACATCGACGCGGACGAGCTGATCGTCACCGAGACCATGCGTGAACGCAAACAGGTGATGGAGGATCGGGCGCACGCGTTCATCGCGTTGCCCGGCGGGATCGGCACCCTCGAGGAACTGTTCGAGACGTGGACGGCCGGATACCTGGGCATGCACGACAAGCCGGTGGTGCTGCTCGATCCGGTGGGACACTACACGGGACTGCTCGAGTGGCTCCGATCGATGGTCGGCACCGGATTCGTCGCACAGCGCGCACTCGACGGGCTGCAGGTCACGGCGGATGTTGCGGAGGCTCTGGATCGCTGCGCGGCCGGTGTTGTGAGTTAGCGCACCTTCGCCCCTCGCCAGCGTGCTTACTCTCAAGTAGGTTGGGTGGCCGACGCTGCCCTTCGACGCCTGTGCGGCCCCTCCGAGAGGATGTCAGTGACCACCGAGCACAAATCGACGATCTCCCTGCTGGGCCTTGCCGGCCAGCTTCCGGCGATGCTGCCGGACCTGCCCAGCTTGCTACGCGGTGCGCTGGGCCTGACCCGACGTCCCGACGCCCGAGAATCGATCGGTCTGGTCTTCCAGCGCGTCGCCGACCGCCGGCCGGACCGGCCGTTCCTGCGGTTCGAAGGCGACACGCTCAGCTACGGAGACGCCAACGCCCAGGTCAACCGCTACGCAAGCGTCCTGGCGCAGCGAGGAGTGCAGACCGGCGACGTCGTCGGCATCCTCATGCAGAACCGGCCCGAGGCCCTGCTGATAACACTCGCCGCCGTCAAACTCGGTGCCGCCGCGGGCATGCTCAACCACCACCAGCGCGGCGACGTCCTCGCCCACAGCCTCGGCCTCCTCGACAGTCGGGTGCTCGTGGTCGGCGAGGAATGCGAGGACGCCGTGTCTTCGATCGACTCGGCATCCCTCGGCACGTCCCCGCACGCCGTCGACGTGCTGCGGGTCGGCGAACTCGACGCCCTGGCTGTCGGCGCCGACGCCGCGAATCCCGCGGTCACCGAGCGTCTGCAGGCGCACCACATCGCGTACTACATCTTCACCTCCGGCACGACCGGCCTGCCCAAGGCCAGCCGGATGAGCCACTTCCGCTGGCTCAAATCGATGTCCGGTCTCGGCAGCCTCGGCGTCCGGTTGCGCCGCGACGACACCCTGTACTGCTGCCTGCCGCTGTACCACAACAACGCCCTGACGGTCGCGCTGTCGTCGGTCCTCGCGTCCGGTGCGACGCTCGCGCTCGGCCGTAAGTTCTCGGCCTCCGGGTTCTGGGCGGACGCGAAACGCAACGGCTCGACCGCGTTCATCTACATCGGCGAAATCTGCCGCTACCTGCTCAACCAGCCGCCCCGCCCCGACGACCGCGACAACGACATCCGGCTCGTCGTCGGCAACGGGCTGCGCCCCGAACTGTGGAACGAGTTCACCGAACGGTTCGGGATCGACCGGGTCGCCGAATTCTACGGCGCCAGCGAATGCAACATCGCCTTCATCAACGCCCTCAACCAGACGCACACCGCGGGGGTGTGCCCGCTGCCGTACGCCGTCGTCGACTACGACCACGACACCGGCAAGGCCCGCCGCGGCCGGGACGGCCGACTCCGCCGTGTCGGCAACGGCGAGGTGGGGCTGCTGCTCGCGAAGGTCACCGACCGGGCACCGTTCGACGGCTACACCGATCCCGACGCCACCGAAGCCAAACTGGTCCGTAACGGATTCGCCGACGGCGACACCTGGTTCGACACCGGCGATCTCGTGCGCAGTCAGGGCTTCATGCACGTCGCGTTCGTCGACCGCCTCGGCGACACCTTCCGGTGGAAGGGCGAGAACGTCGCGACCACCGAGGTCGAAGCCGCGGTCTCCGGGCACGTCGCGATCTCCCAGGCCGTCGTCTACGGCGTCGAGGTCCCCGGCACCGACGGCCGGGCCGGAATGGCCGCCGTGACGTTGCATCCCGGCGCCGAATTCGACGGCGGGCGGCTCGCCGACGAGCTGTTCGCCTCGCTGCCGGCGTACGCGGTGCCGCTGTTCGTGCGGATCGTCGACGAGCTCGAGCACACCAGCACGTTCAAGAGCCGCAAGGTGGATCTGCGCGACGAAGGATTCAGCAAGACCGGAGACGACCCGCTGTACGTCCTCGAAGGGCGGTCCGGGGGATACCGGCGCGCCTACGACGGGTACACCGAGGCCGTCGCGCGAGGAGAGCTGCCTTCCTCGCGCTGACGCCGGACGCGGCGCGGGCACAGCCGGTTCGCGCCGCGGCGGCCGGTCCTCGGCTCCGTGCGTTTCCGGTGCGTGCCAGGATGGGGTCATGATCGGCCCTGCCACCTCCGGTGACACTCGTCCCGTCTCCCAGCGCACCCGCCCGGCATCCGCCGCCCCCGCGCAGTCGCCGGTGGGCCCGCTGCCGACGCTCTGTGGCCGGCCCGTGGCGACCGATCGGGCACTGGTGATGGCCATCGTCAATCGCACCCCGGACTCGTTCTACGACCGTGGTGCCACGTTCACCGACGAGGCGGCACTGGCCGCGGTCGACCGCGCAGTCGCCGAGGGCGCGGACCTCGTCGACATCGGCGGGGTCAAGGCAGGACCGGGCGAGGTCGTCGACACCGCGGAGGAGATCCGGCGTGTGGTGCCGTTCGTCGCCGCGATCCGGGCGCGCTACCCCGAGGTGATCATCAGCATCGACACATGGCGCGCGGACGTGGCCCGGCGCGCGGTCGCCGAAGGCGCAGACCTGATCAACGACACGTGGGCGGGCGCCGACCCGGGCCTCGTCGCGGTCGCCGCCGAGCTCGGTGCCGGCATCGTCTGCTCGCACACCGGCGGCGCGGTGCCGCGGACGCGTCCACACCGCGTGCGCTATCCCGACGTCGTCGGGCAGGTGACCAGCGAGGTGGTTGCCGCGGCCGAGAACGCTGCCCGGACCGGTGTCGCGGCGGACTCGATCCTCATCGATCCGACCCATGATTTCGGAAAGAACACCTATCACGGGCTCGAGTTGTTGCGGCACGTGGACGTTCTCGTGAATACCGGGTGGCCGGTGCTGATGGCGCTGAGCAACAAGGACTTCGTCGGGGAGACTCTGGGGGTGGAACTCGCCGACCGGTTGGAGGGCACCTTGGCAGCGACAGCATTGGCCGCCGCGGCAGGCGCGCGGATGTTTCGAGTTCACGAGGTCGCAGCGACCCGCCGGGTCGTCGACATGGTCGCCGCGATCGCGGGCACCCGCCCCCCGGCCCGTACGACCCGGGGCCTGGCATGAGCGCCCCGGCCCGCACCGGAACGGGCGCGCCGGCCCCCGCGTGGAACGAGACGAACAGCTGGGATCAACCGGGCTGGACGGTCGCCGAGCTCGAGCGCGCGAAGGCCGGCCGCACCGTGTCGGTGGTGCTGCCGGCGTTGAACGAGGAGAAGACGGTAGGCGGTGTCGTGGACACGATCCACCCGCTCCTCGGCGGCCTCGTCGACGAACTGATCGTGCTCGATTCGGGGTCCACCGACGCCACCGCCGAGCGCGCACGGGCCGCGGGTGCGCGCGTGCTGTCCCGCGAGGAAGCCGTGCCGGGCGTCGACCCCGTTCCGGGCAAGGGCGAGGTGCTGTGGCGTTCCCTGGCTGCCACCACCGGCGACCTGATCGTCTTCGTCGACTCCGATCTGATCAAGCCGGACCCGGCGTTCGTGCCGAAACTGCTCGGCCCACTGTTGCTCGGCGACGGCGTCCATCTCGTCAAGGGCTACTACCGGCGACCGCTGCGGGTGAGCGGCACCGAGGACGCGAACGGCGGCGGTCGCGTCACCGAACTGGTGGCGCGTCCGCTGCTGGCTGCGTTGCGCCCGGAACTCACGTGCGTGCTGCAGCCGCTCGGCGGCGAGTACGCCGGTACCCGTGAACTGCTGACGGCGGTGCCGTTCGCACCCAGCTACGGGGTCGAGATCGGGTTGCTCCTCGACACCTACGACCGCCTGGGGCTCGGCGCGATCGCGCAGGTCAACCTGGGGGTCCGCAAACACCGGAACCGGCCGCTGTCGGATCTGGGGGTCATGAGCAGGCAGATCATCGGCACCATGCTGCGCCGCTGTGGCATCCCCGATTCCGGCGCGCCGCTGACCCAGTTCCTCGTCGACGGGGATTCGTTCGTGCCGGTCGCCCGACACGTCGAGCTGACCGATCGGCCACCGATGAACACCGTGATCGGCAGCCCCGGGGCTTGATGTCGGTGGTCCGTGCCAAGATCGGACCATGCTGACGGTTCTGCTGTACGTCGTCGTCATGGTGGTCGTCGGCGCGGTGTTGTTCGCGACCGCGAGCGCGGTGTTCGGTCGGGGAGAAGTCCTGGCGCCGATCCCTCCGGGGACCACGGCGACGGTGCTGCCCGCCACCGACGTCACGGGCGTCGACGTTCGCGACCTGCGTTTTCAGCAGGTGGCCCGGGGTTACAAGACGTCCGAGGTGGACTGGGCACTGGACCGCCTGGCCCGGGAGATCGACGGTCTGCGCGCCCGTGTCGCCGAGTACGAGAACGCCGCCGAATACGAGAACGCCGCCGAATACGAGAACGCCGGGGAGTCGGGGACCGACGACGGTAGCGTCGACGCGGACGCCGAGACCGAAGCGATCGCCACCGACGCCGTTGCCGCCAGAGCGGAGGCGGCCCGAGCCGAGAAAGCGGGTTCCGAACCGGGGGAGGAGAATCCGTGAGCGACAACCTCGTGCGGTGCCCCTGGGCGATCGACACGCCCGGCTCCACCCTCTACCGCGAATACCACGACACCGAATGGGGCCGGGAGCTGCACGGCCGCGACGCACTGTTCGAACGTCTGTGCCTCGAGGCGTTCCAGTCCGGGTTGTCGTGGCTGACGATCCTGCGCAAGCGGGAGGCGTTCCGGCAGGCCTTCGCCGGTTTCGACGTCGACGTGGTCGCGGGCTTCGGTGGCGCCGACGTCGATCGCTTGCTCGGCGATGCCGGAATCGTCCGGAACCGCCGCAAGATCGACGCTGTGATCGCCAACGCCCGCGCCGTGCTGGATCTGTCCGGGACGGACCTGGACACGCTGCTGTGGTCGTTCGCGCCGCCGCGACGCACGGCACGGTTCGCGACGATCGCGCAGGTACCTGCCGTCACCGACGAATCCATCGCGATGGCCCGTGAGCTCAAGCGTCGCGGGTTCCGGTTCGTCGGCCCGACCACGGCATATGCGCTCATGCAGGCCACCGGAATGGTCGACGACCACCTCGCGGACTGCTGGGTCCAAGTGGACGCTTGATCAGAAATTGTGATGTGACCGAGGAGTCAGCTACCCGGTCGATGCCCGGATAGGGAAGAATGGGAAGGCGAGCCCGCCGATAAACTGTCCGGGCACAACGGTAACCCAGGCGCTCGGTAGTCGAGCGCAGATTTGGAGGGAGCAGAGGATGGCGGCCATGAAGCCCCGGACCGGGGACGGTCCCCTCGAAGCAACCAAAGAGGGACGAGGAATCGTCATGAGGGTTCCACTCGAGGGAGGCGGACGTCTGGTCGTCGAGCTCACGCCGGAAGAGGCCGCGGCCCTCGGTGACGAACTCAAGAGTGTTACCAGCTGATCTGTCCGATTGCGGACGATCCGGGCCCTGCGCTCCACGGTGCGCGGGGCCCGGTCGCGTATCCCGGACCCATCGACCCTGTGAGGAGCGCCGGTGCTCGACGCGGTGACCGATCTGCTTGCGTGCCCACAGTGCGGACTCGGTATGGATCTCGACGGCTCCGCCCTGTTGTGCGAGAGCGGACACAATTTCGATGTTGCGAAACAGGGCTATGTCACGCTCCTCACCGGCGCCGCGACCCGATTCACCGGCGACAGCGCCGACATGATCGCCGCGCGCGGCGATTTTCTCTCTGCGGGTCATTACGACCCCATCCGTGACGCCGTCGCCCGGGCCTGCGCCGACACGGTTTCCGGCGACAGCCCCGTCCCGCCTCGGATCCTCGAGGTGGGGGCGGGCACCGGCCAGTACCTCGCCACCGTCCTCGACGCCCTGCCCGGCTCGCGTGGCATCGGACTCGACGTCTCGAAGCCCGCGGTGCGCCGCATCGCCCGCAGTCACCCGCGCGTCGGCGCCGTGCTCGCCGACGTGTGGCGACAACTCCCGGTGCGGTCCGGATCCCTCAGTCACGTCCTGTCGATCTTCGCGCCGCGCAACGCCGACGAAACCCACCGCGTGCTCGAACCCGGCGGGCGGCTCGTCGTCGTCACGCCGACGAGCGAGCATCTGCGGGAACTGGTCGCGTTGCCGGGCATGGTGCAGGTCGACGACCGGAAGACCGAACGTCTCGGTGCGGCCCTGTCCGGCGCCTTCGACCGCACGGCTCGCCGCGAGGTCCGGTTCCCGATGGCGCTGCCGCACCCCGCGCTCGCGCTGCTCGCGGGGATGGGGCCCTCTGCCCATCACGTCACGGCCGATCGCCGTGCGGCGCTCCTGGCGGACCTGCCGGAACCGTTCCCGGTGACGGCGTCGGTCGTCGTCTCGGTGTGGACTCGGCGTGACTGACACCGGCCCTACGGCTCACCGCCGCGCGGTCACATCCTGATAGACGGCGAGTGTCTGCCGCGCGATCTGCGCCCACGAGAACTCGGCGATCGCGCGATCGCGGCCGGCGTGACCCAACCGGGCGGCGAGATCCGCATCGAGCGCGATTTCGTCGACGGCCGCTGCGAGCGCACGCTCGTAGACCTGCGGCTCGTACGAGTTGTAGTGCACGAGGCGTCCCGTGACACCGTCCTCGACGACCTCCGGGATCCCGCCGACATCGGATGCGACCACCGCGGTTTCGCAGGCCATTGCCTCGAGGTTCACGATCCCGAGCGGTTCGTACACCGACGGGCACACGAACACCCTTGCCGCCGAGAGGATCTCGCGGACCGATTCGGTGGGCAGCATCTCCTGTACCCAGAACACGCCGCCGCGCCGCTCTCGCAGTTCGGCGACCGCGCGTTCGGTCTCGGCGGCGATCTCCGGCGTGTCCGGGGCGCCGGCGCACAGCACCAGCTGGATGTCCGGATCGAGATGGTGCGCCGCCGCCACCAGATGGCCGACACCCTTCTGCCGGGTGATGCGGCCGACGAACGCGACGATCGGCCGGTCCGGGTCGACACCGAGCCGTTCGAGCGCCGACTCGGAGCCTCTCGCCGGGCCCGGATGCCACACCCCGGTGTCGATGCCGTTGCGAACCACATGCAC
This sequence comes from Rhodococcus zopfii NBRC 100606 = JCM 9919, assembly GCF_001895025.1. Classification (GTDB taxonomy): domain Bacteria; phylum Actinomycetota; class Actinomycetes; order Mycobacteriales; family Mycobacteriaceae; genus Rhodococcus; species Rhodococcus zopfii. The sequence continues at coordinate 95,407 of NZ_BCXI01000008.1, forward strand.
CCTCGCCGGATCGACGAACGGGTATGCGTCGAGGACATCGAGCCGCATCCCGGCGCTGACCGCGATGATCGCGTCGGCGTATTGCACGGCATTGCGTTCGGACCATGAGGAGATGCGGTAGCCACCGCCGAGTTGCTCGGCCTTCCACGGCCGCCGCGGTTCGAGCGAGTGGGCGGTGAGCACGTGGGGCACGTCGTACAGTTCGGCCGCGAGGTGCCCGGCCAGGCCCGAATACCAGGTGTGCGAATGCACGACGTCGACGCCGCTCGCCGCCTGCGCCATCCGCAGTTCCGCCGACAACGTCGTCAGCGCGGCATTCGCGCCGGCGAGCGCCGGATCCGGGTCGTGGACGAAAGCGCCCTCGCGGGGCGCGCCCATGCAGTGCACGTCGACTTCGCACAGCCTGCGCAGCTGCGCGACCAGCTCGGTGACGTGCACTCCGGCGCCGCCGTAGACCTCAGGCGGGTACTCCCGCGTCATCATTGCCACCCGCACCCGCCCAAACTATCGGTCCCGCGATGTTCCGGCCACCGGGGTGTTCCCGCGTGTCGATGTGCCGCATCGCTGGCGGCGCTGTGGGGTGGCGGATAGGTTGACTGTGTGAGGAGCCAGCCCCATGTGCTTGGAATCGTGCTCGCCGGCGGCGAGGGCAAACGCCTGTACCCGCTCACGGCGGACCGGGCCAAGCCCGCCGTGCCGTTCGGCGGCGCCTACCGCCTGATCGACTTCGTGTTGAGCAACCTGGTGAACGCAGGCTATCTGCGCATCTGTGTGCTGACGCAGTACAAGTCCCATTCGCTGGACCGGCACATCTCCCAGACGTGGCGGCTGTCCGGCTTCACCGGCGAATACATCACGCCGGTCCCGGCGCAGCAGCGGCTCGGTCCGCGCTGGTACACCGGCAGCGCCGATGCGATCCTGCAGTCGCTGAACCTGGTGTACGACGAGGATCCCGAGTACATCGTCGTGTTCGGCGCCGACCACGTCTACCGCATGGATCCCGAGCAGATGGTCCACCAGCACATCGAATCCGGCGCCGGAGTCACCGTCGCCGGTATCCGGGTGCCGCGCAGCGAAGCATTCGCGTTCGGGTGCATCGACAGCGACGAACAGGGCCGCATCACCCAGTTCCTGGAGAAGCCGGCGCACCCACCCGGCACCCCCGACGACCCGAACGTGACGTTCGCGTCGATGGGCAACTACGTGTTCACCACCAAGGTGCTCGTGGAGGCGCTGCGCGCCGACTCCGAGAACCCCGACTCCGACCACGACATGGGCGGTGACATCATCCCGGCGCTGGTCGCGCAGGGTGCCGCGCACGTCTACGACTTCAACGACAACGTCGTGCCCGGAGCCACCGAACGCGACCGCGCCTATTGGCGGGACGTGGGGACACTCGACGCCTTCTACGACGCGCACATGGACCTGGTGTCCGTGCACCCGATCTTCAATCTCTACAACAAGCGCTGGCCGATCCGCGGCGCCGCCGAGAACCTGCCGCCCGCGAAATTCGTCCAGGGCGGGCTCGCGCAGGAATCGATCGTCGGGGCCGGCAGCATCCTGTCCGCCGCGACCGTCCGCAACTCCGTGCTCAGCTCGAACGTCATGGTCGAGGACGGCGCGACCGTCGAGGGCAGCGTGCTCATGCCGGGCGTGCGCATCGGCAAGGGCGCGGTGGTGCGCCGCGCGATCCTCGACAAGAACGTCGTGGTCGGCGACGGCGAGATCATCGGTGTCGACCTCGAACGCGACCGTCAGCGGTTCGCGGTCAGCAACGGCGGGGTCGTCGCCATCGGCAAGGGCGTGTGGATCTGACGGTGCTGGTCCCGGTCAGCTGATCCGCACCGCGCACAGCAGTCCGTCGCCGAGGGGCAGCACCACCGGTGCGAGGCGGTCGTCCGCCGACACGGCGCGCGCCGCATCCCGGACCGACAGAACTGTCGCGTCCCGTTCGGCGGGATCGGCGACGCGGCCGCCGAGCAGCGCGTTGTGCAGGACAAGGACGCCCCCCGGGCGCAGCAGGCGCACGCCTTCGCGCACATAGTGCGGATGATCGGCGGGGGTCGCGTCGACGAAGATCAGGTCGTATCCGGAATCGGCGAGCCGCGGCAGCACGTCCAGGGCCCGGCCGTTGATGAGCCGGGTACGCGACGCCGTGATCCCGGCTTCGCGGAACGCCTCCTTGGCCGCCCGCTGATGCTCGGGCTCGCTGTCGATCGTGGTGAGCACGCCGTCCTCACGCAGGCCGTGCAGCAGCCACAGCCCGCTCACCCCGGCGCCGGTCCCGATCTCGACGACGGTCTTGGCGTCGAGCATCCGGGCGAACAGTGCGAGCGTGGCGCCGACAGACGGGGGGGATCGGATCGGCACCCAGGTCGAGGGCACGTTCCCGCGCCGCGACGAGCTGCTCGTCCTCGACGACGACATTCTCGGCGTGGGCCAGGATCCGTTCGGCATTGGTCTGCACGCGTCGAGGCTAGCGTCGAGAAGACGTTCACGCAGGCAGGCGCGCACGACCGGGGGAAGGATTCTCAGGTCCGCCTCAGGCTACTCATAGGGCCGGCACATGGCGAAGGGGGAGGGTGAAGACACGGCACACAGCAGACCGCGCTGAAACGGTCGACGGTTGTCACGCGCCGGCCGGGAACAATCCGGCTGTCCCGGGCGTTGCCCGGGATACGTGGCAGTTCTCAGATCGGCGGTCCCGAAGAGGAGGATCCAGCGATCCACATGGTCGAAACCCACACGAGCGACACCCGCACCCTTCCCGGCGTCGACCTGCTCGACGGCAGTGCCCTCGGCGGTGCCGAAGCCGTTGACGGTGGCGAAGCCGTTGCAGAGCTGACCGGCACCGCGGTGTTCGACGCCACCGGTGATCGCGGGTCGATGCCGTCATGGGACGAGCTGGTCCGTGAACACGGCGACCGTGTGTACCGGCTCGCCTACCGGCTGTCCGGCAACGCCCAGGACGCCGAAGACCTCACCCAGGACACGTTCATCCGAGTCTTCCGGTCCCTCCAGAACTACCAGCCCGGCACGTTCGAGGGCTGGCTCCACCGCATCACCACCAACCTCTTCCTCGATATGGTGCGCCGCCGTAACCGCATCCGCATGGAGGCGCTGCCCGAGGACTACGACCGGGTCCCGGCCGAGGGCCCGAACCCCGAGGAGATCTATCACGACGCGCGTCTCGACGCGGACCTGCAGTCCGCGCTCGATGCGCTGGCGCCGGAGTATCGTGCGGCAGTGGTGCTGTGTGACATCGAAGGACTCTCGTACGAGGAGATCGGTGCCACACTCGGCGTCAAGCTCGGAACGGTGCGCAGCCGCATCCACCGAGGTCGCCAGGCGCTGCGTGAGCATCTCCGCGAGAATGCGGAGATCGAGTCCGGTCGAGTCCGTGCGGGGTAGCCGCCAGGAGGGTTTGATGACGATGGCGTACCCGCCCCGACAGTTCGGCTCCACCGAGCATCTCGCCAGCGAGGCCGTCGCGGCGTATGTCGACGGCGAACTCCGGATGAACGCGTACCTGCGCGCGTCGCAGCACCTGTCGATGTGCCCGGAGTGCGCAGCCGAGGTCGAGGCCCAGCAGCAGGCCCGGCACGCACTGCGCAACGCCGCCCAGCGAGCCCCGCAGATGCCGAGTTCCCTGCTCGGCGCCCTCAGCAGCATCCCCACCCACCTCCAGGACACCGCCCTCCAGGACACGGCCGGGCAGAGCCCGCAGCCGCTGTGGCCCGGTCAGGACCAGATTTGGCCCGGGGGCCGGCGCTGGTCGATCCGCCGGCGCCGTTGACCCACCCGTGCACGAGTCCGCCCGCCGCGACCGGCCGGGCGGAGTCGGTAGCTCGGAGACCGGGGCCGTCGGTGATACTGGGCTCATCGGTGATACTGGGCACCGTGACTGACCACGACGGGGGAGACGGACACGCGTGACCGCGGAATCAGTGAAGCAGCCCGGGTGGCGAGCCACCGACACCGACGGTGAGCCGGCCGCCCGCGCCGCCGCCTCCCCGTCGATCGAACGTCCGGCGGACGCGCCGCGCCTGGAACCGCGACCGGTGTACCGGCCCGCGGTCGACCCTGCCGCGGCCCGTGTGTTCGGCCGGCCCTCGGGAACGGCCGGATCGTTCACCGACGCCGCCCGCGCCCGAGCCGCCGAACCCGCCGTCGAGCACGTCGCGCCGACCGACCCGGTCCTCGCCGAGGCGTTCGGCCGGCCCGAGGACGCCGACGACACTCTGCAGCGACCGCCCACCGGATCGGACACCGACGCCGGGGACGAGGCTCCCGAACCCGACCCGTGGCGCGATCCGTCGACGCCGGTACGGCTCGGACCCGCCGCGCAGCAGACCGGCGAGCAGGTGCTGCCGCCCGGCCGGAAGCTGACCCTGCGGGAAGTGCTGTTCGACCGTCGCATCGAGCCCCGCGCCCTTGCGACCCTCGCCGCGGTCGCGGTCGCGATCGGCATGGTGGGTGGCTTGATCGTCGCGCTGGTGACGTCCGACAACGGATCGCTCACCAGCCGGGGTGTGGCGCTGTCGCAGATCGCGGGAGACGACGAACTCCCGACCGGGCAGGTCGCGCGGGTCGCCGACGCGGTGCTCCCGGCGGTCGTGTCGATCCAGGTGACGCTCGGCGACGAGGCCGGCACCGGTTCCGGTGTCGTGATCGACGGCGCCGGCTACATCGTCACCAACAACCACGTGGTGTCGATGGCGGCGACAAGTCCCGACGCGAAGATCCAGGTGACGTTCAACGACGGCACCAAGATGCCCGCCTCGATCGTCGGCCGCGACATCCACACCGACCTCGCGGTGCTGGCAGTCGAGGACGTCGACAACCTGACGGTCGCCGAACTCGGACGGTCCGCCGACGTGCAGGTCGGTGAGGATGTCATCGCGGTCGGCTCGCCGCTCGGTCTGAGCAAAACCGTCACGCGCGGCATCGTCAGCGCCCTGCATCGGCCGATGCGTCTGGGTGGGCAGGGCACCGACACCGACGCCGTGATCGATGCGGTGCAGACCGATGCCTCCATCAACCCCGGTAATTCCGGTGGCCCCCTCGTCGACGCGGACGGTCGCGTCATCGGTATCAACTCGGCGATCAAGACCGAGACCGGCGGTTCGGTCGGGCTCGGTTTCGCGATCCCCATCGACACCGTCACGCAGGTTGCGCAGGAACTGATCCGCAACGGCGAGATGCGTCATCCGGAGATCGGGGTGAACGCCCGCACGGTCGTCAACGACACCGCCAGCGGAGCAGAGGTCGCGAACGTCCAGGCGGACAGTCCGGCCCAGCGTGCCGGGATCGTCGAGGGCGATGTGATCGTCAAGGTCGGCGACCGCACCGTGACCAGTGCCGATGAGCTGGTCGTGGCGGTTCACGAGCAGCGGATCGGGGAACCGGTCACCGTCCAGCTCGTGCGCAGCGGCCGCCTCGTCGACGTGCAGGTGACGCCGGAATCCGATTAGCCCGGATGGGAGGGCGATCCGGATTCGCCATGGACCGACTGTGACCTGCGCACGTCACCGCCCAACCCGGCCGCCGACCACGTAGGCTGGGGCGGTGTTCGGCAACATCGGTTGGGGCGAGTTCATGGTCCTCCTCGTCGCGGCGCTCGTGGTTCTGGGACCCGAGCGTCTGCCCGGCGCGGTCTCGTGGGTGACGAAGTCGCTGCGTCAGGTGCGGGACTACGCGTCCGGTGCCCGGCAGCAGCTCAAGGACGAACTCGGACCGGACTTCGAAGACCTGCGCAAGCCACTGTCCGAGCTCAACGAGCTGCGGGGGATGACCCCGAAGGCCGTCATCACCAAGCATCTGCTCGACGGCGACGATTCGATCCTCACCGGAAACTTCGACAAGCCGGCACAGAAGCCGCCGGCGTCGAACCCTCTCGGGGTGGGGGAGCGGCCCCCGATCGACACCGACGCCACCTGATCGTCCGATCGCCGACCCGGCAGGGCCGTGCGCTAGAGGTGACGGGTCGTGTCGATTCCCAGGGACATCCCGGCCAGGCCGCGGCGCCGCACCGCGAGCTTCTCGGCGATCTCGCGCAATGCCGTGCCGGCGGCTGAGTCCGGTGCACTGAGCACGATCGGGGTTCCGGCGTCGCCGGCCTCCCGGACCGCCGGATCGAGCGGGATCTGCCCGAGCAGCGGGACCTGGGCGCCGACCGCGCGGGTGAGACGCTCGGAGACGGCCTGGCCGCCGCCGGAGCCGAACACGTCCATGCGGGTGCCGTCGGGCAGCTCGAGCCACGACATGTTCTCCACGACACCGGCGATGCGCTGACGAGTCTGCAGCGCGATCGAGCCGGCCCGCTCGGCTACCTCCGCGGCGGCCTGCTGGGGAGTGGTGACGACGAGGATCTCGGCGCCCGGGATCAACTGGGCCACGGAGATCGCGACGTCGCCGGTGCCGGGCGGCAGGTCGAGCAGCAGCACGTCCAGATCGCCCCAGAACACGTCGGCTAGGAACTGCTGCAACGCCCGGTGCAGCATGGGCCCGCGCCACACGACGGGTGTGTTGCCCTGCGTGAACTGGGCGATGGAGATCATCTTCACGTCGTGCGCGATCGGCGGCATGATCATGCGCTCGACCTGCGTCGGCTTCGCGTCGGTGCCGAGCATGCGCGGGATCGAGTGGCCGTAGATGTCGGCGTCGAGGACACCGACGGACAGGCCGCGCGCGGCCATCGCGGCGGCGAGGTTGACCGTCACCGACGACTTACCGACACCACCCTTGCCCGACGCCACCGCGTAGACGCGGGTCAGCGATCCGGGCTGGGCGAACGGGATGACAGGTTCGCTGGAGTCGCCGCGCAGCGACTTGCGCAGTTCGGTGCGCTGTTCGTCGCTCATCACGTCGAGGGTCACGTCGATTGCGCCGACACCGGCGACGTCGGCGACGGCCTTGGTGACGCGTTCGGTGATCTCGGTGCGCAGGGGGCACCCAGCGGTGGTGAGGTAGACGGCGACGGCGACGTTGCCGTCGGCGTCGATGTCGATGCTCTTGACCATCCCGAGTTCGGTGATGGGTTTGCGGATCTCCGGATCCTGCACTCGCGCGAGTGCGTTGCGGATGTCGGATTCACTCACTGCCATGGCGCCCATCGTAGGCGGGCGCGGGTCAGTGGATGCGCGGCAGGTCCACGGGGCTGGGCTCGATACCGGTCGAATAGGCCGCGGACCAGGCGAGGACGTTCGCGACGTACGCCATCGAATTGTTGTAACGATGGATGGCTTTGGTGGCCTGTGCGACATTACGCATGTCGAGGCCGCCGTCGCACAGGTACTTGGCGGTCGTCAGGGTGGAGTCGAACAGATTCTGCGGATCGGCGACGCCGTCGCCGTTGCCGTCCCCCGCGTACTGGTTCCACGTGGTGGGGATGAACTGCATCGGACCGACCGCGCGGTCGTAGACGGTGTCGCCGTCGAGGGCGCCGCCGTCGGTGTCACGGATGGTGGCCTGTCCGCGCAGGCTGCCGTCGAGCGGAAGCCCGATGACGGGCTCGAAGAGGTTGCCGTCGTCGGCGGCGCGGCCGCCGTTGGCGTGGCCGGATTCGACGCGGCCGATGCCGGCGAGCAGCGTCCAGTACATGCCACAGCCCGGATTCTCGGCGGCGAGAATGCGTTCGGCGTTCTGGTAGGCGGCGAAGTTGACGGCGGGGATCCCGAGCGGCCCTTGCTGCCGGACGGCGGGGGCGGCCGGTTCGGGCTCGGGCGCGGCCTTCGGGGCGGGGGCGGCGGCCGGTTCCGGCGCGGTCATCAGGTCGGCGACCGGCGCGACGGACTGGATTGCCTTGGGGTTCCCGGCGCCGGTGCCTGCGGCGGCTTCGGCGTCGGCAGTCTCGGCGGTCCGATGGATCCCCAGGATGCTCTTCGAGGCCGCACCCGCGGTGGTGGCGGCCGCGGCGACCAGGCCGACGGGCACGAGTCCTGTTACGGCGATGACGGAGTTTCGTCGCAGCTTGGACGTCGTAGCTTTGTTGTGCCGGCCCACTCGATACCTCCCTCGGGCATCTCGTCGAGATGCCTCCGTTATCTGGCGGACCGACGATAACACGAGCCGAGACGCTTCCGTTATTCAACTGTGATGTAACGCGCCGCGCGGGGCGCCGCGTTTCCTCCGGGTGACCGGCCTTTTCCGAGGGGATATTGCGAGGGTGTGGAGGCGGCGTTCTACTGTCCGCAGAGGGCCGGGACCAGGCAGGGAATCTCCGGCAGCGCCGGCGGAACGGGACCCGCAGGCACCGGTGTGGACTCGGCGTGAGCAGGCTCGGGGGCCTGTTCCTCTACGGTGACCGGGTGGGGCGACCCGGGCTCGGGCGCTGCGACGTCCGCGGCGCCGGGAACCGGTCGCGCGGTGGGCGTGGGGACCGGCGGCGGGCTGATCACACCCGGCGAGGTCGCCGCGCCCTTCTCGTAGGCGGCCGACCACGCCTCGACGTTCTTCAGGTACTCCGGTCGGGTGTCGAACAGCGCGACGGCCCGAGTGCGACCGTCAGGTTCCCGCAGGTCGGCTTCGTTTGCGCACATCCAGTGGCCCGCGGCCAAGGACTGGTCGAACACGTTCTGCGGATCGGCGTGTCCGTCGGCATTGCCGTCCGCCGAATACTGTTCCCACACGGCCGCCGGAAGCTGCAGGGGCCCGAGTTCGCCGTTCGGTGACACCTTCGGGGTGCTCAGTGTGCCGAGCACGTCGGTCCGCCCTCCGCCCGCGTGCCCGGATTCGAGCCGGCCGACCGCGGCAAGCAGATTCCACTGCAGTCCACATCCGGGGGTGTCGATCTGCAGCTGCATCTCCGCCGCGCGATACGCGTAGTAGACAAGTTCGGGCACCGCGAGCGGACCCTCGGCCGCGAGGACCGGAGACGGTTCCCCGGGCGGGACCGTGACGTCCGGCGGGAACTGTGCCAGCGGGTCGGCCGGGTTGCCCGTCGGCGTGGTCGCCGGGCCACGCGGGACGGCACCCGGTGCAGGGGTGAACGGGACGATCCCGACCGATGCGGCCGTCGCGGCCACCGCGTCGCCGGGCGCGGCAGGGGCGGGGCCGGCCGGCGGCGCTGCCGACGCCGCGGCCGCATATCCCGCTGCGAGAATCACCGGCACCGCGATCAGACCCTGCCACCGCACACGACCACCCCTTGCCTTGCCCCGCACACCGTCACGAACAACAGACACATGCCGCCCATCCCGGGGCAGGTCTGTGACGGAGATTACAGAACAACCGAGCCGAGCGCCCGCTCGGGTGACGTCAGCGTCGTGCGGTGCGGGCCTTGGCCTGGGTCCCCGCCTTCGCGGACTCGTCCTCCGAGTCGACGAGCAGGGCGCGCAGGTCGTCGAGTTCGCGGCGCAGATAGTCGCGGGTCGCGACCTCACCGACAGCGAGCCGCAGGGCGGCGAGCTCCCGCGCGAGGAACTCGGTGTCCGCCTTCGTCTGTTCGGCCCGCGCCCGGTCCTCCTCGAGCGAGACCCGGTCGCGGTTCTCCTGACGGTTCTGTGCGAGGAGGATCAACGGCGCCGCGTACGCAGCCTGGGTCGAGAACGCCAGGTTGAGCAGGATGAACGGATACGGATCCCACTGCAGTTCGACGGCCACGACGTTCAGGAAGATCCACACCACCACGATGACGGTCTGGATCAGCAGATAACGACCGGTGCCGAGGAACCGGGCGATCGACTCGCTGACCCGGCCGACGGCCTCGACGTCGAAATTGACCCGGAACCGGGAGGACCGGGGCGTGTCGAGACGCTGGCTGGCCAGAGCGGTGCGGTCACTCATCGTCTGTCTCCTCTTCACGCCAGTCCTCGGGCAGCAGGTGATCGAGCACGTCGTCGACCGTGACGGCTCCGAGCAGGTGCTGCTCGGCGTCGACCACCGGCCCGCACACCAGGTTGTACGTTGCGAAGTATCGGGTGACGGCCGTCAGCGAGTCGTCGGGATCCAGCCGCGGCAGGTCGTTGTCGACGATGCCGCCGACCAGGCTCGCGGGGGGCTCGCGCAGCAACTGCTGCAGGTGCACGCAGCCCAGGTATCGGCCCGTGGGGGTAGCGGTGGGGGCACGCACCACGAACAGCATCGACGCCAACGCCGGCGTCAGATCCGGGTTGCGGGCCCGCGCCAGCGCCTCGGCGACCGTCGTGGCGGGGGTGAGCACCACCGGCTCGGGGGTCATCAGACCGCCGGCGGTGTCGGGGGAGTGTTCGAGCAGGCGGCGAACCGGCTCCGAATCCTCGGGGTCCATCAACTGCAACAGCGATTCGGCTTCGGTCTCGGGCAGCTCGCCGAGGAGGTCGGCCGCATCGTCCGGGTCCATCGCCTCGAGCACGTCGGCCGCGCGGTCGACACCGAGACTGGTGAGCAGATCGGTCTGGTCGTCGGCGGGAAGCTCCTGCACGACGTCGGCGAGGCGTTCGTCGTCGAGCGCGACCGCGACCTCGTTGCGTCTCTTCTCGGGCAGTTCCCGCAACGCCAGCGCGACGTCCGCGGCGCGCATGTCCTCGAACTGCAGCAGCAGCTGCGAGACGCCCTGCCCCGGCATCGCCAGCGCAGCCGCGGTGAGCCCGGAAATGTGCTGCCACTGCACGACGTGGATCGCCGAGCGTCGCGCGAGCCGTCCCCGGTGCTGGCGCACCGCGACCCGTGCCACCAGCCAGTCGCGGGTGCGGGTGAGCTCGATGCCCAGATCGACGACGACCGCGTCGACCCCGGCAAGTTCGGGCAGTTCGGGGTCGTCGACCCGGACCTTCGAATCGAGCACCTGGGCCAGGGCGAGGATCTCGGTCGGGCGCTGATTGAAACGGCGCAGACTGACATTGCCGGTCGTGAGGGTCACCGCGCCCGGCTCGATCGCCGTGACGCGCAGCATCGGCACGAAGATCCGTCTCCGGGTCGGCAATTCGACGACGAGGCCGATGACCCTCGGCTGCTGGCGACCCATCCTGATGGTGAGCACGACATCGCGGACGCGACCGATCGATTCCCCGTCGGGTCCGAGTACGACCAGGCCCGCAAGCCTGGCCGCGAATACCTTGCTCACTGCCGCCAAGTGATCACTCCCTGCCGAGTCGCGTTCCGGTCGAGCCAAGCATAAGAGCGGCTCCGGGCGGTGCACGTGCACCGTCCGTCGGACTCGCGCGTTTCGGCCCGCCCTCACGAGCCCGCCCCGCACGGCGGCCGTCCTCGGGTTCGCCGGGATCGATCGACGTATCGGCCGTATCGGCGGCCGTGGAGTAGCCGCGCACCCCGCCCGATCGCGTGCGTGGGCCTCGGCAGCGCTTTGTTACGGTCGTCACGCACGGTTGCCAGGAGCAATCGCCGCGTCGCCGAATCCGGAACACGGAGGTCCGTCCAGCTCATGTCGCTCTCGTACAAGCCCCGCCGATCCGTACTCGCCGTCCCCGGCAGCAGCCGCAAGATGATCGAGAAGGCGAAGGGGCTGCCCGCCGACGAGATCTTCCTGGACCTCGAGGACGCGGTGTCACCGCTGGCGAAGGAGGGGGCCCGCACGAACATCGTCGAGGCCCTGGCGGAGGACGGCTGGGGCGAGCAACTCAAGGTTGTGCGCGTCAACGACTGGACCACCGACGCCACCTATCTCGACGTCACGTCCGTCGTCGGCGGCGCAGGCGCCCACCTCGACGCGATCCTGCTCCCCAAGGTGCCCGACGCAAGCCACGTCAAGGCCCTCGACCTGCTGCTCACGCAGGTCGAGAAGGCGCACGGTCTCGAGGTCGGCCGGATCGGCATCGAACCGCAGATCGAGAACGCCATCGGCCTGACCAACATCAACGAGATCGCGACCGCCAGCCCGCGTGTGCAGACGCTCGTGTTCGGCCCCGCCGACTTCATGGCGAGCATCAACATGCGCACCCTCGTCGTCGGCGAACAGCCCGACGGCTACGACCGCGGCGACGCGTACCACCACATCCTGATGACGATCCTGATGGCCGCGCGCGCCCACGGACTGCAGGCCATCGACGGTCCGTACCTGCAGATCCGCGACGTCGACGCGTTCCGCCGGTCGGCGCAGCGCACCGCCGCGCTCGGTTTCGACGGCAAATGGGTGCTGCATCCGAGCCAGATCGACGCGGCCAACGAAGTGTTCAGCCCGCGGCAGGACGACTACGACAAGGCCGAGATGATCCTCGACGCCTACGAGTGGCACACCTCCGATGCCGGTGGTGCACGGGGTGCGGCGATGCTCGGTGACGAGATGATCGACGAGGCCAGCCGGAAGATGGCGCTGGTGATCTCCGCGAAAGGCCGCGCGGCCGGCATGACGCGCACCACCGTGTTCGACCCGCCGCAGTAGTTCGGACTCGCCGCAGTAGTCCGAACCGCTGCAGTAGCCACACGGGAGTCGTCAACCGGGCAGAATGGACAGGTGCGCACCGCTCGAGCTGTGCGCTGCCCTGGAAGGCGCGGCGACTCGTCGCGCCGCGAAAAGGAGTTCATGCCCATGACGAACCCTCTCGGACAGCCCGGCCGGCCCGCCCCGGGCCTGCCGACCCCGCCGAGCGGTTGGCCGGTCGGCTCGTACACGACCTATGCCGAGGCCCAGCGCGCCGTCGACTTCCTGTCCGACGAGAACTTCTCGGTCCAGGACGTCACGATCGTCGGTGTCGATCTCATGCAGGTCGAGCGCGTCACCGGCCGGTTGACATGGCCGAAGGTGATCGGTGGGGGAATCGTGTCGGGTGCCTGGCTCGGTCTGTTCTTCGGCCTGCTGCTGGGAATCTTCTCCACCGATTTCCTCGGCCCGCTGCTCGTGGGTCTGGTCGGCGGCATCGTGTTCGGTCTGATCTCGGCGTCGATCCCGTATGCCGCGACGCGCGGCCAGCGGGACTTCTCGTCGACGATGCAGCTGGTCGCGGGCCGCTACGACGTGCTGTGCGAACCGAAGACCGCCGAACGCGCCCGCGATCTGCTCGCCAAGCTGGCCCTGTAGCACCGCAGAGGCGGCCACCGTGGATCCGGGCGAGATCGCCGACGAGCTGTACGGACTCGACCCGAACGAGTTCGTCGCGGCGAGGGACGAGCGCATCGCGCGGGCCCGCAAGGCCGGTGACCGGGACTCGGCGGCGGCGATCGGCAAGCTGCGCAAGCCGACGGTCGCGGCGTGGCTGGTGAACCTGCTCGCCCGCGACCGCGCCGACGAACTCGCCGCGCTGCTCGACCTCGGCGCTGCCCTGCGTACCGCGCAGCGCCGGCTGTCAGGCCGCGATCTGCGCAGACTCTCGGGGCAGCGTCGTCAGGCGGTCGGGGCGCTCGAACGTGAGGCGGGCCGGCTCGCCGTCGCGCACGGACGACGAGTGAGCGAGGCAGCGTTGCGCGAGGTCGGGCAGACCCTCAATGCCGCTCTCGCCGATCCGGACATCGAGGAGCGAGTGCGGGCCGGCCGGCTCGAAACCTCCTTGGAATACAGCGGATTCGGAGATGCGGGCACGGCTCCGCTGTCCGTCGTCCGCGACCGGGCGAAGGACATCGGCGCCGAATCGGGAGCGGAGGACGAGCAGGCACGCGCGGCCGCGAAGGAGAAGGAACGGGCCCGCGCGGCCGAGCTGGAACACGCGGTCGCCGAAGCGGAAGCCGCCCGCGCAGCCGCCGACGAAGCCCGGGCCGCGGCCGAACGAGCCGAACAGGAACTCCCCCGCCACGATGCGCGGGTGCGGGAGCTGCGCGAGCGACTCGCGCATGCCGAACAGCAACGCGAGTTCGCGCGCAGCGCAGCCACTGCAGCGGCGCAGGACAGGACGGCCGCGGAGCGCGCATTGTCGGCGGCGAATGCGGCCGTCGCGCGGCTGCGTGGCGAGTGACTGCGCGACCGGGGTTGCCTTCGAGCGGTGATCCTCTACGGAACCTCGCCGCCGGCGGCGTCCCCGGCCGGTTCCCGCAGCCAGCGTCGCCGGTGTTCGCGCAGCTCGGTGTCGCGGCGGGCGCGGTAGTGCGCCAATGCCGCGGACAGTAGATCCCCGAGATGGTGCCGGTGGTTGACCCGCGGTGTCCGTTCCGGGTCGATGTGCGGGGGCGGGATCCAGTCGGTGCGGCCCGGATACTCCCACTCTGTTGGTGCGACTCTCGTTTGCCGGCCGCCGGGTCCCTCGTGCACCAGCGCGTGGCAGGCGTCGCAGGCCGGGTCCTCGTGCTGATGTCGGTGGGGCCGCCGTCCTTCCAGACAAAGTATCCCAAACAGTACACCACCGAGCTCATAATCTACGCTGGTCAAGGCCCGATTACACAGAACTCGCCCCCGGCATTAGACCGCACCGGGGGCGAGTGTTGCGCGCTGGCCGCGCGTCAGAAGATCGACGGGCTGGTGTACTCCGCCGCCTCCGTGATTTGGAGGACAGCAGCAGCGCCGCGACGCTTGACGCCGACGCCGAAGCCGCGCGAGTAGTAGGACTCGATCAGCGGGTACGCGTTATCGGAGCCGGGGAACAACTGCAAGCCACGCAGCCCCGGCTGGGTGTGCTCGCGGAATCCCAACGGTGCAGACTGCGCGCCCGACGCAATCGCTGTCACGTACCCCGACGGCACGAAGTGGTTCGTCACGACGTACGCCTCGCCGTACGAACCGAGGACCTTGAGGCCCTCATACGATGCGGGAGCGCGATCACCGATGATCGCCTCATTGCTGAGGAACGCAGGGGCATTGGCCGCAGGGATGAAGTCATTCGCCGCTTTGCCGCCGTCTGCTGCGACCTGGCCGGCTCGGAACGTCGTGATGATGTCCGCGTCATCCGGGTGGGCGAGAATGACGATCTGCGAACCGAAGTCAGCCCCGTAGCCGTGCTCGGTCACGTTGCGGATCAGGTAGTCGAGATCGACTGCCTCGAACGCTCCGCTGGTCGTGGCGTAGTGGTTGTGACCAGGAGCGAACGACTTGCCCGCATAGCTCGGCGGTGTCGAATCCGCTTCACCGTCCCAGAGTGAGTACACGGGGACGTTGTACTCGTTGACCGGGCGCGTGAGGGGGCCGGTCTTGGTCATCAGCGCGCCCATGACGTGCTGGAAGATCAGACGGTTGTCACCTTCGAGCACCGAAGCGTGGAGAGTTTCGAGCTGCCCAGCCTCAACCTGCGCAAGGTACATCCGAGTCCACGACTTGCGAATGTCGTACCAGCGCAACGGGTACCCGACTTCGAGCAGCGACGGCGATACCCTCGTGCTCTTCGGAACGCCGAACTCGCTGGCCTCCTCGAAGTCTGCTCCGCCTGTCGCCTGTTCGGTGTCGTCCTGCGCTCGGGTCGTGTTCTCCGTGAAGAGGTTCACGACCGCGCTACGGTTCGTGTTCAGCAGTTCCAGTGTCGTCTGGAACTCGGACCAGATTGTCCCCCAGTCTTTTCCGTCCTTGGTGGTATGAACGTCGCCGACTGTTGAGTAGCCTTGTGCGGCCATGAGAGCCTCCCTCTCGAAGTGGTTCGTAGGACCTTCCAGCAGCGACGATACGCGGATTACGTTGCGTAACAGACGATTTGCGGTACCTAGCGCGCTAGACTGGACGCAGGTACCCAACACCAAGGGAGAGCAACATGATTGACGCCATCATCCGATCCGAAGCGCTGTGGCCGTACAACGCTCACCTGCTGGAACATCCACGCATTGAGGATTACGTACGGTTCGTGCTGCGCGGTCGGGGAGACGCGACCTACGACGGTCCAGCATTGATTACCCCTATCGGACTTGGTGATACGCCGAGCCGAGGTCACCGCGATCTACCGGGGTTCGCAGATGTCGAGTGCCTGACCGACCTACAGACGAACGTGGCGATGTATCCCGTCGATGATCCGGCCGTGATGATCGCGAAGATGGCGTACATCATCAGCAAGGGGAACGCGTGCAACGCTTCGGGATTCGCCTGCGCGACCTGTTCTCATCCGCTGTCGGACTTCGAGATCCTGTGGGTCAGCGCGCCACCGAGCATTATCGGCGTCCCCCTGTGCTCGACCTGCGCACCGGCGATCATCCTCGATTACAACCCAGTGAGGATCTGACGTGCCAAAGTGCAACGCAACCACGCAGTTCGACAACCGAGGCAGAGGCGGCAAGCCGTGCACCCGGTGGGCCGTGAACGGTAGCACCAAGTGCTTTGCGCACGGAGGTACCAAGGACACCACCACGCCGGAGGCTGTGGCGACTCGCCCCGACAACACTCGACAGCCGTGCAACGCTCGACGGGCGGACGGTGAACCCTGCGGCAACTACGCCATGCAAGGGGGCACCGTCTGCGTCAAGCACGGCGGACGAGTGCCCCTGACGAGGCAGTCCGCAGCAGCACGACTGCTCGACCTGCGCCTGCGCGCCATCGGCGTTGTAGACGGAATGCTCGATGACGAATCACTCGAGCCTGCCGTACGACTGCGCGCAGCCCAGCTCGTGCTCGACCGCACCGGGCTGGGGCCGACCAGCCGCATCGAGCACGAGGTAGGCGACATCAAGCCCTACGAGCGACTGCTGACCGAGGTGAAGCGAGACGTAGCGCTCCCTCCCGGCGAGTCGGACGCGGACGAACCCCAACACGAGATCATCGACGCCGAAGTGGTCGAACCTACGGAGTCAGCGCAGGACTGGCCCGTGGGTAAGCCGGCCTGGGACCCGAACAGGAAGTACACCGAACCTGAGCCAGAGCCCGAACCCGAGGAGAACCACGTGGTCGTGGCGTTCCCGCGACCACCGAGGAACCATTACTAACAGCCTGTGGATAACTTCCTGCACCTCGTCGCCCGGACCGGTAGGTTCGGGCGATGACGTTCTCTCGGGAGTTCCTTGCTGAGTTCCACGCTGGCGTCCATCCGGACGATCCCCAGCTACTCGCTCGCATCTACGCAGATGAGCGCGCTGTCGCCTATCTGGAGGCCCTGGAGGGCGTGACTGATCTGTTGCGCCAGTACGGGCGCGGCCCGATCTCCCGATCAGGCTGAGCTGTCGCACCCTGTCGATACCATCACGAACGTGACAAGCACGGACAGCCGCATCAATACCTGCAAAGTGGACGGCTGCGCCCGTAAGGTCTCGATTAAGAGGCATGCACTATGCGAGAAGCACTACCAAGCCTTCTGGAAGTACGGCGACCCGAACGGCAGCGACAAACGCGTTCAAGGAGGCCCGTGCGCAGTACCCGACTGCGGACAACCCCGGAGTAGCCGCGAGGGGTACTGCCAGAAGCACAGACTCCGGTTCCTCCGCACGGGCTCGCTCGAAAAGCGGAAGCCACTCGACTGCGCGCAACCACACTGCGCACAGCCCGCGAAAGTTAAGGGCCTATGCCAGCGGCACTATGACAAGGCACGAGGGTCCGCTAGGAATACCACGCGTATCTGCACCGTGGAGGGGTGCGATAGACCTACCAAAGCGCGCGGTCGGTGTCCTCGTCACTACTCGGAGTTGCAGCGGGCTGGAGCACTTGACTCCGCGCCCCTATTGTCCGACGAGCGGACCTCCTCCTCCCCCGCGGAGTGCGTAGAGTCCAACTGCACCCGGACGCCCACCAAAGATGGGCGCTGCGTGATCCACCACAACCGGTTTCGCGCAGGCCACCGTATCGACCGGCTGTGCAGAGGTTGTGGTGCGGATCTCACGGGTAAGCCCAGCGGCCAGCGGTACTGCACCAGGGACTGCAAGCCTCGATGCTCTGGTCCCGAATGTGACCGCATCGCGATCGGACGTGGACTCTGCTCCTCACACCTGAAGCAAAAGAATGCGGGGGAGGTTCTACGCCCAATTGGGACTCGTGTCGCGAGGCCGTCCAATGCCCCCTGCGATTGGTGCGACGATCCGGTCGGGGAGAACAACACCGGTAGGTTTTGCTCTGTTGTGTGCCGAAATCTAGCTAGAAGGCATGCAGCGGCTGCTATTTCAGGAGAATGCGCACAGTGCGGAACGACTATCGACTATCTCGCTCCAGCCAACGGAGGAAAGAGACTAACCCCTGTCTCCAAGCGCCTATGTGACGATTGTCGACACCGGAGCGCATCGTTGTACATGTCCGCTGAGGCGCTTCGCGAACGAGACGGCGACGACTGCTCCCTGTGCGGTCTACCCGTTCCGAAAGATGCAGTAAGGCCGCACCCGCTGGCACCTGAGGTAGACCACGTGCTGCCGATTTCGCGCGGTGGAACGCACGACCCAGAGAACCTCGCGCTGGCTCACAAGACTTGCAATATCACGAAGGGCAACAAGCCCGCTCGATGGAAGCGCAACCCCGACGAGGTCGCACCACTCCTCGCCGAATGGGAAGCAAGCGGCATGATACCAACGCGAACCGAGTGCTCCGTCGATGACTGTGACCGTCGCGCCGAGTCGTATGGGATGTGCCAGAAGCATCGGCGTCGATTCCTCAAACACGGCACAACTGAGCTACCACCGAAACCCACGATCTGTTCCGAAGACGGTTGCACGAAACCCATACGCGCTCGCGGCCTTTGCAAGCCTCATTACCAACGCGGTCTCAACAGAGGGAAGACCTGCTCAGAGGACGGATGCGAAAAGGAATCCAACACACGGGGACTCTGCAAACCGCACTATAACCGGTGGTTGCGCGACCGACCCGCTCGCACGTAACGCATACGCAGAATGCGGCGCGACAGCCGGCCGCCCTTGTAATGGACGGTCGGCCACGTCATCTGAACCTACCCCGGCTTCGGCACGCGTACCCAATAGCTCGACCTTGCGTCGCCAGCGAGCATTAGGCCAACGGGTAGCGACAGCTCTCGTCCTTTCCGATGGTCTACGACCTTGACCGCCTTCATCAGGGCCTCGTCCCACAAGGGGCCACCCGAACGACGCTCGGACGTCTTCACGTACGTCACCTCCACAGTCCCCGACCTTTCCACCACCTCGTTGGGTGGCTCTGGAACTTCATCCGGCACCAATATTTTCCGCTCCCTGGATGGCTGGGATTTGGGCGGTTCGCTTGCGTTGGCAAGCAACGCTTTACGTGTTTCCACGATGGCGTTGTAGAACGCATCCGATACGGTGATCCGGTCCAGATCGGTCAACCCCAGTGCGTCCAGATCGATCATGGCCGCGATGGTGTAGTCATCGACTGCACTGTCGTCCTCGTCCCACTCATCGAAGTAGCGCCGCCGAATGTCATGGGAGTTGCCACCCCTCGCGACATAGGTGACGTGGCTGTCCATCGCACGACCGGACGCACTGATGGCGCGAACCTGTAAACAGTCGCGATCACTTAGCTCCTGCCAGATCCGCTGCGCCAACTGCTCGGCACCGTGGCGATCGTGGTGAGTCTTGAACAGCCGGAAAGCAAGTGGCTTGCGTCTGGCGCTCATGGCAGGGCCTCACGTCCGAGAAATGACAACTGGGTGTCATAGGTGACGTCGATGTCTACGGCTTCGACGTCACCGACCCAAACCTGCGTACGGATGAACTCGACCGACGCGACACTCGTGTGTAGTGCGTCAGCGATTGCTTTCCCGATCGTCACCGCTTCGGAGACGTGGTCATAGCGCGGATTGTCGTGGGCAAAAACGAGGTCCATCGTGTTCCCACCGCATAGGTACACATCGTGGAAATGCGGGGTGGCCTCGAACTGCTGCATGCCCAGACCGTCGATCCACTGGTCAAGTATCGCACCGGGAAGGCGGTTCGGCGAGTTGAACTCGAAGGAGACAGCATAGGTGCTGTCGTAGCGATCGTTCATAGGTTGCGCCCCTTGGGTCGGGAACCAATCCGAACCTGGGCACGAACGAACCCAGCTCGGATTCGTTCGGTACGTGCAGCGGAGCAGTGCTGCGCCGTCCATGATGCACGCCGAGACGGGCCAGGTCAAACCCTGAAACCTATTGACAAGCGCAGCCTAACCTCACGAACCGCGCCGACCAGCGGGGTCGTTGTCTGACGGGCCTCGCTCGGCTAACGTGGCGTCTGGTCGAACGATTTCGACCCCTACGCGTTCTCCGTCCAAGTGCGGAGAGGCAACCACGGATCACTTCGCCTGCTCGTAGCGAAGAACCGAGAGTGGCGCGACGGTACGGGCTTCCATTTCGCTCTGGGAGCACCCTATGCCTCGCGCAGTCACTACCTTTGGCCCTCATGGTCGGCAACCCCTCGCCGACTTCATCGCCCGCGATAGGTGGACGTACGTCCTACTCGGCGATGAACTCGGCGTCAGCGAGCGCCACGTCCGAAACACCGTCAACGGGTGGACGCGTCCGAATGCGATACTTCGCGAACGCCTTCCGGAACTCTTCGAGGTTCCGCTGTCGGGCCTGTTCACCGAGTCGGCCATCGCCGAAGCTTTTGCGACCCGCCCGAAGCGCACGGCGTCGGCGTCATGACCGCCGAAGAGTTCGCACAACGTGCCCGTGAGTCCGCCCTCGCAGGTGCAGCAGCGCAAGGGTTCTCGCCTACGGTCAGCGACCCGGACGCGGTGCGTCTGCTGCGCACACTGCTGCGTGGGGGTGAGCATGTCCGGACATGAACAATGGGCCCCTCACCGAAGCGAGAGACCCAATGCCCAAGGGGGATACAACACCGAACGGGGATCCAATCCGCTCGATCTCGATTTTATCGGGCGAACTCCCCTGAACGACTGCGCCTCGCAGGAGTGGTCACTATGACGGAAACCATGCGGGGCGCGACAGACTCGGTACGCACAGGCGATGATACCGAGCCTGCCGCTGACTCGAACAATATTCGGCTGCAATCGCTTCTGTCTCTCACCCAACGCGGATGGCTACTGTTCCCGTGTCATTCGATGAACCGAGGCCGGTGCTCCTGCGGGAAGGGAGACGACTGCACGAGCCCCGGCAAGCACCCGCGAACAGCACGCGGAGTCAAGGACGCCACCAATGACGTTGACCGTCTGCGTGCTTGGCACAGCGCCTACGGTGACAGCGCGAACTGGGCACTGGCAACAGGCCGTGAGTCCGGGGTGTTCGTTGTCGATGTCGACAGAAAGCACAACGGCTTCGAGTCCTTCGCAGCATGGGAGGCCGAGCACGGGGAGCTGACGACTCCGCTGCGCTCCCTCACGGGAGGCGGCGGTAAGCACTTGTTCTTCGAGCCCCCCGATGACGTCGTGATCGGCAACCGGACAGGCTGGCTTCCCGGCGTCGATGTTCGAGGTGAGGGCGGGTACGTTCTCCTGCCTCCGTCGAATCACCAGTCTGGCGGAGCGTACTGCTGGCAGAGCGACGGAGAGCCCGCGAAAGCGCCGCTGACGCTCACGCAGAGCATCGCAAAGCGCGAGCGCGACAACTCGACTGCCAGCGCAGAAACGGACCTCTACGCGCCCGTTCTCGAAGGAAACCGTAATGACGAGGTGTTCAAGCGCGCGTGCCGGCATTTTCGGGAACTCGGCCAGAGCCGGGACGAGCAATGGCGACGTGACGAGGTATTTCGCAGAATCACGAGCTGCGAGATCGAGTCTCGTAAGACGTTCCCAGACGACGAGATCATGCGGACCGTCCAGAGTGCGCAGGACGCTGTGCGTGCGAAAGGCGAGGATCTCCCGAGCACCAAGCGGGACAAGCTCATCCAGGATCGACTGGACTGGCACGAGGCCAATAAGGAAGCACTGCGCCTGATCAGCGAGCGCGACGCACAGGACAGCAAAGGACGAGTCGGTCGCTTCTCCCGCGGCGGATCGTTCATTCTGGACCAACCCGAGGTCCCCACCGCTGTCTGGGGTTCAGGTGAGCAAGTGCTCTGGGCAGAGGGTGAGGCCCTGATGCTCACCGGTCATCAAGGAACCGGGAAGACCACCCTTGCGCAACAAGTCATTCTGCACAGGCTGGGTATCCGCTCCGGCCCGTTCCTGGGGTTCGACGTTCCCGTCGTGATGCGGCCCGTCCTGTACCTCGCAATGGACCGGCCAACCCAGGCTGCTCGCAGCATGCGGCGCATGGTCGGCGAAGAACACCGGGCAGTCCTCGATGAGTACGTGGTCGTGTGGTCTGGGCCGTTACCGTTCGATCCGCTTGGGTCGCCGTCCATCGTCGCCGACTGGGCCACGGAGTACGTCCCCGACCTTTCGGTCGTCGTCGTGGACTCGGTCAAGGACTACGCAGCCATGCGCAGCCTCTCGGATGACAGCATCGCGTCGGGCCTCAACTCGTCGTGGCAGGAGTTGATCGCCCGCAAGATCGAGGTCGTGTTGCTCCATCATGAGCGCAAGGCAGCCAACGGCGAGAAGCGACGCATCGCACTCGACAACGTGTTCGGGTCCACTCTGCTGACCTCGGGCACAGGAAGCGTCTTCGGCATCGAAGGCAACCCCGGCGATGAGGTCGTCACGCTGCACCATCTGAAGCAACCCGCCGAGACGCTGCCTCCGTTGGAGGTCCACCACGATCACCCGTCGGGTACGAGCACCGTCCACAGCGGTCCTCGCACTGTGCGCGAAGTTCTGGCACTCGCAGGCGACAACGGCGCGACCGCAGCAGAGATCATCGCACGACTCGGCCTGAAGGACACGGAGAACAACCGCCGCAAGGTCCGCAAGGAGATCAGCGACATGGCCGATACGGCAGTTATTCCAGGGGGTCAGAACCCCGACGGACGCGGCAAACTCCCCGACCGTTATCGGTTGATCGCACCAACGACCACGCGACAGACCACGCGACAACCCGACTTGTGAAAACCACCCGACGACCACGCGATACCACGCGACGACAGATCCGAAAAGCGCTGGTAGACCACGCGACGACCACCAGATTTCACGAGATGCGCTGACCACCAGACAAAAGCGCGCGCTTTAACAGCGCGCTTTGACTGGTGGTGGTCGGTTGGTGAAGGGATGCATCACACGTACCTATCGACCGAACCGACTGTTGAACAAGTTATTTCGCGAGGATAGCTCCGATACGACTGCTCCCGCGTACACCACAAGGCCCAGTGGCCGGCCAGGTAACCCAATCCCGAACGGAGACGCCAATGATCACCTGCTTCCTCTGTAAGCGCCAGTGGCCGAAGAGTAGGTCCGTCCACGTCGAGCGAGGCCACTGGGTCTGTGGAGAACCACGCCACTGTCGCGAGTACGCGCATACTCCCGCCGCACGCCAACTCATTCGAGATCCCCGCCCGCTGTGGCAGCGCGACCGTCAGGAGTACGAATCGCAGCGCCGAGAGGCTCCCTGACGGACGTTCTGGCTTGCGTCGATAGTTGGTTGGCTGATCACGCTAGGCGCATCTGAGGGCATCTGAGTCCGCCTGTTTGCGTTCGTCACCGTCGCCTTTTTCAATCAATCGCTCGATGGTTTACATGCCATTGGTTGACGACAGGAGGATGGGCAGATGAAGGTGATTGGATACGGCCGCGTTTCGACTGGCCGACAAGAGGTTTCGCTTGACGTGCAGCGCGCAGCGGTCTAGTCGGAGGCGGCGCGTCGCGGGTGGGATGACCTGATGTGGCTGGAGGACAAGGGCATCAGCGGCGCGACGGTCAACCGAGCTTCCTTGCGGGCAGCACTGGCACTGCTCGAAGCCGGGCAAGCGGAGGCGCTGGTCTGCACGAAGGTGGACCGTCTGTCGCGCACGGTGGCAGACTTCGCCGATCTGCTCTCTACCGCGCAACGGCAGGGATGGAACCTGATCGTGCTGGACCTGGGCATCGACCTTGCGACACCGATGGGACGCGCAATGGCGCAGGTCGCAGCGGTGTTCGCCGAGCTGGAACGATCGATGATCGGGCAGCGAACGCGAGAAGCGCTGGCCGTCAAGCGGAGTCAAGGAATCCGGCTCGGCAGGCCAGCGACGACGCCCTCCGACGTGATCGCCCGCGTCCTGCGCGAACGGGCGAGCGGAGCGACGCTGCAAGCCATTGCGGACGGGTTGAACGCTGACGACGTGCCGACCGCGCAAGGGGGAGCGAGTTGGAAGCCTGGGACAATTGCTGCGCTACTCAGACGCGCCGCTGCCTGACTCATGCCACGACAAAGGTCCGCTACTCGCTTGAGTGGCGGACCTTTGCGTTGCGCGCGAGCGGTTTACGCCCGCCATAGGATCGTCACGCGCGCCTCGAGGACCGCGAGTTGATGCGCTCGCTTGCGATCAGCGAACTCCTCGGCGGTCTCCGACTTGCGATGGTGCAGCGTGTAGGGCATACCCTCGGGGTAAGGCCCAATGACGATTCTGTCGATCACCGCGCCGAGGATGGCGTTGCGCCGGGCGACGGTCTCGTCCTCCCAGTTGGCGCGCAACTGCTCGACCGACTCGATACCAGCGAGGACGGATGAGCGTGCCGCGTCGAGGAGTTGAGCCTCGTTGGAGGCGATCCGGCTGGTGATCCGCTCGCGCTGACGAACGTATCCCGTCTTATCGCCGTCGAACAGGCCGTCATAGTAGTCGTCCTCGAGTCGTCGCAGCGCGTGGTGATCCTTGTCGATGGTTGCGCGTAGCGCCACGTGTTCGTCGCTGACCTGCTCGTCGGGTTCAAGCGCGGGAGTGTCGAGGCGGGCAAGTGCGCCCTCGACCACCCAGGTTTCCAACGGCTCGCGGGCGATTCGCGAACTGTTCGTGCAGCCCTTGGTGCGCGACATGGCACAGACCCAACCACGCGTGCCGCGCCCACCGCTGTAGACCGAAGCGACCATTGACCGACCACAGCCACCGCAGCGCACCAAACCGGACAGCACGTACTTGCCTTTGCCTGGTCCTTCGCCGAACCCCTTGCCTGTGCGGGCGGGATCCGAGAGCAGTGTCCGCAGTTTGTCCCAGTCGTCCTTGGAGACCAGGGCGGGCCAGTCCGCAGGGTACAGCTGGCCGTCATACTCGCGCATCGCGATGATCGTTGGCGTCATCAGCGCACGCTTGAGCGGTGAGCTGCGCCACGCGTTGCCGCGGTTGGTCTTGCGCCCTTCCTCGTTCCAGCGCTTGACAATCGAGTTCAGGCTGCCGCCGCTGAGTAGGTGCGCGTATGCGTCCCGTAGCATCGCCGCGTGCTCGGGATGCTCGCGCAAGGTCAGGACTTTACCGTCCTCGTCCTTGACCAATTCATAGCCGAACGCTGCGCCTGCTCCGTGGTACTTCCCTTCCTGCGCACGTTGTTTCGCTGCGCGCTTCACGCGACGGCTCGTGTCCCGACTCGACTTGTTCGCATGTGCGACCTCGCCGCGCGCCGAGTAGATGCCGTGGTCGGTGTCCAACTGCATGTTGCCCGTCGAGGACTTGATCGCCCGCCCGAATTGCTCGGCGATTTCGATAAGGTTCTCCAGGTCACGCGGTTCGCGTGCGACCCTGTCGAGGTCATACGCGATCAGACCGTCGTGCTCGCCGCGGCGTAATGCTGTGAGCATCTGCTCGAACACAGGCCGTACGTTGCGACGGACCTTGGACCCGTCGGGTAACTCGACGGTGGTTTTCCTCCATGCGGAGGTGTCGTTGTCCACGTACACGTGGGTGACAGTCCAGCCCAGATCAGCGGCGAGTTCCCGGCAGTCCTGCTCCTGGCGCTCGACGCCGACCATACGGTCGTCGCGGTCCGAGCTGATGCGCACGTAGATGGCGGTTCGTTCGTTCATAACCTCGAAAATACGCGGCGCTGTACTGTCTGTGACACTTTGACCATTCGGTGATGTGATGCACCGCGGTCAAGGTGGCCGGTGCGTCGCAGCCGGGTCGGGTGCAGCCATGCGAGGCGGCGTGCCACCCCGACCTTCCGGGCGCCGTTGACGCGGCGGGCGGCGTCGGCGGCGGAGATCGGCAGGGTGCCGATGAGGAAGTCGTTGATCGAGCGGCACCCACCGACATTCAGGTTCGGGGAATCACCGTCCAGTCCGCCGCGCCCCGGTCCTCGCTGCCGGGCTGCTTTCACTGTCACCTTCCCGGTTTCCGAATCGTCATACAGGTGACGGGACGGAGTTCGGTGCCCGGCTCTCGTCGCCGCGTCCCGACCTACCAACCCGTTCCGATTCCCAGGACTGTCGGACGGAGAGACTCATGGTCACCACATACATCGCAGTCACCGTCGTCGCCGCCATCGTGATGGCGAGTGCTGCCGGGCTGAGCTTGCTTCAGCACAACTCGGTCCTGGCCGCAGCCGACGTCGTGGAGGTACCTCGGTCGTGGATGCCCCGATTGGGTGTACTCCTCGGGGCAGGTGCAGTCGGACTGATCGCGGGGTTCGCGGTCCCCGTGCTCGGCGTGGCCGCGGCGGTCGGTCTCGTGCTTTACTTTCTCGCAGCCGCCGGGGCCCACATGCGGGTGCGCGACCACGATCCGCGGCGGATTGCGAACGTCCTCACGTTCCTCGGACTCGCGATCGCTGCCCTCGTCTCGGGCCTGCTGTACCACGCCCCGTGGTGATTCGCCGGTCCGTCCTCGGGCCGGAGATCGGCCTCGATTGCAGAGCCTGGTCCGGCGCGGTCGCCACCGGTCGGATCGTTCGGTGAGAGACCTACTGGCGCCTACACCGGGAATTCCCGTTTCGGGAGCTCTGCCGTGCCCGCGAGATCAGCTCTCCCGACGGTGGCTGTCCGGCCGCCCGCGAGCCCGCCGACTGCGGCCCATTCCGCGGCCAGCGCAGTCGCATCGACCTCGTCTTCCTCGGCGTCGGTGAGCGTTCGCGTGGGTGTGCGCACGGTGGCGAACACCAGGAACGCGGCTACCGTGGCGGCGACCGCGGCGAGCCCGAACGCCGCGACATAGGCGGTCTGTTTCACGAAGCCGCCCGCGGTGACTTGCGTCGCAAGCAGAGTGGTGACCAATGCGCTGCTCAGCGAGCTGCCGACGGTGCGCGCGATGGAGTTGATGCTGTTGGCGACGCCGGTTTCGTCGGCCCGGACCTCCGCGACGAGCAGTGCCGGGAGCGCTGCGTAGGCGAGGCTGACGAAGATCGAGACGAGAATCCCCGAAACGATGATGTGCCAGCTGCGGTCGTGCAGCACGGCGATGAGCACGAACCCGGCCGTGCCGATCACACAGGACACACCGAGCACTCGCTTCGCGGTGAAACGGTGCACGAGGCGGCCCGCGAGCGCCGCTGCAGCCACCCCGACCAGTGCGCCCGGCAGCATGTACACGGCGGTCGCTTCGAGCACCGTCGAACCGAATCCGTAGCCCGCGGCGGAAGGTGTCTGAACGAAGTACGAGGTCGCGAGGAAGTTCACGAACATCGCGACTCCGACGAGCAGCGCCGCCAGATGCAGCACGAGCACGGGCCGGTGGGTGAGCATGCGCGGCGGCACGAGTGGCTCGTCGACGCGGAGTTCGAACGCGAACCAGCCGGCGAGCACGGCCAGGCCGCCGGCCGCGCACAGCAAGGTCGCCGGTGAACCCCAGCCCCACGTGCCGCCCTCCGACAGAGCCAGCAGCGCGAGGGCCAGACCGATCGACAACAGAACCGCGCCGGCCCAGTCGATCCGTCCGTGTGCGGCCGCGGCGCGTTTCGGGACGACGACCAGCGCCAGCACCAGCCCGACGATGTTGAACACCACCACCAGCCAGAACACCCGCCGATAGTCGGTGTCGCCGGAGACGGTCGCGCCGGTGAGAACCATGCCGACCGCTCCGCCGACCCCCATCGTTCCGGACAGCAGACCCATCGCGCCGACGAGCCGATCCGGTTCCATCTCCTCGCGGAGCACCGCGATCCCGACGGGGAACAGCGCGAACGACGCACCCTGCAATACGCGTCCGGCGACGAGCAGTGCGAACGAATCGGTGACGGCGCACAGCAGCGAACCGGCGAGCACTACGCACAGGATCCCGACGAGGACGGCGCGTTTGCCGCGCAGGTCGGCGAGGCGCCCGAGTACCGGGGTTGCGACCGCCGCGGCGAGCAGATTCGCGGTGAGTAGCCAGCCGGAGGCGGTGGTGCTCACGTCGAGCTGGTCGCGGATGGTGCCGACGATCGGCACCACTACGGTCTGCATCACCGCGACGGTGGTGACGACCAGGCACAGCGCGGGCAGCAACAGTCGGGTGCGCACAGCGCCGGGTCGTTCCATTCGCTGACCGTAGCAGTGCTAAAGACCTGTGCGCCTACGGAAATCCGGCAGGCAGGACGTGGCGGTGCCAAGGTATGTCCGTGACACCGCGCATTCTCACGACCCGGGAGCTCGGCCGCGCCACCCTCGCGCGCCAGCACCTGCTGCGTCGCAGCGACCTCGAGCCGCTGCCGATGATCGAGCACCTGCTGGGTTTGCAGGCGCAGGCACCCGTCCCGCCCTATCTCGCGTTGTGGACCCGGATCCGCGGCTTCTCCGCCGATTTCCTGTCCGAGCTGATCGCCTCCCGCGCGGTCGTGCGGATCGTGCTCATGCGCGGCACGATCTTCGCGGTCTCGGCGGCCGACGCGGCTGCGCTGCGTCCGTGGGTGCAGCCGCTGCTCGATCGCGACCTCGACGTCAACACCGCCTATGCGTCCGCGCTGGCCGGGGTGGACCGCGACGCCCTCGCCGCGGCCGGCCGCGACCTGGTCCGCGACGTGCCGCGCAGCCAGCAGGAGCTGCAACCGCTGCTCGCCGAACGATTCCCGGGCCGCGACCCGAAAGCCCTCGCGCACGGGGTGCGCGGGCTGGTGCCGATGGTGCAGGTGCCGCCGCGCGGTCTGTGGGGCCGGTCCGGACAGCCGCGGCTGGCCGCGCTCGACGAGTGGACCGGTCGCCCGCAGGCAGTGCCCGACCCGGACTCGTTGCTGCTGCGCTACCTCGGGGCGTTCGGTCCGGCGAGTGTGCGGGACGCGCAGGCGTGGTGCGGGCTCACCCGGCTCGACGAGGTGTTCGAGCGGCTGCGTCCGCGGCTCGAGGTGTTCCGCGACGAGCGCGGCGTCGAACTGTTCGACCTGCCCGACGCCCCGCGCCCCGACCCCGCGACCCCCGCCCCGGTGCGCATTCTCGCGCCCTACGACAACGTGTTGCTCTCGCACGCCGATCGGTCCCGGCTGATCTCCGACGAGAATCGGCGCCGCATCATGACGCAGAACGGCATCGTCAAGCCGGCGGTACTCGTCGGCGGGACCGTCGCCGGTATCGCCGATCTGAACGTCACGAAACACGCTGCGGCACTGAATATCACACCGTGGCGGAGATTGACGGCATCGAACCGGTCCGCCCTCGAAACCGAAGGGCTTCGGTTGCTGGACTTCACGGCGCCGACGACCGGCGACCATCGGGTGCGATTCGTCGGCGACGACCACTGACCGGGCACAGGACACCCATCGCGCGGGCGTAGATTGCAGGAGTGACCGACGCCGTGCTCCCCGCAGTCCGAGCCCACCTGACCGGCCATGTCTCCGGATCGTCCGGCACCGAACCGGAATCGGCATCGGTGACGTTCCTGGGCCTCGAACCCATCGAGGTGCTGCGCTACCGATCGGACGACTCCGGGGTCACCCGGTTCGTCACGCTCGGCTGTTCCCGGCACCCCATGGGCGATCCCGCGGCGATGGTCGCCGATCCGACGCGGGGACCGCGCGCCGAGCTGATCCTGAGTCTGCGCCACGCGGAGGGTCTCACTGCCGGCGTGCACCGCACCCTCGCGATCCTGGCGGCGCTGCCCGCCGTCGAGGGTGTCGTGCTGACCGATGACGCACTGCTCGATCTCGGCGAACCGCTGTGGGAGAACGCGCCGTTCACCGCGGTGCTGCTCGGCCCCAGCGACGTTCCCGACCTGGTGTTGCCCGAGCCCGCCGATCCGGTCCGGTTCTTCGACGCCGTGCCGCTGACCGGGACCGAGGCGGCGTGGAAGCGACTGCGCGGCGCCGGCGCGCTGCGCGATGCGTGGACCGAAGCCGGTATCGACGTGCGCGACCCGAACCGCGGGCAACCTGCGATGTGACCCGATCCACTCCCGGCAGGGGATGTGATCCGGCTCGCCGCTGCTCTACAGTCGCGTCCATCCGATCATCACGGGAGGTACGGATGGACAAGGACGTCGTCGTCGTCATCGGCGTGGGCGGCATGGGGCTGGCGATCGCTCGCCGGCTGGGCAGCGGCCGGAAGGTTCTGCTCGCCGATTTCAACGAAACCACCCTCGCGGCGGCGGGCGAAACACTGCGCGGTGAGGGCCACGACGTCACGGAGCAGACCGTCGATGTCTCCGAACGTGATTCGGTCGTGGTCCTGGCGGACGCCGCGGCCGGCCTCGGGCGCGTCACCCACATCGCGCACACCGCGGGACTGTCGCCGGTGCAGGCGTCCACCAAGGCGATTCTGCGCGTCGACCTGCTCGGTGTCGCGCTCGTCCTCGAAGAGTTCGTACGCGTCGTGGCGTCCGGCGCTGCGGGTGTCGTCATCGCCAGCATGGCCGGGCACATGTCGGGCGGCCTGCCCGCCGACCAGGAGAAGGCGCTCGCGACCACCCCGACCGACGATCTGCTCGACCTGCCGTTCCTGGCGCCCGAGACACTGGGGCATCCGGCGATGGCGTATGTGGTCGCCAAGCGCGCGAACGCGCTGCGGGTCCAAGCGGCCGCCGCCGCATGGGGCGCGCGTGGCGCCCGCATCAACTCGATCAGCCCCGGCGTCATCTCCACCCCGATGGGACAGGAGGAACTCGCGGGCGAATCCGGCGCGAACATGCGCGCGATGGTCGAGATGTCCGCGACCGGTCGTCTCGGCACCCCGGACGACATCGCCGCCGCGGCCGCGTTCCTGCTCGATC
The DNA here is from genome assembly GCF_001895025.1 of Rhodococcus zopfii NBRC 100606 = JCM 9919. Classification (GTDB taxonomy): domain Bacteria; phylum Actinomycetota; class Actinomycetes; order Mycobacteriales; family Mycobacteriaceae; genus Rhodococcus; species Rhodococcus zopfii. The sequence continues at coordinate 125,977 of NZ_BCXI01000008.1, forward strand.
CGCAGGCCGGTTTCGTCACCGGCACCGACCTTCTCGTCGACGGCGGTGCCGTCGCTGCGGTGCGCGCGGTCGGCTGGGCCGGCTGACGGCTACCGGCCGACCCGGCTACTTGGGCACGACGACCCCGACCGGACCGCCCCCGAGACACACGGCCGGTCCGGTCGCGGGGGAGCGCACCTGCAGTCCGGTGCCGCCGCCGGGGACCCGGACGTAGACGGTTCCCGGCCCGGACTCGACCGAGACCCGGGTATGGGCCGCGCCCGGGAAGCCGGCCTCGATCTGCCCGGAACCGGCCGCGAGATAGTTCAGCTGCACGGTCCAGTCCAGTTCGATCATCGGGCCGTCCAGCGGCAGCACGACGGTCGTGCCCGGTGAAAGCCGGTACCCGCAGCCCGATTCCGGCCCCGGCGGCACCCACCGCACGGCGAACAGGTCGGCGGCGACGAGCGCGCCGGAGTCGTCGAGCACCGCCAGATCGTCGACACTGTCGGTGATCTCGGCGCGACCCGGCAGCGCCGAGAACACCGACCCGAGAAGATTGTGCGGGTGGGTGACCGGCAGCAGGACCCACACCGACACCGGATGGTCCAGGATCGGCACGTCCGGGTGCGCGGTCAGCGCGGTGCGGGCGGCGGCGAGATAGTCGCCGGTCGGATTGTCGACCCAGCTCCGTGTGAACGTCACGGTGGACCACAGCGAACCGACCGTGAACGCGACCGCGCAGATCGCGGCGACGAGAGGGGCGGCACCGGTCGGTGCACGACGCGGCGGGGCCCGCAGGACCAGCGCGGCCGCGATCGCGCCGACCACCGCCGAGTCTGCGAAATAGCGCAGCGTCTGGGCGAGCTCGTAGGTTGTCTCGGCACCGAACCGGGTGCTGATCATCGCCGCGAGCGAGGCGATCACGTACGCGAGGGTCGCGGCCCACACCCATCCGGTTCGCCGACGACGACGCAGGCTCCACACCAGCGCCGCGACCACCGCAGCCCAGCCGACGACGACCAGAACCATCGGCGGTGTCGCCCACGGCGGGCTCGGATTCCAGCGTTCCCACAGCCAGGGCCCGCCGAGCAGCGTCGGCACCAGCCCGTACGAAAGCCCGTGGTGTGTCAGCCCGGACACCATCGCGAGATCCGGCACCCCGAACCGGGATTCGACGACGCTGACGTAGCAGGCCGCCCATCCGGCGAACAGCGCTGCCGAGCCGATCCACAGCATCCGCCCACGCCGGGCCGCGAGTCGCACCGGCCGCGGCCGGCCGTCGACCCGGTACGCGAGCGCGACGGTCGCGAACGCGACGAACGGCACCAGGATCGACTTCTCGAAGAACAGCAGCGCGATCGCGGTGACCACGATCGCGGAGAGCACGTAGCGGCGTCGTCCGGTGCGGGCCAGCAGCAGGGCGTCGCCCGCGACCCACGCCAGCGCCGCCTGCAGCGGCAGGGCGTTGAGCCCCGCGGCCCACCACGCAAACGCCGGCAGCGTCAGCGGCGTGAACAGGTAGAACAGCAACGGTCCCCACAGAACTCGGCGTGGGCCGAGCAACAGCCACAGCACCCGCAGCACCGCGAGCGATGCCACCGCCTGCCCGACCACCAGCGACACCGCGGCGGGCCACCACTGCAGCGGCGCGACCGCGCCGGCGAGGGCGGCGACGGCGAACGCGCCGGGCATGAGGTGCCCGTCGTGGTCGTGCAGCAGCAGATCCGCGGACCACAGCGGATACGTGCCCGCGCGGCCGATCAGGATCAGATCGTCCCAGTAGAGTTCGCCGGTCGCGGCGACGACCGCGCGTAGCGCCACCTGCACGGCGACGAGCGCGAACCCCACACCGAGGACCAGGCGTACACGATCCCGCCGGTCCGCCGACGCGGCCCGGGACGGGTCGAGCACGGCCGTGGTCAAAGCCACTTGTTGTGCCGGAACGTCAGGAACAGTCCGACGGTGATCGCCACGATCACCCCGATGACCGAGTAGTAGCCGTACTCCCAGTGCAGTTCCGGCATCTCGTCGAAGTTCATGCCGTAGATGCCGGCGATCATCGTCGGGACCGCCGCAATCGCGACCCACGCCGAGATGCGCCGCATGTCGGTGTTCTGCTGCACCGTGACCTTCGCGATCGCCGCATCGAGCAGGGTACTCAGCGTTTCGTCGAACGTCGCGATGCGTTCGGCGACAGTCGTGTGGTGATCCGCGACGTCCCGGAAGTAGCGGCGCACGTCCTTCGGGATCGGGTTGCCCGGGGCCCGGGTGAGCTGATGCAGCGGCGCGGCGAGCGGCACCACCGCGCGGCGCAGTTCCACAATTTCGCGTTTGAGCAGATAGATCTGCTCGACGGCGATGCGGGTGCTGGGAGTGAAGACGAGTTCCTCGAGGTCGTCGACGTCGGGTTCGATCAGGGTGGTCACCGCCAGATACGAGTCCACGACGTGGTCGGCGACGGCGTGCAGAACCGAGGCGGGTCCCAGCGCCAGCCGATCGGGCGACTGTTCGAGCCGGTGCCGGACCTCGGACAGGCCGGAGTGGTCGCCGTGCCGCACACTGACCACGAAATCGGATCCGGTGAAGATCATGATCTCGCCGGTCTCGACGATCTCGCTGGTGGTGGTCACCGATTCGTGCTCGACGTAGTTGACGGTGCGCAACACCAGGAAGATCACGTCGTCGTACCGCTCGAGCTTGGGTCGCTGATGGGCGTGTACGGCGTCCTCGACCATCAGTTCGTGCAGCCCGAACGTCCGGGCGACGCTCGTCATCTGGTGCTCGTCGGGTTCGTGCAGGCCCAGCCACACAAACCCCTCGCCGCGGCGGCGGACCTCGGCGAGTGCGGCGGAGTGTGTGTACCGGCCGGGCAGTCGCCGCCCGTCGACGTAGATCGCGCAGTCCACGACGGCGCGTTCGGCGGGCACAGGAATCGGCCGGGGGGCGGGATCGCGGCGGGACGGCAGGCTCGGCATCGGTTCCCTTCCGCGCGGCAGCTCGGGCCCGGCAATGCTAACCCGCCGGCCGACGCCCGAGCCGTCGCCCTGAGCGGTTGTACCGCCCCGGCCTGACAGACTGGTGTGGTGCGCATCGATCTGCATTCTCATTCGACGGCTTCCGACGGAACGGACACACCGGCGGATCTCGTCCGGACCGCCGCGGCGGCGGGACTCGACGTCGTTGCGCTGACCGACCACGACACGACCGCGGGCTGGGACGAGGCGGTCGCGGCCTTGCCGTCCGGGACGACGCTCGTGCGTGGCATGGAGATGTCGTGCACCGGCCGCGGTGAGGACGGGTATCCCGTCGCGGTGCACCTGCTCGCGTACCTGTTCGATCCGGCCGACCCGCTGTTCGCCGCGGAACGGGAGCGCCTGCGCCGCGAGCGGGTTGCCCGGATCCGTGCGATGGCGTATCGGATGGCCGAGGACGGCCTGCCGATCGACCCGGAGAGAGTCGTCGAGGCCGCGGGTCCTGTGGCGGGGCGGCCCCACCTCGCGCGGGCGCTGGTGGAGGCCGGGGTGGTCCCGACAGTCGGTGCAGCGTTCACGGATCTGTTGTCGCCGCGGGGTCGCTACTACGTGCCCAAGGACGACACCGCCCTCGAGGATGCGGTGCGCATGGTGACGGCGGCCGGGGGAGTGACGGTGCTCGCGCACGCCCGCGCGCGGGCGCGGGGCCGGTTGCTGGCCTTGGACCATGTCGAGGAGCTCGCCGAGTACGGACTCGGCGGGCTCGAGGCCGAGCATCCCGATCACGACGCCGCGGATGTGCGGTTGATGCGGGACATGGCGGCGAACCTCGACCTGTTCGTCACCGGGTCGTCGGACTATCACGGTGCGAACAAGGACATCGGGATCGGCAGGTTCACGACGCATCCGGCGGCGCTCGAGGAACTGGTCGCTCGCGCATCGGGTGTCGAAGTGGTCGCCGGATGAATGCGTGGGGCCGGCGCGGCGGGGGACCGTACGACGAAAACTACGACGACGAGTACTACGACGACGAGTACTACCAAAGCGAGTACTACGGCGACAATTACTACGCCAGTGAGTATTCCGATGCGCCGACCGAGGTTTTCGATCGCGCCGGGCGACGGCGGGACAACGTCGTCGTGCGGGCAGTGCGGGCGCTGTCCGGGCTCGTGTGCGGAGCGGTCGTGGTTCTCGCGATCGTCGTGGGCATCGCGCAGTACCTCAGCGGCAATCGCGGCGTGCCGGGACCGGGCGCCGAGTCGGTGGGGGCTCACGTGGTCGCCGCGATCGTCGTGATCGCGGCTCAGCTGTCCGCGGACCGTCGTCGCGGACCGGCGGTTCTGCTCGGATCTGCTGTGGTATTCGTCACTGCCGTCTTCCTGATGTTCACGCAGTGGTGGGGATGATTTCGGGTATCTTCCCCGCTACCCGTCGGTAATTCGTCCGTTACGTGGACAACACCCGGTGAATCGTCGAAACTCACAGGTGGAACGCTCGAAAAGTGAGACCTTCGCAATGAGTGGCGATTTGATTGTTCCGTTGTGAAGGTGGCAAACTTGCGGCCAATCCGGCACCGGAACTACCCCCCGATGGCGGACGAAAGATGGCAGACCCTGTTCATCCAAAGGGCTCGTCGCCAGGGCTCACCCGCCCACGGCGCCATCACGCTCCGGAAGTCGTACAGCGTTGTACAGCGGTAATCGTGATCGCGCCCGGACGCTTCATCCATTTTGTCCTCGGCGAAGCATCTGCGAACGAAATGCAAGTCGTCGCAGCTACTTCGCAGTAACCGCGACCCGGGTGGTCACGGAATAAGCAGGAGTGTCATCGTGTCTATCGTGTCCGACGCACCAACGCCCCGCAAGGTCGAACTGACCGACGAAGAGATCTTCGACGCGCACATCGACGGGAAGCTGTCCGTCGAGCTCACGTCGCCGCTCGAGAGCCAGCGCGACCTGTCGATCGCGTACACCCCGGGTGTCGCCCAGGTCAGCCGCGCGATCGCCGCGGACGAGACCCTCGCGGCCCGCTACACCTGGACCAACCGACTCGTGGTCGTCGTCAGCGACGGCACCGCCGTGCTCGGTCTCGGCGACATCGGCCCGCGCGCCTCGCTGCCGGTCATGGAAGGCAAGTCCGCGCTGTTCAAGAAGTTCGCGGGCCTGAATTCCATCCCGCTGGTGCTCGACACCAAGGATCCCGACGAGATCGTCGAGACCCTCATCCGGCTGCGTCCGAGCTTCGGCGCCGTGAACCTCGAGGACATCTCTGCGCCTCGTTGCTTCGAGATCGAAAAGCGCGTCATCGAGGCCCTCGACTGCCCCGTCATGCACGACGATCAGCACGGCACCGCCATCGTGGTGCTCTCCGCGCTCATGGGCGCCGTCAAGGTTCAGAACCGAAACATCGCCGACCTGCGCGTCGTCATCTCCGGCGCCGGCGCCGCCGGTGTCGCCTGCACCAACATGCTGCTCGCCGCCGGTGCCACCGACGTCGTCGTGCTCGATTCGAAGGGCATCGTCTCCCGCGAGCGCAAGGACCTCGGCCCCATCAAGGCCGACCTCGCCGAGCGCACCAACCCGGCCGGACGCCACGGCGGGCTCATCGAGGCACTCGCCGGAGCCGACGTGTTCGTCGGTGTCTCCGCGGGCACCGTGCCGGAGGAGATCGTCGCGACCATGGCCGACGACGCCATCGTGTTCGCACTGTCAAACCCGGATCCGGAGATCCACCCGGAGGTCGCGAGCAAGCACGTCGCGATTGTCGCGACCGGACGCAGCGATTTCCCGAACCAGATCAACAACGTGCTGGCCTTCCCCGGCGTGTTCAAGGGCGCGCTCGACGCCGGTGCCCGTCGCATCACCGAAGGCATGAAGCTCGCTGCCGCCGAGGCCATCCTGTCGGTTGTCGGCGATGAGCTGGCGATCGACAAGATCGTCCCGAGCCCGCTCGATCCGCGCGTTGCACCCGCCGTCGCCGAGGCCGTTGCGGCCGCGGCGAGGGCAGAGGGTGTCACCGAATAGCGGCATCGCACCGCACGCCCCGGACGGAGCCCACACCAGGGCCCCGGACCGGGGTGTTCGGCGTTGCCGGGCGGTACGCGAGGATGACACGGTGACGACGAACTCGAAGCGCACGGCACGCGGCAGAACCCTGATCGCAGCGGCGGCATCGATCACGGCGGCCGTGTCGACGGCGCTCGCCGGGTGCGCCTCACCGGTCCTCGACGACGCTCCCGGGCCGTCCGGCGTGGTCGTCGGTGCGGGCGCCGGGACCGACGGTGAACTCCTCGCCCACCTGTATGCGGGGGCGTTGCGGCGCACCGGAATCGACGTGACGGTCCGCGATCCGGGTGACCGAGCCGGGGCACTCGCCGCGCTGGACTCCGCCGAGGTCACGCTCGTTCCCGGCTACACGGGCCGCCTGCTCCGGTACTTCGAACCGGCCGCACCGCAAACCGACGCCGAGGACGTGTTCACCGCGCTCGGCCGGGCGCTGCCCACGGACCTGACGGTCGCCGACTACGCGACCGCTCAGGACCGCGCCGTTCTCGTGCTGAGCGACGCGACCTCGACCGCGCTCGGTGTCACGGATATCGACGCGATCGCCGGCCGCTGCGCCGAACTCACGGTCGCGGCGACCGCGGCGTTCACCGAGTCCGGGGGACTCGACGCGCTTGCGTCCGTCGGATGCGTGCCCGCCGCAGTCGAGCAGGTCGGCGACGCCGAGGCCGTGCGCGCAGCGAGAGGGCGCGGTGCGCTCGGCGCGCTCACGACCGCGTCACCCGCGCTCGTCGGGGCCGACGTCGTCGCGCTTGCCGACGCTCCGGACCGCTCACCCGGTGAGGGCGAGACCGGGGAGGACACGCGGGCGCCGGTGTTCCCGGCGCAGAACGTCGTCCCGTTGTTCCGGCGGGACGTGTTCGGGGAACGCCAACTCGACGCGCTGAGCATGATCGCCGGCGAACTCACCACCGCCGACCTCGCCGGCATGCTCGGCCGGGTCGACGCAGGCGAGGACTCAGCGGCCGTCGCCGACGAGTGGCTCGGCGAGCATGTGTGAACGCAGGAACGCACCCAGATCGACGATCGCCTCGGCGGCCTCGCGGACCAGCGACGCCTGCAGGTGCGCGACGTGCCACAGTCGAGGCTGTTCGGTGACCCGCACGTCGACGCCCGCCGCCTGCAACCGCCGCGCGAATTCGGAGACCTGCGGGTAGAGCACCTCGGTCGTGCCGACCTGGATCAACGTCGGCGGCAGCCCGCTCAGGTCGCCGCGCATCGGCGCGAATCCGGGATCGGCCGGGTCGCCGCCGCCGAGGTACGCGTCCGCGGACGGGAACACCCACCCGGTCGTGAGGACCGTGTCGCGGTCGAAGGGCACCGTGCGGGAGCCCGGATCCACCCACGGCGACAACAGGCCCAGCGCTGCCGGGGTCACCCCGTGCCGGTCCGCGAGCCGTCGGGCCGTCGCGACCGTCAGGCCGCCACCGGCGGAATCGCCGGCGATCGGAGTGCTCGCGGCGTCCACGCCGTGTTCGGTGATGAGCTCGAGGTACGCGGCGACCGCGTCGTCGAGCGCCGCCGGATATGGATTCTCGGGGGCGAGACGGTAGTCCAGGACGTACACCGCCGACCCGGTCGCTGCCGCCAGGTGCGCGGCGAGGGACCGATGCGTGGCCGGTGACCCGGCCGTGTAGGCGCCGCCGTGCAGGTACAGCACCGCGGTGCGCCGCTCGGTCGCGCCGACCGTGATCCGTTCGGCCGGCCGGCCGGCGAGGGCGGTCTGCTGGACCACCGTGCCCGACGGCAGCGTCTGGATCGGCGCCGCCAGTTCGAGCAGCCGCCGCCGCATCGGATAGGACAGCCGGGGGTTGAGCGTGAGCCGGTACATCGGACGCAGGGCCGCGCGGACGAGCGGCAGCGGGAACTGGGGCATGTCGGTATCTAACCCTTCGGCATCACGCGGCCGGCGATGATCGCGACCACTCGCTGGTAGGACGGTCCGACCAGCCGCACCCACGCGTCGAGCAGCTTCGCGTCGGTACCGATGAGCACCTGCGCCCGGTTCTTGCGCACCCCGTCGACGATCGTCTTCGCGGCGTCCTCCGGGGAGGTGCGGGCGAGCTTGCTGTCGAAGAACTGCGCGAAGGACGCCTGGTCGTCACCGTCCGGCACGGCCGCGTTGCGGGCGATCGCGGTCTTGATGCCGCCCGGGTGCACACACGTGACGCGGACCGGGTAGCCGGCGATCAGCATCTCCTGGCGCAGCGATTCGGTGAACCCGCGGACCGCGAATTTCGCTGCGTTGTAAGCACTCTGACCGGGAATCGACAGCAGGCCGAACAGCGACGAGACGTTGATCAGATGCCCGTCGCCGGACGCGATCAGGTGCGGCAGGAACGCCTTGCTGACATTGACGACGCCCCAGAAGTCGACGTCCATGATGCGTTCGATGTTCTTGAACTCGGTGCGTTCGAACTCACCGTGGTACGCGATGCCGGCATTGTTGTAGACCTGATTCACCGTACCGAACCGCTCGAGCACCGCGTCGGCGTACGAAAAGACCGCTTCGCGCTGGGTCACGTCGAGATGGGCGGAGTGGACCTCGGCCCCGAGATCCTTTACCTGCCGGACGGTTTCGGTCAGGCCGACGGTGTCCACGTCGGACAGGGCGAGTCGCGCGCCCTTCGCGGCGAGCGCCACGGCCAGTGCTCGGCCGATACCGGAGCCGGCGCCGGTGACGACGGCGACCCTGCCTGCGAATTCGCTCATCGGACTGCTGCCTTCCCGGTGCCCTGCTCGGTCTGCTCGGTGGTCACGGCGGTCGCGGTGGCCGCTGCGGCCGGCGGGGTCAGGTCCGCGGCCGCGACGCCACGATACGCCTCGAGATCGAAATTCTTGGTCAAGCGCCGGAATTCGAACGTGAAGCCGGGCCACAGGGTGGTGTTGTTGCCGTGTTTGTCGAGGTACCAGCTCGCGCAACCGCCGTTGTTCCATACGCTCTTCTTCAGCGCTGCCTGCAGGTTCCGGTTGTACTGGTCCTGGGACTCCTGCCGGACCTCGATCGTCCCGATGCGGTGCCGATCGAGGGTGTCGATCGCGTCGACGATGTAGTTGAGCTGCGATTCGATCATGTACACCATCGAGGTGTGGCCGAGACCGGTGTTCGGGCCGACGAGGAAGAACAGATTGGGGAAACCGGCGACGGCGCTGCCCTTGTAACCCTGCATGCCGGTCTCGTCGAAGACCTCCGCCAGTGAGCGGCCGTTCTTGCCGACGATGCCGGCGAACGTGGGGGAGTCGGTGACGTGGAAGCCGGTCGCGACGACGATCGCGTCGACCTTGCGGACGGTGCCGTCGCGGGTGACGACCGAGTCGGGTCGGACCTCGGCGATGCCGTCGGTCACGAGGTCCACGTTCGGGCGGGTCAGCGCCGGGAAGTAGTTGTTGGAGATCAGCATTCGCTTGCAGCCGATCCGGAAGTCGGGGGTGACCTTGCGGCGCAGCTCCGGATCGGAGATCTGGCGGCGCAGGTGCCGGCGGGCCGCGAACTCGAGGGGTTTCATGAAGATCGGGGCCTTGGCCAGGCCCACCACCTGCGTCTCACGGGTGAGGTACTGCAGTGCCCGCGACAGTCGCTGCGCTCCCGGCACGTACTTGAACGCGAGGTGCTCGATCGTCGTGTACTCGCGGTCCGCGCGGGGCAGGATCCACGGCGCGGTGCGCTGGTACACGTCCAGGCGCTCGACGCAGCCGGCGATCGCGGGCACGATCTGGATCGCAGAGGCGCCTGTGCCGATCACCGCGACGCGCTTGCCGGTCAGGTCGGCGTCGTGATTCCAGCGTGCGGAATGGAAGATCTCGCCCCCGAAGTCCTCGATGCCGGGGATGTCCGGCAGCGACGGCTCGCACAGCGCGCCGACCGCGGAGACGAGGATCTTCGCGCTGTAGTCGCCCTTGGTGGTCTGCACGTCCCAGCGAAATGTCGCGGTGTTCCAGCGTGCTCCGAGCACGTCACAGCCGAACACGGTGCGACGCCGGACGTCGTACTTGTCGGCCACCGAGGTGATGTAGCGCTGGATCTCCGCCTGCGGCGAGAACGAGCGGGTCCAGTCCGGGTTGAGGGCGAACGAGTAGGAGTAGAGATTCGACGGCACGTCGCACGCGGCACCCGGATAGGTGTTGTCGCGCCACGTGCCGCCGACCTCGGTTCCGCGTTCGAGGACGAGGAAGTCCTTGCCGGCACGGGTGAGCCGGATGGCGGCCCCGAGTCCGGCGAACCCGCTGCCGATGATCAACGTCTCGACCTGCCGTGCGGCGGTGCCGGCAGCGGAGGTATCTGTAACCGGAAGACTCATGTATTCGAGCGTAGGTGGCTATTGAGGGATGGTCAATAGCACTGTTGACTCTAATTCAACAGAGGTGTTTGCATGGCAGTTGTGAACAGCACCGGTACCAAACGCACCAGGCTCAGCCCCGTCGAGCGGCGCGCGCAGTTGATCGACCTGGGCGTGCAGATGCTGTCGGAACGGCCCCTCGAACAGATCTCCGTCGACGACATCGCCGACCAGGCCGGGGTCTCCCGGGGACTGCTGTTCCACTACTTCGCGAGCAAGCACGATTTCCACGTCGAAATCGTCCGGCACATCAGCCGTGACATGCTCGACCGCACCGCACCCGACGAGAGCCTCGATCCGATCGCGATGCTGCGCGGCACCCTCGTCGCCTACGTCGACTACGTCACCGAACGCCGCGACACCTACGTGTCGATGCTGCGCGGCGCCGGCAGCAGCGACCCCGACATGACCGCGGTCTTCGAGCAGACCCGGACCGCGATGGTCGACCGCACCGCCGCGCACCTGCCGCTTCTCGGGATCGAGGTGACCGCCGCGGTCCACCTCGCGGTGCGCGGGTGGATCGCGTTCGTCGAGGACACCACCATCGAATGGCTACGCGAACCGCAGATCACGCGTGAGGAATTCATCGACCTCGCCGTCGGCGCACTGCCCGCGGTGGTCGTGGTCGCCGGTGCCCCGAACGGCGCGGTGCCGGAGGCGCGCTGATCGGGTCACCGATACGCGGGAGGCGTTGCCCGAGCGCCTCACGGGGGAGTCCCGAAACGGCGCGAACCGGGCCGGCCGACCCCGAAGGGCAGGCACGACCCGGCTCGCATGAGAACCGTCTTTCGAAGAAAGGCGGGGTTTGCCGAGAAGACCCGGGCTACTGCCCGAACGCCTTCTCGAGGATTTCCTGCTGCTCGACCGCGTGGACCTTGCTCGAACCCGACGACGGCGCGGACATCGCGCGACGCGACACCCGCTTGATGCCCGCGAGCTTCTCCGGCAGCAGTTCCGGCAGCGCCAGACCCAGGAACGGCCACGCGCCCTGGTTGGCCGGCTCTTCCTGCACCCAGAAGAACTCGGTGGCGTTCGGGTACTGCTCGAGTGTCTCGGCGATGCGGCGACGCGGCACCGGGTACAGCTGCTCGATGCGGACGATCGCGATGTCGTCGCGGTTTTCCTTCTGCTTCTTCGCGAGCAGCTCCCAGTAGAGCTTGCCGGAGGTCAGCAGGATGCGGGTGACCTTCGTGCGGTCGGCGGTGCCGTTCTCGAAGGGCACCTCTTCCAGCAGCGAGCGGAACTTGCCCTGCGTGAAGTCCTCGACGTTGCTGACCGCGGCCTTGTTGCGCAGCATCGACTTCGGCGTGAACACCACGAGCGGCCGGCGGATGCCGTCCAGGTGGTGCCGGCGCAGCAGATGGAAGTAGCTGGCCGGGGTCGAGGGAACCGCGACGGTCATCGAACCCTCGGCGCACAGCTGCAGCCAGCGCTCGATGCGGCCGGACGTGTGGTCCGGGCCCTGGCCCTCGTGGCCGTGCGGCAGCAGCAGCACGACGTCGGAGAGCTGACCCCACTTGGCCTCACCGGACGAGATGAACTCGTCGATGATCGACTGCGCGCCGTTGACGAAGTCACCGAACTGCGCCTCCCACAGCACCAGCGCCTCGGGGTTGCCCACCGAGTAGCCGTACTCGAAGCCCAGACCGGCGAACTCGGTCAGCGCCGAGTCGTAGACCATGAAGCGGCCGCCGTTACCGGACTCCGCCGCGAGCGTGGCGAGCGGGTTGTAGTCCTCGCCGGTCTTGCGGTCGATGAGCACCGAGTGGCGCTGCGTGAACGTGCCGCGACGCGAGTCCTGGCCGGCCAGGCGCACGAGCGCGCCCTGCTCGGCGAGCGAACCGAACGCGAGCAGCTCCGCGAAGGCCCAGTCGATGTGGCCCTCCCGGGCCATCTCGCGGCGCTTCTCGATGACCGGCTTGACGCGCGGGTGCACGGAGAAGCCCTCGGGAACGTTCGCGAACTGGTCGCCGATGCGTTCGAGCATCGACTTGTCCACGGCGGTGGTCAGGCGCGGCGCCGGGGTCTGGTCCAGCTCCACCGACTCCGACGGCTCCGGCTTGAACTTCTCGAGCTCGCGAACCTCGTTGAACACGCGTTCCAGCTGGCCCTGGTAGTCCCGCAGGGCGTCTTCGGCTTCCTTGAGCGAGATGTCGCCGCGGCCGATGAGGGCCTCGGTGTAGCTCTTGCGGACGCTGCGCTTGGTGTCGATCACGTCGTACATTGCCGGCTGCGTCATCGACGGGTCGTCGCCCTCGTTGTGGCCGCGACGGCGGTAGCAGATCATGTCGATCACGACGTCCTTGTGGAACTTCTCGCGGAAGTCCACGGCGAGCTGCGCAACCCAGACGCACGCTTCGGGGTCGTCGCCGTTGACGTGGAAGATCGGCGCACCGATCATCTTCGCGACGTCGGTGCAGTACTCCGACGACCGCGAGTGCTCCGGCGCGGTCGTGAAGCCGACCTGGTTGTTGACGACGATGTGCACGGTGCCGCCGGTGCGGTACCCGCGCAGCAGCGCCAGGTTCAGCGTCTCGGCGACGACACCCTGACCGGCGAATGCGGCGTCGCCGTGCAGCAGCAGCGGCATGACGGTGAATCCGCCCTCGCCCTTGTCGAGGATGTCCTGCTTGGCGCGAACGAGACCCTCGAGCACCGGGTTGACCGCTTCCAGGTGCGAGGGGTTCGCGGTCAGCGAGACCTTGATGTCGTTCTCGCCGAACATCTGGATGTAGGTGCCCTCGGCGCCGAGGTGGTACTTGACGTCGCCGGAGCCGTGTGCCGCGGCCGGGTTCAGGTTGCCCTCGAACTCGGTGAAGATCTTCGAGTACGGCTTGCCGACGATGTTGGCGAGCACGTTGAGGCGACCGCGGTGCGGCATCGCGATGGCGACCTCGTCGAGCTGGTGCTCGGCGGCCTGATCGATGATGGAGTCCATCATCGGGATGACCGACTCGGCGCCCTCGAGCGAGAACCGCTTCTGGCCGACGTACTTGGTCTGGAGGAACGTCTCGAACGCCTCGGCGGCGTTGAGGCGGCTCAGGATGTACTTCTGCTGCGCGACCGTCGGCTTGACGTGGTGTGCCTCGACGCGCTCCTGCAGCCACTGCTGCTGCTCGGGCTCGAGGATGTGCGTGTACTCGATGCCGACGTGGCGGCAGTACGCGTCGCGCAGCACCGACAGCACGTCGCGCAGCTTCATGCGCTGCTGGCCGTGGAAGCCACCGACGTTGAACACGCGGTCGAGGTCCCACAGGGTCAGGTCGTGCGTGGTGACGTCGAGATCCGGGTGCGAACGGAACTTGTCCTTGACGAACTGCAGCGGGTCGGTGTCGGCCATCAGGTGGCCGCGGCTGCGGTACGCCGCGATCAGCTCGAGCACGCGGGTGCTCTTGTCGACCGCGCCCTCCGGCACGTCCTTGCGCCAGCGGACCGGCTCGTAAGGGATGTGCAGGGTGTGGAAGATCTCGTCGTAGAAGTCGTCGGAGATCAGCAGCTGGTGAACGGTCTTGAGGAACTCACCCGACTCGGCGCCCTGGATGACGCGGTGGTCGTACGTCGAGGTGAGGGTCAGCAGCTTGCCGACGCCCAGCTCCGCGATGCGCTCGTCGGAGGCACCCTGGAACTCGGCCGGGTACTCCATCGCGCCGGCGCCGATGATGGCGCCCTGACCGGCCATCAGACGCGGCACCGAGTGCACGGTGCCGATACCGCCGGGGTTGGTCAGTGAGATCGTCACACCCGAGAAGTCGTCGCCGGTGAGCTTGCCGTCGCGGGCGCGGCGGACGATGTCCTCGTACGCCGAGTAGAACTGCGCGAAATTCATGGTTTCGCAGTTCTTGATCGCGGCGACCACGAGCGAACGTTGTCCGTTCTTGCCCGGAAGGTCGATCGCGAGACCGAGGTTCGTGTGCGCCGGCGTCACCAGGTTCGGCTTGCCGTCGATCTCCGCGTAGTGGTTGTTCATGTTCGGGAACGCCTTGATGGCCTGGATCAGGGCGTAACCGAGCAGATGCGTGAACGACACCTTGCCGCCGCGGGTGCGGGCGAGGTGGTTGTTGATGACGATCCGGTTGTCGAACATCAGCTTCGCAGGGATGGCGCGAACGCTGGTAGCGGTGGGGATCGAGAGCGAGGCGTTCATGTTCTTCGCGACGGCGGCGGCGGCACCGCGGAGGACCTTGTTCTCCTCGGTGGCGGGCTTGTCGGAAGAGGTGGCAGCGGGCTTCGGGGCAGCGGCTGCGGGCTTCGCCGGGGCGGCGGGGGCGGCTGCGGTCTTCGCCGCGGGCGCTGCGGTCTTCGGCGCGGGAGCGGGAGCCGGTGCGGGCTTCGGGGCGGGAGCCGTCGCAGTGGCGGTCGGGGCGGAAGCGGTGGCGGTCTCGGTGCCGTTTGCACCACCTGCGACCGCTGTTTCGGGGGAATAATCTGTCAGGAATTCGTGCCAACTCGCGTCCACGGACGAAGGATCGTCCTGAAAGCGCTGGTACATTTCGTCAACCAACCACTGGTTCTGTCCGAACTGTGATGTAGAGCTGCTGCTCACGGCAGTTGTTCGCCTCGTTTCTTTCTTCGGTACCCGATCGGAGCGCCTGTATTCATGAGGCTAGCCCGTCCGTCCAGCGATCGTAATTGATCGAACATGCGGCGAGATCTACCTCACAATCTGTGCTTCGACTTCGACGGGATCTCCATCGATGACGGTTCTCGACGACCGATTATTCCCTGCCCGGGTTTCGGCCGCATCACAGAGGGTCTGGTATACGCCACCTGCGTAACGCAGCGCCGCGTGCGGCCCGGTTTCGACGATCCGCCCGCGGTCGACGACCACGACACGGTCGGCGCGGGCCGCGGTTCCCAGCCGATGCGCGACCACCACCGCGGTCCGTGACCGTGCGACCTTCTCGCCCGCGTCGAGAACGGCCCGCTCGGTGCCCGGATCGAGTGTCGCGGTCGCCTCGTCGAGCAGCAGCAGGTCCGGGTCGACGAGTTCGGCGCGGGCCAGCGCCACGAGCTGCCGCTGTCCCGCGGACAGGCCCTGCCCGCGTTCGCCGACCGGGTGGTGCATTCCCCCGGACAGGCCCGAGATCATGCCCAGCGCACCGACCGCGCGGGCCGCGGCCTCGATCTCGGCGCGGTCCGCGTCGGGGCGGCCGTACGCGATGTTGCTCGCGACGGTGCCGGTGAACAGGTGTGCCTCCTGCGGCACGACACCGAGCCGCCCGCGGTACTCGGGGAGCCGATAGTCCCGCAGGTCGACGTCGTCGACGCGTACCGAACCGGAGGTCGGATCGTAGAAGCGGGCGAGGAGCTTGACGATGGTGGACTTGCCGGCGCCGGTGCGGCCGACGAGCGCGACCGTCGAACCCGCCGGGATGTGCAGGTCGACGTCGGTGAGCGCGTCGGTGTCCGCGCCGGAGTAGCGGAAGCCGACGTCGGTGAGATACACGTCGCCGCGCAGATGCCCGGTCACCGGCACCGAGCCGGGAGGACCGGTCTCGAGTGAACTCTCGGTGCGCAGCAGATCACCGATGCGGCGGAGTCCCACGCGGGCCTGCTGATAGCCGTCGAACACCTGGGAGAGCTGCTGGATGGGGCCGAACAGCAGGCTCAGGTACAGCACGAACGCGACCAGCACACCGGGGGTCGCCTCACCCGCCGCGACCTCCCGCGCGCCGACGTACACCACCGCCGCCAACGCCAGATCCGACAGCATCGTGATGAACGGGAAGTACAGGGAGATCGCCCGCTGCGAGCGCATGCGGCTGCGCCGGTAGGCGTCGGCGCGTTCGGCGAAACGCTGCGCGGCGAACGCCTCGCGCCGGTACGCCTGCGCGGCACGCAGCCCGGTGACGTTCTCCTGGAAGTCCGCGTTGACGATGGAGATGCGCTCGCGGGAGATCGCGTACGCCGACGACGACACCTTCCGGAACCAGAGGGTCGCCATCAGCAGCGGCGGTACCACCGCCAGCGCCACCAGCCCGAGCGAGAAGTCGGTGACGAGCAGCGCCACCGAGATCCCGGTGACCGTGAGCACGCTGACGACCGCGGTCGACAGGCCGGTCTGGATGAACGAGGACAGCGCGTCGACGTCGGTCGTCATCCGGGTCATGATCCGCCCGGACAGTTCCCGCTCGTAGTAGTCGAGTCCGAGCCGCTGCAGATGGGCGTAGCTGCGCACCCGCAACCCGAACAGCACCCGTTCACCGGCGCGGGCGGTGAGCACCGTCAGCACCGACACCACCGCCCAGCCGAGCAGCGCGAGCAGCACTCCGGCGCCGACCGCGCCCCACAGCCGGGCCGGATCGCCGGGCGTGACGCCCTGGTCGACGGCGTACCGCACGATCGACGGGAACCCGATCGAGGTCAGGGACTCGACGGTCAGGCACAGCACGACCGCGGCGAGCAGCAACCGGACCGGACGCAGCGTCGTCCACAGCCGGAACCCCGGGTCGGGGAGGCGCAACGATCCGGACTGCAGATCGGGATGCCGGCCCGGGCTCTCGGTCGCCGGGGGCAGCGCCGCCACCGCGGTCCGGAGTTCCGGGGTGGGCGCGACCGCGCCGAGCGCCCCGCTCATCGGGCCACCCCCGCCGCGGGGACCACCCCCGCCCGGGCCGCCGCCGGGGGCCGCGGGCGGGGCGGAGGCAGCGGTCACGCCGGCATCGTCCGGGTCGCCGGGCACCTCCGGCCACAGCTGCTCGGCCGACGGCTCGGGTCCCGGCAGGACGGGATCGGTGTCGGGTTCGTCGTCGCCGGTGCCGGTGAGCAGTGCCCGGAACAGGGCGTTGCGTTCCTCGAGTTCGTCGACGGTCCCGATGTCGACGATGCGGCCCGCGTCGAGCACCGCCACCCGGTCCGCGAGCGACAGGGTGGAGCGACGGTGCGCGAGCACGAGGGTGGTGCGGTGTTTCTGTTCGCGCAGCGCCGCGAAGATCGCCGCCTCGGTCTCGGCGTCGACGGCGGAGGTCGCGTCGTCGAGGATCAGCACCCGCGGATCCAGCAGCAACGCCCGGGCCAGCGCGACCCGCTGCCGCTGCCCGCCGGACAGGGTCAGGCCACGTTCCCCGACGACGGTGTCGTATCCGTCGGGCAGCGCCTCGACGAACTCGTCGGCGCGGGCCGCGACCGCCGCGGCCCGGATCTCGTTGGGAGTGGCGTCCGGCCGGCCCAGCGCGATGTTCGCGGCGATGGTGTCGGAGAACAGGAACGGTTCGTCGAACACGAGACCGACGGCTTCGCGCAATTCGTCGCTGCGCAGCGAGCGCACATCCAGCTCGGTGCCGGCTCCGGTCAGGCTCACCGAGCCGGTGTCCGGCGCGTAGAAACGCGGCAGCAGCAGCGACAACGCGGTCTTCCCGGACCCGGCCGGTCCGACCACGGCGACGGTTTCGCCGGGGGCGACCTCGAGATCCACCCCGCGCAGGACGTCGCGGCCGGTTTCGAACCCGAACGTGACCTCGCGCAACGCCAGCCCGAGCGGACCCGCGGGCAGCGGCACCGGGTGCGGCGGGTCCGCGACGTCGGGTTCGGCGTCGATCACCTCGTAGACGCGTTCGACGGCGGCGCGGGAGAGCTGCGCCATGATGATCACCGACGACAGGGTGCGGGTCGTCGCGCTCATCGTCGCCAGGTACGCGGTGAACGCGAGGAACGTGCCGATGGTGACGGTGCCGTGCAGCGCCAGCCATCCGCCGAGGGCGATGGTCGCGACCAGCCCGAGTTGCGGGATCGCACCCATCGGGGCCGTGAACCGCGCGTTGATGCGGGCCGCCCGCATCCGTTCGGCGTACAGCGCCAGCCCGTGCCGTTCGAGTTGGTCGACGGCGCGGTCCTCCTGCCCGAAGCCCTTGACCACGCGCACGCCGGTGACGGTTTCCTCGACGTGCTGGGCCAGATCGGCGGCGCGTTGCTGCGCGGACCAGGTCGCGGCGAACAGTTTCGGCCGGACCGTCCGGACGATCAGCGCGATGAGCGGCACGGTCACGACGGCGATGAGGGTGAGCAGGGGCGACAACACCGCCATGATGACCAGGGCCAGCAGGAACTGCAGCAGTGCCCCTGCCGACATCGGCACCATCGCGAGCAGTCCCTGTACGAGCTGAAGATCGGTGATCGAACGGGACACGACCTGGCCGGTGCGGAGCTGGTCCTGGCCGCGACCGTCGAGCCGCTGCAACGACCCGAGCAGCCGCAGCCGCAGGTCGTGCTGCACATTCAGCGACAGCTGTCCGGCGAGCATCCGGCGGCCGTACTGGCAGCCGAACCGGACCAGCGCACCGCCGGCGATCGCGGCGGCGGCAACCCCGATCAGGTGCAGGTCGGCGCCCTGCGGGTGGGTGGCGCTGTCGAGCGCGAGTTTCGTCAGGAGGGGGAAACCGATGTCGATGAGCGCGGCGAGGACCGTCGCCGCCAGTGCTCCGACGGCGACGGCACGGTGCCGGAAGGATTCGGTGCTCAGGCGGCGGATCCAACCGGGGGTCTGCGAGTGCTGTGGCATCGCTGCCGACATTAGCGCTAGGCGCCGACACCGCCCGTGTGCGCGGATCAGGCGAGGTCGCGGCTGCGAACCCGCCACCAGCCGAGCGAACAGACGAGCAGGGCCCAGCCGATCAACGCGAGCGGCGCCGCCGGCCACCGAACGGCCATGTCACCGGCTTCGGGAATGTCGATGACCCCGACGATCGTGTACCAGGTGAGCTGCACCGGAAGCAGATCCGCGACCGTGCCCAGCCCGAGGCCGTGCAGGATCAGCGACACGATCAGCTCGCCGAAGGGAACCCACGCGGAGATCGCGAGGACGCTGCCGACCGTGGAACCGGTCAGCAGACCGAGCCCCGACCCGATGAGCGCCCACAGCACGGCGCACAGCACGCCGGTGGCGAGGACCGCCGCGAGCTGCCCGAGATCGGATCCGGTGGAGGTGCCGCCGTCGCCGCCGGCGAACATCAAGACGGTCAGGACCGCCGCGATCTCCACGACGACGCAGTACAGCAGCCCGAACGCCGCGGCGGTGGCGTACTTGGCGGCGACCACCCCGTCACGACCGCGTGTGGTGAGGAAAGTCGTCACCACCGTCCGGTGCTGGAACTCGGTGCCACCGTTCACCGCGCCGAACACGGCCGCGAACAGGAACACCAGCGCCAACGCCAGCGCGATCCCGATCGCGGCCGCCACGGTCGACGCGAAACCCTCACCGACGATGTCCTCGACCTGGCGGGCGAGGGGAAGGGTCAGCGCGCCGGTGAACAAACCCACCACGACCGGCGCGATCCCGAGGATCCACCAGTAGCGCAAACCGAGGACCTTGCGGAACTCGGCGTTCAGAAGCGCGGTCAACGTTGGAATCCTCCCGGTCCGAACGGCGGCTGGTGGGGTGCAGGCGCCCCCGGTGGGTACTGCTGCGGCGCATACCCGGCCTGCTGGTACTG